>JACJWN010000032.1 GCA_020637165.1 Mycolicibacterium sp. | reverse complement strand
CGATCGCCGTCGCCGTCGCAGCGTTCCTGTTCGCGGAATGGGTGCGCGAGCCGGCCTCGGCCGACCTCAATCGGCCTGGGACCCTGGCGGTCCTGACCGGACTGCTCTGGCCCGTCGTCGCCGCAGGGCTGGTTGAACTTGGCCTGCTCGCAGTCGTTCGTTCCCGGCTGCGGAGCCACAACCTGACCGTTGTGCCGGAGCCGGTTCGGGCCCCCGGGAGGCAGCCGGTAGCACTCTGAGGCCGGGGGCATAGCCTTTCCGGATGTACGCCCCCACCTGGGAATCCGTCTCGACGCATGCCCTTCCAGCCTGGTATGACGACGCCAAGCTCGGGATCTTCATTCACTGGGGTCTGTATTCGGTGCCCGGCTGGGCTCCGCAGGTTCCCGACATTCAGCAGCTCCTCAAAGAGGAGGGGCCCACCGGAGTGCTATGGGACAACCCGTACGCCGAGTGGTACCTCAACAGCAGCCGCCTACAGGGCAGTCCGACCTGGCTGCACCAACGGCAGACCTATGGCCCGGATGCCACCTACGACGACTTCGTCGGCGCGTTCGACGACGGCACCGCCGGGGCCGACATGGGGGCCATCGCGGGGGTGTGCCGCGATGCCGGCGCGGGCTACGTCGTCCTGACCACCAAACACCACGACGGCTTCTGTCTGTGGCCCACCGCGCTGGAGCATCCGCGCAAAGGGCGCTACCACGCGCGCCGCGACATCGTCGGCGACCTGAGGCGGGCGATCCTCGATGCCGGGCTCCGGATGGGCCTGTACTACTCGGGCGGCTATGACTGGCCCTTTAACGATGCGCTGCTGCAGAATCCCGCGGACAGCTTTCTGGCCGTCCCGCACACCGGTGACTACGTCGCATACGCCGCACACCATGTCCGTGAGTTGATCGACCGCTACCGGCCGTCGGTGTTGTGGAACGACATCTGCTGGCCCTCCGGCGGCGATCTCCCAGCGCTGTTCGCCGACTACTACAACGCGGTGCCCGACGGGGTGATCAACGACCGCTGGATCGAGGCGCCGGCGCACCGCAGTGCCGTTACCGACGCGTTGGCCCGGGTCGGGGGGTCGCTGCTGCAGCGGTTCTGGGCCTACCTGCCGGAGCGGCACAAGTCCCTGACCTTCCCCGCCGAGCATCACTACGACATCCGAACGCCCGAGTACGCCACGTTCGACGAGATCCAGGACAAGAAATGGGAGTCCACCCGCGGGGTGGGCCATTCCTTCGGCGCCAACCGCAACGAGCGCACGGAGGACTACGTGACCGCGACCGAACTCGTCCGGTCCCTGGTCGACATCGTCTCCAAGAACGGCAACCTGCTCATCGGTATCGGGCCCGACCAGAACGGCCGTTTTCCCGAACGGCAGTTGGCGCCGTTGCTTGGGCTGGGTGCCTGGCTGTGCGCTAACGGAGCAGCGCTGTACCGCACCCGGCCGTGGGCGATCGCGCAGGCCACCACCACCGAGGGCACTGCGGTGCGGTTCACCCAGTGCGAGGGTCGGGTGAACGCCATCCTGCTCGACCTGCCCGTGCGTGAGTTCGGGATTCGTGGGGTTGACGCCAGCGCGGTGACGGAGGTCCGGATGCCGGGCCTCGGCGAGCCGGTGGACTGGTGGGTGGAGCAGGGCATGCTGAGATTACAGCTGCCGGAACGGATTCCGCCGTCGCCGGCGCACGTCGTGGAGTTAGCTCCCGGCGCACGGCCAGCCGGTTGAGAGCTCAGCGGCGCTCGAGGGTGTTACCCACCCCTGATTTGGTGAGTTCCGGTGTGCCGGAACGAAATCTGACCTCGTTGTTGAGGCCGGAGACGACGATCGCCGCCGCCTCCCCGATGTTCACCCTATTCTCGATTCCGGAGACCTCGACCCGCGTGCAGCGCCCTGTCAGCACCACGGTG
>JACJWN010000031.1 GCA_020637165.1 Mycolicibacterium sp. | reverse complement strand
GTCCTTGACGTACTCGCTGGGCTTGCGCTTGATGTCCATCGACGACTTGCGGGCCTCGTAGATGGCGTCCATCCGCCACATCAGCGGCAGGATCCAGTTGAAGGCGTGCTCCACCAACACGATTCGCAGCGTCGGGTAGCGGTCGAAGACGCCGTCGAAGATCAGGCTCATCACCTGGTTGGCGGCCAGCAGCGAGTAGGTGACCATGAAGTCGTGGTTGTAGCTGGGGAAGCCCACCGGCGGGATCGGCAGCGTCTCATGAGTGCCCCGGGCCAGGTGGCAGCTCACCGTGATGTCGTGTCTGGTGGCGGCCGCCCAGATCGGGTCGTACTTCGGGTCGCCCCAGGACGGGCGGGGTTCGGCCTTGATGAGGATCTGTGCCATGTACGGGTGCCCGGCCCACTTCTCGATCTCGCGGGCCGCACCGGCCGGATCCTCGATGGCCACCGAGATCGACCCGCGCCAGCGCTGGTGCCAGTTGGTCCGGCTGTCCAGCCAGTGCCGGTCGATCCAGATGTTGGTGGCGATCGCCGAGGCCTGCGCGGCCTCGGGCAGCCGGGCCCCGGCGGCCAGCGGCTCGAGGATGGCGATGTCGGCGCCGGCCTCCATGATCAGCTGGCGGAACATCAGCTCCGGATCACTGCCGGCGAACTCGCCGTCGGTGGGGAAGGTGTCGACCCGCATCGCGTAGGCATGCGCGTAGTCGGGGGCGTCGTAGTAGATCTTCTCGCCGACCGGGTGCGACAGGAAGTACTTGGTGCGCCACGGCTCGGGGATGTACTCGAGCAGCACCCCGCGCCGCGGCACCGGGTGCACATCGGAGTCCACACAGCGCACGGCGATGCGTTCCGCCGGTGCGGCGCGCTGCTCGGCATGGGTCAGGGTCATTCCACCAGTGTCCTCCCTCACCCGCCCTTGACGATATACCCCCTAGGGGTATAGTTCGCGGTATGACGACGACGGATCTCCAGGTGACCGGGATGAGCTGCGCGTCCTGTGCCGCGAAGATCGAGCGCGGCCTCAATGATCTGGACGGTGTGCGGGCGACGGTGAACTTCGCCGTGGAGCGCGCGCACGTCGAACACGGCGGGCAGGTCTCCGAGCACGACCTGATCCACGCGGTGGAGAGCACCGGCTACCACGCCTCGGTGATCGACCACTCCGGCGAGAACCACATGAACCACGACGTGCCCGCCGACCAACTGCGGCCGCGGCTGATCGGCTCGGCGGTGTTGGCGCTGCCGGTGCTGGCGCTGTCGATGGTGATGCCGTGGCAGTTCCCCGGCTGGCAGTGGGTGGTGCTGGCGCTGACCACGCCGATCGTGGTGTGGGGCGGCTATCCGTTCCACAAGGCCGCGCTCAACAGCGCCCGGCACGGCTCGTCGACGATGGACACCCTGGTCTCGATCGGCACGCTGGCCGCCTTCCTCTGGTCGGTGGTCGCTGTCGTGACCGGAGCCGGCCATGTCTACTTCGAGGTGGCCGCCGCCGTGACGGTATTCCTGCTCGGCGGCCGCTA
>JACJWN010000030.1 GCA_020637165.1 Mycolicibacterium sp. | reverse complement strand
AGTTGTCGTCACCGACCCCGCCATCCTGGCCTCCTACCGGCAGGACCGGGCGGCGGACCCCGCAGCCGGAATGCCGCTGGCGTTGGTAAGGCCGACGAAAACCGAAGAGGTGCAGACCGTGTTGCGCTGGGCCACCGCGCACCGGGTCCCGGTGGTGCCGCGCGGGGCGGGCAGCGGGCTGTCCGGCGGGGCGACGGCCGTCGACGGCGGCATCGTGCTGTCGACCGAGAAGATGCGGGAGATCACCGTCGACCCGGTCACCCGAACCGCAGTGGTTCAGCCGGGCCTGCTCAACGCCGAGGTCAAGAAGGCCGTCGCCGAACAGGGACTCTGGTACCCGCCGGACCCCTCCTCGTACGAGATCTGCAGCATCGGCGGCAACGTGGCCACCAACGCCGGCGGGCTGTGCTGTGTGAAATACGGCGTGACAACGGATTACGTGCTGGGACTGCAGGTGGTGCTGGCCGACGGCACTGCGGTGCGCCTGGGCGGCCCGAGGCTGAAGGACGTCGCCGGGCTGAGTCTGACCAAACTGTTCGTCGGCAGCGAGGGCACCCTCGGGGTGGTCACCGAGGCGACGCTGCGACTGCTGCCCCCGCAGCACGCGTCGGCCACCGTCGTGGCGACCTTCGACTCGGTCGAGGCGGCGGCTGCCTCGGTGGTCACCATCACCGGCCGGATCCGACCGTCGATGCTGGAGTTCATGGATTCCGTCGCGATCAACGCCGTCGAGGACACCCTGCGGATGGGCCTGGACCGGGACGCCGCGGCGATGATGGTGGCCGCCTCCGACGACCGCGGCGCCGCAGGGGCTGAGGACGCCGAGTTCATGGCAAGTGTGTTCACCGAAGCCGGTGCGACGGAATGTTTCTCGACGGCCGACCCGGTGGAGGGCGAGGCGTTTGTGGCGGCCCGGCGCTACGCGATCCCCGCCGTGGAGGCCCAGGGATCGCTGCTGCTCGAAGACGTCGGCGTACCGCTGCCCGCACTGGCCGATCTGGTTGCCGGGGTGGCCAAGATCGCGGCGGAGGCCGACCTGACGATCTCGGTGATCGCCCACGCCGGCGACGGCAACACCCACCCGCTGATCGTCTATGACCCCGCCGACGCCGCCATGACCGCCCGGGCGGAGAAAGCCTTCGGCGACATCATGGACCTCGCCGTCGGACTGGGCGGCACCATCACCGGCGAGCACGGGGTCGGCCGATTGAAGAAGCCCTGGCTGGCCGGCCAGCTGGGGCCGGAGGCGATGGAACTCAACCGGCGGATCAAGGCCGCCCTGGACCCCGACGGGATCCTCAACCCCGGTGCGCTGGTCTGATCTCACTCCCCCGCGATCGCCCTGCCCGCGAGCGTGCACCCACGGCGGTTTCGCGCCCGCTTTTCCGCACTGGACGCACGTTCGCTGATTGACATGGCGCAGCCACCATCCCCAAAATGAGACATGACGACCGATTTGTCTCATCAGCGGTTCGAGTTGCGAGCCGGAGCGACCTGGGCCGACCCCTGGCCCATGTACACCGCACTCCGCGAGCACGACCCGGTGCACCACGTCAAAACGCAGCAATCCGGCGACGACTATTGGGTGCTGTCCCGGCATGCCGACGTCTGGGCCGCCGCACGTGACCACGAGACCTTCTCCTCCGCCGGCGGGCTGACCGTCACCTATGGCGAACTCGAGCTCATCGGACTGGCCGACAACCCGCCGATGGTCATGCAGGATCCCCCGGCGCACACCGAGTTCCGCAAGCTGGTGTCCCGGGGATTCACCCCGCGCCAGGTCGCTGCGGTGGAACCGAAGGTCCGCGAGTTCGTCGTCGAACGGATCAAGCGGCTGCGCAACGCCGGCGGCGGGGATATCGTCGCCGAGCTGTTCAAGCCGCTGCCCTCGATGGTGGTGGCGCACTACCTCGGCGTCCCGGACGAAGACCGCGCCCGCTTCGACGGGTGGACTGAGGCGATCGTCGCGGCGAGCACCACCGGGCAGGGCGGAGTCGCCGGTGCGGGCGAGGCCGTGCTGGAGATGATGGGCTACTTCCACGGGCTCATCGAACGGCGCCGCAGCGAGCCCGGCGACGACACGGTCTCGCATCTGGTCGCCGCTGGGCTCGGCGCAGACGGCGACACGGCCGGACTGCTGTCGATCCTGGCGTTCACCTTCACCATGGTCGCCGGTGGCAACGACACCACCACCGGATTGCTCGGCGGCGCAGTACAACTGCTGCAGCAGAACCCCGATCAGCGGCGGCTGCTGGCCGATCGGCCCGAACTGATCGGCGACGCCGTCGAGGAGTTCCTGCGGCTCACCTCACCGGTCCAGGGCCTGGCCCGCACCGCGACCCGCGACGTCACCATCGAGGGCACCACTATCCCCGCAGGCCGAAAGGCGCTGCTGCTTTACGCCTCGGCCAACCGCGACGAGCGGCAGTACGGCCCGGAGGCCGGGCGCCTGGACGTGACCCGTCGCCCGCGTAACATCCTGACCTTCAGCCACGGGGCGCACCATTGCCTGGGAGCGGCGGCGGCCAGGATGCAGTCCCGGGTGGCGCTGACCGAGCTGCTGGCCCGCTGCCCCGACTTCGAAGTCGATGAGTCCGGAATCGTCTGGGCCGGAGGCAATTACGTGCGACGGCCCGTCTCGGTCCCGGTGACCCTGCCGACGCGGGGCTGACGTGCCAGCGCGGCGAACGCAGGCGGCCTGCGATCGCATTCTCGACGCCGCCGGTGAGCTCTTCGCGCAACGCGGGGTGACCGAGGTGCTGATGAGCGATATCGCCGCCGCGGCCGGATGTTCCCGCGCGACCCTCTACCGGTACTTCGAGAACCGTGAGGCTCTGCACACCGCCTATGTGAGCCGCGAGGCGCGGGAGGTGAACCTGCAACTGGCTGCTGTGGTCGGCACAGTCAAGGATCCCGGCGAGCGGCTGCTCGACGCGCTGACCCACGCCCTGCGCCTGGTTCGGAAGAACCCGGCCCTGTCGGCGTGGTTCGCCCGGACCCCGATCGGCGCCGACGCCGCCGAGGAGTCGGAGGTGGTGCAGGCGCTGACCACCGGTTTCCTACTGTCGCTGGAGCCCGAGGACGTGCCCGCCGCGCAGCGCCGGGCCCGCTGGCTGGTGCGGATTCTGACCTCATTGCTGATCGTGCCGGGCCGCGACGCCGACGACGAGCGGGCGATGCTGCGGGAGTTCGTAGTTCCCACAATCACCGGGATCAGGAACGCACCCGGGTGAACCGGTGCAGGACCCACGCCACCGGGATGGTGAGCACCATGGTGACCAGGAACAGGCCCGGCATGGATCCGGTGTAGACCCGCCAATGCAGCACCTCGGTCATGGCGACCTCCATCAGGACCAGGTGCACCAGGAAGATCTCGTAGGAGATCTCACCGAGCCACACCATCGGCCTGCTGGCCAGCAGCCGCGCGTAGGCACCCCGGTCGCCGAGCGCCAGCGGGGCCACCACCAAGGTGGCGATCACCGCGTAGAACACCATTTTGACCAGTGCCTGTGCCAGGCCGGTCGGTGAGGTCTGGGGTTCTCCGGCGATCGGCGTGCACACAATCAAGTAGCAGATCGCCGCCAGTGGCACCGCGAGGAACCCGTACACCCGAACACCCATGGCGGACAGGACCGTGAGCATCATCCCGCCGAGGAACCAGATCAGGTAACCGGGCAGCCACAACTTGGCGCCGTCGGGGAGGAAATCGGTGATGTGCACCAGCACTATCCAGGCCAGGCTCAGCAGAGCGAGTCCACCTAGACCGGCCAGCAGCAGCACCGGCCGCCACCGGCGCCGGCACAGCAGCACCATCAGCAACCACGCGAGTACCGGCAGGGCGACGTAGAACGCCACCTCGACGGCCAGGCTCCACATCTGGGTCAAGCCCTGGTGCAGCAGGGCGAACGCGTAGTTGTCGGTGTAGATCTGGGTGAGCGTGAGGTTGCGGAACAGACCCCACCAGGTGTGGCCGGGATTGGGGCCACCGTCGCGGAAGTGGTAGACGAGGTAGGCGGCCAGCACGGTCACCACATAGGCCGGCATGATGCGGCGAACGCGGTGCCAGGCGTAGCGGGTCAGCGGCGGGGACGCCGCCCCGGATGCGGCGGCCCGGACCCACGGACCGAAGAGAAGGTAGCCGGAGAGGACGAAGAAGATCGGAACGCCGATCTCCATGCGCGAGTAGACCAGGCCGACGAACCCGTGGGTGTACTTGCCGGTGGTGTAAGCGGCGTGGGTGGCCACCACCAGCATGGCCGCCAGGGCCCGGACACCGGTCAGTGCGGGAACCCGGTCGACGGCCGACACGGCTTCCAGGCCGCCCTGATCGACCTCGCCGGAAACAGTCATTGCTTGGGGCGGCGCGGCTTTCCGCCGGTGGCCCGGGGGCCCGAGGGCCGGCCGCGGTCCGGCTTGAGGTCGATCAGCACACCCTGAATGCGGGTGTTCTCCAGCTTCTTCCAGGCTTCTTTGGGCAGCCGGGCGGGAAGTTCTACCAGCGAATGGTCCACCTTGATGGTGATGTGCCCGAAGTCGCTGCGGTGCAGGCCGCCCTCGTTGGCAATGGCGCCGACGATCGCACCGGGGTTCACCTTCTGCCTCTTGCCAACGGCGATGCGGTAGGTGGCCAGGTCGTCCCGAACCTTGCGGGGAGCGCGTTCGCGCTCCGGCCGGTCCGGGCGCTCTCTGCGTTTCTCCGGGGGCGGTTCGGTCATCAGGAACTCCGCGCCGTCGCGGCTCTGCAGCGCCAGCGCGGCGGCGATATCGGCCATCGGCACGTCGTTGTCGCGTTCGTAGTCTTCGATCAGCCGGCGGAACATCTCGAAGCCGGGCGCGTTGAGCGCATCGGTGATCGAGTCGCGGAACTTCTCCACCCGCTGGGCGTTGACGTCCTCGACCGACGGCAGTTGACCCTCGACCAGCTTCTGGCGGGTGACCCGCTCGATCGAGTTCAGAAGGTGCCGTTCGCGCGGGGTGACGAACAGCAGCGCCGTGCCCGACCGGCCGGCCCGGCCGGTGCGCCCGATACGGTGCACATACGACTCGGGGTCATGCGGGATGTCGAAGTTCACCACGTGCGAGATCCGCTCGACATCAAGGCCGCGGGCCGCGACATCCGTGGCGACCAGGATGTCGATCGTGCCGTCCTTGAGCGCAGAGATGGTGCGCTCGCGTACCGCCTGCGGAATGTCGCCATTGATGGCCGCCGCCGCGAATCCCCGGGCGCGCAGCTTCTCGGCCACCTCCTCGGTGGCCTGCTTGGTGCGGACGAACACGATCATCGCGTCGCCCTGCTCGACCTCCAGCAATCGGGTCAGAGCGTCCATCTTGCGCGGGTAGGACACCAGAAAGTAGCGCTGGGTGATGTTCTCGGCAGTCTGGGTCTTCGACTTGACCGTCACCTCGACCGGGTCATGCAGGTACTTGGTGGTGATCTTCTTGATGCCCGGCGGCATGGTGGCCGAGAACAACGCGACCTGTTTGTACTCCGGGGTGTCTGCCAGGATGCGTTCGACATCCTCGGCGAAACCCATCTGCAGCATCTCGTCGGCTTCATCGAGCACCAGGTAGTCCAGGTGCGACAGGTCCAGGCTGCCCTTGTCCAGATGGTCGATGACACGGCCGGGTGTTCCCACCACGACCTGCGCGCCGCGCTTGAGTCCCGCCAACTGCGGGACATAGGACGATCCCCCGTAGATCGGCAGTACGTTGATCTTCAGATGCGCCCCGTAGCGGCTGAAGGCTTCGGCCACCTGCAGCGCCAACTCGCGCGTCGGAGCCAGCACCAAGGCCTGGGTCTGCTTGCTGTCGGTGTCGATGCGGGACAGGATCGGGATGGCGAAGGCGGCGGTCTTGCCGGTGCCGGTCTGGGCCAGTCCGACGACGTCCGACCCGGCCAGCAACGCCGGGATGGTGGCGGCCTGGATCGCCGACGGCGACTCGTAGCCGACGTCGGACACAGCCTGCAGCACGGCTGGGTGAATCTGCAGTTCGGCGAAGGTATTTGCCGGTGGCTCGGGGCTCGTCATTTCGCTGCGAGTCTAGTGCCTGTGCGCGTGGCACCCGGCCGCCCGGGCCTGGCGGCGGTACCGTGCTCAGATTGTGTGGGAACGGCTGAGCACCGCGGCGTTGGGTTGCGCCGCCGCCGCTGCGCTGGTGAGTTGCAGTCCGGGCGACTCGACGGTGTCCAAAACCCCGCTTCCGGAGACCCCCGCGGTGACCGCCCCCGAGACCCCCACCGCGGCCGCCGAACCACCTCCGCCGGAAACTCCCCCTCCGCCGGACCCCTGCGCCGTGAACCTCGCCGCGCCGGCGATCGGCCAAGCCGTCTCGGAGTTACCCCGCGATCCACGCAGCCACCAGGGGTGGAACCCCGAGCCGGTGGCCGGCAACTACAACGAATGCGCCCCGCTGTCGGCAGTCATCGTCAAGGCCAACACCAACGCGCCCAACCCCAACACCCGCGCGGTGATGTTCCACCTCGGAAAGTTCATTCCCACCGGTGTGCCGGACACCTACGGGTTCAACGGAATCGACGCCGCTCAGAGCACCGGGGACACCATCGCATTGACGTTCGCCGGCGGATTCGGCCTGCAGAGCGTGGTCAAGTTCCACTGGAACGGCAACGGGGTGGAACTGATCGGCAACACCGGCTGAGCCGCGGTCAGGGCGTTAGGGTCAATCCGATGGACACCACGGCCCGCCGCGGCCCCCTGCAGTGGACGTTGCTGGCTCCCTTGGCGGCGCTGGTCATCCTGATCGCAACCTGGGCCCGCCACGACCACCCGCTGGTGCTGGCCGTGATCGGGGTCAGTCTGATCGCCGCGGTCCTCTCGGCGGTTCACCACGCCGAGGTGGTCGCCCACCGGGTCGGCGAGCCGCTGGGATCCCTGGTGCTGGCGGTGGCGGTCACGGTGATCGAGGTCGGCCTGATCGTCATGCTGATGGTGGGCGGCGGCAAGGGCGCGTCGACCTACGCTCGCGACACCGTCTTCGCCGCGGTGATGATCACCCTCAACGGCATCGTCGGGCTGAGTCTGCTCGTGGGCGCTCTGCGGCATCGACTGGTCTCCTTCAACGCCTCCGGATCGGGTGCGGCGCTGACCACGGTCGTGACACTGGCGGGCGTATGCCTGGTGCTGCCCGGCTTCACCGTCAGCGAGGCCGGCCTCGAGTACAGCACCTCGCAGCTCGCCTTCGCCGCGGTCGTGTCACTGACGCTGTACTGCGCCTTCGTGTTCACCCAGACCGTCCGCCACCGGGACTTCTTCGTCCCGGTCGCCTCCGACAGCAACGGACGCGTCACCGGCATCCTCGACGAGGACGGCGAGGGACACGCCGACCCGCCCTCGGCCCGAGAGGCCCGGATAAGCCTGGCCCTGCTGTTGGTGGCGCTGATCTCCACAGTGGGCCTGGCCAAGTTGCTCTCCCCCTCCATCGAGGGTGTCGTCACCGGGCTGGGCCTGCCCTACCCGGTGGTCGGCGTAGTGATCGCTCTGTTGGTGCTGGCACCGGAGTCCATCGCGGCGGTTCGCAACGCCATGCGCGACCGGGTGCAGATCAGCCTGAACCTCGCCTACGGATCGGCGATGGCCTCGATCGGGCTGACCATCCCCACCATCGCGGTCGCGATGATCTGGCTGCCCGGCCCGCTGACCCTGGGCCTGGAGCCGACCCAGATCGTGCTGCTGACCCTGTCGGTAATCGTCTCGGTGCTCACCCTGGCCGAGGGGCGGGCACTGGCCCTGCAGGGCATGGTGCACCTGGTGCTGCTTGCCACCTTCATGTTCCTGTCCGCCCAGCCGTGAACGCCGCGCTGGTCGAACGCCTCGCCGCGATCGTCGGGCGCGCACACCTGATCACCGACCAGGGGGTGCTGGCCACCCGCAGCGTCGACTGGACCGGCCGCTATCGCGGACGAGCCGGCGCCCTGGTCCGCCCCGCCGACGCCGGACAGGTCGGCGCGGTTCTGCGCGCCTGCCGCGACGCCGGCACGCCGGTCACGGTGCAGGGCGGGTGCACCTCGCTGGTGGCCGGCACGGTACCCGAGCACCATGACGTGCTGCTGTCCACCGAGCGGCTGACCGCGATGGATGCCGTCGACACCACGCAACGCAGCATCTGGGCAGGAGCCGGCGTGACAGCGGCTCGGGTGCAGGAGGCGGCGGCGAACGCGGGCCTGCTGTTCGGGGTCGATCTGGCCTCCCGGGATTCGGCCACCGTCGGCGGGATGGCCTCGACGAACGCAGGCGGGCTACGCACCGTCCGCTACGGTTCGATGGCCGAGCAGGTGATCGGCCTGGAGGTGGTGCTGCCGGACGGGTCGGTGCTGCGCCGGCATTCCGGGGTCCGCTCCGACAACACCGGATACGACCTGCCCGCGCTGTTCGTCGGCGCCGAGGGAACGCTCGGGGTGATCACCGCGGTGGAACTGCGACTGCATCCGATGCCCGCGCACCGGGTAACCGCCGTGTGCGGGTTCGATGACCTCGAGGCGTGTGTGTCGGCCGGGCGCCGGCTTCGCGACATCGAGACCATCGCCGCACTGGAGCTCATCGACGGACGCGCGGCGGCGCTGGCCGCGGAACAGCTGGGCTTGCCCGCACCGGCGCCGGGGACCTGGATGCTGCTGGCCGAACTGGCCGGGAACTCCGACCCGACGGACGTCCTGGCCGGCGCGCTGGACTCGCTGCCAATGCGCGGCCCACCGGCGGTGGGCCTGGACAACGCCGCTCGCGCGCGGCTGTGGCATCTGCGCGAGTCCATGGCCGAGGTCGTCGGGGTGTTCGGCCCGCCGTTGAAATTCGATGTCTCACTTCCACTTTCGGCGTTGCCGAGGTTCAGCGCCGACGCCACCGAGCTGATCGCGCGGGAGGCGCCGCAGGCGGTCCCGGTGATCTTCGGGCATCTCGGCGAGGGAAATATGCACCTCAACGTGCTGCGCTGCGACGCCGGCCGGGAGACCCGGATCTACGCCGCGATGATGGGCCTGATCGCCGCTCACGGCGGCAACGTCAGCTCCGAGCACGGGGTCGGAAGCCTCAAGCGCCGCTATCTGGCGCTGTCCCGGGAGCCCTCCGACATCGCGGCCATGCGGACGATCAAGGCCGCCTTCGACCCGACCGGATACCTCAATCCGGCGGTGTTGTTCGACCTTCCAGCCCAGTCGGAACTCCCAGTCCAGTCGGACTGACCGGCTCCGAGGAACGCCGCGGAACCGCCCCCACCAAGAAGAGCGCAGCCACCACCCCGAACAGCGCGGCGAAGGCGGGCAGCAGCACCGACTGCGACATCGCGGCGGCGAACGGCTCGTGCAGGGACGGCGGCAGGTCCGTGACATCCGATTCCCCGGCCGGCGTGGAGCCGACCGGGGCGCCGGGCATCTCGGCCCGGATGCGCCAGGACATGCAGGCCGCCATGGCCGCACTACCCAACACCGACCCGACCTGGCGGTTGGTGTTGTAGACGCCCGAGCCCGCCCCGGCAAGCCGGGCAGGCAGGTTGCGGGTCGCCGTCGCGCCCAGCGGCGACCAGATGAAGGCCATCCCGGTCCCCAGCGCCGTCAACGGCAGCAGCAGCCGCCAGATCGGGGTGCTCGGCGTCATCTCCAGCGATAACCACAGCAGGGCGGCCGAGAGCACCGCGAACCCGAAACCGATGATCGGCCGGGGGTGCGCACGGTCGACGATCCGGCCGACGAAGGGGGCCAGCACGCCGTTGGCCACCGCCATCGGGGCGGTCAGCAGCGCCGCACCGGTCGGGGTCAGCCCGCACACCGACTGGGCGTAGAACATCACCGGCAGGATCATCCCCGTTACCGCGAAGCCGATGACGGCGATCCCGACATTGGCCAGGCTGAAGTCGCGATCGGCGAAGATCGCCAGGGGGA
Organism: Mycolicibacterium sp.; assembly: GCA_020637165.1. Lineage (GTDB taxonomy): Bacteria > Actinomycetota > Actinomycetes > Mycobacteriales > Mycobacteriaceae > Mycobacterium. The sequence continues at coordinate 2,614 of JACJWN010000030.1, read as the reverse complement.
TCAACGGCTCACCGGAGTTGACCGACTGCCAGTAGACGAAGACGCCGAGCACCGCGACACCGCCGGCGATCATCGCCCAGATCCACCCCGGCCAACCCACCGTCTGCCCCTCCTGCAGACCGAACACGATGAGGAACAGGCCCGCCCCGGAGAGGACCACACCGATGATGTCGAAGCGGTGCCGGTGGGTCGGCAGCGCTGGGAGCAGTCGCAGCGCCAGCACCACGCCGACGACCCCGATCGGCACGTTGACGAAGAAGATCCAGGCCCAACCGAGGTGGTCGACGAGAACCCCGCCGGCCACCGGGCCGGTCAGCGTGGCCACCCCCGCGGTGGCACCCCACAGGCTCAGCGCCACACCGCGCCGCTCCGGCGGGAAGATCCGGGTGATCATCGACAGCGTCTGTGGCGTCAGCAGCGCCGCGCCGACGCCCTGTAGCACCCGGGCGGCGATCAGCATGCCGACCGACCGCGACAACCCGCACCACAGCGAGGCCGCGGTGAACACCACCAGACCTGCGATGTAGAGGTTCTTGGGCCCGAACCGGTCCCCGAGCCGCCCGGACAGCAGCAGCGGCACCGCGTAGGCCAGCAGGTAGGCGCTGGTGACCCAGACGATGACGTCATAGTCGGTGATGTCCAGCGCGGCCATGATGCTCGGATTGGCCACCGCGACGATGGTCGAGTCGACCAGGATCATGAAGAAACCGACCAGCATGGCCCACAGCGCCTGCCACGGGTTGACCGGTTGCCCGGACGCCGCGGTGGTCATATCCGGCGATGCTGCCAGCAGATACCCGCGCGAGGTCCGCTGGGGTCGGCCCACTAGTTTTAGCGCCGAGTTCGACACCCGGTCGACCGGAGGGGACACCCATGCACGCGGAGCGTTTTCGAGGACTGGTCGATGCCACCGGACCGTTCGTCTCGGTGTACTTCGACGACTCGCACGACACCCAGGACGCGGCGGCGCAACTCGACGCCCGGCTGCGCGACCTTCGCAAGCATCTCGAGGAGCAGTCGATCGACGCCGCGGCGATCCAGGCCATCGAGGCCGCCGTTCGCGCCAAGCATCCGCCGGTCGGGCGCAGCGGCCGGTTGCTGATCGCCCGGATCGGTGAAAAGGGTTCCGAGGTGCTGCTCGACGAGCACCTGATCCTCCCGCCGGTCAACACCGAGTTGCGGGTCTCCGAGCTGCCCTGGCTGGTGCCCGTTGTCGAGCACGGCATGCTGCACACCTCCTACCTGCTGGTCGCGGTCGACCACACCGGCGCGGACATCTCGCTGCACGACGGCCGGGTCGGCTCTGAGACCGTGACGGGCTCCGGGTACCCGGTGCACAAGGCCCACAAAGCCGAGACCGCCGGCTACGGCGGACCGCAGGGACGTGTGGACGAGGCCGTCCGCAAGAACCTCCGCGAGGTCGCCGACCGGGTCACCCATCTGGTCGACGAGACCGGGGCCGACATCGTCTTCATCACTGGTGACGCCCGGGCCGAGTTGCTGGGCGAGTTGCCGGAGCGGGTCGCCACCCGAGCGGTGGCACTGCAGGGCGGCGGACGCGCCGCCGGCACCGACCAGGGCGAAGTCCACCACGAGATCGGCGAGGAGTTCCTCAGACTGCGACTGGCCGCCATCGATGACGCCGCCCAGCGCTTCGCGGCTGGCCGCGGGACCGGACTGGCCCTGGAGGGACTGGCCGACGTCACCGCCGCGCTGCGCGACGGGGCGGTGGACACCCTGATCATCGGCGACCTTGGCGAGGCGACCGTGGTGGCGGACCACGATCAGCTGGCGCTGGTGGGCCCCGATGCACAGACCGTCTCGGATCTGGGCGGCTCACCGGACCGGGTGCTGCGCGCCGACGAGGCGCTGCCGCTGCTCGCGGTGGCGATCAACGCCGCACTGGTGCGCACCGACGAGCGGATGAGCCCCGCCGACGGGATCGGCGCGGTGTTGCGCTACGCCGATACCGCCGGGCGCTGAACGGGGCACTCCCGGCCGCCGCGATTCGTTAGCCTGGCGTCACGCCCGAAGGAATTCGGGCCCTGAGTAAGGCCCCGGAGGAAGTATGAGGCTTCGCCGCAAGACGTCCGAACAACGGGAGCAGGTGCCGGCCAAGCCGGAGGACGCCGGGATCTCGGCGAAGGCGCTCTCTCACGTGCTGGAGTCCAGCACCCGGGTACAGGCTCCCGCCGTCAAGGCCTATGTCGCCCGACTGCGCCGCTCCAGCCCCGACGCCTCGCCCGCGGAGGTCATCACCAAGCTGGAGAAGCGCTACCTCGCCGCGGTGATGGCCAGCGGCGCGGCCGTCGGCTCGGCGGCGGCCTTCCCCGGTGTAGGCACCCTGGCCGCGCTGTCCGCCGTGGCCGGCGAGACGCTGGTCTTCCTGGAGGCCACCGCCGCCTTCGTGCTGGCCGTCGCCGAGGTCCACGGCATCGGCCTGGAAGAACGGGAGCGCCGCCGGACGCTGGTGCTCAGCGTCCTGGTCGGCGAAGACGACAGCAAGGGTGCCGTGAAGGATCTGCTGGGCCCCGGACGCACCAGTGGGGCCTGGCTAGCCGAGGCCGAACTGCTGCCGCTGCCGGTGGTGTCCCAGCTGAACACCAAATTGATG
>JACJWN010000003.1 GCA_020637165.1 Mycolicibacterium sp. | reverse complement strand
CACGGTCTCGGGGGAACCTCATGGCGTTGCCCGCAACAGCCGAAGCTGTCGAACGGTCCGGTCGTGATCGCTACAGCCACAGCTCGGTTGCCGCTGCGGAAGGAGTCCGCAAACTGCAGAACGGACAGTGGAAGTCGCCCGCGGGTTCGCTCATCATCGTCGACGACGCGGACCACCTCACTCGGGCGCAGATCACTTGGTTGATGACGAACGCCGGGGCGACAAACACCAAACTCGTGCTTGCCATCTCAAACGACGGGGTCGCTGGGCCAAGTCGGCACCTCGCCGAAGCCCTCGTCGAGAACCTGCCGTGGTCGGCAGACCGTAACCAAGCCGCCGAAAAGCGCTCCACCGCGATCAGCCGAATCAGCGCCCATCTCAATCGGATTGAGCATCCGGCTACAACTAGTCAAGAGGTCGCTGGCGAACTGCTGGCCCAGCTGAGAGTGTCCCTCAGTCGCTATCGCGAACTTGCAGCGCCCTTGCGCTGGAGAACACAAGGATTCTCGGAGAAAGGCCGTGATGCTGGCCTAAGCCGGTGACCCGCCCAAAGCCTCTCGAATCAAGGCGTCCAAATTCTCGGCTGTCGGCCACCATTCCAGCAAGAAATTTGCTACGTAGGCGAGTTGCCGAGCCTGCCGGAGCCGGGCTTCATCACCCGCAGTGCCCTTGAGGCTGTCCTGCCATTGCTTGTGGCGCTCCTGATCTGCGCTGCAGGCGTGGGCTTCGCATCCCTGAGACCACTCGCCGCCACCGATGTAGATGACTGGTCTGGTGCATTGGCGCACGCCCCTACCCCCAACCTTCTGACACTGCGGCGCGGCCTCTGCGCTGGGAACGAGGATGTTCTCCGGGTCGCACAGGACGTCAAGCCTGTCCTGGAAGGAGTCGGCGGTCGAGCAGACCATGCGATCGAAGTGCCGCACGGCGATCTCGGCGATCGCTGTTTCAACGGCAACGCGCAGTTCTGAGATTCCTGATGTCACCTCATGCAAGAACTCCTCTCCAACGGCCGCGCCCAGCACCTCCGTGAATTCGTTCCTGAAGCCCCTGAGCAAGTAATGGCAGCAGAGCAAGTGCCAAGCCATTTGATCGAGCGCGGCGGCGATCAGACGGTCCGGCAGGCACATAAGGGGAGCGAGGGATTCGACGAGGTTCCTGTGTCGTTGGGGGTCAGCGTCCGGCGGCATTGCTCTCCATGGGGCTTGGTGTGCAGCGCTCACATTAAGGCCGATAACAGTTGAGGTCAATGCGCATGGGCCTTTCACGCTCTGGCCGGTTACGCCCGGGCCGTATGAGGTTGTTGACCATGTCTAAGGCCGAGTCGTCCGCGCTCAACGAGACCACCCGGGTATTCGGCGAACGCGTCAGGCGACGCCGGCTTGAGCTCGGGCTCAGCCAGGAGGCGGCTGCTGTTCGGTGCGGAATCCACTGGACGCAGTTGGGGAAGGTGGAACGTGGGCAGCGGAGCCTGCGGCTGGAAACGATCGTGAAGATCGCCGACGGGCTTGATAGCGACCCTGGCGCGCTAGTAGGCGGTCTGCCCGTCCCCGGCCGCTGATTTCTCGCTAGCTGAATCACGGCTCGCTAGCCCGGATTTTGCGCGGTATGTGCGTGTAGCGGGGTGTTGATAAGCGAAAGTGCCTGTCCTGCAACGGATAATCGGACTTGTCTAGGGTTCGGTCGTCCAGCAGGAAGGCACCTCGCAGGTGAAGAGTATCGCGGCGGCGCAGCGGGTGAAAGTCTCGGCGGACGGCCACGGGGTGGTGTCGCACGCCGGGATGGGGCTGCTGCGGGAACTTGCCGACCAGACCGGGCTGTCCGCCCAGGTCACGACCGCGTTGGCTGACACCTACAAGGGGTCGTGGGTGTATGCCCCGGGGGAGGTGTTCGCCGATCTGGCCGCGGCGGTGGCTGACGGGGCGGACTGCATCGACGGAGTCGGGCAGCTGTGCGCCGACCGCGAGCACGTGTTCGGGGCCAAGGCCTCCACGACGACGATGTGGCGGCTGGTCGATTCGCGCATCGACGCCGCGCACCTGCCCAAGGTTCGCGGCGCCCGGGCGGCGGCGCGGGCGGCGGCCTGGGCGGCCGGGGCCGCCCCGACCCGTGGCCGGCCGCTGTATATCGATATGGACGCCACCCTGGTCATCGACCATTCCGACAACAAAGCCGAGGCGGCGCCGACGTGGAAGAAGTCCTTCGGCCATCACCCGTTGCTGGCGTTTCTGGACCGCCCCGAGATCGCCGGCGGTGAGGCCTTGGCCGGGCTGCTGAGGGCCGGAAACGCCGGGTCGAACACCGCCGCCGACCACATCACGGTCCTGGACCAGGCGTTGGCCTCGCTACCCGCGGCATGGCGCCCCGACCCGGACACTGCGAACGGACCGATAGTGGTGGTGCGCTCCGATACCGCCGGGGCCACCCATAAGTTCGCCCAGGCCTGCCGCGATCGCGGGGTCGGGTTCTCCTTCGGATTCCCCGTCGACGCCCGCGTCTGGGACGCCGTGGACACCCTCAACCTCGCCCACGGCTGGTATCCGGCCATCGACTCCAGCGGCGAGTTGCGTGACGGGGCGTGGGTGGCCGAGGCCACGACTCTGGTCAACCTGTCGACCTGGCCTGCCGGGACCCGGCTGGTGCTGCGCAAAGAGCGCCCGGTGCGCCGTGAGGCGCTGTTGATTCGAACGGAGGTGAAAGACCGACGTCGCTGATCCTGTCGCAGCAGGACGGTGAAGCTGAGGGCAGCCTGACCCGGGTGGTGCCGGGGAGGGTGGGAAGCAGCCCTGACAAAGCCGGGACGTGCCAGTACTGCCAGATGGTGCGGGTCCGGCGAGCGTGGCGGAAAGGAGTACGCGAGGAACCGGCGTTTACGTCCCTTCATCTTGCACCGGCTCAAATCTGGCGGATAGGGGCCGGGGCGGTGCGCACCCACTGAGATCTAGTGGGGAACTCCTGGGCCGGATAGGTCGGTCGGCCCGGAGACCACGGTGACGTGCTGCGGGGTAACCGTGGTGATGCCGCAGGGGCAGAGTCGGGCTCCTCATCCGTCGAGCGAATCACAGTGAACACGGGAACCATCCTGGTCCCGCCGATCCTTGGGGCAGCCAGCCCGCGGGTTTCGGCTGGGCGCACCGACCGCCGATCGGGTCAGGGTGGGGCGGAGCCGCCGTAGTACTCCGAGCCGGGGAGAGCCCGGCACATGGGGAAGGGCGGCAGCGGTTTCGAGAAGGGAAGGAGACTGTAATGCTGAAAGACGCGGCGGTGAATACCGTCGCTCCGCAGCACACGGACCCGGTGGGTCCACGCGCTCGGGTATCGGGGATGCAGACCAAGCTTCACCATTGGGCGGCGGCCGATCCCGGCCGCAGCTTCGATGACCTGTTCAACCTCGTGTACGACCCGGCGACGCTCTTGGTGGCGTTCGACCGGGTCGCGGGCAATTCCGGTGCCAAGACTGCTGGGGTGGACGGTCTGACCGTCGCCGCCGTGGAGGCCAGCGTCGGGATGCCCGGGTTTCTGGACGGCCTGCGAACTCAGTTGAAGGACGGCTCGTTTCGTCCGCTTCCGGTGCGGGAACGCAAGATCCCCAAACCGGGCGGCAGCGGGAAGGTCCGGAAGTTGGGGATTCCGACCATTGCGGATCGGGTCGTCCAGGCGGCGCTGAAGCTGGTGTTGGAACCGATCTTCGAGGCCGACTTCTTGCCGGTCTCCTATGGGTTCCGGCCGAGGCGACGGGCCCACGACGCGGTCGCTGAGATTCAGTATTTGGGCACCAGAGGCTATCGCTGGGTGCTCGACGCCGATATCGAAGCGTGTTTCGACTCGATCGAGCACACGGCCCTGATGGACCGGGTGCGCACGAGGGTCAAAGACAAGCGCGTGCTGGCGCTGGTCAAAGCGTTCCTCAAGGCCGGAGTAATGACCGAAACCGGTCACCTTGAGGACAACCCGACCGGCACGCCGCAAGGGGGCATCATGTCCCCGCTGCTGGCCAACATCGCCCTAAGCGTGCTTGATCAGCACGTCCATGGACCGTGGCAGCCGGGCGGGGTGATGAGCAACCGCATACATCGCGCTCTCCGTCGCAGGAGGGGTCTGCCGAACTGGCGGATCGTCCGCTACGCGGACGATTTCGTTGTTCTCGTGTTCGGCAGTCGTGACGATGTGAATACCCTGCGCGAGGAGATCGCTGAGGTGCTCGCGCCACTGGGGCTTCGGTTCTCCGGAACCAAGACCCGTGTCGTGCACATGAGCGAGGGGTTCGACTTCCTTGGGTTCCGCATCCAGTGGAAACCCAAGCGAGGTACCGACAAGTGGTACGTCTACGTGTTCATCGCCGATCGGCCCATCCGGTTGCTGAAGGACAAGATTCGTGCCCTGACCAGCAGGTTGTCGCAGCAGCCACCCAGGGACGTGTTGGTCCGGCTCAACCGGATCATGCGCGGCTGGTCCAACTACTTCAGATATGCCGTCGCCAAGAGCGTTATGCAATCCCTGGCCATCTTCGTGTGGCACAGGATTGCTCGCTGGTGGTTGAGGCTGCATCGGTGGAGTTGGGCCGATCTCCGACGGCACCTCATCGGCCCAAACGGCCGGTGGCGCATGCCGTCGGCGGACGGGGTCGCATTGTTTAATCTCGGTCGCGTGCCCACGGCACGTTATCGGTACCGCGGTAACAAGATCCCGAATCCCTGGACGGTGGCCAACCCCGCCTGACGGCAGAGACCGTGGAGAGCCCGGTGCGTGGAGACGCGCACGCCGGGTTCGGCGAGCGGCCCGCAGAAACGGACCGGTGGCAACACCGGCACCGCGCTGCGGGCCGACTCAACCACCCGGGTGCGCAGCTGCGGTTCACCGACATCGACGGCATGCGCATCACCGCTTTCATCACCGACACCGCACCCGCCGCGGTGCCTGGGCAGCTGGCCGGCCTGGAACTACGCCACCGCCAGCACGCCCGCGTTGAGGACCGCATCCGCGAAGCCAAAGCCGCCGGCCTGGCCAACCTGCCCTGCCACGGCTTCGACGCCAATGCCGCCTGGCTGGAAATCGTGCTGGCCGCCGCCGACCTGGTCGCCTGGGCCCAACTCATCGGCTTCGCCGACGCCCCGGAGCTGGCCCGCTGCGAAATCTCTGCTTTCCGCTACCGGGTGCTGCACGTCGCGGCCCGCATCACCCGCGGCGCCCGCCAACGACGGCTACGCATCGACGCCACCTGGCGCTGGGCCAAAGCCATCGCCACCGCCTGGCAGCGCCTCCGCGCCGCCTTCCCCTAACCAACAGACCCCCGCCCCGACGACCCGAAAGACCCACCGGCCACAGGAAAGCCCGCCCCACCCGGCGACACGGGCCAGCCGAACACACCCCAACCCCGAAAACGCTACCGCTCAGCGGCTTCCCCGGCTCAGCACCCCCGAACCCCACCGGCACGAAAAATCGAGGCTAGGAACCTATTGGAGCGACAGTAAATTGCTCGGTGATCATCGGCGACGTCCAACGGCCGCCAATCCGAATCTTCGGGTCATCCCACAGTCAGGCGTTGAATCTAGGGTCTAACTCTTCGATTTGTCGGGAGCGGGTTTAGCGGTTTGCTTTGTTGCAGGAGACGCCGACGTAGTCAACGATCGAGATGGTTTGATCGCCTGCCGGACGGCCGGCCCCTGAGGGGCGCTCCGGTAGATCGATTGACCGCTTGCTAATTCGGCAGCCGAGTATGCAGTCATCGCTCACCTCTCTGCTTTGGATTCATCGCCGCTTCGAAGTAGTGCTTTCGTTGCACCCACTTGAAGCCTTCGTGCTTGGTCACTGCAGCGATCTCGATTGGACCACCAACGGTAGGGTGCCCAGGGCAGAATCGAACAAATCCAATGGTCACGCGAACGAGGAACTCCGCTAAGTCGACTGCATCCTTGATCGGCATTGCGGGCGAAACAAGCTGCGCATTCACCTGGCTTGCGAGATTCTCTGCGATCGCCATCGCCTCCGACTCGTCCTTCGCAAGACCTAGGTTGATTAGCGCTTGGGGGGTGTAGCCGCTTACCCCGTTCAGTAAGCGCGTGATTGCTTCTCCTTGCGCGTACCACGATGCCCCGGTGGTACCTGCAAGGACAGGAATCGGGCCATTACAACCTTGAGGTGTGAGTTGAAACTCGAACACTTCGGGTAGCGCTTGGTTGGCACCGTAGCCAGCAACGATTAGTCCAAGAAGGGGAGTTTCCTCGCCGTTAGCCTTGGCGGCATCCGCAAAGGGCTTGTAGTGCTCTTCCCAAAAGAAGTTCTTGAAGCGCTCAACGACCTCTTGCATGGTGTAGTCGTTCCGCTTGAGCTTCCAGTCCTTGTGCTCGGCTGACTTTCCGGCGAATCGAACCCGAAGATCCTTCGTAAGTGTAGAGATTGATGCGGGACCTATGTTTCCAAGGTTGAATGTCATCGCGGAAACGGGGAGGCCCTTACGTAAGTTGAATATTTTATTTGCGTTGTTGTAAATGTTCGCGATAGCTATGCCCGTGGGGGTCTCCGCTGCGATGGTCGTTGCACTGTCAGAGGCCAAGACGTAGCCATCGTTCACCTTTACGACGACGCCGATAGTCAACTGGACCCCCTGGAACGCCGTTTCGTGCCCAAGCCGTGGACTAACAGGGATCGGTCGACCCACCGCAAATTGAAGCATCCAGCCCCGTGTCAACGAAGGATGTGATCCGGCGGGTCGCACGTGCCAGTTCTTGCAACACGGAGAAGTGCTGCTGCCCTGATGGCTCGCAGCGCATGGTCCCACCTGCTCACCTGACGACAATTTTGACGACAACCCTGACGACAGTTACGACCCCAACGACACCAACTACAGCCCAAAAATGAGCCTGAACTGCCTGTTCAGCGGCTCTGCCTGTTCCTGGCAGTGTGGGGGTCAGGGGTTCGAGTCCCCTTAGCTCCACAAAGAAAAGCCCGAAGTCAGATGACTTCGGGTTTTTTGCTGGGCGGGGGCGGTTGGGCCATTTGACGACGGTTTTGACGGCAACGTGGGTACCCCACACGTCCTGTGTGATGGTCGCAGGTCCTTTCTCTTCTCTCCGAGTTCGCAATGAGGTGCAGGATCTTGGCCGCGGGCTGTCGGAAAGCGCGAGCAGAGCTTGTCGAAAAACAAGAGTAGAAACTGTCGAAAACGTAGACTGGTGCCATGTTCGACTATCGGGCGCGCGTCGTCGATACCGAGTTGGCCGAGCGGCTGACCGCGATTGGTGCCGTCCTCATCGACGGTCCGAAGGGCTGTGGAAAGACGGAAACGGCCCTTCAACGGGCGAAGACTTCAATTCGTTTCGACACAGACCTGAACGCGCGCGCACTTCTCAGCCTCAACCCGGACGAGTTGTTCGACCATGAGACGCCAATCCTCTTCGATGAATGGCAGCGCGCGCCCGAGGTATGGGACCAGGTGCGGCGGCATGTCGATGATCTGCGTCGCCGGGGTCTATACATCCTCACCGGTTCGGCGACTCCCAAAGATGAGCGTGAATTGCACTCCGGCGCCGGGCGGATTGGCACGCTCCGGATGCGGCCAATGAGCTTGTTCGAGTCCGGCCATTCGACCGGTGAGGTTTCGCTGGCGGGATTGCTGAGCGGTGAAGACCAAAGGGCGAAGCGAACCGCGATGACGGTTCCAGGCCTCATGGAGCGAATCGTCATCGGCGGCTGGCCGGCCTTGCTTGATCAGTCCGAGCGCAGCGCCCGCGCGTGGATTGCCGATTACCTCGCCCAGATCGTGGACATCGATATACCAGAGCTCGGCGTCGGCAGGCGCACTCCCGAACGACTACGCCGCGCGCTCGCATCCCTCGCGCGTTCAGTCGGGACATCAATAAAACTCACCGCGCTAGGTGCAGACATTGCTGGCGATGACCATCGCGCTCCGGCGCGAGAGACTGTGAACTCCTACCTCGACGCGTTGGATCGTCTCAAACTCACTGAGAACTCGCCGGCATGGAAGCCGCACATGCGTTCGCGCACCGAACTTCGAGAGGCGCCGGTCCGCTACTTCGTCGACCCGTCGCTGGGAACCGCCGCGCTCAAGGTTGGATCACGGGATCTGCTTGCCGACCTCGAGGCGGCCGGATTCCACTTCGAAGCGATGACGGTTCGCGACCTTCGCATCTATGCGCAACCCCTCGGCGGCAGGCTCTACTCCTGGCGGGAGTCTCACGGTCGTAAGGAAGTTGACGCGATCATCGACACGCCCGACGGTTGGGCGGCATTCGAGGTGAAGCTGACGGGCGATCAAAACGTCATCGACACGGCTGCGAAAGGGCTCCTGAATTTTGCGGCCAATGTAGACACCTCAAAGCACGGCAGGCCTGCCGCTCTCGCTGTCGTGACAGCGACGGGCGGCGGCGGGAAACGAACCGACGGGGTCCATGTCGTGCCGATTTCCGCATTAGGGCCCTAGGGGTCTACCCATGGGCTCATCACAGCCGACCCGGGCAGGGTCCGCCGGTTCGACGACAATTTTGACGACAACCCTGACGACAGTTACTCCCTCCACAACACCAACTACAGGCCAAAAATGACCCTGAACTGCCTGTTCAGCGGTTGTGCCTGTTCCTGGCAGTGTGGGGGTCAGGGGTTCGAGTCCCCTTAGCTCCACAAAGAAAAGCCCGAAGTCAGATGATTTCGGGTTTTTTGCTGGGCGGGGGCGGTTGGGTCATTTGACGACGGTTTTGACGCCTTGCCGGCTGTTTGTCCTCGACATGGCGTCCCCACACTGATGCGCGAGGGGCAAAGCTGCGAATTGAGTAGTTTAGGTGTGATTTCCATACATGCCGGAGTTCGAGTTTGATCCCGCCAGCAGTGAGGCAAATCTGCTCAAGCACGGCATCGATTTCACCGAGGCGCAAACACTGTGGCGGGATACGCACCGCATCGAGGTTCCGGCGCGGACGACGGATGAGCCTCGGTGGATGGTGATCGGTCAGGTCGGTGGCAAGGTTTGGTCGGCGGTCGTGACCTACCGAGACGAACGCATCCGGATCATTTCGGTACGCCCGTCCAGAGAGAACGAGGTGGCACTTTATGAAGGCTAAGGAATTCGACGAACGATTCGATGCCGGCGAGGACATGGCCGCGGCTTTGGATACCGCTCGGGCGCGGCGGCCCGGTGAGGAACACCGACGGGTGAACGTGGACTTCCCGGCGTGGATGGTCGCCGAACTTGACCGTGAGGCAACCCGTCTCGGCGTGACTCGCCAGTCGCTGATCAAGGTCTGGATCGCCGAGAAACTCCATCAAGGGGATCATCCCGCCGCCTGACGGTCGACGGCAATTCTGACGACAACCGTGACGACGGTTACGGCCTCCACGACACCAACTACACGGCGATAACCGCCCTCAACTGCCTGTTCAGGGGTTTTGCCCGGGCCTGCAGTGTGGGGGTCAGGGTTCGAGTCCCCTTAGCTCCACCAGGGAAAACGGCGACGCTGCGGGCACGCTCGAGCCGTTCGTCTCGTCGATAGGCTAATTGGATGATTCGGGGCCTGCTATTTGTCTGATTCAAGAAAGCCGTAGGGAAGACGACAATGGCCGAGCAGCGGGTCCTCAGCCTGCTCAGGCTCGATGCAAAGGCCAACCTGGAGGCAGTGCACGCCGACCCCGGTCTGCTGTTGAAGCGAGCGCGGCCACTGCTCGTCGACGAGTGGCAGAAGGTACCGGCGGTCTGGGACGTCGTGCGGCGTGCTGTCGACGATGATCCGACCGGTGGGCAGTTTCTGCTTGCCGGCAGCGCATCGCCCCGCCACGGGGGCGCTTCCCATTCCGGTGCCGGGCGTGTCGGCCGACTGCGTATGCGACCGATGACGTTGTCAGAGCGGGCCGTCGCCTCACCAACGGTCAGTCTCAGCGAGTTGCTTACTGGCAGCCGGCTGCCCCTTGCGGGGACGACGGACGTGAGGTTGGCCAATTACGCGCATGAGATCGTCGCGTCGGGATTCCCCGGCATGCGAAGTCTCAGTACCCGGGCGCTGAAGTTCCAGCTCGATTCCTACCTGCACAACGCCGTTGATCGAGACGTGCCCGAGCAGGGATTGCCTGTGCGCAAGCCTGACGCAATGTTGGGTTGGTTGCGTGCCTACGCTGCAGCCACATCCACGACAGCCGGATACACCAGTGTGCTCGACGCGGCAACCGCTGGAGTGAGCGACAAGCCAGCGCGTTCAACGACTGCCGCCTACCGAGACGTGCTCACTCAGCTCTGGCTGCTCGATCCGGTGCCTGCCCGGGGGGCACCGGGAAACCCATTGGCGCGTTTAGCCCAAAGCCCGAAGCACCGCTTGGCCGATCCAGCATTGGCGGCGCGCCTCCTCGGCTTGTCGGTTGATGCTCTTCTCAGCGGCGACGGCAAGCCGATCGGGCCCCAAGCCGGCGGAATGCTGGGCCATCTCTTCGAGTCCTTGGCCACGCTTTGTTTACGTGTGGCGGCTCAGGCCGCAGAGACGACCGTCGGCCACCTCCGAACGCGCAATGGCGACCACGAAATCGATCTCGTGTTGGTGCGCGACGACGGCAAGGTGGTTGCCGTCGAGGTGAAACTGTCCGCAACAGTCGGCGATCGCGATATCGCGCACCTGCGCTGGCTGGCGGACCGCCTCGGCGTCGACCTGCTCGACGCCGTCGTCGTCAATACCGGGCCGAACGCTTACCGTCGGCCCGACGGCATAGGGGTGGTCCCGCTGGCTCTGCTGGGTCCGTAAGCCACCGACTACGGTGCCGGGAACCGCCGGGCAGTCCCTACGACAATTTTGACGACAACCCTGACGACACTTACGGCCACCACGACACCAAACTACAGGCCAAAAATACCCCTGAACTTCATGTTCAGGGGTTGTTCACGTTCCTGGCGTTGTGGGAGTGAGGGATTCGAGTCCCGTTAGCTCGGCAAGATCAACCCGGTCACCACCCACCCGTCACATCGGCGGACTCAACGACGGCGGCCAGGGTGGCGGTCGGTTCGCAATTCAGTGGTTGCGGAGCTCGGCGATCAACTCGTCCTTGACCAACCGCGAGTATCCGGAGAGTCCCAATTCCTTGGCGCGCCGCTTCAATTCGGGCACCGTCCAACTGTCGTAGGAGCCGGCCTTCCCTCCTTTCTTTCCGATCGCCGACTTGCCTCTTGCCGCAGCGGCATTGGAGATCCGGGCAGCTTTCTCTTTCGACTCGCCATGCCGACGCAACTCCTCGTACATTTCCTCGTCCTTGATCGACGGGTTCGGCATTGTGGGCACCTCCTCGCTCGACGGCGACGGATCCGGTTGGACGCCGATAGGCATTCCCTTCCGACGCCACGGGTAAACGGTCATCCCGGATCAACGTCTCGATCACCGTCACCGTTCTGTGGACCCCCGGATTGCCCGACGCTGTCTCGCCTTCGCCGATGCCGGCCCCCTGGTCGATGCCGGAAACGGGCGATTCTGTGCTCGATTGTTGTTGGTTGCGATCGGAACTCGGGGTTGTGGTTGTGGTCGCCTTCGGGGGTCTCCAGCGAGGATCTGGATAGTCGACGCCGTAACCAACACCCCAGTGCTCCTTGGCGATCCGAACGGTAGGGGTCGCCGTCTTGGTGATGGGATCTCCGGCGCGAGGCCTCGCTGCCCGACGGTTTTGATCCGCTATTCGGCGGGAAGCCTTCACGAGGGGTTGCCGACAAAGGCGACACGAAATCGAGCATGACTCGGATGTCCTGCCTGACAGAAACTGCGGCCGAGGCTCTGAGGCTCATGCGTTTGATCACGAAGGGAAACGACGCCATGGCAGAGCGCAAATCAGATCAAGGAAGCCGGAAGAACATCGTCGCGGAATTGGTCGAGGGCGTTGTGGAAGAAGTCAAGGGCAAGGCGAAGGAGGCGGCCGGCAAGGCCGCCGATCGAGAAGATCTTTATCGCGAAGGCCAGGCTCAGCAGGACAAGGCCGACTCCGAGCGGGAAGCGGCAAAGAAGGAAGCCGAGGCGGAGAGTGCACGCGCAGCGGCCCGGGCGAACGAAGCCCGAGAACGTTCTGAACAGTAGGACTACCCATAGTGCATCTCGTTCCGGCGACTCCTGCAAAGGCTTTCGACGCTTCTGCACAACGCGTTGGGAAACGCCCGGCCCCAAACATTTGTGGTCCGGCGCGCAGTATCGAAGGCGAGCAGTGTCGGACAGCGGCGGCGGGTAACCCTGACCTGTGAGTGCTTACCCGTCATCTCGGGAGTCGGACGCGCTGAACGCGGCCGCCAGACCGTGGACCCTTAGGGACTACGGATTCATCGCCGACGGCGAACGTGGGGCGCTGATCGGACCACACGGCGATATCGCCTGGATGTGCGCTCCGAACTGGGACAGTGACGCGGTGTTCGGTGAGCTCATCGGCGCGCCGGGGCGATACGCCGTCACGCCGCTGGAGCCGTGCGTATGGGGCGGGTATTACGAGGATCGCTCGCTGATCTGGCGTTCGCGGTGGGTCACCTCGTCGGCGATCATCGAATGCCGGGAGGCGCTGGCTTTTCCGGGTCGGCCCGACGAGGTGGTCCTGCTTCGCCGCATCGAGGCGATTCGCGGGGACGCGCATCTGGCGATTCGGCTCCAACCGGGCGCCGGATTTGGCTGCGATCGCATGCGGGACCCGCGTCGTCGGGACGGCGAGGACTGCTGGGAGGCGTCGCTCGGAGCGATGCGGATGCGTTGGTCGGGGGCCCCGTGGGTCGTGGTCACCGGAGATGATGCGACTAGCCGGGCGCTGGACACCACCGTTGTCGTGGGCGAGGGCCAGCAGATGGACCTGGTGCTGGAGTTGTCCGCGCACGAGTTGGCCGACCGTCCCCCGGCGGCCGCGGCGCTGTGGGCCGAGACCGAAAAAGTATGGAAGGAGGCTGTTCCGGTGCTCGGGCCGACAGCAGCCCCGCGGGATGCCACGCACAGCTATGCAGTGATGCGCGGGATGACCGCCCAGACCGGCGCAATGGTCGCCGCCGCGACGATGAGCCTTCCCGAACGCGCCGACGAGGGAGCCAATTACGACTACCGTTACGCCTGGATTCGGGATCAGTGTTACGCCGGTCTCGCCGTGGCTGCCGACGGTCCGCATGAATTGCTCGACAGCGCAGTGAAATTCGTATCTGGAAGGCTCCTGGCCGACGGCCCGGATCTGATGCCCGCCTACACCGTGGCCGGTGGTGCGGTGCCCGAGCAGCGACGCCTCGCCCTGTCCGGCTATCCGGGCGGTTACGACCTGGCCGGAAACCACGTCCGCAAACAGTTCCAGCTCGACATCTTTGGTGAAGCGCTCCTGTTGTTCGCCGCGGCGGCCCGTCACGACAGATTCGACCGCGACGCGCGCCGCGCCGTCGACCTCGCGGTCGGCACCATCGACCGATGCGTCGACCGGCCCGATGCCGGAATCTGGGAACTCGACGCACGCCACTGGACGCACTCCCGCCTGGCCTGCGCGGCCGGATTACGGGCGGCGGCGGAAGCGGGAATCTGCGCCTCAGCGCGCCGATCACTTGAGCTGGCCGACTCGATCGTCGCCGACACCGCCTCGACGTGCCGGCACCCCAGCGGACGGTGGCAGCGCGCCCGCGACGATCCGCGGGTCGACGGAGCCCTGCTGCTGCCCGCGGTCCGCGGGGCCCTGCCTGGCGATGATCCGTGCTCGGTGGCGACCTACCGCGCCGTCAAGCGGGAATTGAGTCGCGACCACTACGTCTACCGTTACCGGCCCGAGAAGGGCCTCGGCTCGACCGATAGCGCCTTTCTGTTGTGCGGATTCGTGATGGCCCTGGCCTCACTTCAGCAAGGCAGAACCGTCGAGGCGTTCCGGTACTTCGAGCGCAATCGGGCCGGTTGCGGAACACCCGGGCTGTTCTCGGAGGAGTACGACATCCGGCAGCGGCAGTTGCGCGGCAACCTTCCGCAGGCCTTCGTGCACGCCCTGCTCTTCGAGGCCTCGAGCACGCTGGCGCGCCATACCGAAGCGGATATGACAACCACCGAACGGCAACAGGAAACGTTGCAGGAGAGGAAATTGTGAGACAGTCTGTGAGCAAATCGCTACACGGAAAGACCGTCGTCGTCACCGGTGCCAGCGCGGGTATCGGAAGGGCGGTGGCCCGGCTCTTCGGCCGACAGGGCGCCCGGGTGGCGCTGCTGGCCCGCGGCCATGAGGGTCTGGCGGCCGCCGCTGACGAGGTCGAGCACGGCGGTGGGCGCGCGATGCCCATCCCCACCGACGTTTCGGACTATCGGCAGGTCGACGCTGCCGCCGAGGCCGTCGAACGGGATCTAGGTCCCATCGACATCTGGGTCAATGACGCGTTCACATCAGTCTTCGCGCCTTTCGATCAGATCACCCCGGAGGAGTTCAAGCGGGTCACCGAGGTGACCTACCTCGGCTTCGTCTTCGGGACTCACGCCGCACTGCGCCGGATGCGCCCCCGGGACCGGGGGTCAATCGTTCAGGTCGGCTCGGCGCTGGGGGCACGCGCGATACCCCTGCAGTCCGCCTATTGCGGCGCCAAACACGCCGTCAACGGATTCACTGAGTCGCTGCGCACCGAGTTGATGCACGATGGAAGCAACGTTCACGTCACCGTGGTGCAGATGCCGGCGGTCAACACCCCTCAGTTTTCCTGGGTGTTGTCCCGGCTGCCGCGGCACCCGCAGCCGGTTCCGCCGATCTATCAACCCGAGGTTGCGGCCCGCGCAGTTTTGTACGCGGCCAATCATCCACGGCGCAAACAGTTCTGGGTCGGCACCAGCACGGTCGCGACGTTGTTAGGGCAACGGCTCGCCCCCGCGGTGCTGGATCGATACCTTTCCCGGACCGGGTACGGGTCGCAGCAGACCGACGCCTCGGACTTGGGGCATCCGGCGAATCTGTGGGAGCCGCGTGACGACCGGCCGGGGGGCGATCACGGAGCCCACGGGACCTTCGATGACAGGTCGTTGGCGCACAGTCCGCAATGGTGGCTGCGGGAGCACGCCGCCCCGTTGGCCGCGGCGGCAGGGGGAGCCGCCGTTCTGGCGGCGGTGGGGCACGGCGTTCGGCCGGGCGGCCGTCAGGCGGGCGACCGCGACACGAGGTAGTCCTCGGCACCGCCGGCCAGGGTCATGCCGTGGCCGGCGGACCGGATGGCGAGGTGCAGCGCCCCTTCCCTCGCGCACGGTGTTCCATCGACGAGGTGCGGTTCGAGCCGAACATGGTCGGTGAACCATTCGATGTGGCGCAGGTGCGGGAGAGCCGCGGCCACCGGTGCATGCAGGGCCGGAGCGCAGTGGCAGGACACGTCCAAATTATTCGCCGCCGCAACGGCCGCACAGCGCAGGAAGCCGGTATAGCCGCCGCACCGAGTGGCGTCGAGTTGCAGACAGCTGACGACCGGCGCCAGATCGGCGGCGTCGTAGACGTCGCTGATGTATTCCCCGGCGGTGACATCGGCGCCACAGGCCGCGCGGACGGACGCCAGTCCCGCCGTGTCGTCGCTACTGACCGGTTCCTCGAACCAGCAGACGCCCCGCGAGTCCAGTTCGGCTCCGACCCGGCGGGCCTGTCCGATTCGGTAGGCGCCGTTGGCGTCGACCATCAGGCGGACATCGGATCCGGCAAGTTCGCGTAGCGTCTCGACGCGGCGCAGGTCCCATTCCGGATCGCCGCCGCCGTCCTTGCCGATCTTGATCTTGACCGCGGCGCAACCGGCGGCCTTCCAGGCGGCGACGTCCTCAGCGAGTACGTCGGTGCTCGACGAGATGAAGCCGCCCGAGCCGTAGATCGGGACCCGGTCCCGGACCTTTCCCATCAGCACGGTGATCGGAACGCCGAGGTTGCGGGCTTTGAGGTCCCACAGGGCCACGTCGACGGCACTGATGGCCTGCATGGCCATGCCCTTGCTGCCGATGTTGCGGCAGGCACGGTGCATCGCCGCCCACGCGCCGGCGAGGTCGAGAGGATCCCGGCCGGCGATCGCGGGCTCCAACTGGTCCTTGACCACGGCGGCCGCGCCGGATCCGCTGTAGGTCCAGCCCAGCCCCTCCTGTCCACCGGCAGATACCCGCACGACGACGGCGACGGTCGCATCCCAGTCCAGGGTGCCGTCGGACTCCGTTGCCGGCGTGGGAAACCGGTAGACCGCCACGGTCGGCGGACCGAGCACCAATGCGGAGCCGATCATGACGAGGTGCGGTGCGGCAGCGTCGCGGCGAGGACCTCGGCGGTGTGACGGGGCGCGCAGTCGGGCTGGAGATGGCCGATCTGGGTACGGCAGCTGAACCCGTCGGCGACGACGATCGTCGAGCGGTCGGCGGCGCGGATCGCGGGCATCAGGGCGTCTTCGGCGCAGGCCACCGATAGCTCGTAGTGACCTCGCTCGAAGCCGAAATTACCAGCCAGGCCGCAGCATCCGGCGTCGAGGACCGATGTCTTGACACCGGAACGCTCCAGCGCTTCACGCTCCCGATCCACTCCCAGCACGGCGTGCTGATGGCAGTGCGGCTGAATGATCGCCGCGCGTTCGCCGGGGCGCGGTCGCCAGTCGGGTGCGTGCTCACGCAGCAGCTCGCCCAATGTCCTTGTCTGTTGGGACAACCGGTGTGCGTCCTCGTCGCCGTGCAGCAACTCGGGCAGATCCGATCGGAAGACGGCGGCGCAACTCGGTTCCAGGACGACGACCGGTGTGCCGCTGCGCAACGCCGGCCGGAGCGCCTTTAGCGTGCGGCGCAGCACCCCCTTGGCGATTCCCAACTGACCGGTCGAGATCCACGTCAACCCGCAGCACACCGTCGACAAGGGGACCTCGACGCTGAAGCCGGCATCGACGAGTACAGCGGCGGCCGCCCTGGCGATGTGTGGATCGAAGTTGTTGGTGAATGTATCCGGCCAGAGCACCACGGTGCCCAGATGCGGGCTCTCGGGCGTCGCGCCGTGTCGGCGGAACGAATCGGTGAACCGCTCGGTCGCCAGCCGGGGTATGCCGCGGTGCTGGTCGATGCCGCCCGCGGCGCGCAGGGCTGTCGCCAGACCCGGGGTTCCGATCAGCGCGTTCGCGGCGCGGGGGGGCGATCGCCCCGACCCGCATCAGGACGGGCAGCCAGCCCATCGAGTAGTGCGACAACGGGCGCAGTCGGTGTTTGTAGTGGTGGTGCAGGAATTCCGCCTTGTAGGTGGCCATGTCGACGTTGACCGGACAGTCGCTGCGGCAGCCCTTACAGGCCAGACACAGGTCCAGGGCGTCCCGCACTGCGGGGGAGCGCCAACCCTCAGTCACGACGTCACCCTGGAGCATTTCGAAGAGCAGTCGGGCCCGGCCCCGCGTGGAGTGTTGTTCGTCGCCGGTGACGCGGTAGCTCGGGCACATAACTCCGGACCCGTGCCCGCGGCACTTCCCGACCCCGACACAGCGGTCCGCGGCGCGGGCGAACCGGTGGTCGTCGTCGGGGTAGGCGAACGCGGTCGGAGGATCGGCCGGCCGGTAGCCCGGCCCCCATCGCAGGTCGGCGTCCAGCGGACGCGGGCGCACGATCTTTCCGGGATTCATCCGGTTCAGAGGGTCGAAGAGGGACTTCAACTCGTCAAAGGCGCCGACGAGTCCGTCGCCGAACATGATCGATAGCAGTTCGCCGCGCTGCTGGCCGTCGCCGTGCTCTCCCGACAGCGAACCGCCGTAGCCGCTCACCAGACGTGCGGCCTCGATGAGGAAGGACCGATAGTCCCGGACTCCCTGTGCCGAGACGAGGTCGAAGGGGATTCGGGTGTGTACGCAGCCCTGGCCGAAGTGCCCGTAGAGCGAGGCGCCGGTGTACTCGTAGCGCTCCAGCATCGCCTCGAGGTCGGCCAGGTAGTCGCCGAGTCGGGCCGGCGGAACGGCGGAATCCTCCCAGCCGGCGTGGGTGTCGGTACCGTCGGGCTGGTGGGCGGTGGCGCCGAGCCCCGCCTCGCGTGCCCTCCAGACCTTCTCCTGCCGTTCGGCGTCATCGATCACCATCGCATCGGTGTCCGCGCCTTCCGCGGCGTCGTCGATCATCGCCCGCGCTCGCCGGACCGCCTCGTCGGCGTCGTCGCCGTTGAACTGAACGATCAGCCATGCCTGGCCGTCGGGCAACTCGTCGAGAGCGCCCTCAGCGAGGTGCTCGACGTGCTCAAGGGACACCAGGCGCCGGTCGAACCCCTCCAGCGCGGCGGGGTTATGCGGCAGGATTCGGGTGACCGCCGCGCCGGCTTCGGGCATACCGGGGAATCCGAGCACGGCCAGCGCCTGGGCAACTGGACGCCGCACCAGGCCGATCTCGGCCTGCAGTACCGTCACCAGCGTGCTCTCGCTGCCCACCAGCAGCCGGGCAAGGTCGAAACCCTTTTCCGGAAGAAGACTGTCCAGGTTGTAGCCGGAGACCCGGCGGGGAATGTCGGGGTAGTGGCGGCGGATCTCATCGCCGTATTTATCGGCGAGGGAACGCAGTTGCCGGTACAACGACGCGCGCTGCCCGCCGGCGGCGCTGATCGCCCGGAAGTCGGCATCCGACGTCGGTCCGACCCACATGCGTAAACCGTTGTAGGTCAACACTTCCAGGCGTCGAACCGATTCGGCCATCTTGCCGTAGGCCTGCGCGGTGGCACCGCAGGAATTGTTTCCTATCATCCCGCCGATAGTGCAACTGACGTGTGTGGAGGGCTTCGGCCCGACCATCCATCCGGTGTCGAGAAGGGCTGCGTTGAGTGCGTCGAGCGAGATCCCCGGTTCGACCACTGCGGTGCCTGCCGACTCGTCGACGGAGACAACACCGGTGCAGTATTTGCTCCAGTCGAGCACCACCGCGGTGTTGGTGCACTGGCCCGCCAAGCTCGTCCCGCCTCCGCGGGACAACACCGGAATGTCATGCTCGCGGCATACCGCGACGGTCTCTACGGCGGCGGCGGGGGTGCGTGGCAGGACCACGCCTATCGGGATCTGCCGAAAATTCGAGGCGTCGGTGGAATAGGCGCCCCGTGCGACGGTGTCGAACCGGACATCGCCATCGACACGTTGCTGCAGAACGTCTTTCAGACGTTTACGGGGACTGCCCGATAGGCGCGGGCCGGCCGGGAGGGCCATCGAAGAATCTCCTGTCAATCCGGTTGGCGGGTGGCCTCGGCGGGTACGCGCCGGATAGCGCACCTTCCGTGGAGTGCCCCGTGACATGAAGGAGAAAACATGACCGAGACCGTCGCCGACTTCCTGCTCGCCCGCTTACGGGACTGGGGTGTCAGGCATGTGTTCGCCTATCCCGGTGATGGGATCAACGGCATCGTCGGGGCATTCGGCGCCGCTGACAACGGTCTGCGCTTCGTCCAGGTGCGGCATGAGGAGATGGCTGCGTTTGCAGCGACGGGGTATGCGAAGTTCGGCGGCGGGGTCGGGGTGTGTATGGCGACGTCGGGTCCGGGGGCCGTCCATCTGCTCAACGGGCTCTACGACGCCAAACTCGACCACGTGCCGGTCGTCGCGATCGTCGGCCAGACGGCACGCAGTGCGATGGGCGGTTCCTATCAGCAGGAGATCGACCTTCAATCGCTGTACAAAGACGTCGCCAGTGATTACCTGGTCGAGGTCAACGTGGCTGAGCAACTGCCCAACGCGCTCGACCGCGCGATCCGGATAGCCCAGGCGCGCCGCGGTCCGACCGCCGTGATCATTCCCTCCGATCTGCAGGAGGAGGACTTCCACGCTCCGGGACACGAGTTCAAGCAGGTGCCCTCCAGCGATCCCGGGGTGGACTGGCCGTTGGTGGAGCCTTCCGACGAGGCGGTCCGGCACGCAGCCGAGATTCTCAACGCCGGATCAAAGGTCGCGATCCTTATCGGGCAGGGGGCGCGAGGTGCGGCCGCAGAGGTCCGCGAGGTTGCCGAGATGACCGGTGCTGGTGTCGCCAAGGCGCTGTTGGGCAAAGACGTCCTGCCCGACGATCTGCCCTACGTCACCGGGGCGATCGGGCTGCTCGGGACCCGTCCGAGCTACGAATTGATGCGCGACTGCGACACCCTGCTGATCGTGGGCTCCAATTTTCCCTACAGCCAGTTCTTGCCGGAATTCGGTCAGGCCAGGGCGATTCAGATCGATCTCGATGCTTCGCTAATAGGGATGCGATACCCCACCGAAGTCAACATCGTCGCCGACGCCGGGGCCGCGTTGGGAGCGATCATTCCGCTGCTGCGGCACAACGAGGCGACGGAGTGGCGCGAGGAGGTCACCGACAATGTTGCCCGGTGGTGGGAGACCGTCGAGCGGCAGGCGATGCTCTCCGCCGACCCGGTCAACCCGATGCGGGTGGTTTGGGAACTGTCGGAACGTCTGCCCGATGATGCGATCGTGTGCGCCGACTCCGGGTCCTCGACGAATTGGTATGCCAGGTGTCTGAAAATGCGCGAGGGCGTTCGCGGTTCGCTCTCGGGGACGCTGGCGACGATGGGACCGGGGGTGCCGTACGCAATCGGCGCGAAGTTCGCCCACCCGGACCGGCCCGTCATCGCGCTCGTCGGGGACGGCGCCATGCAGATGAACGGTCTGGCCGAACTGCTGACCATCTCGCGCTACTACGACAAGTGGCTCGATCCGCGGATGGTGATCTGTGTGTTCCACAACAATGACCTCAACCAGGTCACCTGGGAGCTGCGGGCCATGGGCGGCTACCCGAAGTTCGAGGAATCGCAGACCATCCCGGACATCTCCTACGCTGACATCGCGCGGTGCATGGGCCTGCAGGCGATCGCTGTCGACGACCCCGACGAACTCGGCGGGGCGTGGGATTCGGCGCTGTCGGCGGGCGTGCCGACCGTTCTCGACGTGCGGTGCGACCCAGAGGTCCCGCCGATCCCGCCGCACGCCACTTACGAGCAGGGCAGGGATCTGCTGATTGCCTTGGCCAAGGGTGATTCGGCCCGCTGGCACATCATCATGCAGGGCGCCAAGACCAAAGCCCAGGAATTCGTTCCGCGCCGCTCCTGAGGACCGCCGGTGGTAACGGGGTTGCCGACCTGGTTGGTCGTGCTGGCGTGGTGCGCTCTCGCGCTGGCGGTCATGTCAGCCTTGGCAATCGGTCTCGACATTCTCGTCCGCGGCTATCGCCAGCGGATGGCAGTCATGGAGGCCGTCTGGCCGATCACCGCGCTGTACTTCGGCCCCGCGGCGGTATGGATGTATGTCCGCTACGGCAGGCCGCAGAGCAGTCGGTGGCTGACTGAGCACGGTCGGGACCGACCTCCAGACAAGCCAGGTTGGGCGACCACCGCCGTGGGCGTCAGCCACTGCGGGGCCGGATGCACCCTAGGTGACATCATCGCCGAGATCGCGGTGTTCGCCGTGGGGTTGACTCTGTTCGGCAGCGCTCTGGTTGCGCAGTTAGTCGCCGATTACATCTGCGCGCTGGCGCTGGGAATTGTGTTCCAGTACTTCGCCATCGCTCCGATGCGCGGACTGAGTCTGCGCAAGGGTTTGTTGGAGGCGGCGAAGGCCGACGTTCTGTCGCTGAGCGCCTTCGAGGTCGGCCTCTTCGGTTGGATGGCCGTCATGGCCCTCGTGGTGTTCGCTCGGCATCCGCTGCATCCGGGCGATCCGGTTTTCTGGTTCTCAATGCAGATCGGGATGGTGATAGGTTTCGCGACCGCCTGGCCGGCCAACGTCTGGCTGATCAGACGCGGTATCAAGGAGTCGATGTGATCCGGCCGGGCGCTGCGCCCGGCGGTCTGTCTTCTCAACCGTCCTCGATTGTCAGTTGCCGTTGTGACGGCCGGCGCGCAGGCGGTTCTCGATCTCTTCGCCCACGTCGGCGTCGATGTTGCGCCAATACTCGAAGACCCGGGACAGCACCGGTTCCCGGACGCCTTTCGCGACGTGTCCGACCACATTGTCCACCAGACGATTTCGGCCTTCGTCGTCGAGAACGTCGCGCACCAGGGTGCCGGGCTGACCCCAGTCGTCGTCGTCTGTTCGGAGGGTGTAGGCGCTGCGCACCATGTCGCCGTCTGCCATCCAGTGAGCCTCGCATGACCTGCCGGGCGCGATCGGCGGGCCACCCGTCGAGTTCGGCGCATAGACCGGATCGGTCGCTTTGCGGATCCTCATGACTCCATCCTTGGAGTAGCTGCGGACATCGACCTTGGGTGCGTTGACCGGAATCTGTTTGTAGTTCACACCCAGTCTCGCCCGATGGGCGTCGCTGTAGGAGAAGCCGCGGGCCAGCAGCATTTTGTCCGGGCTCAGACCCGTTCCGGGAATAAGGTTGTTCGGTTCGAAGGCGGCCTGCTCGATTTCGCTGTGGTAGTCGGTGACGTTCTGATTGAGAGCCATGCGGCCGACTTCATGCAGCGGATAGTCGCTGTGTGGCCAGACTTTCGTGAGGTCGAAGGGGTTGAAACGGTAGGTCTTGGCCTCCTCGAACGGCATGATCTGCACGTACAGCGTCCAACTTGGTGCATGGCCTCGTTGAATTGACTCATAAAGATCGCGCTGGTGGGCATCGGTGTCGATTCCGGCCATGTCGTCACCCTCCTGCTGGGTGAGGAACTCGATTCCCTGATCGGTCTTGAAGTGATACTTCACCCAGAAAAGTTCTCCATCGGCGTTGATCCAGCTGTAGGTGTGGCTGGAGTACCCGTTCATGTGCCGCCACGTCTTTGGAATGCCGCGGTCGCTCATCAGCCAGGTGACCTGGTGAGCCGATTCGGGTGACAGCGTCCAGAAGTCCCACTGCATGTGATTGTCCCGAAGGTTGGAAGCCTGCAGGCGCTTCTGCGAACGGATGAAGTTCTGGAATTTCAGCGGGTCTCGGACGAAGAAGATCGGGGTGTTGTTTCCGACGAGGTCGAAGTTGCCCTCCGAGGTGTAGAACTTCAGCGCGAACCCGCGCGGGTCCCGCCAGGTGTCTGGACTTCCTCGTTCACCGGCGACGGTGGAGAAGCGGGCCAATAGTCCCGTTCGCGCTCGGGGCTGGAAAACCGCGGCTTTGGTGTAGCTGCTGACGTCGTGTGTAACCGTGAAATGGCCAAGGGCCCCTCCACCATTGGCGTGCGGTTGTCGTTCCGGGATGCGCTCCCTGTTGAAGTTGGCCATCTGCTCGATCAGGTAGTGGTCCTGCAGCAGGATCGGCCCGTCCGGTCCGATGGTCAGGGAATGTTCGATGCTCGGCGCCGGTGCGCCGGAGTCGGTGGTCGCGTAGTTGTAGGTATTTGCGTCGTCGTCGCCCATAGGTCGTCTTCTCCTGCTCTTTCGTCGGCTGTTCAAAGCGTCCTAAGAGGGGTACCCACATGGCGAGTAGAGCTACACGGGGACTCGGGACCGGGATCGGGGAATGGAGTAGTGAAGATGGAAGAGCCGACATTGGTCATCATCGGCGGCGGACTCGGGGGAGCCAAAGCGGCAGAGGCACTGCGTGACAGAGGTTACGCGGGTCCGATTGTGTTGGTCTCAGAGGAAAACCACTTACCCTACGAGCGCCCGCCGCTGTCGAAGGATTACCTGGCCGGAGAGAAGAGCCTGGCGAGTTTCACCACGTTGGACTCGGACTGGTATCACGATCACGATATCGACCTGCGGCTCGGTACCCGGGCCACCGCCATCGACCGGTCCGCCCGCCGGGTCCTCTTCGCTGACGGCGCCAGTGTGCCGTTCGGCAAAGTGCTGCTGGCGACCGGTTCGCGGTCCAGGCGGCCCGACCTGGCGGGATGTGACGCCGCCGGCGTCCACTATCTGCGCACCGTCGACGACGCCTCTGTGCTGAAAGCGAAACTGGCCGATTGCCGTTCGCTGGCGGTCGTGGGTGGTGGGTGGATCGGGCTGGAGGTAGCGGCGGTCGCGCGGCAACGCGGTGCGCGCGTAACCGTGGTCGAAATGGCCGCCGTCCCGTTGATGGGCGCCCTCGGCGAGGAGGCAGGTGCCGTCTTTGCCGAGATGCACCGTGACCATGGCGTCGACCTTCGGCTGAATGCGAAGGTGTCGGAGATCACCACGAAAGCCGATGTGGCCAGAGGAATCCGGCTTGCCGATGGATCGCTTGTCGACGCCGATGCCGTTCTGGTCGCCGCCGGCGCGCAGCCCAATATCGAACTCGCCGAGCGGGCGGGCCTCGAGACCGAGGGGGGCGGGGTAGTGGTTGACGCCGCACTGCGCAGCAGTGACCCCGACATCTTCGCGGTCGGCGATGTCGCCGCCGCATGGAACCCGGTCCTGGGTGCCCGAGTCCGAACAGAGCACTGGGCCAATGCGCTCAAGCAACCGGCTGTCGCCGCTGCCGGCATGCTCGGCACGCCGGGAACGTACGACGAACTGCCGTACTTTTTCACCGATCAGTACGACCTCGCAATGGAGTACGTCGGCTTCGCCCCCGACTACCGGCGAGTGGTGTTCCGCGGTGATGTCTCGGGTCGCGAGTTCATCGCCTTCTGGCTCGACGAGGCTGACCGGATCCTGGCCGCGATGGCGGTCAATGTCTGGGACGTGCTCGATGACATCAAAGCCCTGATCCGCGGCCGCGAAGCTGTCGACACCGACCGCCTTCGCGACGATCACCAGCCGATCGGCGAACTGCTCAGCGCGTAGGCCTTGGCGGTCTCTGGCATTGACAACCAGGGAGCCCGATCAGCAAACGACCGGCTGAGTGAGTTGGCCACTCCGGTCAGGGTCGCGTAGGTTCTCAGGGATTCGACCCACGACGCACATTCGACGAAGGCCATCATGTCCGAGGACCAGACAGCAGACGTTCCGCCGAATCACCTCTCCATTGATCCGCGCAGCCCATTCTACAGCGAAGAGGTGCTGAGCCGCGATGTGGGTATTCGTTTCAACGGCGTTGAGAAGACCAATGTTCACGAGTACGACGTGGCGGAGGGTTGGGTCCGAGTTGAGGTTCCTACCGCCAGGGATCGTCGCGGGAATCCCATGGTTATCAAGCTCAGCGGCAGGGTTGAACCATATTTCCGCCTAGCCGAATAGGCACCCGGTTCTGCCCGGCCGGCCTCGGGTCCCTGGTGTCGCCGCGGCAGAAGGTACTTCCCGGGCCGACGGCGAACCCTCAAGCGAAGGAGCGGCTCGCCAGTCGCCAATGATTGTGGGCGCCGGATCGTTGGTAGGACAACTTGCTCAACACGAGCCGTGCCATGGCCAAACCCCGCCCGCGCTTGGCGAGTTCATCGGGCATCTGGACCTCGTCCGGGTCGACCTCACATTCGATCCCGTCGTCGGTCAGGTCGATGGTGATCTGACCGGGGAGAACTTCGATCGACATCTGCACCAGCACCGCCTCGCCCCGGGACGCGTGCTCGACGATGTTGGCGACGATCTCTCCCACCGCGATGTCGATCTCTAACCGCACCCGCTCCGGAACGTGGCTATTGGATCTCCAGCACTCTTCCAGGGCAGCGTGAACATCGGCGAGGGCCTGCCGCCCGATGAACATGCCGACCTCCAGTCCGTGCCAAAGAACCCCAAAGCGCCCGACGCGGGCGCCGAGAGCCGGATGAGCGAACTATAGGCCCCGTCGATTTTTTGGGGGCTAATTTCGATTCCATTCGCCTACCGGACTTTTTCTCCTCTCCGCAAACGATTCCTGGCGTAGAGATTGACCGACGCCGGTGAAGTCAAACCTGGACTGGCGGTGTCCGCTGCCGGCCTCTCGAGTTCGCCCTGAGGGGCTGCGCCGGCGCCGCACCGATCCGGTGCGCAGAATGCGCAAAAGTGCGCATATTGCGCACTTCGCGGGTAGCGAGCACAAACGCGACATGGGGTTTTGGTTCTCCTACGTTCACCGGGAGCACAAAACACCCAAAGCGTGAGGAGTTCGAAAATGGTCGCCATCGGTTCCATCTCGTCCTGGCAGCCAGGGCGTGGGCCGGTGACTACGTGGACCGCGTCCACAGCCAGTCGCGAAGTTGTGGCTCGGTCCGATCGTGACCCGCTGCCGCCCAGTTTCCAGCAGGCACAGCACCTCCGCACGGCCCACTTCGCCCGCACGGTAGGGCGTGAGGTGCCGCGGCTGATCATGGCTGCCTGGGAAGTCGACGGCTGGTGTGACATCGCAGCGATGACCGAGGCGATCAACACCCACCTGCGTCGACACGACACGTACCACAGCGCTTTCGATGTCGAGGGCGACGACGCCGGGATCATCACCCGGCGGACCGTTCAGGACCCCGCGCTCATTGAGTTCGTTCCCACCGCCCTGGGTTTCATGGACGAGGACGAGATCCGAAACCACGTGGTGGCCGCGACCCCGGGCACCCTGGACTGGGACTGCTTCACTTTCGGCGTCGTGCAGAAGGCGGACCACTTCACCGTCTACGCCAGCATCGACCATCTGCACAGCGACGGGTCTTCCGGTGTTCTGATCTATCGCGACATCCACCTCACCTACCAGGCTCTGGTGCACGAACTTCCCAACCCGTTGCCGCAGACCGCCGGCTACCGTGACTTCACCGCGCGGCAGGGCATGCAGGTGGAGGCCATGACAATGGACTCCAGGCCGATCAAGGACTGGACCGAGTTCGCCGCCGATGTCGACGGAGACTGGCCGGGCTTCCCGTTGGACCTGGGCGACACCTCCACCACCAGTGCCGGGCGGGTCATCACCGTGGAACTGCTCAACGCGCAGCAGACCGAGGCGTTCGACACCGCCTGCCGCGCCGCGGGCGCGCGGTTCAGCGGCGGTGTGATGGCGTGCGCGGCCATCGCCGACCACTCGATCACCGGGACCGAGACCTTCCACACCTTCAGCCCCTCGGACACCCGGACCGGCGAGGCGCAGGCGTTCAGCGCGGGCTGGTACGCGAGCGTCTTCCCGGTTTCGGTCCCCGTCGAGGACGGAGACTTCGGTCAGATGGCCCGGGCGGCACAAAAGTCCTTCGACGCCAACCGCCACCTGTCGACCGTCCCGTTCGAGCGCGCGCTGGATCTCGCCTCGGCCGACGAACTCGGTGTTACCCCGCCCGGGCGGCCGTCGATGATGGTGTCGCTGTTCGACTTCCGCAGGCTTTATGACGCCAACGCCAACCGGTTCGGGCTCTACATCGACGAGCTGTCCCACGGCGGCTTCAACATGTGGGTCACTCGCAACGCCGACCAGACCATCGTCACGGTCTCCTTCCCGGACACCCCGGAGGGTCGCCACTCGGTGCACGATTACCTCGGGGTGCTGCGTTCGGCGTTTATCGACGCCGCGTCCGGATGGCTCGACGAGGTTGCCGACGGGGCTTTTGCTCATTCTGCTTAGCCGGCCGGTTAAGCTTCCGGGGTGGCAAGCAAGCACCGCATCGATGTGCGGCTGGCAACGCAGATCCTGCTGCTGCAGCTCGCGGTGGTTGCCCTCACCCTGGGAGTCGCGTTCGCACTCGCCGGAGTGGTGCTCCACCACCGGTTGATCGACGAATACGGTCATCGGTCGCTCGACATCGCACGGGTGCTCGCCTCCGTGCCGGCGGTACGCGAGGAGGTCGCCCACTACGACGCCGTCGGCACGCCGCCGGCCGCGGAGCTGGCGCGGGGGCCGCTGCAAAGGGTCGCGACGCAGGTCCGCCTCGGCACCGGGTCCCTGTTCGTGGTGATCACCAATGACCGCGGCATCCGGCTGTCCCATCCGAACGTCGAGGAACTGGGCAAGCGGGTCAGCACCGATCCGTCCGCGCTGAGTGGTGGAGAACAAGTCGTCCAGCAGACCGGCACCCTCGGGCCCTCGATCCGGGCGAAGGTTCCGGTGCTGGCGCCGGGTTCCGACCGAGTGGTCGGTCAGGTCAGCGTCGGAATGTCGACGTCGTCGGTGTACGAACTGTTGCGAAGCAATCAGCGCGGGGCGGCCATTACCGGCGGCCCCGCCCTGCTGCTCGGAGTGGTGTTGTGTGTTCTGCTGGCCCGCCGCTGGCGGGAGCAGACCCTGGACCTTCAGCCCCCGGAGATGACCGAGTTGGTGCGCACCCAGGAGGCGGTGCTGCACGGCATTGGTGAGGGCGTGCTGGCCGCCGACGCCAAGGGCAACACCACCTTCGTCAACGACGAAGCATCCAGGCTGCTCGAGATCGGCGCCGCCGTGGGACACCCCGTCGACCAGATCGGGCTGACTCCGCGGGTGCTGGAGGTTCTGCGATCCTGCGAATCGACGCCGACGGTCGCCACCGTCGGGGAGCATGTGCTGGTGGTTTCGGCGCGGCCGGTGTCCAGGGAAGGACGCGAACTGGGAACGGTGCTGATCGTGCGGGACCGCACCGACGTCGAACTGCTCACCCGCCAGCTCGACGCGGTCAAGTTGATGACCACGGTGCTGCGCGCTCAACGCCACGAGTTCGCCAACCGGCTGCATCTGCTCAGCGGCCTGCTGCACAGCGGGCACACCGACGAGGCCATGCGGTACCTGCAGGAGTTGCTCGGCTCGGGGCCGCTGGGAACGGCGCTGCCGGGTCTCGACACCATCCGTGACCCGTTCCTGCAGGCTTTCCTCGCCGCCAAAGCGGCGGTG
This sequence comes from Mycolicibacterium sp., assembly GCA_020637165.1. Classification (GTDB taxonomy): domain Bacteria; phylum Actinomycetota; class Actinomycetes; order Mycobacteriales; family Mycobacteriaceae; genus Mycobacterium. The sequence goes on along the minus strand of JACJWN010000003.1, from coordinate 945,100 downwards.
GCCAGGGAGGCCGGGGCGACGCTGCGGATCGGGGAGAACACCTGGGCGCCAGGCTGGGTGGCCTTCCCCGTGGACGTCACCACCGTGCTCGGCAACCTGCTCGGCAACGCGATCGACGCCGTGCGCGCCGGCGACAGCGACACGAAAGTGGTGGATGTCGAACTGCTGCAAGAGGATTCGACTCTGCATATCACCGTCGGCGACAGCGGCCACGGTGTCGCGGAGCATTTCGTCGATCAGGTCTTCGTCGAGGGCGCTTCGACCAAGCCGGACTCCGATCTGCCCGGTGGGCGCGGGATCGGCCTGGCGCTGTCCCGCCAGATCGCCCGGGCCCTGGGCGGCGACGTGCGGCTGTCCAGCCCGGGAAGTCCGGACGCGGAGTTGTGCGGCGCGGAGTTCATCGCCCGGTTGCCGGGCGTGATGGCCGAGGAGGCCCAGTGAGCAACGCCGATTTCACGGTGCTGGTCATCGAGGACGACTTCCGGGTCGCCAACATGCACGCGGGAATCGTCGAGGCGCTGCCGGGCTTCACGGTGGCGGCCACGGTCAACACAATGGCTGCGGCCCGCGAGGCCGGACCTGTCGACCTCGCGCTCGTCGACGTCTACCTACCGGACGGGTCCGGAATCGACCTCATCCGCGAGCTGCACTGCGACAAGATCGTGCTGAGCGCGGCAACCGAGTCCGAGACGATTCGTGCCGCCGTCGCGGCGGGGGCCTTCGGTTATCTGGTCAAACCCTTCGCCCCCACCGAACTTGCCGCGCGACTGTCCGGCTACTCGCGATACCGGCGGATCCTGTCCGGAAGCAACCTCGGGCCCGGTGACATCGACGCCGCCCTGGATGCGTTGCGTCCCCGCGTCTCGGCTCGGCAGCCGCCCGCGGTGGCCCCCTCGCCCACCAGGGAACGTGTGCTGAGGGCCCTCGAGGACGCCGACGCACCGATGTCGGCGGCGGAGGTGGCCACCGAGATCGGGGTCTCGCGAGCGACCGCCCAGCGTTACCTCGCCGCCCTGGCCACCGGCGATGAGGTCAAGGTCGGTTTGCGGTACGGCACCACCGGGCGTCCCGAGCAGGAGTTCGTCGCAAAGCCGAAGGGCGCCGGTCGGGCCGAGTGAGCGGGCTGGTGGGAACCACGGCCGCCAGCCGAACTTTCCGCTCGTGCGGGGACGGTTCGCATCCCCTCCGGGGAATCGGTAGTTTGACGGCGTGTTTCTCGCACGTGCAGCAGCAGTGGCGGCCGCCGCCATGGTCGTGGTCGCCTCGCCGGTCGCCGGGGCCAAACCGAAGAATTACTGCACTGAGATCAAGGGCATTGACACCGGAAACGTGTGCCAGATCGTTCTGGCCGACCCCGGCTACACCGTCGACATCAACTTCCCCAGCGACTTCCCCGACATGAAGTCGGTGACCAAGTTCGTCGCACAGACCCGCGACGATTTCCTCAACGTGGCGAAATCCTCGGCCCCGCGCACCGCTCCTTATGCGCTGGACATCAACGCGGCGACATACAACTCGTTCGTGCCTCCGCGCGGCCAGCTCTCGGTGGTGCTCAGGGTCGAGCAGAACGTCGGCGCCGGAAAGTCGCAGACGTCCTTCAAGTCCTTCGTGTGGGACCAGGCCTACCGCAAACTGGTCACCTACGAGACGCTCTGGCAACCCGATACCGACCCGCTGGCCGTGGTCTTTCCCGCGGTGCAGGCCGGTGTGGAGAAGCAGACCGGCCATCCCGTCGCGATCGCCACCGCCGCCGGACTCGATCCGGCCAACTACCAGAACTTCGCGATCACCAATGACGGCGTGATCTTCTTCTTCAGCCAGGGCGGTCTGCTGCCCGAGGCGGCCGGCGCCACCCAGGTGTTGGTGCCGCGGTCGGTGATCGGCCCGCTGCTGGCCTGAGCTGTCGAATCCACCCCGGTCGGGCGGTCGGGGGCGGATACTCAGGCCATGACGATCCGGCGGATCGCGGTAGCGATTCTGTCGACGGCCGTCGCGGCGGCCGTCGTCCTCGCCGCGCCGGCGATCGCCACGACCGCCTTCACCGTCAGCGGAACGCGGACCTTTCATCCGCCGCCCTATCCCGAGCAACTCCTTCCGGACTACTTCGCCGGCGACGTCATCACCCGGATCGACTACCCGGCATCGATTCTGGGGATGGACGCTTCGGTGGCGGTCGCGGCGGCCGGCTTGGTGGATGCCGTGCAGAACGATGCCGGCCAACTGGTGGCGGCGGGCTTCAGTCAGGGCGCCATCGCGGTGGGTTACGCCAAGCAGGCCCTGATGGCGCTGCCAGCCGACCTGCGCCCGGCTCCGGACCGGCTGGGCTTCGTCACCGTCGGCGACCCGACCGGGGCGCAGGGCATCCTGCGGATGCTGCCGTTCAGGGTCCCGCTACTGGATCTGACCCCGTTCGCGCCCCCGGAGACCCCCTACGACACCGTGGTGGTCAACGGTGAGTACGACGGCTGGGCGGACTTCCCGGACCGGCCCTGGAACCTGGTGAGCCTGGTCAACGCCCTGCTCGGCATCGCCTACGTCCACGGTGGCTACGAAACGATCCCCGGTGGGCTGGATCTTTCGACAGTGCCGCCGGCGAACATCACCACCAGCACCAACAGTCTGGGCGGAACCACGACCGTCTACCTCATCCCGACCGAGAGATTGCCGCTGGTGCAGCCGCTGCGCGACATCGGTGTTCCCGAGCCGGTGGTGGCCGCCCTGGAGGCGCCGCTGAAGGCGATGGTCGACGCCGGATACGTGCGCAATGACCCCCCGGTCCCGACCGTCGCCACGGTCACGGGTGCCGCGCGGGGCGGGGTCAGCAGATCGGCGGCCGCAACGGCCGCGGATTCGGGCAACTCCCGGGCCTCCGCGGCGAGTCCCGGGCGCGATCAGTCCCGTAAGTCCGCGAGGCAAGGCCGCGGCCGCGCCGCGGCGTAGCGGGGTAGAGGTCCCGCCGTGTGGTGGGATCGACGGTGATGAAGGCGACGATCTGGGCTTGGGCAGCCTCGGTAATGGCCGCTGTCTCCACCGCCGGGTGCGGCGCCCCCGCAGCGTCGGCCCCCACCGACGAGCCAGGGCGACTGCCGGAGGTCATACGTTCGGTCGCGGCGCCGCGGCCCTCCGCGGCACCGGGGCCCGTGGTGCGGACGGTGACCGCCGAGGACCTGGGGGCCACCTGGCGCCCCGGCTGCCCGGTCGCGCCGGAGGCGTTGCGCCGGGTGGAACTGAACTACGTCGACCCGGACGGGGCTCTGCGCCGCGGCGCTCTGGTGGTTCACCTCGACGTCGTCGAGGATGTCGTCGAGATCTTCGGCCGACTCGCCGAGCAGCGCTATCCGATCGAGAAAATGCAGACCGTCGAGAACTACCGCGGCGCGGAGGACGAGTTGTCGATGCGCGACAACAACACTTCGGCGTTCAACTGCCGACCGCTGCCGGGCAGTCACAAATGGTCGCTGCACGCCTACGGCCGGGCGATCGACCTCAATCCGTTGGTCAACCCCTACATCGACGGCGCCGGGAATCTCGAGCCGGCGACCGCGGGCCGATATCTCGACCGCACGCTGGCCGACCCCGCCCTGCTCAAGCCCGGGGATCCGGCGGTGCTGGCCTTCACTGACCGCGGCTGGCGGTGGGGCGGAGCATGGCGCAATCCGATCGATTACCAGCACTTCGAAGTCGGCTGAGCCTTCAGGCAGGTGGGGCCAGGTAGGCGATCGGCGCCGCAGGCGCGAGCGCGTTGTCGATGTTGCCGATGATCGAGTAATTGTCCTCCACGGCCACCGCCCGGATACCCGACCCGGGGCCGAGGTTGATCTTGTTCAGATTGACCCAGACGATGTCGGGACTCAGCGCGGATTCGAAGTAGTAGATCTTCGTGGTCGAGTCGGCCACCGAGCGCCAGTAGGTGGGGGAGAGGTTCGGATGCTCCGGGTCTCCCACGCCCCACGGGACCGATACGTTGCGCATGACGCTGAATACCCCCGCGACGGCCTGGCGTTCGTTGGTGGTCTGGGGCAGCTTGCTCAGATAGTAGGAGGCGCGTACGAACCGGTCGGCGGACTGAATCGACCCGGGTAGGTCCTTGTTGCGGTCGACGTTCTCCCACCGGGCGTTGAGCGTCAATTGCTGGTCATAGGTCGGGCTGTTGGTCATCACCTGGTATTGCCGGCCGTGGTGGATGACGGGCTTGCCGTCGAGATACTCGATGATGGCCGAGTCCCCGGAGGCGTCGCTGACCGACAGGTGCACGGTCGGCTTGGCCGCACCGCCCGGGCCGAAGTTGATCGGAACGAGGTAGATCGCGGGATCGGTGAAGGCATCCACCACCTCGTTGACGGTGGCGAAACTGGTCAGCACGTAGTCGACCCAGGCGGCGAAGGACAGTCGCGGCCGGTCATCGGCTGGGGCCGGACCGAAGTCGGACTCGCCGAGATACAACAGGTTGGCAACCAGACCGGCGGTGTTCATCCCGTCGAACACACCGTCGATCGGGCCGTTCGGGTCCGTGGTGCCGGCCACCTCGATCGCGCCGTACTTGCGAGTCCAGGTCAGCGAGTTCACCCCGCCGGCCCCGTCCTGGGTGGATCCGGCGGGCATCGCGTACAGGTGGGAGTGGAAGGAGTACGGCCAGTCCATGGAACGACCGGTGATGACCATGCCGTCCGGGCCAAGCCAGGTCACTCTGCTGCAGGCGTTCGCTGCCGGCGCGAGGCCGAGAAGAGCGATGAGAACGCCGAGGCCGGCGATGAAACGGGTGAGGGCAGATTGCGGCATAACCATCCTTAGGTACTGGCGCCGTCAGTATGCCGGGCATGGTCGTTTGCTGTTCTGAAGATCGGGGCGGCGGCGAGTCGATCGGGAGGAATGAGGCAGACTGGGGCTTCTCATTCCTTTCGGTCGGAGGTGGCGGTGGGCGAGCGACGTCGGCTCGGGGTGCAGGACGCCCTCTGGCTGGAGATGGACCGCCCGAATAACCTGATGGTGGTCGATTCGGTGATCTGGACCGCCGAGCCGTTGGACTTCGCCGCGCTGCGGGAGGTGTTCGAGGAGCGGTTGCTGGACCGCTACCCGGTCTTCAAGAGCAGGGCCGTGCAGGACGAGGATGGCGACTGGTGGTGGGAGCCGGACCCGGACTTCAACTTCGACAACCACGTGTCCTTGGTGTCGCTGCACAATCCGGACGACCCGCACGCGCTGCAGGAACTGGTCGCCGCCCACCGCAATGACATGCTCGACCGCGATCGGCCACTGTGGCAGTCGATTTGGATCCGACGCTTCGGCGAGGGCAGTGCCATGATCCTGCGCAGCCACCACGCCATCGCCGACGGCATCCGGATGGTCCAGTTGGCGATGAGCCTGTTCGACGCCACCCCACAGGGTGGCCCGATCCTCGCGCCGGCGAGCATCCAGCCCGGGTCACCGCCGCACCCGCCCGGACAGCCACTGGCCCAGCGGGTGCGGACCGGCGCCGCGGAGGTCGCCCGGACCGCCGGAAGCGCGGTCAGCCGGGTCAACGGCGCCCCGGAACTGTTCGAGCGCGCGGGCCGACTGGGCCGTTTCGTGCTGCGCAACCCGGTGGGTGCGGGTGCCACATTGTTGACGGCCTCCCGCGCCATCGCCGCGGACCTTGCCGGAACGGTCCGGGTCGCGGTGCCCGGCGGAGGGGCGTTGGTGGATGTCTTCTCGGCGGTGCCCGGTGACGTCGACACCGTCCGCAAGCTTCTGCTCGGCACCCGCAACGACGCGACCATCTGGACCGGAACCGCCGGTGAGAAGAAGAGCGTGGCCTGGTCCGAAGCGCTGCCACTGGCGGCGATCAAGGCCCTGGCCAGGGCAAACCGCTGCACCGTCAACGATGTGCTGGTCGCCTGCGTCGCCGGGGCGTTGCATGACTACCTTCGGGCCCACGATGCGTTGTGCTCATCGGTGACCTTCATGGTGCCGGTCAATCTCAAGCCGCTTGATCTCACGCTGCCCGACACCCTCGGCAACGACTTCGCGCTGGTGCAGTTGGAACTGCCGACCGACGAGCCGGACCCGATCAAGGTGCTGGCGGCGGCCAAGCGGCGGATGGACAGGATCAAGCACGGTCACGAGGCGGCCCTGGCGTTCCGGTTCCAGGAGACCATCGCCGGGTTCAGCCGCGGGCTCTACGAGGCGTCGGTGGACCTGTTCGCCAACCGGACGCTGGGCACTCTGACCAACGTCCCGGGGCCGCCGGCGCCGGTGTACCTGGTCGGCAGCCAGGTGGAGGGCATCGTCGGCTGGGCGCCGGTCTCCGGGGATCAGCCGATGAGTTTCACCATCTCCAGCTACAACGGTAGGGTGATGGTCGGAATCGCCTGCGACACGGAGCTTGTTCCTGACCACGAGATGATCGTCGACGGTTTCGTCGACGCCTTCGAGCGGCTGGCCGACGCCACCCCGGGTGTCGTGCTGATGCCGGTCAGCTGGGGACGTGCCGGGAAGGGGCCGCGGAAAGGTCTCGGCCGAAGGCGCTGAGCGCCCTGCGGCCGATGGCGAGGACATCCTCGTCGAAGTCGGCCCCCGCGCCGGTGCTGTTGCGAAATGCCAATTCCAGTACGCGGTCGGCCATCTCCACGGCCACCAGCATGGCGCGCGGGTCGGTGTCGGCCGGGATCAGGCCGGTGTCGATCAGTATCGCGTGCAGCCGGTCGGCGAGTGCTTTCATCCGCGCTCGCACGTGACGGGTGACGGTGGGGGAGGTGCGTCCGCCCATCCACAACCGTGCCGAACTCGGATAACGGCGGTAGTAGTGCACATGCAGGTCGATCTCGCGGTCGAGCAGGTCCGCGACGCAAGTGATCTCCCAGGTCCGCTCGGCTTCAACGCATCTGGCGTCGAGTGCGGCGCAGTGTTGTTCGAGAAGTTCGTCGAGGATCGCCTCGCGGTCGGCGAAGAACCGGTAGAGGGAGGGGGCCGAAACTCCGGCCCGGTCGGCGATCGCGCGGGTCGTGGCGGCGTCGACACCGTGCTCGTCGGCGATCGCTGCGGCGGCGTCGAGAATCCGCGTCACCGTCTTGCGGCTGCGCTCCTGCATCGGTTCGCGCCGTTGAACGCCGGTGACGGTCATCGCGGTCTGCCCTCCCAACGTGGCTGCCCTCCCGATGTGGCTGCGAGGGTCCCTTGACAGCTGTCGAGAAAAATATAACATTGTTCACGTTACGGTTTCACGTCACTGTTCCAGCGCCTATCCGGGAGTGTCCATGTCCGTCGCTTCGCTCAACAAGGCCCGTCCCACCCAGCCGTTGACCGGGCATGTCGACGTGCTCGTCGTCGGCGCCGGGATCTCCGGGATCGGCCTCGGGCACTACCTGGTCACCATGCTTCCGGGACACAGCTTCGCCATCGTCGATGCCCGCGAGGCCGTCGGCGGCACCTGGGATCTGTTTCGCTACCCGGGTATCCGGTCGGACTCGGACCTGCACACCTTCGGCTACGAGTTCAAGCCCTGGACCTCGGATAACGCCATCGCCGACGCGCACGAGATCCTCGACTACATCCACGAGGTGGTCGAGGAGGACGGGTTGGGCCAGCGGATCTATTTCGGGCACAAGGTGGTCCGCGCCGACTTCGACACCGACACCGCGCTGTGGACGGTGACCCTGGAGGGTGACGGCCGGCAGTGGGAGGTCACCTGCAACTGGCTCTTCGGTGCGACCGGATACTACGACTACTCCACCGGACACACACCGCACTTCGAAGGCCAGGAGGAGTTCGAGGGCCGGATCGTGCACCCGCAGTTCTGGCCGGAGGATCTGGACTACAAGGACAAGCAAGTCGTCGTCATCGGCAGCGGCGCCACCGCGGTCACGCTGATCCCGGCGATGGCCGAGGACACCGCGCACATCACCATGCTGCAGCGCTCGCCTACCTATGTGATGCCGCTGCCGCGCAAGGATCCGATCGCCAACGGGCTGCGAAAGGTGTTGCCGGAGAAGACGGCCTACAAGATCACCCGTCGGCTCAACATGGGCCGGCAGCGGTTCATCTACAACCTGGGCCAGAACCACCCCAAGATCGCCAAGCGCATCATCCGCCACTTCAACGAGGTCGCCCTGCCCAAGGGGTACGATATCGACACCCACTTCAATCCCACCTACAAGCCGTGGGACCAGCGGCTGTGCGCAGTGCCGGATAACGACCTGTTCAAGGCGATCTCCAAGGGGACGGCATCGGTGGTGACCGACAAGATCGTCCGGTTCACCAAGACCGGCATCCTGCTGGAGTCGGGCCGGGAACTGCCGGCCGACATCATCGTCACCGCCACCGGGCTGAAACTGTTGCCGCTGGGCGGAATCCAGATCTCCGTCGACGGTGAGGTCCAGGATCCGCATCATGCCGTGGTCTACAAGAGCTTCATGGTGTCGGGCATCCCGAACTTTGCGTTCGCCTTCGGCTACACCAACTCATCCTGGACGCTCAAGGTGGATCTGGTGTGCGAGCATCTTTGCCGGCTGATCGCCTACATGGACCAGCACGGCTTCACCGCCGTCACGCCGGTGTTCGACGACCCGAGCATCCAGACGAAGCCGATGCTGGACTTCTCGGCGGGCTACATCCTGCGTTCGGTCGAGTTGTTCCCCCAGCAGGGCACCAGCGGACCCTGGACGGTGGAGATGAACGTTCCCGCAGACCGGGCGCGGCTGCGCAAGGGCCCGGTGGACGATGCCGCCCTCCGGTTCACTGCCACGTCGCGCACGGTGGCCGCCGCCGGAGCCGCCCAGGGGTGAGCCGCGGCGGCCCACCCCGGCGATCTCGGGGCGGGGACTCCGCTCTGAGCGTCCGGGATTATCCGGCGGCTCGCCGCGGCGTTTGCGCGCGGTCGCGGTTGGGCCGCTGAGTTCGGTCCGCACCGATGCTGGCTGCCGCCGGCGCTGCGGTTTTGATCGGTCTGGTCCCCAGCACTCGGGTCGGAATCCCCTGGGGCGAAGAAATTCCCTGGGGCACAACCGTTTCGGTCGGAGATTCGATCTCGGCTGCCGGGCGCGGTCGGGCGGGGGAGCGGGAGGCCGAGACGGCGGATGTCGGCGAGGCCTTCGCGGCGGCCGGAGCCTGCACCACCGGAGTGGGAGGCCCGTAGGGGTCGACCGCGCCCGCGTTCACGGGCGGACCGCCCACCCCGTAGGCTCCCGGCGCGGTGGTGTGGAACGGCCGGTTCGCCGGATCGCCGGTGATGTAGGCGATTCCGTTGTCCCAGCCGGTCGGGATCGCGGCGAGAAAATTGACGGCGGCGGTGATCGGATTGGGGAAGTACAGGTACTTGGCCGGGGTCGGCGCCCCGGGGTTGATGGTCCGGTCGTAGCCGGTCTCCACCAGAACCCGCAGCGGGGGGTCCAGGATCGTGGCGAGCAGCGGTCCCAGATACGGCATGACGGTCAGTGGCCGGAGCAGCGGCAGCGTGTCCGTCGGGATCAGGTAGTACGTCGAATCCTGGAACTGGCCTTGGAGTTGGGGCGTGCCCAGGCCACCTTCGGGGTGTTCGTAGAAGAAGCCCATCAACGAGTTGAGATCGGCAAGCAGGTTGAGCGGATTGAGCGGGAAGTCGCCGACCGGGTCATACTGGTGAACCACGTCGACGGTGGTCAGCGGCGTCGGCTGGGGCGAGTTGGTGACGGTGGCGCCGTTGAAGGTCACGTCCAGGATCGGGATGTACACCCCCACGAATCGCTCCAGTACGCCTCCGTTGGGCCGGTTCGGATTGGACTCGAACACGAAGCTGACCGTGCCGGTCGGCGGGTGGGCGATCAGATCGCTCTTTTCTATGCTGGCGACGGTGCCGCTCTGGGAGTAGCCGAACACGGTATAGGAGGTGTCGACCAGCGCGCGTGACACCGTTGAGGTGAACGGCGGATCGGTCACGGTGCAGGACAGGCCGCGCAAGCAGGCATCCAGATTGGCTACGCCCAGGGCCACCGACTCGTCGAAGCGGATCGCGTCCAGTCCGGTGACCGGCCAGAATTGGGCCGGAGTGCGCACTGCAACCTGGGCGCAACCGGGATCTCCGCCGGTGCACAGGCCTGAGGGATCGACATAGTTTTCGTAGGCCCACGTCACGTATCCGTCGATGAACGCCGTGGTGTCCTCGGGAATGCTCAGCGGGTGGTCGGTGCCGCCCATGTAGAGAGCGGTCGCGGTCAGGTTGAGCGCCGAGTGGACGGTCGTCGGCACCGCGAAGACCAGGGCGGCGATGGCGGCGACCGCAGTCACCACCGACGAACAGCGTATGTGCCCCATCAGACCCCCTTCGCCCGAGCCCAGCGCGCAGCCTCAACGTAGCAGCGCACAGGCCTGCAGGGCCATAATCGGATGTTGCTGAGGGAATCAGGTCATCGGAACGTCGAGGATCGGGCGGGGTTGTCCGGCGCCGGGCCCGTCGAAATGCCACCATTCGGCCGTGTAGGGGGCCAGCCCGCCCTTGGCCATGGCGTTGCGTAACACCGCTCGGTTGGCCTGTTGCCGGGAGTCGACACCGTCGGTGGCATAGGCGTTGGCCATCGGCGAAAAGCTGTCGAAGTCGGTGCCCATATCCACCAGGACGCCGCCGGAGGCCATGGTCACGTCGACCGAACGTCCGGACTCGTGGCTGCGGGCGTAATCGCTGGGCCGGGCGACCCAGCGCGGGTCGGGCACCTCCTCGAACATCCGCACCTGTACCTCGTGTGGTCGGTAACAGTCCCAGAACACCAGGGTCAGACCCTTGGCTCGCAGTTCGGACGCCGCGATCGCCAGCCCCGGCGCCAGCGACTCGTGCACCAGGCAGCGGGCATCGGGCGGGTACAGCGCGACGCCGACGAAGTTGTTCGGGGTCGCGTAGCGCAGGTCCACGATCGCATCGGGAACCACCGTCCGCACGTCGATCAGCCCGGCGGCCTGGGCCTGTGGGCTGACAGGGGGCACGCCTGCGCCCGGGTCGGCGTTCACAGCCGGGGTGAAGGCGAGCCAGGCCAGGGCTCCGGTGACGGCGGTTGCGGCCAGCAGATGTCGCATCCCTGCATTGTCCACGCTCGCTAACGGCCGCCCAGTGGGCGGCCCAGGTCCAGGTGCTCGGCCTCGTAGCGATATCGCGGATAACCGAGTGTGCGGTGAGTCCGCCAGCCGATCAGCAGCGCGGCCAGCGCCGCGGTCAACAAGGCCCCGATCCCGGTGCTGAACCCCGCCGCGTCGGAGGAGATCACCCCGCGGTCGGCCAGCACCTGCACATAGGTGGCGGTGCCGTTGATCGAGCCGTGCAGCAGCATGGCCAGCAGCAGGCTCCCCCGGGTGTTGTTGGACAGCCAGGTGAACACCACCGAGACCGCGACGGTGAAGGAGACGAAGATCGCCGCGTCTACCGCTCCGTTCAGGCTGCCTTGGTGAATCCAGCCAGGCGCGTAGAGGAAGAAGTGCCAGCCGCCCCACAGCAGGCCGAGTAGCAGGCTGGCCCGTAGCGGTCCGAACCGCTGTTGCATGCGGGGCAGCGCGAATCCCCGCCAGCCGGTCTCCTCGAACAGCGGCCCGAACACGAAATGCGTTAGGAACGCCGCCGGATAGAGCAGCAGCGCCGCGGGAGTCAACGCCCGCAGCGCACCGGAGCCGGTGACCGCCGCGGCGATCAGCACTTCACCGAGCGGGATCAGCAGCAGCGCAACGAGATACCAGCGCACACCGACGTCCCAACACGCCAGGCGCTGCAGTAGCCGGCGCACCCCGGCCCGGCCCTGGGTGACCGCGGTCATGACGAAGGCCGTCCCGGTCACACCGACGGCCACGGCAGGCAGCGCGTAGAGAGACGGGATATGACTGGACTGGGAGAATGCGGGCACGCCGGCGAGGATCATCGGGGTCCACAGCAACCACGTCACCGCATAGGCGAGAACCCAGAACGACAGCAGCGGATACCGGCGCAGAAAATTCACTCGCCGACCCGGATTCGCCTGTCCGCCGTCAGCAGCAGGTTGTCGTAGGCCGAGCGGTCGGGCATCTGCCCGTCCTGGGCGGCTCCCACGAAATCGTGGACCACCTGATCGGCCAGCAGTCGCAACTTGACGTTGGACTCCTGGGAACGCCAGCGCAGCAGGCCGAATGCGGCGTCGGCGTCGATGCCGTAGACGGCCATCAACATGCCCTTCGCCTGCTCAATGGTGGCCCGGTTCTCGGCTATCTCGGCGATCGCCGCGCTGAAGCGTTCCCGGTCCCGGTCCTCCGCCGGCGTGATGTCGACGTAGAACCCGTGCGTGCCGACGACGGCCCCGGTCGGGTCGGTCATGGTGTCGGCCACCACGATGACGTGGCGAATCCGGCCGGCGGTGTCGACGATTCGGTGCCGGGTGCTGAACGCCTGGCGGCGTAGACGGATCTCCTCCAGCATGGCCGCGATGTGCCGCCGGTCGTCGGGGTGTTTGTGCGACAGCACCAGTTCGGTGGTGGGTGCGACGGTGCCGGGCTGGTAGCCGTGCAGCATCTCGACCTCAGGGGACCACTCCCACCGCTGGTCGCCGAAGTGGAAACGAAACCAGCCGGCCGCCTCGCGGGGCCCGTCGGCGGTCTCGATTCCGAGGTTCGGGTCGTCCGTGCGCGATGTCATGAATTCCGTACCTCCTTGCCTACAGCGATTCCTACCGGGATCGTCCCGCTCCGTCGTTGCGGGGGCGTCGGTGGCGTAACTCTATGCCCGCGGGATTCAGCCCGGCGTGACACGAGTGGCAGGTGTAACGAATCGGGTGCATCATCGGATAGACGCCGTGGAGACCTTCACCGGTTCGGAGGTGGGACGTTGGTGGTTCGAGCATCGGTCCGTGTGGCCGTCAGCGCGCTGTTTCTCGCCCTCGGCGGGCTGAGTTCTCCTCTCGCGGCGGCCGATCCGCCGGCACCGGACGACCCCTCGCCGGCGCCCGTGGCCGAGTCCGCACTGGTGTCCGCCTCAGCGCAGGTCTCCGACGCGCTCCCGACGGCCGGAACCGCTGCGGCGACGGCGCCGGAAGGAGTGCCGCACCTGCCGAGTCCGGACAACCTGCCCCCCGGAACCACCCAGGCAGAGCCGGAACACCGCAGGCTGGGCTACCTGCGTGAGATCTGGCAGGCGGTCCGGTCCGAGGACGTCACGATGGGCGACGCCCTGCTGCTCATCGCCCAGCGCCCGCTGGACAGCGTGCCGAAGGGGATGACCCCGCAGCAGGGGGCGCCGGAAGCTCCCGCTTCGGTCACTGCCCCCGCGCCCAATGCCCCGTCAACGGAGGCCGCGTTGTTGCCGGAGGCCGCGTTGTTACCGGAGGCCGCGTTGTCACCGGAGTCCACGGCTCCGGATTCTTAGCCGGTTCGGCTATTCGGATCCGAGGCTGACCACGACCTCGTTGCGGCGCCGGAACGGAATCGTCCACGGCGGGTCGTAGAACCATGCCAGCGGGTCGCCGGCGGGTTCCAGGGAATTGGCGCGCAGCGTGGTCAGCAATTCCTTGGTGCGCGCGGCGACCGAGGTGGGGCTGGGGATTCCGGAGAAGCCGAGAACCGCCACTCGCTCCGGGGCGACGCTGACCAGTCGCACCCGGTCATCCTCGGGGGTGGGCAATGAGTCCAGCGTGCGATCGGCAGGCATGAAGAACCGGATCACCCATTGATCGGCAGCATCGCGCTGCGCGGCGACCGGCGCGGTCATCGCGATTTTCTCGCCCTGCTGCTGGGCCACCGGCGCGGTCATCGCGATCTTGGTGTTGCTCGTATTGCCGCCGAAGATGTAGCGGGCCAGCCGGCGGAAGCCCTCATTGCGGGCGGCCTCCTCGTTGGCATCGACGGTGGTCTCCGCGGCGATCCGCGACCCGGAGCGGCGGACCTCGACGTCGCCGAGGCGGCGTTCGACGGTGAAAGGCGGTTCCTCGGTGCCGCTGCGGATTCCGACGACGGTGCCCCCGGCCTGCACCAACTGTCCGAACACTTCGGTGATCTTGTCCAGCATGACAACTCTCCTTCGGTTACGGCCCTTCAACGTGCGATGGTGATCCTCGGGTTCCACCGGCGCGCCGCTGTTAGTTTCCCCACGTGAGACAACTCGTGGCCGCCGTGCCGCTGTTTGCGATCGTCGGTTCGATGGTGCTGTTCTTCTGGGCGGTGACCAAGTCTGCGCGGGCGTTCGTGCTTCGCCGGCGTGACGCCGAGTCCCGCGAGGCGCTGGCCGAGCAAGCCAACAACTTGCTCACCGGGGTGGCGGCGACCTTCGCCTTCTTCGTCGGCTTTGCCATCTCCGCGAGTTGGGGAGCGGTGACAACGGCCCAGACCGCCGTTGAACGGCAGGCCACCGCGGTCAGCCAGATGGCCTGGCAACTCGGCAACATCGGCGACCGGGCCCAATCGGTGGCGCTAATGGAGAAGCTCGGGGCTTATGTCTCAGCGGTGACCACTGAGGACCGGGTAGCGCTGATCAAGGGCACAAGCGCCCGCATGCCATCGGCCGCAGCGCTGGACCGGTTCGAGACCGCGTTGTACGCGTACGCCGACGAGCCCACGGTCAACGACCGGCAGGCCTCCGCGCTGGTCGCCGCGGCCTCCGATGTCAGCACCGCGGGTGCCGGGGTCGCGGCGGTCGCCAACCGCGCTCTTCCCCGGCCGCTTTTCGTACTCCTGATGGTGGTCGGAGTGCTGGCCTCGATCCTGATGGGAATCAGCACCGTGACCTACGCGCAGCCGTCGCTGATCTTCATCTGGTGTCTGATCCCGGCGGTGTCGATCACGACGGTGATCGCCCTGGCCTATCCCTTCGCGATGCGGTCGGGGGGCACCACGGCCCCGATGCAGGCGGTCGCCGAGCAACTGGCCGGTGAGCCGATCCCTACCGGGTGAGCCGCGCGTAGCGGGTCCGGTGGGAGTCGGTGGAGCCGAACTCGTACTGCAATGCGGTGAGCCGCTTGAAGTAGTGCCCGATGGCCAGTTCCTCGGTCATGCCCATGCCGCCGTGCAGCTGCACGGCCTGCTGGCCGATGAACCGCGCCGCGCGGCCGACGGTGACCTTCGCCGCCGACACCGCCCGAGATCGCGATATCGGATCGGACTCGAGGTTGAGCACCGCCAGATACACCGCGGACACGGCCTGTTCGAGTTCCATGTACATATCCACCATCCGGTGCTGCAGCACTTGGAAACTGCCGATCGGAGTGCCGAACTGCTGGCGTTGCTTGCAGTAGTCGACGGTGTCGGCCAGGACCTTGCGCATGCCCCCGACCGCTTCGGCGCACACCGCGGCGGCGCCCTCGTCGCGCGCCCGGGCCAGCGACTCCCGGCCGTCGGCGGCGATCAGTGCCTGCCCGGGAAGCCGGACGCCGTCGAGAACGATATCCGCGGCGCGCCGGTCGTCGATGGTGCGGTAACTGTGCACCTGCAGGCCGGGTGGGGGAGCGGAGGCGTCGAACTCGGTTGCGAACAGCGCGATCATGTCGCCGATAGCGGCCGTGATCAGCAGGTGGGTGGCGATCGGCGCCGACATGACGACGGCTTTGGAACCGGTGAGAACCCAGCCCCCGCCGTCGCGGATCGCTGTGGTCGACGGCGCTTCCCAGTCCTCCGTGCCCTCGCCGGCGGCCAGTGCGACGACGGCCGATCCGTCGGCGATCCTCTCCAGCACCGCCGACGCGGACTCCCCATCGGCGCGGGTCAGCAGCCCCCCGGCCACCACCACGGTGTCGACGAAGGGTTCGATCACCAGCGCCCGGCCCAGTTCCTCGGCGATCACCATGACCTCGACCGGCCCGCCGCCGCTGCCGCCGGCCGATTCCGGCAGTAGCACGCCCAGGATGCCGAGTTCGTCGGCGAACCTGCGCCAGACCTCCGGCTGCCAGCCGGGGCCGGTCTTGGCCGCTGCCCGGCTGGTCTCAAGGCCGTACCGTGCGTCCAGGAACCGGCCCAGACCGTCGCGCAACATCTCTTGTTCGGAGGAAAGGTTGAAGTCCACGTCGCTCAGAGCCCCAGGGTCGCTTTGGCCAGGATGTTGCGCTGAATCTCGTTGCTGCCGGCATAGATCGAGCCGGCCCGGTCGTTGAAGTACCGCAGCGGCGCCACCGCCTGCCAGGCGTCGCCGCTCACATAACCGTCGGCCGGCGGGGTGAAGTCGGACACCGGGCCGCCGGGCCGGGTGGCGTGCGGCTGGTAGACCCGGCCGCGCGGACCGGCCGCCTCCATCGCCAACTCGGTGATGGCCTGACTCAGCTCGGTGGACAGGATCTTCAGCATCGACGACGCCGCGCCCGGATTGCGGCCCTCGGCCACGCTTGTCAGCACCCGGTACTCCAGGATCTCCAGCACCTCGGTGCGGATCCTGACCTCGGCCAGTTTGGCGGCGAACGACGGATCGTCGAGCAACGTCCCGCCGCCCGGGCCGGGCTGACCGGCCGCCTCGGTGGCGATGGATTCGGCCATCACCTGCAGGGCCGGGGCCGCCGCCCCACCGCCGCGCTCGAACTCCAGAAGATACTTCGCCACCGTCCAGCCGTCGTCGACAGCGCCGATCACATTGGACTTCGGCACCCGCACTGAGTCGAAGAAGATCTGGGTCTGGATCTCCTCGCCGGAGGTCATCACCAGTGGCCGGATCTCGATGCCGGGCGAGGCCATGTCGATGAGCAGGAAGGTGATGCCCTGCTGCCGGCGCGCCGATCGGGTGGTGCGGACCAGGGCGAAGATCCAGTTGGCCTCCAGTGCGTGGGTGGTCCAGATCTTGCTTCCGGTGCAGACCAGATCGTCGCCGTCGGGGATTGCGGCCATCGACAGTGCGGCCAGATCCGAGCCCGCCTCCGGTTCGGAGTATCCCTGGCAGAAGAACACCTCGCCGGTGAGGATTCGGGGCAGGAAATAGTCCTTCTGGGCCTCGGTGCCGAAGGCGATGATGGCGTGGGCGACCATCCGGATGCCCATCGGCGACAACGCCGGGGCCCCGGCCAGGGTGGACTCCCTGCTGAAGATGTAGTGCTGGGTCAGGGTCCAATCGCAGCCGCCGTACTCGACCGGCCAGGCCGGTGCCGCCCAGCCCCGCTCGTGCAGGATCGCCTGCCACGCCATCGAGGCCTCGTGGTCGGCGTAGACGCTGGTCATCAGCCTCCCCGCCCGGCGCAGTTCCGGGGTGAGCTTCTCGTCCAGAAAGGCCCTGACCTCGTCGCGGAACGCGAGATCTTGCGCCGACCACGTCAGCTCCATCCGCGACCCTCCCATCTGCATACGGCTGTTTTCAGAAACCGTAGCGGGTCCGTGTCGCGCGCCCCTCGTTCAGGGGGCGCTCCCCTCGGATGTTTGAGAATCCCGGGCTCCGGGAAGACAGACCTCGGCGGGCACAGGATCCCGCCCATGGATGTGACCCGGAGAGGCCCGGTCCCTGCGTCAGGGGCCGGGTCTTTCGTCACCTCACTGCCGCCCCCGCCCCGGTGGCCGACGGAATCCACCGTTCGGGCGTGCCGCCGCGCCTCGGCCCGGCATGCTGGTCTCAAGGATCCGAGGAGGTGCGCCGATGCCGGTCTGGCGGCTGCGTGATTACCACGACGAAGACCTGGACCAGGCCATTGCGGTCTGGGACCAGAGCCGGGTTCCCGGTTCTGGTGAACCGGTGTTCAGCGTGGCAGAGGTGATGGCGGCGGCACGCGCCGGTGAGCCGGCGGTGGTCGCCGAAGTGGGCGAGGAAGTCGTGGGCATGGCGGTGGCCCAGACCCAGGGTGATCGGGCCTGGATCCTGCTGCTGGCGATCGGGGCCCGCTGGCGAAATCGCGGCATCGGCTCGGCGCTGCTGGCTGATCTTGAGCGGCGGCTTCGCTCCCAGGGTGTGCGGCGGATCTGCACCATGACGCCGGAGACGGCAACCGGGGTCGCCGCGCTGGAGAACTCGGGGTATCACCGCCGGGGCGGGCTGGTGTACTACGAAATGTTCGAACACCTCGGACCGGACCAGGCCAACCTGCTCGAGGAGCTAGGCGGGTTGATGCTTCCACCCGGCCTGTGGGGCGATATGGCCGGCATGGAGAGCGAGAAACAGATCATCGAACGGCGCATCGTCGACCCGCTGGGTCATCCGGAGGTCGCCGACCGCTACGGGGTCCGGCCACCCAAGGCGGTGATTCTGTTCGGGCCGCCGGGTACCGGCAAGACCAGCTTCGCCAAGGCGATCGCCTCCCGCCTCGGTTGGCCCTTCGTTGAACTTTTCCCCTCCCGGCTGGCGGCCAGCGGGGCCGGCGGGCTGGCGGCATCGCTGCGCGAGGCCTTCGCCGACCTTGCCGAACTCGACGAACTGGTGCTGTTCATCGACGAGGTGGAGGAGATCGCCACTGCGCGGGCTGGCGCCTCGACCGCCGAACTCGGCGTGACCAACGAGCTGCTCAAGCTGATCCCGGCCTTCCGCCAGCACGACAGCCGGCTGCTGGTGTGCGCGACCAACACCGTGCACTCCCTGGACTCGGCGTTTCTGCGGCCGGGGCGCTTCGACTACGTGATCCCGGTCGGCCCGCCCGATCAGCCGGCGCGCCATGCCGTGTGGCAGCGCTATCTGGGTGCGGCCAACGCCCACGTAGACGTCGAGCGTCTGGTCACCGCCTCGGAGTTCTTCACTCCCGCCGACATCGAGTTCGCGGCGCGTAAGGGGGCGCAGGCCGCCTTCGAGCGGGAGATGCGCCACGGCCGCGGCGAACCGGCCGTCACCGATGACTATCTGAACGCGATCGGGGAAATCAGGCCGACCCTGACCGCGGCGATGCTGGCCGAGTTCGAACGCGGCAAGGAGGAGTTTGCACGTCTGTAGTTGCGAATCCCTTTACATGAATAAATCCTTTTGTATGGCTGGCAACAGTGATACAAAAGTTGAATGTCTGCTACGTCTGAGCGACCTGTGCCCGAGCCGTCCGCGCGCGCATGGACGTTTCTGACCAACCATGCCCATGTCCTTTTGTGCCTGGCCCGCGGCGAGGCGCTCACCGCGCGCGAACTGGGACTGCGGATCGGAATCACCGAACGGGCCGTGCAGGTAATCCTGTCCGATCTGACCGACGGCGGTTACCTGACCAAGACCAAGCAGGGCCGCCGCAACCTCTACCGGGTCAATGCCAAAGGGCGGCTTCGCCATCCGCTGGAGGCCCACCACACCGTCGGCGAGCTGATCACCGCGCTGGATTAGGCCGGTAACGTCGCGGTTATCAGCGGCCCTTCACGTCGAGGAGGCACTATGCCCATCGCCCTGACCGACGATCACCGCGAACTCGGTGCGGTCGCCCGCTCGTTCCTGACCGGGCAGAAAGCCCGGGCGGCGGCTCGGGCCGCTCTGGACGCCGATGAGGAGTTCCGCCCGCCGTTCTGGCGGGAACTGGCCGAGCTGGGCTGGCTCGGGCTGCACGTCGACGAAGCCTACGGCGGGTCGGGCTTCGGTCTGCCCGAATTGGTGGTGGTTATCGAGGAACTCGGACACGCCGTGGCTCCCGGAGCGTTCGTCCCCACGACGGTGGTCTCCGCGGTGCTGACCGCGGTGGGCACCGAGGAGCAGAAGGCCCGGTTGCTTCCCGGGCTCATCGACGGAACCCGCAGCGCCGCAGTCGGTTTCGGCGGTGACCTTGAGGTTGTCGACGGGTGTGTATCCGGGGACGCGGGCATCGTGCTGGGCGCCGGCCTCGCCGATGTGTTCCTGCTGGCCGTCGGCGCGGACATGCTGCTGGTGGAGCGCGGGGCAGGGGGTGTCTCGGTGCAGTTGCCCGGCAGCCTCGACCGCACCCGGCGGTCCGGCCGGGTCCTGCTCTCCGACGTCGTCTTCGGCGACAATATGCTGCCCGGCTCGCGGGAGGCCGCCCTGGCGCGCGCCCGCACCCTCTTCGCCGCCGAGGCCGTGGGCGGCGCGACGGATTGTGTCGAGGCAGCCGTCGAGTACGCGAAGGTCCGCGAGCAGTTCGGCCGCACCATAGCCACGTTTCAGGCGGTCAAGCACCATTGCGCCAACATGCTGGTGGCCGCGGAGTCGGCGTTGGCGTGTGTCTGGGACGCCGCCCGCGCGGCCGAGGACGCCGCCGGGGACGGTGAGTCGGAGTTCCAGTTGGCCGCGGCGGCCGCGGCGGCGCTGGCCTTCCCGGCCTACCTCCGCAACGCCGAACTCAACATTCAGGTGCACGGCGGTATCGGGTTCACCTGGGAGCACGACGCGCACCTGCACCTGCGTCGTGCGTTGACCGTCAACGGGATCCTCGGCGGCGACGGACCCGCCGCCGATGTCTTCGATCTGACCGGGCGGGGCATCGCCCGGGCCAACAGCCTGGATCTGCCGCCGGAGGCCGAGGCGTTGCGCGGTGAGATCCGCGCCGAGGCCCAGCGGATTGCCGAGCTGGACGCCGAGGCCCAACTCGATGAGCTCATCGCGACCGGCTACGTCATGCCGCACTGGCCCACGCCGTGGGGACGTGCGGCGGGGGCGGTCGAACAACTTCTGATCGATGAGGAATTCGCCGCGGCCGGGGTCAAACGTCCCGACTACGGGATCACCGGGTGGGTGATCCTCACCCTCATCCAGCACGGCACGCCATCGCAGATCGAGCGCTTCGTGGAGAAGGCGCTACGAAAAGACGAGATCTGGTGCCAGCTGTTCTCCGAGCCCTCCGCCGGCTCCGACGCAGCGGCGGTCAAGACCAGGGCCACCCGGGTCGAGGGCGGCTGGCGGATCACCGGTCAGAAGGTCTGGACCAGCGGCGCCCACTACGCGCGGCGCGGGCTGGCGACGGTGCGCACCGACTTCGAGGTGCCCAAACACGCCGGCATCACGATGGTGATCGTCGATATGAAGGCGCCCGGGGTCGAGGTGCGCCCGCTGCGCCAGATCACCGGCGGAAAGGAGTTCAACGAGGTCTTCTTCAACGACGTTTTCGTCCCCGACGAGGACGTGGTGGGCGAGCCCAACGCGGGCTGGACCGTGGCCAGGGCCACGTTGGGCAACGAGCGGGTGAGCATCGGCGGCGGCGCCGGGGGTATCGCCCCCGCCTCGGCCTGGCTGGTGCAGCTGGCCAAGACCCACGGCGACCGGGTGGCCGGGGCCGTCGAACGGGTCGGGCGGTTCCTCGCCGACGACCACGCGTTGCGGCTGCTCAACCTGCGCCGGGCCGCGCGCAGTATCGCCGGTGCCGGGCCGGGGCCGGAGGGCAACATCACCAAACTCAAACTCGCCGAACACTTCGGCGAGCAGGGCGCCATCGCGACAGCGCTGCTCGGTCCCGAGGTCGCCCTGGAGGGCGGCGAGGGTGCGCTGGCGGCACGGGCGGCGATGGGGGCGCGCGGGATGGCCATCGCCGGTGGCACCTCCGAGGTCGCACGCAATCAGATCGCCGAGCGCATCCTCGGCATGCCCCGGGATCCCCTGATCAAATAGCCTTGCCGCATCCGGAAGCCTCGCTTCCACGCGAAACGCCGCCACGGTCCGGAAATCCGCCCGCTCGCGGTGACGGCGGGGGCTGCACTGCCCCTAGGGTGGAGAAGTGACACCCGTCAAGATCGCCGTCCGCGGCGCACATACCGTGACGGTCCGGCCCGAGCAGGCGACGGTCCATGCCACGCTGAGCGCCGAAGGACCCGAGGCCGAGCCCGTGTTCCGGACGGTGTCGGTCTCGGCGGCGCAGGTCAGCGACTCCCTGGAGTCTCGTCTGCACCGCAGGAGCGGACCAGTCGTCCGGTTCGCGGTGGACCAGATCCGGATGGGCTCGCGCCGGCCGTTCAACCCAGACGGCACACAGTTGCCGCTGATTCACACTGCGGTGGTGTCGGTGACCGCGACGTTCACCGATTTCGATGATCTGGCCGAGTGGGTGAGCTGGTGCGCGGGCGTCGAGGGTCTGGGCATCGGCCACATCGACTGGTCGCTGCGGGACGCCACCCGGGCGAAGTTGGAGCGCAAGGCCCGGCAGAAAGCGGTACGCGACGCCGAGCGGCGGGCCCGGGACTACGCTGACGCGCTCGACCTCGGCCCGGTGCGGGTTCTCAGCATCAGCGACAGCGGGCTCGGCGGGCCGGTGCAGCGCAAGGTGATCCTGGCCGCTGCGGCCGCGCCCGGAGCGGAATCCGGCGCGCTCAGCCTGCGTCCCGGCGAGGTCGATGTCACCGCTGAGGTTGAGGCGGATTTCACCGTCTCGGCAGGTGACTGATGCGACCCCCGACGACCGGGCCCGCCGGGCCGCGTTCGCGGTTGCCGGCCACCGGCTTGTTTCTCGTCGTATTCCTCGCCTACGCGGCGGGCGCAGTGGTCTCGGCGATCGCCTTCGGAGGTTCCGAACTCGGCCCGACCTTCTACCCGCCGGCCGGCGTCAGCGCGGCGGCGCTGCTGATCAGTCCCCGCCGTCGCTGGCCGGTGATCATCGCCGCCGTCGTGCTCGCCGAGATCTCCGTCGACCTGTTCGCCGGACTGGCACCCCAGGCGATCGTCGGTTATGTACTGGCCAATTCGCTGGAGCCGGTGATCGGGGCGGCACTGGTGCTCGCCGGTTGCAGGCGAACGCCGGACCTGCGGCGGCGCCGGGACCTGGTCATCTTCGTCGTCGGCTCGTGTCTGGCCGGCCCGTTGCTGGGCGGGCTCATCGGCGGGACGACGGTCGCCTGGCATCTCGGGGCGTGGTGGCCGGGTGCCGTTCTGCGCTGGTTTGCCGGCGACGGCATCGGGGCGCTGGTGGTGGGGGCTCCGATATTGCTGTGGCCCAAGCAGTTCCATGTTCTCCGGGAACGCCCTGTGGAAGCCCTGGCGATTCTGGGCACCGCCGCGGGGATGGCGTGGCTGGCGATCTGGACCGGATTGCAGCCGTCGTTGCTGATTCTGCCGGTGCTGGCATTTGCGGCCCTGCGCCTCGATGTGCTCGGCGCCGCTCTGGCCGGGGCGGGGATCGCGTTCGCCACCAACCTCCGCGCGGCGTCCGGTTTCAGCCTGTTCGACGACCTGGGGGTGTCCAGGGGCGGCAGGCTGGCATTGACCCAGCTGCTCATCGGGGTCAACGTGCTGCTGGCCATGCTGATCGCACAGGAGGCCTCGGCGCGCCGGAAGGCCGCCCGAGAGAAAACGATCGAGCGGGCCGAACGACGCCGTCTTCAGTCACTCGCCCGGCTGACCCTGCAGCTGTCCTCGGCGCTGACCCCGCGTGATGTCGGGCGGGTTCTGGAGACCGAGTTGGTCGCCGACCTCGGCGCCGCTGGTATCAAGGTCGGCCTGTTGACCGCCGACGGGGAGGAACTCGAATGGCTGGCCGTTGCGGGGTACCCGCAGCAGTTCATCAACGAGTTGGGTGAGCGGTCCGCCCTCACCGACAGCTCGGTCGCAGGGGATGCGGCCCGTGACGGCGAGCCGGTTCTGGTTCCGACGATCGAGGACTACGAGCGACGCTACGGCGGTGCCGCCCGACGACTTCGGGGCAACGGGATCAACTCGGTGGTCGGCTGGCCGCTGATCGATGGCTCGAAGACCTTGGGCGCCTTCTCGCTGGCGTGGACGACGCCGCAGCCGCTCAACGCCGCCCAGCAGGCGTACCTGTCGGCGGTGGCCACCATCGCCGCTCAGGCGCTGTCCCGGGCGAAGTCCTACGCCGACGAGCACGCGCGGGCGATGGTGTTGCACACCGCGGCACATCCGGTACTTCCGCCCGATGCCCCCGGACTGGACTTCCGGGCGCTCTACCGGCCGGCCGACGACGCCAACGGGCTCGGCGGCGACTGGTACAGCGTGATGTCACTGCCCGACGGGCGAACCTATCTGTCGGTTGGTGACGTGATCGGCCATGGCCTGACGGCGGTGGAGGACATGGCGCAGTTGCGCAGTACCGGAAACGCCTACGCCTATCAGGGTCTCGGCCCGGATCGGGTGCTGGCCGAACTCAACCGGTTCGCGGGCCTTCAGATCCGCGGTGAGTTCGCCACCAATTTGGTCGTCGTTCTCGACCCCGCCGAGAGTTCGCTGTCCTACAGTTCGGCCGGCCACCCACCCGCGCTGCTGCGGCGGGCCGCAACCGGGGAGGTGGTGCGCCTCCGCGGCGCCAGTGGACCCGTACTGGGGCCGTTCGACGACGCCGAATATTGCGCGGAGACCGTCGCGGTCGGTCCGGGGGACGTCCTGGTGATGTACACCGACGGATTGGTGGAACACCGCGATCAGCATGTCGAAGCCGGTATCGCGCACCTGGAGCAGGTGATCGCCAACTGGCCGCCGGATGCGCTGTTCGACTGCGAATCCCTGGCCGACGACGTCGCGCCGTCACCGCACGACGATGACCTCTGCCTGGTCGTTGTCCGCTTCGGATGAAGCTCCGTCGGTGCACGCTAGGCTTCGGTGATGAGCCCGCCAGGGCCGCCCATGAGCCATCCGGCGGCAGCGGCGGCAGCCGACCCGAACCCCGGTGGACGCCCACCCGGCCGCGGTGATTGGATCCGGCTCTTCGCCATCGTCTTCGTGGCATTTGCGGCCGGGTCGCTGCTGGCCTGGGAGGTTTTCGGATCCGAGGCCGGTCCGGCGTTCTTCTACCCGCCCGCCGGCGTGACCGTCGCGGCCATGATCCTCAGCCGCCGCAGGCTGTGGCCGGCCGTGGTCGCCGGCATCTTCGCCGCCGAGATGCTCGTCGATATTCTTTTCCAGACCCCGCTGCTGGTTTCAGTCGGTTTTGCGCTGGCCAACACCATCGAGCCGATCGTGGGGGCCTCTTTGGTGCTGGCCTGGTGCGGCGGCCGGCCGGATCTGGGCAGGCATCGCGATTTCGCCGCCTTCATCGTGGGCGCGGCCGTGCTCGGTCCGCTCTCGGGCTGCTTGATCGGCGGCTCGCTCAAAGCGGTGACCATCGACGCGGGATCGCCCTGGCTGAGCCTGGTGCTCAACTGGTGGGCCGGCGACGCGCTCGGCGTTCTGGTGGTGGCGGCTCCGATCCTGTTGTGGGCCACCCAGTCGCACTTCGTGCGCCGACGGCCGTGGGAGACCGTCGCGATCATCGTGGTCGCTACGGCGGTCTCGTTCGCCGGATTCTGGACCACGGCCCCGCCGGCCCTGCTGATCCTGCCGGTGCTGGGCTGGGCGGCGCTGCGGCTCGACATGCTCGGCGCCGCTCTGGCGGGCGCGGTCGTGGCCTTCCTGGTCAACCTCACGGCAACCCGGGGCCGCGGACTGTTCGCCAACATCGACGTGTCGCTGACGACCCGGGTGGCACTCACCCAGGTGTTCATCGCGACCATCGTGGTGGTGACGATGCTCATCGCCCAGGAGTCCCGCGCGCGGGAGAGCGAGGTGGAGGAACACGAGGCCGAGCGGAGGGAACGGATCCGGCTGGAGACGCTGTCGCGCCTGGCCCGCAAGCTTTCCGCGGCGCTCACCCCACAGGACATCGGCCGCGCGCTGGAGGAAGAGGTCATCGCCGAGGTCGGCGTGCAGGCGCTGAGCCTGGGAGCGGTCGGTCTCGATGCGAGCACCCTCGAGTGGGTGTCGGGCTATCCGCGAGTGGTGCTGGAGAAATTCGGCGACAGCATGCCGTTGAGAGAACGGACGGTCGCCACCGACGTGGTGCGCGGCGGGCAGCCAATCATCATCCCGACCAGTGCGGAGTACGCGCAGATCTACCCCGACAAGGTGCACTGGGCGCAGCTCAGCGGCGCCGAGTCGACGGTGGGCTGGCCGCTGACCGCGGCCGGAAAGCCGGTCGGTGTGATGCTGCTGGTTTGGACCGATCCGCAGCCGTTGGACGCCGACCAGCTTTACTACGTCGCCGCGGTGGCCAATATGGTCAGCCAGGCGCTGGTGCGGGCACAGGTCTACGCCGACGAACGGGCCCGGGCCGCGGTCCTGCAGTCGGCGGTTCTCCCAACCACCCCGGCCGAGGTCTCGGGGTTGGATGTCTGCGTCACCTACGAACCGGCCGATGTCGAACAGGGACTCGGCGGTGACTGGTACGACCTCATGCCGCTGCCGGGAAACCGGACCTTCCTGGCGGTCGGCGACGTCGTCGGCCATGGCATGCCCGCGGTGGAGGATATGGCCCAGTTGCGCAGCGCGGGCCGGGCACTGGCCCACCAGGGAATGACCCCCGCACAGCTGATGGCCGAGCTAAACGGGTTCACCCGCGATGCCAGTCACGGCAAATTCGCGACCATGGCGGTGGCGATCTACGACCGCGACGAACAATCGCTGCGCTACAGCTCGGCGGGTCATCCGCCGCCGCTGCTGCGCCGCTCGGCGACCGGCGAGGTCAGCCGGCTCGAGAACGCCCACGGCCCAGTGCTCGGACCGCTGCCAGGGGCCCGCTATACCGATGCGACCGTGCCCGTCGAGCCCGGCGACATCCTGGTCATGTACACCGACGGTCTGGTCGAACGCCGGGGTGCGGACGTCGATACCGGCATCCGCGCCGCCGAGCGCATCATCGCCGAGTGGAGTCCGGACGTCGCGATCGGCACGTACTGCTCGGTTCTTCAGGATCGGCTGGCGCCGCGGCCGCGCGCCGACGACGTGTGCGTCATCGCCATCCGATTCACACCGGGCGACCAGGGTCCGCGCGAGGTCTGCTCCCAGCGGTCGGGCTCAAATCTCTGAGATCCAGCGTCCTGAAGCGAAAGCCCGTAGCCAGTCGAACCACGCATCCATCCCGGCGCCGGTGCGGGCGCTGACCGGCAGGATGGTGGCGGTGGGATTGACCTCGCGGACCCGCGCGGCGTAGGTATCCACGTCGGCGTCGAGGTGGGGCACCAGGTCGACTTTGTTGAGCAGCACCACGTCCACCGAGCGGAACATCACCGGATATTTCAGCGGCTTGTCCTCGCCCTCGGTGACCGAGTACACCATTGCCTTGGCGTGCTCTCCGACGTCGAACTCGGCAGGGCAAACCAGGTTTCCGACGTTCTCGATGATCACCAGGTCCAGGGCGGGCAGGTCCAGGCCGGACAGCGCCCTGCCGACCATCGGGGCGTCGAGGTGGCATTCGCCTCCGAAACCCTCACTGGTGTTCAGAAGCGAGATCTGCGCCCCGCGGCCGGCGAGTTTGGCGGCGTCGAGGTCGGTGGCGATATCGCCCTCGATCACGCCGACCGCGAACTGCCCGGCCAGCTCGTCCAGGGTGGCC
Organism: Mycolicibacterium sp.; assembly: GCA_020637165.1. Taxonomy (GTDB): domain Bacteria; phylum Actinomycetota; class Actinomycetes; order Mycobacteriales; family Mycobacteriaceae; genus Mycobacterium. Next base: position 918,041 of record JACJWN010000003.1, on the reverse strand, counting down.
GACAGGATCGTGGTCTTGCCCGAGCCCGGCGAGCTCATCAGGTTCAGCGCGCGAATACCGTTGGCGTCGAAGGCCCTCCGGTTGAGAGCGGCCAGGTTGTCGTTCTCGGCGAAGATCGCCTCGAGAACCTCGATGCGCTGCGAACCGGTGTGATAGCCGCTGTGGTCCCCGTGATCGTGGTCGTGGTCCCCGTGGTCATGCTCGTGCACGGTTCCGTCCTCGTGGCGGTGGAATCGACCCATGTTCAGACCCTCTCGGAGACGTCGACAGATGTCACCAGGAACTCTTCGCCACGCACCACCGATACGTCGGCGCTTCCGCAATTCGGGCAGCACACCGAGAACCGCGACTCGATGTCCGACTCCCGGCCGCAGGGGCGGCACGCTACGGCGGCGGTGACGAGTTCCAGTTCCAGTTCGGCTTCCGGCATGTCGTGATGATCGCGCACCAGGGTCCAGCAGAACGACAACGTCTCGGGGACCACCTGGCGGAGCGCCCCGAGACGCACCCGCACCACGTCGACGCGGCGGCCGGCGGCGTGGGGTTTGACCACCCCGGCGATCGCCTGGCACAGCGACAACTCATGCATCGTCTGCACCCTACGACTACCGTTGGCCAGGTGACCGTTCGGGTTCGTCTGGACATCACCGGTGTGGTCCAGGGGGTGGGATTCCGGCCGGCCGTCGCCCGGATCGCCACCGGGTTCGGTTTGAGCGGCTGGGTTTACAACGACGCCGGCTCGGTGCACTGCGAACTGGAGGGGACGGCCGACGACGTCGACGCCGCGATCTCGGCACTGCAAGGCAGCCCACCCCCGATGGCCCGAATCGACACACTGACGGTCACGCCGATCCCTCCATGCGGGAAAGCCGGCTTCGAGATCGTCGGCAGTCAGGCCAACGACGGCGCGCGCACCCTGGTGCCCCCGGATATCGCCGTGTGCGGCGACTGCCTACGCGAGATGCGTGACCCCGCCGATCGGCGCTACCAGCACCCGTTCATCACCTGCACCAACTGCGGGCCGCGCTACACCGTCATCACCGACCTTCCCTATGACCGGCCGGCCACCACCATGGCGGGGTTCGGCATGTGCGCGGCCTGCGCGGTCGAGTACCGCGATCCTGCCGATCGCCGCTACCACGCACAGACCATCGCCTGCCGCGACTGCGGACCGCGGCTGTCCTGGCGCGGGGCGGACGGTTCGGTCTGCGCGGTCGACGACCCGATCGGCGCGGCCGTCGAGGCCCTGCTGAGCGGCCGGATCGTTGCGGTCAAGGGCATCGGCGGCTATCACCTGGCCTGTCGCGCGGACGACACCGCGGCGGTGGCCACCTTGCGGGCGCGCAAGAACCGGCCGGCCAAACCGTTCGCGGTGATGGTCGCCGACCTGGCCGCCGCCGGGGCCGTCGCGGAGATCGACGCGCCCGCCGCGGCGGCGCTGACATCCCCGGCAGCACCGATAGTCCTGGTCCGGCGTCGCAGTGGATCGCTCAGCGACGCCGTGGCGCCGGGCCTCGCCGACCTGGGGGTGATGCTGGCCTATTCACCGGTGCACCACCTGCTGTTCGACCGGTTGGGGCCCGTGCCACTGGTGATGACATCGGCCAACCGCGGTGGCTCGCCGATTGTGTTCCGCGACGAGGACCTGGATTGGATTGTCGGCTCCGCCGACGGAAGTCGGATGCCGGACCTGGCAGATGCGGTGCTCACCCACGACCGGCCGATCGGAGTGCCCTGCGAGGACTCGGTGGTGACCATCGACGACCGCGGCGGGCAGCTTCCGTTGCGTCGCTCCCGCGGCTACGCCCCCCTGCCGGCGACGGTCGACGTGTCCGGGGCCGAGGTCGTCTTGGCCGCCGGCGGCGATCTCAAAACCACCTTCTGTCTGATGGGGGGCGCCGGTCCCGACGGGCGCCGCGACGCCCACCTGTCCTCGCACCTCGGCGATATGGCCGATCCCCGGACCCAGGTGTGCTTCGAAGCGGCGCTGGAGCACTTGGCGTTCATGACCGGTCAACGCCCGGAGGTCATCGCCTGCGATCTGCACCCGGGCTACGCCACGAGCGCCTGGGCGCGCCGATATGCGGGCGGACGCCCGGTGCTGGCGATCCAGCACCACCACGCCCACGCCGTGTCGCTGCTCGCCGACCACCGGCGCCTGGGCACACCGATGGTCGCGCTGACCTACGACGGCACCGGTTACGGTACTGACGGCACCGTCTGGGGCGGTGAGGTGCTGACGCTGGGGGAGGACCCCGCCGAGTTCAGCCGGTCCGGGCACCTGGCGCCGTTCGCACTCCCCGGAGCCGAGGGCGCACTGCGGCAGCCGGCTCGTATCGCCCTGGACCTGCTCGTCCGTGCCGGTGTCGAGTGGACTCCCGATCTGCCGCCGGTCGCCGCGGTCGGCGCCGACGGACTGCGGGTGCTGGCCCAGCAGATCCCGCGCGGGGTGGGCTGTGCACCGACCACCAGCATGGGCAGGCTCTTCGATGCGATCGCCAGTCTGCTGGGGGTCTGCCAACAGGTCAGCTACGAGGGCCAGGCCGCCGTCGAGTTGGAGAGCCTGGCCCGACGTGGCCGTCCTGCCGCTGTCGACTTCGCCGTGGACGGCGCGGTGATGGATCCCGCGCCGCTGATCGCCGGCCTCGTCGCCGGGCTGCGCGCCGGTGCCGACCGCGCCGATCTCGCCGCCGGTTTCCATCAGGCCGTGATTCGGGCGAGTGCGCGGGCGGCGGCCTGGTGTGCCGGGGCGGCCGGGGTCGGGGTGATCGGGTTGACCGGCGGGGCGTTCGCCAATCGTCAGCTGCTGCAGGGCCTTCGGGAGCATTTGACCAATAGCGGCTACGAGGTGCTGACCCACCGTATCGTTCCCTGTAACGACGGGGGGCTGGCGCTCGGTCAGGCGGCCATTGCCGCAGCGCTCCGGGCGAGGACAATGAGTTCAGCAGGGTCGAGTACCGCGCAACCGGAAAGGAACGGCCTATGTGCCTCGGAATCCCCGGCAAGGTGATCGAAATCTGGGATGAGGCCGGCACCCGAATGTCGACCGTCGACTTCGGCGGGACCACCAAGAACGTGTGTCTGGCCTACCTGCCGGATATCGAACCCGGCGAGTACACCATCGTGCACGCGGGTTTCGCGATCACCCGCCTCGACGAGGCGTCGGCCAACGAGACCCTGCGGATGTTCGCCGAGTTGGGCATCCTCGAGGAGGAGCTGGGAACCGCATGAAGTACCTCGACGAGTTCCGCGACCCGGCCGCCGCCAAGGCGCTGGTCGACTCCATCCGGCGCAGCGCCACCCGGACCTGGACCATCATGGAGGTCTGCGGTGGGCAGACCCACTCGATCATCCGCAACGGCATCGACCAACTGCTCGACGGCGCGGTCGAGTTCATCCACGGTCCGGGCTGTCCGGTTTGCGTGACACCGCTGGAGATGATCGACCAGGCGCTGGAGATCGCGGCCCGCGACGATGTCATCTTCTGCTCGTTCGGCGACATGCTGCGCGTCCCGGGCAGCACCCGGGATTTGTTCAGCGTGCGCGCCCGCGGCGGCGACGTCCGCGTCGTCTACTCGCCGTTGGACGCCACCCGGATCGCCGCCGACAACCCCGACAAGCAGGTGGTGTTCTTCGGCGTCGGATTCGAGACCACCGCGCCGGCCAACGCGATGTCGGTGCTGCACGCCCAGCGGCTGGGCCTGACCAACTTCTCGATGCTGGTCTCGCACGTGCTGGTGCCGCCCGCGATGACGGCGATTCTGAGCTCGCCGACCAACCGGGTTCAGGGTTTCCTGGCGGCCGGACACGTCTGCAGCGTGATGGGAACCTCGGAGTACCAGCCGTTGGTGGACAGGTTCGGGGTGCCGATCGTGGTCACCGGTTTCGAGCCGCTGGACCTGCTGGAGGGGGTGCGGCAGGTGGTCGGGCTGCTGGAGTCGGGCAGGGCCGAGTTGCGCAACGCCTACCCGCGCGCGGTGTGCGACACCGGCAATGTCGTCGCCCAGCAGGCCCTCGGTGAGGTGTTCGTCGTCACCGACCGCCAGTGGCGGGGGATCGGCATGATTCCCCGGTCGGGCTGGACGCTGTCGCCGCGCTACGCCGAGTTCGACGCCGCCCTGAAGTTCGGGGTCGGCAACCTGCGGGTCCAGGAGTCTGAGCAGTGCCACGCCGGCGAGGTGCTGCAGGGACTGATCAAGCCCAACCAGTGCCCGGCCTTCGGCACGAGCTGCACCCCGCGCACCCCGTTGGGCGCCACGATGGTGTCCAGCGAAGGGGCGTGCGCGGCGTACTACCAGTTCCGGCGGCTGGAGTCCGCGTCGCGTGTCTGAGGGCCTGCCGAACCCCGCCGAGTGGGTGTGCCCGCTGCCGCTGCGCGAGACCAAACGCATCGTCCTGGGACACGGCGGCGGCGGCATCCTCTCCGAGGAACTCATCGAGAACCTCTTCCTGCCCGCCTTCGGAACCGCCGGCGGACCGTCACGCGACTCCGCGGTTCTGGAGAACCCCGGCGGCCGGATCGCGCTGACCACCGACTCCTACGTCGTCAACCCGCTGTTCTTCCCGGGCGGCACGATCGGCGATCTGGCGGTCAACGGGACGGTCAACGACCTGGCCTGCAGCGGAGCCCAACCACTGGGTCTGACTGCCGGGTTCATCCTGGAGGAGGGCCTGGAACTCGAGGTGCTCGGCGCCATCGCCCACGCGATGGGCCGCGCGGCCGCCGAGGCGGGTGTCGGCATCGTGACCGGTGACACCAAAGTCGTCGGGCGCGGCGGGGCGGACGGTCTCTTCATCAACACCGCCGGGATGGGCGTGATCCCCGAGGGGGTGCGGATCGGGCCGGAACTGGCCCGGCCCGGTGATCATGTCATCGTCTCGGGCAACATCGGCGAGCACGGTGTGGCGATCATGAGCGTGCGGGAGGGCATCGACTTCGGTACCACGGTCACCACCGACAGCGCCCCGCTGAACCTGTTGGTGGCCGCCATGCTCGCCGCGGCCGGCGAACCGAATGTCGTTCACGCCCTGCGGGATCCGACCCGTGGCGGGCTGATCGCCGCCACCGTCGAGATCGCCCGCACCGCAGGTGTCGGGGTCGAACTCGACGAGGCGGCCATCCCGATCCCCGAGACGGTGGCCTCGGCCTGCGGGTTCCTCGGCCTGGACCCGATGCAGGTGGCCAACGAGGGCAAGATGGTCGCCTTCGTCGACCCCGCGCACAGCGAGGCCGTGCTGGCCGCCATGCGTTCGAGACCGGACGGTGCCGACGCCGCGATCATCGGCCGAGCCGTCGACGAACACCCGGGGATGGTGGTGGTCCGGACCCCGTTCGGCACCACCCGGGTGGTGGAACGCGAACTGGGCGAACAACTTCCACGGATCTGCTGACTTGGCCGAGCCCATGGTGCCCGGCGTCACCGGAACCCTCGACGGGCCTGCTGTCGCGGCGCTCACCGGCTGGGTCCGCGCGCAGGGCATCGGGTCGGAGGTCACCGACGTGGTGCCACTGGCCGGCGGGTCGCAGAACGTCGTCGTGCGACTGCGGATCGACGGCCGCCGGTTCGTCCTGCGCCGCCCGCCGCCGCACCCGCGACCCAACAGCGACCGCACCATGCTGCGCGAGATCGCGGTGCTGCGAACGCTGGCCGGCGGCCCGGTGCCGCACCCGCGTCTGGTCGCGGCCTGCGAGGATCCCGACATCCTCGGCGTCGTGTTCTATCTGATGGACGAGGTGGACGGGTTCAATCCGGGCAACGAGATCACCGAGGCCTACATCCGCGATCCGTCCCTGCGTCATCAGGTCGGGTTGAACTATGCCGCCGACGTCGCCCGTCTCGGGCAGGCGGCCTGGCGGGGCAGCCCGCTGGCGGACTGGAAGCGCCCCGGCTCGTTCCTGCAACGCCAGGTGCCGCAGTGGCGAAAAGCGGTCGCGGCCTACCGGTCCCAGGACGGCTACGCGTTTGACTCGCTGCCCGGGGTGGACGAACTGGCCGACTGGCTGGAGGCCGAGGCGCCCTCGGCCTACGAACCGGGCATCGTGCACGGCGATATCCACCTCAACAACACCATGTTGCGCAGGCAGACCCCCGAGGTTGCGGCGTTCGTCGACTGGGAGATGTGCACCATCGGCGATCCGCTGCTGGACCTGGGCTGGATGCTGGTGTGCTGGCCGGTCCCGCCGAATCCGCTGGGCTCGGCCGGATACCTGGCCGAACTGGGCGGGCTGGCGTCACGCACCGAACTGCTGGCGGCCTACCGGCAGGCCGGGGGCCGGGGCACCGAGCGCCTCGAGTGGTACCTGGCGCTGGCCTGTCTGAAGCTCGGCGTCGTCATCGAGGGCACCTGGGCGCGGTATCTGGCCGGGCGGGCCACCCGGGAGGCAGGGGAGCGGTTGCATGCCTCGGCGGTGACGCTGATGGCGCTCGGCGGCGCGGTCGCCGCCGGTGACAATCCGTTCGTGTGAGATTGCCCCCTTGCGCGAGCAGACGCAAAAGACCCCGACACGCCAAGCGTGCGGGGGTCTTTTGCGTCTGCTCGCCGGGGGAGGGCGGGGGAACGGGTCAGCGCTGGGTGTTACAGGTGCACTGCTGACCGGCAGGCACGTTGCGCATCACCTGTTCGGCGTGTTCGCCGCAGCCGCCCCAGGTGGTCTTGCCGCAGCGGGGGCAGGTGGCCGGGTAGCACATGATGTTTCTCCTTCGTGGTGGTTGTGTTGTGTTGTTTCGGGGAATCAGGCCTGGGTGGCCGCGGTCTGCGCCGCGATGCTCGCTCGGACTTCGTCCATGTCGAGGTCCTTGATCTTGGTGATCAGTTCCTCCAGTGAAGCGGGCGGCAGCGCGCCGGGTTGGGCGAAGAGCAGCACACCCTCGCGGAACGCCATGATCGTCGGGATCGAACGGATCTGCAGAGCGCCCGCCAGTTCCTGCTCGGCCTCGGTGTTGACCTTGGCGTGCACCACGTCGGGATGCTTCTGGGACGAGCTTTCGAAGACCGGGGCGAAGGCGCGGCAAGGCCCGCACCAGGAAGCCCAGAAGTCCACGAGGACGATGGGACTCTCGGTGACCGTCGACTCGAAATCGGTCGCGGTGAGTTCAACGGTGGCCATGCGTGGTCCTTTCGGTTCGGTAAACCTGCTCTCCGTACAATACCCCACCGGGTATATCTATTCCCTGGGTTTCGATACCCCCCGCGGTATGGTTATGATGATGACAGGCATACCCCACTGGGTATCTACTGCATGTTGCTATTCCACGGAGGAGACATACGCATGAAGACACCTGCCGTCCTGGGCGCCGCCGAACTGCGCGGACTGATGGAATCAGGAAACTCGCCCCGTGTCCTGGACGTCCGTACCGCGGGAGAGTTCGAGACCGCGCACATCTCCGGGGCCTACAACGTGCCGCTGGATCTGCTCCGCGAGCATCGCGACGAGATTCGCGCCCATCTCGATGATCAGGTGGTGCTGGTGTGCCGGTCCGGTCAGCGCGCCGGGCAGGCCGAGCAGAGCCTACGCGAGGCGGGCCTGGATAACGTGCACATCCTGGACGGCGGTATGAATGCCTGGGAGGCGGCCGGTTTCGCCGTCAAGCGGGGAACGCAGCGCTGGGATCTGGAACGGCAGGTCCGGTTCGTGGCCGGGATGATCGTGGCGCTGTCGGTGCTGATCGGGGCCTTCGTGCCCGGTGTCCAGTGGGTCGCTTTCGTGATGGGCTCCGGCCTCGCCGCCGCGGCGGCCACCAACACCTGTCTGATGGGGATGATGCTGGCGAAGCTGCCCTACAACCGCAGCGCCGCCTGTGACGCGCAGACCGTGGTAGCCCAACTCGTCGGCTCGCGGCCGGTCGCCACCGGCCGGGAGTGAGGCGGACATGATCACCCTCACCGTCGTCCTGGCCCTGCTGGTCGGCATCTCGCTCGGGTTGCTCGGCGGCGGCGGGTCGATTCTCACCGTTCCGCTGCTGGCCTATGTCGCGGGGATGGATGCCAAGCAGGCCATCGCCACGTCGTTGCTCGTCGTCGGGACGACCAGTGCGGTGGCGGCGGTCTCGCACGCGCGGGCAGGCCGCGTGCAGTGGCGGACCGGGCTGATCTTCGGTGTCGCCGGGATGGCCGGCGCCTACGCGGGCGGAGTCTTGGCCCATTTCATTCCCGGAAGCGTGCTGCTCCTCGGCTTCGCCGCCATGATGATCGCGACCGCCATCGCCATGCTGCGCGGACGCAAGCAGGTGCCCGCCGGGGAGGGTCAGGCCGCAGCGCATGACATGCCCGTGCTCAAGGTCGTGGCCGAGGGTTTGGTGGTCGGTCTGGTCACCGGGATGGTCGGCGCCGGTGGCGGGTTCCTGGTGGTTCCCGCGCTGGCCCTGCTCGGCGGACTGCCGATGCCGGTCGCGGTCGGCACCTCGTTGGTGGTCATCGCGATGAAGTCCTTCGCCGGCCTGGCCGGTCATCTGAGCAGTGTGACGATCGACTGGAAGCTTGCGGCGATGGTGACCGCTTCTGCGGTGGTCGGCGCATTGATTGGCGCGCGGTTGACGGCATTGGTGAACCCGGACAGCCTTCGTCAGGCGTTCGGCTGGTTCGTTCTGGTGATGTCCTCGGTGATTCTTGGTCAGGAACTTCATCCCGCGGTCGGATTCGGCGCGGCGGCGGCGATACTGGCCGCGGCGGTGGTCTATACCGTCTGCGGCCGTTGGGAGCGGTGCCCGCTGCGCGCTTCCAAAGCGCCCGTGGAGGCGCGGGCCGCCGGAGGGTGAGAAACCATACCCCCTAGGGTAAGCTGAAATTGCCGACCTGGAGGAGGCCCTGATGGCTGGTGGCGCTGCAACTCGTGACGACAACGCGCCCGCCGCGGACGTCCTCAACCGGCTGCGCCGGGCACAGGGTCAACTGGCCGGGGTGATCGCGATGATCGAGAACGGCCGAGAGTGCAAGGACGTGGTCACCCAACTCGCCGCGGTTTCGCGGGCGCTGGACCGGGCGGGCTTCAAGATCGTCGCGACCGGTCTGCGTCAGTGCATGCTCAGTGAGACTTCCGGCGAGAAGGCCCCGTTGACCGAGGCCGAACTGGAAAAACTCTTCCTGTCGCTGGCCTGAGGCCACAGACGGCTCAGCCCAGCGGGCGAAGCACGATCGGCATACCGTCGATCGGCATCGGCATCCCGGCGAAGTCGTAGCGCGGCGTGTAGCCGGGATGGGCCAGTTCCAGCCGGTAGTTGCGCAGCACCCGGTGCATGACCGATTTGATCTCCAGCTGCCCGAACACCAGCCCGATGCACTTATGTGCACCGCCGCCGAACGGCGTGAACGCGTACCGGTGGCGCTTGTGCTCCGAGCGCGGTTCGGCGAAGCGCGCGGGGTCGAACTTCGCGGGGTCGTCCCATAGCTCGGGGAGCATGTGGTTCATGCCCGGCCACAGGTTGATGTTGGTGCCGGCCGGAACGAAGTGGCCCTGGATCGAGGTGTCTCGCACGGCACGGCGGACGTTGAACGGCAGCGGGGTGACCATCCGCAGGCATTCTTTGATCACCAGATCGAAGGTCTCCAGCTTGTCGAGGGTGTCGATGTCCAGCGGGGCGTCACCGATCAACCGGTCGCCTTCGTCGCGGAGTCTCTCCTGCCATTCCGGGTTGGCCGCCAACTGATAGGCCATGGTGGTCATCGTCGAGGACGAGGTGTCGTGGGCTGCCATCATCACGAAGATCATGTGGTTGACGATGTCGGTGTCGGAGAAGGTGTTGCCGTCCTCGTCGGCGATGTGGGTCAGCACCGTGAGCATGTCGGTGCCCTCCGAGCCGCGCTTCTCCTTCACCCGCTCGACGAAGTAGTCCTCCAGAACCTTTCGGGCCTGCAGTCCGCGCCACCACTTGAACGGCGGTACGGGGGTGCGGATGATCGCCCCTCCGGCCCGGGTGGTGGTCTCGTAGGCAGCCTTGATCCTGGTGACCAGTTCGTGGTCGCTGCCGGGTTCGTGGCCCATGAACACCACCGAGGCGATGTCGAGGGTGAGGTCCTTGATTGCCGGCATGAACAGGAAGCGGCGGTCGTTTACCGGCCAATCCTCGGCCACCACCTTGGTCGCGACGGTGTCCATGTGCCCGATGTAGCCGGACAGCCGGGTGCGGGTGAACGCCTCCTGCATGATCCGGCGGTGGTACATGTGCTCGTCGAAGTCCATCAGCAGCAGGCCGCGGTCGAAGAAGGGTCCGATGACGTCGTTCCAGGCGACGGTCGTGAAGTCCTTCCTCCGGTTGGAGAACACCTCCTGGGTGGCATCCGGACCGAGTGCGACGACGGCATTCATCGCCGGGGTCTCCGTGTAGTAGACGGGTCCGTACTTGCGATAGCTCTGCAGTACGAACTCCGGACCGCCGCGGAAGATCTCGATGAGGTGGCCGAGGAAGGGCAGGCCCAAATTGCCCATCGTGGGCTTGAGTTCGCTGCCGGCGGGCGGTTGGGCGAAGACGAACTCATCCCAATCCTGCCGGCGCAGCCGTTCGTCGATCAGGCCCATCCCGGGAATGGTCTGCAGGGTGGGCGTCAGTCGACGCCGTGCCTGGTCCAGCAGATAATGCGGCGTGCTGACAGTGGCCATGGGCAGTCCTTAAACAATACGGAACCGGCGGTACCGCCATCCTGTCGGGCTAAATTGACGGCTGTCAAGTATCTTTCTGGTGTGGCGTGGGGCAAGGTGAACGGGTGAGCGCACCGCAGGAGGCGAGCGACCCGCCGTTGCGCCGGGGCGACCGTCAACGCAACGCGATCGTGGCGGCGGTCCGCGAACTGCTCACCGAAAAGCCCTTCGCCGAGCTGTCGGTCAGCACCATCAGCGACCGGGCCGGGGTGGCCCGCTCGGGCTTCTACTTCTATTTCGACTCCAAATACGCGGTGCTGGCGCACATCCTGGGCGAGGTCGCTGAGGAACTCGAGGAACTCACCCAGGACTTCGCCCCGCGCGGACCCGGTGAGACCCCCGCCGAATTCGCCAGGCGGATGGTCGGCAGCGCGGCGGCGGTCTACGCGCACAACGACCCGGTGATGTCGGCGTGCAATATCGCCCGCGGCACCGACGCCGAGATCCGCGAGATCCTCGACCGCTACAACGAAGCCGTCATCGACCAGATCGTGCCGATCGTCGAGGCAGAGATCGCCGGCGGCAATGCCGACCCGATCACCGCCGATGTGCGCGGGCTGGTGCGGACGCTCTCGGGTGTCACCGCGATGACGTTGTCTGGGGAGACGATGTTCACCGGCCCCGATCGCGACCTCGCCCGAGCGGTGGACGTCCTGGAGAAGTTGTGGCTGCACGCCCTGTGGGGCAGCCGGGTCGGCGATTAGCCATGGCCTACAGCTTTGCCGGCAAACGGGTGCTGGTGACCGGCGCGGCCAGCGGCATCGGGCGCGCCGCCGCGCTGCGGCTGGCCCGCGAGGGCGCCGAGCTGTACCTGACCGACATCAACGCCGAAGGGCTCGAGGAGACCGTTACCGCGGCCCGGGCGGCCGGGGCGACGGTCGCCGAGCACCGCGCACTGGACGTCTCCGACTACGACGCGGTGGCCGCCTTCGCCGCCGACGTCCATTCCCGCCACCAGGCCATGGACGTGGTGATGAACGTCGCCGGTATCTCGGCGTGGGGCACCGTCGATAAGTTGACCCACGCGCACTGGCGCTCGATGGTCGATGTCAACCTGATGGGCCCGATCCATGTCATCGAGACCTTCGTCCCGCCGATGGTGGCCGCTCGACGCGGCGGACGCTTGGTCAACGTGTCCTCGGCCGCCGGACTGGTCGCCCTGCCCTGGCACGCCGCCTACAGTGCCAGCAAGTACGGGCTGCGCGGCGTTTCCGAAGTGTTGCGCTTCGACCTGGCGCGGCACCGCATCGGCGTGTGCCTGGTGGTCCCGGGCGCGGTCGACACCCCGTTGGTGCAGACCGTGCAGATCGCCGGAATCGACCGGGAGGACCCCGGTGTCCAGCGCTGGGTCAAACGGTTCAGCGGCCACGCGGTCTCGCCGGATGCTGCGGCCGAGAAGATCCTCGCCGGGGTCGCCAAGAACCGGTTCCTGATCTACACGTCGGGCGACATCCGGGCGCTGTATGCGTTCAAGAGGTTCGCCTGGCTGCCCTACAGCGTGGCGATGAAACAGGTGAACAGATTGTTCACCCGGGCGCTTCGGCCCAGTCGGTAGCGGCGGCCGCCCCGGGTTGTCGGGGGCCGGTGGTAGACCAATCCTGTGGCTACGGCGTGTTGTGATGTGCGACACGCCGGGGCCGTCGGCGCCGAAAGGCTTACGACCAGGGAATTTCATGAATGTTATTCGGAACATGTTGTATCTCTACGTGTTGTGAGCCACTAGGTGTAGTGTTTGGGGCGCCGGCAGGCCCGCGATCTGCGGGTCCGCCGGGACCACTGGCAGCAGCCCTAATCCGTCCGGTTTTCGCCGTTTTCGTTCGCTGAGGAGTCACCCCGCAGATGACCATCACCGTCTACACCAAGCCCGCCTGTGTGCAGTGCAACGCCACCTACAAGGCCCTCGACAAGCAGGGTCTGTCCTACGAGATCGTGGACATCACCGAGGTGCCGGAGGCGCGGGACTACGTGATGGCCCTCGGTTACCTGCAGGCCCCCGTGGTGGTCGCCGGCGGCGAGCACTGGTCGGGCTTCCGCCCGGACCGCATCAAGGCCCTGGCCGGGGCGTCCGGTTCGGCCACTGCGGCTGTCAGCGCCTAGCGGCGCCGCGGCGGGGGGTCAAGACCGATGGACCGGGAAGACGGAGATCTGGAAAACGGACACCGGGGTCGGGAGCCGGTGCGGGTGGTGTATTTCTCCAGCGTCTCGGAGAACACCCACCGCTTCGTGCAGAAACTCGGTCTGCCCGCCATTCGGATCCCACTGCACGGCCGGATCGAGGTCCGGGAGCCCTACGTGCTGATCCTGCCCACCTACGGTGGCGGCCGGGCCAACGGTCCCGATCCCGACGCCGGGGGCTACGTGCCCAAGCAGGTCATCGCGTTTTTGAACAACGAACACAACCGATCGCTGATCCGCGGCGTGATCGCGGCCGGCAACACCAACTTCGGCGCCGAATTCTGCTACGCGGGCAATGTCGTTTCCCGTAAGTGCGGGGTGCCGTATCTGTACCGATTCGAACTGATGGGAACCGCGGAGGACGTCGACGCCGTCCGCGCGGGTCTGGCTGCTTTCTGGAAGGACGAGGACACGTGTCACCAACGGTCACAGCTGCAGAGCCTGTAACGAAGGCGGCGTCCGTGCACGCGCTGCCCGGCGAAACGGATTTCCACGCGCTCAACGCGATGCTCAACCTGTACGGGCCGAACGGGGAAATCCAGTTCGACATGGACGTGCTCGCTGCCCGGCAGTACTTCCTGCAGCACGTCAACCAGAACACCGTGTTCTTCCACAACCAGGACGAGAAGCTGGACTATCTCATCCGGGAGAACTACTACGAGCGCGAGGTTCTCGACCAGTACTCGCGCAACTTCGTCAAGTCGCTGCTGGATCGGGCCTACGCCAAGAAGTTCCGCTTCCCGACGTTCCTGGGTGCGTTCAAGTACTACACGTCCTACACGCTGAAGACCTTCGACGGGAAGCGGTTCCTGGAGCGCTTCGAAGACCGCGTGGTGATGGTGGCACTCACGCTGGCCGCCGGCGACACCACACTCGCCGAGCACCTGGTCGACGAGATCATCGACGGCCGGTTCCAGCCGGCCACCCCGACGTTCCTCAACTCCGGCAAGAAGCAACGCGGCGAGCCGGTTAGTTGTTTCCTCCTTCGAATCGAGGACAACATGGAGTCGATCGGCCGCTCGATCAACTCCGCGCTGCAATTGTCCAAGCGGGGCGGCGGAGTTGCTTTGCTGCTGAGCAACATCCGCGAGCACGGCGCGCCGATCAAGAACATCGAGAACCAGAGCTCCGGGGTCATCCCGATCATGAAGCTGCTGGAGGACTCGTTCTCCTACGCCAACCAGCTCGGTGCCCGCCAGGGTGCCGGTGCGGTGTATCTGCACGCGCATCACCCGGACATCTACCGGTTCCTCGACACCAAACGCGAGAACGCCGACGAGAAGATCCGGATCAAGACACTCTCGCTGGGGGTGGTGATCCCGGACATCACCTTCGAGCTGGCCAAGAAGAACGAGGAGATGTACCTCTTCTCGCCCTATGACGTCGAGCGCGTCTACGGCGTTCCGTTCGCCGACATCTCGGTCACAGAGAAGTACTATGAGATGGTCGACGACGCACGTATCCGCAAGCACAAGATCAAGGCCCGCGAGTTCTTCCAGACGCTGGCCGAGTTGCAGTTCGAGTCGGGCTACCCGTACGTCATGTTCGAGGACACGGTGAACCGGGCCAACCCCATCGACGGCAAGATCACCCACTCCAACCTGTGCTCGGAGATCCTGCAGGTGTCCACACCGTCGACCTTCAACGACGATCTGTCCTATTCCCACGTGGGCAAAGACATCTCGTGCAATCTCGGCTCGCTCAACATCGCCAAGGCGATGGACTCGCCGGACTTCGCCCAGACCATCGAGGTGGCCATCCGGGCGCTGACCGCCGTCAGCGACCAGACCCACATCACCTCGGTGCCCTCCATCGAGAAGGGCAACAGCGAAGCCCACGCGATAGGCCTGGGGCAGATGAACCTGCACGGCTACCTGGCGCGCGAGCGCATCTTCTACGGCTCCGAAGAGGGCATCGACTTCACCAACATGTACTTCTACACCGTGCTTTACCACGCGCTGCGGGCCTCGAACAAGATCGCCATCGAACGCGGCAGTGCCTTCGCCGGCTTCGAGAAGTCCAAGTACGCCAGTGGCGAGTTCTTCGACAAGTACACCGAGGCCGTGTGGGAACCCGCGACCGAGAAGGTGCGAAACATCTTCGAGGAGGCCGGAATCCGCATCCCGAACCAGGACGACTGGTTGCGGCTGAAGGAGTCGGTGCAGCGCAACGGCATCTACAACCAGAACCTGCAGGCGGTCCCGCCGACCGGATCCATCTCCTACATCAACCACTCGACGAGTTCGATTCACCCGATCGCCTCGAAGATCGAGATCCGCAAGGAAGGCAAGATCGGCCGCGTCTACTACCCGGCGCCATATATGACCAACGACAACCTGGATTACTACCAGGATGCCTACGAGATCGGCTACGAGAAGATCATCGACACCTACGCCGCGGCCACCCAGCACGTGGACCAGGGGTTGAGCCTGACGCTGTTCTTCAAGGACACCGCCACCACCCGCGACGTGAACAAGGCGCAGATCTACGCCTGGCGCAAGGGCATCAAGACGCTGTACTACATCCGGCTGCGCCAGATGGCCCTGGTGGGCACGGAGGTCGAGGGCTGCGTGTCCTGCATGTTGTAGGAGTTTTCCGGCTGGATCTCTGACCTGCGTTTTAGATTCCGGGTAGGGAATCTCCATCAGTGCCGGTAACGGTGGTGACTGCTTTGGGATGACGGCTCCGCTAGTTGGTCAGGCGATAGGGCCGCGATCTTTGTCGCCGCGGCCCGCCTCACTTGTGAACAGCGCGGTGTCGGTTCCCTACACCGGCAGCCTTGCCAAGTTCCGCAACGATCCCTAGATCTGAAGGCGGGAGAGGAAGGGTTCGGTCACGTCGACGCGGTGTTCCAGTGCTGCCTCGATGCCCGCGGCGACACCGGTGACCGCGGTGTCCACCGACATGCTCGGGGCGCCGAGGTTTCGCTCCAAAGCGGCGACGCTCGGCAGGTGCGGCAGGTGAATCCAGCCGGCCCGGATCGGTAGGTCGTTGGTGGCGATGTGGTGAAGCATCCCGTATAACAAGTGGTTGCAGACGAATGTGCCGGCGGCGTCGGAAACGTCGGCCGGCACCCCGGCTCGGCGCATCGCGAGCACCATGGCGCGCACCGGTGCGGTCGAGTGATACGCAACGGGCCCGTCGGGCGCGGTGGATTCACCGCCCAGGACCACCCCGGCGGTGTCGGCGAGACCGTACCGCGCGCAATCATTGAGGTTCTGCGCCAGCCGCTCGACGGTGATCATGGCGCGCCCAGGGTATTCGCCGAGCATGACGAGCAACTCGGGCTGAACCTCATCGACGGCCCGCACCGTTTCGGCGATCGACTCGAAGTATGCGCCGGAGACCACCCGGGCGACGACCTCCGCGTCCCCGAAGGATCGGCTGTCGAGAGCCTCGGCGACCAGCCCAGCCGGATTAGTGGGCGTTGTGCCATAGGCTCCGAAGCCGGTGACCAGCACGGCTGACACGGCACCACCTCCTCGGCCCGCCGCCGCGGTGGTATTCGACCGCGGCCTTCCATTCCAAAGGCGGACCCGACTCGTCCGACGGTACAGGGCCTGGCGGGGCGCGAGTCGCCCACTCGGAGGTGCGGTCGAATGCCTCCGCAACACCTGCCGGGAACAACGGCGCGTCGTCGACGACGCCCTTTGCCCTTGGTACCTGGCGATCGCAATTAGCCCGTTCAAGCTGCGGATACGGCGTTGGGAGCCTATCGTCGCCTGCCATGGGCGGTACGACACCGGAACTCGAGAGCAAAACCTTCCTCGGTCACCCGCGGGGGCTGTCGACGCTGTTTTTCACCGAGATGTGGGAGCGCTTCTCCTACTACGGCATGCGAGCCATCCTGGTGCTGTACATGACGGCCGCGTTGACCGGCGACAACCCGGGCCTGCACATCGACACCGGTGTCGCAAAAGCCGTGTACGGCACGTACGTCGGGTTGGTGTACTTAACGCCCATCGCGGGTGGCTGGATCGCCGACCGGTTGCTCGGTGCGCGCCGCACCGTGCTGTACGGGGGAATCGTGATCGCCTGCGGCCATTACCTGATGGCCGTGCCTACCGAGGCCACATTCTGGCTCGGATTGCTGACGATCGCATTGGGCACCGGACTTCTCAAGCCGAACATCTCGGCCATGGTCGGCAAGCTCTATGCGACCGAGGACACCCGTCGCGACGCCGGCTTCACGCTGTTTTACATGGGAATCAACCTGGGCTCGCTGCTGGCGCCGCTGGTCTGCGGGACCCTGGGGGAGAGGTTCAACTGGCACTGGGGCTTTGGTGCAGCGGGCGTAGGGATGACCATCGGCCTGATCCAGTACGTGGTGGGACGCAAGCATCTCGACGGGGCCGGGGAGGATGTCGATCACCCCGCAACCGAGGCCGAGAAGCGCCGCGCGCTGGTGATCCTGGCGTCGGTGCTGATCACTGGAGCGGTGTTGTTCTTCGCGCTGAAACTGTTCGGCCAGAGCAACATCGGAGCCGTGACGACGGCGCTGACCATCGTCATCCTGATGGTGCCGATCTGGTACTTCCGTCAGATCCTGTCCAGCACTCGTGGCGACGCCACCGCAGGGCCGCGGATCCGCGCGTTCATCTGGATCTTCATCGCCGCTTCGTTGTTCTGGATGATCTTCGAGCAGGCCGGTTCGACGCTCACCGTCTTCGCCGACGAGGTGACCAATCTGGCGGTGACGGCGAATTTCTCGCTGCCCGTTTCCTGGTTGCAGTCGCTGAATCCGCTGTACGTGGTGATCTTCGCGCCGGTGTTCTCGGTGATGCTGTTGCGCCTGGGTGATCGCGCGCCCCGCACGTCGATCAAGTTCGCGATCGCGCTGCTGGTCGTCGGGTTTTCCTTTCTGCTGTTGATCCTGCCGATGCGCGAGTTCGTGAACTCCGGGGCGCAGGCCACGGTGTGGTGGCTGGTGATCGTCTACCTGCTGCAGACCTGGGCCGAGCTGTTGCTGTCACCGACTGGCCTGTCGGCAACCACGAAACTGGCACCGGTGGGAGCGGTCGGGATTTTCATGGCTTTGTGGTTCCTCACATCGAGCGTGGGCACCTCCGTCGGTGGGCTGATCGCCTCCTGGACCGACGATTACCCGGTCGGCTCATTCGCGATCTGCGGCGGCATGGCCGTGGCCTTCGGGCTGGCCATGGTGATGGCGGCGAAGAAGATCAACGCCTCCATGGGCGAGGTGCACTGAGGTGACGCGCCACCATCGGCTGGTCACGGGTTTGGTCGTCCGATGAGGTGATGTCGCGTAGACCTCGGCCGCGCCGTTTGGAAGGCCGCGTCGTTTGGAAAACAGTCGGCCCGCCGCCCTGAACCATGCGGCGGGCCAACTGCTTATATCCACTCTGGCCTTACGCGACCGCAATGTGGGTCCGTCAACCAGATGACGACCCGGGGGAATCGCCGTTCCACCGATTGGAGGACCACAGCGGGGTCAATTGTCTCGTCATTTCTGTGACGAGTTCTTGAACGTAGAGACCACGGCGACGTCCGTCGCTGCCCTGGGATGCTCGTCAACGTTGCGCCTAGCTGTTCACCCCGCGGCGCGATCGAACGTCACGGAGGTTGCTTTCTCAACCAGGGAGGTAGTGCCTCTCGCAGCGGCCGGTCACCCGGTCAGCTACCGTCACCCGGCCTGCGGGCGTGACGAAGGCGACAGCGGCCCGGGCGGGTGCGCGGTCATCGGTTTGCTGGAAGCGTCGGTAAGCTCATGCGGTGAACCAGCGAGAGCGATCCCCGGAGGACGCTGGCCGCCGTGTCCCTGATGCCGATGCCGGTTCGTTCCGGCGGACGCGCTGGCGCTCGGACGTGAGCCGCGTTGCGGCGGTGTTCTTCGCCTTCACCGGTTTTGCGGTGCTGTCCTGGCTGTCCTTCGGTTCATGGGAAGGCCCGTCCTTTTTCTACCCGGCCGCAGGTGTCACCGCGGCCGCGATGATGCTCAGCCGCCGGTCCCTCTGGCCGTGGTTCGCGGCGGCGGTCTTTGCCGCCGAGGTTCTGGTCGACAGTTTCTATAAGAGCCCGCTGTGGGTGTCGGCCGGATTCGCAGCGGCCAACGTGGTGGAACCGATCATCGCCGCCTCGTTGGTGTTGGCCTGGTGCGGCGGCCGACCGGATCTGCGCAGACGCCGTGACTTCGCCGGTTTCGTAGCCGGTGCGTGTGTCATCGCGCCGATCGCGGGAGGGTTGATCGGCGGGACCCTCGTATCCGTCTACAACGGGTCACCGTGGCTGGGAGCGACGGTCACCTGGTGGGCGGGCGACGCCCTCGGGATCCTGGTGATGGCGACACCGATCCTGTTGTGGACCGTCCAGGCCACGGCCGTGCTCCGGCGTCCCTGGGAGATGGCAGGGGTGCTGGCCCTGACCGCGGTGCTGTCGGTCGCCACTCTCTGGATCGATTTCCCGCCGTCGATCCTGATCCTGGTGGTGCTGGCCCTGGCGGCATTCCGGCTGAACATGCTGGGCGCCGCGATCGCGGGAGCCTTGGCATCGCTGCTGGCCAACATCATGACCACGCACGGACGTGGGCTCTTCGCGAGCACTGGCGCACCGCGGGAATCCCAGGTCGCGTTCACCCAGATCTACGTCGCGGTGATCGTGGTGGTCGCCCTGATGATCGCCCAGGAGGCCGCCGCGCGCCTCAACGCCGTCCGAGAACGTGAACTCGAACGCCGGGAACGAATGCGACTGGAAACGCTTTCTCGACTAGCCCGTCAGCTTTCGGCAGCGTTGACCCCGGAGGACATCGGTGGGGCGCTGCGGGACGAGGTGATCAACGAGGCCGGCGCCAAGGCCCTGGCTCTCGGCCTGCTGAGCAAGGATGGCAGCCGGCTGGACTGGATCGCCGCATCCGGGTTCCCGCCGGAAATGGTCGAGGAGGACCGGACCGAGATCGACCTCGACACCCCCACGATTGCCAATGACGTATTCCGGTCCGGCACGCCGATCCGAGTGCAGAACGCCGCGGAGTACGCCGCCTGGTACCCGAACCGCGCGCACTGGATGTCGTTCACCGGCACCGAGTCGATAGCGGCCTGGCCGCTGGCCGCCGGTGGCGACCCCTTCGGTGTCTTGCAGCTCACCTGGTCGGAGCCCCAGCCCTTCGACGAGGCTCAGCTGGCCTACGCCTCCGCGGTGGCCACCATGGTCAGCCAGGCTTTGGTGCGCGCGCAGATCTATGCCGACGAACACGCCCGTGCTGCCCTGCTGCACTCACTGGCTCAGCCGGTCGCACAGGTCGACACCGTGGGGATGGAGTACCGCGCGCTCTATGACTCGGCCGACTCCGATCGCGGTCTTGGCGGGGACTGGTACAGCGTGATGGCGCTGCCGGACCGACGGACGTATCTGGCCATTGGTGACGTGATTGGCCACGGGCTGCTCAGTGTCGAGGACATGGCCCAGATGCGCAGCACCGGAAACGCCTACGCCCACCTCGGTCTGTCGACCGCGCAGATCCTCACCGAGTTGAACCATTACGCCGCGCATCAGATCCAGGGTGAGTTCGCCACCAATCTGGTCGTGATCTTCGATCCGGAAGCGCGCACGCTGTCCTACAGTTCGGCCGGACATCCGCCAGCCATGCTTCGTCGGGCCGCGACCGGAGACGTGCTCCGGTTGTCCGATGCGTCGGGCCAGATGCTCGGGCCGTTCGACGACGCCGTCTACACGCAGGCCACTGTGACGGTCGAGCCAGGCGACGTCCTGATCATGTACACCGATGGCCTCGTCGAGCATTACGACGCCGACCTCAACGTTGGCCTGGGTCACCTCGAGGAGGTGGTGGCGGCGTGGCCGCCGGCCGCACTGCTGGATTGCGAGGCCCTGGCCCGCGACGTCGCGCCCGACTCCCATGATGACGACGTGTGCCTGCTCGTTGCCCGGTTCGACCCGGACACCGCCAACTGAGCTACCACTCAGTGCCGGATGTGGCAGAACCGACATGCCGTTGGCGATCCCAACGAGGCCAGCGTCCGGGACGCCAGGGTGGTAGGGCCGTGCGGGTTATTGCCGGTGGTGATCCTCAGAACTTATGCAGGGGCCCCTGGGCTTTCTTATACAGCGAGCGCAGCAGCACATCCCGGAAGCGGGCGTTGTCGATCAGCTTGATACCGGCCCCCGCCACGCGCGGGTTGCCGGCCAGTTTGTGGAAGTACCGGCCACGCCGGTACTCCGTGCCCCAGGCGGCTTCCATTCGCTGCGCGTAGTTGGTGAAGTCGTCCGGCCCGCCGTTTTCCAGGGCCGCCATCGCGCACTCTCCGGCAGCCAGACCGGATTCCAGCGCCTTGGAGATGCCCGCCCCGGAGGCCGGCTTGCCGGCTCCCAAGGAGTCGCCGGTGAACAGCACGCCCGGGCGCCACGGCGGCCAGGCTGTGAAGCCCATCGGCAGTCGCCAGGCCCTTACGCTCTTGTTTTTCTTGAGTTCCTCGATCGAGGGCAGTTTCCATTCCGGCGGTAGCGTGCGCAGGAACTCGCCGAGAAACTGGCTGGCGTTGATGGCCTGCCAGTTCTTGTAGCTGTTGACGTAGCCCAGGCCGATGTTGAGCCGACCGCCGCCCATCGGGAACACCCAGCCGTAGCCGGGCAGCTGGTCGCCCTGGAATTCCAGCTTCAAGTAGATGTCGAGGCTGTCTGAGTCGGCGACGTCGGCGTCCATCTCTGCCCGGATGGCGATCGCTGAGTACCCGTTGTACTCCGAGTCGAGCTTCAGCGCGCGCTTGATGGGGGAGTAGGCGCCATCGGCGGCAATGACGGCGTCGCCATGCACCTGCTCGCCGCTCTTGAGCTTGACGCCGGTCACCCGGCCGCTGGTGTCGAGGATCGGCTCGCTGACCTCCGCGCCCTGGCGCACCACCGCACCGGCCTTCTCGGCGTGCTCCAGCAGCATGGTGTCGAGCAGGGTGCGGCTGACGGTGTGGCCGTGGTCGGGCATGCCGGGGCGCTTGGGGAAGGACAGCTCCCAGCGCGACGGGCTGAAGACGGTGACCCGGTTGACCCGGTGGAATTCGGCGACCTCGTCGGCCAGGCCGATCTTCTGCAGATAGCTGACCGCGCGGGCGGTCAGTCCGTCACCGCAGGGCTTGTCCCGCGGGAACACTGCCTTGTCCAGCACCACCACTTTGGCGCCGGTTTGGGCGGCCTGCCAGGCGGCCGCCGAACCCGACGGGCCGCCGCCGGCAATCACCAGGTCGAATCGCTCGGTCACGGCTCTCCGGGTCTGTGTCGTCGTCGTTGCGACCTTGATGCTAGCCGGGGCCGCCCGATGGCCCTACTTCCGGACCGGTCGGCCCGGTGCTGTCGGTACAGTCCTGTGGGTGCGCAAACTACCCGTAGCTGCGCCGGGATCCGGTTCTGGCAAAGTCGACGCGCGCAGCGAGCGCTGGCGTGAGCACCGTAAGAAGGTGCGCTCGGAGATCGTCGACGCCGCCTTCCGGGCCATCGACCGTCGCGGTCCGCAGGTGAGCCTGCAGGAGATCGCCGCCGAGGCGGGTACCGCCAAACCCAAGATCTATCGCCACTTCAATGACAAGGCTGATCTGTTCCACGCCATCGGCAAGCGGTTGCGGGAAATGCTGGTCGCGGCGATCTTCACCAATATCGACCTGGCCACCGACTCCACCCGGGAGGTCATCCGTCACGCGGTCGCGGAGTACGTCGACCTGGTCGACGAGCACCCCAACGTCCTGCGTTTCGTCCTGCAGGGGCGTTTCCCCGAGCCGGCCGAGTCGACCACCCGCGGCTTCAGCGAGGGCCGGGAGATCACCATGGCGATGGCGGAGATGTTCAACAACGAACTGCGGGAGATGCAGCTCGAGCCGGCCACGCTGGAGATGGCTGCGGCCGCGACGTTCGGGTCGGCCTCGGCGGCCACCGAGTGGTGGCTCGGCAGTGACCCCGACAGCCCGCGCCGGATGCCCTCGGAGCGCTTCGTCGCGCATCTGACCACGATCATGCTGGGCACCATCCAGGGGACCGCCGACCTGCTCGGATTCGACCTCGACCCCGACCAGCCGGTCGGAAGCGCGGTCCCTCGCAACGCTCCGGTGGGCTGACTACCGCGACACGCACGAACACAACCGGTTGTGTTGGCTCGGCTTGTCGCACACCAGGGGTAGTGTCTGGGTGTCGACGGAATTCCCCGGCGACCACGTGTTTTCGGCGGCAATGAAGTGGGGTTCTCGGGTGAGTGAAGGCCTGAAGCTGATCGACCGCGCATCGGCGATCAACTGGAACCGGGTGACCGATGAGAAGGACGCCGAGGTCTGGGACCGGCTGACCGGCAACTTCTGGCTCCCGGAGAAGGTTCCGGTGTCCAACGACATTCCGTCGTGGAACACCCTGACCCCGCACGAGAAGGAACTCACCATGCGGGTGTTCACCGGCCTGACGCTGCTGGACACCATCCAGGGCACCGTCGGGGCGGTCAGCTTGATCCCCGATGCGGTGACGCCGCACGAGCAGGCGGTGCTGACCAACATCGCCTTCATGGAGTCGGTGCACGCCAAGAGCTACAGCTCGATCTTCTCCACCCTGTGCTCCACCGCCGAGATCGACGACGCCTTCCGCTGGTCGGAGGAGAACCCCAATCTGCAGCGCAAGGCCCATATCGTCATGGACTACTACCGTGGCGAGGATCCGCTCAAGCGCAAGGTGGCCTCCACGCTGCTGGAGAGCTTCCTGTTCTATTCCGGCTTCTACCTGCCGATGTACTGGTCGAGCCGGGCAAAGCTGACCAACACCGCCGACATGATCCGGCTGATCATCCGCGACGAGGCGGTGCACGGGTACTACATCGGATACAAGTTCCAGCGGGCGCTGGCCGAGGAAACCGAACAGCGTCGCCAG
This sequence comes from Mycolicibacterium sp., assembly GCA_020637165.1. GTDB lineage: Bacteria > Actinomycetota > Actinomycetes > Mycobacteriales > Mycobacteriaceae > Mycobacterium. The sequence goes on along the minus strand of JACJWN010000003.1, from coordinate 894,370 downwards.
GAGCTCAAGGATTACACCTACGAACTGCTCTTCGAGCTCTACGACAATGAGACCGACTACACCGAGGATCTCTACGACAGCGTCGGGCTCACTGAGGACGTCAAGAAGTTCCTGCGCTACAACGCCAACAAGGCGCTGATGAACCTCGGCTACGAGGCGCTGTTTCCGCGTGACGAGACCGATGTCAACCCGGCGATCCTGTCCGCGCTGTCGCCCAACGCCGACGAGAACCACGACTTCTTCTCCGGTTCGGGGTCGAGCTACGTGATCGGCAAGGCCGTCAACACCGAAGACGAGGACTGGGACTTCTAGCCCACGACGCGTGGCGGTCCGGCCGGGCTGGTCGGGCGCCAAGTCAGCGACATCAGCGGGGCGGAACCGCGCCGCGGGCCGCGGAGCAGGTGAATAATCGACGAACTCACTGGTGTGACGGGCCGGCAACCGCGACACTGGGCGTCATGACGGCCAAGTCACGCGCGCAATCGGTCCTGAACTGGCTCCGTGCCGGATACCCAGGCGGGGTGCCCGGCCCGGACCGGGTACCCCTGCTGGCCCTGCTCCGCGACACGCCCCTGACCGAGGACGAGGTCAAAGAGGTGGTGCGCGAGATCATCGCCGAGGAACAGAGCGCACCCGCCGGCCATCTCATCGACCATGACGAGATTGAACGGTTCATCGAGGGGGTGGCCCACCATGACGGCGGGCCGGAGAACATCAGGCGCGTGGCCGCCAAACTGGCGGCCGCGGGCTGGCCGCTCGACTCGCTCGACGACTGACCCTTCGGGGCAACGTCACCCGTTGCGCAGGGATTCGGTGTCGATGACGAACCGATACCGGACATCGCTGGCGATGACCCGCTCGTAGGCCTCGTTGATGTAGTCCGGCTCGATCACCTCGACCTCCGAGGCGATCCCGTGCGCTGCGCAGAAATCCAGCATCTCCTGGGTTTCGGCGATCCCGCCGATCATCGATCCGGTGACGCTGCGACGCATACCGATGATCGAGAACGGCGGCACCACCAGCGGGTTCTCCGGGGCGCCGAGTTCGACGAAGACCCCGTCGAGATCGACCATCTCCAGATAGCGGCCTAGGTCGAGGTTGGCCGAAACGGTGTTGAGGACGACGTCGAAGGAGTTGCGCAGGCGCTTGAAGGTGTCGGGGTCGCTGGTGGCGTGGTAGTGCTTGGCGCCCAAACGCAGCCCGTCCTCCATCTTCTTCAGCGACTGCGACAGCACGGTGACCTCCGCGCCCATCGCCGTGGCGAGCTTGACCCCCATGTGCCCCAGCCCGCCCAGGCCGATCACCGCAACCCGGCTGCCCGGCCCGACATTCCAGTGCCGCAGCGGCGAGTAGGTGGTGATGCCCGCGCACAACAGTGGCGCGGCGGCATCCATCGGCACTGACTCGGGGACATGCAGCACATAGTTCTCGTCGACGACGATGCTGCCGCTGTAGCCGCCCTGGGTCGGCTGGCCGTCCCTGCCCACCGCGTTGTAGGTGCCGGTCATCCCGGTGCCGGTGCAGTACTGCTCGAGCCCGGCCAGGCAGTTGTCGCACTCCCGGCAGGAGTCGACGAAACAACCCACGCCGACCCTGTCACCGACGCCGAAACCCTTTACCTCCGAACCGATTTCGGTGACGATGCCGACGATCTCGTGGCCCGGAACCACTGGATACCGCGGCTGTCCCCACTCGGCGCGCACGGTGTGGATGTCGGAGTGGCAGATCCCGGCGAAGTGGATGTCGAAGCGGACGTCGCGCGGGCCGGTGGCGCGGCGGGTGATGGTCGTCCGGCTCAAGGGTTCGGTGGCCGAGGTTGCGGCGTAGGCGCTCACGGTGCTCATGCTCCCGACACTAGGCGGTTCAATGGTCAGTCGAGCGCGCGGCCACCGGAGCGGCGCTCAGGAGAGGAATCCATGTCGCCGTATCTGGACGGCAAAGTCGTCATCGTCACCGGCGCGGGCAGCGGCTTCGGCCGGCTGATCGCGCAGAAGTGCGCCGCCGGCGGCGCCCGGGTCGTGGGCGTCGACGTCGACGCCGCGCACCTCGAGGAGGTGGTCGCCGGTATCCGGCAGAGCGGGGGAGAGGCGCTGGCCCGGGTGGCCGACGTCACCGACCTCGAACAGCTGAGGGCCGTCGCGGCCGATGCTGTCGAAGCCTTCGGCGCCATCGACGTCCTGGTCAACAACGCCGGTGTGATGCCGCTGTCCTACTTCGCCGACCACGAACGGGCCTGGCAGCGCTGGCATCGGGCCATCGACATCAACATCAAGGGCGTGGTCAACGGCATCGCCGCGGTCTACGACCAGATGATCGCCCAGGGGCGTGGGCAGGTGGTCAACATCTCCTCGATCTACGGCAACGGCGGTATCGAGGGCGCCGGGGTCTACTCCGCTACCAAGGCGGCGGTGACCGCGCTCTCCGACGCGTTGCGGGTGGAGACCCAGGGACGGATCAAGGTCACCACCGTCAAGCCCACCGGGGTGTTCGGAACCAACCTGGCCGGCGGGATCGTCAACCAGACCGCGATCATGGCCCTGGCCGGGCAGAAGGGGCAGCAGTTCGCCGAGAACCTGGCCAATTACATGTCCGGGTCGCTGCAGCCCGAGCAGACCGATGTCGACTCGGTGCAGTACTGGCTGATCACGCCCGACGACCTGGCGGATGTGGTGATGCACGTCATCGACCAGCCGTGGGGGATCAGCCTGTCCGACGTGACGGTGCGCGCCAGCGGCGAGAACTACATCCGATAACCACCGATCAGTTGATCGGTGCGTTCAGCCAGCGCAGGTCATCGACGATCCCGCGGGCGGCGATCAGACCCTGCCCGGTCTGCCACACCTCGTTGTTGACGATGAACACCCGGTTGTCGCGGTTGGCCGACAGCTTGCGCCAGGCCTCGCTCTCCAGCAGCGCCGGTGCCCGGTCCTTGGCGGCCGGGGATGCGAACGACATGTAGACGATGTCGCCGTCGGCGGCGGAGAAGTCGGCGTCGCCGGTGATCCCGATCTCCAGATAGGCCTGGTCGGTGAACCGTTGCGCCGCCGGCCGGTCGACTCCCACCGCGGCCAGCACGCTGGCCGGGAAATTGTCCGCGCCCCAGACCCGCAGCGCCGAGTCCGTCAGCTGCACGATCGAGGCCTGGAAGTGAGTGGCGTCGTTGGCTTCGCCGGCCTTCGCCGCCTTCTCGGTGAACCCGGCGATCAGATCGTCCGCGGCCCGGGCCCGGCCGGTCGCGGCGCCGACCAGTCGTAGGTTGTCCTGCCAGCGAGCTCCGGGGGCCTCGGTGAACACCGTGGGGGCGATCGCCTCCAGTTCGGGGTAGCCGTCCGGTGTGAGTGCCTTCGAGCCGAGGATCAGGTCGGGTTCGGCCGCCGCGATGGCCGCCAGATCCGGCTCGGTGCGGGTACCGGCGGCGGGAACGTCGTGGATCACGGTTCCCAGGTACCACGGCTGGCTGTCGGACCCGTCGGGCAGCGCGGCCGCGACGATCCGCGACTGCAGTCCCAGCGCGCACAGCGCGTCGAGTTCGTCGCCGGCCAGCACCACGATCCGCATCGGGTCGGCCACGACGTCGGCTTTGCCCGCAGCGTGGTCGACCGGCCCCGGGGGTGGGCCGTCGAGCCGGGCCGGTTCGGCCGCGCACGACTCGTCGGGGCGGCGCTGGTTTCCCAGCACTCCGGCTGAGGCGATCATCGTGGTACTGGTCACCACCGTGCTGCTCGGCCCGCTCGGGCCGACTTCCGGCGGCTGATTGGACCCGCTGCAGCCGGTCGCGGCCAGCCCCGCGGCGGCGAGGGCGGCGATACCGGGACGCAGGGCGCGGGACAGCACGCCGCGACGGTAGCACCCGCTCAGCCGGAAACCACTCCTGAACTGGCCTTCGCGACGGCCGGGGCCGGGCTCCGGCACGAAATACGACAGAATGTAGGACCGGCCGCACACGGAGGCTGGTTTGGGGATAAGATGCGGCTTATATTCTTTGGGACGCGCCCATGGATGGTTGGAGGATCCTGTGACAGCCGTAATTCCCCCCCGTGGAGAACTTGAGGCCAGTCGTCCTTTCCCGGCTCGCACCGGACCCAAGGGCAACCTCATCTACAAGGTGATCACGACTACCGATCACAAGCTGATCGGCATCATGTACGTGATCGCGTGCTTCACCTTCTTCGCGCTGGCCGGGTTGATGGCCCTGTTCATCCGGGCCGAGTTGACGGTGCCGGGTCTGCAGTTCCTCTCCAATGAGCAGTACAACCAGCTGTTCACCATGCACGGCACCGCGATGCTGCTGTTCTACGCCACCCCGGTGGTGTTCGGATTCGCCAACCTGGTGATGCCGCTGCAGATCGGCGCGCCCGACGTGGCTTTCCCGCGGCTGAACGCGCTGTCGCTCTGGCTGTTCATCTTCGGGGCCCTGATCGCGCTCGGCGGGTTCATCACCCCCGGCGGCGCCGCCGACTTCGGCTGGACCGTCTACGTGCCGCTGTCCGATGCCGTGCACTCGCCGGGTCCGGGCGCGGACCTGTGGATTCTGGGTGTGGCCGTAGGCGGCCTGGGCACCATCCTCGGCGCGGTCAACATGATCACCACCGTGGTGTGCATGCGCTGCCCGGGCATGACCATGTTCCGGATGCCGATCTTCACCTGGAACATCTTCATCACCTCGATCCTGGTCATCCTGATCTTCCCGCTGCTGACCGCCGCCGCCTTCGGTCTGGCCGCCGACCGCCGCCTCGGGGCGCACATCTACGACCCGGCCAACGGCGGGGTGACGCTGTTCCAGCACCTGTTCTGGTACTTCGGCCACCCCGAGGTCTACGTGCTGGCGCTGCCGTTCTTCGGGATCGTCACCGAGATCTTCCCGGTGTTCTCCCGCAAGCCGGTGTTCGGCTACTCCACGCTGGTCTACGCCACCATCAGCATCGCCGCGCTGTCGATGGCGGTGTGGGCGCACCACATGTACGTCACCGGTGCGGTGCTGCTGCCGTTCTTCTCCTTCATGACCTTCCTCATCGCCGTTCCGACCGGTATCAAGTTCTTCAACTGGATCGGCACCATGTGGAAGGGCAAATTGACGTTCGAGTCGCCGATGCTTTTCGCCTTCGGCTTCTTGGTGGTCTTCCTCTGCGGTGGCCTGTCCGGCGTGCTGCTGGCCAGTCCGCCGCTGGACTTCCACGTCAGTGACACCTACTTCGTCATCGCGCACTTCCACTACGTGCTGTTCGGCGTGATCGTGTTCGCCACCTACGCCGGTGTCTACTTCTGGTTCCCGAAGATGACCGGGCGGCTGCTCGACGAGCGGCTGGCGAAGATCCACTTCTGGCTCACCATGATCGGGTTCAACCTCACCTTCCTGGTGCAGCACTGGCTGGGCGACGAGGGCATGCCGCGGCGCTACGCCGACTACCTGCCCTCCGACGGTTTCACCGCGCTCAACGTGGTCTCCAGCATCGGTGCGGCAATCCTGGGCGTCTCGATGATCCCGTTCTTCTGGAACATCGTGAAGAGCTGGCGGTACGGCGAGGTCGTCACCGTCGACGATCCCTGGGGCCACGGCAACTCGCTGGAGTGGGCCACCTCCTGCCCGCCCCCGCGGCACAACTTCACCGAGCTGCCCAACATCCGCTCGGAGCGTCCGGCATTCGAGCTGCACTACCCGCACATGGTCGAGCGGATGCGCCGCGAGGCCCACGTCGGCCGTTCGCACCACGAGATCGACGCCTAGGGTTCGCGCCGCAGAACGGTTCACCGTTCGCGCCGTCCTGCCCGCGATCAGACTGCGATGACCGCAGACAAGGTGTCGGTGTTGATCACCGTCACCGGGGTCGACCGGCCGGGGGTCACCTCGGCTCTGTTCGAGGTGCTCTCCCGGTACGAGGTCGAACTGCTCAACGTCGAGCAGGTCGTGATCCGCGACCGCCTCACCCTCGGGGTGCTGGTGTCCGGTGCGCCCGAGGTGGCCGATGGTGCAGCGCTGCGCGGTGACGTCGCCAGGGCGATCCGCGGGATGGGCCTGGACGCCACCATCGAGCGCAGCGATGACGTACCCATCATCGCCGAGCCCTCGACTCACACGATCGTCGTCCTGGGGCGGCCCATCACGGCGGCGGCGTTCGGCGCGGTGGCCCGGGAGGTGGCCGCGCTGGGGGCCAACATCGACGTCATCCGCGGCGTCTCCGACTACCCGGTGACCGGGCTGGAACTGCGCGTCTCCGCGCCGGCCGGGACCGGGGGACGGCTGCAGGCCGGTCTGGCCCGGGTCGGAGCGCAGCAGGGCATCGATATTGCCGTGGAGGATTACAGCCTGGAGCGGCGTAACAAGCGGCTGATCGTCTTCGACGTCGATTCCACGCTGATCCAGGGCGAGGTGATCGAGATGCTGGCTGACCGGGCCGGCGCCGGTGAGGCCGTGGCGGCGGTGACCGACGCGGCCATGCGCGGGGAGATCGACTTCACCGAATCCCTGCACAAGCGGGTGGCCACCCTGGCCGGTCTGCCCGCCGCGGTGCTCGACGAGGTCGCCGAACAGGTCGAGCTCACCCCGGGCGCCCGCACGACCATCCGGACGCTGCGCCGGCTGGGGTTCCAGTGCGGCGTCGTCTCGGGTGGCTTCCGCCAGGTGATCGAACCGCTGGCGCACGACCTGATGCTCGATTTCGTCGCCGCCAACGAGTTGGAGATCGTCGACGGCCGGCTGACCGGACATGTCGTGGGCTCGATCGTCGACCGGGCGGGCAAGGCCAAGGCACTGCGCGACTTCGCCACCCAGGCCGGAGTGCCGATGGAGCAGACGGTGGCTGTCGGCGACGGAGCCAACGACATCGACATGCTCACCGCCGCCGGGCTGGGGGTGGCGTTCAACGCCAAACCCGCCCTGCGAGAGGTGGCCGACGCCTCACTGAGCCATCCGTATCTGGACACCGTGCTGTTCATCCTCGGGGTGACCCGGGCCGAGATCGAGGCCGCCGACGCCATGGACGGCGGGGTGCGTCGGGTCGACATCCCGTCGCGGTAGGACTTGGGCGCGCTGGCGCACATTTGCGCGCTGAAACCGTGGGATGACCCGGACGTTGGGCGGGGCAGGGTATGCGGCACGATGAACGGGTGACCGATGGCGCCGAGGAAGATCTGCTCATCGACTTCCGGGGCGTCAGCCTGCGCCGCGGCGGCCGGGTGCTGGTCGGCCCGGTCGACTGGCAGGTGGAACTCGACGAGCGCTGGGTGGTGATCGGACCCAACGGCGCCGGCAAGACCTCGCTGCTGCGGATGGCCGCGGCGATGGAGCATCCCTCCGACGGCACCGCGACCGTGCTGGGGGAGCGACTCGGCCGGGTTGACATGGCCGAGCTGCGCCAGCGGGTCGGTCTGAGCAGTTCGGCTCTGGCCCAGCGGATTCCCGACGGCGAACTTGTGCGCGATCTGGTGGTCTCGGCCGGCTATGCGGTGCTCGGTCGCTGGCGCGAGAACTATGACGAGGTCGACTACACCCGGGCGGTCGACACGTTGGAGAGCGTCGGCGCCGAGCATCTGGCCGACCGGACCTACGGCACCCTCTCGGAGGGCGAACGCAAGCGGGTGCTGATCGCCCGGGCGCTGATGACAGACCCGGAGTTACTGCTTCTCGACGAGCCCGCCGCGGGCCTGGACCTCGGCGGCCGGGAGGAGTTGGTGGCGCGGCTGGCCGATCTGGCCGCCGATCCCGACGCCCCGGCCCTGGTGCTGGTCACCCATCACGTCGAGGAGATCCCGCCCGGGTTCAGCCACTGCCTGATCCTGGCGGAGGGCCACGTGGTGGCCGCCGGGCTGTTGCGCGACGTCATGACCGCTGAGAACCTCTCGGCGGCGTTCGGACAGTCCATCGCGGTGGACACCATCGACGGGCGCTACTTCGCCCGGCGGGTTCGGGGCCGCGCGGCCCACCGGAGGCGTCAGTGAACCAGACACTCGAACCCAGGCCGGTCCGCCCGGCCGCGACCGTGATGCTGGTGCGCGATACCGCTGAGGGGATCTCGGTGTTCCTGATGCGCCGGCACGCCGCGATGGAGTTCGCCGCGGGGATGACGGTGTTCCCGGGCGGCGGTGTCGACGAGCGTGACCGGGACGGTGGCCTGGCCGGTCGGGGCGCCTGGTACGGGCCCGAACCACACTGGTGGGCAACGCGATTCGGCATCGAGGCCGACTTGGCCGAAGCGCTGGTGTGCGCGGCGGCGCGGGAGACCTTCGAGGAGTCCGGGGTGTTGTTCGCCGGACCGGCCGACGACCCGGACAGCATCGTGCGCGACGCCTCGGTTTATCACCGCGAGCGTGCCGCACTGGAGGACCGCAGTCTGTCCTTCGGCGATTTCCTGCGTGCGGAGAATCTGGTGATCCGCGCCGACCTGCTGCGGCCCTGGTCGAACTGGGTGACCCCGAAGGAGGAGCGCACCCGCCGCTACGACACCTACTTCTTCGTCGGAGCACTGCCGGAGGGCCAGCTCGCCGACGGCGAGAACACCGAGACCGACCAGTCCGGCTGGGCCCGGCCCGAGACCGCGATCGAGGATTTCGCCCAGGGGCGCGCTCTGCTGTTGCCGCCGACCTGGAGCCAGCTGGACTCGCTGGCCGGCCGGACGGTCGCCGAGGTGCTCGCCCTGGAACGCCAGATCGCCGCCGTCGAACCCGATATGACCATTCTCGAGGACGGCAACTGGGAGATCGAGTTCTTCGACGCCGACCGCTACAACCAGGCCCGCCGTCAGGCCCTGCGGCGGCTGGGCGGGGGCTGAGCATGGCCGAGTTCGTCGGCGTGCACACCCATGATCATCAGCCCGGGATCGGCACGGTGCTGATCGACCGCGAGCCGACCAATGCGCTGAGCCGGCAGGCCTATCGGGAATTGGCCGCCGCCGCCGCGGAGGTGTCGCGGCGCGAGGACATCGCGGCGGTCATCCTCTATGGCGGCCACGAGATCTTCAGCGCCGGTGACGACGTTCCCGAACTGCGTACCCTCGACCGCGCGGCGGCCGAGATGGCCGACCGGCTCCGCCGCACCGCCATCGACGCGGTCGCGGCGATCCCCAAACCCACCGTCGCGGCGGTCACCGGCTACGCGCTCGGCGCCGGGCTGAGCCTGGCGCTGGCCGCCGACTGGCGGATCTGCGGCGACAACGCCAAGCTGGGCGTGACCGAGATCCTGGCCGGGCTGGTGCCCGGCGGCGGCGGGTGTTCCCGGCTGGAGCGGGCGGTGGGCCGCTCCCGGGCCAAGGAACTGGCCTTCAGCGGCCGTTTCGTCGGGGCCAAGGAAGCCCTGGCGCTGGGTCTGGTCGACGAACTGGTGTCCCCGGACGACGTCTACGACTCGGCATTGAGCTGGGTGGGCCGGTTCGTCGACGCCCCGGCGGCCGCGGTGGCCGGGGCCAAGGCGCTGATCGACGCGGGTCTTGACGCCGAGGGGCAGGTGCACCTCTACGGCGAGGTTTTTGCCGCCGGAACCGCGGGTTAGGCTGCCCTGCATGACGACGACGAGGGAGACCCGGGTCGCCGGCGACCCGGCCCCGAACCCGCACGCCACCGCCGAGCAGGTCCAGGCGGCGCTGAAGGATTCCAAGCTCGCCCAGGTGCTCTACCACGACTGGGAGGCCGAGACCTATGACGACAAATGGTCGATCTCCTACGACAAACGCTGTGTGGACTACGCGCGGGACCTCTTCGACGCCACCGTTCCCGCTGAGGAGCTCCGCGATCTGCCCTACGAGCGGGCCCTGGAACTGGGGTGCGGAAGCGGTTTCTTCCTGCTCAACCTGATCCAGGCCGGGGTGGCCCGGCGTGGTTCGGTCACCGACCTCTCGCCGGGCATGGTGAAGGTCGCGGTGCGCAACGGCGAGTCCCTCGGTCTGGACATCGACGGCCGGGTCGCCGACGCCGAGGGCATCCCCTACGACGACGACACTTTCGACCTGGTGGTCGGGCACGCCGTGCTGCACCACATCCCGGACGTCGAGAAGTCGTTGCGCGAGGTGGTGCGGGTGCTCAAGCCGGGCGGCCGGTTCGTGTTCGCCGGCGAGCCGACCACCGTCGGCAACGGTTATGCCCGCAACCTGTCCACGCTGACCTGGCGGGTGGCCACCAACCTGACCCGGCTGCCGGGACTGGGCGGCTGGCGCCGCCCGCAGGCCGAACTCGACGAATCCTCCCGCGCCGCCGCACTGGAGGCCGTCGTCGATCTGCACACCTTCGACCCGGCCGATCTGGAACGCGCGGCGCGCAGCGCCGGTGCCGTCGAGGTGACCACCCAGACCACCGAGTTCACCGCCGCCATGCTGGGCTGGCCACTGCGCACCTTCGAGGCGGCGGTCCCGCCGGGCAAGCTCGGCTGGGGATGGGCCAGCTTCGCCTTCAAGAGCTGGACCACACTGAGCTGGGTCGACGACAACCTCTGGCGCCGGGTGGTGCCGAAGTCGTGGTACTACAACGTCATGATCACCGGAGTCAAACCCTCCTGACGTTCACCCGAGCCGATGTCGGCTATCTGAGCGGCGAGGCCGGTGCCACCGCGTTGGCGGAGGTGGCGCGTTTCGCTCTCTCCGACGCCTCCCTGGTAACCGACGTGGCCGCGATCCGGGACCGCTTCGGCGATCACGCCGCGGTGCTGGTCCAGACGACCCAGCTGCGCCGCAAAGCCGTCGCCAAATTCGGCGCCGAGGCCGGCGGCTGGCTCTTCACCGACGAGGCCCTGCAGCAGGCCACCACCGCGGCGGTCGCCGGGCACCGTGCCCGGCGGCTGGCCGGACGGGTGGTGCACGACGCGACCTGCTCGGTCGGGACCGAGCTGGCCGCTCTGGCCGGCACCGCCGACTACCTGGTGGGCAGCGATATCGACGAGGTCCGGCTGGCGATGGCCCGGCACAATCTCTCCGACCGGATCCCGCTGTGCCGCGCGGATGCGCTGCACCCGGTCACCGGAGCTCCCGACGTGGTGGTGCTGCTGGATCCGGCGCGGCGAAGTGGGGGCCGGCGGCGGTTCGACCCGCGCGCCTACACCCCACCGTTGGACGCGCTGGCCGAGGTGTACCGGGGCCGCGCCACGGTGGTCAAGTGTGCGCCGGGAATCGACTTCGACGCCGTGCGGCGGCTGGGCTTCGACGTCGAGATCGAAGTGACCTCCTCCGGCGGGTCGGTGCGGGAGGCCTGCCTGTGGACGGCGGGACTGTCCGAACCGGGGGTGCGGCGCCGGGCCAGCGTGCTCGACCGCGGGGAGGAGTTGACCGACGCCGACCCGGACGAGTGTCCGACCGGCGCGGCGGGCCGGTGGATCGTCGACCCGGACGGCGCCGTCGTGCGAGCCGGATTGGTGCGGCAGTACGCGACCCGGCACGGGTTGTGGCAACTCGACCCCGAGATCGCCTACCTCACCGGGGACCGGCTGCCCGTAGGGGTTCGGGGGTTCGAGATTCTCGATCGGCTGCCGTTGCGGGAAAAGACACTGCGTCAGGCACTTTCGTCGCACGACTGTGGAGTGTTGGAGATCCTGGTGCGCGGGGTCGACGTCGACCCCGATGCGCTGCGCCGTCGGTTGCGCCCGGCCGGAAGCCGGCCGCTATCGCTGGTGATCACCCGGCTGGGTGTGGGGGCCTCGGCCCGTGCGGTGGTCTTCGTGTGCCGGGCTTCGGTCGACGGGGTGGGCGCTGCAGACCGGTAGGCTTCGGTGTATGCGAACTGTGAGTTTGGCTGCGGTGTTGGTCGGTGCCATGATCCTGACCGCGCCGCCGGCCGCCGCGGGCCCCGAGGCCTGCACCGCCCTGGGGGGTGTGATCGAAGCGGGTGACATCTGTGGTGTTCACGCCAGCGACCCGGCATACACCATGGACGTGACCTTCCCGCTGGGCTACCCCGACGAGCAGGTGATCATCGACTACCTCGGCCAGACCCGGGACGGCTTCGTCCGGGTCGCACAGGCCCCGGACGCCCGCAACCTGCCCTACGAGATGGACGTCAGCGCACAGTCGTTCGCCTCGGCGCAGACCCGCAGCGTCGTGCTCACCCTGTTCCAGTCCGTGGGCGGTGCCCATCCGACGACCTGGTACAAGTCGTTCACCTTCGACGTCAGCCAGAACCGACCGGTCACCTTCGACATGCTCTTCGCCCCGGACACCAAGCCGTTGCAGGAGATTTTTCCGCTCGTTCAGCGGCAGTTGGAGAAGGACACGATTCTGGCCGGCAGCATCTCGCCCGGCGACGGCCTGGACCCCTCCCATTATCAGAACTTCGCCGTCACCGACGACGCCGTGATCTTCTTCTTCGGCCGCGGCGAACTGTTGCCCTCCTATGTCGGGGAGACATCGGTGACCCTGCCGCGCAACGAGATCCCGCCGCTGCAGCTTTAGCGAACGCCTGCTACGAGATCGTGGCCCAGTGCGCTTCCAGCGCCCGGACAAGTTCTGCGGCCCGCTCGTCGACGTAGAACAGCCGGCCGCCGGGAACCTCGACGATGCCGGTCACACCGGGGATGAGGCGCTGCAGCCAGTGCGCCCATTCGATTCCGAAGAAGATGTCGCCGGTGCCCCACACCAGGATGGTGGGGATTTCACACCGGCTCAGCTGCGGCCGGATCGCCGAGAGCTGATCGGGCGTCATCGAGATCAGCAGCCGCTCCATGAAGCGGGCGCCCTCGCTGGTGCCGAGAATCGGCGTCAGATAGTCGATCACGACGTCATCGGGCACCGCGGAGGCGTGCTGATAGCCGCTGCGATAGATCTGCTTGGCCAGCAGGGGAGTCCGGGCCAGCGGCCCGGCCACCCGCAGCAGGCGGGTCTTGGCCGCCCACACCGCCGGCTTGAACGCCCGGGGCGGGAAGTTGCCCTCGGTGTCGCAGTTGGTCAGGGCGAAGGAGGCGAACCGCTCCATGTCACGGGCCAGAACCACCTGCGAGACCGCGCCCCCGGTGTCGTTGCCGACGAGATGGACCTCATGCAGGTCCAGTTCGCGGATCAGGCCGCCGACCGCGTCGGCCAGCCCCCACACCGACGGCTCGCCCGCCGGCGGGGTATGCCCGTGGCCGGGCAGGTCGACGGCGATGCAGCGGCGGTGGTCGGCGACCATCCGGATGCAGTTGCGCCAGAGCCGGCCATTGGTGAAGACGCCGTGGACGAACAGCGTGATCGGCCCCTCACCGACGTCGATGTAGCTGACGCCCGCGGCGGTGTGGCGGTACTGCGCGTACTCATCGGTCATGGTTTCTCCCGTGGGTTTCAGACCGGGCTGAAGCTGTAGACCTGGCCGGTGCTGGTGGCCACCACCACCCGGCGGTCGTGGGCTACCGAGACCCCGACCGGGTAGCCGCCAGCACCGTCCAGAGGATAGCTGTTAAGGGTGCGCCCGCCGTCTTCGGGGTCGAAGACCAGCAGGGAGAGCTTGTCGGGACCGTCGGCCGTCACCGTGTAGGCGACCTTCCCGCCGGCCCGGCTTGAGGTGGACAGCGGGGTGATGTCATCGCGGCGCCACGCCACTTCCGCGCTGTCGCCGGAGTCCCTGACCCCAACCAGTTCCGTGTTCGGGCCGCCGCCGGCGATGATCACCCCGCCGGGCGCGACCGACGGCGGGGTCTGGGGCTGGAATCCCAGCGGGACAGACCATTTCGCCGATCCGTCGGCGGCGTCCAGCGCCCACAGCCGACGGTCGCGGCCGTTGACGTAGACCGTTGTGCCGTCGGCGGACAGTACCGGGCTCGCGATCACGCCCGCACCCACGGCGTCGGAGGTCCACTCCCGCCGCAGCAGCGGCTTCTGGCCGGGCTGATAGCGCAGGGCGGTCAGCACCGAGGATGCCGCGCCGGGCTGCCACACCCCGATCACGACCATCCTGCTGGCGGGCGAGAACGCCGGGGCCGAAGCCACCGGGCAGCCGGGCAGCGAGCGCTGACAGTCGTCCAGGCCGCGGGTGGCGTCGGTCGGGTCGATTCCCTCGACGAGGTCCACCGGTGTTCCGTCCACCACGCCGCGGTGGGCGTCGAAGACCAGAACCTGGCCCAGGTGGGTCACTACCAGCAGCTGTCCGCCCGCCAAAAACCTTGCGGTGGTGGGCATTCCGATGACGTTGGTGCGCCAGCGCGCCCATTGGGTGGGCGGGTAGGAGATCATCAGGCCGGGCTGGCCGATGTAGAGGTTGTCGAAGCCGTCGAACAGCGGGCTGGTGAATCCGCCGCCGAGCACCATCCGGGTGCACCAGCGCTGTCGGCCGTTGTTGTCGTTCTCCCAGACCATCAGCGAGCAACCGCCTGCGGTCTGACCGTTGACGGCGAGGTACCCGTCACCGCCCAGGGCGGCGGCCGCCCCGAGCTCGCCCTTGACCTCCCGGCTCCAGCTCAGCGCCAGGCTCTGGGCGCCCTCGGTCGGGGTGTAGCTGGTGTTCTCGGCGTCGGCGTACTGGGCCGGCCAGCCGCGGGCCGCCACCGCCTCGACCCAGGAATCGGTGTCGCCGCACCCGGCCAGCGTGCCGGTCAGCATTACCGCCGACGCCACCGCGAGCACCCGCCGCGACACCGGTGTCCGTCTCATCCAGGCGAGACTATCGGGTCAGGGCCCCATTTCCCGTGCTTCACCCCTGCCGAGCAGACACAAACGTCCCCAAATCTCAGCGTGTCGCGGGTACTTTGCGTCTGCTCGCGGGGAAGGGACTCGCGGGGGAGGGGAGCACGCGGACTAGGCTCTGCGGGCATGACGAGCATGTGGGGTGCGCCGATCCACAAGCGCTGGCGCGGTTCCCGGCTGCGTGACCCGCGCCAGGCGCGATTCCTCACCCGGGCGTCGCTGAAATGGGTGGTCGCCAACCGGGCCTGGACTCCCTGGTATCTGGTGCGCTACTGGCGGCTGCTCAGGTTCAAGCTGGCCAACCCGCATGTCATCACCCGCGGCATGGTGTTCCTGGGCAAGAACGTCGAAATCCACGCCACCCCGGAGCTGGCCCAGTTGGAGATCGGCCGGTGGGTGCACATCGGCGACAAGAACACCATCCGCGCGCACGAGGGCTCGCTGCGGTTGGGCGACAAGGTGGTCTTCGGCCGCGACAACGTCATCAACTGCTACCTGGACATCGAGTTCGGTGAGTCGGCGCTGATGGCCGACTGGTGCTACGTCTGCGATTTCGACCACAAGATGGACAACATCGAGATGGCGATCAAGGACCAGGGCATCGTCAAGACCCCGGTGCGGATCGGTCCGGACACCTGGATCGCGACCAAGGTCACCATCCTGCGGGGTACCACCATCGGCCGCGGCTGCGTGCTGGGTGCGCATGCGGTGGTCAAGGGCGACATCCCGGACTTCTCGATCGCGGTGGGATCCCCGGCCAAGGTGGTCAAGAACCGCAAGCTGGCCTGGGAGACCTCCGCGGCGCAGCGGGCCGAACTGGCAGCCGCGCTGGCCGATATCGAGCGCAAGAAGGCGTCCCGGTAGGGTCACCCCCCTCTGCCGAGCAGACGCAAAAGACCCCCGACACGCCGGTATTCGGGAGTCTTTTGCGTCTGCTCGCGCGGAGAAGGAAACGCGCGTCGAGCAGCTCAGCGGTCCGGCAGTGCATGCTCGACGATGGCCCGGCGATCCAGCGGCGGGCGCGTCCTGCGGGTGGCGCCCCGGTAGACACCGGCCGTGCGGTCCGCAACGGTGCCCCAGTCGAAGTCCGCGGTGAGGCGCCTACGGGCGGCCAGGGCCCGGCGCTGGGCGGCGGCAGGGTCGTCCAGAGCGGCCCGGACCGCGGCGGCCAGGGCGCCGACATCGCGCGCGGGAAACGACAACCCGGTGCGCCCGTCGATCACCGCCTCCCCGAGGCCGCCGACGTCGGAGGTCACCAGGGGAGTCCCAGCGGCCGCGGCCTCCAGGGCCACGATGCCGAACGGTTCGTAGTGGCTGGGCAGCACGGCGACGTCGGCGCGGTGCAGAAGTCGCAGGAGTTCGTCGTGGTCGGCCCGGCCCGTGAAGCGGACGGCTTTGAGCACCTTGTTCTTTCGCGCGACGTCGATCAGCCAGGCCTGCTGGGTGCCGTCGCCGGCGACGGTCAGGGTGGTCCCGGGATGGGTGCGCCGGATCCTGGGCAGTGCGGCGATGGCGTCGTGGACGCCCTTCTCGTACTCCAGGCGGCCGAAGTAGAGCAGTTCGGGCGGTCCGTCGTGGGAGTGGCGTTTCGCGAACGGCCAACGGCTGGAGTCGATCCCGTTGGGGATGACGCTGATATCGGCGAGGTCGGGGCCGAACAGTTCCGCGATCTCTGCGGCCATCGACGCCGAACAGGCGATCAGGGCGTCCGATGACCGCGCCAGCCAGGACTCCAGGGCGTGCACCTGGCGGTTGACCGGCCCGGACACCCAGCCCGAGTGCCGGCCCGCTTCGGTGGCGTGGATGGTGGAAACCATAGGGGAGCAGAAGAAGTCGGCCAGGGCGATGCAGGGGTGGGCGACCAGCCAGTCGTGTGCGTGCACGACATCGGGTCGCCAATCGCCCAGCAGGGCCAGCCCGGCCCGGATCATGGCGTGACCCATGGCCAGCGTCCAGGCCATCATGTCGCGGCCGAATTCGAACTCGTGCGGGTCCTGTGCGACGGCGATCACCCGGACGCCCTCGTGCGTCTCGTCGCTGGTCGGGTGGCTGACCGGGTCGGTGCCGAACGGCCGCCGGGACAGCACCACCACCTCGTGGCCCGCTGCGGCCAGTGCGGTGGCCAGGTGATGCACGTGGCGGCCCAGGCCGCCGACGACCACCGGCGGGTATTCCCACGACACCATCAGGATCTTCACCGGCGTCTCACCGCCGCCGAGCGTGCGTGAAGTGTCGCGCCCGGCGGCGTGTCGTCGTACCGACACGCACGCTCGCGGGAAGGCGGCGGGTCGCTCGCGGGAAGGCGGCGGGTCATCCGCGGGGCAGGCGCCGGGCGTCCAGTGCGCCGAACAGGCCGTCAGCCCGGTTCCAGCCCTCGGCCAACCGGGCGGCGACCTCGCGGCGCCCCGCGGCCAGGGCGTCGGCGATCTCCCGGGTGGCGTGGGCGTGCAGATGCGCGCGATACCGCGCGTAGTCCGCGGCGGAGTCCTTGCTGACCATGAACGGCCAGTCGCTGGAGACCGTCAGCAGCGTCTCGCGCAGGATCTGGTCGGCCACCGGGTCGCGGGTGGGAGCGGTGCAGGTCTGCGCGAGTGCCTTGTCGACACATGCCAGTGCGGTGTCGACCACTTCGCCGTTGAGCGCCACGAGGTCGGCCACCTGCTCGCCGGCCCACACCTGCCAGTCCTTGCCCGATCCCCATGAGCTTGGCGGCAATTCCACCGGCGCGCCGAGGAAGCCGTTCTCCTTGGCGTCGCGCAGCGTGCCGACTCGCACCCCGGCCTCGGGCAGCGCGCGCAGTACCCGTTCCAGCCACACCGGACCCTCGTACCACCAGTGGCCGAACAGTTCGGTGTCGAAGGCGGCCACCACGTGCGCGGGCCGGCCGATACGTTCGGACTCGCTGATGAGGCGCCGGCGCACCAGTTCGACGAAGTCCTCGACGTGGGCGTCGACGGCCCGGTCGGCGCGGTCCGGGTCATAGGGCGCCTTGGCCTCGGAGTCCACGTTGCGGCCGGTGACCCGGGCGGGCTTGAGTCCGGTGAGGTGGTCGTAGGTGTGGAAGTCGCGATAGGCGGCGTGGCCGGGGTAGCCCGACCGCGGCGACCAGACCCGGTAGCTGACCTGCAAATCACGGCCGAAGGCGACCACACCGGTGCTGCCGACGGGTCGGCCCAGCGCGGTGTCACCGTGCAGCGATGGGCCGTCGACCATGAAGTGCCCGACTCCGGCGGCGGCATAGTCGTGCTCCATCCCGGGGGCGTAAGCACACTCCGGGGCCCAGATGCCGGTCGGGGTGTGGCCCAGCCGCTGTCCGGCGTCGGCCAGCCCCTCTCGCAGCGCAAACTCGCGCAGCCGCGGATTCAGCAACGGCTGGAACGGGTGGGCCAGCGGGCCGCCGAGCAGTTCGACGGTGCCGGCGTCGATGAGTTCGCGCAGCGGCGGGCTGGCGCCGTGGCGCCAGAGGCCGGTGAATTCCTCCAGGGCCCGGGTCGCCTCTTCGCACTCGCGGACACCGAAGCGCCGCAACGCTTCCGGAGTACTGGCGGTTCCGGCGGCGGCACCGGTCGGAGCGTGGACGGTGGCGGCCTCCAGTGCGCGGAGCTGCCAGTTGGCCAGCCAGTGGTGCATCCCGTCGAGGCAGTACGGGTCGTCGAGTTGCGCCATCACCACCGGCGTGAGGCCCAGGGTGATCAGGCCACGGCGGTCCTCGGCGGCAAGCTTGCGCAACACCCGCAGCAGCGGAAGGTAGGCCGCCGCCCACGATTGATACAGCCACTCCTCGCCCACCGGCCACCGGCCGTGGTGGGCCAGCCAGGGCAGGTGGGTGTGCAGCACCAGGCTGAACTGTCCGGGCACCGGCTCCCGGGCGGTCACGGACGTACCGCGATCGCCAGCAGATCCAGGCTTGCGTCGATATCGCGGCGACCGGTTCCGGCGCCGTCCTCGACGATCTCGAAGTCCTCGCAACGCACCGCGGCGACGTCGGCGAGCAGGTCGTCGTCCCAGGGGGCGTCAGCGACCGCGCGGGTGATCTGGGCGTCGATGATCGATCCGCCGTGGCGGGCGTCCATCTCGGTCAGCCGGGGGCCGTGGAAGACCCCGTAGAGGCCGTCGACCCGGAAGCCGCCGGTTTCCAGTAGCTCGCGGAGTTCGGCGGCGTTGAGCTCGCGGGTGTGGAACGGGTTGACCGGGGTGTCGCTGCCGGGGGTGAAGGTGATCCGGTTCGGGGTCGACATCAGCAGCAGCCCGCCCGGGCGCAGCAAGCGTAAGCATTCCGTCACGAACTGTGGCTGATCCCACAGATGCTCGATGACCTGGAAGTTCACCACAACGTCCACCGAGGCGTCAGGCATCGGGACCGAGGCCAGATTGGCGGCCATCACCTCCACCCGGGGGTAGCGGGTGGACACGTGGGCCACGGTTGCCGCGTCGTAGTCCACGGCCACCACCCGGCGAGCTGTCGAGGCGATCAGGTCGGCCCCGTAGCCCTCGCCGCACCCGGCTTCGAGAACCTCCTGACCTGCGCACATGTCCGAACACCAGCGGTAGACCACCTCGTGGCGGCGGAACCAGTAGTTCTCCTGCGCCAACCCGGGCACGGTGCGTTCGCCGGTCAGCGGCAGGCCGCCGTCGGCGGCGTCGGTCAGGTGCGCGTTCATCGCAACGCAGGCTATCCCGCCGCCGGGAAATCGCGAACCCGTCCGGTGGCGACAGGCCTGCGAGAACACCTTCGGCGGCAAGCTATCGTTAAGATGCGATCCGCCATAAGTTACCGACTAGTAACATGGTGAGGTCAGCGGATGTGACCCCCCACAGCGCGGCACATGACGGTCGCGCGATCTGCCAGGAGGACGTAGAGAAGCCATGACGAATATCGTGGTTCTGATCAAACAGGTTCCCGATTACGCGGACCGCAGGTTGTCGGACACCGACTTCACCCTTGACCGGGCGGGTTCGGACGCCGTGCTCGACGAGATCAACGAGAAAGCCGTCGAAGAGGCGCTGCAGATCAAGGAGCGCGAAGGCGGCGACAGCACCGTGACCGTGCTGACCGCCGGCCCGGAGAAAGCCGGCGAGGCCATCCGCAAGGCGCTCTCGATGGGCGCCGACAAGGGTGTGCACCTGCTCGACGCCGGCCTGCACGGCTCGGACATGATCCAGACCGGCTGGGCCCTGGCTCGCGCGCTGGGCGCCATCGAGGGCACCGAGCTGGTCATCACCGGCAATGCGGCCAGCGACGGTACCGGCGGCGCGATCCCGGCCATCATCGCCGAATACCTCGGGCTGCCCCAGATGACCCATATGCGCACCGTGGTCATCGAGGGCTCCAAGATCAGCGGTGAGCGGGAGACCGACGAGGGTGTCTTCAACGTCGAGGCCACGCTGCCCGCGGTGGTCAGCGTGCACGAGAAGATCAACGAACCGCGCTTCCCGTCCTTCAAGGGCATCATGGCCGCCAAGAAGAAGGAAGTGACTACCCTGACGCTGGCCGACATCGGCGTCGAGGCCGAAGAGGTGGGACTGGCCAACGCGGTTTCGCGGGTGCAGTCCTCGACCCCGAAGCCTCCCAAGGCCGCCGGTGAGAAGCTGACCGACGAGGGCGATGGCGGAGCCAAGATCGCCGAGTACCTGGTCGCGCAGAAGATCATCTAGAGCCGGTCCCGGAATACGGCTCCGCCACCCAAAGACTCCCCAGAAAAGAGAAAATCCATGGCTGAAGTACTCGTGCTCGTCGAGCACTCCGAAGGTGCGGTGAAGAAGGCCACCGCCGAACTTCTCACCGCGGCCCGCGCGCTGGGCGAGCCGTCGGCGGTCGTGATCGGTGGCCCCGGCACCGCAGCGCCGCTGGTCGATGCCCTCAAGGCGGCCGGCGCCGCCAAGATCTACGTGGCCGAGTCCGCCGATGCCGAGAACGTCCTGATCACCCCTTACGTCGACGTGCTCGCCAACCTGTCCGAGTCGGCGGCCCCGGCGGCGGTGCTGCTGGCCGCCACGGCCGAGGGTAAAGAGATCGGCGGCCGGCTGGCCGCGCGGATCGGTTCGGGCATCCTGTCGGACGTCATCGACGTCAGGCCCGGCGGCATCGGTGTGCACTCGGTGTTCGGCGGCGCCTACACGGTCGAGGCCAAGGCCGAGGGTGACGTGCCGGTCATCACCGTGCGCCCGGGTGCCGTGGAGCCGGTTCCGGCCCCCGGCGCCGGGGAGCAGGTCAGCGTCGAGGTGCCCGCCGCGGCCGATAACGCCGTACGGATCACCGCCCGCCAGCCCGCTCAGAAGAGCGCGCGTCCGGAGCTCACCGAGGCCGCCATCGTCATCGCCGGCGGTCGCGGAGTGGGCAGTGCGGAGAATTTCAAGGTGGTCGAGGATCTCGCCGACGCCATGGGCGGTGCGGTGGGCGCCTCCCGCGCGGCGGTGGACTCCGGCTACTACGAGGGCCAGTTCCAGATCGGCCAGACCGGCAAGACGGTGGCCCCGCGTCTGTACGTCGCGCTGGGCATCTCCGGGGCCATCCAGCACCGTGCGGGTATGCAGACCTCCAAGACCATCGTCGCGGTGAACAAGGACGAAGAAGCCCCGATCTTCGAGATCTCCGACCTCGGGATCGTCGGCGACCTGTTCAACGTGACTCCGCAGCTGACCGAGGCGGTCAAGGCCCGCAAAGGCTGATTTCCGGATCGTCCGGTGCGACGCCCGGCCGGGTTATCCCGGCCGGGCGTCGTGCGTCGGTGACCGGTTCAGACCGGCACGGTCCGGGGGCTGCCGGGCAGCCGATCGGCCTCCGGGGTGGCCCGGCGCCGGATCATGTGGATCAGGATGAGCACCGAGGAGACGGCGGCGAAGATGCACCACAGCGAGGCGAACGCCTGGGCGTAGAAGATCGCGACCGTCACCAGGCCGATCAGGTTGAGCGCCCCGAATGCGACGATCGAGCGGTAGCCGGACAGCAGCGGCGGCCCGATCACGGCAACGATGTACGCCACCGCCCACACCATCGGATGGGTGACGACGGTCGCGTACTCCAGGCCGTTGGGGTGGCGGATCACCTCGACCGGATTGAACAGGACCACGTATGCCAGGTAGGACGAGACGATGAGGCCCAGGAGGAGGAACGGCGCAGCCCGCGGCCGGGCCCGCTCGGGCGGTTCGAGCAGCATCACCGCCAATGGCACATAGGTGGGTAACAGCGGCCAGGCTATGAACAGGTACGCCCGCATCGCCAGCTCGGCCAGCCCGGGTGAGACGTCGCCGTCGAGCCCCGCCCATACCGCGACCTCCATGAACTGGTGCAGGGCGAACAGCGCAGGCAGCGCGGCGAACAGGACCTCGCGCCGGTTCCTGACCAGCTTCAGTGACGCCGCCGCCACCGGAACCAGCGCCGTACCCACCACCAGATCAGCCGTCATCGAGAAACACACGGGGCAATGCTCCCACGACTCGGCCGCTTAGACGGGGCGGTCGGGGCCGAAGAGGCCGTTCGCCGGGGAGCCGGGCCGGACCCGGCCGGTATTCTCGACTGCGTCATGAGCACGGTGTATCTCGACCATGCCGCCACCACCCCGATGCACCCCGAGGCCATCGAGGCGATGACTGCTGCGCTGGCCACCGTCGGCAACGCCTCCTCGCTGCACACCGCGGGCCGTGCCGCCCGCCGCCGGCTGGAAGAGGCCCGGGAGAGCCTTGCCGCCCGATTGGGTGCGCGCCCCTCCGAGGTGATCATCACCGCCGGCGGAACCGACAGCGACAACCTCGCCGTCAAGGGCGTCTACTGGGCCCGCCGCGACGCCGACCCGCGCCGGCGCCGGATCGTGACCACCGGCGTCGAACACCACGCCGTGCTCGACGCGGTCACCTGGCTGGCCGAGCACGAGGGTGCCGAGGTGACGTTGCTGCCGTGTGCGGCCGACGGCTCGGTGAGCGCCGCCGCGCTGCGCGAGACGCTGGCCGCCCATGACGACGTCGCCCTGGTCTCGGTGATGTGGGCCAACAACGAGGTGGGCACCGTCATGCCGGTTGCCGAGATGGCGGCCGTGGCAAGCGAGTTCGGCGTCCCGATGCACAGTGACGCGGTCCAGGCGGTCGGGCAGGTCCCGGTCGACTTCGCGGCCTCGGGGCTTGCGGCGATGAGCCTCACCGCGCACAAGTTCGGCGGGCCCACCGGGGTCGGCGCGCTGCTGCTGCGCCGGGACACCGCCTGCGTGCCACTGCTGCACGGCGGCGGACAGGAACGTGACGTGCGCTCGGGGACCCTCGACGTCGCCGGTGCGGTCGCGATGGCGGCAGCCGCCGATATCGCCGTCGGCGCCCAGACCGATAAGGCTGCCGCGCTGAGCGATCTGCGGGACCGCCTCATCGACGGCGTCCTGAGTTCGATCGCCGACACCCGCCTCAACGGCGCGGTGGGGGAGCGCCGGTTGCCGGGCAACGCGCACTTCACCTTCCGGGGTTGCGAGGGTGACTCGTTGCTGATGCTGCTGGACGCCAACGGGATCGAGTGCTCCACCGGCTCGGCCTGTACCGCCGGGGTGGCCCGACCCTCGCACGTGCTGCTGGCGATGGGTGCCGACCCCGGGACAGCCCGTGGATCGCTGCGTCTGTCGCTGGGCCACACCAGCACCGCCGACGATGTCGAGGCCGTCCTGCGGGTGCTCCCCTCAGCGGTCGAACGGGCCCGCCAGGCGGCGCTGGCGAGCGCGTCGGCCGGAACGCGATGAGGCTCCTGGCCGCGATGAGCGGCGGTGTGGACTCCTCGGTTGCGGCCGCGCGGATGGTGGCGGCCGGCCACGAGGTGGTCGGTGTGCACCTGGCGCTGTCGCAGGCTCCGGGGACCCTGCGCACCGGATCGCGCGGCTGCTGCTCGCGAGAAGACGCCGGGGACGCCCGCCGGGTCGCCGACATCCTCGGAATCCCCTTCTACGTCTGGGATTTCGCCGACCGGTTCAAAGCGGACGTGATCGACGACTTCGTCGGCTCCTACGCCCGGGGCGAGACCCCCAACCCGTGCGTGCGCTGCAACGAACGGATCAAGTTCTCCGCACTGGCCGCCCGCGCGGTGGCACTCGGCTTCGACGCGGTGGCCACCGGCCACTACGCCCGGCTGTCCGGGGGTCGGCTGCGCCGGGCGGTGGATCGCGACAAGGACCAGTCCTATGTCCTCGGCGTGCTGACCGCCGAGCAGCTGGGCCGCGCGGTGTTCCCGATCGGGGACACCCCGAAGGCGGCGATCCGGGAGGAGGCCGCCCGGCTCGGGCTGGCGGTGGCCGAAAAGCCCGACAGCCACGACATCTGCTTCATCCCCTCCGGTGACACCCGGGCCTTCCTGGGCGCGCGAATCGGGGTGCGGCCGGGCGCCGTCGTCGACGCCGACGGCGCGGTGCTGGCCCGCCACGACGGGGTGCACGGCTTCACCATCGGCCAGCGCAAGGGCCTGGGGATCCCGGGGCCGGGTCCGGACGGGCGGCCGCGCTACGTCACCGGTATCGACGCCGGGTCCGGCACGGTGCGGGTGGGCACCGCCTCCGACCTCGACGTGTGGTCACTGACCGGGCAGCGGCCGGTGTTCACCGCCGGTGCGGCGCCGGTCGGTCCGATCGAGTGCGATGTGCAGGTCCGCGCCCATGGCGGTGTGGCCCCGGCCGTGGCCGAACTGGTCGGCGGCGTGCTGCGGGTGAGATTGCGCGAGCCGCTGCGCGGGGTCGCGGCGGGCCAGACGGTGGTGCTCTACCGCCCGGACCCGGCCGGCGACGAGGTTCTGGCCAGCGCCACGTTGGCCGCCGGGTGAGCGTCTTCGCCGCGGCGACCGGCCTCGGCTCCTGGCCGGGCACCAGCCCGCGCCGCGCCGTCGAGGTCATCGTCGGGGAGTTGCACCAGCTGCCCTACCTGCCCGAGCTACCGGCCCGCGGGATCGGGGCCGACATGATCGGACGGGCCGGGGCGCTGCTGGTCGACATCGCCATCGACACCGTGGTCCGCGGGTACCGGATCGCGGCGCGGCCGGGGGCGGTCACCCGCCGGGCCGCCAGCCTGCTCGAGGAGGACCTCGACGCCCTCGAGGAGGCGTGGGAGAAGGCCGGCGGCCCGCAGCCGGGTCGCACGGTCAAGGTGCAGGCGCCCGGGCCGGTGACACTGGCCGCCCAATTGGAACTCGGCAACGGCCACCGCGCGATCACCGATCCCGGCGCGGTGCGCGACCTGACGGCATCGCTGGCCGAGGGGGTCTCGATCCACCGGGCCCAGGTCGCGCGCCGGCTCTCGACTCCGGTGGTGGTGCAGTTCGACGAACCCCTGCTGGCCGCTGCCCTGGGCGGCCGGCTTGCCGGGGTCACGGCACTGACCCCGGTGCACCCGGTCGACGAGGTCCTGGCGATCGCGATGCTCGACGAATGTGTGAACCGAGCCTCAGGTGAGGTGCTGCTGCACTGTTGCGCGGAGGATTTGCCGTGGAATGTGCTGCAGCGCAGCGCTATCGGTGCGGTGTCTCTGGACGCCCGGGCGCTCGGTGCCGCCGGGCTGGACGGTCTGGGTGAGTTCGCCGACTCAGGTCGGTCCGTGGTTCTGGGGATGGTGGGCGCCGTCGCCGCCGAACGCCGGCCCGGGGTCGAGGAGCTGGCCGCGGCGACGGCCGCCGTCACCGACCGTCTGGGTGTGCCGCGTGCCGTGCTGCCGCAGCGGGTCGGGATCAGCCCGGCCTGCGGGCTGGCCGGTGCGGACGAGTCGTGGGCGCGGGCCGTAACCGGCTTGACCCAACGGGTGGCCACCGCGATCGCCGACAGCCCCGAGGGGCTCTGAATCCCGCCCGGCGGTCGATAGGCTGACAGCACGACAACCCCGTCGAGAATCCCATCGAGCACCTGAGAGGTGGCGACATGCCCGCTCCGTCTGCCGACGTCTTCGATCGTCTTCGTTCCCTGGCTGCGATCGATGATCCCGCCGCGCGGCCGACCCGCACGGTGGAGGAGGTGTTCACCGGCAAGCCGCTGGCGACGATCCCGGTCGGCACCGCCGTCGACGTGCAGGCCGCCATAGCCAGGGCGCGCCTCGCCCAGGTCGAGTGGGCCCATCGGCCGGTCGCCGAGCGGCTCAAGATCGTCGAGCGGTACCGCGACCTGGTGATCAAGAACAGCGATTTCCTGATGGACCTTTTGCAGGCCGAGGCCGGCAAGGCCCGCTGGGCCGCCCAGGAGGAACTGATCGACCTGATCGCCAACGCGAACTACTACGCCCGGGTGTCGGCCGATCTGCTCAAGCCGCACACGGTGCAGGCGTTGCTGCCCGGGATCGGCAAGACCACCGTCGGCCACCAGCCCAAGGGTGTTGTCGGGGTGATCTCGCCGTGGAACTATCCGATGACCCTGACCGCATCGGACTCCGTGCCGGCCCTGATCGCCGGCAACGCCGTGGTCCTCAAGCCCGACAGCCAGACCCCCTACTGCGCGCTGGCCTGCGCCGAACTGCTCTACCAGGCCGGTCTGCCGCGGGATCTGTACGCCATCGTGCCCGGCCCCGGCTCGGTCGTCGGCACCACGATCCTGCAGAACTGTGACTACCTGATGTTCACCGGTTCCACGGCCACCGGGCGTGATTTGGCCGAACAGTGCGGGCGCCGGCTGATCGGGTTCTCCGCCGAACTCGGCGGCAAGAACGCCATGATCGTGACCCGCGGCGCCGACCTCGACAAGGTGGCCAAGGCCGCCACCCGGGCCTGCTTCTCCAACGCGGGCCAGCTGTGCATCTCCATCGAGCGGATCTACGTCGAGAAGTCCATCGCCGACGAGTTCACCCGCAAGTTCGCCGACGCGGTGCGCAAGATGACGCTCGGCACGTCCTATGACTTCTCCGCCGATATGGGCAGCCTGATCTCCGAGGGGCAGCTCAAGAACATCTCCGATCATGTCGAGGACGCGAAGTCCAAGGGCGCCAAGGTGATCGCCGGAGGCAAGGCGCGCCCCGATATCGGGCCGCTGTTCTACGAACCCACGGTTCTCAGCGGCGTCACCCCCGATATGGAGTGCTTCGCCAGCGAGACCTTCGGCCCGGTCGTCTCGATCTACCCGGTCAGCGGCGTCGAGGAGGCCGTCGAGCGGGCCAACGACACCGAATACGGACTCAACGCCAGCGTCTGGGCCGCCACCACCGCCGAGGGCGAGCAGATCGCCGCGCGCCTTCGGTCCGGCACCGTCAACGTCAACGAGGGCTACGCCTTCGCCTGGGGCAGCCTCAGCGCCCCGATGGGTGGCATGGGGCTGTCCGGGGTGGGCCGCCGGCACGGACCCGAAGGCCTGCTGAAGTACACCGAGGCGCAGACGATCGCCACCGCCCGGGTGCTCAACCTCGACCCGCCGTTCGGCGTCTCTCCGACGCTGTGGCAGAAGTCGCTGCTGCCGATGGTCCAGGCCGTGATGAAGCTGCCGGGGCGCAACTGATGTGAGGGCGTTCGTTGAGGAGCCACGCAGAAGTTTCCCGAGAGGTCTTCTGCGTGGCTCCTCACTCACCGGCAACGGATAACCTGCCTGGGTGAGCACCGCCGACCCGGACGCCGACCCGATCGCCCCGGATGTGCGCCGTCGCTGGCAGGAACTTGCCGAAGAGGTGCGCGACCATCAGTTCCGCTATTACGTCAAGGACGCGCCTATCGTCTCCGACGCCGACTTCGACAAGCTCTTCAACGAACTGCTGGCACTGGAGGAGCGCTACCCGGAACTGCGGGTGCCCGACTCGCCGACGCAACTGGTCGGTGGTGCGGGCTTCGCCACCGAGTTCACCTCGGCCGAGCACCTCGAACGGATGCTCAGCCTCGATGACGTGTTCGACAGCGCGGAACTGCAGGCATGGTCGGTCCGGGTCGAGAACGAGATCGGATCCGACCCGGAGTACCTGTGCGAGTTGAAGGTCGACGGTGTGGCCATCGCGCTGGTCTACCGCGAAGGTCGCCTCGAGCGTGCCGCGACCCGCGGTGACGGGCGCGTCGGCGAGGACGTCACCCTCAACGCCCGAACCATCGGTGACGTCCCTGAAACCCTCACCGGCACAAACGATTACCCGGTGCCCGCCGTGCTCGAGGTGCGCGGCGAGGTGTTCTTCATGGTCGCCGACTTCGAGGAACTCAACGCCAGCCTGGTCGCCGAGGGCAAGGCTCCGTTCGCCAACCCCCGCAACAGCGCGGCCGGGTCGCTGCGGCAGAAGAACCCGGCCGTGACCGCGCGGCGGCCGCTGCGGATGATCTGCCACGGGTTGGGTTACGCCGACGGTTTCCGGCCGGACTCTCTGCACGACGCCTACCTGGCCCTGCGGCAGTGGGGGTTGCCGGTCTCCGGGCACACCGCCCGGGTGCGGGGTCTGGCGGCGGTGCAGGAGCGGATCGGCTACTGGGGCGAACGCCGCCACCAGATCGAGCACGAGATCGACGGGATCGTCGTCAAGGTCGATGAATTCGCCCAGCAGCGCCGGCTCGGGGCGACCTCGCGGGCGCCGCGATGGGCGGTGGCCTACAAGTACCCGCCGGAGGAGGCACAGACCGTCCTTCGCGATATCCGGGTCAACGTCGGCCGGACCGGGCGGGTCACCCCGTTCGCGTTCATGGACCCGGTGCGGGTCGCCGGATCCACGGTGAGCCTGGCCACGCTGCACAACGCCTCGGAGGTCAGACGCAAGGGTGTGCTGATCGGCGACACTGTGATCATCCGCAAGGCCGGTGATGTCATCCCCGAGGTGCTCGGCCCCGTCGTCGACCTGCGCGACGGCACACAGCGCGAGTTCGTCATGCCCACCCACTGCCCGGAGTGCGGGACCCTGCTCGCGCCGGCCAAGGAGCGCGATGTCGACATCCGCTGCCCCAACTCCCGGTCCTGCCCGGCGCAGTTGCGGGAGAGGGTGTTCCACCTGGCCGGTCGCGGTGCGCTGGACATCGAGGGGCTCGGTTACGAGGCGGCGGGCGCACTGTTGCAGGGCAAGATCATCGTCGACGAGGGCGACCTGTTCGCGCTGACCCCCGATGACCTCCTGCGCGCCGACTTCTTCCGCACCAAGGACGGAAACCTGTCGGCCAACGCCAAGCGGCTGCTGGCTAATCTGCAGGGGGCCAAGGACCGTCCGCTGTGGCGGATCCTGGTGGCGCTGTCGATTCGCCACGTCGGGCCCACCGCGGCCCGGGCGCTGGCGACGGCTTTCGGAGATCTGGACGCCATCATGGCGGCCGGCGAGCAGGAACTGTCCGACGTCGAGGGCGTCGGTCCGACCATCGCCGCGGCGTTGCGCGAGTGGTTCGAGGTGGACTGGCACCGCGCGATCGTCGACAAGTGGCGCTCCGCGGGGGTGAAGATGGCCGACGACCGCGACACCGGAATCGAGCCGACGTGCGCCGGGCTGACCATCGTGGTGACCGGATCGCTGACCGGTTTCTCCCGCGACCAGGCCAAGGAGGCCATCATCGCCCGGGGCGGGAAGGCCGCCGGATCGGTGTCGAAGAAGACGTCGTTCGTCGTCGCGGGCGACGCGCCGGGCTCGAAGTACGACAAGGCGGTGGAGTTGGGCGTCCCCGTCCTCGACGAGGACGGGTTCCGCACCCTGCTGGCCGAGGGACCCCGGCCCGCCGAGGACGCGCCTCAGCCGGAGTGAGCATCGGCCGGAGTGAGCCTCAGCCGGAGTGAGCATCGGGCGGCCGGTTCAACCACCGGCGTGACCTACTCGTTTCTCCCGAAGACGCAGCGGCAACCCCTCAGTGCCGCTGAGAACATTCAAGCACCTGGGAGCGTTGTCGAGCAAACCTCGGATTAGGGAACAAAGTCCTTTTCAGAGACACTTCCGCAGTGCGGCATGGCGTCCGCCAGCAAGTCCGTTCGGGTCGACGCTCACCGCACCAGGGTGGCGACGATGCCCGCCAGATAGCCCAGCCGGACCACCTCCGAGGGCCGGAATTGCGGACCGCCGGGACGGCCGAGGACGACCGCGGTGCCCGGATCGCCCAGCGGTGCGGCGGCCAGCGTGGTGTCCATGTCCCGCCACAGCTGCGGCACCCAGGCCTCGGAGGCATCCAGTGCGGCAGCCCGGCTGATCGGTAGCCAGGGGGTGGCCGCGGCCTGGGTTTCAGGAGCCCCGGGGCTGCCGGCGATCCGGCGCGGACCGGCCTCGGTGTGCTCGACCACCGTGCACCAACCGACCCGAAGCACCCTCGGGGCCTCGTCGACGAGAACCTGGAGTTTGTCCTGCCGCGCGCCGGCGGCCGCCACGCGGTCGATGAGCTCGAGTTCGCGGTTGGCCTCCAGCAGGCCGGTGTGTGGCCGGATCGTCTCTACGCGCACGCCGTTGAGGCTTTCCGCGGCGGTGATCAGAGAATCCGGCATCGCCCCGGCCGGTAAGTCGACCACAAGATCGTCGACCGCGTAACCGTCGCCGCGCTCGACGACGTCCAGCGACAGGATGTCCGCTCCCACCGTGCCCAGTGCCACGGCCAGCGAGCCCAGGCTGCCCGGCCGGTCCTCGAGTTGAACCCGCAGCAGAAACGAACGCATCGGCCCACTGTTTCACAGGGCTCGGGGCTCAGCATGATGACGTCGCTAGGCTTACCCCCCGTGTCCACGATCTCCCGCGATGAGGTGGCGCGGCTGGCCAAGCTGGCCCGCCTCGCCCTGACCGACCAGGAACTGATGAGCTTCGCCGGCCAACTCGACGCGATTCTCGGCTACGTCAGCCAGATCCAGGCCGTCGACGTCACCGACGTCACCCCGACCGGCAACCCGCTCGCCGGCGGGGCGGGCGTGCACCGGCCCGGCGATCTGAGCAGGGTCAATGTCACCCGTCCGGACGTCGTGCAGCCCGGCCTCACCCAGCAACAGGCGCTGGCCGAGGCGCCGTCGGCGGACGAGGGCCGCTTCGCGGTCCCGCAGATCCTGGGGGAGGAGCAGTGACGACTGCGGCGAACGAAGTGATCCGTCTCGACGCGGCGACCCTCGGCCGCAAGATCGCCGCCGCCGAGGTCTCCTCGGTCGAGGTGACCCAGGCCTGCCTGGACCAGATCGCCGCGACCGACGATCGTTACCACGCCTTTCTGCACGTCGCCGCTGATGCGGCGCTGGCCGCGGCCGCCGCGGTGGACGCTGCGGTAGCCGCCGGCGACGATCTGCCCTCCCCGCTGGCGGGCGTGCCGCTGGCCCTCAAGGACGTCTTCACCACCACCGACATGCCGACCACCTGCGGGTCGAAGATTCTGCAGGGCTGGACCTCGCCGTACGACGCCACGGTGACCGCGCGGATCCGCGCTGCCGGTATCCCCATCCTCGGCAAGACGAACATGGATGAGTTCGCGATGGGCTCGTCGACGGAGAACTCGGCCTACGGCCCGACCCGCAACCCATGGGATGTCGAGCGGGTGCCCGGCGGGTCGGGGGGTGGCAGCGCGGCCGCGCTGGCCGCGTTTCAGGCCCCGCTGGCCATCGGTTCGGACACCGGGGGTTCGATCCGCCAGCCAGCCGCACTGACCGCGACCGTCGGCGTCAAACCCACCTACGGAACGGTGTCGCGGTACGGCCTGGTGGCCTGCGCCTCCTCGCTGGATCAAGGTGGTCCGTGCGCGCGCACGGTGGCCGACACCGCGCTGCTGCACGCGGTGATCGCCGGCCACGACCCCCATGACGCCACCTCGCTGGACATCCCGATCCCCGACGTGGCGGGCGCGGCGGCGGCCGGTGCCGACGGTGATCTGCGCGGCGTACGGGTCGGTGTGGTCAAGCAGCTGCGCAGCGGCGAGGGCTACCAACCCGGCGTGCTCGCGTCGTTCAACGCCGCCGTCGAGCAGCTGGCCGCGCTCGGCGCCGAGATCAGCGAAGTGGACTGCCCGAACCTGGATCACTCGCTGTCGGCCTATTACCTGATCCTGCCCTCGGAGGTCTCCAGCAACCTGGCTCGGTTTGACGCCATGCGCTACGGGCTACGGGTGGGCGACGACGGCAGCCACAGCGCCGAGGAGGTGATGGCGTTGACCCGGGAGGCCGGCTTCGGCCCGGAGGTCAAACGGCGCATCATGATCGGCACCTACGCGCTCTCAGCCGGCTACTACGACGCCTACTACAACCAGGCGCAGAAGGTCCGGACCCTGATCGCCCGCGACCTCGACGCCGCCTACGCCGAGGTGGACGTGCTGGTCTCCCCGGCCACACCGACCACCGCCTTCCGTCTCGGTGAGAAGGTCGACGACCCGCTGGCGATGTACCTCTTCGACCTGTGCACGCTGCCGCTGAACCTGGCCGGGCATTGCGGGATGTCGGTGCCCTCGGGGCTCTCCGCTGACGACGGGCTGCCGGTCGGCCTACAGATCATGGCCCCGGCGATGGCCGACGACCGCCTCTATCGGGTGGGGGCGGCCTACGAGGCGGCACGCGGTGCGCTGCCCACCGCGCTCTGACCACCGGGTGCCGCTCTAACCACCCCGCAGCGCGGGCGGAGACGGTTAGATAGGACCATGCGCATCGGAGTCCTCACCGGCGGCGGCGACTGCCCCGGCCTCAATGCCGTCATCCGCGCCGTCGTGCGGACCTGCGACACCCGCTACGGATCCTCGGTCGTGGGATTTCAGGACGGCTGGCGCGGACTTCTGGAGAACCGCCGCATCCAACTCGTCAACGACGACCGCAACGACCGGTTGCTGGCCAAGGGCGGCACCATGCTGGGCACCGCCCGGACCAATCCCGAGAAGCTGCGGGCCGGCATCGACGACATCAAGCAGACCCTGGAGGACAACGGGATCGACGTGCTGATCCCGATCGGCGGCGAGGGCACGCTGACCGCCGCGCACTGGCTGACCGAGGAGGGCGTTCCCGTGGTCGGGGTGCCCAAGACGATCGACAACGACATCGATTGCACCGACGTCACCTTCGGCCACGACACCGCGCTGATGATCGCCACCGAGGCCATCGACCGGTTGCACAGCACCGCCGAATCCCATCAGCGGGTGATGCTCGTCGAGGTGATGGGCCGCCATGCCGGATGGATCGCGCTCAACGCCGGGCTGGCCTCCGGTGCGCATATGACGCTGATCCCCGAGCAGCCCTACGACGTCGAGGAGGTCTGCCGGCTGGTCAAACAGCGCTTCCAGCGCGGCGCCTCGCACTTCATCTGCGTGGTGGCCGAAGGGGCCAAGCCCGCCGAGGGCTCGATGGAACTGCGCCACGGCGGGGTGGACGAGTTCGGCCACGAGCGGTTCACCGGCGTCGCCCAGCAGTTGGGGCACGAGGTGGAGAAGCGGATCCGCAAGGAGGTCCGGGTCACCGTCCTCGGGCACATCCAGCGCGGCGGCAAACCCACCGCCTATGACCGGGTGCTGGCTACCCGCTTCGGGGTCAACGCCGCCGACGCCGCGCACGCCGGCGAGTACGGGATGATGGTGTCGCTGCGTGGGGAGCACATCGGCCGGGTTCCGCTGGCCGACGCGGTGCGTCAGCTCAAGCTGGTGCCGCAGAGCCGCTACGACGACGCGGCGGCCTTCTTCGGCTGAGTGTCGCGAGGAGACGCAAACTCGCACGATCCGGGCCTGTTCGATGCGATTTGGCGTCTGCTCGCGGCTGGTTAGGCTGGGCGTCGTGAGAAAAGCCATGGCGGTGGTGCTGACCATCGCGTCGCTGGGATACGCGGTGGCCGGTGGGCCTATGGCCGGGGCCGCTGACGCCTGCCCTGACGTGGAGTTGGTTTTCGCCCGCGGTACCGGCGAACCGCCGGGGCCGGGCCGAGTCGGCCAAGCCCTGGCCGACACTCTGGCACCCATGCTGGGTGGGCGCAGCCTGGCCGTATACGGCGTTAACTACCCGGCCAGCGTCAACTTTCTCACCACCGCCGCGGGTGCCACCGATACCGAGGTTCACCTGGCGACCGCGGCCGTGACCTGCCCGGCTACCCGGTTCGTGCTCGGCGGCTTCTCCCAGGGGGCTGCGGTGATGTCGATGCTGGCCGGGGTGGCCCCACTGGGCACATTGGTCGGCAACCTCGGGTCGGCCCCGCCGCTGCCGCCGGAGGCGGCCGACCAGATCGCCGCGGTGGCGGTGTTCGGCAACCCTGCGGCCCGGTTCGGCACCCCGCTATCAACGAACGGGCTGTTCGCCGGCCAGGCCGTCGACCTGTGCAGCCAGGGCGACCCGATCTGTTTCCCCGGCGGACGGGATCGTTCCGCCCACAACGGCTACGAATTCCCGCCCTACGTCACCGACGCCGCCGCGTTCGTCGCCGGCCGGGTCTAGCGCCGCCTGACGGCGAGCGGACACAAACTCGCACGATTCGTCGCCTGAGCGTACGAGTTTGTGTCTGCTCGCCGGTGCGGGGGCGCGGAAATGCCTCGCACTAGACTCGCCACCCATGAGCACTGCGACCGCCGACCTGATGGACTACGACGACGTCGTGGCCCGCTTCGACCCGGTGATGGGCCTGGAAGTGCACGTCGAGTTGTCGACGGCGACCAAGATGTTCTGCTCCTGCGCCACCACCTTCGGCGCCGAACCCAACACCCAGGTCTGCCCGGTGTGCCTGGGAATGCCCGGGGCGCTGCCCACGCTCAACGAGGCCGCCGTCGAGTCGGCCATCCGCATCGGCCTGGCACTGGGCTGCGAGATCGTGCCGTGGTGCCGGTTCGCCCGGAAGAACTACTTCTACCCGGACATGCCGAAGAACTACCAGATCTCCCAGTACGACGAACCCATCGCGGTCAACGGCCACCTCGACGTCCCCCTCGAGGACGGCACCACCTTCCCGATCGGCATCGAGCGCGCGCACATGGAGGAGGACACCGGCAAACTGACCCACATCGGCAGTGAGACCGGCCGCATCCACGGCGCCACCACCTCGCTGCTGGACTTCAACCGGGCCGGGGTGCCGCTCATCGAGATCGTCACCAAGCCGATCGAGGGGGCCGGGGACCGGGCGCCGCAGGTGGCCCGCGCCTACGTCACCGCGCTGCGGGATCTGCTGCGCGGACTCGGGGTGTCCGACGTCAGGATGGACCAGGGTTCGCTGCGTTGCGACGCCAACGTCTCGCTGCGGCCGATCGGCCGGGCCGAGTTCGGCACCCGCACCGAAACCAAGAACGTCAACTCGCTCAAGAGCGTCGAGGTCGCGGTGCGCTACGAGATGCGCCGGCAGGCGGCGGTGATCGACGCCGGCGGCACGGTGCACCAGGAGACCCGGCACTTCCACGAGGACGGCCACACCTCGCCGGGCCGCGACAAGGAGACCGCCGAGGACTACCGCTACTTCCCGGAGCCGGACCTCGAGCCGGTCGCGCCGCCGGCCGAACTCGTCGAACGCCTGCGGGGCACCATCCCCGAACTGCCCTGGCTGGCACGAAAGCGGGTTCAGCAGGATTGGGGGGTCTCCGACGAGGTGATGCGGGACCTGGTCAACGCCGGCGCGGTGGAGTTGGTGACGGCCACCGTCGCCCACGGCGCCCCCAGCGAGGCCGCCCGCGCGTGGTGGGGCAATTTCCTGGTACAGAAGGCCAACGAAAGCGGCGTCGACCTCGACGCGCTGCCCATCACCCCCGGACAGGTGGCCGCGGTCATCGCCTTGGTCGATACCGGCAAGCTCTCCAACAAGCTGGCCCGCCAGGTGATCGAGGGGGTGCTGGCCGGCGAGGGGGAGCCCGAGCAGGTGATGGCCGCTCGCGGACTGACGCTGGTTCGCGACGATTCGCTGATCCAGGCCGCGGTCGACGAGGCGCTGGCCGCCAATCCCGATATCGCCGAGAAGATCCGCGGCGGCAAGGTTCAGGCCGCCGGCGCCGTCGTCGGAGCGGTGATGAAGGCAACCAAGGGCCAGGCCGATGCCGCGCGGGTGCGCGAACTGGTCCTCAAGGCCTGCGGCCAGGACGGCTGAGCCGCCGCGGTTTCCGTCGCCGCCGGCGCTGAAGCCGGTCGAAAACGTCATATTTCCGCGGTGTTTCGGTTCGAGAACTCGTTCCAATCGGCCCACGGCGGCGGTACGCTCGAATCGCCGATGACGGCGGGCGGGAGTTCTTCAATGGCAGGTCGTGTGCGGACGGTGTCGATCCCGCGCTTGCCGGCGTCCGACTCCCCGCGTCGGATTCGTCCGCGGGCAGCATCCTGAGAGGAGATCTTCCATGGCGTCGGTTCTGTGGTTCCAGGGCGGGGCGTGCAGTGGCAACACCATGTCATTCCTCAACGCCGACGAGCCCAATGTCGTCGACCTGATCGTCGACTTCGGACTGGAGGTCATCTGGCATCCGTCCCTGGGCATGGAGTTGGGCGCCAACGCTCAGAGGCTGTTCCGGGACTGCGCCACCGGGGAGCGTCCCATGGACGTGTTCGTCTTCGAGGGCTCGGTCATCGAGGCGCCCAACGGGACCGGGCGGATGGACATGTTCGCCGACCGTCCGATGAAGGATTGGGTGACCGACCTGGCCAAGCAGGCCCAGATCGTGGTCGCGATCGGCGACTGCGCGTGCTGGGGCGGGATCCCGGCAATGGAGCCGAACCCGTCGGCCTCCACCGGCCTGCAGTTCCACAAGCGCGCCAAGGGCGGTTTTCTTGGCCCTAACTTCAGATCGAAGATGGGCCTTCCCGTCATCAACATCCCGGGTTGCCCGGCCCACCCGGACTGGATCACCCAGATCCTCGTCGCACTGGCGACCGGCCGCGCCGGCGATATCGCCCTGGATGAACTGCAGCGCCCCGAGACGTTCTTCAAGACCTTCACCCAGACCGGATGCACCCGGGTGCAGTTCTACGAGTACAAGCAGTCGACGCTGTCCTTCGGCGAAGGCACCCGCACCGGCTGCCTGTTCTACGAGTTCGGCTGCCGGGGTCCGATGACGCACTCGCCGTGCAACCGCATTCTGTGGAACCGGCAGTCCTCCAAGACCCGCGCCGGCCAGCCGTGCTACGGCTGCACCGAGCCTGAGTTTCCGCACTTCGACCTGGCTCCGGGGACGCTGTTCAAGACCCAGAAGGTCGCCGGCGTGATCCCCAGGGAGACCGGCACCGGAACCAAGAAACTGACCTATATGGCAGCCGCCGCGGCGGCCCGGGTGGCCGCCCCGCAGTGGTCCAAAGAAGACATGTTCGTGGTCTAGCGGCCCCGACGCACACCCGATTGCCCCCGAAGCGATTGCATTGAAAGGACTTCCATGACCGCGCTCGATCTTCACGTCAGTCCGCTCGGGCGGGTCGAGGGCGACCTCGACGTCCGGGTGACCATCGACGACGGTGTCGTCACCTCCGCCTGGACCGAAGCCGCCATGTTCCGCGGTTTCGAGATCATCCTGCGCGGCAAGGATCCGCAGGCCGGGCTCATCGTCTGCCCGCGCATCTGCGGGATCTGCGGTGGTAGCCACCTCTACAAGTCCGCCTACGCGCTGGACACCGCGTGGCGCACCCACATGCCCGCCAACGCCACCCTGGTGCGCAACATCGCCCAGGCCTGCGAGACGCTTCAGTCCATCCCGCGGTACTTCTACGCACTGTTCGCGATCGACCTGGTGAACAAGAACTACGCCAAGTCCGCGCTCTACGACGAGGCAGTGCGCCGCTTCGCGCCCTATGTCGGGACCAGCTATCAGAAGGGTGTGGTCCTCTCCCAGAAGCCGGTTGAGGTCTACGCCATTTTCGGTGGGCAGTGGCCGCACTCCAGCTTCATGGTGCCCGGCGGCGTGATGGGCGCCGCCAGCCTCTCCGACGTCACCCGCTCGATTGCGATCCTGGAGAACTGGAAGGACAACTGGCTGGAGTCCGACCTGCTCGGCTGCAGTATCGACCGCTGGCTGGAGAACAAGACCTGGGAGGACATCCTGGCCTGGGTCGACGAGAACGAGGCCCAGCGCAACAGCGATATGGGCTTCTTCATCCGGTACGCCCTGGACATCGGATTGGACAAGTACGGCCAGGGTGTGGGCAACTACATCTCGACCGGCACCTACTTCGACCCGGCGCTGTACGCCAACCCGACCATCGACGGGCGCAACGGTGCGCTGATCGGCCGCGGCGGAATCTTCGCCGGCGGACAGTGGCACCAGTTCGACCAGGCCAAGGTCCGCGAGGACGTCACCCACTCGTTCTACGAGGGCAGCCGCCCGCTGCACCCGTTCGAGGGGGAGACCATCCCGATCGACCCGGAGAAGGCCAAGAAGCAGGGCAAGTACAGCTGGGCCAAGTCCCCGCGCTACGAAATCGAGGGCCTCGGCAACCTGCCGCTGGAAACCGGTCCGCTGGCCCGCCGGATGGCCGCGGCCGGCCCGGACGCCGCACCGCACCAGGACAACGACCCGTTGTTCCTCGACATCTACAACAAGGTCGGCCCCAGTGTTCTGGTCCGGCAGTTGGCCCGTCTGCACGAGGCCCCGAAGTACTTCAAGTGGGTGCGGTCCTGGCTTGACCAACTCGACCTCAAGGAGAGCTTCTACAGCAAGCCCACCGAGTACGCCTCGGGCCGTGGCTTCGGCGCCACCGAGGCGGCCCGCGGTGCGCTGGCCGACTGGATCGTGTTGGAGGACAACAAGATCAAGAACTACCAGGTGATCACGCCGACGGCCTGGAACATCGGCCCCCGAGACGGCAACGAGGTGCTCGGGCCGATGGAGAAGGCCTTCATCGGTTCGCCGATCGTCGATCCCGAGGACCCTGTCGAACTCGGTCACGTAGCCCGCAGCTTCGACTCCTGCCTGGTCTGCACCGTGCACGCCTACGACGGCAAGACCGGCAAGGAGTTGTCGAAGTTCGTCATCAACGGAATGGTGTGACGGGCGAAGTTCCCATCGACCTCGAGCCGCCCGGCTGCGCGGTTCTGGTGATCGGCTGCGGCAACCTACTGCGCGGCGACGACGGGGTCGGCCCGGTGCTGATTCGCCACCTGTGGGACCGCGGGGTCCCCGAAGGTGCCCGACTGGTGGACGGCGGCACCGCCGGCATGGACGTCGGCTTTCAGATGCGCGGCGCGCAGCGGGTGGTGATCGTCGACGCCTCCACCACCGGCGCCGAACCGGGAACGGTGTACCGGGTGCCGGGGGAGGAACTCACCGACCTGCCCCCGTTGCAGGGCCTGCACACGCATTCGTTCCGGTGGGACCACGCCATCCCGTTCGCCCGGTGGGCACTCGGCGAGGCCTGCCCGACCGACATCACGGTGTTCCTCATCGAGATCGCCGAGATGGAGTTGGGTGGTGAACTGTCGGCCCCCGTCGTCGCGGCCATGGAGCGGGTAATCGCCATCGTCGAGGCGGATTTTCTGGCTCCCTTGAGGCCCGCGGCACCGGACCGGGTCACCGTCGAGATCACCGGTGACGGTTATTTGCGGATGGCGGCCGTTCTGGCGGCCGGCAGGTTTCCGTCCGATGCCCTGGCCGCGGTGCCGCGCGACGGCGAACTGTGGCTCTTTCCGTTGCGGGGGCCTAGCAGCGGCGGGCTGCTGCTCAAGCAACGCAATACGGCCGGAGACCGTGCGGTGCTGGTGCGTGAAGTGCTCCCGGACGGTTTCCCGGCGGGGGAGCGCCCGGCGTCCTGGGACGACGATCACCAGGTCTTGCGGATATCGCTGGAGCCGTGAGCACGATGATCGAGGATCGCTCAGCCCCGGACCGGCCGAAGACGGCCGTGCGCCCGGACTCCTCGGCCGATGACGCCCTGGACGTCCAGACCGTCGTGGTGGCCGAGCGCGGGCAGTGGGCGGTCGATATCGTCGTGGTGTTCGCCGACGGGGTGGTGCGCAAGCGGATCAACACCTTCCGCGACAAAGCCCGCGCGGAATTGGTGGCCGATCTGATCAAGCGTGCCGCCGAACGGGACGTCCGCGGGCATCTGCCCGGCTGAGATTATGAGGAGACCTGTGAACGACCTGCTGGATCCGGCCGTCCTCGCGGTCCGGCCGCAACCGCTGGGCGCCTTTCCGCTGCCGGTCGGCTACCTCCTGGTCCCCGCGTCCCCGGACACCGAAGCTTCACGGCTGGCCTTGCTGGCCGGGCAGGTCCCGGAATGGCCGGCTGAGTTGCGGGCGCACGAACTCGCGCTGGCCGGTGACCGCGACGGAGCGCTGGCCGAGCTGACCGGAACCGATCCCGTCACCCGCTACAACCGGTTCGTGATGGATCCCGATGCCGACAGTCCCGACGAACTGCGTTCCCTGCTTGGTGAATTCGGTGTCCTTGTCGACGTCGTGCTGTTCGCGCTGGGCCGGACCGACACCGCGCCGGAGATCGGGGCCGCCACTGCCGAACTCGCCGCGCTGGTCGGCTCGACCAGGGCGGGCGCCGCGCTGGACGCCGGCGATCCGGTCGCGGCGGTGACCGAATTGGATAAGGCTGCCGAGGCGGCCGGTGAGGTTTCCGGCCCGCTGAGCGGGGTGCTCATCGGCGCGTCGGCGTCGATCGTCGCCGACACCGACCTCGCCGGCGCGGTCTCCCGTTTTCAGCGGGCGCTGCGCTCGCTGGAGGGTGCCGAGGGCCTGCGGCTGGCCCGCGCGGAGTTGCACCTGTCGCTGGCCGGACTGCTGCACGAACAGTCCGGCGAGCGGCCGGATCTGCTGGCACAGGCTGTGCCGCACTACCATTCGGCGCTGCAACTGGTGCTACGCGAGGAGGCACCGCTGTTGTGGGCTTCGGCCCACGCGAATCTGGCGACGGCGTACCTGACCATGCCGATGACCGAGGCGTCCGGTCAGTTGCGCCTCGGTGTGGCCGCCCAGTCGCTGCGCTCGGCGCTGAAGGTCTACACCTTCGAGGACCATCCCGAGCAGTGGGCGAGCGTCCAGTTGAACCTGGCCAACTCGTTGGTCTACACCCCGTCGAGCCATCAGATGGACAACCTCGTGGAGGCCGTTGAACTCTACGAGGGTGTGCTGGCGGCGCGGGACCGCGGGACCGATCCGCTGGGCCGGGCCCGGGTGCTGGCCAACCAGGGCAACGTGCTGGCCCACCTAGGGGACTTCGACCAGGCCAAGGCCAAGCTGTACGAGGCGAGGTTCCTGTTCGAGGAACTCGGGGATCATGACTCGGTCCGGACGGTGCGGGGGGTGCTCGATGAGATCGCCCGGCAGGGGGCGCTGAGCCGTACCGAGGACGACGGGGCTCGAGATGAGTGAAATGCCCATGGAAGAAGGCGCTTTCGAGGAACTGGCATCTCGCGTCGACGACGCCGTCGCCGCGCTGGAGGGCCTTGACCCCGCGGCGCGCAAGGTGGCCGAGGAACTCAAGGAGGCACTGGAGGCGGTACACCGCTCGGGTCTGGTGCGCATCGTCAAAGCCCTGCGCGCCGACGACGCCGCGCGGCCGGTGCTGTTCGGGTTGGTCGACGACCCGGTGGTTCGGCTGTTGCTGTCGCTGCACGGCATCATCCGGCCCGACCCGCTGACCCACGCCGGGCAGGTTCTGGACTCGGTGCGCCCGCAGCTGCACAGCCACGGCGGCGACGTGTCCCTGGTGGGGGTGGAGGACGGCGTCGCCTTCGTCCGCCTCGAGGGGGCCTGCAACGGCTGCTCGATGTCCTCGGTGACACTGCGCAACCTGGTGGAAGAGGCTCTGGTGCAGGGAGTTCCGGCGATCAGTGCCGTCGAGGTGCTGCCGGCGGAGCCTTCGCCCACGTTGATCCCGGTGGAGTCGCTGCGAATCGGCCGGGAACGTCCGGCGGAGGGCTGGGTGACGATCGGCCCGGTGGCTGACCTTCCGGTGGACCAGCTGTCGACCGCCACGGTCGAAACCTCCAGCGGCGAGCGCCTTGAGTTGATCGTCGTCAACATCGGGCAACGGCTCTCGGCTTACCGCAACGAGTGCGCCCACCAGGCGCTACCGCTGGACAACGCCGAACTCGACGTCGCCGGCGGCACCTTGACCTGCCCGTGGCACGGATTCTGCTTCGACGCCGCCTCCGGTGAGTGCCTGACGGCACCGGGCGCCCAGCTCGAACAGCTGCCGCTGAGAGTCGACGACGGTGAGGTCTGGGTGCGGGCCGG
The DNA here is from genome assembly GCA_020637165.1 of Mycolicibacterium sp. Lineage (GTDB taxonomy): Bacteria > Actinomycetota > Actinomycetes > Mycobacteriales > Mycobacteriaceae > Mycobacterium. The sequence goes on along the minus strand of JACJWN010000003.1, from coordinate 852,881 downwards.
GTGAGCCGATACACCGTGCGGCACAACGTGAGCGGACTCGGCCGCCGGCCCGACGTCGCGCCGTCCGTCGATTTGTCCGGCGGTTGGTCACCGGAGCTCTGGCTGGGTGCCCCCGCGCCGGGCGGGTTGGCGCTGCCGCCGGCGCAGCCGTCGATGGCGTGGATGTACTCCCCGCGTGGGGTGTTCCTGGGTACCGAGCACCTGGTGGTGGCCGATTCCGGCAACCACCGGGTGCTGATCTGGCACGGCCTGCCCGAAGACGACGAGCAGCCCGCCGATGTGGTGCTGGGTCAACCAGACGGGCAGACAGAAGGGCCGGCCGCCGGGGGACGGGGCCCTGAGAGGGGGATGCACCTGCCCACCGGCGTGCTCGTCCACCAGGGCCGTCTTGTCGTCGCCGATGCATGGCATCACAGGATCCTGGTGTGGAACAGCGTGCCCGAGGTCAACGACGTGGCGCCCGACGTGGTCATCGGACAGCCCGATGCCGGCAAGGTCGAGGTCAACCGGGGGGCGGGGTGCTCGGCTTCGAGCCTGAACTGGCCGTTCGGGATCGCGATGGTCGGCGGGAGCTTCTGGGTCGCCGACACCGGCAACCGCCGGGTGCTGGGTTGGCGCGGCGGCATCCCCGAGCCCGGCCGGCCCGCCGACGTCGTTCTCGGCCAGCCCGATGCGGTCTCGCACGGGGAGAACCGCGACGGCCCGGCGGGGCCGGCCAGTTTCCGCTGGCCGCACGATATCGCCGGTCGCGACGACCTGTTGTTGATCGCCGACGCCGGTGACCACCGCGTGCTGGGCTGGTCGCCGCAGCCCGGGTCCGACCGGGACGCCGATCTGGTGCTGGGACAGCCGGATTTCACCAGTGCCGAGGAATGGCCGTACGGGCCGCACACCAACGACCGGTTCCGGTTCCCGTATGCGGTGTGCCAGGACGGCGAAACCCTGGCGGTGGCCGACACCGCCAACAACCGGATCCTGTTGTGGGACGGCGTGCCCGAGGGTCCGCACTGCCGCGGTGCGGCGCATGTCCTGGCCCAACCCGATTTCGGATCCAATGGCGAGAACCGGTGGACCTCGGTCACCCGGGACACGCTGTGCTGGCCCTACGGGATTTCGCTGTGCGGGGACCGCCTTGCCGTCGCGGACTCCGGCAACAACCGGGTCATGCTGTGGCGCAGGGCATCATGAGGCCTCGAATCGTCCAGGCCGACGGGCAGATCGGCTTCTACTGGGCCACCCCGGCCGGCGTCCCGGTATCACTGCAAGCCCTGGTCGCCGATGACGAGGAACCCGACCGGCTGATCGCCACCCACCTGGCGGCCCTCGACGACGCGCTCATCATCGCCGCCGAGCGGTTCGGCGACATCCTGGGCGGCGGCCGCGGTCTGGCCGATGACGCCGAACGCGACGACCTGCTGGAGCTGCACCGCCACCTCGACCGGCTGTGTTTCGAATACGCCGCGGCGCTGGAGAAGACCGGTCTGAGCGCGGACCTTCGAGCCGGCAAGATCATCGGAACCGCGGCGCTGTTCTCGATCCGGGCGCGTCAGCCGCTGGGCCTGCTTGGACCGGCCCCTCTGGACGGCCAGCTGGACGACCCCGAATTAGGTGTGGTCGGCGGCTACGGGGAGTTCCATCAGGTCGATCCGGACAGGGCCTGGAAGGGCGGTCGGTGGGTGGTGCGAACCGAATCCGGCCGGCGTTTCCCGCTCACCCTGTCGATGCTGTTCTTCGACTCCTCGGGAACCAACGCCGACGGCGCCCGCAGTGAACATCGTGAGGCCCTGCAGGCGGTGGTTTCGGCCGCATCGTCGGCCGACGCCGACCCGCTGGCTGTGGCCTGCGCGGTGGACTGGCTGCTCTACGACTGGTTGATGGCGCACCGAGACGGCCCCGACAGCGCAGAGATCGTCTTCCCCAAGGGCCATGAAGACGTCGCCGCGCTGGTGGTCGCGGCGGCAGCAGCCTCGGTGGCGGCCCGGGCCACCGTCGACCCGGGGCTGGTGCTGAGCGGGCTGCGCCGCTGAAATCAGACGGCTTCGGCGGCTGTGCAGTCGTAGCACGGTGTTTCCGCCGTGCTCTCCCGCCGGACCGGGGCGACGTATTCGACAGCGGCGGCAACCGCCGCGTTCACGGTGTGCGGCTCCTGCTGGGGCAGCATGTGGCCGGCGGCCGGTAGGTGGACATGGGTGGATCCCGCTATGGCAGAGGCCATTTCCCGCGACAGCGATGGCGGGGTGAGCAGGTCCATCCCGCCGCTGAGGATAGTGGTGCGGGCCGTGATCGAGCCCAGGTTCGGGGTTTGGTCGAAATCGCGAAGGCCGGCCAGGAACCCCAGCGCCGTGCTCAGCGGCGTGCTCTCCAGGGCATGGGCGAAGACTTCGGCGAGTGCGGCACTGCGAGCCCCGCCCAGGGCACCGACCCTGTGAAGTGCCAGCCGGATCGGGGCGGTCAGCGCACCGGCGGCCCTCGTGGGCACTCGGGCCAGGGTGCCGACCAGAGCGTCCAGCGCGGGGAGCCCCAACAGTCGCCCGATGCCCTGAACGGAAAGGTGGCCGGCGGCGGTGGCGCAAAGCACGATCCCGGCAACCTGGGCGGCGCAGCTGCCCTCCGAAAGGTACGTCAGAGCGGTCATCGCCCCCATCGAGTGGCCGACCAGAATCAACGGCCCGCGTGCCTCCAGCGCTGCGATCACATCATCGAGGTCGGCGGCCAGCTGTCCCAGCCGGTAGGTGTGCGGCGGCGCCGCGCCCGAGGCGCCGTGACCCCGATGGTCATAGGTGATGACGCGGGTGCGGTGGTCGAAGCGGTGCAACACATGTCGTGTCTGGATGCCCCACGCAGCTTGGCTCAGGCATAGTCCGTGGAGGAATATCACCGTCCGATCGGTGGACGGTCCGGCCCAGTCGGACACCGCCAGCGTCGTGCCGTCGCGGGCGACGACGCGCTGCTCGCGCCGTTCCCGGCCGTCGGGGGCGGCGGGGAAGGGAATCGCGGTCGTCATCTCCCTCTCCCTCTCCGGCTCGGCCTCAGAAGGTCCTGGGAGAAATCGGCACCCGAAGATCTCGGGTTGCGGTTTCGACGTCGCGATAACGAGCCCCCACGGCTCGACATCGGGCGGCGGTGGGGGCCGGGCCGGCGTCCGCGGGCGCAATCGTCCGTCCCATGAGTAGCCCCTCGCATCGTCGGATCTCAGGAAAATCTCAGCTAAAACATAGCTTCATGGGGCGGTTCGGTAAAGGGTTTTCGGCGACAAATATGTCGACTAGCAGCGAGTTCGTCATCGATCTATGGCCTACGCCAGCACGTTGGCGATAACGCGGGGTGGCCGGTCTTCTCAGGTTCCCCGGGTGGTGGCCGATCGCGGTGCGCCCATGTTGTCGACTGCGCAAGCGATCGGCGAGACGGTGGCGCGCATCGGCGATGAACGGAGGCGTTACCCGACCGACGTCCCTTAGGTGACGTCGGCGTTGGAGCGGGGGAATCCGCCACCCTGCGGGAACAGCGGGAAGACCACGTCGTCGAGTTTCTCGGCGTCCCCGGCGGTGCGGTTGACCGTCGCCCCCCAGATGTTGCCGTCGGGGGCGACGTCCAGCGCCCAGGCGTGCCCGTGTTTTCCCTCCCGCACGACCTCGGGGTCACCGGTGACCGCGCCGGTTGCCTGGGCCAGTCGGACCGCCACCGTCTGCTTGGTGTTGACCAGGTTCACCAGCACGGTGCCGTCCAATGCCGCACATCCGGCGACGCCCGGTTTATCCGGCCAGGTCCACACCGTGGTCGCCTTGGAATCCGGGCCGATGCGCTGCAGCCGGTCACCGGAGGGGGTGCGGTCGGTGATGTAGAGCGACTTGTCGGCCGGGTCCAGGCACATGCCGCCGCCGGAGCCCATCCCGCTCAGCGCGGTCGTCGGCGGGGCCTGTCCGACGGTGGTGGGCTGCTCGATGCGGATCACCTTGCCCGCCAGCGACTTGGGATCGTTGGCCAGTGCCGGGTTGCCGGCGTCGCCGGTCTGCACGACCAGGGTCGTCGGGCTGGTGAAGATCAGCGACCCGGTGTTGCCCGTCGCACCCTTGGGGATGCCGGTCAGCAGGTCCTTGGGCACGTCGCCCTCGGCGATGCGGATCACCCGGTTGTCGGTGGGAGTGCTGATGTAGGCGTACATCAACCGGTCCTGGGAATACGTCGGCGATTTCACGATCGACATCAGCCCGCCGTCGCCGCTGCCGTCGACCGGGATGACCATCTCGACCTTGGGTTCGGCGGTGAGCGAGACCTCCTTGATCGCGCCGGTGGTGCGTTCGGCCACCAGGGCGGTCTTGGCGGTGGGCCCCATGATCAACCCGCTGGTGCTCTCCAGGCAGCCCTGCATCACCCCGGGCGCCGGGCAGGCCTTCGGGAACGGTTTGGGCGGCAGCGGCGGGGGAGGGGGCGGGGTCGACGGTGGCCCGGGCACCAGTTCCGGGGGTTCGGTGAAGGGTTGAGAGACCGCGTTGTCGAACCGCGCGCAACCGGTGGCCAGCACCATGGCGGCGCACAGCGCGGCCAGCGACCGGATCGGCGTACGCGCAGTCATGCCCGCCAGGTTACGGATCGGTCGTCGATGTTCGCCACGCCGGGCGCGCGCCGGGGAGATTTCGGCCGCTCGAAGCGCCGGTCAAATCCGGCGCTTTGCCCCCGATTGCACTTACGCTGGCCGTGTGACGAGCCAAAACCCCGATCCTGGCTGGCAGCGGCCCGATGAGCCCGCCGTTCGGCCGGCGACGGCGCGATTGGTCGATCCCGAGGACGACCTGGGATCGACCAACTACGGCGGCGAATTCGAGACCACCAAGATCGGCCCGCCGCCCGGAACGCCCGCGCCGCCCACGGCATACGGCCTGCTGCACGATCCCGAACCCCTGCCCTACGTCCAGCCCCCTGCGCAACCCTCGGGGCACATCCCCGACGCGCCGCATCACATGGCGGCACCGACCGAGATCACCCCCGTCGAGGCCGATGAACGCGTGAAGGCGGCAGGCCGCCGCGGCACCCAGGACCTCGGGCTGCTGTTGCTGCGGGTGACCCTGGGCGTGGTGTTCATCGCCCACGGCCTGCAGAACGCCTTCGGCTGGTTGGGCGGCCCGGGCCCGGACGGCTTCCGGGACAGCCTGACCGAGGCCGGCTACCGGTACGCGGACCTACTGAGTTACGTGGTCGCCGGAACCCAGATCGCCTCCGGCGTGCTGCTGGTTCTCGGGCTGTTCACCCCGGTGGCCGCTGCGGTGGCGTTGGCTTTCCTGGTCAACAGCCTCTTGGCGACGTTCACCGCCCAGCGCGAGGAGGGCGGCCTTTTCGTCTTCGGCTCCGAAGCGGAGTACATGCTGGTGCTCAGCGTCGCCGCGGCGGCAGTGATTCTGGCCGGGCCGGGGCGTTACGGGTTCGACGGCGGCCGGGGTTGGGCCCGTCGGCCGTTCATCGGTTCGTTCCTGGCGTTGCTGCTCGGGATCGGCGGCGGCGTTGCCGCATGGTTGTTCCTGCGCGGGCACAATCCGTTCGGCTGAGCCCGAACAGCGTCGAGAGTCAGCGCCGGTACGGGTTGGGAACGCGTCCGCCGCTGGCCGCGGTCAGCTGTGGGAGCGTCGTGAACGTCACCGCGGGGAGTAGAAACTCGCCGCCATCGGTCAGGCAGGCCCGCGCCCAGCGGCTCTTGGTGAATTTCAGCCCTTCGATCCGAGACCACGGCAGCGTCCGGCTTCCCACCAGCATGCGCGCGGTGACGGTGTCCCGATCGGCGATGGTCCGGAACCGTTCGATGGCCACTGAGAGCAGCACCGGTATCACCATCAGCACCGCCATGGTGGGGAGGCCGAAGGCCGGGCCGACCGTCAGCAGGGCGATGACCAGGAAGCCGGGGGCGAAATGCGCCATCGGGGATATCCGGATCACGGTCGGGGCGTCGTCGGATCCGGGTGACATGGCAGCATCATTGCACCTCGCCGGATCGGGTGCTGGATTTGACGCTTGACCTGTGCCGGGACTACCCTCCGCAGGTATGGCAATCGGCGGGAAGCTTGTAGTAGGCCAGCGCGTTGGTGCCGCGCTTGCCCCCCGCCGGGTCTAGCCCACGCACCAGCGCGCCACCCTCGTACAGCGGCCCACGCTGACGGGGGTTTTTTCTTGTCAGGCCCTAGATACCGAGGACACCAGTGAGCGCACCTGCCACCCGAGCCACCGAGCAACCGGCTGATACCGCGCCGACCAACGGCGCCCACCACCAACCCGCCGCGCACGCCGAGCGCGTCGCGCCAATCCAGATCACCGGGGCCGAGGCCGTGGTGCGGGCACTGGAGGAACTCGGCGTCGACCTGATCTTCGGCATCCCCGGCGGGGCCGTGCTGCCCGTCTACGACCCGTTGTTCGACTCGCAGAAGCTGCGCCACGTCCTGGTGCGCCACGAGCAGGGCGCCGGCCACGCGGCCAGCGGCTATGCCCACGTCACCGGCCGGGTCGGGGTCATGATGGCCACCTCCGGACCGGGCGCGACCAACCTGGTCACCCCGTTGGCCGACGCCCAGATGGACTCCGTCCCGGTCGTGGCGATCACCGGTCAGGTCGGCCGCAGCCTGATCGGCACCGACGCCTTCCAGGAATCCGACATCACCGGCATCACCATGCCGATCACCAAGCACAACGTCCTGGTCCGCGACGGCGACGACATCGCCCGCTGCATCGCCGAGGCGTTCCACATCGCCGCGACCGGACGCCCCGGAGCTGTCCTGGTCGACATCCCCAAGGACATCCTGCAGGGCCAGTGCACGTTCTCGTGGCCGCCGCAGCTGGAGCTGCCCGGCTACAAGCCCAACACCAAACCGCACGGTCGGCAGATCAAGGAAGCCGCCAAGCTGATCACCCAAGCCCGTAAGCCGGTGCTCTACGTCGGCGGCGGTGTGATCCGGGGTAACGCGACCGAGGAACTCGCCGAACTGGCCGAGCTGACCGGCATCCCGGTGGTCACCACGCTGATGGCCCGCGGGGCGTTCCCCGACAGCCACCCGCAGAACCTCGGCATGCCGGGGATGCACGGCACCGTCGCCGCGGTGGCGGCCTTCCAGCGCAGTGACCTGATCATCGCTCTCGGTGCCCGCTTCGACGACCGGGTGACCGGCAAGCTGGACTCCTTCGCCCCGCACGCCAAGGTGATCCACGCCGATATCGACCCTGCCGAAATCGGCAAGAACCGCAACGCCGACGTGCCGATCGTGGGCGATATCAAGGCCGTTATCCGCGACCTGATCGGCGCGTTCCGGCGGATGCCCGCCGGGGAGAATCGGATTGGCAACGAGGGTGTGGCCGATTCCGACCTGGCTGAGTGGTGGTCCTACCTCAACGGGGTGCGCGAGACCTTCCCGCTGGGCTGGTCGGAGCCTCAGGACGGCAGCCTGAGCCCGGAGTACGTGATCGAGCAACTCGGCAGGATCGCCGGACCGGATGCCGTCTACGTCGCCGGGGTGGGCCAGCACCAGATGTGGGCCGCGCAGTTCATCTCCTACGAGAAGCCGCGAACCTGGCTGAATTCCGGGGGCCTGGGCACCATGGGCTACGCCATCCCGGCGGCCATGGGAGCCAAGATGGCACGCCCGGACACCGAGGTGTGGGCCATCGACGGCGACGGTTGCTTCCAGATGACCAACCAGGAACTGGCCACCTGTGCCGTGGAAGGCGTGCCGATCAAGGTCGCGTTGATCAACAACGGCAATCTGGGCATGGTGCGCCAATGGCAGACGCTGTTCTACGGCGAGCGCTACAGCAATACGGATCTGGCCACCCATAGCCAGCGCATCCCGGATTTCGTCAAGCTGGCAGAGGCGCTGGGGTGTGTCGGCCTTCGCTGCGAGCGGGCCGAAGACGTCGTCGACGTCATCAACCAGGCGCGGGCGATCAACGACCGGCCGGTGGTCATCGACTTCATCGTTGGCGCCGACGCGCAGGTGTGGCCGATGGTCGCTGCCGGCACCGGCAACGACGAGATCATGGCGGCCCGCAACATCCGGCCGCTGTTCGACGAGGACAACGAGGAGGGCAGGGCCTGATGGCGCACGCCGGAAACACCGTCACCCACACCCTTTCGGTGCTGGTCGAGGACAAGCCGGGCGTGCTGGCCCGGGTCGCCGCGCTGTTCTCCCGGCGCGGCTTCAACATCAAGTCGCTGGCGGTGGGGCCCACCGAGGTCAAGGACATGTCGCGGATGACCATCGTCGTGACCGCCGAGGAAACCCCGCTCGAGCAGATCACCAAACAGCTCAACAAGCTGATCAACGTGATCAAGATCGTCGAGCACGACGAGGGCAACATGGTGGCCCGCCAGATCGCCCTGATCAAGGTGCGGACCGACGCCGTCACCCGCAGTCAGGTGATCGAGGCGGTGAACCTGTTCCGCGCCAAGGTGATCGACGTCGCCAACGAGTCGCTGACCGTCGAGGCCACCGGGACCGAGGAGAAACTCGAGGCGCTGATGCGGGTTCTCGAGCCCTACGGCATCCGCGAGACCGTGCAGTCCGGTGTGGTGGCACTATCGCGCGGACCGCGCGGTATGACGAACTCGAAATAACAACCGAGAGAAGGAAATTCAACTGTGTCAAATAACGGCCAGGCAATCGAGATGTTCTACGACGACGACGCCGACCTGTCGATCATCCAGGGCCGCAAGGTCGGTGTGATCGGTTACGGCAGCCAGGGCCACGCGCACTCGCTGAGCCTGCGCGACTCCGGCGTGCAGGTGAAGGTGGGCCTCAAGGAGGGCTCCAAGTCGCGCGCCAAGGTCGAAGAGCAGGGTCTGGAGGTCGACACCCCGGCCGAGGTCGCCAAGTGGGCCGACGTGATCATGCTGCTGGCGCCGGACACCGCGCAGGCCGAGATCTTCACCAACGACATCGAGCCCAACCTCAACGCCGGTGACGCGCTGTTCTTCGGCCACGGACTCAACATCCACTTCGGCCTGATCAAGCCCCCCGCCGACGTCACCATCGGCATGGTCGCACCCAAGGGGCCGGGGCACCTGGTGCGCCGGCAGTTCGTCGACGGCAAGGGTGTGCCCTGCCTGGTGGCCATCGAGCAGGACCCGACCGGCGAGGGCCTCGCCCTCGCGCTGTCGTATGCGAAGGCGATCGGTGGCACCCGCGCCGGCGTCATCAAGACCACCTTCAAGGACGAGACCGAGACCGACCTGTTCGGTGAGCAGGCCGTGCTGTGCGGCGGCACCGAGGAACTGGTCAAGACCGGTTTCGAGGTCATGGTGGAGGCGGGCTACGCCCCCGAACTGGCCTATTTCGAGGTGCTGCACGAACTGAAGCTGATCGTCGACCTGATGTACGAGGGCGGTATCGCCCGGATGAACTACTCGGTGTCGGACACCGCGGAGTTCGGTGGCTACCTGTCCGGGCCGCGCGTCATCGACGCCGGCACCAAGCAGCGGATGCGCGAGATTCTCACCGACATCCAGGACGGCACGTTCGTCAAGCGTCTGGTGGCCAACGTCGAGGGCGGCAACGCCGAACTGGAAGCGCTGCGCAAGAAGAACGCCGAGCACCCCATCGAGGTCACCGGCAAGAAGCTGCGCGACCTGATGAGCTGGGTGGACCGGCCGATTACCGAGACGGCGTAGCACTTTCCGAGGACGAAGCCCCCGGCCGATTGCGGTCGGGGGCTTCGTCGTCGCTGGCTCTGCGGGCGTCGGGAGTCGGCGGCGGCACCACTTAGCGGACGCAATTACAAAATCTTGCGGACGCAAATACAAACCACATCGTTCAAGAGGTTTTTCTGACAAACCTATGAATTGAGTGAAAAGAAACACAGTTTCTGTGGATACTTCTCGGCAGTGGCGCGTCCAGGGGGGCGCGCGAAGCTGAAAGGAGCGCGGATGTTGTCAACCCATAACCGTCTGTCCACCGGATCTCTGCAGATGGACGGGGGTGGGGACAACAGCCCGCGACCCCGGGCCGTCGCCGACGGTGTCGCGTCCCGGCGTCGCGCCAAGCACGCAGCCCCATCCGGTCACGTTCTGTTCGTCGGCAGGGTCGGCGCACTGGCGGTGGCCTTGGGTGTGGGGAGTCTGCTCGGCTCGCCGGTGCTGGCTGGCGCGGACACAGACGGGTCCGCCGGTTCGTCCGGTTCGAGCGCGGCCGACTCCTCCGATCGCACGCCGCGGTCGCGGCTGAGCGCAGGTACGGGAATGAAGTCGGCTCCCGCGGAGTCGGCGCGAGATGAGAGTGCGGCTGTTCGGGTCGGCCCCGCGCGAGCCGGCAGAGCTACTTCGACGGTCCCGCGGGCGGGTGAGACTCCCTCGGTTGACGTCCTCTCGCCTGAGGTGCCTGCGGCGGTGCCGGTCCCCGATCTGCCCGTGCAACGTCAGGACAGCTCCCCGGCCCGGCAGTCGAATTCGTCGGTGCCGGCCGATGGCGCCGTTCCCTCCGAGGCGCCCGTCGCACCGGTGGTGTTGCCAGACGTGGTTGAGTCCGGGGCCGCCGTCAGGCCCGCAGCGGCGGTGGAGAGTCGGGTGAGCGTGCCCGCCTCATCAGCGGCCGCCGAGGTGTCGGCAGCCGATCCTGTCTCGGCGACATCGGATTCGGCGCCGGTGATGGTCGCTCCGAAGGCGGAGCCGGTTTCCGCACGACCGGGTGTGGTGACCGGGCTGGGGGCGAATCTGATGTCGTGGCTGGGCGGGGGCTCCGACGGTGGGGCTCCGGCGGCGGTCCCGCTGATGTGGGCAGTTGCCGGATTCGTCCGTCGGGATACGGGCACCAACGCGGCCACTGCCAGGCCGGCGGCAGCAAGCAGCAGCGGGGAGCCGGTCGATCCCTCGGTGGTCTCGCCCAGCGCTTCGGCCACAGGATCGGTGACGGCCAATCCAATCGCGGATCTGATCCGATTCTTCGTGGGCAATGGCACTGCCGACAACCCGAACGCCGGCATCCTGTTGGGCAACGGCTACAGCTACACGGCGGAGACCTGCACCAGTGGCGCCTGCGACGGCGGCCGGGGCGGGTTGATCGGCAACGGCGGTGACGGTTTCAACGGCGGTAACGGCGGTTCGGCGGGCTGGTTCGGCAACGGCGGTGATGGCGGATCCGGGGTGGCCGGCGGCGCCGGTGGTGCCGGCGGACGGGGTGGTTTGTTCATCGGCAACGGCGGTAACGGCGGGGCTGGTGGTGCGGCCACGACGGGTACCGGTGGTGCCGGTGGCGCCGGCGGTGATACCGGTTTCTGGTCGCTGTACGGGACTGGTGGGGCCGGAGGTGTCGGCGGGGCCGGGGATGTTCAGGGTGGTGCCGGGGGTGCTGGTGGGGATGCGGGCCTGTTGGCGTTTAACTCCCGCGGCGGCGCCGGTGGTGCAGGTGGCGCCGGTGGCACCGGCGGTGTCGGTGGTGACGGTGGCCGGGCCGGGTGGTTCCTGGGCAATGGTGGTGCCGGTGGTGTGGGTGGTGACGGTAGCGGTGACGGTGGTGCCGGTGGTCGCGGCGGGGACACCGGGTTGTTGTCGTTGATCGGGATCGCCGGTACCGGTGGCACCGGTGGTGCGGGAGTTGCCGGTACTGGTGGCACCGGTGGTGCTGGTGGGGATGCCGGACTTTTGGCGTTGAGCGGCAATGGTGGCGCCGGCGGTAATGGTGGTGCCGGGGCGGTGGCCGGTGCTGGTGGTGATGGCGGCCGCGGCGGATTCTGGGTCGGCAACGGCGGTAACGGCGGTAATGGCGGGAACGGATTCGGCAGCTCGGGGGCGGCCGGCAATGGCGGTGACGGCGGGTCGACCGGGCTGTTGTCGTTGTTCGGCAGCGGCGGTAACGGCGGTAATGGCGGGGCCGGGGTTTCGGGGGCCGATGGTGCCGATGCGGTCGATCCGGGTCAGGACGGTGAGGCCGGGGGGGCCGGCGGGATCGGCGGTAACGGCGGCACCGGCGGCGAGGGTAGCTGGATCTTCGGCTTCGGCGGTAACGGCGGTAATGGCGGTTCGGGCGGTATCGGCGGTAACGGCGGTGCCGGCGCCGATGGCGTGGACGGGGTGAACCCCGGTGATTCGGGTACCGCTGGCGGTGCCGGCGGGGCTGGCGGAGCCAACGGTGCGGGCGGGCAGGGCGGGGTGGCCGGTCGGGCCCGGGTGCTGTTCTTGCTTGGCTCCAACGGAACGAACGGTGGCGGCGGGACCGGGGGGGTCGGCGGTAACGGCGGTGACGGCGGAAATGGTGGGGACGGTGCGGACGGGGATCAGTCTCATCCCGACGGCGGTGCGGGCGGTAACGGCGGTGACGGTGGCGTTGCCGGCACCGGGGGTGTGGGTGGTGATGGCGGTGCGGCCGGACGCGGTGGGGACGGCTGGAATGCCACGGTGGCCGGGGCGGCTGGTGGTAATGGCGGTGCTGGTGGTGTCGGCGGGGCTACGACCACCGGTATCGCGGGTGCGGGCGGTGCCGGTGGTGTCGGTGGTGACGGCTTTGCCGGTGCGGATGGCAGCGGGCTGACCCCGGCGCAGGTCGGTGGTGCCGGTGGTGTCGGCGGCGCTGGTGGTGCCGGTGGGGCGGCGACCACGGGGACCGCAGGTGATGGCGGTGTTGGTGGCGCTGGTGGGGCCGGCGCGGCCGGGGGTAGTGGTGCCGACGGCGCGGTCGGTGGCGGCGTCGGCGGGGCCGGGGCCGACAGCGGCGCGGGTGGGGCTGGCGGTGCCGGTGGGGCCGGGGGCAACGCGGCGACCGGCGGGGCCAACGGCAACGGCGGGTCCGGAGGGGCTGGCGGGAGTGCCGGAACCCCCGGTGATGGCGGCGACGGCGGTGATGGTGACGCGCTGAGTCCCGATGGCGGGGTCGGCGGTGATGGCGGAAACACCGGAGCCGGCGGGGCTGGCGGGGCTGGGGGTTCGGCGGGCACGGGTGGGACCGGTGGAAGCACTGGGACCTCGGGGGCCGCGGGCGCGCAAGCCACTTCCGGTGGTGACGCTGGTGACGGTGGCTCTGGTGCGGATTCCGCCACTCCCGGTGTTGCCGGCGGTAAAGGCGCGGACGGTGGGAATGCCGGCGATGTCGGTGATGGCGGCGTCGGTGGTGCCGGTGGGGCTGGCGGTGCCGGCGCGGATGGCGGCGCCGGTGGGGCTGGTGGCCTCGGAGGGGTGATCTCCGGTAACGGTGGTGACGGCGGAGCCGGCGGAGCCGGTGGTGACGGTGGTGGCGACGGCGGCGCCGGCGGCATCGGTGGGGATGCGCCGACCGCGGGTAACGGTGGTGCCGGTGGTGCTGGTGGTGATGCTGACCCGTTGGGCGGTAATGGCGGGACCGGTGGTGACGGTGGTACCGGTGGCGTGGAGTCCGGTGATGGTGGTGACGGTGGTGATGGCGGTGCCGGCGGGGTGAGCGGTGACGCCGGGAACGGCGGGACCGGTGGGGATGCGCCGACCGCGGGTAACGGCGGTGACGGCGGTAATGGTGGTGCCGGTGCGGATTCGACGGATCCGGCGGTCGCCGGTGGTGCCGGTGGCGTTGGTGGTGCTGGTGGTACTGGTGGTGCTGTTTCCGGTGATGGTGGTGATGGCGGTCGTGGTGGTGACGGCGGCACCGGCGCGGCCGGTGCGGCCGGGAATGACGCCGACCGCGGGTAACGGCGGTGACGGCGGTAATGGTGGTGCCGGTGCGGATTCGACGGATCCGGCGGTCGCCGGTGGTGCCGGTGGCGTTGGTGGTGCTGGTGGTACTGGTGGTGCTGTTTCCGGTGATGGTGGTGATGGCGGTCGTGGTGGTGACGGCGGCACCGGCGCGGCCGGTGCGGCCGGGAATGACGGCGCCGATGGTGCGACTGCGGGCGCGGATGGTGGTGCCGGTGGTACCGGCGGTTCGGGCAGTGCCGGTGGTGCTGGTGGTGCCGGTGGTAACGGCGGTGTTGCGTTGGGTGCCGGGACGGCGGGGGTCAACGGTGATGGCGGTGACGGCGGGACCGGTGGTGATGGTGGTGTTGGCGGTGATGGCGGTGATGGTGCCGATGGCGATGCGCTGACCCCGACCGGTGGTGCCGGTGGTGCCGGCGGGGACGCCGGGATCGCCGGTGCCGGTGGGGCCGGTGGCGCGGCGGGTACCGGTGGCACCGGTGGGACCGCCGGTGTGGCCGGTAACTCCGGTGGCCAGCCGACTTCCGGTGGTAACGGTGGTGACGGCGGGGACGGCTATGACGCCGCCTCGGATCCCTCGGCGGTCTCGGGGACCGCCGGTGGTGATGGTGGTGCCGGGGGGGCCGGCGGCAACTATGGCAACGGCGGTAACGGTGGTGCCGGCGGTGATGGTGCGGATTCGACGGATCCGGCGGTCGCCGGTGGTGCCGGGGGTGCCGGTGGTGCCGGTGGCAGCGGCGGCAGCATCGCCGGTGATGGCGGTAACGGCGGTGCCGGCGCTGACGGGGGTGACGGTGCTACCGGTGCGGCCGGCACTGCTGGCGCCGATGGTGCGACTGCGGGCGCGGATGGTGGTGCCGGTGGTACCGGCGGTTCGGGTAGTGCCGGTGGTGCTGGTGGTGCCGGTGGTAACGGCGGTGTTGCGTTGGGTGCCGGGACGGCGGGGGTCAACGGTGATGGCGGTGACGGCGGGACCGGTGGTGATGGTGGTGTTGGCGGTGATGGCGGTGATGGTGCCGATGGCGATGCGCTGACCCCGACCGGTGGTGCCGGTGGTGCCGGCGGGGACGCCGGGATCGCCGGTGCCGGTGGGGCCGGTGGCGCGGCGGGTACCGGTGGCACCGGTGGGACCGCCGGTGTGGCCGGTAACTCCGGTGGCCAGCCGACTGCCGGTGGTAACGGTGGTGACGGCGGGGACGGCTATGACGCCGCCTCGGATCCCTCGGCGGTCTCGGGGACCGCCGGTGGTGATGGTGGTGCCGGGGGGGCCGGCGGCAACTACGGCAACGGCGGTAACGGCGGTGCCGGTGGTAATGGCCGCGACGGCGTCGACGGTGTGACCGGCGGGGACGGCAACGGGACCGACGGCACCTCCGGCGGTGCCGGTGGGGCCGGCGGTAACGGTGGTGCCGGCGGGGCGATCGCCGGTAACGGCGGTAATGGCGGTACTGGCGGTGACGGCGGCTACAGCGGCAAGGGCGGCGACGGGGCCGACGGCGCCGACGCGACCATCGCGGGTGCTGACGGCGCCGACGGCGGCACTGGCGGCAACGGAGCGGCTGGGGCCAGCGGCGGTAACGGCGGCAACGGCGGGGCTGCCGGCGGCACCGGGACCTCCGGTATCAACGGCAACGGTGGGGCGGGAAGCGCCGGCGGTGATGCCGGGATCGGTGGTGACGGTGGTGATGGTGCCGCCGGCGACGCCGGGACCCCTGATGGTGGTGATGGCGGTGCCGGCGGGGACCCCGGGACCGCGGCTACCGGTGGCGCCGGGGGCGCGGCCGGTACCGGGGGCACCGGCGGTGCCGCCGGTGCGGCGGGTTCGGCGGGCAGTGAGGCCACCTCCGGTGGTAACGGTGGTGACGGCGGGGCCGGCTACGCCAACCCAAGCGGTGTCGGCGGCAACGGCGGCGACGGTGGCGATGCCGGCTTGGTCGGCAACGGCGGCCTGGGCGGAAATGGCGGCACCGGCGGAGTAGGCGCCACAGGCGTCAACGTCAGCACGGGCAGTACCGCCGCTGACGGAGCGACTGGAGCCGGCGCTGCCGGCTCCGGAGATCAAATCGCGATAGCCGGCGGGGCGGGCACCAGTGGTACCGGCCTGCAGAATGGTGGCAACGGGGGCGCAGGCGGCTCGGCGCAGAACACCTTCACGTTCCCCAACGGTGACTTCACGCAGGGCCTGACGGACTGGACCGCGCTCAACCAACGAGTGGTCCTGGGGCCCACCCCGACCGGAGCCGGGTGGACCAACTCGGTCGGGGGCTGGCCTACCCCGGTTGATCCGACCCAGCCGCCCGGTCCTGGCGAATCGACCACTCTGTCTGGCGGTTCGTTCACCACCACGGTGGTCAATGCCTTCGGCAGCAACCGCGCACAAATGGTCTCGTCGGGCCTCACTTCGGACCCGCAAGCGGTGGTCAACGGTCCGGCGATCGTCAGTGACAACTCCGTGACCATCTCAAGCGGCGCCACTGTCTCGTTCAACTGGGAGGCAAGCGGCGGGGAGGATGCCTACAACGTGTTCGCCTACCTGCTCGACGTTTCAAACGGCAACACCATAACCCTGCTCAACGCGACTGGGGCGAGTGCATCCGCATCCCAGCCACCCACGACGGTGTCGACAGTCGTGAACACCCCGGGCGACTACAAGTTCGTGTTCGTTTCCGGTAGCTGGGACGCGACCGGGGGAAGGGCGCTTGGGGCATCGCTGAGCATCACCAATGTCACCGTGACCAACAACTCCCAACCGCCGGATGGCATCGCCGTCGGCGGCGCGGGTGGCGGAGGTGGCGACGGCAGCGCTTCGGGCGGCAATGGCGGCAACGGCGGCGATGGCGGTGACGCCAGCAGCGACTTCGCCGGAGCGAATCAGGGCGGTCAAGGTGGCGACGGCGGCAATGCCCTCTTCGGCGGCGGCAATGGCGGCGACGGTGGCGACGGTGGCAGCCTCACCACCACCGCCGGCGGCACTGCCGGTGCCGGTGGAAACGGCGGTGACGGTGCAACCGGTGCCAGCGGTGGTGCCGGATACAGCGGCGGAAATGGCGGTAGGGGCGGCAACGGTGGCTCTCAGGCCGGGGTCGCCGGTGCAGGCGGTGCGGGCGGTGTCGGCGGTGCCGGTGGTGCGGGTGCCGACGGCGGCGACGGCGGCGACGGCGGCGACGGCGGTGACGTCGTGGGCACCGGCACTGTCGGAACTGGTGGCTCCGGTGGCTCTGGTGGCTCGGGTGGCTCGGGTGGCTCCGGTGGCTCCGGAGGCTCCGGCGGAACCGGCGGCACCGGTATCGGAGGAACGGGCGCCACGGGAGCCACCGGCGCCACCGGTGCTGCGGGCGCCACCGGCCAGCAGGGTGCCGACGGCACTCCCGGCCAGCCCGGGGTCGTCATTTAGTTCAGTTTCCCGGCGCCCAAGAGCAACGCGACGAGAAGCGGCCCCCGCCTATCGGTGGGGGCCGGCTTCTTATGGCCGCAATGACAGCATGCTCAACCCGAACTCCCGCCTGAGCATGGTGCGCGCCGCGTAGTAGCCGCTCATCCCGTGCACACCGCCGCCGGGCGGGGTGGCCGATGAGCACAGGTAGGCCTTCGGCACGGGCGTTGTCCACGGGTCGACCCGGGGGGTGGGGCCGAGCAGGGCGCGCAGCACCGAGTTGCCGCCCACCGCGATGTCCCCGCCGACGTAGTTCGCGTCATGGATGTGCATGCTGCTGGCCGGAATGCTGCGGGCGGCGAGGACGATGTCGGAGAACCCGGGGGCGAAGCGTTCCATGACGGCGGTGATGACCGCTGTTTGATCGAGAGGGGAACCGGCCGGGACGTGGGCGTAGGTCCAGAACGGCCGGCGGCCCCCCGCGTCGATGCGGCCCGGGTCAGCGATCCAGGGTTGCGCGGCCAGCACCATCGGCCAGTCTGCGTGCTTTCGGGCCGCGACAGCCCGTTCGGCCGCGGCCATCTGGGGTCGGCTGCCGCCGAGATGCAGGGTCGGTGCGTCGGCCAGCCGTGCGTCCGACCACGGAATGGCCTCGGAGAGAACGAAATCCACCTTCGCCACCCCCGGGCCATAGTGGTAGCGGCGCAGGGCCTTGGCATACCGAGTGGGCAGTGCCTCGCCGTAGATGTCCAGCAGTGCGGTAGGCGCCGTGTCGTAGAGGGCCACGCCGGGCGGGGGATTGGTGACGGGGCAGTCGGTGTGCAGCTCCCCGCCGTGGGCGCGCAGGTCGGCGATCAGCGCGTCGGCGATCACCTGACTGCCGCCCACCGGAACCGGCCAGCCCACTGTGTGGCCCAGCGTCGCGAGCAGCAGGCCCGCGCCGGCGGCCACCAGCGACGGCATCGGCGCGATGGTGTGCGCTGCCACGCCGGTGAACAACGCTCGGGCGTCCTCGCCGCGAAGCCGTCCCCAGGCGGGGGTGCCCTGCTCCAGCATCCGTTGCCCGAGCAGCACCGCCGCCGGGAGATCGGGCGGCAGGGAACGCTTGTCGCCGATCAGGAAGGCCACCACGTCGTCGCCCCGGGTGGCCAAGGGGCCCATCAGGTGCCGCCACGAGTCCCCGTGTTCCAGACCCGCGCAGGTGCGTTCCAGGTCGCGCCAACCGATCGCGGCGGGACGCCCCGGTAGCGGGTTGGCGTAGGAGATCTCCGGCACCGCCAACCCCACCCCGCGGCCCCGTAGATCGAACTCCGCGAAGAACGGCGAGGCCAGCGCCAACGGGTGGATCGCCGAGCAGATGTCGTGGCGCACATCGGGGAACTCCGAGTCGGGTAACGTGCGCGCACCGCCACCGAGGGTGGGCTGCGCTTCCAGAACCTGCACTTTCAGCCCGGCGCGGGCGCAGATCACCGCTGCCGACAGACCGTTGGGGCCGCTGCCGACCACCGTGACATCCATGGCCTGATTAGACCCCATGGGCCTGCCTTTAGGCTGTCCGCGTGACTTTGCCCGTTGTACTCATCGCCGACAAACTTGCCCCGTCGACCGTCGCCGCCCTCGGCGACCAGGTGGAGGTCCGCTGGGTCGACGGCCCGGACCGCCCCAAACTGCTGGACGCGGTCGTCGACGCCGACGCACTTTTGGTCCGATCGGCCACTACCGTCGACGGCGAGGTGATCGCCGCCGCACCAAGGCTGAAGATCATCGCCCGCGCCGGGGTGGGCCTGGACAACGTCGACGTCGATGCCGCCACCGCCGCCGGCGTTCTGGTGGTCAACGCGCCGACCTCCAACATCCACAGCGCCGCCGAGCACGCCATGGCACTGCTGCTCTCGGCGGCCCGCCAGATCCCCGCCGCCGATTCGACCCTGCGCGAGCACACCTGGAAGCGCTCGTCGTTCAACGGCACCGAGATCTACGGCAAGACCGTCGGCGTGGTGGGCCTGGGCCGCATCGGGCAGCTGGTGGCCCAGCGGCTGGCGGCGTTCGGCACCCACGTCATCGCCTATGACCCCTATGTCCCGCCGGCCCGGGCGGCCCAGCTGGGTATCGAGCTGCTCCCGCTGGACGACGTGCTGGCCCGGGCCGACTTCATCTCGGTGCACCTGCCCAAGACCAAGGAGACCGCGGGTCTGCTGGGCAAGGAGGCGCTGGCCCGCACCAAGCCCGGCGTCATCATCGTCAACGCCGCCCGCGGCGGTCTCATCGACGAGCACGCCCTGGCCGACGCCATCCGCAGCGGCCACGTCCGCGGCGCGGGTCTGGACGTGTTCGCCACCGAGCCGTGCACCGACAGCCCGCTGTTCGACCTGCCTCAGGTGGTCGTCACCCCGCACCTGGGCGCCTCCACGTCCGAGGCTCAGGACCGGGCCGGTACCGACGTCGCCGAGAGCGTGAAGCTCGCGCTGGCCGGGGAGTTCGTGCCGGACGCGGTCAACGTCGGCGCCGGGGCGGTCAGCGAGGAGGTCTCGCCGTGGTTGGACCTGGTTCGCAAGCTCGGCGTGCTGGTCGGCGTGCTGGCCACCGAACCGCCGGAGGGCCTGTCGGTGCGGGTGTCCGGTGAGCTGGCCTCCGAGGACGTCGAGGTGCTCAAGCTCTCGGCCCTGCGCGGGTTGTTCTCCACGATGACCGACCAGCAGGTGACGTTCGTCAACGCGCCCACGCTGGCCGCCGAGCGGGGTCTGCAGACCGAACTGGACACGGTCAGCGAGAGCCCGAATCACCGCAGCCTTGTCGATGTGCGGGTGGTCTCCCCGGACGGCTCGGCGGTCAACGTCTCCGGGACGTTGTCCGGGCCGCAGCAGGTGGAGAAGGTCGTCTCCATCAACGGCCGCAGCTTCGACCTGCGCGCCGAAGGGGTCAATCTGATCCTGCACTACGGCGACAAGCCCGGCGCGCTGGGCAAGATCGGCACCCTGCTGGGAAGCGCGGGGGTCAACATCGAGGCCGCGCAGCTGAGCCAGGACGCCAGCGGTGAGGGCGCCACGGTGATGCTTCGCCTCGACCGCGACGTGCCCGCCGACGTGCGCGCCGAGATCCGCGACGCCGTGGACGCCGGAACGCTGGAAGTGGTTGATCTGTCATGACGCGCTTGGCGGTCATCGCGGGCGACGGGATCGGCCCGGAAGTCATCGGCGAGGCCCTGCAAGTGCTCGACGCGGTGCTGCCCGGCGTCGAGAAGACCCACTACGACCTCGGCGCGCGTCGCTATCACGCGACCGGCGAGATCCTGCCGGAGGGCGTGCTGGACGACCTGCGCGGCCACGACGCCATCCTGCTCGGGGCGATCGGCGACCCTTCGGTGCCCAGCGGTGTGCTGGAGCGCGGCCTGCTGCTCAAGATCCGCTTCGAACTCGACCACCACATCAACCTGCGCCCGAGCCGGCTCTACGAGGGTGTGCTCAGCCCGCTGGCCGGCAGCCCGGAGATCGACTTCGTCGTCGTGAGGGAGGGCACTGAGGGGCCCTACACCGGGAACGGCGGCGTGATCCGGGCGGGCACCCCGCACGAGGTCGCCACCGAGGTGAGCCTCAACACCGCCTTCGGCGTCGAGAGGGTGGTCCGCGACGCGTTCTCCCGTGCGAGCAAGCGCCGCAAGCATCTGACCCTGGTGCACAAGACCAACGTGCTGACCTTCGCCGGCGGATTGTGGTCGCGCATCGTGGCCGAGGTGGGGGAGCAGTACCCGGACGTCGAGGTGGCCTATCAGCACATCGACGCCGCCACCATCCACATGGTCACCGATCCGGGCCGGTTCGACGTCATCGTCACCGACAACCTCTTCGGCGACATCATCACCGACCTCGCGGCCGCGGTGTCCGGCGGGATCGGGCTGGCCGCCAGCGGCAATATCGACGCCACCGGCACCAATCCCTCGATGTTCGAGCCGGTGCACGGCAGTGCGCCCGATATCGCCGGCAAGGGCATCGCCGACCCCACGGCGGCGGTGATGAGTGTGGCGTTGCTGTTGTCGCACCTGGGCGAGGACGCCGCCGCGGCGCGCGTCGATGCGGCCGTCGCCGATCACCTGGCCACCCGGGGCGGGGCCGCGTTGTCCACCGCCGAGGTGGGCGAGCGCATCAGGGCGCGGCTGTAGCCCCTCCAGACCGCCAGCGCGAGCGTGCGGATCGGCCCGCCGACACCCCGCCGCGGCGGGCAGTTCACGCACCCTCGCCGGCGTCCCGGACGGGTACCAGGGGGATTGCCAGCAGCGGGAAGAGCGCGCACACCGCGAACGCCACCGGATAGCCGGCCGCCCCGATCAGTGCTCCGAACAGCGGCGGGGTCAGACCGGCGGTGAACAACTGGCTGGTGTTCTGGGCGCCCAGCGCGCGGCCGCTCCAGAACGGGCCGGCGATCTCGGCGATGGCGGTGAACGCCAGGCCGTTGTCGCTCACCGTGACCACCGAGGCCACGATCATCGCGGCCACACTCCAAGCCCAGTCCGCCGCATCGGACAGGGTCAGCGTCAGCATGGCCACCGCCGCCGCGACGGCGATCACCCGGATCGGCCGCAGCCGGGAACCGACGCGGTCCGACCACCGGCCTGCGCCGACCCGCCCGAGCGCCCCGAGCACCTGCGCGAGGGTCACTAGCGCGCCCGCGGAACCCGCCGACCAGCCGTTGTCGGCCATCAGCCACACCAGGGTGAATGTCCACACCACGCTCTGTGGAATGACCAGCAGCACCGACACCAGGTGAATCCGCGCCAGGGTCGGTGAAGTGCGGTACGGATTGGCCAGTTGAGCAGCCGTTGCCTCCTCGCGCGGCGGACGAGTAGGGTCCCGCACACCCAACGCGCACACCGCCGCGGCGACCGCGCAGACGGCCGCCGGGAACACCAGCGCCGCCCCGATGCCCGCGGTCTCTGCCAGACGCGGAATCACCAGTGCCCCCAGCCCGACTCCCAGCGGCTGCGCCATCTGTCGGATACCCATCGCCAGGCCGCGCTGCTGCGGCTCGAACCACCCGACCACCAGCCGTCCGCTGGCTGAGTTGCTGCTGGCTGCGGCCATTCCGCCGAGGAACAGCAGAGCAGACAGCCCCACCAGCGACGGGCTCAGGGCTGCGCCCAGCGCCGCAGCCGCCGCCAAGGCCGAACCGACCGTCAGCACCAGTCGCTCACCGAAGCGGTCCACCACATATCCCCAGGCGATCAGGGTCAGCACCATCCCGAACGCGGGCATGGCCGACACCAGCCCGGCGCGGGCCAGGTCAAGCCCCCGGCCGCTCTGCAGGCTGGGGATCAGAAAGGCCGCGCAGTGGATGAAGACATTGGCGCATAGCGTGGCGAACAGGCCGAGTCCCAGCATCGACCAGCGCCGAGCCGTGCTGATCGTCCCGGTGCCGGCCACCCGCCCATGATGCGCCGTTGCCCCCGCGCAGGCGCGCCGTCAGTGAGGAATCTCGCAGCACACCACTCGCAGGTTGTCTGCGTGGTTCCTCACACGGCGGCGGGACTAGGCTGTCACGAATGCGCCTGGGTCGTATCGCCAGCCCCGACGGGGTTGCCTTCGTCAGCATCGAGGGCCAACCGGGCGAGGAGACCGCCCGCGAGATCGCCGAGCATCCCTTCGGCACACCGACCTTCACCGGCCGGTCGTGGCCGCTGGCCGATGTCCGGCTGCTGGCCCCCATCCTCGCCAGCAAGGTCGGTCTGCATGGGCAAGAACTATGTCGAGCACATCAAGGAGATGGGCGGGCAGGCACCGGAAGACCCGGTGATCTTCCTCAAGCCCAACACCGCGATCATCGGCCCTAACGTGCCGATTCAGTTGCCCGCCAACGCCTCCCCGGTACACCACGAGGGCGAGCTGGCGGCGGTGATCGGACGCCCCTGCAAGGATGTGGCCGCAGCCAGGGCCGCCGACGTCATCCTCGGATACACCATCGCCAATGACGTTTCGGCGCGGGACCAGCAGAAGGCCGACGGCAGTGGACGCGCGCCAAGGGGCACGACACGTTCTGCCCGGTCGGGCCGTGGATCGTCACCGACCTCGACCCATCGGATCTGGAGATCCGCACCGAGGTCAACGGTCAAGTGCGCCAACGCAGCCGGACCTCGCTGATGATCCACGACATCGGCGCCATCATCGAGTGGATGAGCGCCGTGATGACCCTGCTGCCCGGTGACCTCATCCTGACCGGCACGCCCGAAGGGGTCGGCCCGCTGGAGGACGGTGACACCGTCAGCGTCTCCATCGAGGGCATCGGAACCCTCACCAATCCCGTCGTCCGGAAAGGCGCCCGATGACCCCCCTGACACCGGATCAGCCCGGTGCGCGTCCGGTTCTGCCCGTCACCGACCGGAACACCGCATGTCGGCCTGGTCCGCACCGCGCTGTTCAACTGGGCCTACGCCCGCCACAACGGCGGCACGTTCGTGTTCCGCATCGAGGACACCGATGCCGCCCGCGACTCCGAGGAGAGCTACCAGGCGATCCTGGAGGCGCTGCGCTGGCTGGGCCTGGACTGGGACGAGGGTGGAAGTCGGCGGGCCGCATGGCCCGTACCGGCAGTCGCAGCGCGGTGAGATCTACCGCGACGTGATCGCCCGACTGGTGGAGGCCGGCGAGGCCTACCCGGCGTATTCCACCCCGAGGAGGTCGAGGCCCGCCATATCGCCGCCGGCCGTAACCCGAAACTGGGCTACGACAACTACGACCGCGACCTGACCGATGCACAGCGTGCGGCCTTCGAGGCCGAGGGCCGCAAACCCGTCCTGCGGCTGCGGATGCCCGACGCGGACATCAGCTGGCACGACCTGGTGCGCGGGGAAACCACTTTCGCACCCGGTGCGGTGCCCGACTTCGCGCTGACCCGGGCGACGGGCGATCCGCTGTACACGTTGGTCAACCCCGTCGACGACGCGCTGATGAAGATCACCCACGTGCTGCGCGGTGAGGACCTAATGCCTTCGACGCCCCGCCAGATCGCCCTGCACCGGGCGCTGATCCGGATCGGGGTCGCCGAGCGCATCCCCGAATACGCCCACCTGCCAACGGTTCTCGGGGAGGGAACCAAGAAGCTGTCCAAGCGCGATCCGCAGTCCAATCTGTTCCTGCATCGGGACCGCGGATTCCTGCCGGAGGGTCTGCTGAACTACCTCGCACTGCTCGGCTGGGGGTATCGCCGAGGACCGCGACGTCTTCAGTCTCGAGGAGATGGTGAGGGCCTTCGACGTCATCGACGTCAACTCCAACCCGGCCCGCTTCGACCAGAAGAAGGCCGAAGCCATCAACGCCGAGCACATCCGCAGGCTGACCCCGGACGAGTTCGCGGCCCGGCTGCGTGCCTTCTTCGCCGCGCACGGTCACGACACCGGGCTCGACGAGAGCGGGTTCGCGACGCCGCCGCCGATCTGGTGCAGACCCGCGTCGTCGTGCTCTCCGACGCCTGGGAGCTGCTGAAGTTCCTCGACGACGACGCCTACGCGATCGACCCGAAGGCGGGTTCCAGGGAACTCACCGGCGACGCAGCGGCGGTGCTGGACTCCGCGCTGGGCGCGCTCGACGGGCTGGGCGAGTGGACCGCCGCCTCGATCGAGGCTGCCCTCAAGGGTGCGTTGATCGACGGCCTGGGTCTCAAGCCGCGCAAGGCGTTCGGTCCGATCCGGGTCGCGGCCACCGGTGCGACGGTCAGCCCGCCGCTGTTCGAGTCCCTGGAACTGCTGGGCCGTGAACGCAGCCTGCGCCGGCTGCGCGAGGCCCGCGACGGAGCCGCTCCGAAATCTTTGGTAGTCTGCTCTGGCGTTGCTCGGAGGCCCGGGATAGTTGGTTCTGACCAGCTGTTATGGGTGAGCGATGGGGTATGGTGTAATTGGCAACACAGCTGATTCTGGTTCAGCCATTCTAGGTTCGAGTCCTGGTACCCCAGCAATTATGTTCGGATGGCCCGCTGGGCTATGCTGACTAACCGGAAGTTCTCCTAGCCCCCGTCGTCTAGCGGCCTAGGACGCCGCCCTCTCACGGCGGTAGCGTGGGTTCGAATCCCATCGGGGGTACCAGTTTTTTTGCGCGAGCAGACACAAAGTCCCCCACGCCTTCGGCGTGTCGGGGACTTTCGTGTCTGCTCGCGCCGGGGATCAGCTCATCCAGGCGCCGCCGTTGATGTCCAGGGTGTGGCCGGTGATGTAACCGGCGGCCGGGGAGCACAGAAACGCGACCGCGGCGGCGACATCGTCCGGTTGGGCCCAGCGCCCGATGGGAATGTTCGCTTCGATGGCCGCCACCCGGTCCGCCGACATCCCCGCGAGGCGGTTGACGATACGGTCCGTCGCGGTGACTCCGGGGGCGACGCCGTTGACCGTCACCCCGTGCGGGGCGAGATCGATGGCGGCGCAGCGTGTGAGTGCGATCACACCCGCTTTTGCGGCGGCGTAGGTGGGAGTGGACGTGGGACTGCACCGGCGGCCCGCCAGGCTGGACACGGTGACGATGCGGCCCCAGCCCCGCCGGGCCATATCCGGACCGACAGCCTCGATGAGGGCCTGGGTGCTCCAGACGTTGGTGCGCCACAGCCTCATGGCGTCGTGCTCAGTAACCTCGCCTTTCGGGAGGCCGCCGCCGGCGTTGGCCACGGCAATCGAGGCCCCGCCCCAGCGTTGAGCCGCGGCCGTCAGGTCGGCGATCACCTCCGGTGCCGCGGCGTCCCCCGCGACACAGGCGACGCGTGTCGAGCCGGACTGTGCGATCCGCTCCGCGGCGTGATCGAGCCGTCCCGAATCACGAGCGTTGACAACCAGGTCCGCGCCGTCGGCGGCCAGCCGGAGCGCGATCGCCAGGCCGATTCCGGCGCTGGCGCCGGTGACGATCGCGCACCGGCCCTGAAGGATCGGCTCCCGTCGGTCTGGCGCGGGCACGCTCGGGGGCCTCACGGTCGGGAATTCGGTGCGGTTGACCCGGCCACCGGCATCGCGGGCAGTCCCAGCTTGTGGTGATCCCAGGACCGCACCCGTCCGGAGACGATGCGCACCGCCACCCGCTTGTTCATCATCATGTCCACCGACGGTTTGAGATCCTCGGTGTAGGGGCCGTTGTAGCGCTCCCAGACACTGACACCCACGGCGAACACGGAGTCCGGGTCATCGTGGATCTCGGCGACGCCCTCGAAGGAGACTCCGCGAAGGCTGTCGTAGGTCATGCCGTCCTCGATGAGGAAGCTGACCCGAGGGTTCCGTTTGAGATTGACGACCTTCTGCGACTTCAGCTTTGTCTCAAGCCAGATCTCACCGTCAATCACGCCGTACCACATGGCCACCAGGTGTGGTTGTCCGCCGGGGCCGACGGTGGCCAGGGTTCCGGTGCGGCTGCGGGCCACGAAGTCGGTGATCTCCGCTCTGGACATGACGATCTGCGAACGTTGATTGGTGCCCATGGCGCCAGTCTCCCAGGTGGGCCGACCCGCGTCACAGCCCTCGCGTCACAGCCGTTCTGTCAGGGCGGTGCTGGCGGCCAACAGGTCGGCCGCCCATCGCGCGCCGGGTTGTCGTCCCATCCGGTCGATCGGTCCCGACACCGACACCGCCGCGACGACCGCGCCGGCCCGGTCCCGCACCGGCGCCGAGACACTGGCGACACCCGGTTCGCGCTCGGCGGCGCTCTGTGCCCAGCCCCGGCGTCGCACCTCGGCCAGGGTGCGTTCGGTGAATGTCGCCTCGTCCAGCAGCTGCCGACGGGTGTCGGGGTCGCTGTAGGCCAGCAGCACCCGGGCCCCCGAGCCCGCGGTCATCGGCAGCCTCGCACCGACCGGCACGGTATCTCGCAGTCCCGCAGGGGGTTCCAGGGCCGCGATGCACACCCGGGTGGCGCCTTCCCGACGGTAGAGCTGGACGCTCTCCCCGGTGACCTCGCGAAGCTGCGGAAGGACGGCGGCTGCGGCATCGACCAGTGGGTCGCTCAGGTGGGCGGACAGTTCGGCTAGCCCGGGGCCCGGCTGCCAGCGGCCTGACTCGTCGCGGGACAGCAGACGATGTGTCTCCAGTCCGGCGGCCAACCGGTGCGCGGTGGCCCTCGGCAGGCCGGTCCGGCGGCAGAGTTCGGCCAGCCCGCAGGGAGTCTCGGCTACTGCGTACAGCACTCCCACGGCTTTGTCGAGAACGCCGATGCCGCTATCCTGTCTCATATCAAGAAACAATAGTCCCACATTGTGAGATGAGCAGATGTCTAATTCGAGCACCCCGCGCACCTTGGCCGAGAAGGTGTGGGCCGACCACGTCGTGGTGGCGGGAACCGGTACCGGCGCCGCGCGTGAACCCGACCTGATCTACATCGATCTTCACTTGATCCATGAGGTCACCAGCCCGCAGGCTTTCGACGGTCTGCGATTGGCCGGGCGCCCGGTTCGCCGTCCCGATCTGACGTTGGCCACCGAGGACCACAACGTTCCGACCGTCGACATCGACAAGCCGATCGCCGACCCGGTGTCCCGCACGCAGGTGGAGACGTTGCGGCGCAACTGCGCCGAGTTCGGCATCCGCCTTCACCCGATGGGAGATCCGGAGCAGGGCATCGTGCACGTGGTGGGTCCGCAGCTGGGACTGACCCAGCCAGGGATGACAATCGTCTGCGGTGACAGCCACACCTCCACCCACGGCGCCTTCGGCGCACTGGCGATGGGAATCGGCACCTCCGAGGTCGAACATGTGCTTGCCACCCAGACGCTTCCACTGCGGCCCTTCAAGACGATGGCGGTCAACGTCGACGGTGCGTTGCCGCCCGGGGTGACGGCCAAGGACATCATCCTGGCCGTTATCGCCAAGATCGGCACCGGCGGCGGACAGGGCCACGTCATCGAGTACCGCGGCAGCGCCATCGAATCGCTGTCGATGGAAGGCCGGATGACGATCTGCAACATGAGTATCGAGGCCGGCGCACGGGCCGGAATGGTGGCACCCGACGCGACGACCTATGAGTTCCTGCGCGGCCGCACCTATGCCCCGGCCGGGGAACAGTGGGACGCCGCGGTCGCCGCCTGGGACCGGCTGCGCACCGATGATGGTGCGGAGTTCGACACCGAGGTCTACATCGACGCGGCCACGTTGAGCCCGTTCGTCACCTGGGGAACCAACCCCGGTCAGGGCGTCCCGCTGTCCGAGTCGGTTCCCGACCCCGAACTCATGGGCAGTGACGCAGAACGGCAGGCCGCCGAGAAGGCGTTGGCGTACATGGATCTTCGACCGGGCACCCCGATGCGCGATATCCCGGTCGACACCGTCTTCGTGGGCTCCTGCACCAACGGAAGGATCGAGGACCTGCGCGCCGTGGCCGAAATCCTCCGCGGCCGCCGGGTGGCCGACGGGGTGCGGATGCTGATCGTCCCGGGCTCGATGCGGGTGCGGGCCCAGGCCGAGAAGGAGGGGCTCGGCGAGATCTTCACCGCTGCCGGTGCGGAATGGCGGCTTGCCGGCTGTTCGATGTGCCTGGGGATGAATCCCGACCAACTGTCACCAGGGCAGCGCTGCGCCTCGACGTCCAACCGGAACTTCGAAGGCCGACAAGGCAAGGGCGGTCGCACCCACCTGGTGTCTCCCGCGGTCGCCGCGGCCACCGCGGTGCGCGGAACCCTGGCGTCCCCGGCCGATCTCGACAGCTGAACCAGGAGAGGACAGCACCATGGAGGCCTTTCGCACCCACACCGGAATCGGCGTACCGCTACGCCGCTCCAATGTTGACACCGACCAGATCATCCCCGCCGAGTACCTGAAGCGGGTCTCCCGAACGGGTTTCGAGGACGGACTGTTCGCCGCCTGGCGCGCGGACGGTTCCTTCATCCTGAACCAGCCCCCGTTCGACCGCGGTTCGGTACTGGTCGCCGGACCTGACTTCGGCACCGGCTCCTCGCGCGAGCATGCGGTGTGGGCATTGATGGACTACGGCTTCAGGGTGGTGATTTCGTCCCGCTTCGCCGACATCTTCCGCGGCAACGCCGGAAAGGCCGGGCTGCTGGCCGCGGAGGTGGCCCAGGACGACGTCGAACTGCTCTGGAAGCTCATCGAGCAGCATCCCGGGCTGGAAATCACTGTCAATCTTGAAGATAGGACGATCACCGCCGGAACGGCCGTGGTGCCGTTCAGCATTGACGACTACACGGCCTGGCGCCTGTTGGAAGGTCTCGACGATATCGGCCTTACGCTGCGAAAACTGCCTGAAATCGAGGCATTCGAGGCGGCCCGGCCCGAATGGAAACCGCGCATTCCGCTCAATTCCTGAACGCCTTTGCGGCCGGGCGGGATCGCATTCGCAGGATAGCTGTGGCGAGCCGGTCGGGGCCGAAAGCGCGACAAGCGGATTGAGAATCCGCATTTGTGCTTTTGCTGAAATTGCGCGTGGCTCTTGGATATCTGGGATTCGAAGGTTTACCGTATTTTCCAGTCGGTCCAGAACGGACCACTGTTCTGGAGGATTTGAATGAACAAAGCAGAGTTGATCGACGTCCTCACGGAGAAGCTGGGCACCGATCGTCGCCAGGCCAATGACGCCGTGGAGCATCTGATCGACGCCATCGTGCGCGCTGTCCAAAAGGGTGACAGCGTGACGATCACCGGTTTCGGTGTCTTCGAACGTCGCCGTCGTGCCGCGCGCGTCGCGCGTAACCCGCGCACCGGAGAGACGGTGAAGGTGAAGCCCACCTCTGTCCCGGCTTTCCGACCCGGAGCCCGCTTCAAGTCGTACGTCTCTGGTGCGCAGAAACTTCCGGCCGAAGGGCCCGCCGTCAAGCGGGGCGCCGTGGGCGGGACGGCAGCTAAGGCCGCGGTGAAGAAGGCCGCTGTCAAGAAGGCCGCGACGAAGGCCACCGCGACGAAGGCGGCGGCCAAGAAGGCCGCGGCGAAGGCCCCGGCGAAGAAATCTGCCGCCAAGGCTCCGGCAAAGAAGGTCACGGTGAAGAAGGCCGCGGTGAAGAAGACCGCTGTCAAGAAGGCCGCGACGAAGGCTCCGGTGAAGAAGGCGACCGTCAAGAAGGCCGCGACCAAGGCTCCGGTGAAGAAGGCGACCGTCAAGAAGGCCGCGACCAAGGCTCCGGTGAAGAAGGCGACCGTCAAGAAGGCCGCGACCAAGGCTCCGGTGAAGAAGGCGACCGTCAAGAAGGCCGCGACCAAGGCTCCGGTGAAGAAGGCTGTTGCCAAGGCTCCGGCCAAGAAGGCTGCGGTGAAGAAGGCGGCAACGAAAGCCCCGGCCAAGAAGGCCTCGGCCACGAAAGCCGCCGCGAAGAAGGCGCCGGCCAAGAAGGGCCGCCGCTGAGCGGCTGAGCATGTGACGTCGAACCCAGCGAACACGCCGCGGGCCGAAAGGCTCGCGGCGTGTTCGTCGTTGGGGCGGTCCTACCTCACGGAGAGGCCGTGGTGGCCAGTGGGCTGGGCAGGTGATCGGCCGCGATCAGCCGACCCCGATCCAGCGACAGAACCCACATGCTGCCCTTGCGGTTGCGCGACTTGTCGGGTTTGACCCCGTCCCGGGCACACCACCACTCGATGAGGTACGGGATCACCTTGCCCTGCGTGCAGATCACCGGTGTGCCAGGCAGTTCGGCTATCTTGACCACCCGATTGTGCGCTTTCTTCGGATGGACGGCGTAGGCCTCCTCGGTCAGCGTGGGCTCTGCTGTGATGTCTTCCCCGAGTTCCCGGGCGAGGGGCTCGACGGTCTGAAAGCACCGGACTCGATCCGCCGCATAGACCGTGGAGGCACCGAAGGCAAGTAGTTGCGGCACCAGGGATCTGGCCTGTGCGCGGCCCTTGGCGTCCAGCGGACGCTTGCGGTCGTCGCCTTTGTATCGCGCCTTGCGGCCGGCGGTGCCGTGGCGGACGATCAGCACGGTCTTGGTGTCGGCGGTCTTCTTGGCGAACTGGGCCAGCACCTTGCGGTCGTGTGGATAGGTGAGCTGCTTGGTGGCTTCCTTGAGCGGAAGCCACCGCACCTCGTCCACTTCTTTGCTCGGGGTGAAGTCGCCGCCCTTGGCCCGGGCCACCCAGTAGTCGACGATCTTGGTCCCGACGGGAATCGGGTAACTGATCCTGCTCAGCCGGCGGCCCAGCTCGGCGCGTTGACCGGTCTCCTCGAGGATTTCACGCACGGCGGCAACGGGTTCGGTCTCGCCGGGGTCGATCTTGCCCTTAGGGATCGACCAATCGTCGTATCGAGGTCGGTGGATGAGGGCCAGCAACGGCTCGCCGGAGTCCTCACCGGGCCGCCACAACACCGCTCCGGCCGCCCGTACCGGTGGCTTGTTCTTCGCCTGTGCCATCGACCGGTCAGCCTTGGCGGTGCTTTTCCATCAGCCACACCTGGTGGTCGCGAACATCGCGGCCGTCGGTGGGTGATGCGGTCCAACCACCGTCGGGGCCGAGTTCCCAGCAGCGCGTGGACGGGTGCATCGCGGACTCGAAAACCTCGTCCAGATAGGACGTCAGCCGGCGGTCCTTCACCTGCGCCATGACCTCGACGCGGCGGTCGAGGTTGCGGTGCATCATGTCCGCGCTCCCGATCCAGAACTCGTCGGCCGCCCGGAAGTGGATCACCCGGGAGTGCTCGAGGAACTGTCCGAGGATCGAGCGCACCATGATGTTCTCCGAGAACCCCTGCACTCCCGGGCGAAGGGCGCAGATACCGCGCACCACCACCTCGACCCGAACACCGGCCTGGGACGCGCGATAGAGGCCGTCGATGATCTGCTCATCGACGATCGCGTTGCCCTTCATCCGGATTCGCCCGTTTCCGGTCTGCCGGTGGGCGGCCACCTCCCGGTCGATGCGTTCCAGGATGCCGGTTCGGATGCCGTGCGGGGCCACCAACAGGTTGCGGTAGTTGACCTTGCGGGAGTAACCGGTCAGCGAGTTGAACAGATCGGTCAGGTCCGCGCCGATTTCCGGTGCCGCGGTGAGCAGGCCGACGTCCTCGTAGAGTCGTGCGGTCTTGGGGTTGTAGTTGCCGGTGCCGATGTGGCAGTAACGGCGGATCGTCGACCCCTCCCGGCGTACCACCAGACAGGTCTTGCAGTGCGTCTTCAGGCCGACGAGGCCGTACACCACGTGGACGCCCGCATCTTCGAGCGCACGGGCCCACTTGATATTGGCCTGTTCGTCGAAGCGTGCCTTGAGTTCGACCAGCGCGACCACCTGCTTGCCGGCGTCGGCAGCGTCGATCAGCGCATTGATGATGGGTGAGTCGCCGGAGGTGCGGTACAGCGTCTGCTTGATGGCCAACACGTCGGGATCGGCTGCGGCCTGCTCGATGAAGCGCTGCACGCTGGTGGAGAACGATTCGTAGGGATGGTGCACCAGGACATCCCCGTCGCGCAGGGTCGCGAAGATGCTCTTGCCGGTCTCACCGAAGGCCGGGTGGGTGGCCGGCACGAAGGGCTTGTCCTTCAGCGCGGGCCGGTCCACCGCGTAGACCTGCCACAGCGCCGACAGGTCGAGCAGGCCGGGCAACTGCACCACGTCACCGGGGTGAACGTCCAGTTCGCGCAGCAACAACCCGAGCATGTACTCGCTCATGTCATCGGAGACCTCCAGTCGCACGGGAGGCCCGAACCGGCGCCGCGCCAGTTCGCGTTCTAGCGCCTGCAGCAGATCCTCGTCGCGGTCCTCGACGTCCATGTCCGCGTTACGGGTGATCCGGAAGGCGTGCCGCTCGACGATCTCCATACCGGGGAACAGCGCCGGAAGGAACGCGCCGATGAGTTCCTCCATCGGCAGGAACCGCACGATATCGCTGTCGGGATCGTTGTTCTTGAGCCGGACGAAGCGGTCGACGTTGTCGGGCACCTTCACCCGGGCGAAGCGCTCGCTGCCGTCGCCGGGCGAACGCACCGCGACAGCCAGATTCAGGCTCAGTCCGCTGACGAACGGGAACGGATGGGCGGGATCGACGGCCAGTGGCGTCAGTACCGGAAACACCTGCTCGGAGAAGTAGGTTGACAACTCGCTGCGTTCGCCGTCGGTGAGGTCCGACCAGGTGACGATGTGGATGCCGTGCTCGGCCAGTGCCGGACGCACCGATTCCAGGAACACCCGGGCGTGCCGCATCGCGATCTGCTGGGTGCGCTCGCCGATCAGCCGGAGTTGTTCACGTGGAGTCAGGCCGTCGGCCGAGCGCACCGACAGCCGCATCTCGTCGCGGCGCTTGAGGCCCGCGACGCGGACCATGTAGAACTCATCGAGGTTGGTGGCGAAGATCGCCAGGAACTTCAGCCGCTCGAGCAGCGGTAGCGACGTGTCGGCGGCCAGGGTGAGAACCCTGCTGTTGAAATCCAGCCAACTCAGCTCCCGGTTGAGATACCGGTCCTCCGGCAGCGCATCCGCGGCCTGCACGGTCGTCGCGGCCGGGGGTGGTTCCGGCGCCTGGCCCTGCGGGGGTCGTTCGGTCTCGATGCGCGCCTCGGTCATGGCAGATCATCATTCCTCATCACCGGCCACCCGGGGAGAGCTGCAACCGAATCCGTGCACGCCCACCGGATGTTCACCTGAGGTCGTCGTCCCGGTTACCCGAGAGCGTCGGCGGTGGCCCTCCCGAGTCCCAGCCGGCCGGCTTCGGCCAGGTCGTCCGGAGTGTCGATATCGCAACGCAGGCCCGGCCAGTCGCCCTCGAGTTCGACGGCCCCGGAATCACGGTGCCGACGGGCCGAATCGGCGCCGAACCGAGGCTCGGCGGGTGTCCCGAAGGCGAACAGCGCCACCGTTCCGCTGCCTTGCCGGTCAGCGACGAAGCTGCGCGGATGAGTACCGGCGGCGGCCAGCGCGGCGTCAAGCTCACCGGTCCGCAGAGCGGGCAGATCGCCCTGCAGAACAACGATATTCGGCATGGAAGCCGACACTTCCCGGTAAGCGGCGCCGATGGCGTTGTTCAGTGGGTCCGGGTGCCCCGGCGGGGTGGGATCGGCGACCACGGTCGCCCCGAGATCGCGGGCAGCGGCCGCGGCCACCTCGTCGGGGGTCACCACGGTGATCGCGTTCACCGCGACCACGTCGCGGGCGGCGGTGATGGTGTCGATCAGCATCGCTAGAACGACGCGTTCCCGCTGGGCGGGCGGAAACTGCGCCGCCAACCGGGTCTTGGCGCGCGTGAGGCGTTTGACCGCGATGATCAGTCCGACACCGCCCGCCTTGCCCATGGCCGTCATCCTGCCAGCGCCGGGCGTGATTAGGTGGACGGGGAAACGGCTCGGGCGGGAAGGTGCGGAGGTCGATGAGCGGCGCACTGGGAACGGCGGCGGTGATGGGAGCCGGCGCCTGGGGCACCGTGCTGGCCAAGGTGCTGGCCGATGCGGGCGCGGAGGTGCGGCTGTGGGCCCGCCGCCCCGAGATCGCCGAGGAGATCAACAACGCCGGCACCAACGCCGGCTATCTTCCCGGCATCGCGCTGCCCGAGGCGCTCCGCGCGACCCCGGACCCGGGCGAGGCGCTCGACGGGGTGTCCACGGTGCTGCTGGCGGTGCCGTCCCAGACCCTGCGGGCCAACCTCGAGGCCTGGCGTGGCCACATCGCCGCCGGGGCGACCATGGTCAGCCTGGCCAAGGGGATCGAGTTGGACACGCTGATGCGGATGAGTCAGGTGATCGTCGCGGTGACCGGCGCCGAGCAGGGTCAGGTGGCCGTGGTCTCCGGCCCCAATCTCGCCGACGAGATCGCACTGGAACAACCCGCCGCCACCGTGGTGGCGTGCTCGGACTCGGCCCGGGCGGTGGCGCTGCAGCGGGCCCTGAGCACCGGATACCTGCGGCCGTACACCAATTCCGATGTGGTGGGCACCGAGATCGGCGGTGCCTGCAAGAACGTCATCGCGCTGGCCGCCGGGATGGCCGCCGGGGTCGGTCTGGGGGAGAACACCGCCGCCGCGATCATCACCCGGGGGCTGGCCGAGATCATGCGGCTGGGTATCGCACTGGGCGCCAAGCCCGCGACCCTGGCCGGACTGGCCGGAGTGGGCGACCTGGTGGCCACCTGCACCTCCGCGCATTCCCGCAACCGTCGTTTCGGCCAGTGCCTGGGCCGCGGCGACACCCTCGAGCAGGCCGGTCAGGCCAACCACGGTCGGGTCGCCGAGGGGGTCACCTCGTGCTCGTCGATCCTCGCGCTGGCCAACAGTTACGACGTCGAAATGCCGCTGACCGACGCCGTGCACCGGGTCTGCCACCGGGGGTTGTCCGTCGACGAGGCGGTCGCCCTGCTGCTGGGCCGCAGCACGAAACCCGAGTGATGACACGACAGTGATGACATGACAGAACGCTTCGGCGATTCCACCCGCACCGTCAAAGCGGTCGACTCCGAGGCCGTGCCGGGTCAGCCGGTGGGGCCGGTTCCGGTCCCGGCGTCGGCCTTCCACCTCTCCGCCGCCGAGGGCAGCGAGGACCACGTCTACGGCCGGTATTCCAACCCGGTCTGGACCCGCCTTGAGACGGCGCTGGCGGGACTCGAGGAGGCCACCTCAGCGGTGTCGTTCGGCTCCGGCATGGCCGCGGTCACCGCCGCGTTGCGGGTGTTGTGCTCGCCGGGGCAGGTGCTGGTGGTACCCGCCGACGGTTACCACCAGGTTCGCCGCTACGCCACCGAATGCCTTGCCCCGCTGGGCGTCACGGTCCGCGAAGTGATGGCCGACCG
Source organism: Mycolicibacterium sp. (assembly GCA_020637165.1). Classification (GTDB taxonomy): domain Bacteria; phylum Actinomycetota; class Actinomycetes; order Mycobacteriales; family Mycobacteriaceae; genus Mycobacterium. The sequence goes on along the minus strand of JACJWN010000003.1, from coordinate 817,232 downwards.
GCTTTGCGACGCCGCGCTGCAGGCCGATGTGGTGCTGGCCGAGACACCGACCAATCCGGCATTGGACGTGGTGGACCTGCACCGGCTGGCCGGGATCTGCCACCGCCGCGGAGCCCGGCTGGTGGTCGACAACACCGCGGCGACCCCGCTCGGCCAGCGGCCACTGGAGCTGGGAGCCGACCTGGTGGTGGCCAGCGCGACCAAGGCGCTGGCCGGACACAGCGACCTGCTCGCCGGGTACGTGGCCGGCAGCCACCCCGAGCTGATGACGGCGATCTACCGCGAGCGCACACTCGCCGGCCCGGTTCCGGGTGCTTTCGACGCCTGGCTGCTGCTGCGCAGTATCGGAAGCTTCGGGCTGCGCTTTGACCGCCAGTGCCAGAACGCCCTGGCGCTGGCCGTCGCATTGGAGGGCCACCCGAAGGTGCGATCGGTGCGCTACCCGGGCCTGCCCGCCGATCCCTCGCACGCGGTCGCGCTGACCCAGATGCGCCGGTTCGGTGGCCTGCTGTCGGTCGAACTCTCCGGTGCGGAGGCCGTTCACGCCCTGGTGCGGCACAGCGAACTGCTGGTGGCCGCGACCAGCTTCGGCGGTCTGCACACCTCGGTGGATCGACGGGCACGGTGGGGCGATGCGGTGCCGGAGGGGTTCGCCCGGATCTCGGCGGGGATCGAGGACACCGAGGACCTCGTCGCCGACGTCCTCAATGCCCTCGATGCCGACGGGCTGTAGCCTGTTGAGCTTGTGACTCCCGCCCGGCGAATCCGTGTGGCCGTCGTCTATGGCGGTCGAAGCTCCGAACACGCGATCTCCTGCGTGTCGGCGGGCAGCATTCTGCGTCATCTGGACCCCAGCCGTTTCGAGGTCGTGCCGGTCGGCATCAGCCGGGACGGTTCGTGGATGCTTGCCGACGCCGACCCCGATCAGTTGACCATCGCCGGCGGACGGCTGCCGGAGGTCGAGGGGGAGGCGGCGAGCCCGCTGGCACATGTCGGCGAGATCCTGTCCTCGGTCGACGTCGTGTTTCCGATCCTGCACGGCCCCTACGGCGAGGACGGGACCATCCAAGGTCTGCTGGAACTGGCCGGCCTGCCCTACGTCGGCCCCGGGGTGTTGGCCAGCGCCGCAGGGATGGACAAGGAGTTCGCCAAGAAGCTGATCGCGGCCGCGGGACTGCCGATCGGCGACTACCTCGTTCTGCGGCCGCGTCAGAGCGCCCCGTCCGGGGATGACATTGCGCGGCTGGGTTTTCCGCTGTTCGTCAAACCCGCGCGCGGAGGTTCCTCGATCGGGGTTACCCGGGTCTGTCGCCCCGAGGAACTGCCGGGCGCGATCGCCGAGGCGCGCCGGCATGACCCGAAGGTCGTCATCGAGGCGGCGATCGTGGGCCGGGAGTTGGAATGCGGTGTGCTGGAGTTCCCGGATGGCGCGGTGCGGGCGAGCACCATCGGTGAGATCCGGGTGCCCGGTGGGGTCTATGACTTCGAGACCAAGTACCTCGATGACACGGCTGAACTGGACGTGCCGGCCGCGGTCGATCACGACACCGCGGAGACGTTGCGCGACTTGGCCATCCGAACCTTCAACGCCCTGGACTGTCAGGGCCTGGCCCGGGTGGACTTCTTCCTCACCGCCGACGGTCCGGTGGTCAACGAGATCAACACCATGCCGGGCTTCACCACCATCTCGATGTACCCCCGGATGTGGGGAGCCAGCGGGGTTGACTACCCGACGCTGGTCGGCACCATGGTGGAAACCGCACTGGCCCGCGGAACCGGCCTGCGCTGAGCCTCAGAGCCGGCCGGGCCGGATCGGCTGCTGGGTCAGGGTGCGTTCGATGACATCGGAGAGGTCCTGGATGGGTGCCGGGCCGGACCCGTCCGGCAGGGTCAGCGCGACGTACACCGGCCGGTCCACGCACACCCAGGTGGTGCGTTCCAGGTCGGGATCGTCGAGTCTGAACCAGGAGACGTCATCGACCATCTGGATCGGCGCCCCGACGACGAACTCGGCCGGCCGGCTCAGCCCGCATCGCAGGATCACCGGCTCGCTCCGTGAATACGAGTGCCAGGCCGCGGTACCGGCGGGGGTTGGATCGGCGGTGGCAGCCCGCTGGTAGTCGCCAAGCCGGTCGGGAAGCTCGCCCAGCAGCGCCCGGCATTCCGGCGTGCTTGCCTGAGCGGCCGGAACGGCCACGATGGGAATCGGTGCGGGCGGGCTGCGGCGGGAGGCCGCCACCGCCAGCACGGTGCCGAGTGCCGTCAGGGTCAGCAGAATCGCGGCGATCATCAGCCAGCGGGGCGGAGCGTCCTCCCGATCGCCCTGCACCGTCATCTCCTCGCTTTCTGGGCCGTCCTAGACTGCGGAACAAAGGTACCGCAGGGCCGGGGGAGGGGAGTGCGGCGTGGAAGAGAGTGAAGGTCCCACGCTGCGGCAGGTCGGGGAATTCGCCGTCATCGACCGACTCGTCGCCGGCCGGCACCGTCCGGCGGGGGTCATGGTGGGGCCGGGCGATGACGCCGCCGTGGTGGAGTCGCCCGATGGTCGCGTCGTCGTCACCACCGACATGCTCATCGAGGGCAGCCACTTCCGGTTGGACTGGTCCAGTCCGCATGACGTCGGGCGGAAGGCGATCGCCCAGAACGCCGCCGACATCGAGGCGATGGGTGCTCGCGTCACCGGGTTCGTCGTGGCGTTCGGCGGGCCGTCGGACACCTCGGCAGCCCGGGTGCGGGAACTCTCCGATGGCATGTGGGCAGAGGCGGCCGCGGTCGGCGCCGGGATCGTCGGCGGTGACCTGGTCGCGGGCCCGCAGTGGGTGGTTTCGGTGACGGCACTGGGTGACCTGGGCGGACGCGATCCGGTGCTGCGTAGCGGCGCCAGAGCCGGATCGCTGGTGGCGGTGGCCGGTGACCTGGGCCGCTCGGCGGCCGGGTTCGTGCTGTTGCGCAACGGGATCGGCGACTTCGGTGAGCTGCGCGTCCGTCATCTGGTCCCGCGCCCGCCGTACGGTCAGGGTCGCGCGGCGGCCGAGGCGGGGGCCGAGGCCATGATCGACGTCTCCGACGGACTGCTCGCCGACCTCGGTCATATCGCGGCCGCCTCCGGCGTCGTGGTGGATCTGCGCGGGGCGGCGTTGCGCGAGGACGTCGACGAGGTGACCCCCGCGGCCCGCGCGGCCGGTGTGGACCCGTGGTCTTTGGTCCTCGGCGGCGGCGAGGACCACGCCCTGGTGGGATGTTTCCCGGACTATCCGCCGCACGGCTGGCGGGTCATCGGGGCCGTGCGGTCCGGAGCGCCGGAGGTGCTGGTCGACGGTAGGCGGTGGTCGGGTCCGGCCGGCTGGCAGTCCTTCGACTGACCTCTGGTCACCCCGCGAGCAGACACAAAATACCCGTAATCCGCGGCGTGTCGGGGACTTTTTTGTCTGCTCGCGGCGGGGGTGGGTGCGCGCGCCGGGTGTGCCTGCGCGCCGGGTGTGCCTGCGCGCTAGATTGACCGTCCGTGACACCCCGGCCACTGACCGAACTCGTCGACCCCGGCTGGGCGCGGGCGCTGGAGCCGGTGGCCGACCGGGTTTCGCAGATGGGGGAGTTCCTGCGCGCCGAGATCGCCGCCGGCCGACGCTATCTGCCCGCCGGTCCCAACGTCCTGCGTGCCTTCAGTTTCCCGTTCGACGACGTCCGTGTCCTCATCGTCGGGCAGGATCCCTACCCGACCCCCGGGCATGCGGTGGGCCTGAGTTTCTCGGTGGCGCCGGACGTGCGTCCGCTGCCGCGCAGCCTGGCCAACATCTTCACCGAGTACAGCGCCGACCTGGGATACCCGCAACCATCCAACGGTGATCTCACCCCGTGGTCCCAGCGTGGGGTGATGCTGCTGAACCGGGTGCTCACAGTCCGCCCGGGTACCCCGGCCTCGCACCGAGGCAAAGGGTGGGAGGCGGTCACCGAATGCGCGATCCGGGCGCTGGCAGCCCGGGACGAGCCGATGGTGGCGATCCTGTGGGGTCGGGACGCCGCCACGCTCAAGCCGATGCTCACCGAGGGCGGATGCGCGACGATCGAGTCGACCCACCCCTCGCCGCTCTCGGCGAGTCGGGGTTTCTTCGGATCGCGACCGTTCAGCCGGTCCAACGAGCTGCTGAACGGTATGGGCGCCGATCCGTTGGACTGGCGGCTGCCCTGAGGGCGACGCGGATCAGCCGCGAACGACCTTGCCGGCCTTGAGGCAGGAGGTGCAGACGTTCAGCCGCTGCTTGTTGCCGCCGGGGCGGGTCACCGCGCGCACCGACTGGATGTTGGGGTTCCAGCGACGGTTGGTCCGGCGGTGCGAGTGCGACACCGACTTGCCGAACCCGGGGCCCTTCGCGCAGATGTCGCACACGGCAGCCATGTCAGAACTCCTCAAATCTGATCGGTGGGGCCAACAACCAAGCCAGGGTGGCCCGTCAACCCGTTCAGGATACCGGCGTGGGGAAGTGAACACCAAAAGCACCCCCGAACCGCCCGGAAAAAGCGGGTGTTCTCCCAGGCCGGCCGACCCGCGACGGCGTTGAAATCGCTCGTCGGCGGTCCTGGATAGGCTGGCGCCGACGAGAACGGAGGTGGCGATGCCCGAGCGGCGGTTGGACGCAACGGCCCTGCACGGCTGGGCGCACGCCGCCGTCGGTGATCTGCTCATCCACGCCGAGGAGATCAACGCCCTCAACGTGTTCCCGGTGGCCGACGCCGATACCGGCACCAACATGCTGTTCACCATGCGCGCGGCGCTGGCTGAGGCGGAGACCGTCACCGCGAGCGGCGACGTCGCCGAGGTCGCCGCCGCACTGGCCCGCGGTGCGCTCGACGGGGCCCGCGGCAATTCCGGGGTGATCCTGTCGCAGATCCTGTTGGCGTTGGACGATGTCGTGTCGGAGGGCGCCGCCGACAGTGATTCCGCCGGTCGCAACCTCGCCGATATCGGCGTCGGTCTGCTGGGCGCCGCACTGCGGCACGCGGTCGCGCTGACGGTCACCGCGATGGGTGGACAGGCGGTCCCCGGCACTGTGGTCTCGGTGCTGCAGGCCGCGGCCGAGAAAATGGAGCACTGCGCCGATCGGGGAGTCGGACTCGGCCTCGCACTCGCGGCGGCCGCAGACGCCGCGGCGGTGGCGCTGGACCGGACCCCCGGCCAACTCGCGGTGCTGGCCGAGGCCGGGGTGGTCGATGCCGGCGGCCGTGGCCTGCTGGTTCTGCTCGACGCGCTGACGGCCACGATCGCCGGATGCGCCGCGCCGCGAGGCCACTACCGTCCGGCACCCACCGGTGAGCCGGGACCGTCAGCCGCCGAAGCCGCGCCACCGCAGTTCGAGGTGATGTACCTGATCGGCGGCGCGGATTCGGAAGGGCTCCTGACACTGCGCAGCACACTGCAACAGCTGGGCGACTCGGTGGCGCTGGCACCCGCGGCCGGCGGGCGGCATTCGGTGCATGTGCACACCGATGACGCCGGCGCCGCGATCGAGGCCGGGCTGATCGCCGGGACGGTCACCCGGATCCGCATTTCGGCGCTGGCCACCGGCCGGGTCGCCCCCGGCGGCTGGAGCAGGCCGCGCGCCGTACTGGCCGTCGTCGACGGAGACGGCGCCGAGGCGATCTTCAGCGCCGAGGGCGCCTCGGTATTGCGTCCCGATGCCGAACTGATGGACCCGGTCGACGGGGTCAGCGCCGAGCGGCTGCTGCGTGCCGTCGTCGACACCGGCGCCGCGCAGGTGATGGTGCTGCCCAACGGGTACGTCGCCGCCGAGGACCTGGTGGCCGGCTGTACCGCGGCGATCGGCTGGGGGATCGACGTGGTGCCGCTGCCCTGCGGGTCCATGGTGCAGGGGCTGGCCGCGCTGGCGGTCCACGACCCGGCCCGCCACGCGGTCGACGACGGCTACACCATGGCCCAGGCCGCCGCCGGCGCCCGGCATGGTTCGGTGCGGATCGCCACCCAGCAGGCGCTGACCTGGGCCGGGGCATGTCTGCCCGGTGACGGATTGGGTATCTCGGCGGGCGAGGTGGTCGTCGTCGACCCTGACCCCGCGTCTGCCGTCATCCGGCTCATCGACCTGCTGCTGGGCTCGGGCGGGGAACTGGTCACCGTGCTCATCGGGGCGGCGGTCGGCCCGGATGCGGCCGAGGCGCTGGCGGCGGAATTGGCCGAGCACGTCCGCCACCGTCACCCGGGCACCGAATTCTCCAGCTACCGCACCGGCCACCGCGGTGACCTCGTCTTCATCGGGGTGGAGTAGCGGTGGTGTCACTCAACGATCGGCTCGACTCCATCGTGGGGGGCAAGGCGGCCGGCGCGCTCGAGGAGGTCCTCGGCATCCGCACCATCGACGACCTGCTGCGTCACTATCCACGGACCTACAGTCACGGTACGACGGTGCTCGACGAGGACGACGAGCCGCCCGCCGAGGGGGAGCACGTCACGTTCGTCGGGGACATCGAGATGGCCGACCTGCGCTGGAGCAACCGGACACCGCGCCGGGAGTACCTCGTGGTCACTCTGAAAAACCGCGGTCCGGGTTCGCCCAAGGTCACCGCGACCTTCTTCAACGTCAAGTACCTCAAGAAGCAGCTCGTCAAGGGAACCCGTCTGATGCTCTCCGGGGAGGTGGGCTATTTCCGCGGCGTCATGCAGCTCACCCACCCGGCGTTCTTGGTCCTCGACTCCCGCCCCGGTCGAACGGTCGGCACGAAGTCATTGAAAACGATCGCCGAAACCGCCACCGGCCAGGACGGCGATCTGGACATGTCGGCCTTCGACCGGGACTTCTTCCCGATCTACCGGGGCAGTTCCAAACTGCAGAGCTGGGATATCTACGCCTGCGTGCGTCAGGTGCTCGACGTCTTGGACCCGATCGGCGAACCGCTGCCGGACGACGTGGTTCGCCGGTGGCAGGTGGTCGGTCAGGACACCGCGCTGCGCGACATCCACCTCGCCGAGAACGAGGCCGATAGGGAACGGGCCCGGGAACGGCTCACCATCGACGAGGCGGTCGGCCTGCAGTGGGCGCTGGCCCAGCGCCGCCATGGCGAACTGGCCCGGTCCGGTCCGTCCGCGCCGCAACGCCCCGACGGACTCCTGGCGGCGATGAGCGCTCGACTTCCCTTCGAGCTCACCGCCGGTCAGCAGGCCGTGCTGCGCGAGATCTCCGCGGAGCTGGCCGCGAACAGGCCGATGCACCGGCTGCTGCAGGGCGAGGTCGGCTCCGGCAAGACCATCGTGTCCGTGCTGGCCATGTTGCAGATGGTCGACGCCGGTTACCAATGCGCGCTGCTGGCTCCCACCGAGGTTCTCGCCGCCCAGCACGCGCGGTCGATCAGGGGCGTCCTGGGCCCGCTGGCGATGGGCGGCCAGCTCGGTGGCGCCGAGGGGGCGACCAGGGTGGCGTTGCTCACCGGGTCGATGTCGGCGGCGCAGAAACGTCAGGTGCGTGAGGAGGTCGCCGCCGGGGAGGCCGGGATCGTGATCGGCACCCACGCCCTGCTGCAGGACGCCGTGGAGTTCCGCAATCTGGGCATGGTCGTGGTCGACGAGCAACACCGATTCGGCGTCGAACAGCGAGATCGTCTGCGCGCCAAGGCGCCCGCCGGACTGTCCCCCCATTTGCTGGTGATGACTGCCACCCCGATCCCGCGCACCGTGGCGCTGACCGTCTACGGCGACCTGGAGACCTCGACACTGAGCGAACTGCCGCGCGGTCGCCAACCCATCAACACCAACACGATTTTCGTCAACGAGCAGAAGCGGTGGCTGCAGCGGGCCTGGCAGCGCATCGCCGAAGAGGTCGCCGAGGGTCGCCAGGCCTATGTCGTCGCCTCCCGGATCGACGAATCCGACGCCCCGGCCGGCGACAGGAACGGACCACCCCCGATCACCGTGGTCGACCTTCACGAGCAGCTGAGCCAGGGGCACCTGGCGGGATTGCGGCTGGGCCTCATGCACGGCCGGTTGCCGGCGGAGGAGAAGGACGCCGTGATGGACGCCTTCCGCGCCGGTGATATCGACGTACTGGTCTGCACCACCGTCATCGAGGTCGGTGTCGATGTGCCCAACGCCACCGTGATGGTGGTGATGGACGCCGATCGCTTCGGCGTCAGCCAGCTGCACCAATTGCGCGGTCGTATCGGCCGAGGGGCGCACCCCAGCCTGTGCCTGTTGGCGACCAGGTTGCCGCGGGGGTCCAAGGCCGGCGAACGGCTCGGCGCGGTGGCCGCCACCGTGGACGGCTTCGAGCTGGCCGAGCTCGATCTGCAGGAACGGCGCGAAGGGGATGTCCTGGGGCTCACCCAATCCGGGCGCCGGGCCACCTTGCGTTTCCTCTCGCTGGCCGAGCACCGCGACCTCATCGTCGAGGCCCGCCAGGTGTGCGGCTCCGTTCATGCCGCCGATCCCGACCATGCCGGAATGGCGCTTCTGGCGGCACGGTTCAACGGCAGCGACCGCATCGACTTTCTGGGCAAGGCATGACCCGCGGCGCGCTGCTGTGGCTGGCGGCGTTCGCGGCGATCGCCCTCGTCGTCGCGGTACAGGTGGTCTCGGCCGACCGTGGCGAGCGGGCGACGGGGACCGGAGCGCCTACGGTGGCACCGGGAACCGACGTGCTCGCCGGGGTCGGCGTGGTTCCCGAGCGAATCCGGGGCAACGACTACCGGCGCTCGGCGTTCGGGCGGGCCTGGGATGACGACACCAGCGCGCCGGGTGGCCGCAACGGCTGCGACACCAGAAATGACATTCTCGGCCGGGACCTGGTCGATGTCGCCACGGTGGCGACCAAACGCTGCGCGCGTGCCGTCGCGAGCGGAACGCTGCGCGATCCCTACACCAACGCGACCGTCGCGTTCGTCCGCGGCAACCGGGTGGGCGCCTCGGTGCAGATCGACCACATCGTCCCGTTGGCCTTCGCCTGGGATATGGGTGCACGGGACTGGACCGATGCCATGCGGTCCCGGTTCGCCAACGACCCGGCCAACCTGCTGGCCGTCGCTGGGCAGGCCAACCAGGACAAGGGCGATCTGCCGCCAGGACAGTGGATGCCGCCTAACACCGCGTTCTGGTGCCAGTACGCCGTGGCGTTCAGTGCTGTGCTGCGCGGGTACCGGCTGCCGGTCGACGAAGCCTCGGCGCAGCGGCTACGCGATGCCGCGGGGAGCTGCCCGACCGGCTGAGGTGCCAGGACGAAGAACGCCCCCGGCAAGGCCAGGGGCGTTCTCCGGTCAGCTGATTCAGCCGGCGCGGGAGGCGGCGGAGCGTCCGGCCCGCTTCGGGGTCGAGGCGCTCGCGCCGGAATCGTCGCTCGCACTGGCGCTTCGGCCGCTCCGGCCCACCCGGGGGGCGGCCTTTGCGGCATCGTCCGGCTCGGCGGCCGCTTCTACCGGAGCGCTGGCCGCTGCAGTCTCCGCCGCAGCGTCGGAGTCCATCGCGTCGGCGATGGACTCGGGTGCCGCCGCTTCCGGGGCGGCCACCGACGAGGCCGCGGCCACCGCGGCGGCGGTCTGTGCCGGCGGGGCGACCGCGATGGACTTCGCGACGTAGTTGGTCAGACTGGCCAGCGCGCCGATCGGGCCGACCGGCAGGCCGGGAACGGTGACATCGAGGACGTTTGGCACCGAAGCCACCGCGGCGAGGGAGTCGAACGCCACCCCGCCGGGGCTGAGCAGACCACCCATCTTCAGGCCGATGCTGGTGATCGTGTCCGGCAGCGTGACACCCAGCAGTCCCAGGACCGGCGTCAAGTCGAGAGTCTGTCCGCCGTTGAGGACGGCGCCGATCGTGTTGGCCGGGATGTTGATCAGTTCGATCAGTGCGTCCTGGAAGTTGGATTCCTGAAGCAGAGCGATGGCGTTGGAGATGCCGTCAACCACCGCCAGGACCGGGGCCACGATCGGGCCGATGGCCCCGACGATTACGCCACTGATCGGAGTGGTCGCGAAATTGACGATCGGCTCGAGGCTGGCGTAGGAGTCACCGGCCAGGGTCGGCAGCAGGGCCGCGACGTCCCGCTGGGAAAGCGTGCCGAAAACCGGCGCATTGAAATACTGGATCCCGTTGACGTTCTGGTTGTAGTAGTCCGAGGTGAACCCGGGAATATTCTGCACCCGGCCCTGCTGATTCACTCCCGGCTCGAACGGAGCCCTCAGGGCGTTGCCGATGTTGCCGAAGATCTGTCCTGCGATGGTGCCGATGTCGGGCAATTCGCTGAGGTAGACCTGTAGGTTGCTCAACATCTGGGCGAGAATCGGTAATCCGACCCCGCCCGAATACCCGCCGGTTCGCCAGCCGAGGTTGCCGTTGCAGCCGATCAGGCAGATGCCTGTGTTGGGGGGGAAGGGGAGGGTCCCGTCGACGTACAACCCGCTGGACCAGTCGTTCAACAGGACTTCGAGGTTGTTGCCGGTGGCGGTGATGACGTCGATGATGTTCTGGATCGGGTCGACCGGAGTGACCGCGGCGGCCAGGCTGACGGCCAGTTCGCCGATCGCCTTCTGTGGCAGCGGTGCGGGGGCGGCCCCAAGGGGCTGGACCGGGGATAGCGCGATCGCGCCCGCCCCCAGCACTGCTACCCCGGCGGATAGATAAGAGCGGGTTGATACGTGCATGTCAGGACCTTCCGCTGCCTTGGACTTAATAAAGGAGAAGATAAACCTTAGAGATTGGTTAGCGCGGCAAAACGGGCCAGAATCATCCGACCTGGGTTGACAGTTCACGCGGGGTGCGTCAATGCAGAACGCCCCTGGCGGTACCAGGGGCGTTCTGCGTGATTGCTGCGTCAGCTGGCGCGTGATGCGGCAGAGCGTCCGGCCCGCTTGGGCGTCGAGGCGCCGGCGCCGGAATCGTCGCCGGCAGAGGCGCTGGCGCCGCGGCCGGCCCGGCCCGCCCGGGGAGCGGCCTCGGCGGTGTCGTCCGCCTCGCCGGTTGCCTGAGCCGGAACGCTCGCCGCGGCCGAAGCGGCCTCCGCCGCATCGGCGTCGACAGCCTCGGCTGCCGGCTCCGCTGCTGCCTCCACCGCGGGCACCTCCACTGCGGAGGCGGATCCCACGGCAGCGGCGGTGGACGCCGGCGGCGGCACCGCGATGGAGTCGGCGACGTAGTTGCCCAGGCCGATCAGCGAGCCGATGGGGCCGACGGACAGGCCCGGATTGGTGATGGCCGATCCGACGCCGAGGTCGGCGGTGAAGGCCAGCCCGTCGAACATCACCGTGGCCAGCGGGTCGTTGCCGGTCGGAGCCACCGGGCTGATTCCCGCGCTGAGCAGGCCGCCCATGTTGAACCCGAGGCTCTGGATGCTGTCGGGGAGGGCGACGCCGACCGCTGACAACAATGGCTTCAGGTCCAGGAACTGCCCGCCATTGAGCAGCGCGTTGGTGAAGTTGGCCGGAATGTTGATCAACTCGCTGATCGCGCCCTCGAAATCGGATGCCTTGAGCGCGTCGATGATGGCCCCGGCGCTGTTGACCAGCGACACCACCGGGCCGATCACCGGGCCGATCAGGCCGAGAAGTACCCCGCTGAAGGGCGAGGTGGTGAAGTCGAGAACCGGCTTGAGGGCCTCGTACTGTTCGGCGGGCAGGATTGCCGGCAGCAGGGCGAAGACCACTTGCTGCGTCAGGTCGCCGAGAAACGGAATCCCGGTGACGACCGGTGCGGTCGAGATGTTTTCACACGGCCCTTTTTCGCCGTCCGAGCACGATTCCGGCACTGCGAACGGCGATCGCACGGCGTTGCCGACGTTGGCGAAGACCTGCCCGAGGATCTTGCCGATATCGGGCAGTTCGCCGAAGTAGGTGATCTGGTTCTCGACGATCTGGCCGAGGATCGGGAACGGATTGGCCGCGATACCGCCGACCAGGCCGGTGATGTTGTTTACGGCACCCTCGATCGTGTTGGTCCAGGGTGTGATCGGGTCGATCGAGGCGGCCAGGCTGACCGCCAGGGCATTGGCCCGCTGGGGCGACAGGGCCAGATCACCGCTCAGTGGCTGCACCGGGGAAAGGGCGATGGCGCCCGCGCCCAGCACCGCGACTCCGGCGGAGAGATACGAACGGGGTGATACGTGCATGTCCAGGCCTTCCCCTGTGAATTGACTGATGAAAAGGGAAGGTAGACCTTAGTGGTGTGTTAACGCGGTGAAACACGAAAGATAACTGGATTTTTCAGCCGCGCGTATCAGCCACCGGCAAGGGCGTCCGGGTTCGGCCGGAATCGGGTGCCGTCGTCGAGGCCGCCCAGAATCGTCATCTCCTCGGCGAGCAGCTCGAAATCGAAGACGTCCATGTTCTCGGCGAGCCGAGCCTGGTCGGAGGCCCGCGGGATCACCACGTTGCCGAGTTGGATGCTCCACCGGATGAGGGTCTGGGCCGGGGTCTTGTCGTGGGCACCGGCCACGGTCGCGACGGTCGGGTTGCTCAGCAGCGTTCCGGTGCCGAACGGGCAGTACGCCTCGGTGACGATCGCGTACTGGTCGTGCACCGCCCGCAGATCGGCCTGGCTGAGCCGGGGGTGCAGTTCGACCTGGTTGACCGCCGGGGTGAAGAACGACAGGTCGATGATGTTCGACAGGTGCTCGGCGGTGAAGTTGCTGACACCGATGGAGCGGACGTGGCCGAGTTCCTTGGACTTCATGATCCCGCCCCAGGCATCGATGTACTTGCCGTTCTCCTCGGCGGGCCAGCCGATCAGGTACAGGTCGAGGTAGTCCAGGCCCAGCCGCTGCAGACTGGCTTTGCAGGCGTCCTGGGAGGACTGGAAGCCCTGGTCTGCGGTCGCCAGCTTGGTGGAGATGTAGAGCTCCTCGCGGGGAATCCCGGAACTCGCGATGGCCCGGCCGACGGCTTCCTCGCTACCCTCGGCCGCGGCGGTGTCGATCAGCCGATAACCGGCCTGCAGTGCCGCGGATACCGCGGCCTCGGCTTCGGCGGGCGGCAGTTCGGCGACGCTGAGACCGAGCACCGGAATGGTGTTGCCGTCATTGAGTGTGACGGTGGGCGTCATGTCACCTGCCTGTTGCTGTGGGTTTTCCCGCTGGACCGCGGCTGTGCAGAGGATAGTACGAGCACGTCCCGGCAAGGGGGCGGGCGTAAGCTGCGCCGCATGACAACCGTCAGGGAACGGGCGCTTGCCGTCGGCAATCGGTTGGGCGTCAAACTGATTCCGCGGATTCCTGACTCGGCCAAGCGGCTGCTCTCCGGCGGCCGGGCGGTCACCATCGACGGCAACACCCTTGACCCGTCGGTCCAAATGTTGCTCGCCGCCCAGAAGGCCACCGGCGTCCACGGCCTCGTTGTCGCCGACGACGCCATCGCCACCCGGGTCAACAACAGCGCACTCACCAGGACCCTCGACGAGCGCAACGTGCGGGTCGCCGAGATCAGGTCGGTGTCGATTCCCGGGCCGGCCGGAACCATCCCGGCCCGGCACTACCGCCCGCCCGCCGGGGGCCCACCGGCTCCGCTGGTGGTTTTCTACCACGGCGGCGGATGGGTGTTCGGGGACCTCGAGACCCATGACTCGGCCTGCCGGCTGATCTGCCGGGACGCCGGGGTCCACGTGCTCGCCGTCGACTATCGGTTGGCTCCCGAGCACTCGGCCCCGGCGGCTGTCGACGATGCCTACGCCGCCTATCGGTGGGCCCGCGAGCATGCCGGTGAGTTGGGTGCGGACCCCCGTCGGGTTGCGGTGGCCGGTGACAGCGCCGGCGGGAACCTGGCGGCCGTGGTCAGCCGCCTGGCCCGCGACGCCGGCGACCCGCACCCCTCGCTGCAGTGGCTGATCTACCCGGTCACCGACCTTCGCGGGCGGACCCGTTCGCGCAGCCTGTTGGCCGACGGGTTCCTGTTGACCAAACACGACATCGATTGGTTCCAGGGCGCCTATCTGGCCGGCTCGGGTCTGGATATCACCGACCCCCTGGTGTCTCCGTTGCTCGCAGAGGATCTGAGCGGCTTGCCGCCGGCGTTGGTGGTCACGGCGGGATTCGACCCCCTGCGCGACGAGGGCGAGCAGTACGCGACCCGGCTGCGGCAGGCCGGTGTGGCCGTCGACCTCCGGCGGATGGACTCGATGATCCACGCTTTCCTCAACCTGAACGTGCTCGGCGGCGGGATCGCGCGGGCCAACGCCGAGATGATCTCGGCGTTGCGGGCGCATCTGGTTCACGACTGAGCCGGACGCCCCGGCCCCGGGGGCCGTGAAACAGCTACGCGGCCGGCCGCCGGTACGCTAGAGGCGCTCAACAGTCACCGACAGCGAGGATCAGCCGACCAGTGGCCACCAAGAAGAAAAGCTCGCCCCGTTACGACCTGAACGCTCAGGACCGCAAGCGTGACATGGCCGTCAAGGTGGGCCTGACCGCGCTGGTCGTGATTTTCGCCGTCGGACTCGTGCTCTACATCGTCATGGGTAACGACAAGAAGTTCTCCGGGGAGACCCAGGCGGTGCAGATCACCTCCGACAAGCTGATCAAGAAGGACGGCACCGACGAGCCCAAGGCGGTGCTGGCGATCTACGAGGACTTCCAGTGCCCGCACTGCCGGGACTTCGCGAAGAACTTCGGACCCACCTTGAACAAGATCGCCGAGAGCGGAGCGGCGGCGGTCGACTACTACATGGTCGGGATCCTCGACAAAACCAACAAGGGGTACTCGGCGCGGGCCGCCAACGCCGCCTACTGCGTCGCGGACGAGAACAAGGAAGCCTTCCTGCGTTTCCACTCCGCGCTGTTCGCCGAGCAGCCGGTGGAGGGTTCGGGGACCGGCCCGGATAACGCTTCGCTCATCGAAACCGCACGTCAGGCCGGCGTGACCGGCGGGGTCGCCGAATGCATCGACAAGAACCGCTATACCGACATGGTCAAGGGGCTCGCCGCCGCCGCCAAGGTCACCGCGACTCCGACGATCCGCCTCAACGGCCAGGACATCAGCCCGGCGACGCCTGAGGAGTTGATCGCCAAGGTCCGTGCGATCGTCGGGCCGGTGAAAGATCTGACCCCGCCGCCCCCGCCGGGTCCGTCGTCTTCAGCGCCCGCACCCGAGCCGGCGCCGGCCAAGGCGCCGTGAGCCTGACCATGCCCGCCCCGGTCGATCCGACGACAGCTGACGACCGCGACGGCGTCCCGGTCCGGCGGGCCAGTGCATGGTGGGTGCTCATCGCCGGTGTGATCGGCCTGATCGCCTCGGCCACGCTGTTGGTCGAGAAGATCGAGATGCTCAAGGATCCGGAGTTCGTGCCGAGTTGCAGCATCAACCCGGTGCTGGCCTGTGGCTCGGTGATCAACACCCCGCAGGCCTCCATCTTCGGCCCGCCCAATCCGCTGATCGGTGTGGTGGCGTTCTGCGTGGTCATCGTCACCGGGGTGCTGGCGGTCGGCAGGGTGTCGCTGCCGCGCTGGTACTGGATGGGCCTGACGATCGGCACAGCACTCGGGGTCGCCTTCGTGCAATGGCTGGCCTACCAGACCCTCTACGAGATCGGCGCACTGTGCCCCTACTGCATGGTCGTCTGGTCGGTGACCATTCCGCTGTTCGCGGTGGTGGCCCCGATCGCGCTGCAACCGTTGGCGGACAACTCTGTCGCGCGGGCGCTGTACCAATGGCGCTGGCCGTTGGTGACGCTGTGGTTCACCGCGATCGTGCTGTTCATCCTGGTCCGGTTCTGGGACTACTGGTCCACGCTGATCTGATGCCCACCGTCCGGGGCGATCTGGCGCCGTGACCCGGATCGTCGCGGGCGCTGCCGGCGGGCGCCGACTGGCCGTGCCGTCGAGCGCTCGGCCGACCACGGACCGCGTTCGCGAGGCCCTGTTCAACGTCCTGGCGGCGCGCTTCGACTTCGACGGCCTGCGGGTGCTGGACCTCTACGCCGGCTCCGGGGCGCTGGGGCTGGAGGCGTTGTCGAGGGGAGCCGCCTCGGTGCTGCTCATCGACAGTGACCGCCGTGCCGTCGAGGTGATCACTCGCAATGTCGCAACCGTGGGGTTGCCGGGTGCTCGGGTGCGGCGGGGTGCGGTGGCCGCGGTGTTGGCCGCCGGCGCCCCGGAGCCGTTCGATGTGGTGTTCGCCGACCCGCCCTATGACGTCTCGTCCGCAGAGTTGCGGGTCGTTGTGGAGTCGCTGTCCCGGGGCTGGGTCACACCGGGTGCCGTGGTGGTGGTGGAACGGCCGGTCTCGCAGCCGGAATTGTCCTGGCCACCGGGATGGCGGGTGTGGCCGGTTCGACGCTACGGCGACACCTGTCTTGAAACGGCCGAGGTCGCGGACTGAACCACACTGCTAGCGTCTGGCGCATGAGCGTCAGCGAGGAGCCGAAGGCGGATCGCGCATGAGCGTCAGCGAGGAGCCGAAGGCGGATCGCGCATGAGTGGAGCGGTCTGTCCCGGGTCCTTCGACCCGGTCACCCTCGGGCACGTCGACGTCTTCGAGCGCGCGGCCGCACAGTTCGACGAGGTCATCGTCGCGGTACTGGCCAATCCCAAGAAGGCGGGCATGTTCGCCGTCGGGGAGCGGATCGCGATGATCGAGGAGGCCTGCGCGCACCTGCCGAATCTGCGGGTGGAATCGGGTCGGGGCCTGGTGGTCGACTTCGTCAAGGCCCGCGGTTTCACCGCGATCGTCAAGGGTTTGCGCACCGGAACCGATTTCGAGTACGAGCTTCAGATGGCGCAGATGAACAAGCACATCGCCGGCGTGGACACCTTCTTCGTCGCCACCTCGCCGCGCTACTCGTTTGTCTCCTCGTCTTTGGCCAAGGAGGTGGCCGGTCTGGGCGGTGACGTGTCGGGGCTGCTGCCGGAATCGGTGAACCGCCGACTGCAGGCCAGGCTCGCCGGCGGCTGATCCGCGACACACCGGAGCGCTACCACAGTCACAGGCGTAACACCAGGCACACTGGTCGCTACCAACATGGGAAGGGTGGCGCCGTGTACCGAGTTTTTGAAGCGCTCGACGAACTGAGCGGAATCGTCGAAGAGGCCCGCGGTGTGCCGATGACGGCCGGCTGCGTGGTGCCCCGTGGCGACGTGCTGGAACTGATCGACGACATCAAGGACGCGATCCCGGGCGAACTCGACGACGCCCAGGACGTTCTCGACGCCCGCGACTCGATGTTGCGCGAGGCCAAGGAGCATGCCGAGTCCGCGGTGTCCGGCGCCAACGCCGAGGCCGACTCGGTGCTCAGTCACGCCCGGTCGGAGGCCGACCGGTTGCTGGCCGACGCCAAGTCGCAGGCCGACCGCATGGTTGCCGAGGCCCGCCAGCACAGTGAGCGCATGGTGACCGAGGCGCGCGAGGAAGCCAGCAGGCTGTCCTCGGCGGCCAAGCGCGACTACGAGGCCGCCACCACCCGGGCCAAAGCGGAGGCCGACCGTCTGCTGGAGAACGGCAACATCTCCTACGAGAACGCGGTGCAGGAAGGCATCAAGGAGCAGCAGCGGCTGGTCTCGGCGACCGAGGTGGTTCAGGCGGCCAACGCCGAGGCGACCCGCCTGGTCGACGCCGCCCACGCGGAGGCCGACCGGTTGCGCGGGGAGTGCGACATCTACGTCGACAACAAACTGGCTCAGTTCGAGGAGTACCTCAACGGCACCCTGCGCTCGGTCAACCGCGGCCGCCACCAGCTGCGCACCGCGGCGGGCACGCACGACTACGTTCAGCACTGACCCGTTCAGCACTGACCCGTTCAGCACTGACCCGTTCAGCCCGATCCCGTCCGGCGCCGGGGCGCACCGCCCAGGGCCGTAGGATCGCCGTCATGGCCACGGCTCACAACCCGGCGCCGCATTCCGCTGCGCGTTCGCCGCTGGTTTTCGACGTGTCCCGGCTGGGTCGGCGCCCCGGCGCAATGCAGACCATCACGCAGAGTGTTGGCAGCCCGGCACGGATTGGTCTGGACCTCATCGCGATCGAACCGGGCGCTCCGCTCGACCTCGACCTGCGACTGGAGTCGGTGTCCGAGGGTGTGCTGGTCTCCGGGACCATGCACGCCCCGACCCGGGGCGAGTGCTCGCGTTGTCTGGAACCGGTCAGCGGGGAGGTCGAGATCGCCCTGACCGAGCTTTTCGCCTACCCGGAGAGCCTCACCGAATCCACCACCGAGAACGACGAGGTGGGCCACGTCGTCGACCACTGTGTCAACCTTGAGCAGCCGATCGTCGATGCGGTGGGCCTGGCTCTGCCGTTCGCCCCGCTTTGTTCGGCGGACTGCCCCGGGTTGTGCCCGGAATGCGGTGTGCCACTGGCCACCGCCGAACCCGGACATGGCCACGAGCAGATCGACCCCCGCTGGGCGAAGCTTGCCGGTTTGCTTCCCCCCGACGCTCCGGAAGGGCAGCCGTCGTGACCGCCCCGCGCGAGAGCCTCCTAGACGCGCTCGGTGTCGCGTTGCCCGAGGAACTGCTGACTCTGGCGCTGACCCACCGCAGTTACGCCTATGAGCACGGTGGGCTGCCGACCAACGAGCGCCTCGAGTTGCTCGGTGACGCGGTACTGGGCCTGGTGATCGTCGAGGAACTGTTCCGCAGGCACCCCGACAACTCCGAGGGCGATCTGGCCAAGCTGCGCAACAGCATCGTCAACAGCCAGGCCTTGGCCGGCGTCGCCCGCGGGCTGACCGAGGACGGGCTGGGCGAGTACCTCCTGCTGGGTCGGGGCGAGGTCAACACCGGCGGTCACGAAAAGTCCTCCATTCTGGCCGACACCCTGGAGTCGTTGATCGGCGCGGTGTACCTGAAGCATGGACTGGAGGGGGCGCGCCAGGTCATCCTGCGTCTTTTCGGGGGTTTGCTTGACACCGCCCCGACGCTCGGGGCGGCGCTGGAGTGGAAGTCCAGCCTGCAGGAGCTCACCGCTTCCCGGGGGCTCGGCGTACCGCGGTACGAGGTCAGCTCCGAAGGCCCCGATCACGATCGGCGGTTCTCGGCGGTGGTCTACGTCGGTGGCGAGGTGTGCGGCCGCGGCAGCGGCCGGTCGAAGAAGTCCGCCGAGACCGATGCCGCCGCACAGGCCTGGACGGCCCTGGACGCCCAGCCGCTCCCGACCGCCGCCGAACTGGATGCCTGAACTCCCCGAAGTCGAGGTGGTCCGGCGGGGTCTGCAGGCGCACCTGGCCGGTCGCACGATCACCGCGGTGCGGGTGCTGCACCCGCGGGCGGTTCGCCGTCACGAACCCGGCGCTTCGGACCTGACCGCGTGGCTGACCGGGGCGCGGGTCACCGGTACCGACCGGCGCGGAAAGTACTTGTGGCTCACCCTCGCCGATGTGCCGTTCGATTCGACGGCCCTGGTGGTGCACCTCGGGATGAGCGGGCAGATGCTGCTGGGGCCGTTGACCAACACCGCTCACCTGCGGATTGCGGCCACCCTCGACGACGGCACCGCGCTGAGTTTCGTCGATCAGCGCACGTTCGGGGGTTGGCAGCTGTCCGAATTGGTGAGCGTCGAAGGCGGGTGGGTGCCGGCGCCCGTAGCGCATATCGCGCGCGACCCGCTGGATCCCGCATTCGACCGCGACGCGGTGGTCTCGGTGCTGCGCCGCAAGCACTCCGAGATCAAGCGCCAGCTTCTCGACCAGACCGTGGTGTCCGGCATCGGCAACATCTACGCCGACGAGGCGCTGTGGCGGGCCGGGGTCAACGGCGCGCGGATCGCCGAGAAGCTCACTCGGCGCAGCCTCGCCGAAGTGCTCGACAGCGCCGCTGAGGTGATGCGGGAGGCATTGCGCCAGGGCGGCACCTCCTTCGACTCGCTCTATGTCAACGTCAACGGTCAGTCCGGTTACTTCGACCGTTCGCTGGCCGTCTACGGCCGCGAGGACCGGGACTGCCGCCGCTGCGGGGCGGTGATCCGGCGGGAGAAGTTCATGAACCGATCGTCGTTCTACTGCCCGGTCTGCCAACCGCGGCCCCGGCAGGGTAGAACAAAACCATGACCGAACCGCGGGCGACAGATCTGTGGGTGGAGCGCACCGGGGTGCGCCGCTACACCGGGCGTAGCAGCCGGGGTGCCGAGGTGCTGATCGGATCGGTGACCGACGAGGGCGTCTTCACCCCTGGTGAACTGATGAAGATCGCGCTGGCCGGCTGTGCCGGTCTGAGCAGCGACCAGCCGCTGCGCCGCCGGCTGGGCGACGACTATCCGTCCGTCATCCGGGTCTCCGGCGACGCCGACCGCGATCAGGAGCGTTACCCGGCGCTGGCCGAGACCCTCGAGATCGACCTCGCCGGGCTCAGCGCGCAGGAGCGGGAGCGTCTGCTGCTCGTAGTCACCCGCGCCGTCGACCAGGTGTGCACCGTTGGGCGCACGCTCAAGGCCGGGGCCGAGGTCACCTTCGAGATCGCCGAGGCCGCCGGTGAGTGATCCGGCCCGGCTGACCGCCTGGGTGCACGGTCACGTCCAGGGCGTGGGATTCCGCTGGTGGACGCGGTCGCGGGCGCTGGAACTCGGGCTCGCCGGCTACGCCGCCAACCAGGCCGACGGCAGGGTGCTGGTGGTCGCTCAGGGGCCGCGTCGGGCCTGCGAGCAGCTTCTGGAGTCGCTGCGCGGCGGCGGCACGCCGGGGTCGGTGCACACCGTGGTGGCCGATTTCGGGGCGGCGGGCGAGCCGATGTCGGGGTTCCGCGAGCGCTGAAACCCCCCGTGTTCATAAACCCCCGGGGGTATAGTCGAGTCAAGGAAGTGTCGACACCGCTCTCTGGAGGACTTTCATGCAGGACACCGCAGCGCCCCACGTCATCCCCCTGGATTCCAGCGGTCTGGGCGATCGCAGCTATATCGCCCACGACGGCTCGGTGGCCCTGGTCGTCGATCCGCAGCGTGACTACGACCGCATCGAGGAACTGCTCGCCGCGCACGGACTGACCCTGACCCATGTGGCCGAGACCCACATCCACAACGACTACGTCACCGGCGGTCTGGAACTGGCCCGCCGGCACGGCGCCACCTATGTGGTGCCCGGAGACGTCGAACTGTCCTACCAGGCGACCCCGGTGCGCGACGGCGACTCCTTCGACGTCGGCGATATGACCGTCGACGTCATCCACACCCCGGGCCACACCCCGCACCACGTGTCCTTCGCGGTGCGCAAGGGCGACCATCTCGGCGCGGTGTTCACCGGCGGGTCACTGCTCTACGGCAGTGTCGGCCGTCCCGATCTGGTCGCCCCGGACCTGGCCGTCAAACAAGCGCACGACCAGTGGCATTCGGTGCGCCGCCTGGCCGACACCCTCGACGACCAGACCCCGATCTACCCCACCCACGGCTTCGGGTCGTTCTGCGCGGCCACGCAGGCTCAGGGGCTGTCGTCGACGATCGGCAACGAGAAGACGATCAACCCGGCCCTGACCGAGGCCGAGGAGCAGTTCGTGGCCAACCTGCTGGCCGGTCTGGACGTCTTCCCGGCGTACTACGCGCACATGGGCCCGGCGAACGCCGCCGGACCCCGCGACGTGGACCTGTCGATGCCCGAGCAGGCCGACCCGGCCGTGCTGCGCGAGCGCATCGGCCGTGGCGAATGGGTCGTCGACCTGCGCTCCCGCAAGGTGTTCGCCGCCGGGCACGTCCCCGGAGCGGTGAACTTCGATCTCGACGGCGCCTTCATCAACTACCTGGCCTGGATGATCCCCTGGGGCACCCCGGTGACCCTGCTGGGCGCTACCCCCGAGCAGGTGCACGCCGCGCACCGGGAGCTGGTCCGGGTGGGTATCGACAACGCCGTCGGCCAGGCCGCCGGCGGTCCGGACTCCTGGTTGGAGGATCCGGCGGCCGCGCAGCGCCTCGAGCAGGTCGACTTCCACGGTGTCGCCGCGGCGCTGGCCGCCGACGAGGACATCTACCTGATCGACACCCGGCAGATCCTGGAGTGGGAGGCCGGCCACGTCGCTGGGGCCGTCTTCATCCCGTTCTACGAGGTCGCCGACCGGTTGGCGCAGATTCCCCGGGACAAGCCGGTGTACGTCTACTGCGGGTCGGGCTACCGCGCGGCGGCGGTGGCTTCGCTGCTGCTGCACCACGGATTCGCCAACGTCGTGCACGTCGACGACGACTTCGCCGACGCCGCCGCCGCGGGCCTGAACATCGTCGCCGAGGGCGCTCCGGCGCGCGAACCGGGGTGGACGTGGATCGCCTCCCGGGCGGCGGTGCGCGAGTACAGCCCGCGGTCGGCGGCCGATACCCGGCGCTGATTCGACGGCGGCGCCCCGCCGGTACGCTGGGCGGTCGTGTACCTCAAGAGTCTGACGCTGAAGGGCTTCAAGTCCTTCGCCTCGTCAACGACTCTGCGCTTCGAGCCGGGAATCACCTGTGTGGTCGGCCCCAACGGGTCTGGTAAGTCCAACGTCGTCGACGCCCTGACCTGGGTGATGGGGGAGCAGGGCGCCAAAACGCTGCGAGGCGGGAAGATGGAGGACGTCATCTTCGCCGGCACCTCCTCGCGGGCCCCGCTGGGCCGCGCCGAGGTCACCCTGACCATCGACAACTCCGACAACGCCCTGCCGATCGAATACTCCGAGGTCTCCATCACCCGCCGGATGTTCCGGGACGGCGCCGGCGAGTACGAGATCAACGGCAACAGCTGCCGGCTGCTCGACATCCAGGAACTGCTCTCCGACTCCGGTATCGGCCGTGAGATGCACGTCATCGTCGGGCAGGGACGGCTGGCCCAGATCCTTGAGTCCCGCCCGGAGGACCGCAGGGCGTTCATCGAGGAGGCTGCCGGCGTCCTCAAGCACCGCAAGCGCAAGGAAAAAGCGCTGCGCAAGCTGGATGCCACCGCGGCGAACCTGGCCCGCCTCACCGACCTGACCACAGAGTTGCGCCGCCAGCTCAAGCCGCTGGGCCGGCAGGCCGAGGTGGCTCGCCGCGCCCAGACGATCCAGGCCGATCTGCGTGACGCCCGGCTGCGGTTGGCCGCCGACGACCTGGTCACCCGGCGCGCGGAGTTCGCCGGGGCCGACGACATCGAGACGACCCTGCGTCGCGACCACGACGAGGCCGCCGCCCGGCTCACCGAGGCGTCCGCGCAACTCGCCGCCCATGAAACCGCGGTGGCTTCGCTCTCGGAGCGCACCGAGACCGCCCAGCAGGCGTGGTTCCGGCTCTCGGCGCTGGCGGAGCGGGTCAGCGCGACGGTGCGCATCGCCAGCGAGCGGGCCCAGTACCTGGAAAACGAACCGCCCGCGGGCACCGGGCCGGATCCCGACGAGTTGGAGGCCAAGGCCGACGAGGTGGCCGAGCGGGAGCGCCGGCTGCTGGCCGAACTCGAGGAGGCCAAGGGCCGGTTGTCCGCCGCCCGCTCCGAACTCGCCGGGAAGGAGGCCGCCGCCACCGAGGCCGAACGGGCCCACCTGGCTGCGGTGCGGGCCGAGGCCGACCGTCGGGAGGGCCTGGCCCGGCTGGCCGGCCAGGTCGAGACGGGCCGGGCCCGGGTGGAGTCCATCGACGACGGGGTGGCTCGGCTCAGCACCGGCATCGACGAGGCCGCTGCGCGCACCGAGGCGGCTCGGGCCGAGTTCGAGACCGTGCAGGGCCGCATAGGTGAGCTCGATCAGGGCGAGGTGGGGCTCGACGAGCACCATGACCGCACGATGGCCGACCTGCGCCTGGCCGACGAGCGGGTCACCGAACTGCAGAGTGCCGAGCGTGCCGCCGAACGTCAGGTCGCCTCGTTGCGGGCCCGTATCGAGGCCCTTGCCGTAGGGTTGGAGCGCAAAGACGGCGCAGCCTGGCTGGTGGAGAACCGCGGCGATGCCGGACTGCTCGGGACCGTGGCCAAGTTGGTCAAGGTGCAGCCCGGCTACGAGACCCCGCTGGCAGCGGTTCTGGGTACGGCGGCCGACGCGTTGGCCGCCGACGGCTTCACCTCGGCCAGTTCGGCGGTTCAGGCGCTCAAGGACGCCGACGGCGGCCGTGCCGCGATCGTCCTGGCGGACTGGCCGGGTGTGGCCGTGCGTGAGGTCGACCCGCCCCCGGACGGTGCGCGATGGGCGGTCGATCTCGTTGACGCGCCGGCCCGGCTGCGGGGCGCCATGACGGCGATGCTGTCCGGGGTTGCGGTCGTCGAGGACCTCGCCGCGGCGTTGGATCTGGTGGCTGCCCGCCCGGGACTGCGTGCGGTCACCCGCGACGGGGACCTGGTGGGTGCCGGCTGGGTCGATGGCGGCTCCGATCGCAAGCCCAGCACCCTGGAGATCGCCGGCCGGATAGAGCAGGCCCGCAGCGACCTCGCGGCCGCCGAGACCCAGGTCGCCGAACTCGCCGCAGCTCTGGCCGGCGCGACCGCCGAACAGTCCGACCGTCGGGATACCGCCGAGCAGGCTTTGGCGGCCCTCAACGAGTCCGACGCCGCCATCTCGGCGATCTACGAACAGCTCGGCCGGCTGGGCCAGGAACTCCGGTCCGCTGAGGGGGAGTGGCGCCGACTGGTGTCCCAGCGCGACGAACTCGAAGCCGGGCGGGCCCAGGCGATCGAGGATCTCGGTGAACTCGAGACCAGGCTGCGGGCCGCTCAGGAGACCCAGGCGGTCGTGGAGGCCTCGCCTGGGGAGCGCCAGGAGATCCAGGCCGCGGCCGAGGCGGCCCGGGCTGTCGAGGTTGAGGCCCGACTGGTGGTGCGTACCGCCGAGGAACGGGCGAATTCCGTTCGCGGACGCGCGGATTCACTGCGTCGGGCCGCCGCTGCGGAACGAGAGGCGCGGGTTCGCGCCCAGCAGGCGCGGGCGGCCCGCCGGCGCGCCGCGGAGGTGGCGGCCGCGGTTTCCGAAGCCGGGCGCCGGGTTGCCGAGCGCCTCGCCGGTGTGGTGTCGGCGGCATCACGGGAACGGGACCGGCTGGCCGGGGAGCGCCGACAGCGGTCCGGCGCACTGACCGCCGTCCGCGAGGAGGTCACCGCGCTGAACGCGCGCATCAGCGAACTTACCGACTCGTTGCACCGCGACGAGGTCGCCAAGGCTCAGGCCGCCCTGCGCATCGAACAGCTCGAGCAGATGGTGCTCGAACAGTTCGGTATGGCCGGCGACGACCTCATCGCCGAATACGGACCGCAGGTGGCGTTGCCGCCCTCGGATCTGGAGATGGCCGAGTACGAGCAGGCGCGCGAGCGCGGCGACCAGGTGACCGCACCGGTGCCGATGCCGTTCGACCGGGCCACCCAGCAGCGCCGGGCCAAACGGGCCGAGCGGGACCTGACCGAACTGGGCCGGGTGAACCCACTGGCGCTGGAGGAGTTCGCCGCGCTGGAGGAGCGCTACAACTTCCTGTCCACCCAACTCGAGGATCTCAAAGGGGCCCGCAAGGACCTCCTCGACGTCATCTCCGACGTCGACGCCCGAATCCTGCAGGTGTTCACCGAGGCCTACGCGGATGTGGAGCGGGAGTTCTCCGAGGTCTTTTCGGCGCTGTTCCCCGGCGGTGAGGGCCGGCTGCTGCTCACCGACCCCAGTGACATGCTGACCACCGGTGTCGAGGTCGAGGCCCGTCCGCCCGGCAAGAAGGTCAAGCGGCTCTCGCTGCTCTCCGGCGGAGAGAAATCGCTCACCGCGGTGGCCATGCTGGTGGCCATCTTCCGGGCCAGGCCCTCGCCGTTCTACGTGATGGACGAGGTCGAGGCCGCCCTTGACGATGTCAACCTTCGCCGCCTGATCGGCCTGTTCGAGCAGCTGCGGTCCCAGTCCCAGCTGATCGTCATCACCCACCAGAAGCCGACCATGGAGATCGCCGACGCGCTGTACGGCGTCTCCATGCAGGGCGACGGAATCACCGCGGTGATCTCCCAGCGGATGCGTGGGGAGAATCTGGTGGCCGGCGCTTCGGCGTAGAACTTTTGTCGGCGGGACCGCCTAGTATCGAACATGTGTTCGACATGAAGCTTCGGTCAGCCGACGACAGTGCCGTTGTGGCCGCCATCGAGCAATGGGCCGCCGCCGAGGCGTCGGCCTCGGCGCGCCGGATCGCGGCCGTCGCGGAGTTGGCGCGCCGTCGATGCGGTGACGACGACCGGGCCGACTGGGCCTGCGACTCATGGGACGCCGCTGCCGCCGAGGTGTCGGCGGCGCTGAGCATCAGCCACGGCCGTGCGTCCGGTGAGATGCGGCTGGGGCTCACCCTGGCACTGCGCCTGCCCAGGGTGGCCGAGATGTTCCGTGTCGATGACGATTTGGTCCGGGATATGACCGAGATCCTCACCTCGTTCTGCGCCCGGCTCTACGGCAAGCGGGCCGCAGCCAATCGGGCCGCCCGGATGATGGCGGCGGCGGAGTCGCTGTGATCGTCGAGATGCGGACCTGTGCCCAGGCGGCCCGAGTGGCCCAGGCAACTGGTGGTGTTCGGCTCCCGGGCCGCCCGCGGCCCGGGGGTGCGGTGCCGATGTCGCGGTGGGTCGATGTTGGGGCCGATTTCGAGCCCCACCGGGTTGCGGTGGAGGCGGTGTCGACACTGTTCGCGCTGTATTCCGGGGACGCCGCCGGCTATGCCGAGGCCGGCGAGTTGGGGGTGCGGCTGCCTACCGGATGGTCGATCACCGCGGCGAAGTTCGAGTTGCAGTGGCCGGCCGACCCTGCGCGCCGGTCGGTGATCCGCGCGCATTTCGGTGCGCGGCGCAAAGCGTTCAATTGGGCGCTGGGCCAGGTGAAAGCCGACATGGACGCCCGCAACCTCAACCCCGACCACCCGTCGGTGGCCTGGGAACTCGGGGCGTTGCGCAAGCAGTGGAACCGGGTCAAAGACCAGGTGGCCCCCTGGTGGTCGCACAACAGCAAGGAGTGTTACTCCACCGGGATCGCTGATGCGGTGGAGGCGCTGAACAATTGGAAGTCCAGCAAGGCCGGGACCCGCAAGGGACGACGGGTGGGGTTCCCGCGCTTGAAGTCGCTGCGGAAAGACCGCCCGAGGGTGCGGTTCACCACCGGGACGATGCGCTTGGAGGATGACCGCCGCACCATCGTGGTGCCGGTCATCGGAGCGTTGCGGGCCATGGAGAACACCCGCCGCGTTCAGCGCCCCCTGGCCTGCGGTCGGGCCCGGATCTTGAACATGACCCTCTCTGAACAGTGGGGCCGGCTGTTCGTCTCGGTCAACTACTCGGTGCGCACCCCGAATGTCGCTGCGACGCCGAAGGGTCCGGCGGTTCGGGCGGGTGTGGACCTCGGCCTTCGCACCCTGGCGACTGTGGCCACCGTCGATGAGAGTACCGGCGAGCAGACCATCGTCGAGTATGTGAACCCGGCCCCGCTGCGGGCGTCTCTGCGTGAGCGCCGCCGGACCGGTCGACAACTTTCCCGCCGGATTCCCGGCTCCCGCGGCTGGATGTCAGCGAAAGCCAAGCTGACCCGGCTGGACCGCCGGTGCGTGCACCTGCGGCGGGAAGCCACTCACCAGCTCACCACCGAGCTGGCCAGTGAGTACGGCCACGTGGTGATCGAGGATCTCGACGTGGCCGCCATGAAACGGAGCATGGGGCGGCGGGCTTTCCGCCGCGCTGTCTCTGATGCCGCGATGGGACTGGTCAGACCGCAGTTGGCCTACAAAACCGCCCGTCACGGCGTGACCCTCACGGTGGCGGATCGCTGGTTTGCCTCCAGCCAGATCCATCACGGCTGCTTGCAGTCCGACGGTTCGCCGTGCCGGCTGGAAAGCACGCAGGATTCGGGAAAGATCACGATGGACAAAGTCCTTCGCTGCCCGATCACCGGTGAAGACGTGGACCGCGACATCAACGCGGCCCGCAACCTCCGCGACTGGCCGGAGCTGCCAGTCGACGCCCAGTCAGGGCGTCGCCCCCGCCCGTCAGCAGTTCCAGGGACGGCCCTGGAGACGGCGGCTCAGACAGTCGGCACGACCGACCGCCTGGGGAGTTCGCGTAAGACCGCCCGTCACACGGCGGCCGCGAGCAATGAGGGCAGAACCAAAGCGACGCCCAACCCCGTCGCAGCGGAACCTCGCAAGAGGAGCGCCTAATGATCACCAAAGATCACTCAGACGCAACGGTCCGCTCTCGGACTACAAGCTGGCACAGGCCATTGACGCCTGGGTCGACAAGATCGATCCGGGGGGATTGCGGCGCACCCGGGCCGCGGCCCGCAGTCGTGACGTTCAGATCGGCGGTCGCGACGAGGAATCCGGCACCAGTCCCTTGTGGGGAAGGCTGTTCTCCACCGATGCCGCGATTCTCGACCGCCGGCTGAAGCAGATGGCGCGCGGTGTTTGCGACGCCGACCCGCGCACCATCGACCAGCGCCGTGCCGACGCCCTCGGCGCGCTGGCCGCCGGCTTGGCGGAACTTGCCTGCCAATGCGGTTCGCCGGTCTGCGTCGCGGCCGATAGGCCGGGTTCGGCCTCCGCAGTGGTGATCAATGTGCTCGCCGAGGCCGCCGGGCCCGCCAGCACACCGGACCCGCACATCTCCGGCGACTCGCAGTCGCGGCCTTACGTCCGCGGCACCAGCCTGCTGGACTATCTCGCCGGAGAACCCGAACCCGGACCGGTCAGCCCGCCTTCAGCCGCCGTCATCCTCGGGGGCGGGATCGTTCCCGCTCCCATGCTGGCCGAGCTGATCCGCGCCGGCGCCAGGATCCGGCATCTGCGCCGTCCGGCCGACGAACCCGAGCCCCGGTACCGGCCGTCCACCGCTCTCGACGAGTTCGTGCGGATGCGGGATATGACCTGCCGGTTTCCCAACTGCGATCAACCCGCTGAAGTCTGCGATGTGGATCACGCCGTACCGTGGCCGCTGGGTCCGACCCACGCTTCGAACCTGCGCCTCACTTGCCGCAAGCATCATTTGCTGAAGACCTTCTGGACCGGCGAACGAGGCTGGGAAGACGAACAGTTCCCCGATGGAACAATTCGCTGGACTTCGCCGACGGGGCGTGTCTACGTCACGGTTCCGGGCAGTCGGCTGCTCTTTCCCGACTGGGACACCACGACCGCTCCGTTGATGTCCACCCGGTCCGTTGAGCCGTCCCCGGACCGGGAACTGCAGATGCCGCGGCGGCGGCGAACACGGTTGGCCGAAACCGCCTGTCGCATCCGCCGGGAACGGGCGCTCAACGATGCCCATGTCGCTGAGCGCAACAAACCCCCGCCCTTCTGATTCGGGATCAGCCGTTGACCCCGATCCTGCGCAGCGCCGCCAGGTCGGCCGCGCCGCAGCAGTGCAGGCAGACCCGCAGTTCCTCGATGAAACCACCGAGGACCTCCACCACCGCGTCGGTGGACTCGATGGCCGGTGCCAGCAGCGGTCTGGCCATCGCCACCACGTCGGCCCCCAGCGCCAGGGCCTTGGCGGCGTCCATACCGGAGCGCACCCCGCCGGAGGCCACCAGCGGTAGCCAGGGGAGTTCGCGCCGCACCTCGATCAGCGCCTGGGCGGTCGGGATGCCCCAGTCGGCCAGCGCAGGGTTGCGCACCTCGCCGTAGCGGACCACCTGTTCGACCCGGGCCCACGACGTGCCGCCGGCCCCTGCCACGTCGACCGCGGCGATCGGCAGGCCGCGTAGTTGCCGCGCGGCAGCTCCGCCGAGCCCGTGCCCTACCTCCTTGACCAGCACCGGGTAGTCCAGTTCGTCGGCCAGCCGACCCAGCCGCTCCAGCGAACCGGCGAAGTCGGTGTCACCGTCGGCCTGCATCGCCTCCTGGAGCGGATTGACGTGCACCGCGACGGCATTCGCGCCGACCCTCTCCAGGGCGGCGGTGAGCCGGGGTGCGAGCGTGTCGGATACCTGTGCCAGGCCGATGTTGCCGATCAGCAGCACGTCGGGGGCCAGATCGCGAACCTCGAAACTCAGCGCGGCCCGCCGCGCGTCGGGGTCCTCGCCGAGCATGATGCGCTGCGAGCCCAGCATCATGCCGATCCCGAGTTGCTGCGCCGCGGCGGCCAGATTGCGGTTGATGGTGCGGGCCAGTTCGGCCCCGCCGGTCATCGCACCGATCAGGACCGGAGCGCGCAGCGGCATGTCCAGAAAGCGGGCGCTGACGTCCACGGCGGTCAGGCTGGTCTCGGTCAGCGCGTTGTAGGGCAACTCGAACCACTCGAAGCCGGTGCTGACCCCGACGTAATCCACCGGACCGGTCAGGCAGGCGTCGATATGCCGCAGCTTGCGGGTGCCCAGATTCATCGCGGGGGACCCTGGAACAATGACACGGTGTCCCAGGGTCTCTGGATCGCCATCGCGGTCATCGCCGTCCTCGTCCTCGTTGCGCTCGTCGTCGGGTCGGTGCTGTATCGCCGGCGCCAGGTCAGTCTGCGTGCCACCCCCGACACCGCCCTTGAGGCTGCCACACCGCCGGACCGCTCTGGCGGGTACACCGCCACATCGGGGATATCCTTCACGCAATCGTCAGGACCGGCGACCCTGGAGCGCCCGGGCGGCCTGGACACCACCGGCCTGCCAGGGGTCGGTGACGATGCCGCGGTCCCGCGGGATTCGCTGAAACGGCCGATCTCGGAGGTCCGCCTCCCCGAGCCGCCGGTGCTCGACGAAACCTCCGGCCGCGACACCGGGGTCATTCCGCCCAGCCCGCCGGTCGCCGAGGAGATCCCGGCCGAGCTTCCCGAACCGGAGCCGACGCCGCCGGCCCCGGAGCCCGCCGCGCCCACGGCTCCCGACGTCGAGGCCATCGCGCCGACGACGGGCCGGCTCGAACGCCTCCGTGGGCGGCTGTCCAAGTCCCAGAACGCCTTCGGCCGCAGCATGCTGGGCCTGCTGGGCGGCGGGGACCTCGACGAGGAGTCCTGGGAGGAGGTCGAGGACACCCTGCTGGTGGCCGACCTCGGGCCGACGGCGACCGCGTCGGTCGCCGAGCACCTCCGCTCCGCGATGGCCAGCGGCAGCGTGCGCAACGAGGCCCAGGCCCGGGCGGTGTTGCGCGAGGTCCTCGTCAGCGAACTCAATCCCGGCCTGGACCGCTCCATCAGGGCGCTGCCGCACGCCGACAAACCCTCGGTCTTGCTGGTGGTCGGGGTCAACGGCACCGGCAAGACCACCACGGTGGGCAAGTTGGCCCGGGTGCTGGTGGCCGACGGCCGTCGGGTGGTACTGGGCGCGGCCGACACCTTCCGGGCCGCGGCCGCCGACCAGTTGCAGAGCTGGGCTTCCCGAGTGGGCGCTGAAGTGGTGCGCGGTCCCGAGGGCGCCGACCCGGCGTCGGTGGCCTTCGACGCCGTGGACAACGGTATCTCTGCCGGGGCGGACGTCGTCGTCATCGATACGGCCGGCCGGTTGCACACCAAGACCGGCCTGATGGACGAACTGGGCAAGGTCAAACGGGTCGTGGAGAAACGTGCTGCCGTCGACGAGGTGCTGCTGGTGCTCGACGCCACCATCGGCCAGAACGGACTCGTCCAGGCGCGGGTGTTCGCCGATGTCGTCGACATCACCGGAGTGGTGCTGACCAAGCTCGACGGCACTGCCAAGGGCGGCATCGTTTTCCGCGTCCAGCAGGAACTCGGGGTGCCGGTGAAGCTGGTCGGTCTGGGCGAGGGCCCGGATGACCTCGCGCCCTTCGAACCGGGTGCCTTCGTCGACGCCCTGCTCGGCTAATCGCTGGACGTAACAACACCGAAACGTAAGCCCGCCATCCGTTCACGCCGGTGAAACACCAGGGATCGGCCGCTGAAACAACCGCTGCGCAATGTCTTCTCAGCGCGGCGCACGGCCGCGGCGTGAAGGAGGAAACAGCGCGTGGACCAATTCCCAGTAATGGGAGTGCCCGACACCGGTGACACGGCATGGATGCTTGCGAGCGCCGCGCTCGTGTTGTTGATGACACCCGGACTGGCATTCTTCTACGGCGGCATGGTGCGCGCCCGCGGCGTGCTCAACATGATCATGATGAGCATCAGCGCGATGGGCGTCGTCACGGTTCTATGGGTGCTCTACGGATATTCGATCGCCTTCGGCAACGACAAGTTCGACCTGTTCGGTGATCCCACCCAGTACTTCGGCCTCAAGGGCCTGGTCGGCGGCAACGCCGTAGAAGCGGTGATCGCCGATCCCGAGGTGGGTATCGAGGCGGTCGAAGCGGTGGTCATCCCGCTGGTCGGCACCATCCCGCAGACGGTGTTCGTGGCGTTCCAGTTGATGTTCGCCATCATCACCGTCGCCCTGATCTCCGGCGCTGTCGCCGACCGCCTCAAGTTCGGCGGTTGGTTGCTGTTCGCCGGCCTGTGGGCCACTTTCGTCTACTTCCCGGTGGCGCATTGGGTGTTCGCCTTCGACGGAACCACCGCCGAGAAGGGCGGCTGGATAGCCAACAAGCTCATGGCGATCGACTTCGCCGGCGGCACTGCGGTGCACATCAACGCCGGTATCGCCGGCCTGGTTCTGGCGGTCATCCTCGGCAAGCGGCTGGGTTGGCCGCAGTCTCCGATGCGCCCGCACAACCTGCCCTTCGTGATGCTGGGCGCCGGGCTGCTGTGGTTCGGTTGGTACGGCTTCAATGCGGGATCGGCGATCGGCGCCGGCGGTATCGCCGGAACGACCTTCGTCATGACGACGGTGGCCACCGCCGCGGCGATGCTCGGCTGGCTTCTCACCGAGCGGATCCGCGACGGCCACGCCACCTCGCTGGGCGCGGCCTCGGGCATCGTCGCCGGCCTCGTCGCGATCACGCCGGCCTGTTCGTCGGTGAACGTGCTCGGCGCGCTGGCCATCGGAGCCACGGCCGGCATCCTGTGTGCCCTCGCGGTAGGCCTGAAATACAAATTCGGTTACGACGACTCGCTCGACGTGGTCGGCGTGCACCTCGTCGGAGGCATGATCGGCACCCTCATGGTGGGGCTGGTCGCCACCGCCGAGGCCCCCGCCGCGGTGTCCGGGCTGTTCTACGGCGGCGGGGTCGACCAGTTGTGGCGACAGGCCGTGGGTGCCTTCGCGGTTCTGGGGTACTCGGGAGTCGTCACCGCTATCTTGGCCTTGGTCGTGAAGTTCACCATCGGACTGCGGCTCGACCGTGAGGACGAGGCGTCCGGTGTCGACGAGGCCGAACACGCGGAGACCGCGTACGACTTCGCGGTCGCCGGAACCGGCTCGGTCTTCTCTCGTCAAGGCGCGGAGGTTTAAGGGAAAATGAAGCTGATCACAGCGATTGTCAAGCCGTTCACTCTGGAAGACGTCAAGACCGGCCTGGAGGAGATGGGTGTCCTCGGGATGACGGTCAGCGAGGTCCAGGGCTACGGCCGGCAGAAGGGGCACACCGAGGTCTACCGCGGCGCGGAGTATGCGGTGGACTTCGTGCCCAAGGTGCGAGTCGAGGTGGTCGTCGACGACACCGCCGTCGACAAGGTGGTCGATGTCATCGTGGCCGCAGCGCGCACCGGCAAGATCGGGGACGGCAAGGTCTGGGTCAGCCCGGTCGAGACCATCGTCCGCGTCCGCACGGGCGAGCGGGGAACCGACGCGCTCTAGAGCGCGAGGTTGAGATGGCCAAGCGCACAGATGGCTCCGCCGCCGGGGATGGGGGATCCCCGGCGGCGGAGTCGCCGCAGCCGGCCACCGACCTTGCCGTCGCGCGACGGCAACTCCTGGCCGGCAGCCAGCGCCGGCTCGACGCCGCTGCCCTGCGTGAGGCCCTGCTGGATCTGCACGAACTGTGGCTGACCGCCAAGGCGGCCGAGTTGGGCATCACCGAGGGCAGCGGCTTCGCCATCGTCGCCACCGGCGGTCTGGGGCGCCGCGAAATGGTTCCCTACTCCGATCTCGACCTCATGCTCCTGCACGACAACATGCCCCCCGAGGAGGTCGCGCGGGTCGCGGAGCTTCTCTGGTACCCGCTGTGGGACGCCAACATCCGGCTCGACCACAGCGTGCGGACGGTGTCCGAGGCGCTCCAGGTCGCCGGTTCCGACATCTCAGCCGGTCTGGCCATGCTGGAAGCCCGTCACATCGCCGGCGACACGGATTTCTCGACCCAGCTCATCGGCGGGGCCCGGCGGCAGTGGCGGGCCGGGATCGCCTCGCGGTTCGACGAACTCGTCGACCAGACCCGGTCGCGCTGGCAGCGCAGCGGTCAGATCGCCCATCGCGCCGAGCCCGATCTGAAGTCCGGAATGGGCGGGCTGCGCGACGTCCAGTTGCTCAACGCGCTGGCGATCGCCCAACTCGCGGACGTCTATCCCCGGCTCGCCCCGGACTCGCCGGCCGGGTCGCTGGGTGCGGCGCACCTGGCGATGCTCAACGTGCGCACCGAACTGCACCGGGTGTCCAAACGCGGCCGCGATCAGTTGCTCGCCCAGTACGCCGACGAGATCGGTGCCGCACTGCGCATCGGCGACCGGTTCGACCTGGCCCGCATGCTCTCCGACGCGGCCCGCACGGTCAGCTACTACGTCGACGCGAGCCTGCGGACCGCGGCCAACGCCCTGCCGCGCCGTGGCCTGGCCGCCCTTCGCCGCCCCGTGCGCCGTCCCTTGGACGAGGGCGTCGTCGAACTCGCCGGCGAGGTGATCCTCGCCCGCGACGCCCGGCCCCAGCGTGACCCCGGTCTGATCATCCGGGTGGCCGCCGCCTCGGCGGCCACCGGCATACCGATCGCCGCCTCGACGCTGGGGCGGCTCGCCGACACGGCCCCCGAACTGCGCACACCCTGGCCGCGCGACGCTCTCGACGACCTGCTGGTTCTGCTGACCGCCGGACCCACCACGGTCACCACCATCGAGGCGCTCGACCGCACCGGGCTGTGGGGCCGGCTCTTCCCGGAATGGGGCGCGGTTCGCGACCTGCCGCCGCGCGATCAGGTGCACACCTGGACCGTCGACCGGCACCTGGTCGAAACCGTCTCGCGGGCAAGCGCATTCACCACCCGGGTATCCCGGCCGGACCTGCTGGTCCTGGGTGCCCTGCTGCACGACATCGGCAAGGGGCGCGGTGGCGACCACAGTGTCATCGGCGCCGAACTGGCCGCGCGGGTGGGCGAGCGCCTCGGGCTGTGGCCCTCCGACATCAGGCTGCTGTCGGCCATGGTGCGTCACCACCTGCTGTTGCCCGCCGCGGCCACCCGGCGCGACCTTCAGGACCCGGCGACCATTGCCGCCGTCGTCGACGCCCTCGACGGCGACCCGGTGCTGCTGGAACTGCTGCACGCGCTCGCCGAGGCCGACGCCCTGGCCACCGGTCCGGGCGTCTGGGGCGACTGGAAGTCCACCCTCATCGGCGATCTGGTCCGCCGGTGCCGGGCGGTGATGGCCGGTGAACCCGAACCCGAGCCCGAACCCGTGCCGGCCGAGCATCTTGCGCTGGCCCGCGACGGGGCGATCCACGTCCTGATGGCGCCGGGGGAGTCGCCGCACTCCTATGCGGTCACGATGATCGCCCCCGACCGCCGGGGCCTACTTTCCAAAGCTGCCGGCGTGCTGTCGCTCAACGCGCTGCGGGTGCACTCCGCATCGGTCAACAGCGCCGAGCTGCCGCACGGCTCCTCGGCGGTCAACACCTTCATGGTGTCCCCGCACTTCGGGTCCCCGCCGGCCGCCGAACTGCTGCGCCAGCAGTTCATCCTGGCTCTCGAGGGCGAACTCGACGTCATCGAGGCGTTGCAGAAGCGCGACCGGGAGACGGCCCGGTACGGCTCCGAACCCCCCGGTGAGCCCAAGACCGCCGTGCCCGCGGCCGCACCGGCGCCGCCGCGGGTGCTGTGGCATCCACCGGCCCAGACCGGGGAACAGCAGCTGGTGGAGATCCGGGCCGCGGACCGCGCCGGACTGTTGGCCGTGCTCACCGGCATCTTCGAGCGGGCCGGGGTCGACATCTCCTGGGCTCGGATCACCACCCGTGGGTCATCGGTGATCGACGTGTTCGCCATTTCCCCACCCGGTCCCGGTGCGGCGCGCGAGGCCCTCGAGCGAGACCTCTACGCGGCGCTGCCCGCCCCTCCGCCGCGCACACCCGCCGCCGAGGCCGGCTGAGCGCGGCAGGCCAGCCCGTCCCGCACCGGCAACCGCTAGGCTTGCCACGTGTTTGAATCCCTCTCCGACCGGTTGACCGGGGCGCTGGCCGGCCTGCGTGGCAAGGGCCGGCTGACCGACGCCGACATCGACGCGACCGCCCGGGAGATCCGGCTGGCGCTGCTGGAAGCCGACGTTTCGCTGCCCGTCGTGCGGGAGTTCATCGGCCGCATCAAGGAACGTGCCCGGGGAGCCGAGGTCTCCGGCGCCCTCAACCCGGCCCAGCAGGTCGTCAAGATCGTCAACGAGGAACTGGTCGGGATCCTCGGCGGACAGACCCGCCAACTGGTCTTCGCCAAGACCCCTCCGACGGTGATCATGCTGGCGGGTCTGCAGGGTGCGGGCAAGACCACCCTGGCCGGCAAGCTGGCCAAATGGCTGCGGGGCGAAGGGCACACCCCGCTGCTGGTGGCCTGCGACCTGCAGCGCCCGGGTGCGGTCACCCAGCTCAAGATCGTCGGTGAGCGCGCCGGCGTCAGCGTCTTCGCTCCGCATCCCGGAACCTCCGCGGACACCGTGGAAACCGCCGGTGCCGGACCCGGTGACCCGGTCGCGGTCGCCGCGGCCGGACTGGCCGAGGCCAAGGCCAAACACTTCGACGTGGTCGTCATCGACACCGCCGGCCGGCTGGGCATCGACGACGTGCTGATGGCCCAGGCGGCCGCGATCCGCGACGCGGTCCAGCCCGACGAGACGCTGTTCGTCCTCGATGCGATGACCGGCCAGGACGCCGTCGCCACCGCCGAGGCGTTCGGCGCCGGTGTGGGTTTCACCGGCGTGGTGCTGACCAAACTGGACGGCGACGCCCGCGGCGGTGCGGCGCTGTCGGTGCGCGAGATCACCGGTGTTCCCATCCTGTTCGCCTCCACCGGGGAGAAGCTGGAGGACTTCGACGTCTTCCATCCCGACCGGATGGCCGGCCGGATCCTCGGTATGGGCGACGTGCTCTCGCTGATCGAACAGGCCGAACAGGTCTTCGACGCCCAGAAGGCCGAGGAGGCCGCTGCCAAGATCGGCTCCGGTGAGCTGACCCTCGAGGATTTCCTCGAGCAGATGCTGGCCATCCGCAAGATGGGTCCGATCGGCAATCTGCTGGGCATGCTGCCCGGTGCCGGTCAGATGAAGGACGCACTGGCCGCCGTGGACGACTCCCATCTCGACCGGGTGCAGGCCATCATCAGGGGGATGACCCCGCAGGAACGGGCCGACCCGAAGATCATCAACGCCTCGCGCCGGCTGCGCATCGCCAACGGCTCGGGTGTGACGGTCTCGGAGGTCAATCAGCTCGTCGACCGCTTCTTCGAGGCGCGCAAGATGATGTCGCAGATGGCCGGTGCCATGGGTATGCCGTTCGGCCGTCGTTCGTCCAAGCGCAACGCCAAGAACAGCAAGAAAAAGGGCAGGAAGGGGCGCGGCCCGACGCCGGCCAAGACGCGCAATCCGCTGATGGCCCCCGGGATGCCCGCCGGTTTCCCGGATCTGTCGCAGATGCCCGAGGGTCTCAACGAACTGCCGCCCGGCCTGGCCGATTTCGACCTGTCCAAGCTGAAGTTCCCCGGTCAGCAGTTCCCCGGCCAGCGCTGAGGTGCCCGCCGCCGCGCCGCTGCATGTCCGAGGCCGCGCGCTGCCCGACGGCGAGATGGTGGACTGGTGGATCGCCGACGGCGTCCTGCACAGCGAACCGGTGCCCGGTGCCGCAACCGCTTTCGGGGCTCACGGCCCGGCGGGATGGATCATCCCCGGACTCGTCGACGCGCACTGCCACGTCGGTCTCGGTCCCGATGGCGCGGTCGGACTCGATGAGGCGATGGCCCAGGCCCGCACCGAACGCGACGCGGGGGCGTTGTTGCTGCGTGACTGCGGGTCCCCGACCGACACCAGAAGCCTTGGCGGCCATCATGACCTTCCCCGGATCATCAGGGCGGGAAGGCATCTCGCCCGCCCCAAGCGCTATTCCCGCGGCTACGCCGTCGAACTCGACGACGAGTGGGAGTTGCCCGCTGCGGTGGCCGAGCAGGCCCGCCTCGGTGACGGCTGGGTGAAGCTGGTCGGCGACTGGATCGACCGCTCGGTGGGGGACCTGACGCCGCTGTGGTCCGACGAGGTCCTGGCGGCCGCGGTTGCGGCCGCGCACGACGAGGGTGCAAAGGTCACCGCCCACGTGTTCGGCGAGGACGCACTGCCCGGCCTGATCGCCGCCGGTATCGACTGCATCGAGCACGGCACCGGGCTGACCGAGGACACCGTCGCGATGATGGCCGATCGCGGCACCGTGCTGGTACCCACCCTGATCAACATCGAGAACTTTCCCGGATTCGCCGATGCGGCAACGAGATTCCCCACCTACGCCGCGCACATGCGAGATCTCTACGCCCGCCACCGCCGGCGCATCGCAGCCGCCCGGGAGGCCGGTGTGCCCATCTACGCCGGCAGCGACGCCGGCGGCAGCCTCGCACACGGTCTGATCGCCCATGAGGTCGAGGCCCTCAAGGGCATCGGAATGACGCCGACCGAGGCGCTCGGCGCGGCGTGCTGGGAGGCCCGCCGCTGGCTCGGCAGCCCCGCACTCGCCGCCGGTGAACCCGCCGACCTGCTGTGCTTCTCCGCGGATCCGCGATCCGGGCCGCAGGTGCTCTCGCGGCCGGATCTGGTGGTGCTGCGAGGGCTGGTCTTCTAGCCGTACCGGCCGAATCCCCAGTCGAACAGGGCCCGGCCCTGATCCCACAGATCGTCGTCGCCGTACATCTGCACCACCACGATGCGATGCCCGTCGCGCTGCGCCATGCCGACGTAGGTTTCCTTGGCGAGGTTGGTGTAGCCGGTCTTGCCGCCGATGTAGCCCGGATAGCTGGGCAGCAGCCGATCGCGGCTGACGATCTGTTTGAGCCCGCCCTTGCCGTCGGGGAAGACCGCCGCCGGCTGGTGCAGGATCTGGGCGAACAGCGGGTAGTTCAACGCGGCGCGGTAGATCACCGCCAGGTCGTGCGGGGTGGTCACCGACTCCCAGCCGGGCCCGTCGAGCCCCGACGGCGACGCCGCCCGGGTGCTGCGGGCGCCCACCTGCTGGGCCTTGGCGTTCATCTTCGCCAACGCCGCCGGGGTGCCGCCGAGCATGTCGGCCAGCATGTTGGCCGCGTCGTTGCCGGACACCATCAGCAGCGCGTCGAGCAGTTGTCGTGCGGTGTAGACCTGACCGGGTACCAGACCCACGCAGGAGCACTCGACATCGGTCTGCGCCGCCGTCGCGCGGGCCGCGGCGCCGACCGGCAGTTGGTCGAAGACCACCATCGCCAGCAGTGCCTTGATGGTGCTGGCCGGTGCGAACTGGCCGTAGGGGTTCTGGCCACCGAGGATTCGGCCGTCGATCATGTCGGCGACGAGCCAGGCGGCCGCAGGGCCGGCCGGGGGAGCGGCGGCGGGCGCGGGTTCGGCGGCGGCCGGAGTCGCCGGAGTGAACAGGACCGCCGCGGTCATCGCGATCGGGGCGGCCCGGCGCATCAGGCGTGATAGCACGGACATATGCGCCGACCCTAGCCAGGCAAGACCGCGATAGGGGTTCGGTGCGGTCTCCGATCGGTAGCGCTGGGCTGAAAAGTGAACTGGGCCGAATAGGGAAGGGATCAGAAGCGCGGGATTTGGCGAAGGAAGTTTTTTCCAGGTCCGCCTGGACGGGTCGGGATCGTTATACTTCCTGCGCACGGGGCAGTCAGCGTTGGCACCGGCCCTGTTCATGAAGGGGAGCTGAAAGTGAAGATCACGAAGCTGGCCGCGGCCGCTGCCGCCACTGCGGTCACGGTGGCTTTCGGCGCGGTCACCGCCGCGCCGGCGTCGGCGACCGACAACATCAAGACCTTCGGTGAGCAGGAACGCCTCAACGGCCCGAACGGCTTCCCCTACATCGGCTACACGGTGTTCAACCTGGCGCCGAGCAACGATCCGGTGCCGCACAACGGCACGCTGTACGCCGCCAAGCTGGTCGTCGACGGGTTCGGCGGGAATTACCCCCCGATGATCGAGCGGTTCGGTGCCCGTGCGCGCACCGGCGAGTACTACCCCTCGATCTGGGGGGCCTCGAACATGAGCAAGCTCTACTTCGACGTCGTGGGCGTGGTGCCCAACAGCGTCGTCTGGAACGACGGTACCCGCGACATCCTTGCCTGGGTGCCTGGTGAATCCCCGCTGGAGCCCAAGAGCGCGATGGATGAGCCGCCGCCGGATCCGGTAAGGGTGGTGCCCGGCCCGGAGGTTGTGCCGGGCTCTGCAGAGGCTCCCGCCATTCAGCCCGGGGCCGTGCCGACGGAATCGGATGCGGCCATTGTGGCCACGCCCAACCAAGAGGCGGCTCCGCCCTACCAACTCAGTGAGGCCGAGGTCGCCGAGCCCGGTTTCGGTAGGTAGGGAGCTCGTCAGAGCATCGCGACTCCGGGTTGACCCAGCCCGGGTTGCCCGAAGCCGGGTTTGATCAGAGCGTGGCGACGCTTTGCGACGGGTTCTGGGCGAAACCCCAGTCCAGCAGCGTCGCCGCCTGATCCCAGTAGGTGGGGCCGCCCTCGCGGACCAAGCCGTACATCATGGCGATCACCAGTCGGCGTCCATTCCGGTCGGCCGCTCCGACGAAGGTCTTGCGTGCCGCGTTGGTGTAGCCGGTCTTACCACCGATCGCGCCGGGGTAACGCACCAGCAACTCGTCCTGGTTGATCAGCGGGCGCTCGCCGGAACCGGTCGGGAACATGGCGGTCGGCTGAGCGGTGATCTGGGCGAACACCGGGTTGGCCATCGCGGCGCGGAAGATCGCCGCCAGATCATGCGGGGTGGTCCAACCCGGACCGCCGGGACCGTCGAGGCCCGAAGGGCTGGTCGCGTGGGTGTTGGTGGCGCCGATGGCGGCGGCCTTGACGTTCATCTTGTCGACCGCGATGTCGTAGCCCCCGAGCATGTCGGCCAGTGTGTTGGCCGCATCGTTGCCGGAGACCAGCAGGATTCCGTCGAGCAACTGGCGCACCGTGTAGGTGTGGCCGGCTTTGATTCCGGCGCAGTTGCATTCGACGCGGGCGTTGGCCGGGCTGGCGACCACCGTCGCGTCCAGGCCCAGCTCGTCGAGAGCGGTGAGAGCCAGCAGGGTCTTGATGGTGCTGGCCGGTGGATGTGCGCCGTACATATCGCGGCCGGCGAGCACCTGACCGGTGTCGAGGTCGGCGATGATCCATGACGGGGCCGGGCCTTCGGGGATGGGCATCGAACCGGCCGGCTGGATATTCGGCTCTGCCGAAGCCGGGGCCACCGAAGCGGCCGCCATAGTGGTTCCGATCACCATCAGCGATGCCGCCAGAGCGGTGGAAAGCCTACCCATGACGGATCAGCGTAACCGCTGCGCCGCAGCCGTCGCCGCGGTGTTGAATCGGCTTCCATGCTCAGCCTGCCGGAAATCTCAGACCGCCTGGAAATCCAGCAGCTGCTGGTGGACTACGCCAGCGCCATCGACGAGCGCCGATTCGACGACCTCGACCGTGTCTTCACCCCGGACGCCTATATCGACTACCGGGCGATGGGCGGGATCGACGGTCACTACCCCAAGGTGAAGGCCTGGCTCGCCGAGGTGCTGCCGAATTTCGGCGCCTACTATCACCTGGTCGGCAACTTCGACCTCCGGCTGTCCGGAGACACCGCCAGTGGGCGCACCATGTGCTTCAACCCGATGCAACTCAGTGCCGACGGCCAGGTCCTGTTCTGTGCGCTGTGGTACGTCGACGAATTCACCCGCACCTCGCAGGGCTGGCGGATCACCCGCCGGGTCGAGGCCAAATGCCTGGACAAACTGGTCTGAGAGTGATGCCGAGCGGGCTGGATTTCCGCCGGTGGGGCGCTGTCTGGCACAATTTGCACCCGGCCACGGCACGGGCGCACGCCCCCGTGGGCCGCACACGCGAGGCAAAACCGGATCCGGCAACCCGTCGGCATCGCTGAATTGCAGCGTGACACATGAGGAGAAGCTCGTTTCATGGCTGTCAAGATCAAGCTGACCCGGCTTGGCAAGATCCGCAACCCCCAGTACCGCGTCGCCGTTGCCGATGCGCGCACCCGTCGCGACGGCCGTGCCATCGAGGTGATCGGCCGCTACCACCCCAAGGAAGACCCGAGCCTGATCGAGATCGATTCCGAGCGCGCTCAGTACTGGCTGTCCGTGGGTGCCCAGCCCACCGAACCCGTCCTGAAGCTGCTCAAGATCACCGGTGACTGGCAGAAGTTCAAGGGTCTGCCGGGTACCGAGGGCACGCTGAAGGTCAAGGAGCCCAAGCCCAGCAAGCTCGAGCTGTTCAACGCGGCCCTGGCCGGTGCCGACGGGGCTTCGGGCGGCGAAGCCGTTCAGCTGAAGAAGAAGAAGGCGCCCAAGAAGGCCGACGACAAGGCTGACGACACGGCTGAGGCTTCCGCTGAAGCAGAGCCCGCCGCCGAGTCGGCCGAGCCGGCAGCGGAATGAGTTCGGTCGTCGTCGACGCCGTCGAGCACCTGGTGCGCGGAATCGTCGACAACCCCGATGACGTCCGCGTCGACATGGTGACCAACCGGCGCGGCCGCACCGTCGAAGTGCATGTGCACCCCGATGACCTGGGCAAGGTCATCGGCCGGAGCGGGCGCACCGCCACGGCTCTGCGCACCCTGGTGGCCGGCATCGGCGGCCGGGGGATCCGCGTCGACGTGGTGGACACCGACCAGTAGCCCCGGCGGCGTCGATGGAACTGGTCGTCGGGCGGGTGGTCAAGCCCCACGGAATCACCGGCGAACTCGTCGTCGATGTACGCACCGACGACCCGCAGGAGCGTTTCGCTGCCGGCAATCGTCTGCGGCTCAAGCCTTCCCGTGGCGCCGGTGAACCGCGCACAGTGGAGGTGCAGTCCGCCCGCCCGCACGGTGGCCGACTGTTGGTGCGACTGTCCGGGTTGAACGACCGCGACGGGGCCGATCGGGTCCGCGGGCATCTGTTCGTCGTCGATTCCGCCGAACTGCCGCCTCTTGACGATCCCGATGAGTACTACGACCACGAACTCGAGGGGATGACCGTTCGCACCGTGGGCGGTCTCGAGGTCGGCCGTGTCGGCGAGGTGTTGCACACCGGCGCGGGCGAGTTGTTGTCGGTGCGGACGGATTCGGGCTCGGAGGTGCTGGTGCCGTTCGTCGGTGCGATCGTGACGGCGGTGTCCCGTTCGGAGCGGCTCGTCGAGATCGACCCACCGGAAGGGCTGCTGGATCTGGGGTCTTCCTGATGCGGATAGACGTCATCACCATTTTTCCCGAGTACCTCCAACCGGTGCGGCAGTCGCTGCCGGGC
The DNA here is from genome assembly GCA_020637165.1 of Mycolicibacterium sp. Taxonomy (GTDB): domain Bacteria; phylum Actinomycetota; class Actinomycetes; order Mycobacteriales; family Mycobacteriaceae; genus Mycobacterium. The sequence goes on along the minus strand of JACJWN010000003.1, from coordinate 773,949 downwards.
AGGGCGATCGAGGCCGGCATCGTCGAATTCGGCGTTCACGACCTGCGCAGCTGGACCCATGACGTGCACCATGCGGTCGACGACGCACCCTACGGTGGCGGTCCGGGGATGGTCATGAAAGCCCCGGTGTGGGGGGAGGCGCTCGACGAGATCTGCACGGCTGAAACGCTTCTCGTGGTACCCACCCCGGCGGGCCGGTTGTTCAGCCAGGACCGGGCGCAGAGTTGGACGACCGAGAAGCACCTGGTGTTCGCCTGCGGCCGCTATGAGGGCATCGACCAGCGGGTGGCCGACGATGCCGCCACCCGGATGCGCGTCGCGGAGGTCTCCATCGGCGACTACGTTCTCGCCGGGGGAGAGGCGGCCGCGCTGGTGATGATCGAGGCGGTGGTGCGGCTCCTGCCCAACGTCATCGGCAATCCGCTTTCCCACCAGGATGATTCGCATTCCGGGCAGTCGGCCGGACTGCTCGAGGGGCCGAGTTACACCCGGCCCCAGGTGTGGCGGGGCTTGGAGGTCCCGGAGGTCCTGCGCTCAGGCGATCACGCGAAGATCGCGGCCTGGCGGCGTGAGCGGGCGCTGGACCGGACGAGGGAACGCCGCCCCGATCTCCTTGACGGCGAGGGCGATTAGATCCGCCCGCCGGGGAACATGGTCTTGAGCGCCCGGGTGAGGGTGTCACGAGCGGCGGCTTCGTCCACCGGCTGCATCGAGGCCATCGCGATCACGTAGCGCCGGTCGGACCCGATGACCCCGGTACTGAGGTGAACCTGCTTATCCGGCGCCCAGCAGCACATCCAACCTTGTTTGACCGCAACGGGTTCGGCGAACAAACCGTCGGGAATTCCGAATCGCTGGGGGTACCCGTCGACGCCGAGAGGGGTCGACGCGGCCAGGTTCGACACGATGATGCTGGCCTGTTCCGGCGGCAGGCCGCCAGTCCCGTCGAGCAACATGCCGTAGTAGCGCACCAGATCGGCGGTGGTGCTCATGGTGTTCCACCAGTCGCCGTTATACGGCGGAGTGGTCTTGGTCAGCTTGTAGCGTTCGGCGACCCTGGTGATGATCTCGTTGCGCCCGTCGCGGATCCAGAACTCGTCGGCCGGGAAGTCGTCGGAGGACCTGAGCATCAACTCCAGCCCGCGCCGGTCCTCGGGGCTCAGCTGTGCCCGCTTCCGCGAGGATTCCAGAAGCAGGTCGTCGGCGATGAAAAGCTTGGCCACCGAGGCGATGGGGAATGCCGCCGGATCTCCCTCGGAGACCACCTTCCCGGTAGCGCGGTCGAGAAGGGTGAAACTGATGTCGGCGCCGTTGCGCTCGGCGTCGGCGATCGCCTTCTGGGCCCGCGGGCCGAGTGTGGCCGCCGGTTCGGGCAGGGCAGTGGGCTGGGGCAGGGCAGTGGGTTCTGGCAGGGCCGTGGGTGCCGGAGCGGGAGTGGGGCCGGCGACCAGCAGGGCAACCGGCTTGGGGCGGCCGTCCAGGTAGGCCTTGATCTCGGCGGAGGAGGCCCCGACGAGGACCAACGCCAGCACGACGGCGCCGGCGGAGAGGAGCATCGAGCGTCTGCGTCGCATGGTCCTCCTCGGCTCGGTGGGCGCGCCGAATTCGACGCTGCTGAATTCGACGCTGCCGATAGGGCCCGACATCCGTCTAAAGCCCAGTTGAACAAGGGTAGCCGCCCTTGTTGCACACCGGGTGATCCTGGCCTCGGCGCCGGGATCGCGGACGCGATAAGCCGATCGGCGCGACCGACGATTTCGCCGGGGGCGGCCGGTCTGGCAGAATAACGGGAGTTGCGCGCGCGGGCCGTCATCGTCCGCTGCGACAAACATCTGACCACCAGCTCGGCGGCTCGGGGCGCATGCGCCCGAAGACAGCCGCCCGGAGCCCGACCGCAAGGAACATCCAGGAGATGAACACTCTCGACTTCGTCGATCAGGCGTCGCTGCGCGACGACATCCCTGCCTTCGGCCCCGGCGACACCGTCAACGTCCACGTCAAGGTTATCGAGGGCAACAAGCAGCGCATCCAGGTCTTCAAGGGTGTGGTGCTGCGCCGGTCCGGCGGCGGGATCCGGGAGACCTTCACGGTGCGCAAGGAGAGCTACGGCGTCGGCGTCGAGCGGACCTTCCCGGTGCACTCGCCCAACATCGACCATCTCGAGGTCGTCACCCGCGGTGACGTCCGCCGCGCGAAGCTGTATTACCTGCGCGAACTGCGCGGCAAGAAGGCGAAGATCAAGGAGAAGCGCTGAGCTTCGACATCGGGGTGAGAGAAGCGCTGAGCTTCGCCCCCCGGGAGGGTACCGAGGCGCAGGTCTCCGTCATGGCTACGCTGATCCCGTGACCGTCACACCGGAACCGGCCGACTCGGCCCCGGAGCAGCCCGCTCCGATTGACGGCTCGGATAAGCCGGAGAAGCCCGCCAAGAAGCATTCGGCGCTGCGCGAGGGCGTCATCCTGGTCGGCACCGCGGTGCTGCTCTACTACGTGATGCTCACGTTCGTGGCCCGGCCCTACCTGATCCCGTCGGAGTCCATGGAGCCCACACTTCACGGCTGCAAGGGCTGTGTGGGGGACCGGATCATGGTGGACAAGCTGACCTATCGTTTCAGCTCACCCGAACCCGGTGATGTGGTGGTCTTCAAGGGCCCGCCCAACTGGAACGTGGGTTACAAGTCGATCCGCTCGGACAACGACGCGATCCGGTGGGTTCAGAACGCCCTGTCCTTCATCGGTTTCGTCCCTCCGGACGAGAACGATCTGGTCAAGCGGATCATCGCCGTCGGCGGTCAGACCGTGGAATGCCGCGCCGACACCGGTCTGACGGTGGACGGCAAGAAACTTGACGAGCCGTATCTGGATCCGGCCACGATGATGGCCGATCCGGTGGTCTATCCGTGCCTGGGCAACGAGTTCGGTCCGGTGAAGGTGCCCGAGGGCCGGCTGTGGATGATGGGCGACAACCGCACTCACTCGGCCGATTCCCGGGCGCACTGCACCAGCAGCCCCGCCGAGGCGCAGAAGGGCATTCTGTGCACCGGGGATCCCCTCACCGGCACGGTGCCGGTCGACAACGTGATCGGCAAGGCGCGGTTCATCGCGTGGCCGCCCGGGCGCTGGGGTGGTGTGTCCTCGTTCGACCCGCAGCAGGGCTGAGATGCGCGCCAACAGGGCCACCGGGGGAAGGGCCGACAGCGGCGGCTGGCCGCCCCGCACCGTCATCCGGCGTTCCTCGGGACTGCGGACCCTCGAGTCCGCGTTGTACCGCAGCGGCCTGGGCCCGGTGGCCGGCGTAGACGAGGTGGGACGCGGCGCATGCGCGGGTCCGCTGGTGGTTGCCGCGTGCGTGCTGGGCCCGAACCGTTTCGAGAGCATGGCCGCACTCGACGACTCCAAGAAACTCACCGAGAAGACGCGCGAGGAACTCTTCCCGCTCATCCGGCGCTACGCGCTGGCCTACCACGTGGTGTTCATCCCGGCAGCGGAAGTTGACCGGCGCGGTGTTCACGCAGCCAACATCGAGGGAATGCGGCGGGCGGTCGCGGGGCTTTCGAAGCGACCCGGATACGTGCTCTCCGATGGATTCCGGGTCCCCGGGCTGCCGATGCCCTCGCTGCCGGTGGTGAGCGGCGACGCGGCGGCGGCGTGCATCGCGGCGGCCAGTGTGCTGGCCAAGGTCAGCCGCGACCGGCTGATGGTGGCCATGGACGACGACCACCCCGGCTACGGTTTCGCCGAGCACAAGGGTTACAGCACCCCTGCGCACGGCGCGGCGCTGGCCGAACTCGGCCCGTGCCCGCAGCATCGGCAGTCCTTCGTCAACGTCCGGCGGATGGCGCGGGCCGGTCTCGGTGAAGCGGCCGGCGATTTCGCCGGGGCAGCCCGCGACGGCCAGGGGTGAGACAAGATGGAACCGACAATCGACGACAAGGACCGCTGAGCCGATGAGTGCCGAGGATCTCGAGAAGTACGAAACCGAGATGGAACTCTCGCTGTACCGCGAATACAAGGACATCGTGGGACAGTTCAGCTACGTCGTGGAGACCGAGCGCCGGTTCTACCTGGCCAACAGCGTCGAACTGGTGCCACGCAACACCGACGGCGAGGTCTACTTCGAGTTGCGTCTGGCCGACGCCTGGGTGTGGGACATGTACCGGCCTGCCCGGTTCGTCAAGCAGGTCCGGGTGATCACCTTCAAGGACGTCAACATCGAAGAGGTGGAGAAGCCCGAACTGCGCCTTCCGGAGTGAGCGCGGGCCGTAGGCACAAGCGGGTTTGTGCACCGGTGAGCGATTGGGGATAACCCAGGTTCGGGGCGGTTCGGGTGTCGGTTTCCGTCGCCGTTCGTCGTCACCCTGGGGTGTATGACGGATTTTCGTTCGGACCCTTCCTCAGAACCCTCCGCGGCCGGCGGTGCGGTGAGCCGCAACGAAGTCGGCGCCCTCGGCGAGTGGCTTGCCGTCGAGCATCTTCAGGGCCTCGGGTTGCTCATTCTCCAACGCAACTGGCGTTGCCGCTACGGAGAACTCGACATCATCGCCTCCGAGGGAGATCACACGCTGGTTTTCGTCGAGGTCAAGACCCGCACCGGTGACGGCTTCGGAGGGCTTGAGCAGGCCGTCACGCCGCAGAAGCTGCGCCGGGTCCGGCGGCTGGCGGGAATCTGGCTCGCCGGTCAGCAGCGCCGCTGGCCCGGGCTGCGGATCGATGTGGTGGGTGTGCGACTGGGGCGTCGCCGCGATCCCGAGATCACCCATCTTCGCGGGGTCGGCTGATGGCGCTGGGACGCGCGTTTTCGGTCGCGGTGCGTGGACTGGACGGCGAGATCGTCGAGATCGAAGCCGACATCACCTCGGGGCTGCCCGGTGTCCACCTCGTAGGACTGCCCGACGCGGCACTGCAGGAGTCCCGCAACCGGGTTCGCGCCGCCATCACCAACTGCGGAAACAAATGGCCGATGTCGCGGCTGACGTTGGCGTTGTCGCCGGCCACGCTGCCCAAGACGGGCTCGTTGTACGACATCGCTCTGGCCTGTGCGGTGCTGTCGGCCGCCCGCGGCAAACCCTGGCACCGGCTCGAGAAGGCGGTGCTGCTCGGTGAGCTGGCACTCGACGGCCGCATCCGGCCGGTACACGGGGTGCTGCCCGCGGTGCTGGCCGCCCAGCGCAGGGGCTGGCCCACCGTGGTGGTGCCGGCGGCGAACCTCGCCGAAGCGAGTCTGGTGGACGGCATAGAGGTGCTCGGCGTGCGCTCCCTGCGGGATCTGCAGAACTGGCTCGACCGCGGGACCGGATTGGACGGCCGCGTCGCGGCGCCGGCGCCGGCGTCCCGCACAGTCCCCGATCTCGCCGACGTGGTGGGCCAGACCCAGGCCCGATTCGCCGTCGAGGTCGCCGCGGCCGGTGCCCACCACCTGATGCTGACCGGGCCACCCGGCGTGGGTAAGACGATGCTGGCACAGCGACTTCCCGGTCTGCTGCCGGACCTGACGTCGGCCGAGGCGCTCGAGGTGACGGCCATCCACTCGGTGGCCGGACTGCTCTCCAAGCGGACCCCGCTGATCACCCGGCCGCCGTTTATCGCCCCGCATCACTCCTCAAGCGTGGCCGCGTTGGTCGGCGGCGGTTCCGGGCTGGCCCGGCCGGGGGCGATCAGTCGGGCCCACCGCGGGGTGTTGTTCCTCGACGAGTGCGCCGAGATTCGGCTCAGCGCACTGGAATCCCTGCGCACACCGCTGGAGGACGGCGAGATCCGATTGGCGAGGCGGGACGGTGTGGCGTGCTATCCGGCTCGATTCCAACTCGTGCTGGCCGCCAACCCCTGCGCGTGCGCGCGCACTGATCCGCGGGACTGCATCTGTACCTCGCTGGACAAGCGCCGCTACCTCGGCAAGCTCTCGGGGCCGCTACTCGACCGGGTGGACCTGCGGGTGCAGATGCACACCGTGCGGGCCGGAGCTTTCGCCCCGGAGCCGGCCGAAAACAGCACGGTCGTGCGTTCCCGGGTCGCACAGGCACGGGCCGCCTCCGCCGAACGGTGGCGCGGGTTCGGGTGCCGCACCAATGCGGAGGTGACCGGCCCGGTGCTGCGGCGGCACTTCCGTTTGGGCGCCTCGGCCATGGCGCCGCTAAGAGCAGCGATGAACCGGGGACTGCTCAGCATCCGCGGCGTCGACAGGTCGTTGAGGGTAGCTTGGACGTTAGCCGATCTGGCCGGCCGGACCACCCCCGGCGTCGATGAGGTTTCGGTGGCACTGAGCTTCCGTCAACCGGGGGCCAAGCCGTGACCGGGCGATCGGAGATGCGGGCGTGGGCCTATCTGTCCCGGGTCGCCGAGGCGCCCTGCGGCGAACTGGCCGATCTGGTCCGCGCAACGGGCCCGGTCGAGGCCGCCGAACGCATCCGCCGCGGCGAGGTCGAGCCGGGTCTGTCGAAGCGCACCGAGGCCCGGCGCGACAGCGACTGCGCCGCAGCCGATCTCGAGCTCCTGCACCGTCGCGGCGGCCGGTTGCTGACGCCCGACGACGATGAATGGCCGCACCTGGCGTTCAGCGCCTTCGCCGGAACCCCGGTACGGCAGAAACCGCAGGGCTATGCACCGCTGGCGCTCTGGGTTGTCGGTCCGCTACGCCTCGACGAGGTCGCTGAGCGGGCGGCGGCGATCGTCGGCACCCGGATGCCCACGGCCTACGGCGAGCACGTCGCCTCCGATCTGTCAGCCGGGCTGGCCGAACACGATGTGGCGGTGGTTTCGGGTGGAGCCTACGGAGTCGACGGTGCGGCGCACCGGGCCGCGCTGGCCGCCGAAGGCCACACGGTCGCGGTCCTAGCCGGGGGAGTGGATGTTTACTACCCGGCCGGCCATTCCACGCTGCTCCACCGGATCGCCGCCAACGGCGTGCTGGTCAGTGAGTATCCGCCCGGCGTGCGCCCGGCTCGCTACCGGTTCCTCACCCGCAATCGACTGGTCGCGGCGCTGGCCGGCGCCACGGTGGTCGTCGAGGCGGGCATTCGCAGCGGTGCGGCGAGCACCGCGGCATGGGCGCGGGCACTCGGCCGGGTGGTGTGTGCGGTGCCCGGCCCCGTGACGTCCGCGGTGTCGGCCGGCTGCCACATTCTGCTGCGATCGGGTGCCGAGTTGGTCACCCGGGCCGACGAGGTGCGCGAACTCATCGGCAGGGCGGGGGAGTTCGCCGAGGAACTTCCTCGACCGAGCGGGCCGCTGGACGGGCTCAGCGACAGCGAACGCCTGATCTACGAGGCCCTTCCCGCCCGGGGCTTGAGAACGCCCGACGAGATCGCGGTGGCGGCCGGCATTCCGGCCGCCGGCGTGCTGGGCCCGCTGGCGATGTTGGAGATCGCCGGTCTGGTCCGCCGCCGGGACGGGAGGTGGCAGATGATCCGCGCCGGAACCTGAGGGTCAGCCCGCCGGCGGGGGCAGTGGGTCCCCGTCCGGGGTCGCGTCGCCGCCCGGCTGCAAATCCGCGTCCCCGGCGCCGCTGCCCGCGCCGACGGCGACCGGCGCCGGGGTCTTCCGGGTGATCGCATTCATCCGCTCCGAGTAGGACGGACGGGAGCGGATCTTCAGTGGCCACCAGAACCACGGTCCGAGGATCGCCGCGATCGAAGGGGTCATCAGCGATCGCACGATCAACGTATCCAGCAGCAGGCCGATGCCGATGGTCATACCACCCTGGCCGACGTTGAGCAGGTCGCCGGAGATCATGGCCCCCATGGTGAAGGCGAACACCAGTCCGGCCGCGGTCACCACGCTGCCGGTGCTGCCCATCGAGCGGATGATCCCGGTGTTGATGCCAGCCCCGATCTCCTCCTTGAATCGGGATACCAGTAGCAGGTTGTAGTCACTGCCGACGGCCATCAGGATGATCACCGCGAACGCCAGCACGATCCAGTTCAGTTCAACTCCGAATATCCGTTCGAAGATGAACACCGACAGGCCGAATGCGGCCCCCAGCGAGATCACGACCGTTCCGACGATCACCATGGACGCCACCAGGGCGCGCGTGATGATCAGCATCACGATGAAGATCAGCGTCAGGGCGGCGAAGGCAGCGATCATCGTGTCGTACTTGGCGCCTGACTGGATATCGCGGTAGGTGGCCGCGGTGCCGGTCAGGTAGATGTCGGCATCTGCCAGCGAGGTGCCCTTGACGGCCTCGTGCGCTGCGCGCAGCTCGTCGTCGACCACCGCGATGCCCTCCTCGGAGGCGGGGTTGACGTCGTGGGTGATGATCAGCCGAGCCGCCTTGCCGTCCGGCGAGAGGAACAGCTTGAGGCCCTTCTGGAAGTCGGCGTTCTGGAAGACCTCGGGCGGCAGATAGAAGTAGTCGTCGCTCTTGGATGCGTCGAACGCCTCGCCCATGGCGGTGGCTGTGTCGGTCATCTGCTGCATCTGCTCGATGAGACCGTCGAAGGTGCTGTGGATGGTCTGCAGGGTTTGCTGCATCATGGTCGCCGTCGTGATGATCGGGGGGAACTGCGCGACCAGCTGGGGGACTACGGCGTTCATATCGCCCATCCCGCCGACCATCTCGTCCATGCCGCCGATCATGGCGGTCATATCCGTCTGCAGTGCGGCCATGTTGTCGCTGAACGCGTTGACCCCGTCCATGGCGTCGAACGCCGACCGCATTCCCCAGCACGCCGGGATGTTGAAACAGTGCTCTTCCCAGTAGAAGTAGTTGCGGAACGGCCGCACGGCATCGTCGAAGTCGGCCAGATGATCGCGCATCGCGTCGAGAGTGATCTTCATGGCGTCCATATCGGCGACGCTGCGCTGCCCGGCTCCCACCATGCCGTCGGCGGAGTTCACGGTGCGGTTCATCGCCTCGGACATCCAAACCATCAGTGCCTGCATCTCGGTCATCGACCCGATCATCGCGCCGAGGTCGTCCGACATCCCGCTGATGTCGCCGACCCGCTCCTTCAGGAACTGCAGATTCTGCGTGATCGGCACAGAGGACATGCTGATCTGGTACGGGATCGAGCTGTGCGCGATCGGGGAACCCAGCGGACGGGTGATGCTCTGCACCATCGCAATGCCCTCGACGCGGAACAACGCCTTGGCGATGCGGTCCAGCACGATCATGTCGGTCGGGTTGCGCATGTCGTGGTTGGACTCGACGGTCAGGATGTCCGGGTTGAGCCGTGCGGTGCTGAAGTGCTTCTCGGCCGCGGTGTAGCCCACGTTGGCCGGAACGTCGGCGGGGATGTAGTAGCGGTCGTCGTAGCTGGTCTTGTAGCCGATCATGGCCAGGATGCCGAGCAGCACGACGGCGGTCGCCGCGGCGAGAATCGGCTTGGGCCAGCGAACCGTGGCGGTGCCGACCCGCCGCCAGCCCTTGGTCTTCATCTTGCGCTTCGGGTCCAGCAAGCCGCGGCGGCTGGCGACCACCAGGATCGCCGGGGCCACGGTCAACGCGGCCGCCACCACGATCACCAGAGCCATCGCCGACGGGTAGGCCAGGGAGTTGAAGTAGGACAGTCGGGTCAGCCGCAGGGTCAGCATGGCGCCGGCGATGGTCAGCCCCGAGCCGAGGATGACGTGGCCCACACCGTGGTAGGCCGTGTAGTACGCCGTCTCGGGATCCTCGCCGTTCTGTCGGGCCTCGTGGTACCGGCCGAGTAGGAAGATCGCGTAGTCGGTCCCTGCGGCGATGGCCAGCGCCGTCATCAGCGGGACGGAGAAGGTCGAGAAGTCCATCAGCCCGAAGTGTCCGACCACCGCGACCAGGCCCCGGGAGGCGCCCATCTCGATGCCCACGATGGCCAGGATCAGCAGAACCGTGCTGGCCGACCGGTAGACCAGTGCCAGCATGATCGTGATGACGATCATGGTGACCACGGTCATCTTGATCATGCCGCTGTCGCTGGCCTCCAGGGAGTCCGTGGTGAGCGGCGCCGGACCGGTGACGTAGGCGTGCACGCCCGGTGGCGGGGGTGTCTCGTGGATGATCTCGCGGACCGCCTCCACCGAGTGGTTGCCCTCGGTGCTGCCCTGGTCGCCGGCGAGGTTCAGCTGTACGTATGCGGCCTTGCCGTCGCTACTCTGCACGCCGGCGGCGGTGATCATGTCGCCCCAGAAGTCCTGGACGTGCTGCACATGTTTCTTATCGGCCTGGAACTTGCCGACCAGCGTGCGGTAGTACTCGCGCGCGGACTCACCCAGTGGTTCGTCGCCGACGAGCACCACCATCGCGATGCTGTCCGAGGTGGATTCCTGGAACTTCTCGCCCATCCGCTTGGCGGCGATCACCGCGGGGGCGTCCTGGGGCGACATCGACACGGCGTTGGCCATGCCGACCTTCTCGACCTGGGGGACAAGAAGATTGGTGGCCGCGGTGAACGCCACCCAGATCAGGATGATCGGAACCGCCAGCTTGCGGATGGTGCGCGGGATCCCGGTGCGGGTGTCCTTGCCGTGGGCGCTCATGCTGCTTTGTCCAGGCAGAAGGCCTGGGCGTCACGGCCCTCGGCGAAATCTTCGGCGACGAGTTTGTCGTTGACCAGGATCCGGCAGCCCAGTGCCGCGGTATCGCCCTGGGCCACGACGTTGGCCAGCACCCCGGGATCGGTGGTGCTCACCGTCGCCGACCACGGCAGCGAGGTGAAACTCGCCTCGATCGTCTTGCCGTTGACGTCGAGGTAACTGACCCGTCCGGAGGCGTCCGGCGGCCCGACGATCTCGTAGGTCACCCGCTTGACGTTGATCGGCTTGATGTCATCGGCCGGCAGGGACGCGCCGATATAAGGCTTGTCGGAGTCGAAGAATGTGCGCAGTCGGCTCACCACGGCGGCGGCGGCCAGAATGGCCGCGACGACCACCAGGACCACCCAGAATCGTTTCAGCACACCGGCCATCTACGCCGCGCCTCCTCGATGAAATCGCATGTCTGACAACGTCTCCGTGGGGGGAGAGGCGGCAGGACGCCGGTTCGGCCGACCTGGACGACTGATGGTAACGCCTGTGGGCATGGCACTATTAATACCATAGGGGGTATGGTATTCGTGATGGAACGGTCAGTCCGCGCGCCCGGGATGGGCCGGATGTCGACCGGTGACTGAAAGGGAATCCTATGTGTCGTGCGGTGAATTGCCGGGTCTGCGGAAAGACCACCTGGGCCGGTTGCGGGATGCACGTCGATGCGGTGAGGCGCACCGTGCCGGCCGGCCAGTGGTGCGGGGGCAAGCATTCCAGCGCCGAGTTGGCCGCAGCCGCGCCCCGGCGCAATTGGATGTTCTGGAAGAAGAGCGGCTGACGACGATGACCACCAGGGGCCGTGTCCGGTTCGGGGCGACGGTGGTGGCGGTCCTCTCGGTGCTGACCCTGTCGGTCCCGCCGGGAGTCTCCTCGGCCGACGCCACCGAGGATTACCCGATCCCGAACCGCATTCTGAACACCTCATGCACCGCCGAACAGATCCTGGCCGCGGTGCGTGACGTCAGGCCGGTGTACTACGAGCGGTACATGATCGACTACAACAACAAGTCGCCTCAACTGCAACAGGCGGTGCGGGACCGGATCCATTGGTTCTTCTCGATGGATTACGACGGGCGTCGGCAGTACTCGGAGAACATCGCAACCGACATCTACTACGAGCAGTTGGCCTTCGCGTGGCCGAACTGGGCCAAGTTGTTCTTCAACAACAAGGGCGTCGCGGCCCGGGCGACTGACGTGTGCGCCCAGTACCCGCCGGACGACCAGGCCGTTTGGCAGTGGTGACCGGCCAGGGCCGACACGCCCTGGCCGGTTGTTTTCCGGCGCCGGTCCGGTCTGCCACCGTAGGGGAGTGAACCCCGCTGACCGTCACGCGGCGATCCTCGAGGAGTACGCCGAGCATCTGGATATGGAACGGGGCCGTTCCGGGCACACCCGGCGCGCCTACCTGGCCGACCTGCGGTCGTTGTTCGGATTTCTCGACCAGCGCACCCCCGGGGCGGGGCTGGAGTCGCTGAGCCTGCCGGTGCTGCGGGCATGGCTGGCCGCCCAGGCCGCCGACGGAGCGGCCCGCACCACGCTGGCCCGGCGCACCTCGGCGGTGAAGACCTTCACCGCCTGGGCCGCGCGCCGCGGTCTGATCGACACCGACCCGGCCGCGCGCCTGCAGGTTCCCAAGGCCAGGCGCACCCTGCCCTCCGTGCTGCGTCAGGATCAGGCGCTGGCCGCGATGGAAGCCGCCGACCGCGGGGCGCGGGAGCGCGACCCGATGGCGCTGCGTGACCGGCTCATCGTCGAGTTGCTCTACGCCACCGGCATCCGAGTCGGCGAGTTGTGCGGCCTGGACGTCGACGACGTCGACACCAGCCACCGGCTCCTTAGGGTGCTCGGCAAAGGCAACAAACAACGCACCGTCCCGTTCGGACGGCCGGCGCTGGCCGGGCTGACCGACTGGCTGGACGACGGCCGCCCGGCCGTGGCGACACCCGACTCCGGGCCGGCGCTGCTGCTCGGTCCTCGTGGGCGCCGGCTCGACCCCCGCCAGGCCCGCACCGTTGTGCACCAGACCGTCGGCGCCGTCGGCGGCGCCCCGGACATCGGACCGCACGGCCTGCGCCACAGCGCCGCCACCCATCTACTGGAGGGCGGCGCCGATCTGCGGGTCGTGCAGGAACTGCTCGGCCATTCCACCCTGGCCACGACCCAGCTCTACACCCACGTCACGGTGGCCCGGCTTCGTGCGGTCCACGACCAGGCCCACCCGAGGGCCTGAATCACCCCGCCAGCGGCTTGAGTCTGACCGGGGTGGTGGCCAGCAGGCCGAGCGGATCGACGTAGTCGGCGCGCTGTGCGGGCCCCCACATCGCTCCCCAGTGCAGACATGCCGCCACCGGACAGCCCGGATGCCCGGGCGCCAGCAGTCCCAGGGGGCTTCCCGGACCCACTTGCTGACCGGGCGTGACCGAGGCCCGCACCGGTTCGTAGGAGGTGCGCAGCCCGCCGGCGTGGTCCACCGAGACCACCGGCCGGCCGGCGAGCGGGCCGGCGAACACAACGACCCCGGCCCCGGCCGCGTAGACCGTCTGCCCCGGAAGCCCGGCCAGGTCGACGCCGCGGTGGCCGCGCAGCCAGTTCTGCGCGGGGGCGTCGAACTCGCGGGTGACCGTTGCGGGGGCGGGGCGCAGCGGCCAGTGCAACCGGGGGCCGTCGGCCAGGCAGGCCGCCGGCGGGGTCACCAGCGCGACCAGTAGGACAACCGCCGCTGCGAGGAAGCGCATCGACCTAGTGCACCCCGGCCGCCCCGGCTGCGGTGCCGGTCGGCCGCGCGACTGGGGATTGAAGTCCGACTGTGTGTAAACTCCCACCTGCAGCCCGCTTGTGCGGGCTGACTTCGCGCGCCTGAGTGCGGTGTCGCCGTGTCGACATCCGCCGCGCATGCCGGTTGGTCCCGTCGCAAGACGGGTCGGTGTGCGCGCAGGTGCCAGGGCCCGGCATCACCCGATGCCGGGCGGCAACCGACAACGCGTCGCCGGGCTACAACCGACGACGCAGTAGAGGAATGGCCGACATGGCTGTTGTAACCATGAAGCAGCTGCTCGACAGCGGTGCCCACTTCGGGCATCAGACCCGGCGCTGGAATCCCAAGATGAAGCGGTTCATCTTCACCGACCGCAACGGCATCTACATCATCGACTTGCAGCAGACGCTGACCTACATCGACAAGGCCTACGAGTTCGTCAAGGAGACCGTCGCTCACGGCGGTTCGGTGATGTTCGTCGGCACGAAGAAGCAGGCGCAGGAGTCCGTCGCCGAGGAGGCCACCCGGGTCGGCATGCCCTATGTCAACCAGCGTTGGCTCGGCGGGATGCTCACCAACTTCTCCACCGTTCACAAGCGTCTTCAGCGCCTCAAGGAACTCGAGGCGATGGAGCAGACCGGTGGCTTCGAGGGGCGCACCAAAAAAGAGATCCTGATGCTGACCCGCGAGAAGAACAAGCTCGAGCGCAGCCTCGGCGGCATCCGGGATATGGGCAAGGTGCCCTCGGCGGTGTGGGTCGTCGACACCAACAAGGAGCACATCGCCGTCGGCGAGGCCCGCAAGCTCGGCATCCCGGTCATCGCGATCCTGGATACCAACTGCGACCCCGACCTGGTCGACTACCCGATCCCGGGCAACGACGACGCCATCCGCTCGGCCGCCCTGCTCACCAAGGTGATCGCCTCGGCGGTCGCGGAGGGTCTGCAGGCCCGTGGCGGCGCCGGCGCCGGTGAGAAGCCGGACGCCGCGGCCGAACCGCTGGCCGAATGGGAGCAGGAATTGCTGGCCGGCGCGGCCATTGAAGCCGCCCCGACCCAAGCCGGACCTGTTTCCGACGAATCCGTCACCACCACCGTCACCATCGAGGAAGGCTGAGATGGCCAACTACACCGCTGCCGATGTCAAGCGGCTGCGCGAGCTCACCGGCGCCGGAATGCTGGCGTGCAAGAACGCGCTGAGTGACTCCGACGGCGACTTCGACAAGGCCGTCGAGGCGCTGCGGATCAAGGGCGCCAAGGACGTCGGCAAGCGCGCCGAGCGTGCCACCGCCGAAGGTCTGGTGGCGGCCCGGGACGGGGCGCTCATCGAGCTGAACTCCGAGACCGACTTCGTCGCCAAGAACGCCGAGTTCCAGCAGCTGGCCGACCAGATCCTGGGCGCGGCGCTGGAGTCCAAGGCCGCCGACCTCGACGCTCTCAAGGCCGCCAAGGTGGGCGACAAGACCGTCGAGGACGCCATCGCCGAGCTCTCGGCCAAGATCGGCGAGAAGCTGGAACTGCGCCGGGTGCAGTACTTCGACGGCAATGTCGAGACCTACCTGCACAAGCGGGCCGCCGACCTGCCGCCGGCGGTCGGGGTCCTGGTGGAGTTCGAGGGTGCCGACAACGACGCCGCGCACTCCGTCGCGCTGCAGATCGCCGCGCTGAAGGCCAAGTACCTGACCCGCGACGAGGTGCCCGAGGACGTCATCGCCAACGAGCGCCGTATCGCCGAGGAGACCGCGAAGGCCGAGGGCAAGCCCGAAGCCGCGCTGGCCAAGATCGTCGAGGGCCGGCTCACCGGGTTCTTCAAGGACGTGGTGCTGCTCGACCAGCCCTCGGTCGCCGACAGCAAGAAGAACGTCAAGGCGCTGCTCGACGACGCAGGGGTGACCGTGACCCGGTTCGTCCGCTTCGAGGTGGGCCAGGCCTAGTCGCCCGGCCAGTCATGCGGGGAGTCAATGCCTTCGCCGACGATGCGCTCGGCGATCTCGACGCCGTCGGCATGGTCGATGCGATCCGCACCGGCCGGGTGTCGCCGACGGAGCTGATCGGCGCGGCCATCGCCCGTTGCGAGGCGGTGAACCCGGTCCTCAACGGCCTGGCGCACGAGACCTTCGCGCGGGCGCTGGACCGGGCGCAGAACCGCTCCGGCGGGTACTTCGACGGTGTGCCGACGTTCTTCAAGGACAACGTCGACGTCGAGGGCATGCCGACGATGAACGGCACCGACGCCTGGGAACCGGTTCCCAAGACCGGCCACGGCGATTTCGCTCGGTTCTTCCTGACCACCGGGTTGATCCCGTTGGGTAAGACGCAACTGTCGGAGTTCGGTTTCAGCGCCGCCGCCGAGCACCCGCGCATCGGGGCGGTGCGTAACCCGTGGGACACCGACTACACCGCGGGAGCGTCCTCATCGGGTGCGGGCGCGTTCGTCGCCTCCGGGGTGGTCCCGATCGCCCACGCCAACGACGGCGGCGGTTCGATCCGGATTCCGGCGGCCTGCAACGGGCTGGTCGGGCTCAAGCCGTCCCGTGGCCGGCTCCCGCAGGACGAGATGACCCGCAGGATGCCGATCCGGTTGATCAACGACGGCGTCCTGACCCGCTCGGTCCGTGATACCGCGGCGTTCTACCGGGAGGCCGAGCGGATCTGGCGCAATCGCTCCCTGGCGCCGGTCGGTGCGGTCACCGGCCCCGGCTCCGAACGTCTGCGGGTCGCCGTGGTGACCCGTTCGGTCAACCGGGAGTCCAGCCCGGCCATGCGGGACCACACGCTGGCCACAGCGGCCCTGCTCGAGGAACTGGGACACCGGGTCGAGCAACTGGACGCTCCGCCGATCCCGGACTCCTTCGCCGACGACTTCCTGCTGTACTGGGCGTCGCTGGCGATGTCGCTGGTGCGCACCGGAAGGCTGATGTTCGGTTCGAGCTTCGACCGAAGCCGGCTCGACAATCTGACGCTAGGGCTGGATCGGCACGCCACCCGCAATCTGCACCGGGTTCCGCTGGCGGTGGCCCGGCTGCGGCGGCTGCGCAAGGCCACGACCCGGTTCTACCAGGACTATGACATCCTGCTGACCCCCACGCTGGCCGAGGAGACCCCGCGGGTCGGTCACCTGGACCCGACGGCGGACTACGGCCAGGTCATCGACCGACTGATGGACTGGGTGGCCTTCACCCCGCTGCAGAACGCGACCGGCGAGCCGGCCGTCTCCCTGCCGCTGGCCCGGTCGGCCAACGGTATGCCGGTCGGCATGATGCTCAGCGCGCCCACCGGACATGAGCGGCGGCTGCTGGAGGTGGCCTACGAGCTCGAGGAAGCCCGTCCGTGGCCACTGGTCGGTGACATCGGCTAGACGGCCTGCAAATCCCGGGTGGTGCACTCCAGGAGGTCGTCGTAGTACTGCACCCGATCGCCCGGCACGGTCGCCCGCAGCATGGCGCGCCAGGCCCGCGCGAGCCGCGCATACGGATCGTCGTTGAGTGCCGATGACAGCAGATGGCACCCCAGCACGCCCGCCCAGGTGGCCTTCGCCATCTCGCCGGCGTCGATGTCCGCACGGGTCCCGACGTTCTCGAACGCCGTGGTGAGGTTGGCGGTGAACTCCGCGGTCCACTGTCCGTAGAGCTTGGTCGCGACACTGCTGACCTGTCCCAGGGCCTGCAGCAGTTGATTTCCGACCCGGGCGGTCTTGTCGGACTCGAGCAAGGCCGCGGAGGCGAAAGTCGCGGCGATGAACCTCTCCAGCAGGGGGGCGGCGTCGCTGATGCCCTCCTGAACCGCTGCCCTGTTCCTGCGGCTGTAGTCCTCGATGATCGCCACCGCGACGGACTCCTTGGAGTCGAAGTGGTAATAGAACGCGCCTTTGCTGACGCCGGCCCGTTGCAGAACATCTGCTAATCCGGTTTCGCCGTAGCCGGATTCAGCAAATAAATCGACTGCCGAATCGAGAATCCTCTGACGTGTCGCTTCTGCCCTGGCCTGCAATGCCACGGTCGATCAACTCCAATTCCCGTCGGGTTCCGCTAATGAGACGTCTTTTCGTTCTCAAATGATTTTCGACCACCAGCCTAGTCCCCGGCACCCACACCGCGGTCTGACGGGGCCGGTGGCCGAACCGCCCCGCGGGTCGGCGCCGAGTCCTGATGAGGCAGGATGGGGGTGCCGTTCGGGAGGTCGTCCTGAATGGCTCTCTCATGCCGGGACGAGGGTGAGGTGCGCGATGGGCGAGCCGACGGGAGCCGATCTGCGCCCCGGGTATTCACGGGTGCTGCTCAAACTGGGCGGCGAGATGTTCGGCGGTGGCGCCGTCGGCCTGGACCCGGACGTGGTGGCTCAGGTGGCCCGCCAGATCGCCGAAGTGGTCCGCAGCGGCGTCCAGGTCGCCGTGGTCATCGGCGGCGGGAACTTCTTCCGGGGCGCCCAGCTGCAACAGCGCGGGATGGAGCGCACCCGGTCTGACTACATGGGCATGCTCGGCACCGTGATGAACAGCCTCGCGCTCCAGGACTTCCTGGAGAAGGAGGGCATAGTCACCCGGGTGCAGACCGCGATCACCATGGGACAGGTCGCCGAGCCCTACATCCCACTGCGCGCCCGCCGGCACCTGGAGAAGGGGCGGGTGGTGATCTTCGGAGCCGGTATGGGGCTGCCCTACTTCTCCACCGACACCACCGCCGCCCAGCGCGCGCTGGAGATCGGCGCGGAGGTCGTGTTGATGGCCAAGGCCGTCGACGGGGTGTTCACCGACGACCCCCGCCAGAATCCGGACGCGGAACTGCTGACCGAGATCACCCACCGTGAGGTCATCGACCGGGGACTGAAGGTGGCCGATGTGACCGCGTTCAGCCTGTGCATGGATAACGGAATGCCGATTCTGGTCTTCAACCTGCTGACTAATGGGAATATCGCCCGAGCGGTCGCCGGTGAGAAGATCGGAACCCTGGTCACCACCTGACGCCGCGAGCATGATGAGGAGCGATGCATGATCGACGAGGCTCTTTTCGACGCCGAGGAGAAGATGGAGAAGGCCGTGGCGGTTGCCCGCGATGACCTGTCCTCCATCCGCACCGGCCGCGCCAACCCGGGCATGTTCGCCCGCATCGTCGTCGACTACTACGGCACGCCCACCCCGATCACGCAGATGTCGAGCGTCAACGTCCCGGAGGCCCGGATGGTGGTGATCAAACCCTACGAGGCGGCGCAGTTGCGTGCGATCGAGGACGCGATCCGCCACTCAGACCTGGGCGTCAACCCGACCAACGACGGCGCGATCATCCGGGTCTCCATCCCGCAACTGACCGAGGAGCGCCGTCGCGAACTGGTCAAGCAGGCCAAGGCCAAGGGGGAGGACGCCAAGGTCTCGGTGCGCAACATCCGTCGCCGCGCCATGGAGGAACTGCACCGGATCAAGAAGGACGGCGAGGCCGGTGAGGACGAGGTCGGCCGCGCCGAGAAGGATCTCGACAAATCCACCGCGCAGTACGTTCATCAGATCGACGAACTGGTCAAGCACAAGGAAGGCGAACTGCTGGAGGTCTGAGGACCCAGGCAGAGACCGACCGTGACGAACAGCGCCCGATGAAAGACAGCGCCCCGCCGACACCGGCCAAGACCTCCAAGGCCGGCCGCGATCTGCCCGCCGCGATCGCCGTGAGCCTGCTGCTCGGCGGCATAGTCATCGCCACGCTGGTCTTCGCGCCGCGCGGGTGGGTCGCAATCCTCTCGGTCGCCATGGCCGTTGCCACCTACGAAGTGGTGCGGCGGCTGAGGGAAGCGGACTACGCCATCCCGCTCATCCCGTTGCTGGTGGGTGGTCAGGCGATGATCTGGCTGACCTGGCCGTTCGGTGCGGCCGGCGCGCTGGGGGCCTACGGCGGCACGGTGCTGGTATGCCTGATCTGGCGGCTGCTGAGCCAGGGTTTGCAGAGCCAGCCGGTCAACTATCTGCGCGATGTCGCGATCACGATCTTCCTGGCCACCTGGATTCCGCTGTTCGCCGCGTTCGGCGCGCTGCTGGTCTACCCGGAGGACGGCTGGGCCCGGGTATTCACCTTCATGCTGGTCGTGGTGTTCTCCGATATCGGCGGGTACACCGCCGGCGTGCTGTTCGGCAAACATCGGATGGTTCCGGCGATCAGCCCCAAGAAGTCCTGGGAGGGACTGGCCGGCTCGTTTCTCTGCGGCACCGTGGCCGCGGTGCTCGCCGTGGCCTTCCTGATGCGCGAGGCCTGGTGGGTCGGGATTCCGCTGGGCATCATGCTGGTCATCACGGCCACCCTCGGGGATCTGGTGGAGTCGCAGGTCAAGCGTGATCTGGGTATCAAGGACATGGGCACGCTCCTGCCCGGGCACGGGGGTCTGATGGACCGCATCGACGGCGCCCTGCCGTCGGCGGTCGCCACCTGGATCGTGCTGAGCCTGCTGGCCTGATTCGCGTCCGGACCGGCGATACTGGAACGGTGAAGCAGGAACTGGTGTTCCAGGCCCCGCGGCGGGGTCTCCCACCGCGCCATTTCGCCGATCTCGACGAGGCCGGCCGCAAGGCCGCGGTGACCGAGTTGGGGTTGCCGGCCTTCCGGGCCAGGCAGCTGGCCCAGCAGTACTACGGGCGTCTGCTGGCCGACCCCCGTCAGATGACCGATCTGCCGGCGGCCGTTCGGGAGGCGGTGTCCCAGGCCCTGTTTCCGCCCCTGCTGTCGGTGGTCCGGGAGATCGAGTGCGACGGTGGCGACACCCGCAAGACGTTATGGCGCGGACACGACGGCGCGACGTTCGAGTCGGTGCTGATGCGTTACCCGGACCGCGTCACCGTCTGCATCTCCTCGCAGGCCGGCTGTGGGATGGCCTGCCCGTTCTGCGCCACCGGCCAGGGCGGCCTGACCCGCAACCTGAGCACCGCCGAGATCCTCGAACAGGTTCGTGCCGCCGCGGTGAGCACCCGGGACGTCCACGGCGAGCGGCTGTCCAATGTGGTGTTCATGGGTATGGGGGAGCCGCTGGCCAACTATTCGAGGGTGGTGGCCGCCGTCGGGCGCATCACGGCCGCGCCGCCGGACGGGTTCGGGATCTCGGCGCGATCGGTGACGGTGTCGACGGTCGGACTGGCCCCGGCCATCCGCACCTTGGCCGACGAGCGGCTCGGCGTCACGCTCGCGCTGTCGCTGCACACCCCCGACGACGAGCTGCGCGACACCCTGGTGCCGGTGAACAACCGCTGGAAGGTCAGTGAGGTTCTCGACGCCGCGCACTACTACGCCGATGTGACGGGCCGGCGGGTCTCCATCGAGTACGCGTTGATCCGTGACGTGAACGACCAGCCGTGGCGGGCGGACCTGCTGGGCCGGAAGCTGCACCGGGCGTTGGGACCGTTGGCCCACGTCAACCTGATTCCGCTGAACCCCACACCGGGCAGCGAGTGGGACGCCAGCCCCAAGCCGGCGGAGCGCGAGTTCGTGCGGAGAGTCCGGGCGCAGGGGGTGTCGTGCACGGTGCGCGACACCCGGGGCCGGGATATCGCCGCGGCGTGCGGACAACTGGCCGCCGAAGGGTGACGGGCCGGGGCGGTGCCTTCCGGGATCAAGCCCGGGATCAAGCCCAGGATCAAGCCCAGGATCAGCGCAGCATGCCCCGGCGGCGCATGATCACGTCGCGCAGCAGGACGATCGCGACGATGGCCGCGAACGAGCGCAGGAACCAGTCCTCGACATGGCCGACGTGGTTGCCGTGCTCCATGGCGAGCAGGAACACGATGATGAAGATGCCCAGCCCGTACCAGGTGCGGTAAGTGATGTTGCTCCAGCCCCACGCGGCCGAGGGCACGTCGGCGGGGTCGACCTCGGAATAACGCTCCACCTCGGTGTTGGCCATTGCGACTCCTGTCTTCTGGGCTGGGGTCATTCTGGCATATCCGGCTCAGCGGATCAGCCCGTACCGCCGTAGTGCTTCGAGCCGTTCGGCCGCGTGGTCCACCATCGGCTCGGGGTAGCCGTCCGGGCGGCCGGACTTGAGCCGGTGGACATCGGCGGTATCGGCGAGTTCGGGCACCCAACGCCGGACGTAGTCCCCGGCGGGGTCGAACTTCTCGCCCTGGGCGGTCGGGTTGAACACCCGGAAGTACGGCGCGGCGTCGGTTCCGGTGCCGGCGCACCACTGCCAGCCGTGCTGGTTGCTGGCCACGTCGGCGTCGACCAACTGCTCGAAGAACCACTTCGCCCCCCACTGCCACGGCAGGTGCAGGTCCTTGACCAGGAACGAGGCCGCGATCATTCGCACCCGGTTGTGCATGAAGCCGGTCGCGCTGAGCTGGCGCATCCCCGCATCGACGATCGGATAGCCGGTACGTCCCTGTTTCCAGAGCTCGAACGCGGCCCGCGCGTCGGGGTCGGTGTCGACCTCGATGGCGTCGAAGGCCGGGTTCCAGTTGTGCCACGCGCTGGCCGGCCGCTGGTGCAGCACCGCGGCGTAGAAGTCCCGGAAGGCCAGTTCCCGGAGATAGGCGGCCGGACCCGGTTGGTGCGGATCGAGGTCTGCCACAAGGGTCCGGGGGTGGATGGTCCCGAATTTCAGGTGGGCCGACATCCGGCTGGTTCCGGGCTTGTCCGGTCGGTCGCGGTCGGCCGAGTAGCCGCCGATCGCCTCGGCGAGGAACTCCGCCCAGCGTTGGTGCGCGGCGGCTTCCCCGGCGGGCATCTCCAGGGTGATCCCGGGGTTCGGCGCATCGACCCGGCCCGGGAGTTCGGGCACTCCACCGGGATCGACCCAGTCGACCGCCGCCGGATCGGACCGGGCGGGGGAGCGCCAGCCCACCTGCCGCCAACGGGAGAAGAACGGGGTGAACACCTTGTACGGGCTGCCGTCGTCCTTGGTGACCCGGCCGGGGGAGACCAGGTACGGCGAGCCCGTCGCGACGAGGTTCACGTGCCCGGCGGCCAGTGCCTCGGCGACCGCGGCGTCTCGCCGCACCCCGAACGGGCTGAAATCGGCGGAAATGTGCACGGCGCTCGCTCCGACTGCCCGGCAGATCTGCGGGACGAGCCGTTCCGGGCTTCCGCGGGTGATCAGTAGCCGCCCGTCGAGTGCGGTGTCGATCTCCCGAAGCGAGTCGCCGAGGAACTGCAACCGGCGCTGTCCGCTGGACGCCTCCAACCGGGGGTCGAGGACGAAACACGCCAGCACGGCGGAGTTCCCGGCGGCGGCTTCCAGCAGTGACGGCAGGTCGGCCAGACGCAGGTCCCGGCGGAACCACAGAAGTGTGGTGGACATTGCCTCATGCTGCCCTGCGGCCTGCGACGCCGGCGAAGGTACCCGCAAGAAGAGAAGCCGGCCGGGGTGGCGTGAAGGAGAGGCACGTCGCCCCGGCCGGCCGGAAGGTGCTGCGTTGTGTCACGGCTCCGGCCGCCCAGGGGAGGAGGCGGCGGGCGCGGCCTTCCGACCTAGTGGGAAGGAGGTAGCAGCACGGTATCTATGAGGTACACCGTCGCGTTGGCGGTCTGGATACCACCGCAGACGACGTTGGCGTCGTTGACCATGAGGTGGTCACCGCTGCCGGTCACGGTGAGCGGAGTTCCTTGAACGGTGGTGTGGGTGCCGACCACCTGGTCGGGGCCCGCCTGCCCGGCGACCACGTGATAGGTCAGGATCGAGGTCAGCAGGGGGGCATCGGTCTTGAGGGTGTCCAGGGTGGCGGCGTCGATCTTGGCGAAGGCGTCATTGGTGGGTGCGAAAACGGTGAATTGCCCGTTGTCGAGGGTGCCGACCAGGTTCACCTCGGGGTTGAGTTTGCCCGACAGCGCGGCGGCCAAGGTGGTCAGCACCGGGCTGTTGGACGCGGCTACCGCGACCGGAACCTTAGCGAGTTCGCTCACCGATCCGGGGCCGGTGGGCACCTGCTCGGCGTAGGCCGCGCACCCCGGACCCACCAGGTGGGCGTCGGCGGCCGCGATGGGTGACAAGGTCAGAGCGACCGTCAACGCGGCCACCATTACCGTCGGGACTCTCTTCAGGTTGCGGCTCATCCTCATCCTCGGGTTGTGCGGAGTCACTGGTTGCTTGTATGAGGCCTTCGGAGCTGTTCGGGCTTCGGATGGGTGGCGCTCGTCACTGGGGTCGACTCCCGGGGCCCGAGACCGGGGGCCCGAATCCGGCCGCTCGGCAGTGCTGCCCAGGACGCGACAAAAAGAGACGCGGAACCGCCGGTTGCCCTCTGGCAACGACGGTTCCGCGTCCCTTGGGAGCCGGGCTACGACTACGGCGTGGCAGTCGTGGTGGGCGCCTCCGAGGCGGGCGGCGCCGACTCGGCGGGCGGCATCAACACGGTGTCGATGAGGTAGACGGTCGCGTTGGCGGTCTTGATCGGGCCGCAGACCAGCCCGGCCTCGTTGACCTTGAGGTCGTCGCCCATGCCGGTCACCGTCAGCGACTGGCCCTCCACCGTCTTGTGCTCACCGACGACCGCGGACGCGTCGGCCTGACCGGGAACCACGTGGTAGGTCAGGATCGAGGTCAGCAGCGGAGCGTCGGTCTTGAGCTTGTCGATGGTGGCCGCGTCAACCTTGCCAAAGGCCTCGTCGGTCGGCGCGAAGACGGTGAACTCGCCGTTGTTGAGGGTCTCGACCAGGTCGACCTCCGGGTTCAGCTTGCCCGACAGCGCGCCCGACAGCGTGGTCAGCACCGGGCTGTTGGAGGCGGCGACCGTTACCGGATCGGCGGCCATGCCTTCGACGGAGCCGGGGCCGGTGGGCACCTGCTCGGCGTAACCGGCGCAGCCCACGCCCATCAGTCCGGCCGGTGCGGCGGCCGCGGCCGAGGTGGTCTCGGACGTCATCGACATGGACGAGCTGGCCTTGGTCTCGCTCTCCTTCTCCTTGGTCGCCGACGAGCAGCCCGACAGGGCGAGGCCTGCGACCGCGGCGAGGCTCGCGGCGGTCAAAACAGTGCGGTGGACGGTCATATGGGCGTTCTCCTTCTGTTCCCTCCGATGTGAGGCCCCCGTCGGGACCGGTGAGCCATTCGGCACACCATCGAGAACGGATCGGGTGATGTGATGACGATCACAGTCTATGCGCGTGGTCCACAATGGTCCGGTGAGTTCCGTCGACCGCCAGCGTGTGCTGATCCTCGGCAGCACCGGATCCATCGGTACCCAGGCCCTGGAGGTCATCGCCGCGAACCCGGAGCGGTTCGAGGTGGTCGGTCTCGCCGCCGGCGGGGGAAACCCGGAGCTGCTGGCCCGTCAGCGCGCCGAGACCGGGGTGAGCAATGTCGCGGTGGCCGATCCGGTCGCCGCCGAGCGGGTGGGCGGTGTCACCCACAGCGGTCCGGAGGCGGTGACCCGGCTGGTCCTGGACACCGCCGAGCGGACAGGTGTCGACGTCGTGCTGAACGCGCTGGTCGGTGCGCTGGGACTGCAACCCACATTGGCCGCGCTGGCCACCGGCGCGCGGCTGGCGCTGGCCAATAAGGAGTCTCTGGTGGCGGGCGGGCCGCTGGTGCTCAAGGCGGCCCGGCCGGGCCAGATCGTGCCGGTGGATTCCGAGCATTCGGCGCTGGCCCAGTGCCTGCGGTCCGGTACGCCAGACGAGGTGGCCAAGCTGGTGCTCACCGCCTCGGGTGGGCCGTTCCGCGGCTGGTCGGCCGCCGACCTGTTGTCGGTGACGCCCGAGCAGGCCGGCGCCCACCCGACCTGGAGCATGGGCCCGATGAACACGCTGAACTCGGCGTCGCTGGTCAACAAGGGCCTTGAGCTCATCGAGACGCACCTGCTGTTCGGCGTTCCCTACGAGCGCATCGAGGTGGTGGTGCACCCGCAGTCGGTCGTGCACTCCATGGTGACCTTCGTCGACGGCTCGACCATCGCCCAGGCCAGCCCGCCGGATATGAAGCTGCCGATCTCGCTGGCGCTGGGCTGGCCGCACCGGGTCGCCGGTTCGGCCGCCGCCTGCGATTTCAGCACCGCGTCGAGCTGGGATTTCGAGCCCTTGGACAGTGCCGTGTTCCCGGCGGTGGACCTGGCCCGGGTCGCCGGTGAGGCCGGCGGATGTATGACCGCGGTGTACAACGCCGCCAACGAGGAAGCGGCCGCGGCTTTCCTGTCCGGGCGAATCCCGTTCCCGGCGATCGTGCGGACAATCGCCGACGTGCTGCACGCCGCCGACCAGTGGGCCGCCGAACCGGCTACCGTGGAGGAAGTACTCGACGCCCAGCGATGGGCCCGGCAACGTGCCCGCGACACCATGGACGCCGCGGCGCAGGAGGTCACTTCACAGCGATGATTTCCACAGCGATGATCCCCAAAGGGATGATTTCCAGAGGGATGATGATCGACTCATGATGTTCGCCATCGGCATCGTGCTGTTCGCGTTCGCCATCCTCGTTTCGGTCGCCCTGCACGAATGCGGCCACATGTGGGTGGCGCGCGCCACCGGGATGAAGGTGCGCCGCTACTTCGTCGGTTTCGGCCCCACCCTGTGGTCGACCACCCGGCCCAACTCGCTGGGCTCCACCGAATACGGCGTCAAGGCGATCCCGCTGGGGGGATTCTGCGATATCGCCGGGATGACGCCGGCCGACGAGCTCCCCCCCGCCGACGAGCCCTACGCGATGTACCGGCAGAAGACCTGGAAGCGGGTGGCCACGTTGTTCGCCGGGCCGGCCATGAACTTCATCATCGGGCTGGTGCTGATCTACGCGATCGCCGTCGTGTGGGGGCTGCCCAACCTGCATCCGCCCACCTCCGCCATGGTCGGTGAGACGACCTGCGTCAAGTCCGAGGTCACCAGGGGCCAGCTCGGCGACTGCACCGGTCCCGGTCCGGCCGCGCAGGCGGGCCTGCAGCCCGGTGACGTGGTGGTCAAGGTCGGCTCCACGCAGGTGGGCACCTTCGAGGAGATGGTGGCCGCGGTGCAGAAGTCCTCCGGCCCCACCCCGTTCGTCCTCGAACGGACCCGCGACGGTGTGACCTCCACCGTCGACACGGTGATCGACGTGACCAGCACCAAGCGCTGGGTGGCCCCGGCCGGCGGCGGTGAGGCCACCGGCCCGTCCGATGTCGGCGCGATCGGGATCACCGCTGCTCAGTTCGGGCCGACCCACTACAACCTGCTCTCCGCGGTTCCGGGCACCTTCGCCTTCACCGGCGACCTGGCCGTAGCGTTGGGCAAGTCGCTGGCAACGATCCCGACCAAGGTCGGCGCTCTCGTTCACGCGATCGGCGGCGGGGAGCGCGATCCGGAGACCCCGATCAGCGTCGTCGGCGCCAGCATCATCGGCGGCGACACCGTCGACCATGGTCTGTGGGTCGCGTTCTGGTTCTTCCTGGCGCAGCTCAACTTCGTGCTCGGCGCCGTCAACCTGGTTCCGCTGCTTCCCTTCGACGGCGGGCACATCGCCGTCGCATTCTACGAGAAGTTGCGCAACATGGTCCGTTCGGCCCGCGGTCTGCTGCCCGGGGCGCCGGTGGACTACAGCAAGCTGTTGGCCCCCACCTACGTCGTTCTCGTCGTGGTGGTCGGCTACATGGCACTGACCGTGACCGCTGACCTGGTCAACCCGATCAGGTTGTTCCAGTAGGAGATTCGACGATGTCCACCGGTCCTTCGGTCGGCCTGGGAATGCCGGCCGCCCCGCCCCCCACCCTGGCGCCGCGACGCAAGACCCGTCAGCTCATGGTCCGCAACGTCGGGGTGGGCAGCGACTCCCCGATCTCGGTGCAGTCGATGTGCACCACCAAGACCCACGACGTCAATTCCACGCTGCAGCAGATCGCCGAACTGACCGCGGCCGGCTGCGACATCGTCCGGGTGGCCTGCCCGCGCCAGGAGGACGCCGACGCGCTGGCCGAGATCGCCCGGCACAGCCAAATCCCGGTGATCGCCGACATCCACTTCCAGCCCAAGTACATCTTCGCCGCCATCGACGCCGGGTGCGCGGCGGTGCGGGTCAACCCGGGCAACATCAAGGAGTTCGACGGCCGGGTCGCCGAGGTCGCCAAGGCGGCGGGCGCTGCGGGTATCCCGATCCGGATCGGCGTCAACGCCGGATCGCTGGACAAGCGATTCCTGGAGAAGTACGGCAAGGCCACCCCGGAAGCGTTGGTCGAGTCGGCGCTCTGGGAGGCCTCGCTGTTCGAGGAGCACGGCTTCGGCGACATCAAGATCAGCGTCAAGCACAACGACCCGGTGGTGATGGTGTCGGCCTACCAGATGCTGGCCGAGAAGTGCGACTATCCACTGCACCTCGGCGTCACCGAGGCCGGACCGGCCTTCCAGGGCACCATCAAGTCCGCCGTCGCCTTCGGAGCGTTGCTGTCCCGGGGTATCGGCGACACCATCCGGGTGTCGCTGTCGGCTCCGCCGGTCGAGGAGGTCAAGGTCGGCAGCCAGATCCTGGAATCGCTGAACCTCCGGCCGCGCGGGCTGGAGATCGTGTCCTGCCCGTCCTGCGGGCGGGCACAGGTCGATGTCTACACCTTGGCCAATGCGGTTACCGCCGGTCTGGAGGGGCTTGACGTCCCGCTCCGGGTGGCGGTCATGGGATGTGTCGTCAACGGGCCGGGGGAGGCCCGGGAGGCCGACCTCGGGGTGGCCTCGGGTAACGGCAAGGGGCAGATCTTCGTCAAGGGCGAGGTGATCAAGACGGTTCCGGAGTCCCAGATCGTCGAGACGCTGATCGAGGAGGCGATGCGACTCGCCGAGGAGATGGGCGGCTCGGACGCGTCTGCGGGTGGTTCCCCGGTGGTCACCGTAAGCTGACAGGGCATCCCACCCGCGGGTCGAATCCGCAGAAGGAACACCCATGTCGGCTCCGTCACTGTTCCGCCCGGTCGATGGACGGCGCATCTGCCTCGCTCGCGACGCCGCGGCGGTGGCGCGGGTGCTGTCCGCGGACCCCGTCGGCGGCTGTATGGTCGCCGCCCGGGTCGCCGACCACGGTGCCGACCCCGCTGCCATCGGTGGCGAGTTGTGGACGCGGCGTGATGTCGAGGACTCGCTGTGCTACGCCGGGGCCAACCTCATTCCGCTGCGGGGAAGCCGGGCCGATGTCAGGGTGTTCGCCGAGGAGGCGCTGAGCAGAACCCGCCGGTGCTCTTCACTGGTCGGCTACGCCGACCTGGTGCTGCCGATGTGGGACCGCTTGCAGCAGGGCTGGGGGCCGGCCCGTGACGTGCGCGACCACCAACCACTGATGGCCCTGCAGTCGCGCCCGCGCGTCGCCGTTGACCCGGGCGTGCGCCGCGTGCGGGTCGACGAGTTGGACGCCTATCTGGTGGCCGCGGTCGACATGTTCATCGGGGAGGTCGGCATCGACCCCAGGGTCGGGGACGGTGGCCGGGGTTACCGGCGACGGGTGGCGGGCCTGATCGCCGCCGGACGGGCCTTCGCCCGGTTCGAGCGCGGCCGGGTGGTGTTCAAGGCCGAAATCGGATCGCAGTCGCCGAGGGTCGGGCAGATCCAGGGCGTGTGGGTGCATCCGGAATGGCGTGGCCGCGGACTGGGCACCGCGGGCACCGCGGCGGTGGCGTCCTCGGTCGTGCAGGGCGGCCGTATCGCCAGCCTCTACGTCAACGGCTACAACACCGTGGCCCGGGCCGCCTACCGGCGGGTCGGATTCCGCGAGGTCGGGATCTTCGCAACCGTCCTGCTGGACTGATCGCGCCGAACGCTCCCGGGCGCCAGCGGGCGTGTCGGTACGTGAAACGCCGGGACCGTCGTGTCGTCCGTGCACGCTCGCGAACGGATTCGCGGTGCGCCTCCACACCATCGGGGTCACGGACTCATAACATCAGCCCCAATGACAACTTCCACCTCAAGAATCACAAAAGTCACAGGCCTTCTCCTCGCCGCCGTGACCGCGGGCGGAACGATGTCGGCCTGCACCCCCCGCCCGGACGGTCCCGCCCCGGCCGCCGAGCAGTTCTTCGCCGATCTCGGTCGCGGCGACACCGGCGCCGCCGCCCAGCTCAGCGACCGCCCGACCGAGGCGCACGAAGCGCTCAACGAGGCGTGGTCGGGGTTGCAGGCGACCCACCTGGACACCCAGATCCTCGGTTCGCGCTATACCGAGGACACCGGAAGTGTGAACTACCGGTTCACCTGGGAACTGCCGAAGAACCGCACCTGGACCTATGACGGCGTGCTCAATCTGGTGCGCAACGAGGGCAAGTGGATGGTGCGCTGGAGCGCCAGCGCGCTGCATCCCAAACTCGGTGAGCACCAAACGTTCGAACTCCGTGCCAACCCACCCCGGCGTGCCTCGGTCAACGAACTGGGCGGCACCGAGGTGCTGGTCCCGGGAAAGCTCTATCGCTACCAACTCGATGCGGTCCGGGCCGGCGGCGCGCTGATGTCGAGCGCACGGGTGGTGGCCGACGTCCTGCGGCAGTTCGACGACACCCTCAACCCGCAGCGGCTGGCCGAACAGTCCAGCTCGGCCAACGGCCCGCTGGACCTGATCACGCTGCGGGCCTCCGATCACGACAAGGTTGCCGAGGCGCTGGACTCGCTGCCCGGTGTGGTGGTCACTCCGCAGGCCGAAATGCTGCCCACCGATGAGCGGTTCGCCCCCGCGATCGTCAACGAGGTCAAGAAAGCCGTGCTTGACGAGCTCGATGGCGAAGCGGGCTGGCGGGTGGTCAGTGTCAACCAGAACAGCGCCGACGTGGAGGTCCTGACCGAGGTTGCGCCCAAGCCGGCCCCCTCGGTCTCGCTGACCCTGGACCGGCTCGTTCAGAACGCCGCCCAGCACGCCGTGGACAGTCAGTGGCGCAAGGCCATGCTGGTGGTGATCAAGCCCTCGACCGGGGAGATCCTCGCGGTCGCCCAGAACGCCGCCGCCGACGCCGACGGGCCGGCGGCCACCACCGGTCTGTACCCGCCGGGCTCGACCTTCAAGATCATCACGGCCGGGGCGGCCATGGGACGCGATATGGCCACCCCCAACACGCTGCTGGGCTGTCCGGGCGAGATGGAGATCGGGGATCGAGTCGTCCCCAACTACAACCGTTTCGACCTCGGTGTGGTCCCGTTGGCGCGCGCCTTCGCCAACTCCTGTAACACCACTTTCGCCGAACTGGCCAGCCGGATGCCGCCGACGGCGCTGACGGTGGCGGCCTCCCAATACGGAATCGGAGCCGACTACGTCATCGAGGGACTGACCACGGTGACCGGGACGGTGCCGCCGACGGTCGATGTGGCCGAGCGCACCGAGGACGGGTTCGGTCAGGGCAAGGTGCTGGTCACGCCGTTCGGCATGGCGCTGACCGCGGCGACGGTGGCCGCCGGCGAGACCCCGACGCCCCATTTGATCGCCGGCAGCAAGACCGTCGAGACCGGTGAACACCCGCCGGCCGACCCGGCCACCCTCGAGGGGTTGCGCTCGATGATGCGGTTGGTGGTGACCAACGGCACAGGCAAGGAGATCGACGGTCTCGGCGAGGTCTACGGCAAGACCGGGGAGGCGGAGTTCCAGGGCGGGTCGCACGCCTGGTTCACCGGCTATCGCGGAGATCTGGCGTTCGCTTCGCTGATCGTCGGGGGCGGGTCGTCGTCGTATGCGGTCCGGATGGTTCGCGCGATGCTCGAGGAGCTTCCTTCGGACTTTCTGGCCTGAGCGGGCTCAGCCGGCGACGATCTCGGAGCCCTTCACCGTGATCGCCCGCGGAGTCAGCGGTGCGATCGCGGGGCCACGCTGGGCTTCGCCCTCGAGGTTGAATGTGCTTCCGTGGCAGGGGCACTGGATTCGGCCGCTCTTGATCGCCAGTGCGCAACCGGCATGTGAGCATCGAGCGATGAAGCCCTTGAACGACCCCTCGGTGGGCTGGGTGATCAGGGTGCCGTCGACGATCTTGGCCTCGCCGACCGGGACGTCGGCCGCCGGTGTCAGAACCTGGCCGGGGGTCGGCGGGGGCGGCGGGGGCACGTTGGCCGCCGGAGTGCAGCCGGCGGCCAAGGGCGCGACGGCGGCACCGAGCAGGACGGCGCGCCGGGATACATCGGTCATCGGCGCCCAGCCTAACCCCCGCCGGCCGGCCGAGCTCGACGTGGTCGAACGGGTGCCGGTGGTGCCGCCGCGGGTAAATTGGGGTGGTCATGACTGAGATCGAGCAGAGGTTCGAGAGCACGCCCGCCTTGCGGGTGTCCGACGCCGACCGCAGCGGAACTCTGCGCC
This sequence comes from Mycolicibacterium sp., assembly GCA_020637165.1. Classification (GTDB taxonomy): domain Bacteria; phylum Actinomycetota; class Actinomycetes; order Mycobacteriales; family Mycobacteriaceae; genus Mycobacterium. The sequence continues at coordinate 742,525 of JACJWN010000003.1, read as the reverse complement.
GGTTGCACAACGCCGTCGCGCTGGGGCTGATCGACATCGGCGAGTTCGAGGAGCGCTCGGTCGGCGTGTCGACGGCGCGGGCGCCGGCCGACCTGGCCGCGCTGGTCGAAGACCTGCCCGCGCCGGGGGCGATCGCCGCCTCGGCGGCCGACCGACTCGAACTGCGTGGATGGCTGGGTTCGCTGCGCCGGCACGGTGAGTGGACGGTGCCCACCCGTCTCGCGCTGGTCCGGCGGGTCGGCTCGGTGGACCTCGATCTGACCAAGGCCCGGTTCGCCGGCCCGGTGGTGGTGATCGAACTCGACATGGTGCGCGGTTCGGTCGACATCCGCCTGCCGGAGGGCGCCAGCGCCTCCATCGACGACGTCGTCGTCTACGCCGGCAGCGCCCGCGACCGCCGCAAGGACCCGCCGGCCGAGGGCAGGCCGCATGTCGTGCTCACCGGCCGGGTGGTGATGGGTTCGGTGACGATCCGCGGGCCGAGGCGCCGTTCGCTGCTGGTCCGTGGCGACGCGGGCCGTCCTTGAGAACCCGACGCTGAGACCCCGGCACGGGGAGAGAGAGAAGGTGCCAGTGCGTAGCGCGCTTAGCTCGGGAGTGGTCTCGCCGACCCTTCCGGTGCCCAGGTCCATCGAGCGTCCCGAGTATGTGGGCCGGTCCACCGCCGCCGAGGGCAGCGAACCCTGGGTGCAGACCCCGGAGGTCATCGAGAAGATGCGCATCGCCGGTCGCATCGCGGCCGGCGCGCTGGCCGAGGCGGGAAAGGCCGTGGCGCCCGGGGTGAGCACCGACCAACTCGACCGGATAGCCCACGAGTACATGGTCGACCACGGCGCGTACCCGTCGACGCTGGGCTATAAGGGATTTCCGAAGTCCTGCTGCACCTCGCTCAATGAGATCATCTGCCACGGCATTCCGGATTCGACGGTGATCGCCGACGGTGACATCGTCAACATCGACGTCACCGCCTACATCCACGGGGTGCACGGCGACACCAATGCCACCTTCCTGGCCGGTGACGTCAGCGAAGAGCACCGTCTGCTGGTCGAGCGCACCGAGGAGGCCACCTCGCGCGCGATCAAGGCGGTCAAGCCGGGCCGGGCGCTGTCGGTGGTCGGCCGGGTCATCGAGTCCTACGCGAACCGGTTCGGCTACAGCGTCGTTCGTGATTTCACCGGACACGGCATCGGAACGACCTTCCACAACGGCCTGGTGGTGCTGCACTACGACCGGCCGGAGGTGGAGACGGTGCTTGAGCCCGGTATGACCTTCACCATCGAGCCGATGATCAACCTCGGCGGGCTGGACTACGAGATCTGGTCGGACGGCTGGACGGTCGCCACCTCCGATCGCAAGTGGACGGCCCAGTTCGAGCACACCATCGTGGTGACCGAGGACGGCGCCGAGATCCTCACCCTTCCGTGACCGGTCACCTTCTCCCGCGAGCAGACGCAAAAGACCCCGACACGCCGAGGATTCCGGGACGTTTGCGTCTGCTCGGCAGGACGAGACGGGGGCTGGGGCGGGTGTGAGCGGGGCGCTGCTGGTGGCCGGCGCCACCTCCGACGCCGGCAAGTCGATGGTCGTCGCCGGGCTGTGCCGGCTGCTGGCCAGCAGGGGCATCCGGGTGGCGCCGTTCAAGGCGCAGAACATGAGCAACAACTCCGCGGTCACCGTCGACGGGGGAGAGATCGGCCGGGCCCAGGCCATGCAGGCCCGCGCCGCCGGCCTGGATCCCAGCGTGCGGTTCAACCCGGTACTACTCAAGCCGGGCAGCGATCGGACATCCCAACTGCTGGTGCGCGGCCGGCCGGTGGGCACCGTCAGCGCGGGGGACTACATCACCCACCGGGACCGGTTGGCCGGGCTCATCGCCGAGGACCTGGCCGCATTGCGCGCGGAGTTCGACGTCGTGCTGTGCGAGGGCGCCGGATCGCCCGCCGAGATCAACCTGAGGGCGACCGATCTGGCCAACATGGGACTGGCCCGCTCGGCGGACCTGCCGGTTGTGGTGGTCGGGGATATCGACCGCGGCGGTGTGCTGGCCCACCTGTTCGGCACCGTCGCGGTACTGGAACCCGCAGACCAGGCCCTGGTGGCGGGTTTCATCATCAACAAATTCCGGGGCGATCCGGGCCTTTTGGCGCCCGGCCTCGAGCAGTTGGCCGCCTTGACCGGGCGGCCGACCTACGGTGTGGTGCCCCACAGCGACGAGTTGTGGATGGACGCCGAGGACTCCGTGTCGGTGGTGGCCGGTCGGCTGGTCGGCAACCCGGAGGCCCCGCGTGGTTCGCAGTGCCTTCGGGTCGCCGCGGTGCGGCTGCCGCGGATCTCCAATTCCACCGACGTCGAAGCGTTGGCCTGCGAACCCGGGGTCGAGGTGCGTTGGGTCGGCGAGGCCTCCGGGGTGGCCGACGCCGATGTGGTCGTCATCCCGGGAAGCAAGGCCACGGTGGCCGACCTGCAGTGGCTGAGGCGGCGCGGCCTGGCCGACGCCATCGCATCGCACGCCCGGCGTGGCGGGACCGTCCTCGGCGTCTGCGGTGGATTCCAGATGCTGTGTCGCAGCATCGAGGACAACGTGGAGAGCGGCAGCGGCGCAGTGCCGGGGCTGGGCCTGCTCGAGGTGGACATCGCGTTCCGGCCGGAGAAGACCCTGCGCCGCTGGGACGGTGCGTTGCACGGCTACGAGATTCGGCACGGACAGGTTGCGTGGGCCGATGAAGAGGGCTGGTTCTGGGCGGATGGAACCGTCGAGGGCTACCGGCGCGGCAACGTCTTCGGAACGCACTGGCACGGGCTGCTGGACAACGACGGCTTCCGTGGGGACTGGTTGAGCGCGGCGGCCGAGGCGGCGGACCGGCCCGGCTTCCGCCTCGCCGGGGACATCGACGTCGCAGCGCGCCGCGACGCCCAACTGGACCTGATGGCCGGTCTGCTGGCGGCTCACCTGGATCTGGACGCCCTGCTGGCGCTGCTGGACGGCGCGGCGCCCTCCGTACCGGTCATCACCAGCACGCTGGGTGGCCTACCCTGATGGCCATGAGGGGTCGCACGGCGATGACGGGGGCATTGGCGTCCGCCGTCGTGCTGCTGTCCGGCTGCGCCGAAACGGTGTCGGGCACGGCGACCTGGCCGGGGGCCGTCCTGGAGAAGGCGTTGCTGGACGAGGCGGACTTCCCGCCCGGTGTTCAATACGGCCGCATCGTCGACGAGCCCGGGCAGCCCGACGCCGCCGACGGGCCGGGTTCGATGCTCTCGCGTCCGAAGGGCTGCGCCAACGTCCTGACCAACGTCATCAAAGAGTCCGCCGAGCGCGGGCCCGGAAGTGCCGCCAAATACGCGGCTGCCTACGACGGGGCGCGCATCGTGATGACGGTGTTGTCCTGGAATCTGGACCTTGAGTCGTTGCAGGCGGCGGCCGAACGGTGCGCGAAGTTCGAGGCCTTCTTCGACCCGAACTCCGAGGGGATCCCGATCACCACCACCGAATTACCGGGTCTGGAAGCCGGGGCGCTGGCCTACCAGCAGACCATGAATCTCAACAATTCCCCCAACAGCGTCTACATGGCGTTCCAGAACGTCGGCCGCAAGGCGGTTTTCGGGATCGCCTTCCCAGGTGCCAGTCCCCGGATAACGGCGAAAGCGTCACTGCCGCAGACCTTTTTGGACGTGTTCGCCAAGCAGGTGAGGAAGCTGCGCGCTTCCTGAATAGTGTCTGAGAGGCCGCCGGAAACCGGTCGGTCCCGCTCGGCGCGGACGTAGCGTGACCGGATGCCAGCGACGCTGATGACCGTCGACGGATTCCCGGTGCAGGTGCGCGTGACCGGGCCGGAGAAGGGACCCCATGTCGTCGTGCTGGGCGCCGCCCAGCATCCGCCGGTCTCTTACGACAGCCTGTGCGAGCGGTTGCACATCGCCGCCGTGAGGACCGTCGTCATCGGCGCCGATCCACGGCTGCACCCCAAAGCCGTGTTGGCGATTCTGGACACCCTCGAGGTGCCGTGGGCGGTGCTCGTCGGTGACCGGTTCGGGGCCGAACTGGCCTGGGAACTGGCCGCCGCACGACCCGATCGGTTCACCGGACTCGTGGTCATCGACCGCGGCCATCCCCGGGTTCCCGACCCGCACGGGGTGGTCCACGACCCGGACTGCCCGCCGGTCGAGATCAACACCACCGCACTGTTCACCACTCCGGCGGCGCGGGGGGTGGCCAAGGCCAGCCAGCGCTACGTCTACAGCGACTACCGGTTGGTCGAGTTCGCCGCCCGGCGCAACGCCGCCGTGGGGACCGCGCAACTGGCCGCCGAGATCGTGTTGCGCACCAGCAGTTGGTGAGGCCCTCCGCTAGTCGGTGTGCCCCTTGAGGATCTCGTCCTCGATGGTGCCGCCGAGACCCTCGGAGGCCGGATCGTATCCGTGCAGACCGCCGGTGACCGCATATTCCTCCTCGGGGGAGAGCACCAACCGGTGGCGGCCGTACAGGCCGAACACCAGCAGTCCGATCGCGTAGAAGACCACGATCGTGATCACCGCCGGCCGGTAGGTCGGGTTGATCAGCACGGCGACGAAGGTGATTGCGGCGATGACGAACGCCACCACCGCGCCGGTGTTTCCGGCCGGGCTCACCCACGGACGTCGAGCGTCGGGGAACTTGCGGCGCAGCAGCACGAACGAGACCATCTGCAGCATGTAGGCCAGCACCGCGCCCCAGACCGCGATGTTGAGCACGACGTCACCGGCGCCGGCGTTGTAATTGACCACCAGCAGTGCCAGGAATCCGATGACCGCGCCGGCCACCAGCGCCACGTAAGGGGTCTGCCGGCTGCCGGTCAGCGACAGCGATTTCGGGTAGTAGCCGGCGCGGCTGAGCGAGTAGAGGTTGCGGCCGTAGGCGTACATGATGCCCTGGAGGCTGGCCAGCAGGCCCACCAGCGCGAACGCCGACAGAACGGCCGCCCAGCCGGAGGGCAGGAAGGCCCGGAACCCGTCCAGCAGTGGCTCGTCGGACGCGCTGAGCGCCGCTGACCCGGTCACCGCCGGGTTGAGGACGTAGACGATCGCCGCGCAGGCCACCAGCGAGACCATGCCCCAGATGCCGGCCCTGGGAATATCCTTGCTCGGGTTGTGTGCCTCCTCGGCGGCAAGGGGTAGCTCCTCGATGCCGAGGAAGAACCACATCGCGAACGGCAGGGCGTAGAGAACCCCGAGGAATCCGAACGGCAGCAATGAGTTCGAGCCCGCGGCGGCCGGATCCGGCTCGATGTCGAGCAGCCGGCCGAAGTCGACGGCGCCGTGGGCCAGGGCCAGCACCGCGAACAGCACCAGGATTCCGATCGAGATGATCGCCACCACGAGGGCGAAACGGAAAGACACCTCCGCGCCCCAGGAGTTCAGCCCGACGAAGATCGCGTAGAGGATGATCCACCAGAGCCAGCCGGGAAGCGAGATCCCGAACAGGTCGCTGGTCACCGCGTCGGCGTAACTGGCCGAGAAGTAGACCACCACGGCGGTGGTGAACACGTACTCGATGGTCTCGGCGAAGCCGGTGATGAAACCGCCCCACGGCCCCATGGCGGCCCGCGCGAACGAGTAGGCACCGCCGGTGTGCGGCATGGCCGCGGACATCTCGCCGATCGAGAGCAGCATGCCGAAGTACATGACGATGATGACGGCCGCGGCGATACCCAGGCCGCCCCATCCGGCCGCCCCGATCCCGAAGTTCCACCCGGAGAAGTCCCCGGAGATCACCGCGGCCATCCCGATGCCCCACAGGCCCCAGAAGCCCGCGGTCCGCACCAGCGTGCGCTTTTCGAAGTAGCCGTCACCGGCAGGGGTGTAGGTGACTCCGGAGGTCGTCATTTTCTCGTTGGCCACGGGGTCGCTCCTCGGGGACGGTGGCACCGGCGGACCTGCCCGGACCGCATTGATCGAAGAATAGGATGTCGCAGGTCCGGTGTCCTACCTTCGGCGTGAGTGCCCGGTCGAGGTCCTCGGTGTCCCCATTGGGAGGGAGAGCTCGCAGTGAGCGTTAATCCGCGGCGCGCCCCGCTGGCGCAGCCGGAACTGGAGAATCTGGTGGCAGTCGGGGAGATCGACACGGTGATCGTCGCCTTCGCCGATATGCAGGGCCGGTTGACCGGCAAGCGGGTGTCGGCCCGGTTGTTCGTCGAAGAGGTCGCCGCGCACGGCGCCGAGTGCTGCAACTACCTGCTGGCCGTCGACGTCGACATGAACACCGTCGACGGATATGCCATGTCGAGCTGGGACTCCGGCTACGGCGACATGGTGATGCGGCCGGACATGAGCACCTTGCGGCTGATTCCGTGGCTGCCCGGCACCGCCCTGGTGATGGCGGATCTGCACTGGGAATCCGGCGAACCGGTGGCCGCCGCCCCCCGCAACATCCTGCGCGCCCAGACCGACCGGCTCGCCGCCCGCGGCCTGACGGCTTTCGTCGGCACCGAGTTGGAGTTCATGGTGTTCGAGGAGGGCTACCGGCAGGCCTGGGCGGCCGGATACAGCGGGCTGACGCCGTCGAGTGACTACAACGTCGACTACGCCATCCACGCCTCGACGCGGATGGAACCACTGCTGCGCGAGATCCGGTTGGGGATGGACGGCGCCGGCATGTACTGCGAGGGCGTCAAGGGGGAGTGCAACCTCGGCCAGCAGGAGATCGCCTTCCGTTACGACGAGGCGCTGAGCACGTGTGACAACCACACCATCTATAAGAACGGCGCCAAGGAGATCGCCGATCGGCACGGCAAGAGCCTGACCTTCATGGCCAAGTTCGACGAGCGCGAGGGCAACAGCTGCCACATCCACATCTCGCTGCGCGACCGGGACGGCGGCGCGGTCTTCGCCGACGACACCGACCCGTCGGGAATGGCGCCGATGTTCCGCAGCTTCATCGCCGGCCAGCTCGCGACGCTGCGGGAGCTCACGCTGTTCTACGCCCCGAACATCAACTCCTACAAGCGATTCGTCGATGGCAGCTTCGCCCCGACGGCGGTCGCCTGGGGCCTGGACAACCGGACCTGCGCGCTGCGGGTGGTCGGCCGCGGGCACTCCCTTCGCATGGAATGCCGCGCGCCGGGCGGGGATGTCAACCAGTACCTGGCCGTCGCGGCGCTGGTGGCCGGCGGGCTGTACGGGATCGACCAGGGTCTGGATCTGCCGGAGGCCTGCCCGGGTAACGCCTACACCGGCGATGCTCCGCGGCTGCCGGGGACGCTGGCCGAGGCGGCCCGGCTGTTCGAGGGCTCGACGGTGGCGCGGGAGGCCTTCGGCGAGGAGGTCGTGCAGCACTACCTGAACAACGCCCGAGTGGAGGTGTCGGCGTTCAGCGCAGCGGTCACCGACTGGGAGCGGATCCGTGGCTTCGAACGCTTCTAGCCCCTCCCGTACTTCCGCGAGCAGACACAAAAGTCCCGAAAATCCCGGCGTGTCGGAGCCTTTTGCGTCTGCTCGGCCGGTGATCGGGCTGACCACCTACCTGCAGCAGGCGCAGACCGGCGTGTGGGACGTGCCCGCCAGCTTCCTGCCCGGGGTGTACCTCGACGGGGTCACCCGCGCCGGCGGGATCGCCGTCCTGCTGCCGCCGCAACCGGTCGACGACGGCGTCGCGGCGCGGGTGCTCGCCGGTCTGGACGGGCTGATCATCACCGGCGGCAAGGACGTCGACCCGGCGGCCTACGGACACCCGCCGCACCCGGCCACCGACGAACCGGCCCGCGACCGCGACCAGTGGGAGTTCGCCCTGCTGGCCGCCGCGCTGCGCGACGGGACGCCGGTGCTGGGCATCTGCCGCGGCGCGCAACTGCTCAACGTGGCGCTGGGGGGCACCCTGCACCAGCACCTGCCCGAGGTCATCGGCCACGACGGCCACCACAAGGGCAACGCGCAGTTCTCCACATCCACGGTCCGCACCGCCCCGGGCAGCCGGGTGGCGGGGATGATCGGCGAGTCCGTCGAGGCCCGCTGCTACCACCATCAGGCCATCGACCGGCTGGGCAAAGGGCTGGTGGTCTGTGCCACCGACGATGACGGTGTCATCGAGGCCGTCGAGATGCCCGATCGCGACTTCGTGGTGGCCGTCCAGTGGCATCCCGAGGAGACGCTGCAGGATCTGCGGCTGTTCAACGGAATCGTGACGGCCGCCCAGACCCGCGCGATCCGCAACCAGCAGGTTCAGAGGGAGAAGCGATGACCACCACCGATGTGATCAACCCCGCCACCGAACAGGTGCTGCGAACCGTCGAGCTTCTCGACACGGTCGCCGTCGACGAGGCGATCGCCCGGGCCCAGAGCGCCCAGAAGGCTTGGGCGGCAAGATCACCGGCGGATCGTGCGGCCGCGCTGCGCTCGTTCGCCGCCGTCGTCGACGCCCACATCGCGGAACTGGCGGCACTGGAGGTGGCCAATTCCGGTCACCCGATCAGCGCGGCGCAGTGGGAGGCCGGACATGTGCGCGATGTGCTCCAGTACTACTCGGCGAGCCCGGAACGGTTGAGCGGCAAGCAGATTCCGGTCGCCGGCGGTCTTGACGTCACCTTCCACGAGCCCATCGGTGTCATCGGTGTCATCACCCCGTGGAACTTCCCGATGCCGATCGCCGCGTGGGGGTTCGCCCCGGCCCTGGCGGCCGGCAATGCAGTGGTGCTCAAACCGGCCGAGTGGACCCCGCTGACCAGCATCCGGCTCGGTGAACTGGCGCTGGAAGCGGGACTCCCGCCGGGCCTTTTCTCAGTACTGCCCGGGCGGGGGTCCGAAGTGGGGGAGCGGTTCGTCACCCACCCCGGGGTCGGCAAGATCGTCTTCACCGGGTCCACCGAGGTCGGCACCAAGGTGATGGCCGGGGCGGCCAAGCAGGTCAAGCGGGTCACCCTGGAGCTGGGCGGCAAGAGCGCCAATATCGTCTTCGATGATTGTGACTTGGAGAAGGCCGCCGCCACCGCGCCCTACGGGGTGTTCGACAACGCCGGGCAGGACTGTTGCGCACGCAGCCGGATCCTGGTGCAGCGCAGCGTCTTCGAGAGGTTCATGGAACTGCTGGAACCGGCGGTGCAGGGTGTCTGCGTGGGTGACCCGACCGACCCGCGGACCGAGATGGGCCCGCTGGTGTCGCGCAAGCACCGCGACGCGGTGGCCGGCTACGTGCCAGACGACGCACCGGTCGCCTTCCGCGGGTCCGCGCCGTGCGGACCCGGCTACTGGTTCCCGCCCACGGTGCTCACACCGGGCCGTGCCGACCGCACGGTCACCGAGGAGATCTTCGGTCCCGTCGTCGCGGTCCTGCCCTTCGAGGACGAGGCCGATGCGATCGCGCTGGCCAACGCCACCGACTACGGACTGTCGGGTTCGATCTGGACGGACAATCTGTCTCGCGCGATGCGGGTCTCACGGGCCATCGAGTCGGGCAATCTGAGCGTCAACTCGCACTCCTCGGTCCGCTACAACACCCCCTTCGGCGGGTTCAAGCGCTCCGGGCTGGGCCGTGAGCTCGGGCCCGACGCCCCCGAGCAGTTCACCGAGACCAAGAACGTCTTCTTCGCGATTGGAGAGCAGCAATGAATTCATCCCCAGGGACCCCATCACCAGGGGGCTCGGCGGCCAAAATCGACCTGTCCCAGCGCCTGGCCGGCCGGGTCGCCGTCATCACCGGCGCGGCCAGCGGTATCGGGCTGGCGACCGCCCGCAGGCTGCGGGCCGAGGGGGCCATCATCGTGGTCGGTGACATCGACCCGCAGGCCGGGCAGCGGGTGGCAGAGGAACTCGAGGGAACCTTCGTCGCCGTCGACGTCGCCGACGAGGCGGCGGTGAACAACCTGTTCGACACCGCGGCGGCGACCCACGGTTCGGTGGACATCGCCTTCAACAATGCCGGCATCTCCCCGCCCGAGGACGACCTGATCGAGACCACCGAACTGCCTGCCTGGCAACGGGTTCAGGACGTCAACCTCAAGAGCGTCTACCTGTGCTGCCGGGCGGCGCTGCGGCATATGGTCCCCGCCGGAAAGGGGTCGATCATCAACACCGCATCGTTCGTCGCGGTGATGGGTTCGGCGACCTCGCAGATCTCCTACACCGCTTCGAAGGGCGGCGTGCTGGCGATGTCGCGGGAATTGGGTGTGCAGTTCGCCCGGCAGGGGATCAGGGTCAACGCGCTGTGCCCGGGCCCGGTCAACACCCCGCTGCTGCGGGAACTGTTCGCCAAGGACCCCGAACGCGCGGCCCGGCGGCTGGTCCACATTCCGCTGGGGCGGTTCGCCGAACCCGAGGAAATGGCTGCCGCGGTGGCGTTCCTGGCCAGCGACGATTCGTCGTTCATCACCGCGTCCAGTTTCATCGTCGACGGCGGGATCAGCTCGGCATATGTGACGCCGCTGTAGCGCTGGCACCGTCACCGGAGGGCGCGCAACCTCGCCGGGTCAGCCCACCCCTGCCAGCCAGGCGTCGAGTTCGCGATAGGCCACGGCGCGCGGCCCGGCCAGGGAGAGGAAGACGTCGTGTTTGGCGTCGGCCACCGGAACGACGGTCTGGCGGTTGCCGACGCATCCCGCCCAGCGGGCGATGTGCTCGACGTCGAGCACGGCGTCGCCGCGCTGCATCACCTCGGTTCCGGCCGTCTCGGCGACGCTGTGGTCCGAGCGCAGGATCAGATTGGGCACCCCGACGTCCAACCCGCGGTGCAGCCGGGCCTGGCCGCGCCGGATGGCGTTGATCCAGCCGGCCGTCACGGGGAATCCGCCCAGTGGTTTCCAGCGCAGGTCGTAGTCGAACTCGCCGTGATAGTCGCGGTGCAGGGTCAGTCCGTAGCCGCCGTTGCCGGCCCCGCGGACCACCCCGGTCTTGCGCACCCGGGAGACGGCTCCGATCGCGGTCGAGGTGACCCGGGCGCGCAGCACCGCCGGGCCGTTGAGGTCCAGGAAGGGGCTGTTGAGAATCAGCCCGGCCAGACCCATGGCCTCAATGTCGCCGCGGCGGCGCACCCGGTCGAGCCACAGCGATGACACCAGCCCGCCGGTCGAGTGGCCGTACACGAGCACGCGGGCGCCGGGGTTCTCCGCCGCCACGACGCTCAGCGCCCGCTCCAGTTCCCGGTCGTAGCGGCTCAGGTCGGTGGTGAAATGCGGGGTCTGGCCCTCCCGCCAGGACCGTCCGCACTTGTGCAGGTCCAAACCGTAGAGCCGGTGGCCGCGCGCGGCGAAGAAATCCGCCAGCTCGGTGTTGAAGTAGTAGTCGGTGAACCCGTGGATGGCCAGCACCACCCCCGCCGAGGGAGCGTCATGGGCCCGCCGCACCAGGGTGGCGAACAGAGCTCCCTCGCCGTCCGGGTCGGGTCCCAGAGCGCAGGTGCGCTGCACGTAGCCGGGCAGGACGTCGGGGGACCACTCCGGGGTCCAGGGGTCCGGATCGGTGGTCTGAGCAGCCGACACCGCCCAAACCTTAGCCACATCACCCTGCGTCCACCCAGTGCGTCAGGTCGTCGCGGACTAGTGTCCAGATCATTGGGTACCAGAAAGTGCCGTAAAGGTGCCATCTACCCATGGCCCTGAACATCAAAGACCCCGAGGTGGACCGTCTCGCCGACGAACTCGCCGTGCGTATGGGGCACCACAACAAGACGCGGGCCATTCGCGATGCGCTCCGCGCCCAACTGTCGATCCTGGAAGCCCGGGACGACGACCGCGTCGCTCATCTTCTCGACGTCATGCGCACCGAGATTTGGCCGTTGTTGCCCGCCCAACCGCCGATCACGAAAGCTGAACGCGAGCAAATCCTCGGCTTCGACCCCGAAGACGGGGTCTGAGTCGTGATCGTCGACTCATCGGCCCTGATCGCGCTCATTCAGAACGAACCCGCCGCCGAGCGGGTCGCCGCTGTCCTCGCCGGTGCCCGCCGGCCCGTCATCGGCGCCGCCACGCTCACCGAAACCCTGATCGCGCTCACCGCCCGGCGGGGCCCTGTGGCGCGAACCGTTTTTGACCGCATCGGCAGCGAAATCAATCTCGGCATCATCGAATACACCGCCGACCACGCTTTGGCGGCCCAGCGCGCCTACCTGCGCTTCGGCCGCTCTCGACACCCCGCGGGGCTCAATCTCGGCGACTGTATGAGCTACGCCACCGCGCAGCTCGCTCACGAACCGCTGCTGGCAATCGGCGACGGCTTCCCACAGACCGACCTGGAGTTCGGTGACGGCATCGTCGGCTATCGGCCGAAACCAGCCTCCAGATGGAACCAGTGAATGCCCTCGGCTGCTCAGCGCGGTGGAAACCGACGCCGAGGTTGCGCTCAACGGCTGGGATGCCGTCGTGCTCACACCCGCCACTGTGGGCTCATGATCGCGACGGCCGGGATAACCTAACCGGTACAGCTGCGGCCGGAGATCCGGCGGCGGATGAGGGAAGGACATGCATCGGTGCCTGACAAGACCGTGTCGGAACGGACCGACGTCGTACTCGTCGGCGCGGGGATCATGAGCGCGACGCTGGGTGCGTTGCTGCGCCTGGTCGAGCCGGATTGGTCGATCACGCTGGTGGAGCGCCTCGACGCCGCGGCGGCCGAGAGCAGCGACCCCTGGAACAACGCCGGCACCGGCCACTCGGCGCTGTGCGAACTGAACTACACCCCGCAGAAGCCCGACGGCACCATCGACATCGCCAAGGCGATCAACGTCAACGAACAGTTCCAGGTCACCCGTCAGTTCTGGGCCTACGCCCATGAGAACGGCATCCTGCGTGACGTCCGCGGCTTCCTCAACCCCATTCCGCACGTCAGCTTCGTCGAGGGCGCCGAGAACGTCGACTACCTGCGCCGCCGCTACGAGACGCTGGTGCGCAACCCGCTGTTCGCCTCCATGGAGTTCATCGACAGCGAAGACGAGTTCGCCCGCCGGTTGCCGCTGATGTCCGCCGGCCGCGACTTCTCCACGCCGGTGGCGCTGAACTGGACCGCGGCCGGGACCGACGTCGACTTCGGATCGTTGTCGCGCCAACTGCTGGCCTTCGGCGTCGAGCAGGGCATGGACACCATGTTCGGCAACGAGGTGCGCGATCTCGACCAGGAGTCCGACGGCAGCTGGACGGTCAAGGTGGTCAACCGCCGGACCGGTGAAAAGGTCCGGCTGAGAAGCAAATTCGTCTTCGTCGGCGCCGGCGGCGGTGCGCTGCCGCTGCTGCAGAAGTCGGGTATCAGCGAGGTCAGGGGCTTCGGCGGTTTCCCGGTCAGCGGCGAGTGGCTGCGCACCAGCAAGGCGGACCTCACCAGTGCCCACCACGCCAAGGTCTACGGGCTGCCGCCGATGGGTGCCCCGCCGATGTCCATGCCGCACCTGGACACCCGGGTGATCAACGGCAAGGACTGGCTGCTGTTCGGGCCGTTCGCGGGCTGGTCGCCGAAGTTCCTCAAGAACGGCAAGGTCACCGATCTGCCGCTGTCGGTGAAACCGAACAACCTGGCCTCGATGATCGGTGTCGGGTTGACCGAACTGCCGCTGCTGAAGTACCTGATCGGGGAGCTGCTGCAGTCACCGGAGGACCGCGTCGACACGTTGCGCAAGTTCGCCCCCACCGCGGTGAGCAATGATTGGGAAATCGACATCGCCGGCCAGCGGGTGCAGGTGATCCGCCGGGACTCCAAGAAGCTCGGCGTGCTCGAGTTCGGCACCACCGTGCTGGCGGCGGCCGACGGTTCGATCGCCGGGTTGCTCGGCGCCTCACCGGGCGCCTCGACGGCGGTGCCGGCCATGCTTGAGGTGATGCAGCGCTGCTTCGAGGATCGTTACCCGGGCTGGGAGCCCAAGCTCAAGGAGATGGTGCCCTCGCTGGGCTCCAAGCTGTCCGGCGAGCCGCGGTTGTTCCAGGAGGTCTGGGATCACGGAACCAAGGTCCTGGGACTGGACGGCCGCACGGGCGCGGTGTGAGCCTGTCGTTGCACCAGCGCGGGGCGGGGGATCTGGACGCGCCGACCCTCTACGCGCTGCTGCAGCTGCGGGTCGAGGTTTTCGTCGTCGAGCAGGCCTGCCCGTACGTCGAACTCGACGGCCTCGACCTGCAGCCGCAGACCCGGCACTTCTGGCTGGAAAGCCCTGGCGGCGAGGTGATCTCGACGCTGCGGCTGCTGCAGGACGTGGCCGGGTTCAGGATCGGCCGGGTGTGCACCCGCGCCGCCGAGCGCGGCCATGGTCACTCCGCTCGGCTGCTCCAGGCCGCGCTGGCCGAGGTGGGTGACCGGCCCTGCCGGATCAGCGCGCAGACCTACCTGGCCGGGATGTACTCCCGTCTCGGGTTCACGCCGGACGGCGCGGAGTTCCTCGAGGACGGGATCCCGCACGTCCCGATGGTGCGGGGGGCGCGAGCATGAACGCCGACCGGCTGTCCTACCCGTTCAGCGCGATCGTGGGACACGACCGGCTGCGGCTGGCGCTGGTGCTGTGCGCGGTGCGCCCGGAGATCGGCGGGGTGCTGATCCGCGGGGAGAAGGGCACCGCCAAGTCGACCGCGGTGCGCGCGCTGGCCGACGTCCTGGCCCAGGCCGACCCCGGAGCGCGGCTGGTGGAGCTGCCGGTCGGCGCCACCGAGGACAGGGTGATCGGATCCCTGGACCTGCAGAAGGTGCTGCGCGAGGGCGAGCACGCGTTCTCCCCGGGCCTGCTGGCGCGCGCCCACGGCGGGGTGCTCTACGTCGACGAGGTCAACCTGCTGCCCGACCACCTGGTCGACGTCCTGCTCGACGCCGCTGCGATGGGCCGGGTCTACGTCGAGCGCGACGGGGTGTCGCACAGCTGGGAGTCCCGGTTCGTCCTGATCGGCACGATGAACCCCGAGGAGGGCGAGCTGCGCCCGCAACTGCTCGACCGGTTCGGTCTCGCGGTGGACGTGACCGCCTCGCGGGACGTCGCGGTGCGGGCCGAGGTGATCCGGGCGCGGCTGGCCTACGAGGCCGACCCGGCCGGCTTCGCGGCACGCCACGCCGCCGCCGACACCGAACTGGCCCGGCGGATCGCCGCGGCCCGGAACCGGGTCGACCAGGTGGTCCTGCCGGACGGCGAGCTGAACCGGATCGCGGCGTTGTGCGCCGCGTTCGACGTCGACGGGATGCGGGCCGACCTCGTGGTGGCCCGCACGGCGGTGGCACACGCCGCCTGGCGCGAGGCAGCCGCGGTGGCAGCAGAAGATGTTCGGGTGGCCGCCGAACTGGCGCTGCCGCATCGGCAGCGCCGGGACCCGTTCGACGACCCGGGGGTCGACCCCGCCCGGCTTGATGAGGCGATGTCGGCCGCCGACGAGGTGTCCGGACCCGACGAGGACCCCGATCCGCCGGGCGGCGGTCAGATCCCCGACGCCCCGGACCCCGGTGACGGCCGGGCCCCGGGCGCCGGCTCGGCGACGCGGCCGTCCGCCCCGCCAGCGCCGAGCTTCCGGACCCGCGCGCTAAGGGTGCCCGGGGTCGGCGAGGGCGCCGCGGGGCGGCGCTCACCGGCACGCAACGCCGCGGGGGCGACGGTGCGGGCGGCCCGGACCGGCGAGGAGGGCCACGGTGTCCACCTGTTCGCGACGGTTCTCGCGGCGGCCGAGCGCAGCGCGTCACCGGGGCCGGTCCGGCCCGCCGCCGAGGACCTGCGCCGCGCACTGCGGGTCGGCCGGGAGGGCAACCTGGTGGTCTTCGTCGTCGACGCCTCGGGGTCGATGGCCGCACGGGACCGGATGGCGGCGGTCACCGGCGCGGCGCTGTCCCTGCTGCGCGACGCCTATCAGCGTCGGGACAAGGTCGCGGTGGTGACATTCCGGGCTGCCGGAGCCCGGCTGGTGCTGCCGCCGACCACCTCGGCGAACATCGCGGCGCGGCGCCTGAACGGTCTGGACACCGGCGGCACCACCCCGCTGGCCGAGGGGCTGCTGGCGGCGCGCGACGTCGTCGTGCGCGAGCGGGCCCGCGACCGCTCGCGCCGGCCACTGGTGGTGGTGCTCACCGACGGTCGCGCGACCGGCGGCCCGGATCCCGTGCGCCGCAGCCATATCGCGGCGGCGCGGCTGGTCGCCGAGGACGCCGCCGCGGTGGTGGTCGACTGTGAGACCTCCTACGTCAGGCTGGGACTGGCCGCCGATCTCGCCGGGCACC
The DNA here is from genome assembly GCA_020637165.1 of Mycolicibacterium sp. Lineage (GTDB taxonomy): Bacteria > Actinomycetota > Actinomycetes > Mycobacteriales > Mycobacteriaceae > Mycobacterium. Next base: position 726,397 of record JACJWN010000003.1, on the reverse strand, counting down.
TGAGCGCCCCGGTACTGCGGCTCGAACACCTGCGTGCCGACGTCCTGGCCCGGGCCGTGCGCGGGGCCGCCTGATGCCGCAGGGCCGGCCGGCCGCCGTTCCCGACGACGGTATGACCACCCGCCAGCGGCGCAACGTCCCTGTTCTCGCGGTCCACACCGGCGCGGGCAAAGGCAAGTCCACCGCCGCCTTCGGGATGGCGCTGCGGGCGTGGAACGCCGGGATGTCGGTCGCGGTGTTCCAGTTCGTCAAGAGCGCCAAGTGGAAGGTGGGGGAGGAATCGGCGTTCGCCGAGCTCGGCCGCCGGCATGCCGAACTGGGCGTCGGCGGGCCGGTGGAGTGGCACAAGATGGGCTCGGGGTGGTCCTGGTCGCGCAAAACCGGTTCCGAGGTCGAGCACGCCGAGGCCGCCGCGCAGGGCTGGGCCGAGATCGCCGCCCGGCTCGCTGATCAACGGCACGAATTCTACGTTCTCGACGAGTTCACCTATCCGCTGAAGTGGGGGTGGGTCGACGTTGCGGAGGTGGTCGACGTCCTCACAGCGCGGCCGGGAACCCAGCACGTCGTCATCACCGGCCGGGACGCCCCGCAACCTCTCCTCGACGCCGCCGACCTGGTCACCGAGATGACCAAGGTCAAGCATCCGATGGATGCCGGGCGCAAGGGCCAGCGCGGAATCGAGTGGTGAGCACACCCGCCGTCGTCATCGCCGCACCGGCGTCCGGCAGCGGAAAGACCACCGTCGCAACCGGATTGATGGGGGCGCTGCGCCGGGCGGGTGACCGGGTGGCGCCGTTCAAGGTCGGTCCGGACTTCATCGACCCCGGCTACCACGGCCTCGCGGCGGGCCGGCCGGGCCGCAATCTGGACCCGGTCCTGGTGTCGGAGGAGCTGATCGGGCCGCTCTACCGGCACGGCTCCCGGGGTGCCGACATCGCCGTGGTCGAGGGTGTGATGGGCCTGTTCGACGGCCGCATCGACGAATGTTTCGCGATCCCCGCCCGCGGATCCACCGCGCAGGTGGCCGGACTGCTGGGCGCCCCGGTGCTGCTGGTGGTCGACGGTCGCGGCCAGAGTCAGACGATCGCCGCCGTGCTGCACGGGTTCTCCACCGTCGTGACCGGCATCCGGATCGGCGGGGTGATCCTGAACAGGGTGGGTTCGCCACGGCACGAACTGGTGCTGCGCCAGGCCTGCGAATCGGTCGGCGTGCCGGTGCTCGGCGCGGTGCCCCGTCGCGACGAACTGTCGGTGCCGTCGCGCCATCTGGGTCTGGTCACCGCCGCCGAGCACGGGGATCGGGCCCAGGCCGCGGTGGCGGCGATGACCGATCTGGTCGCCCGCCACGTGGACCTCGACGCCGTGCGGGCCATCGCCCGGTCGGCGGTGAGTGCCGCGCCGTGGTCGCCGGAGGACGCGGTGGGAGAACCGATTCCCGGCGCACCCGTGGTGGCGCTGGCCGCCGGCAGCGCCTTCACCTTCGGTTACGCCGAGCACGCCGAACTGCTGGCGGCCGCCGGCGCGCAGGTGCGTTGTTTCGACCCGCTGTCGCAGACCCTGCCGGAGCGGACCGCCGCGCTGGTGCTCCCGGGTGGCTTTCCCGAGCAGTATCCGGAGCAGCTGTCGGCCAATGTCGAAGTGCAAGAGCAGATCCGGATCCTGGCCGCCGGTGCGCCGGTGCACGCCGAGTGCGGCGGGCTGACCTACCTGATGGACGATCTCGACGGCCATCGGATGTGCGGGGTCATCGCGGGGTCGGCGACCTTCACCCCGCGGTTGACCCTGGGTTACCGGGACGCGGTGGCCCCCGCCGACTCGCCGCTGTACCGGTGCGGCGAGCGGGTGAGCGGCCACGAGTTCCACCGCACCCGCGTCGAGTTCGCCGAAACCGTTCAGCCGGCCTGGATGATGCGCCAAGCCGGCGCGGGGGCCACCGGGCCACTGCGGGACGGTGTGCTCCAGCGCGGGGTTCACGCCTCCTATCTGCACACCCACCCCGCGGCGCACCCGGTCGCGATCCGGCGGTTCGTCGAGCAGGCCGCCGGGCGTCGCTGACTACGCTGCGGCTTCATGCGTTCTGCGGCATATGGGTTGGGGCCGCCGTCGTCATCAGGGGCGTTCATTAGGCTCGCCCGGTGACCGATAACGCCTACCTGGTCGGGCTGCGGCTGGCCGGCAAGAAGGTCGTCGTCATCGGCGGCGGCACGGTGGCGGCCCGGCGGGTTCCGGTCCTGATCGCCCACGGCGCCGATGTGCACGTCGTCGCCCGCGCGGCGACCCCGGCGGTGGAGGCCCTCGCCGAGCAGGAACCGGGAATCACCCTTCAGGTGCGCGACTATCGCGACGGCGACCTGGAGGGGGCCTGGTACGCCATCGCGGCCACCGACGACCCGTCGGTCAACGCCGCGATCGTGGCCGAGGCCGAACGCCGGCACGTGTTCTGCGTCCGCGCCGACGCCGGCCGCGACGGCACCGCCGTCACCCCGGCATCCTTCGACTACGAGGGTCTGAGCTTCGGCGTGCTCGCCAGCGGGGAGCACCGGCGCTCCGCGGCGGTCCGCTCGGCGATCCGGGAGGCCTTCCAACAGGGGCGTATCGCTCCGGACGTGGTGGCCAGCAGCGCCTCGGACGTGGTCCCCGGCGGGGTGGCTCTGGTCGGCGGCGGTCCCGGCGACCCGGAACTGATCACGGTGCGGGGCCGGCGGCTGCTCGCGCACGCCGACGTGGTGGTCGCCGACCGGCTGGCCCCGCCCCAGTTGCTGGCCGAACTGCCGCCGAATGTCGAGGTGATCGACGCGGCCAAGATCCCCTACGGCCGCGCCATGGCCCAGGAGGCCATCAACGACGTGCTGATCGACCGGGCCAGGGCCGGAAAGTTCGTGGTGCGGCTCAAGGGCGGCGACCCGTTCGTCTTCGCTCGGGGATATGAGGAAGTTCTGGCCTGCACCGAGGCTGGGATCCCGGTCACGGTCGTACCCGGCGTCACCAGCGCCATCGCGGTGCCCGCGATGGCCGGGGTTCCGGTCACCCATCGGGCGGTCAACCACGAGTTCGTCGTGGTCAGCGGCCATATCTCTCCCGGGGATCCGGAATCGCTGATCGACTGGGGCGCCCTGGCCCGGTTGTCCGGGACCCTGGTCCTGCTGATGGCCGTCGAACGCATCGAACTGTTCGCCGACGTGCTGATCAAGGGCGGCCGGCCTGCGCAAACGCCGGTGCTGGTGGTTCAGCACGGCACCACCTCGGCCCAGCGGACCGTCCGCGCGACCCTCGCTGACGTGGCCGAACGCATTCGCGCGGAGGGTATCCGCCCCCCGGCGATCATCGTCATCGGCCCGGTCGCCGCGTTCGAGACGTGATCGAGACTTTAAAGTCTTCTTAATTTTGCGGTAGGGTGGGCCGCTATGACGGCACTCAACGATGCTGAGCGCACGGCGCCCTTCGAAAGGGTGAGCCGGGCGGACGGTTATCGGGACGCCTCGGACTCCTCGTTGGTCCCGGTGCGCTCGCGCTCGACGGCCCTGCAGAAGATGGGCACGCCCCCCTGGCTGCCCTCGGCCCGCTTCCTGGCCGCGGTCTTCGCCATCGGCGGCATGCAACTGCTGGCCACCATGGACAGCACGATCGCGATCGTGGCGCTCCCCAGGATTCAGGACGAACTCGGACTGTCCGACGCCGGCCGCAGCTGGGTGATCACCGCCTACGTGCTGACCTTCGGCGGCCTGATGCTGCTCGGCGGCCGGCTGGGCGACACGATCGGGCGCAAGCGGACCTTCATCGTCGGCGTCGCGCTCTTCGTGATCGCCTCGATTCTCTGCGGAATCGCCTGGGACGAGGCCACCCTGGTCATCGCCCGGCTGCTGCAGGGCGTCGGCGCGGCGATCGCCTCGCCCACCGGTCTCGCGCTGGTCGCCACCACCTTCGCCAAGGGGCCGGCACGTAACGCCGCGACCGCCGTGTTCGCCGCCATGACCGGCCTCGGTTCGGTGATGGGCCTGGTCGTCGGAGGCGCGCTGACCGAACTGTCCTGGCGGCTGGCGTTCCTGGTCAACGTCCCGATCGGCCTGCTGGTGATCTACCTGGCCCACGCCACCCTGCGTGAGACCCACCGCGAGCGGCTCAAGCTCGACGCCGCCGGCGCGCTGCTGGCCACGGTGGCCTGCACCGCGGCGGTGTTCGGCTTCGCCCAGGCGCCGGAAAAGGGCTGGATGTCCCCGTCCACCCTGGGCGCGGGCCTGGCCGCGGTCCTGGCCTTCGCGGCCTTCGTGATCGTCGAGCGCACCGCGGTCAACCCGGTGGTTCCGTTCAGCCTGTTCCGGGACCGCAACCGGCTGGCCACCTTCGCGGCGATCTTCCTGGCCGGCGGGGTGATGTTCACCCTGACGGTGCTGATCGGCCTGTACGTTCAGGACATCCTGGGCTACAGCGCGTTGCGCGCCGGAGTCGGGTTCATCCCCTTCGTGATCGCCCTGGGCGTCGGATTGGGCGCCTCCTCGCAGCTGGTGTCCTACTTCGCGCCCCGGGTGCTGGTGCTGGCCGGCGGCGTCCTGGTGCTCGGCGCGATGCTGTACGGCTCCACGCTGGACGCCGGTATCCCGTACTTCCCGAACCTGGTTGTTCCGATCGTGGTCGGCGGGCTCGGCATCGGGATGATCGTGGTGCCGCTGACCGTCTCGGCCATCGCCGGCGTGGGCTTCGACCAGATCGGCCCGGTGTCGGCGATCGCGCTGATGCTGCAGAACCTGGGCGGCCCGGTGGTGCTGGCCGTCATCCAGGCCGTCATCACCTCGCGCACCCTGTACCTCGGCGGCACCACCGGCCCGGTCAAGCGGATGAACCCGGAGCAGTTGCACGCGCTGGACCAGGGCTACAGCTACGGCCTGCTCTGGGTGGCCGGGGTGGCCGTCGTCGTGGGTGCGGTGGCGCTGTTCATCGGCTACACCGCCAAGCAGGTCGCGCACGCCCAGGAAGTCAAGGAAGCGATCGACGCGGGGGAGCTGTAGTACCCGGCGCGGGGCCGCGGCGGGGGCGCACGTCGCGGCCACAATCTCCGGGACACCCGCGACTATCCGCACCGTGGCGGTCAAACAGCGGTGGTGTCCTGGGTAGGGTAGCTACCCATGGCCGGCGTGAGCACCCCCGAACCGCCGGCTAAGCCGCTTGCCGCCAGCGTGCTGGGCATCGCGATCGTCGCGATCACCGGCATGCAGCTCATGGCCACGCTGGACGGCACCATCGTCATCGTCGCGCTGCCGCGCATGCAGGCCGACCTGGACCTCTCCGACGCCGCCAAGAGCTGGGTCATCACCGCCTACGTGCTGACCTTCGGCGGTCTGCTGCTGCTCGGCGGCCGGGTCGGTGACGCCATCGGCCACAAGCGGGCCTTCATCTCCGGGGTCGGGGTGTTCACCATCGCCTCCATGGCCTGCGGTCTGGCCACCGACGGCCCGCTGCTGATCGCCGCCCGGGCGGTCCAGGGCATCGGAGCCGCGGTCGCCGCCCCGACCGGGCTGGCGCTGATCGCCACCACCTACGCCGTCGGCCACGCCCGCAACCAGGCCATGGCTATGTCGGCGGCCATGCAGGGCCTTGGCTCGGTGCTGGGCCTGGTGGTCGGCGGCGCCCTGACCGTCATCTCCTGGCGGCTGGCCTTCCTGATCAACTTCCCGATCGGGGTGATGATCATCTGGATCGCGCTGACCCGGCTCGAGGAAACCCGTCACGAGCGCCTCAAACTCGACGTGAGCGGCGCTCTGCTGGCCACGCTGGGATGCACCGCCGCGGTCCTGGTGTTCACCCAGGGCCCGGCGCGGGGCTGGGCGGACCCGTGGGTGATCGGTGCGGGTGTCGTGGCGGTGGCCCTGGGCATCGCCTTCCTGGTGGTGGAACGCTCCGCGGACCATCCGCTGGTGCCGCTGTGGCTGTTCCGCAACCGCAACCGGGTGGCGACGTTCGTATCGCTGTTCCTGGCCGGCGGGGTGCTGCTGACGCTGACCGTGATGATCGGGCTTTACGTCCAGGACGTGCTCGGTTACTCCGCCCTGCACGCCGGGATCGGGTTCATCCCGTTCGCACTGGCCCTGGGCCTGGGCAATGTGATCACCGCCCGGCTGGCGCCGCACATCGCTCCGCGCTGGCTGATCATCGGCGGGGGGCTGTTCGTACTGGGGGCGATGCTCTTCGGATCCACCCTGACCCGCACCATCCCGTACTTCCCGGATCTGCTGTTGCCGATCGTGATCGGCGGGTTCGGCATCGGGATCATCTCGGTCGTCCTTCCGCTGTGTGCGCTGGCCAATGTCGGTCCGCGCGAGATCGGGCCGATCAGCGCCCTCACGTTGATGGCGCAGAGCCTGGGCGGACCGCTGGTGCTGGTGGTCATCCAGGCGGTCCAGATCTCCCGCACCCTGTACCTGGGCGGCACCACCGGACCGGTCGCCGACATGACCCCCGCCCAGCTCGACGCCCTCGACGCCGGGTACACCTATTCGCTGCTGTGGGTTGCGGCGGTCGCCGTCCTGGTCGGTGCCAGCGCCCTGTTCATCGGCTACTCGGCCAAGCAGATCGCCGCGGCCCAGCACACCCGCGAGGCCGTGGAGGCGGGAGAACTCTGATGGGGTCCACCGTGATCCTCAAGGCCGCCTCGGTCATCACGATGAACCCGGCCCAGCCGCGGGCCGAGGCGGTGGCGGTGGACGCCGACTCCGGGGAGATCGTCGCGGTGGGTTCGGTGGACCAGTGCCGCACCGCCGCGCCGGATGCCCGGTGGGAGGATCTCGGCACCCAAGTCCTGATGCCGGGTTTCATCCAGGCCCATGACCATCCGGTTCCCGCCGCGGTGCTCTGCCAGCAGCCCGCGCACTGGATCGCCCCGTTCGTGGGATTCCCCACCTGGGCCGATGTGGAGGCACTGTTCGCCGAACTCCGCGCGCAGACCCCAGCCGGGCAACCGCTGCTGTTCAACGGCCTGGACCGGCTGCTGCTGTCGATCCCCATGCCGGACCGCGCCAGCCTGGACCGGTACTTCCCCGACCACCCGGTGCTGATCTTCGACATCACCGGCCACGCCCTGTACTTCAATTCGCGGGCGACCGTGCTGTTCGGCTGGTCGGACGCCACCCCGCCGCCGGACACCCCCGATGCCCGCTGGACCCGCCGCCCGGACGGGACCGCCGCCGGGGTCGGGTTCGAGACCCAGGCGACCCTGATGGCGATGGGGGCCTTCCTTCCCGGCGTGGTGCCCTCACCCCTGCTCAACCTGGGTGCGTGGTATTCGACCCTGGCCCGCAACGGTTTCACCGCGGTGGGGGATCTGGGCTTCATCAGCAAGCTGCGGGCGCCGATGGAGGCGCTGGCGGGATTGCCGGGGTGTCCGGTCCGCTACAGCCTCTATCAGACCACCTACGACCCCGGTGCGCGCTCGGCACTGGACTTCGGGGACTTGTCGCCGATGATCCAGCGGGTCGGCTACAAGATCTGGATGGACGGCAGCCCCTCGATCGGGACGGCCTCGATCAGCGTTCCCTACCTGGACTCCGAGCGTGCCCGTATCGCCGACGTCCCGGTGGGTACCGTTCCGGGGCTCTCGGTGCTCAACTACACCCCCGACCAGTTCCTTTCCCTGGTGTCGGAATTCGCCGGCCGCGACACCCAGATCGCGACCCACATCAACGGCGACGCCGGGATCGACGTCGTTCTCGACGGTTACGAGCAGGCGCTGGGCCGGTTGGGTCTGTCCGGGACCGATCATCGGTGGCGGGTGGAGCATTTCGCCACCCCGAGCCGCGAGCAGTGTGCTCGGGCCGGGGCGTTGGGCGTGACCGCCTCGATGTCGCCGTTCCAGTCGCTGTACTGGGGGGACCTGTACGACGGGGTGATCTTCGAGCCGGCCTACGGAGCCCGCTGGCAGCCCTACCGCGACGCCTACGACGGCGGGGTGCGGCCAACCTTCCACAACGACGGCTATCTGTCACCTCCGCTGCCCTGGCTGAACATTCAGAACGCGGTCACCCGGCGCAGCGCCTCGGGCACGGTGCACGCCCCCGAGCAGGCGCTGACCCTCGACGAGGCCCTGGCCGCGCACACCATCAACGCGGCCTGGCAGCAGAAGCGCGACCATGAGATCGGCTCCATCGAGCCCGGCAAGCTCGCCGATCTCGTCGTGCTCAACACCGACCCCTACACCGTCGACCCGGCCCGGCTGCAGGAGACCATGGCGGTCACCGGCACCTGGTTCGCCGGCCGGCCGGTGGACCTCGAGGCGTTCATGGAATCGGTGCGGGCAGTCTCCCACCGCTTCGATCCGGCACTGCTGGGCGGTTCGCAACCACACCAGTGCTGACGGCGGGCGGGCCCGACCTCGCCCTGTGTTCCTGAGCCGGTGCGCGGCCGCCCCCGGCTCACGCGAAGCCCGGGGCGGCGCCGCCGATCCTGTCGATCGCTCAGTCGAGGGCGACCATCGGCGGTTTCGGTCCTTTGCCGAACGGGTTGGATCCGGGCCGCGCCCACTGGGCGTCGTTTTTCCACCCCTGCGGCACACTGGCCGCGGCGTTCCGGTTCGGTGAGGGCTTGAAGGCCTTCGGCGGGGCGGCCGGCTTCGAGCACGACGAACCCCGGCATCCGTCCAGCGACGGCTCATCGGCGACGGCGATGGGGGCCAGGGCGATGGCAGCCGCGACGGAACCGGCCAGTGCGGCGGTGGCAGCAAATGCGGACATGGTTGTCGATCCTTTCCTCGGTCTGGGCGACGAGGTGTCGCCCGCTGAATTCGAGGTTAGGAACCCCGCTGGACGGGGTCACGGACTTCATAGAGAAGACATATGATCGATTCGCGATCTTGTAATCGTGAATGCGGACGGGGCGCATGGTCTGTTGCTTTCGATCCGCCCCTCGCTGGCGGGGCCGTATGGGTGAAGACCCCATCGGGCAAAACGCTCTGTCAGATCCTCGTCCTCGAGGATCCCGGACCTCACGAACCAACTCGCACCGACAGGGTCGCATGCGGAGTGGAGTTCAGCTATCCAGCCCCAGCTTGCTGCGTCGCGGTCGACGCAGACGGCGAATTCGATTGGTTCAACGGCAACGCGGGCAACCCAGACTTCATCACGCTGGAGTACGGGATCGCCTACCACGCACTTGGATGGACCATCGAACCCGCGCCCGAGGACACGACGTTCAGCAACGACAGGACCGGACACGGAATGTCCGTCAGCGTCGACGGCGTGGAGGCGTTTTAGATCACCCGACGGCAATCCGGGGCGCAAGCCTCTGATTTCAGTCCGGGGTCAGACCTCGATGGGCGGGTGCAGCCGTTCGATCGTGTACTGCCGATTGCGCCGGGCCGACCAGCTGCTGGCGGCCAGGGACAGCGCAAGGACGCCGGAGAGGACTGCGACGGCGATCGGGAGCCGTTCGTCGATACCGCCGTTGATGAGTTGCCGCAGGCCGTTGACCGCGTAGGTCATCGGGTCGGCCGGATGGATGATCTGGAACGGCTTGGCGGTGGTCTCCACCGGGTAGATCCCGCCGGCCGAGATGAGCTGCAACATCAGGAACGCCAGGGTGGCCACCCGTCCGACGGCCACGCCGAACACCGCGTTGAACGCCTGGATGATGCCCAGGAAGGTGGCCACGACCAGGATCAGGAAAGCCACTGTGGCCAGGGGGTAGCGGGCCTTGAGGCCGACACCCCAGTGCGCGACGGTGTACATGACGGCGACCTGACACACCGCCAGGGCGAACGCCGGCCAATACGACGCGAGCACCACCCGAAAGCCGCTGAGGCCGTTGATGATCGGGCGCGGCTGTAGCGGGGTCAGCAGCATCCAGATGATCAGGGCGCCGATGAACAGCGCCAGTGGCAGGAAGAACGGCGCGAATCCGGTGCCGAAGGTGGGCGCCGGATTGTGGTTGACCAGGTCCAGGGTCACCGGTGTGGAGACCGTCTTGGCGACCTCGGAGCGCTGCTGGGGCGTCCAGGACGGCACCTGCGTGGATCCCTGCCGAAGTTTGTCGGCCAACTCCGCGCTGCCGGCCTGGAGTTCGCCGGTCCCCTCGGCGAGTCGCTGGGCGCCGGAGGCCAGTTCCCGGCTGCCGTCGGTGAGTGCGACCATGCCCGCGCTCAATCGCTGCGCCCCCGACTCCAATTGCTCGACGCCGGAGCGCAGTTTCAGCACGTCCTCGCGCAGGGTGCCGTCGACCGCGGCGGTCAGGAACGTGCGCAGCTTGCTGTCGGGGTCGGCGAGTTCGTTTTCCAGCCGGTTCGCGCCGTCGCGCAGCCGGATCAGCCCCTCGTCGGTCGCGGGATCGATACCCTGCGCCCGCAGCAGTCCCCGGGCCCCGGCCAAAAAGCCCCCCAACTCGCGCATCACCGGGTCAGGGCTGCCGGACAGGGTGGCCACCGCCTGGTCGATGATGCCGGCCGCGCGCGTCTGATCGAGGTTCAGCGCGGCGATCCGGTCGGCGGCCGATCGCACAGTGCCGCTCAGATGCCGGGCGGCCTCACCCACCTCGTCGGGATCGACTCCGATGCCGTCGAAGCGGTCCAGGACGTCGACGATCGGATCGGTGGCGGTCAGGATCGCGGTGCCGAGTTTGCGGGTGCCGTCGGCGAGCTGGGCGGCACCATCACGGGCCGTTGCCATCCCGTCGGCGAGGGTGTCCGATCCGGATGCGAGTTGGTGCGCTCCCGAATCGGCGGTCACGATGCCGGTGTTGAGCCGCTGGGCTCCGTCGGCGGCGGCGAGGAGACCCGTACCGGCATCGGTGAGGCCGGTCAGCACGGTGCCCACGCTCTTTTCGGAGATCCCGGCGTTGACCTGGTTGATCACCTCGCGGGCGGCGTTCTGCCCGATGATCGTGCCTAGATAGTTGTTGGCGCCGTTGAACTCGAACCGCAGCTTGGCCTGGGTCGGATCGCCGCCGGACGGTGAGGTGACGGCCTGGCTGAACCCGGACGGGATGGTGATGGTGAAGTAGTACCGGCCGTCGGCGAGCCCCTTGGCGGCGTCCTGTTCGGAGACCTCACGCAGCAGCAGCTGACCCGAATCCAGCAGCGAACTCGCCACCTGATCCCCCGCGCGCACCGGCTTGCCGTCCACGACGGCACCCTTGTCGGCGTTGACCAGCGCCACCGGCATCTTGTCGATCGCGCCGAAGGGATTCCAGAACGCCCATAGGTACATCGCGCCGTACAGCAATGGCATCAGGATGATGGTCACCAACGCGATCCTGGGCAGGACGCCGGAGGAGTAGCGCTTGAGGTCGGTTCCGAACGACATTCCGGCCAGCATGGTCAGCCATCACCTTTCCGGGGATCGGACAGTTCGGCGCGATTGGTGTTCGGTACCGCGATCTGGGAGCGCACCGGGTGACTGCCGGCCCCGTTGACCGTGGCGGTGACCACGGTCTGTTCGCGGCCGATGTCGATGAGGCGGTCGAAGAGCAGGTCACGGTTGGCATCGCAGGTGACGTTCTCGACGCTGCCGACGACGAGCAGCGGCGGGCGGCCGATATTGGCCAGCGCGATGCGCAGCAGCAGACGGTCCAGTTCGGAGAGCGCCTCGAAGTATTCGTCCAGCGGCGGGATCGGCAGTTCGCCGAACACCGGGGCGCAGGTCCGGTTCAGGGCGGCCTGGTCGGCTTTCGGGATGAGCTGATACCACCTGGCGTTCCAGCGCAGCTGTTCGGTGATGAGGTTTGCGACCGTGACCGATTCCGGCACGGTGTCGAGTTCGTCGACACCGGCCAGCGCCGAACGCTCGAAGATGTCTTTCGCCCGGCGGGCGCCGAGGACGGTCAGCTCCCCGGAAGTGGGTTTCATCCGCCCGGCCAGGGTCATCATCAGTGCGGTGCGGCCGGGGCCGGCCGGGCACACCAGAACGTTGAGGCCGCCGGTGGGGATTCTCAGGTCGATCGGTCCGTAGACCGGGCCCCAGGGTCCTCTGACCTTGATGCCGCTGGCCAGCACCGCGGGTTCGGAATCCGGCAACTCAGGCTCCGCGGGCCGTTCGTCGGCCTGTTGGGATGGCACGGCACTCCTTCGCGATCCCGGGGCCGGGTATCTCGGGCTGGTCGTTACCCATCCATCTCAACACGCGCGTCGGCCGCCCGCGTGGATTCCGCGGCTGCGGAACGGACGGCGCGGCGGGCGTTCGCCCGGGATGGCTAAGCTGCCCGCTGTGATCACCCGCATGTCCGAGCTGTTCCTGCGCACGCTGCGCGACGATCCGGCCGACGCCGAAGTGCCCAGCCACAAGCTGCTCATCCGGGCCGGCTACATCCGGCCGATCGGGCCCGGTCTGTACAGCTGGCTGCCGCTGGGGCTGCGGGTGCTGCGCCGGATCGAGAAGATCGTGCGCGAGGAGATGGTCGCCATCGGCGGGCAGGAGATCCTGTTCCCGGCGCTGTTGCCCCGGGCTCCCTACGAGACCACCAACCGCTGGACGGAATACGGCGACGGTGTGTTCCGGCTCAAGGATCGCCGGATGAACGACTACCTACTCGGGCCCACCCACGAGGAACTATTCACCCTGACGGTCAAGGGCGAGTACAGCTCCTACAAGGATTTCCCGCTGCTGCTGTTCCAAATCCAGACCAAGTACCGCGACGAGGCGCGCCCCAGAGCCGGAATCCTGCGCGGCCGCGAATTCATCATGAAGGACTCCTACTCCTTCGACGTCGACGACAACGGGCTGCGCGAGGTCTACATGGCCCATCGCGACGCGTACCAGACGATGTTCGCGCGCATGGGGATTCGCTATGTGATCGTCTCGGCGGTCTCGGGGGCCATGGGCGGCAGCGCGTCCGAGGAGTTCCTCGCCGAGAGCGAGGTCGGCGAGGACACCTTCGTGCGGTGCCTTGAATCCGGTTACGCGGCCAACGTCGAGGCGGTCACCACTCCGGCGCCCGACCCGCTGCCGGTGGACGGCCTGGCCGAGCCGGTGGTGTACGACACCGGCGACACCCCGACCATCGCCTCGCTGGTCGATTGGGCGAACGCAACACTGGGCCGCACCGTCACCGCCGCGGACACCCTCAAGAACGTCATGCTCAAGGTACGGGCACCCGGTGGTGACTGGGAGCTGCTCGGCATCGGTGTGCCGGGGGATCGCGAGGTCGACGACAAACGTCTGGGCGCCGCACTCGACCCGGCCGAGTACGCGATGCTCGACGACGCCGACTTCGCCCGGCACCCCTTCCTGAAGAAGGGCTACATCGGACCGAAGGCATTGCTGGACAACGGGGTTCGGTATCTGGTCGACCCGCGGGTGTCGGTCGGGACCGCCTGGATCACCGGCGCCGACGAACCCGGCAGGCACGTCGTCGGTCTGGTGGCGGGCCGCGACTTCACCCCCGACGGCACCATCGAGGCCGCCGAGGTGCGCGACGGGGACCCAGCGCCGGACGGGGCGGGCCGGCTGGTCAGCGCCCGAGGAATCGAGATCGGCCACATCTTCCAATTGGGCCGCAAATACACCGACGCCTTCGCCGTCGACGTCCTCGGCGAGAACGGCAAGCCGGTGCGGTTGACCATGGGTTCCTACGGGGTCGGCGTGTCGCGGCTGGTAGCGGTGATCGCCGAGCAGCACCACGACGAGATGGGCTTGCGCTGGCCGGCCTCGGTTTCGCCGTTCGACGTACATGTGGTGATCGCCAACAAGGATCCCGACGCCCGCGCCGGTGCGGAGGTGCTGACCGCCGAATTGGACGCCATGGGCGCCGAGGTGCTCTTCGACGACCGGACGGCCTCGCCGGGGGTGAAGTTCAAGGACGCCGAACTGCTGGGCGTGCCGTGGATCGTCGTGGTGGGCCGGGGGTGGGCCGACGGCATCGTGGAACTTCGCGACCGCTTCACCGGCGAGACGCGACAGATCGCCGCCCTGACGGCGGCCGTCGATATCGCCGCCGTACTGGCGGACGCCTCGTCGTAGCGGGTCGCGCGCCGGGTTGACCCGCCTTGGTCCCGCACGCCGGGGCTGCGGCGCCGCGCGGCCCCGCGTAACGTGAGTCTGCATGGCTGGAAACTGGCCCGAGAGTGCGCGGCCGCTGCTCGAGGAATTCAAACGGCGCGCAACCGAAGCCCTCAAACCCGTCGTCGACGAGGCCGCTCGTCGCGTGACGGCCGAACTCATGCTCAGGGACGCCACCGAAACCGCACAACTCGCCTGGGACGTCCAAGAGGCGATCACCGCCGAGTTCCGGAGCCACCTCTCAGCGGACATCCCGCGGGGGGCGAACATCGACCCCGCGATGGCCGCCATGGCGACGGCGGCCGTGGATGTGTTCCTGGAGTACCTTCACCGCATTCCGGTGCCGCCGACCGGCGACGACACGGGTACCGCCACAGGGCCGGATACGCCCGCAGCGGAGTGACGACGCGACGGCCACGGATGGCGCCGAGGCCGCTGAGCTCCAGTGACGTCACCGCGTCCTCCGATCGGGGGACCCCGGTGTCCCCCCGAGAACGATCCGTTCAGCGGACGGCCACCGCGCGGCTGGTCGGACATTCTTGATTCACCGGCCGCTACGGGCCCGGCAACCAAGCAGAACGGGGAATCGAATCGTGAACCAGAATTTCGCTCGCCGCATCAACAACGCTCTTGCCGGCCTCGTGGTTGCCACCGGTGTCTTCGCCGGCAGCATGAGCGTCGAGGCTCCGGCGGCAGACTCGACCCAGATCCACCCGACCCAGACCCCGATCGCCTGATCAGCGGCGCCTGAGCCGCTGACCCGCTCCGCGGCGGCCGGCTATTCGCTGCCGCCGGGGAACGCCTGGGTCGGCGGCCAGGCGCCGAGCACCTGACGCCAGCGCGCAGCCAGCACCGCGCACTGGGTCAGCGCGGTGGCGGCGAACTCGCGGTCGCGCTCGGAGTCGGTCTGCTCCAGCACCGCCCGCCACGCCACCGCACAGTCGTTCTCCATCCGCACGGCCAGCTTGGCGGCGCTGGTCGGCGAGTCCACCACCATCGGTAACCGATAGCCGGCCGCCGGCAGCGGCACCGTGATCGACTGCTCGGTCATCAGGGCCACGGCCCTCTCCCGCCGGTCACGATGTTCGGCCAGCGCTGCGGAGACCAGTTCGTTGCGGGTGGGAAGGCTGTGCGCCGACACCAGTCCGTAGCCGTAGATCGCGGCGTGCTCGGCGGCGACCGCGTCGAACCACGCCGCCGGGCCGCCGTCCTCCGGCCGGTCCGGGTCCGGCGGGGCTGAGGGGGAGGGCTCGGGGGAAGACGGTGAGGTCACCGTGGTCTCCTGCTCTGGGGTCCACTGCTCTGGGTCGTCCTGCCATGGGGGGGCGGCGGCGGTGGAATGCCAACGGTGTAGGACGCCGTGCACGCCGCAGCGATCGAGCCCATCAGTCCTGCCCGATAGCCCGACAGCGTCGGGACCAGTTTGGCGGCGCTCTCCGCCGACGTCCGCAGGGCCTTGACGACATCCTGGGAGGTGGGCGGGGGAGCGGACGCCGGCGCCGGCGTGGCCGAGGGTGAGCCGGTGGTCGCGGGGGTGGAAGTGGGAGTAGGTTTACCGGCCGCCCGCGCCAACTCCTCGACCAGGGCGGTGGCGTGCCGGGCGCGCTCGTCGGCCACCACGCGCAGGGCGGGTGCCAGTGCGGGGGCCGCGGCCGCGGCCGCCGCGGAGGCCAGGTCGCTGTCCTTTCGAGCGGCTTCGAGCTGGGCTTCCAGCGGGTCGGGGGCCGGCGGACCGCCGGGACCGCAGGCGGTGCCGGCGGCGCCGAGGAGAGCCAGCGCCAGCAAGCCGCGTGCGGGACCTGCCAGCGCACGTCGCCGACTCAGCATCGGCGCGCCGCTCGCATCGGCGCCGGGAAGGGGGTCGGGCACCCCCACATCCTGCCATTGCCGTGCGGGTGGCTGGCGTATCGTTGGGAGCCGGTCGTAAACAACTCAAGATGAGGAGCTCGCCGTGACCCAGCGGCCCGCGGGATTGCCCTCGCCGGAGCGTGTGGTCGAACTCCTCGATGACGAGTTCGCCCGTGCCGGTTACGAGATCGAGGACGTCGTGGTCGACGAGCGAAGTCGGCCGCCGCGGATCCGGGTGGTCGCCGACGGGGACCACCCGCTGGACCTCGACGCCGTATCCGAGCTTTCCCGAAGTGCCTCGGCCCTGCTGGACACCCTCGACACCGGTTCGGTGCCCTTCGTGCTGGAGGTCAGTTCCCCGGGTGTGGAACGACCACTGACCTCCGAGAAACACTTTCGCAGGGCCCGCGGTCGCCGGGCCAGGCTCACCCTGGCCGACGGTTCGGACCTGAACGGCCGTATCGGAGCCACCGACCACGGCGTCGTCGACCTGGTGGTCCGCGCCGGTGGCACCTGGACCGTTCGGCGAATCCCGCTGACAGACATCCGCGAGGCCGTTGTCCAGGTCGAGTTCTCCGCGCCCGGCGCCGAGGAACTCGAGCTGGCCGGCGGCCCGCCCCGCACGACCGAAAAGGAGGCCGGGACGTGAACATCGATATGGCCGCGTTGCACGCGATCGAGATCGATCGTGGAATCTCGGTGGACGAGTTGCTCGAGACCATCAAGTCCGCGCTGTTGACCGCCTACCGGCACACCGACGGCCACCAGCCCGACGCGCGCATCGAGATCGACCGCAAGAGCGGCTCGGTCCGGGTGATCGCCCGCGAGACCGACGATGAGGGCAACCTCATCAGCGAATGGGACGACACCCCGGAGGGTTTCGGTCGGGTCGCCGCGACCACCGCGCGCCAGGTCATGCTCCAGCGGTTCCGCGACGCCGAGAACGAGCGGGTGTACGGCGAGTTCTCCGCCCGCGAGGGCGACATCGTCGCCGGT
The DNA here is from genome assembly GCA_020637165.1 of Mycolicibacterium sp. GTDB lineage: Bacteria > Actinomycetota > Actinomycetes > Mycobacteriales > Mycobacteriaceae > Mycobacterium. The sequence continues at coordinate 709,583 of JACJWN010000003.1, read as the reverse complement.
GTGGTCCAGCGCGACGCCCGCGAGAACGCCCGCGGCAATGTCGTGGTGCGCCTGGGCAGCGAGACCAAGGGCTCCGACGGCATGATCCGTACCGCCGAGCAGGTTCCGGGGGAGAGCTACGAGCACGGGCAGCGGTTGCGTTGCTACGTCGTCGGGGTGACCCGCGGTATGCGCGAGCCGCGGATCGAACTGTCCCGGACCCACCCCAACCTCGTCCGCAAGTTGTTCTCGCTGGAGGTGCCGGAGATCGCCGAGGGTTCGGTGGAGATCGTGGCGGTGGCCCGAGAGGCCGGCCACCGTTCCAAGATCGCGGTGCGCTCCAAGGTGTCCGGCCTCAATGCCAAGGGCGCCTGTATCGGCCCGATGGGCCAGCGGGTGCGCAATGTCATGAGCGAGTTGTCCGGGGAGAAGATCGACATCATCGACTTCGACGAGGACCCGGCCCGGTTCGTCGCCAACGCGCTGTCGCCGGCCAAGGTGGTGTCGGTGAGCGTCATCGACGCCACCAGCCGCGCGGCCCGGGTCGTCGTCCCGGACTTCCAGTTGTCACTGGCCATCGGCAAGGAGGGGCAGAACGCCCGGTTGGCCGCCCGGCTGACGGGGTGGCGCATCGACATCCGCAGCGACGCCCCCGGTGCCGATACCGGCTCCTCGGCGGGGGCAGGCCCGTCGCCGTCGGCCGAGGAAGGCGCCGGCCGCCTGCCCTGAGCAGGCTGGTTCGGGAGGTCGTTTCCTCTGACGTAGACTGTCCTGTGATCCAGCGCGAGATTTCGGCTCCGGTGCGAACCTGCATCGGCTGCCGGAAGCGAGAGTTGGCCGTCGAACTGCTCCGGGTGGTGGCCGTGACGGCGGGGAACGGCTCATCCGCCGTCGCCGTTGACACTGCAGGCTCACTCCCGGGCCGGGGTGCGTGGTTGCACCCCGATCATCACTGCCTGGCGGCAGCGATCCGGCGGCGAGCCTTCGGTCGAGCGTTGCGCATCACCGGTTCGCCGGACGTATCCGGGGTCACCGAGCACTTCGCGGCGCTCGGTGACCAGGAAAGAGAACAGGTAGCGAAGAACATGAGCACACCGTGAAGTCCCGATGACCATGCGTCATAGCTAAACCCGAGGCGCGGCCCACCCACCGCTGTCGCCTCTAGAGATGGAGATGTAGTGGCAGGTAAGGCCCGCGTACACGAGTTGGCAAAGGAACTCGGTGTCACGAGCAAGGAAGTTCTCGCTCGCCTGAGTGAACAGGGCGAGTTCGTCAAGTCGGCCTCGTCGACGGTCGAGGCGCCGGTGGCGCGGCGGCTGCGGGAGGCCTTCGGCGGCGGTAAGGCCGCCGAGAAGGCTCCCCCGAAGGCCGCCGAGCAGGCTCCCGCAGCGGCATCGGCCCCTGCAGTGGCAGCCCCGGCCGCGGTGCCGGGCAAGACTCCGGGACCCGCATCGCCGAAGCCGGCCGCCAAAGCGGTGGCGGGATCCGACGCTGGAACGGCCGCCGTGGTGGCTCCGCCCGTCGTCAAACCGGCGGCCCCGGTGCCCGGGCCTCCGGCGCCCCCTGCGCCGCCCACCGCCGTGCCGACAACCCCTGTGCCGCCCGCCCCTGGGGCGGCGGCTCCGGCCAAGCCGGCCGCACCCGGCCCGCGACCCGGTCCGGCGGCGCCCAAGCCGGGCGCCCCGCGCCCGCCGAGGGTGGGCAACAACCCGTTCTCCTCGGCGCAGCCCGTCGAGCGGCCCCCGATGCCCAGGCCCCAGGGCCCGCGCCCCGGCCCCGGCGGACCTCGCCCCGGTGCCCCGCGTCCCGGCGGCGCCTCGCCCGGCAACATGCCGCCCCGTCCCGGTGGCGGCGTCGGTCGCCCGGGCGGGCGCCCGGGTGCACCCCGTCCGGGCGGTGGGCCGCGTCCCGGTCCCGGTCAGGGCGGTCGTCCCGGTGGTGCTGGTGGCGGCGGTAACTACCGCACCGGCGGTCCCGGTGGCGGCGGTCCCGGCGGCGGCGGTGCGGCGGCCGGAGGTTTCCGGGGTCGCCCGGGTGGCGGCGGTGGCCGTCCCGGCCAGCGCGGTGGTGCGGCCGGCGCCTTCGGCCGACCCGGTGGAGCCCCTCGTCGCGGTCGCAAGTCCAAGCGGGCGAAACGCGCCGAGTACGAGAACATGCAGGCGCCGGTCGTCGGCGGCGTGCGGTTGCCGCACGGCAACGGTGAGACCATCCGGTTGGCTCGGGGCGCGTCGCTGAGCGACTTCGCCGAGAAGATCGACGCCAACCCCGCTGCCCTGGTTCAGGCGCTGTTCAATCTGGGCGAGATGGTCACCGCCACCCAGTCGGTGGGCGACGACACCCTCGAACTGCTTGGCAGTGAGATGAACTATGTCGTGCAGGTGGTCTCGCCCGAGGACGAGGACCGCGAACTGCTGGAATCCTTCGACCTCACCTACGGCGAGGACGAGGGCGGCGAGGAGGATCTCGAACAGCGTCCCCCGGTGGTCACCGTGATGGGCCACGTCGACCACGGCAAGACCCGACTGCTGGACACCATCCGGCAGGCATCCGTGCGCGAGGGCGAGGCCGGCGGCATCACCCAGCACATCGGCGCCTATCAGGTCGAGGTCGAGCACGACGGTGTCGAGCGGTTGATCACCTTCATCGACACCCCGGGCCACGAGGCGTTCACCGCCATGCGGGCCCGCGGCGCCAAGGCCACCGATATCGCCATCCTGGTGGTGGCCGCCGACGACGGCGTGATGCCCCAGACGGTGGAGGCGATCAACCACGCGCAGGCGGCCGATGTCCCGATCGTGGTGGCGGTCAACAAGATCGACAAGGAGGGCGCCGATCCGCAGAAGATCCGGGCCCAGCTCACCGAGTACGGACTGGTCGCCGAGGACTTCGGCGGCGACACCATGTTCGTCGACATCTCGGCCAAGGCCGGCACCAACATCAAGGCGCTGGAAGAGGCCGTGCTGCTGACCGCCGACGCGTCGCTGGACCTGCGGGCCAATCCCGACATGGAAGCCCAGGGCGTGGCCATCGAGGCGCACCTGGACCGCGGCCGCGGCCCGGTGGCCACCGTGCTGATCCAGCGCGGCACGCTGCGGGTGGGCGACTCGGTGGTGGCCGGCGACGCCTATGGCCGCGTGCGACGGATGGTCGACGAGCACGGCGAGGACGTCACCGAGGCGCTGCCCTCGCGTCCGGTCCAGGTCATCGGCTTCACCTCGGTGCCCGGTGCCGGCGACAACTTCCTGGTCGTCGACGAAGACCGGATCGCCCGCCAGATCGCCGACCGGCGCAGCGCGCGCAAGCGCAACGCGCTGGCGGCCCGCGCGCGCAAGCGGATCAGCCTGGAGGACCTGGAGTCGGCACTCAAGGAGACCAGCCAGCTCAACCTCATCCTCAAGGGCGACAACGCCGGTACGGTCGAGGCGCTCGAGGAGGCCCTTTTGGGCATCCAGGTCGACGACGAGGTGGAACTGCGGGTCATCGACCGCGGTGTCGGTGGGATCACCGAAACCAACGTCAACCTGGCTTCGGCCTCGGACGCCATCATCATCGGGTTCAACGTCCGCGCGGAGGGCAAGGCCACCGAGCTGGCCAACCGCGAGGGCGTGGAGATGCGCTACTACTCGGTGATCTACCAGGCGATCGACGAGATCGAGAAGGCCCTCAAGGGCATGCTCAAGCCGATCTACGAGGAAAAGGAGCTCGGCCGGGCCGAGATCCGGGCGCTGTTCAAGTCCTCGAAGGTGGGCAATATCGCGGGCTGCCTGGTGCAGTCGGGCATCATGCGGCGCAACGCCAAGGCCCGGTTGCTGCGGGACAACGTGGTCATCGCCGAGAACCTCACCATCTCCTCGCTGCGGCGGGAGAAGGACGACGTCACCGAGGTCCGCGAGGGTTACGAGTGCGGTCTGACCGTCACCTACTCCGACATCAAGGAGGGTGACGTCATCGAGACGTACGAGCTGGTCGAGAAAGCGCGGACCTGACGCGTCATGGCAGATCCAGCACGGGCTAAACGGCTGGCCAAGCGGATTTCCACCATCGTCGCCTCGGCGATCGAATTCGAGATCAAGGATCCGCGGCTGGCCGGTGTCACCATCACCGACGCCAAGGTCTCCGGTGATCTGCACGACGCCACGCTCTACTACACGGTGATGGGGCGGGACCTGCAGGTCGAGCCGGACTACGCCGGGGTGGCGGCGGCGCTGGAGAGCGCCAAGGGTGTGCTGCGCAGCAAGGTCGGCGCCGGGACCGGGGTGCGGTTCACCCCGACGCTGGCCTTCGTTCGCGATACCGTGCCCGACGCCGCCCATCGGATGGAGGAGTTGCTGGCCCGGGCTCGTGCCGCCGACGCCGACGTCGCGCGAATCCGGGCCGGCGCCAGTCCGGCAGGGGAGGCGAACCCGTACCGAACGGCGGAGGAGGACGATTCGGCGACCCACGACCGGGACTCCGATGGCAGCGACTCCGCCGACGGCTGAGACCGACCGGGCCGGCCGGCGAACCGATGCCGCCGGAGCGGCCGGGATTCTCTCCCGCGCCCGGTCGGTGGCCATTCTGTGTCACGTCCAGCCCGATGCCGACACCGTGGGCGCCGCGCTGGCGCTGGGCCTGGTCCTACTCCGCGACGGCGTCCGGGTGACGATCGGCTTCTCCGCCGCCGACACGCTGCCGGAGTCGCTGAGCGGGCTGCCGGGCTGCGAACTGGTGGTCTCGGCCGGTCAGGTGGGCCGGGACGCCGACCTGGTGGTGACGGTCGACGTGCCGAGCCTCAATCGGCTCGGTGAGCTGGCCGAACTCGCCGCGGGTCCGAACGTCCTGGTGATCGACCATCACAGGTCCAACACTGGGTTCGGGACCGCCAATTTCGTCGACCCGCTGGCCGACTCGACGACCATGCTGATCGCGGAGTTGCTCGACGCGTGGGGCAAGGACATCGACACCGACGTGGCTCGCTGCCTCTACGCCGGCCTGAGTATCGACACCGGCTCGTTCCGCTGGGCGACGGCGGCAGGCTTGCGGTTGGCGGCCCGGCTGGTCGACCTCGGGGTCGACAACGCCTCGCTGAGTCGCCAACTGCACGACACGCATCCGTTCGGCTGGCTGCCCCTGTTGTCGCGGGTGTTGGCCACCGCCCGGCTGCTGCCGGCCGTGGCCGGGGGCAGCGGGCTGGTCTACGCGGTCGTGACCCACCAGGACTGGGTTGGGAACCGTTCCGAGGAACTCGAGTCCATCGTCGACATCGTGCGCACCACACACGAGGCCGGGGTCGCCGCGGTGTTCAAGGAGATCGAGCCGCAGCGCTGGTCGGTGTCGATGCGGTCCAAGGCGGTCGACGTGTCGGCGGTGGCCGCCGGCTTCGGCGGCGGAGGGCACACCCTCGCAGCCGGCTATTCGGCCGTCGGGCCGGTCCAGCATGTGGTGGCCGAGCTGACCGCGGCTCTTGGATAGGCCGGCACCGGACAGCTCGCACAGGGGGTCTCTGGTCCGCCGGATCGCCGCGCTGGCGCTGCCCGCGTTGGGCGTGCTGGCCGCCGAACCGCTCTATCTACTGTTCGACACCGCCGTCATAGGGCGGCTCGGCGCGGTCAGCCTGGCCGGGCTGGCCGTCGGCGGACTGGTGGTCTCCCTGGTCAGCTCCCAACTGACCTTCCTGTCCTATGGCACCACCGCGCGCTCGGCCCGATTCCACGGCGCCGGCGACCGTGCCGCGGCGGTCGGGGAGGGGGTGCAGGCCAGCTGGCTGGCCGTCGCTCTCGGTGTGCTGGTGGTCGCGGCGGTCCAGGCTGCCGCGGTGCCGCTGGTCTCGGTGATCGCCGGCGCCCCCGACATCGCGGCCGCCGCGCTGCAGTGGCTGCGGATCGCGATCCTGGCGGCGCCGGCCATCTTGATCTCGCTGGCCGGTAACGGCTGGATGCGCGGCGTCCAGGACACCGCCCGCCCCCTGCGCTACGTGCTGACCGGGTTCGGCGTCTCGGCGGTGCTGTGCCCGCTGCTGGTGTACGGCTGGCTGGGTCTGCCCCGCTGGGGACTCGCCGGGTCGGCGGTGGCGAACCTGGTGGGCCAGTGGATCGCCGCGGCGCTGTTCATCGGGGCCTTGCGCAGCGAACGGGTGAGCCTGCGCCCCGAAGCGGTGGTGTTGCGCGCGCAGGTGGTGATGGGCCGGGATCTCGTGGTGCGCACCATGGCTTTTCAGGCGTGCTTCGTCTCCGCCGCGGCAGTTGCCGCCCGGTTCGGCGCTGCGGCGCTGGCCGCCCACCAGGTGGTACTGCAGTTGTGGGGTTTCCTTGCGCTGGTGCTGGATTCGCTGGCCATCGCGGCCCAGTCGCTGGTGGGGGCGGCCCTCGGCGGCGGCGATGCGGGACATGCCCGGCGGGTGGCCTGGCGGGTGACCGGAATCTCGGCGATCGCCGCGAGCCTGCTGGCGGCGCTGCTGGCACTCGGCGCCTCGGCGGTGCCGGCGTTGTTCACCGGCGATCGCGCCGTGCTGACCGCCATCGGCGTCCCGTGGTGGTTCATGGTCGCCCAGTTACCCTTTGCCGGAGTGCTGTTCGCCCTGGACGGCGTGCTGCTCGGCGCCGGTGACGCGGCGTTCATGCGCACCGTCACCGTCGTCAGCGCGCTGGTCGGCTTTCTGCCGCTGACCTGGCTGTCGCTGCGGTTCGGGTGGGGACTGGCCGGCATCTGGGCGGGGCTGAGCGCCTTTGTCGGGCTGCGCCTGGTGTTCGGCTGCTGGCGGGTGCTGTCCGGCCGATGGGCGGTGCTGTAAGCGGTCCGCGCTGTGAGCCGTCAGTGCACCCACCGGGCCAGCCCATCGGCGATCTCCGGCACTGCGGTGAGGTCCCTCGTCGCCACTGCGATCACGAAGTCGAAGAGCTCGTCCTCGGGTTCTGCCGGGATGCGATGACCATTCATCATGTAGAACAGCGCTGTCGCGACGAAGGCCGTGCGCTTGTTGCCGTCGATCAGAGCATGGTTCGTCGCCAGGGATTGGAGCAGCGCCGCTGCTTTCTGATGAAGATCTGGGTAGGCATCCTCTCCGAACACTGTCGCCTGTGGGCGCGCGACGGCGGACTCGAGCAATCCGTAGTCGCCGACGTCTGCGGGGTGGCCGAGGTGTGCTTCGGCGGCGGCGAGGACATCATCCAGTGTCAGGTAGTGGATCACGATTCCGCGAGGCGCCGCAGGAGACCGTTATGGTCTCTTACGATTCCGGCCAGCATTTGGTCCCGGCGTTTGGTGCGACTTTCAACGTAGTCGTCGACTGCCTTGAGGACCGCCGCGTGCATGGAGATTCCGTCGCGTTCCGCCGCGGCACGCAGCTTGGCGGTCTGTTCTTCGGACAGGCGCAGGGTCATGGCCATGGCGCCATGGTACCAACGCGGTATCACTCGTCGTCGGTCGCCGAAATGCCGATCTCAGCCGAGTTGGGTGCGCCCACGCTGGATCACCGACGCCCGGCTGGCGGCGATGTCCTCGCCGCTGGCCGAGCGCATCCAGGCCTTGGCCGCTTCGGCCTCCATCCACAGCCCGGCGCTGGTGCCCGCGCCGTCGATGCGGTGGTAGGACTCCAGCAGTGCCCGCACCGCCTTGCGGTTGTTGCCGACGATCGAGGCGGCCACCGCCCGCGCGGTCGGCATCAGGTCGTCGTGCGCCACGACCTGGGTGACCAGTCCGGCCCGCAGGGCATCCTCGGCGGACAGGTAGTCCCCGGTGAGGCTCATCCGGCGCGCCATCCCGACGCCGACCTTCTGCGGCAGCCGCACGCTGAGGCCCCAGGTGGGCAGCAGTCCGACGCGGGCATGGGTGTCGGCGAACCGGGCCCGCTCGGAGGCGATGAGGATGTCGCAATACAGCGCCAGTTCCAGGCCGCCGGTGACGGCCGCGCCGTTGATCGCGCCGATGACCGGTGTGCTCATCGGCGGCCACTTCGGCGAGATGTCGGGCAGGTCGGTGCTGTCACCGAGTTCCTTGAGGTCAAGTCCGGCGCAGAACACCGGATCGGCCCCGGTGACGATCACCACATCGACCTCGGCGTCGGCGTCGGCTTCGGCCAGGGCGGCGAAGAACCGGGTCCGCAGTGCCGAGGACAGCGCGTTGCGGGAGTCCGGACGGTTCAGCGTGACCGTCCGGACCCGGTCGGCGGTGTCGATGAGCAGGATGTCGCTAGCCATACCGCCACCGTAACCGCCCGATCAGAGCCCTAAGGCTCTGGCGCGCGACGGAAATCGCTGGCAGGCTCGTCCGGTGACGAATCGGAAGATGGTCAACCCCAAGATTCTGCTCGCGGTGGGCGCGGCGGTGCTGTTGCTGTCCTCGGCGATCGCGATCTTCTTCGCCGCCGGGTACACCCCGGACTCCGGTTCGCGCGAGGTTCCGGACGCGCCGGTCGTCACCGAGACCTCCACCGCGCCGCTGCAGCCGCCACCGCCGCCGGCATCCGATCAGCAGGTGCCGTGCATGGGTACGACCGGCGACGACTGCGAACCGACCGAGTCGCAGCCGGCCCCGACCAACTAACCCGCGGCGCCGGCGACCGGCAGCACCACCCGCGAGGACGGACCGTGCCGCAGGGTGTGTGTCGAGGCGACCATCCGCCGGCCGCCGATATCCGGCTCGCCGGTGCCCAGATTGCGGGCGAAACGGGGGTGCGAGCCGCCGGCGATCAGCACCCGGATCCGGGATCCGGCGGCGAAACGGTGCGCGATCGGGTCCAGTTCGAGCCGAAGGGGCTGGTCCGGAAGACCCTTGAACCGGCGGAAGCCGTCGCTGACGTTGCGGGATGCCCCGCTCGCCTCCACCTCGCTGATCCGGGCGAAGACGTCGAAGTGCGGGTTGTCGCAGCGGTAGTCCAGTTCGACGGCCGGTCTGCCGGAGACCGCCGTCTCCGCCGCGAGCGGTTCGCTGGTGAAGCTCAGCACGTCGGGGCGCCTGGCCAGCGTTGAGTCGTCGCGGTAGCCGGCCTGCCGGGACAGCAGTCGCCCGCCCACCGTCGGCGTGGGGTCGGTCGGGTCATAGCGGAACGTCGAGGGTTCGGCGTCCGCGGCCGGGGCGCTTATCCCCAAGCCCCGGTCCGGCTGCGGATAGAAAACCCGCTCGACGGTGCGCTTCGGCGGCCACTCGTCTAGATCGATCCAACCGCCGCCGCTTCCGGTGACGTGGATCCGAAGCGGTTGGCGACGCGGAGGTTCGGGATCTGCGGCGAGGTGGCGATCAAGCCAGGACAGCGTCTCGGTGGCGGTGACGGCCGTACCCCGGGTCGCCATCCCGTCGTGGGTCCACGGCCCGACGGTCATCGCGACGTCGACACCGCGGCGGCGCAGGTGCCCGAATTGCTCCAGGGTCTGGTCGAGGAACACGTCCTGCCAGCCGGTCAGCAGCAGCACCGGCACCGCGGCGCAGTCCAGTGCGGCCGTCATGCTCATCGGCGCCCAGAACGGATCGTCGCGGTCGGGGTGTGCCAGCCAGCTCTCGTACCACGGCGAGCGCCCGCCCAGCAGCGCCCGCCCGGCCTCGCCCAACGGCACGTCGCGCACCGCCCGCCGCAGCCGGCGCGTCGCGTTGATCTGGTAGGACGCTCGCTTCAGCGGGCCCTGCTCCTGATGGGCCATCATGTCCGCCCAGCCCAGGAAGTCGCCCAGCGCGAACGCACCCGAACCCCAGGTGGAGGCGTACAGGTCATGCGGGCCGATGCTGATCACCGCCGCTGCCAGCTCCGGCGGCGGATCCGACAGCAGCGCCCACTGGGTGAAACCCAGATACGACAACCCGATGGTGGCGAATGTGCCGGTGAACCAGGGCTGTTCGCGCAACCACGCCACGGTGTCGGCGGCGTCGTCGACCTCGTGGACCATCGGCACGAACGTCCCGCCGGAACCGAACGTGCCCCGCACGCTCTGCAACAGCACGTGGTAGCCGCGGGCCGCGTAGATCCGCGCGTAGATCAGCGCGAACGGCAAGGACCGGCCGTAGGGGCCGCGCACCAGAATGGTGCCGCGCGGGGTGCCGGCAAGCGGCCGGTAGTGGTCGGCGACCAACTCGGCGCCGTCGCGCATCGGGACGCGTAACCCCTTGTCGACGCTGTACCCGGTATTCGGCGCAGGAAGCCGTAGGGCCCGGGCGATCGCCCGGTCGGTCAGCCGTGTGCTCGCCACGCGATCAGGATATTGACCGCAAGTAGGCTGATGGGTCGTGGCACCCACCCTCTGGGCGATCAGCGACTTGCATACCGGGCACACCGGCAACAAGCCGGTCACCGAGTCGCTGTACCCGGCCACCGGAGACGACTGGCTGATCGTCGCCGGTGACGTCGCCGAACGCACCGACGACATCCGGTGGTCGCTGGACCTGCTGCGCCGCCGGTTCGCCAAGGTCATCTGGGTGCCGGGCAACCACGAACTGTGGACCACCGGCAAGGATCCGGTGCAGGTGTTCGGCCGGGCCCGCTACGACCACCTTGTCGAGATGTGCGACGAGATGGGCGTTATCACCCCCGAGCACCCCTATCCGGTGTGGACCGAGCAGGGCGGCCCAGCCACCATCGTGCCGATGTTCCTGCTCTACGACTACACCTTCCTGCCGGAGGGGGCGGCCACCAAGGCCGAAGGGCTGGCAATCGCCAAGGGCCGCAACGTCGTCGCCACCGACGAGTTCCTGCTGTCGTGCGAGCCCTATGCCACCCGCGACGCCTGGTGCCGCGACCGGCTGGCCTACACCAGGGCCAGGTTGGAGGAGCTCGATTGGATGGTGCCGACCGTCCTGGTGAACCACTTTCCGCTGGTGCGCCAGCCGTGCGAAATGCTGTTCTTCCCGGAGTTCTCGCTCTGGTGCGGCACCGTCGAGACGGCCGACTGGCACACCCGCTACAACGCGGTGTGCTCGGTTTACGGCCACCTGCACATCCCGCGCACCACGTGGTACGACGGGGTGCGCTTCGAGGAGGTGTCGGTGGGGTATCCGCGGGAATGGCGGCGGCGCAAGCCCTACCGCTGGCTGCGCCAGGTGCTGCCGGACCCCGACTACGCGCCCGGCTACCTCAACGAGTTCGGCGGGCACTTCGTGATCACCCCGCAGATGCGCGAGCAGGCCGAGGCGTTCCGCGACCGACTGCGCAGCAGGCGCCGATGAGCGGGAATCTGGGCGCGGTGCTGCCCGAAATCGCCGATCTGGTCTTTGCCGAACTCTACGAGGATCCGCCCGACCTCGTGCCGCTGCCCGAGGAGGAGCCGCTGATCGCCAGTTCGGTGGCCAAGCGGCGCAACGAGTTCGTGACGGTGCGCCATTGCGCCCGGGTCGCGCTGGAACGACTCGGTATGCCGGCCGCGCCGATTCTCAAGGGGGACAAGGGCGAGCCCTGCTGGCCCGCCGGGGTGGTGGGCAGCCTCACCCACACCAAGGGCTACCGCGGCGCGGTGGTGGGCCGCAGTGCCGCTGTGCGTTCGGTGGGCATCGACGCCGAACCCCACGACGTGCTGCCGGACCGCGTGCTCGAGGCCGTCAGCCTGCCCGCGGAGCGCCGTGAGATCGCGGCCCTGCCGGGCGGTCTGCACTGGGACCGAATCCTGTTCTGCGCCAAGGAGGCGACCTACAAGGCGTGGTTCCCGCTGACCCGGCGCTGGCTCGGATTCGAGGACGCCCACATCACCTTCGAGGTGGATTCCTCGGGCAGCGCCGGGGAGTTCGTCTCCCGCATCCTGATCGACCCCGCCGCCCGCAGCGGACCGCCGTTGCGGGAGCTGTCCGGCCGTTGGTCGGTGGCCGGTGGCCTGGCGCTGACGGGGATTGTGCTGTGAGCGCCGGAGCAGGGCCCGAGCCCGGGATCGTCGTCGTCGACAAACCCGCCGGCATGACCAGCCACGACGTCGTCTCCCGGTGCCGCCGGATCTTCGGCACCCGCAAAGTCGGCCACGCCGGCACCCTGGACCCGATGGCCACCGGCGTGCTGGTGGTCGGCATCGAACGGGCCACCAAGATCCTGGGTCTGATCAGCGGAACCTCGAAGTCCTACGCGGCCACCATCAGGCTGGGCCGCACCACCACCACCGACGATGCCGAAGGTGAAGTGCTGCAGGATCTTTCGAGCGAGAATGTGACAGACGAAGCGATCGCCGGGGGTGTCGCCCAGCTTCGCGGCGAGATCTCCCAGCGGCCCTCGGCGGTCAGCGCGGTCAAGATCGGCGGCAAGCGTGCCTACCAACTGGCCCGTGAAGGCAAGCCGGTGGAGTTGGCCGCACGGGTGGTTCGGGTGGACCGATTCGACCTGCTGGCCATCCGCCGGGACGGCCCGTTCCTCGACGTAGACGTCGAGGTCGACTGTTCCTCGGGCACCTACATCCGGGCGCTGGCCCGTGACCTCGGAGCGGCACTGGGTGTCGGCGGGCATCTGACCGCGTTGCGGCGCACCCGGGTCGGCGGCTACGGGCTGGACCACGCCCGCACCCTGGACACCCTGGCCGAGACCCCGTCGCTGAGTTACAGCCTCGACGAGGCCTGCCTGCTGGCCTTTCCCCGCCGCGACATCACCGCAGAACAGGCGGTCGACGCCGGCCACGGCCGGCAGCTGCCCGCAGCAGGCATCGACGGCGTCTACGCGGCCGCCGATCCCGGCGGGCGGGTCATCGCACTGCTGCAAGACCGGGGAGCGGGCACCAAGTCCGTGGTGGTGATCCGCCCGGCGACGCTGTAAGTGGAATTTCCGGGCCGATAGGGTCCGGGCATGTCCGTCGACGCCGCCGCCGCCCGCTTCAGCCTGACACCTGATCAGGAGCACCTCCTGGGCCAGGCGGACGATTTCGCCCGCAAGCGGCTGGCGCCGCTGGCCCAGCGGATGGACGACGAGGAATGGTGGCCGCCGGAACTCTTCGCCGATATGGGCCGGCACGGGATGCTCGGCGCGACCATCGGGGCGGACTACGGCGGAGCGGGAATGTCGCTGCTGGAGGCGGGACTGGTGGTGCAGGCCTTCGCGCGCTGGAATCCCGCCGTCGCGCTGAGCCTGGTCGCCCACGACAACCTGTGCGCCAACAACATCTACCTCAACGCCGACGACACGCTGCGGCAGCGCTATCTGCCGAAGCTGTGCTCGGGCCAGTGGGTGGGTTGCCTCGGCCTGACCGAGCCCGGAGCCGGCTCGGACGCGCTCGGGTCCATGCGCACCCGGGCGGTTCGCGACGGCGACGTCTACCGGATCACCGGATCGAAGCTCTACATCACCAACGGCCCCATCGCCGACGTCTGCCTGCTCTACGCCAAGACCATCCCCGACCGCGGCTCCAAGGGCATCACCGCGTTCGTCGTCGACACCGCCACCCCCGGATTCCAGGTGGCGCAGAAGCTGGTCAAGATGGGCTTCCGGGGATCGCAGACCGCCGAGCTGGTCTTCGACGACATGGTGGTTCCGGCCGCCAACATCGTCGGCGCCGAGCACGAGGGGCACCGGGTGGTGATGAGCGGTCTGGACCTGGAACGGGCGGCGGTGTCGAGCATCAGCGTTGGGATCGCCGAGCGGGCGCTGCAGCTGGCCATCGAGTTCGCCAAGACCCGCCGGCAGTTCGGCAAGCCGATCGCTGAATTCCAGATGGTGCAGTCGCTGATCGCCGAGATGTTCGTCGACGTCCAGGCGGCCCGGATGATGTCCTGGCAGGCGCTGGACGAATGCAGCCACGTCGATCCGGCCGAGGCCGGCCGGGGCGGCATCCACGCCTCCACCGCCGCGGCGGTCATGTTCTGCGCCGACGCCTGCAACCGGGTCCTCGACCGGGCCGTCCAGGTCCACGGCGGCAACGGCTACATCTGGGAAACCGAGGTCAACCGGCTGTTCCGCACCATCAAGCTGCTGGAGATCGGCGCCGGCACCACCGAGGTGCGCAAGATGATCATCGCCAGGGAACTGCTCGGCTGAACGCGCCGAAGGCGGGACTCAATTGGATGCCGCGGCACCCCCGGTGCGACCATGAGGACATGAGCACAACATCTTCTGTCCCCGCGGCCGGAGCCATCGCCATCGAATCCCTGACCGGTGAGAAGCTGGTTCGCGTTCCCGCCGATGCGACGGTGGCCGACGTCGCCGGCGCCATCGCCGCCAACGGGGTGGGGGCCGTCATCATCGGCCACGACGCGCGCCCGACCGCCCTGCTGACCGAGCGCGACGTCGTGCGGGTGGTGGCTGCCGGCCGGGATCCGGCCGCGGTGCGCGCCGCGGAGGTCGCCAGCACCGGCCTGGTGTGGTGTGAGGCCGGGGACACCGTCGATGCGGCCGCGATCCGGATGACCGACCGGCAGATCCGGCATCTGCTGGTAGAGAGCGACGGCGCGCTGGTGGGCATCGTGTCCGCACGCGATCTGCTCGGCGTCTATGCCACCGACGCCGAACGGGTCTGACCAGCCGTAGGCTGGGCGGCGTGGAGCGCTGGCGCGGAGCCGACGACATCCCGTCGGACTGGGGTCGCTGTGTGCTGACCATCGGGGTGTTCGACGGCGTTCACCGCGGCCATGCCGAACTGATCGCCCGGGCGGTCGAGTCCGCGCGGGCACGTGGGGTGCCGACGGTGCTGATGACCTTCGACCCGCACCCGATGGAAGTGGTGTTCCCCGGCAGCCACCCCGCCCAGCTGACCACCCTGGCCCGCCGGGCCGAACTGGTCGAGGGACTCGGCGTCGACGTGTTCCTGGTGATGCCGTTCACCGCCGACTTCATGAAGCTCACCCCCGAGCGCTACATCCACGAGCTGCTGGTCGAACGTCTGCACGTGGTGGACGTGGTGGTGGGGGAGAACTTCACCTTTGGCCGCAAGGCCGCCGGGAACGTCGACACCCTGCGCACGGCCGGCGAGCGGTTCGGGTTCGCGGTCCAGGCGGTGTCCCTGGTGGCCGAGCAGCATCAGCGAGAGACCGTCACCTTCTCCTCGACCTACATCCGGTCCTGCGTAGACGCCGGCGACATGGTCGCCGCGACCGAGGCCCTCGGCCGTCCGCACCGGGTGGAGGGGGTGGTGGTGCGCGGGGACGGCCGCGGCCGTGGGCTGGGCTACCCGACTGCCAACATCGCACCGCCGATGCACTCCGCCATCCCCGCCGACGGCGTCTATGCCGCCTGGTTCACGGTGCTGGGGCACGGGCCGGGAACTGGCACGGTGGTCCCCGGCGAGCGCTATCAGGCCGCGGTCTCGGTGGGCACCAACCCGACGTTCTCCGGGCGGACCCGCACCGTGGAGGCCTTCGTCCTGGACGCCGAGGCCGACCTGTACGGGCAGCACGTCGCGGTGGACTTCGTGGCCCGGCTGCGCGGCCAGGAGAAGTTCTCCTCGGTCGAGGATCTGGTGGCCGCGATGGGCCGCGACACCGACAACGCCCGGATGCTGCTGGCGGCCGGGGACTGATCGGCGATTCGCGGTGCGGGGCGGTCCGTTGTTAGAGTCTGTCCGGCGTGCGCTGCGGTCCGCGGTGGCCACGACCTGATCTCATTTCGCGGGACTGAAACAGATGGAGTGATCCGCATGGCGCTGACCGCCGAGCAGAAGAAGGAAATCCTGGGCAACTACGGTCTGCACGAGACCGATACCGGTTCGCCGGAGGCCCAGGTGGCGCTGCTGACCAAGCGCATCTCCGATCTCACCGAGCACCTCAAGACCCACAAGCACGACCACCACTCGCGGCGCGGACTGCTGCTGCTGGTCGGCCGTCGTCGGCGGCTGCTCAAGTACGTCGCCCAGGTCGACGTCGAGCGCTACCGTTCGCTCATCGAGCGTCTCGGCCTGCGCCGCTGACCGCCCGGCCGGCCGGATCGGCGGCCGCCCCGGTGTAACATCGGATCGTCACGGGCCGGTTCCTTCGGCTCGTGCCCCGGGTGCGGTCCACGCACACCCGCGTGACTGTACCCGCGTCTCCCTGGCGAGGCTCCCCCCGATCGGGCGGTCTTCGGTAGTGGCTGCCGGGCTCTTCAACCAGAGGCCGGCCGCTTCGATCGACGGCCGTAGCCGTATCCGGGTGTTCCCCCTCGCGCTCGGCCGTGTCCGGGTGGCGACGCGAAACTGAACAGTGAACCCCCAGAAAGGCTGTACGGACACACATGTCTGTCGCTGAAATCGACGAAGGCGTCTTCGAAGCAACCGCCACCATCGACAACGGGAGCTTCGGCACCCGCACCATCCGGTTCGAGACCGGCCGACTGGCCCAGCAGGCCGCCGGCTCCGTGGTCGCCTACCTCGACGAGGAAACCATGCTGCTCTCGGCCACCACGGCCGGCAAGAGTCCCAAGGAGCACTTCGACTTCTTCCCGCTGACCGTCGACGTCGAGGAGCGGATGTACGCCGCCGGGCGCATCCCCGGCTCGTTCTTCCGGCGTGAGGGCCGGCCCTCCACCGACGCCATCCTGACCTGCCGGCTCATCGACCGGCCGCTGCGCCCGTCCTTCATCGACGGCCTGCGCAACGAGATCCAGGTGGTCGTGACGGTGCTGAGCCTGGACCCCAATGACCTCTACGACGTGCTGGCAATCAATGCCGCCTCGGCCTCCACCCAGCTGGCCGGCCTGCCGTTCTCCGGACCGGTCGGCGGCGTTCGGGTGGCGTTGATTCGCGGTCAGTGGGTGGCTTTCCCCACCGTCGAGCAGCTCGAGGAAGCGGTGTTCGACATGGTCGTCGCGGGCCGCGTCGTGCACGGCGGTGACGTCGCGATCATGATGGTCGAGGCCGAGGCCACCGACAATGTCATCGACCTCGTCGCCGGTGGCGCCCCGGCGCCGACCGAGACCGTGGTCGCCGAGGGGCTCGAGGCCGCCAAGCCGTTCATCGCCGCGCTGTGCGAGGCCCAGAAGGAACTGGCCGGCCGCGCCGCCAAGGAGACCGCCGACTACCCGGTGTTCCCGGACTACGCCGAGGACGTCTACACCGCGGTGGCCGACGTGGCCGGCGGCCCGCTGGCCGAGGCGCTGACCATCGCCGGCAAGCAGGAGCGCAACGACCGCACCGACGAGATCAAGGGCGAGGTGCTGCTCAAGCTGGGCGAGAACTTCGCCGGCCGGGAGAAGGAGATCGGCGCGGCCTACCGCTCGCTGACCAAAAAGCTTGTCCGCCAGCGCATCCTGACCGACAACTTCCGCATCGACGGCCGCGGGATCACCGACATCCGTGCGCTGTCCGCCGAGGTGGCCGTCATCCCGCGGGCGCACGGCAGCGCCCTGTTCGAGCGCGGCGAGACCCAGATCATGGGTGTCACCACGCTGGATATGGTCAAGATGGCCCAGCAGATCGACTCGCTCGGGCCGGAGAAGTCCAAGCGCTACATGCACCACTACAACTTCCCGCCGTACTCGACCGGTGAAACCGGCCGGGTGGGCTCGCCCAAGCGCCGCGAGATCGGCCACGGCGCGCTGGCCGAGCGGGCGCTGATGCCGGTGCTGCCCAGCGTCGAGGAGTTCCCCTACGCCATCCGGCAGGTGTCCGAGGCCCTGGGCTCCAACGGCTCGACCTCGATGGGTTCGGTGTGCGCTTCGACGCTGTCGCTGCTCAACGCCGGTGTGCCGCTGAAGGCCCCGGTTGCCGGTATCGCCATGGGTCTGGTCTCTGACGAGGTCAACGGTGAGACGCGCTATGTCGCGCTGACCGACATCCTCGGCGCCGAGGACGCCTTCGGCGACATGGACTTCAAGGTCGCCGGCACCAAGGAGTTCGTCACCGCCCTGCAGTTGGACACCAAGCTCGACGGCATCCCGTCGAAGGTGCTGGCCGGTGCGCTGTCGCAGGCCAAGGACGCCCGGATGGCGATTCTCGAGGTGATGGCCGAGGCCATCGACGCCCCCGACGAGATGAGCCCATACGCACCGCGCGTCACCGCCATCAAGATCCCGGTCGACAAGATCGGTGAGGTCATCGGGCCCAAGGGCAAGATGATCAACACCATCACCGAGGAGACCGGCGCCTCGATCTCCATCGAGGACGACGGCACGGTGTTCGTCGGCGCCACCGACGGGCCCTCGGCGCAGGCCGCGATCGACCGCATCAACGCCATCGCCAACCCGCAGCTGCCCAAGATCGGCGAGCGGTTCCTCGGAACGGTGGTCAAGACCACCGACTTCGGCGCGTTCGTCTCGCTGCTGCCCGGCCGCGACGGCCTGGTCCACATCTCGAAGCTGGGCAAGGGCAAGCGGATCGGCAAGGTCGAGGACGTCGTCAAGGTGGGCGACAAGCTGCGGGTGGAGATCGCCGATATCGACAACCGCGGCAAGATCTCCCTGGTCCCGGTCGACGACGACGCAGCCGCGGGGGACCCAGCCAAGGGAGCCGCACCGGCCGATGCCGCGACCGTCGGCAGCTGAGGACCGCTCGGCCGTCCGGCGCACCGTGCTGCCGGGCGGCCTGCGGGTCGTCACCGAGCGGGTGCCCTCGGTACGGTCGGCCTCGGTCGGCCTGTGGGTCAACGTCGGTTCCCGCGACGAGGGTGCCACCGTGGCCGGCGCCGCCCACTTCCTGGAGCACCTGCTGTTCAAGGCCACCCCGACCCGCACATCGGTCGAGATCGCTCAGGCGGTGGACGCGGTCGGCGGTGAGCTGAACGCGTTCACCTCCAAGGAGCACACCTGCTACTACGCGCATGTGCTCGATGACGACCTGGAGATGGCCGTGGACCTGGTGGCCGATGTCGTGCTCAACGGTGTGTGCGCGTCCGCCGACGTCGAACTGGAACGCGATGTCGTGCTGGAGGAGATCGCCATGCGCGACGACGATCCCGAGGACAGCCTGGGCGATGCCTTCCTGACCACGATGTTCGGTGACCATCCGGTGGGCCGGCCGGTGATCGGCAGTGTCGACTCCGTCTCGGCGATGACCCGAAACCAGTTGCGCTCTTTTCACGTTCGCCGGTACACCCCGGAGCGCATGGTCCTGGCCGTGGCCGGCAACATCGACCACGACCACGTCGTCGCGCTGGCGCGGGAGTACTTCGGCGGCCGACTGGTCGATGGCCGTGAACCCCGCCCGCCGCGCAACGGCTCGGGCCGGATGACCGGCCGGCCGGGGATGACACTGATCAAGCGGGATTCCGAACAGACCCATCTGACGCTCGGGGTCCGGGTGCCGGGCCGTAACTGGTCGCACCGTTGGGCGCTGATGGTGCTCAACACCGCGGTCGGGGGAGGGCTGAGTTCGCGGCTCTTTCAGCAGATCCGGGAGACCCGCGGGCTGGCCTACTCGGTGTATTCGGCCGTCGACACGTTCTCCGACAGCGGCGCGTTCTCGGTGTACGCCGGGTGCCTGCCGGAGCGGTTCGGCGAGGTAGTGCGCCTGACCTCGGAGGTGCTCGAGACGGTGGCCCGCGACGGCATCACCGAGGCCGAGTGCCGCATCGCCAAGGGCTCGATGCGTGGCGGGCTGCTGCTGGGTCTGGAGGACTCGGCGTCCCGGATGAACCGGCTGGGCCGCGGCGAACTGAATTACGGCGAATACCGCAGTATCTCCGAGACCCTCAGGAACATCGAAGAGGTGACTGTCGAGGAGGTCAACGCGGTCGCCCGCAAGGTGCTCTCCGGGCGGTTCGGCGCGGCGGTGCTGGGGCCGCATCGGTCCAAAGGGTCACTGCCGCAGCGGCTTCGGGCGATGGCGGGATAGCTGGTTGGCTGTCGGCGGTGATCCGGGCAGACGGGGGTTTCTGCTGGGCGGGTTGAGCCTGGTGGTCGGACTGAGCCCGCTGGTCGGGTGCGGGCGGCCCGAGTTTGTGGGGGCGGCGCCGGTTGAGCCGCCGGCGCCGGTCGCCGAACGGATCGAGGCGTTGGCCGACACCTATGACGCGACCGTCGGGGTGTACGGGGTGAACCTGGCCGACGGCCGCACCCTGGCACTGCACGACGGTGAGATGTTCGCGGTCTGCTCGACCTTCAAGGCCTATCTGGCCGCCCGGGTGCTGCAGCTTGCCCAACAGGGGGAGCTGGCGCTGACCGACACGGTGTTCATCGACCCGGCGGCGCTGGTCACCTATTCCCCGGTGACCGAACCGGAGGCCGGGAACAAGATGGCCTTGGGCGAACTGTGCCGGGCGGTTCTGCAGATCAGCGACAACACCGCCGCCAACCTGCTGCTGCGCCGGATCGGCGGTCCGGCGGCCATCACGGATTTCGCCCGCTCGATCGGTGATGAGCGCACCCGGCTGGACCGCTGGGAGACCGAACTGAACTCCGCGCTGCCGGGCGATCCCCGTGACACCACCACCCCTCGCGCGATCGGCGGCGGCATGCGGACCCTGTTGACCGGGACGGTGCTCGATGACACCCGCCGCAGCCAACTCGAGGAGTGGATGCTGGGCAACCAGACATCGGCACGCAGCATGCGGGCCGGGTTGCCGCCCGGGTGGACCACGGCGGACAAGACCGGAGCCGGAGGCTATGGCAGCACCAATGACGTCGGCATCGCCTACGGACCGGAGGGGCAGCGCGTCCTGCTCTCGGTGATGACGCGGACCCGAAGCGACAATCCCGACGCCGACTCGATGCAGCCGCTCATCGCCGGCGTCACCGCGCTGGCGCTGCCCTGGCTTCTCGGACGGTCCTGAGGCCCTGTCGTGGCCGGGGTTCCTGGTCGTCGACTACCGCGCAGCGGGAATTTCTTGCGCGGCGCTGATGCATCTGACGTCGATAGCATCACTTACCCAGGTCAAAGAGCACTTCCCGTGATGGCCCGCCGATCACTTCAACCGGGTGATCAACGGTTCAGGGTAACCTCATTTCACGATGTCAACCGAACCTGACAAGCCTCGGCGTGGTCGCCCGTCGCTCGAGGCTGAGCGTCGGGCGCAGATCGTCAACGCCTTCATCGGGCTGATCGCCGACAAGGGGCTCGAGCACACATCCTTGGGCGATGTCGCTGAGGCGAGCGGTCTTCATCGTTCTGCGTTGCGACACTTCGTCGGCAACCGCGAGGACCTCATCAATGCTGCGATCGAGGAGGTCACCAGGGCGGCCCTGGCCGACATGCAGGTTGAGCTCTCGCTGAACGATGTCATCGCCATGCTCTTCGACCCTGCGCGGATGGCGAGCCTCGGCGAGTTGGACCGGGCCTGGTATGTGCTGATGTCCGAAGCGATGCGCTCGAGGGAAGGCCGCGCCGTCCTGAAGGCGTGCTACGACCAACTCATGACCATCATCGGTGATGCACTCCGACATCGATACCCGAACGCCAAGCGGGCGAAGGTTGCCGATACCGCCTACGCCATCGCCTGCCTCGCCGAATACAACTATGTGTTCCAGAGCCTTGGATACCCCCGTGCTCGGATCAGGGGATTGCGGGACGCGGCGCTGGCGCTGGCCGCTCAGCTCGATTGAGGCGATAACGGTGCGAAGCTCGACGGTCCTTTTCCGTTGGGGGGCATCAGCGGGACGGGCTCCGGACGCGGCGCACCACGCCAAACGCGTCGGCCATTCGTCAGCGCCGCGGGTCGTTCTCGCGTAGTTTACTATCGTTCTGACAAAGAAATTGACCTCGTGAATCGGCGACTCGGCCTGCCCAGCCGCCCTCTTCAAGATTGATCTCGGATTCGGCGAACTTTTGGAGCCTTTCATGGTCTGGATCGCTCCCTACGGAGTGGTGGTAATCGCCGTCGCCGTCGCAACGTTCCTGTTCACTGAGCTGGTGCGCGAGCCGCACATGACCGACCGGAACCGGCTG
This sequence comes from Mycolicibacterium sp., assembly GCA_020637165.1. GTDB lineage: Bacteria > Actinomycetota > Actinomycetes > Mycobacteriales > Mycobacteriaceae > Mycobacterium. The sequence goes on along the minus strand of JACJWN010000003.1, from coordinate 687,954 downwards.
GAAATCCTCGCCGTTCTCACCGGGCTGCTCTGGCCCGTGATGGTGGTCGGGCTGCTGGAACTGGTCCTGCTGGTCGTCATCCGGTCCATGCTGCGGCTCCGGGACCCCATGGTCGTGCCCGGGGCGGTTGGGGTCGGCCAGCCGGTCGAGCTCTGGGGCAGGGGTGCGTAGCCGGAAGATTGGAGTGTTAGCGCTGCACTACCGGCCCATGCCGCGCCAGTGTGCTGCTCGGCGGCGAGCGCCTTAGGTCCCCTCGGCGGACAGTCTGGCGTGGGTGATTCGAGTTCAGCGCCGTGTCGGGCGCCGGCACCGGGAACCGGTGGTCCCCGGATGGGCCGGGCGCCGCACGGGTGGCAACTCAACAAACCTGTTCTTCCCCGCCGGGGTTTCCTCGGATCACGGCTTTTCACGGTCGGCGGCACCCCTGGACCGAGGCGGACCGCTGATGTGTCCGCCACCGTCTCTGGTCGGCCCGAACCGAACCGAAGAATTTTTTAATCAGTAAAATAATGTTTTATCTACGAAAAATCTCCGGGGGGCGGTAGCCTCCGATCGATCCGCCTTGTGGTTTTGAAGGAGTCCCTCTGTGTCTATTGCCGATTCGGTTGTTTCGTCGTTGTCTGGTGGCCGTCATCGGCGGGTGGCGAGGGGGCGGGTGCGACCGATTGAGTATTCGCGTCGGGGTGTAGTTGCTGGGGATCCGGATTCTTCGGGTGTGTTTGCCCGTTATGTGGGTCGGGTGGGCGCTCTTGCGGTCGCGTTGGGGGTTGGCTCGGCGGTGGGGTCGCTGCCGGTGGCGTTTGCCGATGTGACGGGGTCGGGGGGCGCGTCGGGGTCGGGTTCGGCGGATTCGTCGGCGGGGGCGTCGTCGTCGGTGGGGTCGAGGGCCGTGGGGTCGCGACGTGCGGGCCGGGCGGGTTCGGGGTCGGCGTCGTCGGGTGCGGTGTCCTCTGGCGTGAGGGCTAGCTCGGAGGGTGTCGGTGCCGCTGGTGGTCGTGGTGTGGGTTCTGCTGGGGGGCGTGGTGGCGCGGCTGTGGTGGGGTCGGGCCGTGGAGGTGGGTCCTCTGATGGCGTGGACATTGAGGTGCCGGTCGGCTCTGGTGATGGGGCTGGGGGGTCGGGTTCGGGGGATTGGACCCCGGTAGCGGAGGTGGATCCGGTGGGGGTGGTGGATCCCGCGCCGGTGGTGGATGCTGCCCCGTCAGTTGATCCTGGACTGTCGGTTGCGGTGGTTGTTGATGAGGGTGTGGGTTCCTCAGCGGGTCCGGCGGTGCGGCCGGCGGCGGCGGTGTCGGTTCCGGTGGTGGAGTCTGCGGTGGTGGGGGCGCCGGTAATGACGGCGGGGCGTCCGGAGTCGGTGTCGGGAGCGGGTTCGGTCGTCGGTGTAGGCCGGGATGTGTTGGCGTGGTTGGGGGCGGGGGTCTCCGGGGATCTGCCGGGCGCGGCGCCGTTGATGTGGACGGCGTTGGCGGTGGCTCGTCGGGAGTCGGGACGTTCCTCTGTGGCGGGGGCGGCGGCGACGTCGACGGGTCAGTCGGGGGATCCGGTGGATCCTGCGGCGTTGGTGGCGAGTCCGTCGGCGTCGGCGGCCGGGTCGTTGGCGGCGAATCCGATCGCGGATTTGATCCGGTTCTTCGTGGGCAATGGCACCGCGGAGAACCCGAACGCGGGCATTTTGTTGGGCAACGGTTATAGCTACACCGCCGCGAGCTGCCCCACGGGGGCCTGTGACGGCGGTAACGGTGGGTTGATCGGCAACGGCGGGGATGGCTTCAACGGCGGTAACGGGGGGGCGGCGGGCTGGTTCGGCCACGGCGGTGATGGCGGGGCCGGGGTGGCCGGCGGGGCCGGCGGGTCCGGCGGCCGGGGCGGGTTGTTCATCGGTCACGGCGGCAACGGTGGTGCCGGCGGGGCGGCCTCGGCGGCTTCCGGTGATGGTGGCGCCGGCGGTGCGGGCGGGGCGACCGGGTTCTTGTCTTTGTACGGCACCGGTGGTGCCGGTGGTGTCGGCGGAGCCGGGGGCACCCAGGGCGGTTCCGGTGGTGTCGGTGGTGACGGCGGGGACGCGGGCTTTCTGGCGGTGAGCTCCCGCGGCGGCGCCGGTGGTGCTGGCGGCGCGGGTGCGACCGGCGGTAACGGTGGTGACGGCGGCCGGGCCGGCTGGTTGCTGGGCAATGGCGGTGCCGGTGGCGCCGGTGGTGCCGGGAGCGTTACTGGTGGTGCCGGTGGTGGCGGCGGGAACACCGGTGTGTTGTCGCTGATCGGGGTCGCTGGTAAGGGCGGGGCCGGCGGGTCGGGTGGGTCCGGCGCCGGTGGTGCCGGTGGCGAGGGTGGGGACGCCGGGTTCTTGGCGTTGATCGGTAACGGCGGGGCCGGGGGCAATGGTGGCGCCGGGACGGTGGCCGGTGCCGGCGGGGACGGCGGCCGCGGCGGGTTGTGGGTCGGTAACGGCGGTAACGGCGGTAACGGCGGAAACGGCCTGGGGGTTTCGGGGGCGGCCGGTGATGGTGGTGATGGCGGCTCGACGGGGTTGTTGTCGGTGTTCGGCAGCGGCGGCAACGGCGGCAACGGCGGGGCCGGGACCTCCGGTGTCGACGGGGTCGATGCCACCGCGGCGGGTCAGGACGGCGGTGCCGGCACTGCCGGCGGGGCCGGTGGTGACGGCGGCCGTGGTGGTGAGGGCAGCTGGGTCTTCGGGATCGGCGGTAACGGCGGTAATGGCGGTACCGGCGGTGTTGGCGGCAATGGTGGGGCCGGTGCTGATGGTGTCGACGGGGTCGACCCGGGTGAGGCGGGCACCGCCGGTGGTGCCGGTGGCGCCGGTGGGGCCAACGGCGCCGGCGGGCAGGCCGGACAAGCCGGCACCGCCCGGTTGTTGTTCCTGCTGCCCTCCAACGGCACTGCCGGTAACGGCGGGGCTGAGGGCGCCGGGGGTAACGGCGGTGCCGGCGGTGACGGCGGGGACGGCGCTGATGGGGATCAGTCCCATCCCGATGGCGGCGCCGGTGGTGACGGCGGGGCCGGTGGTGTGGCCGGGGCCGGTGGTGTTGGTGGTGACGGCGGGCAGGCCGGGCGCGGCGGGGACGGCTGGAGTTCGACGGTGGCCGGAGTGGCCGGAGGTAACGGCGGCGCCGGCGGTGTGGGCGGGGCCACCACGACCGGGACCGCAGGCGCCGGTGGCACCGGCGGGGCCGGCGGTGACGGCTTCGATGGTGTTGATGGCAGCGGCCTGATCCCGGCGCAGGCCGGCGGTAACGGCGGGGCCGGCGGGGCCGGCGGGGCCGGCGGCGCGGCCACCACCGGGACCGCCGGTGCCGGCGGGGTCGGCGGTGACGCGGGGGCCGGCGGTAACGGTGGGGACGGCGCGGACGCGGTGGTGGCCGGTGGTGCCGGGGGTGCCGGCGCTGATAGCGGTGCCGGCGGTGCCGGCGGTACTGGCGGCGCCGGGGGCAACGCGGCGACCGGCGGGGCCAACGGTGATGGCGGTGCCGGTGGGGCCGGCGGCAATGCCGGCACCCCCGGCGACGGTGGTGACGGCGCGGACGGTGACGCCCAGAACCCCGATGGCGGGGGCGGCGGGGCCGGCGGGAACACCGGAGCCGGCGGGGCCGGTGGAACCGGCGGAGCTGCCGGTACCGGCGGTTCGGGCGGCAGTGCGGGCGCTGACGGGGCCGCCGGGTTGGAGGCGGCCGCAGGCGGTAACGGTGGTGCTGGTGGTGCCGGTGCGGACTCGGCAGCCCCCGGTGTGGCTGGTGGTAACGGCGCGGCCGGTGGTGATGCCGGTGACGTCGGTGACGGCGGACGCGGTGCTGATGGTGGTGCCGGTGGGGCCGGGGCGGCCGGCGGTACGGGTGGAGCCGGCGGTCGCGGAGGGGCGATCTCCGGTGACGGTGGTGATGGTGGTGACGGCGGTCTGGGCGGGATCGGCGGTGGTGCCGGCGGGGTTGGTGGTGTCGGCGGGGACGCGGTCGGTACCGGTAACGGCGGCAATGGCGGTGCCGGCGGGGCCGGCGACACCCAAGGCGGTGACGGCGGCGCCGGTGGTGACGGCGGTGCCGGCGGAGCGACGGCGGGCAATGGGGGCAACGGCGGTGTCGGCGGCGTCGGTGGTGACGGCGGCGGTCACGGCGGTGCCGGTGGTGCCGGCGGGGATGCGCCCACCGACGGTAACGGCGGTAACGGTGGTGCCGGTGGTGCGGGGGCGGATTCGACCGAACCGGCGGTGAGCGGCGGTATCGGGGGTGCCGGCGGTGCTGGTGGTGCCGGTGGTGCGGTGACCGGTGATGGCGGTAACGGCGGGGCCGGCGGTGCCGGTGGTGACGGCGCGACTGGGCCGACCGGCGCCGATGGTGTTGACGGGGCGACGGCGGGTGCTGACGGCACCGATGGTGGTAGGGGCGGTACCGGCAGCAATGGTGGGGCCGGTGGGGCCGGTGGCAACGCCGGGGCGGCCCGGGGCAGCGGGACTGCGGGAACCAACGGTGACGGTGGTGATGGCGGTACCGGTGGTAATGCCGGGGCCGGTGGTGATGGCGGTAACGGTGCCGCCGGGGATGCCGCTACTCCCACCGGCGGTAACGGCGGTAACGGCGGGGATTCGGGCAGCGTAGGTGCTGGTGGTGCCGGCGGCGCGGCGGGTACCGGCGGCACCGGTGGGACCGCCGGGGCCGACGGCAGCGCCGGTAGTCCGGCCACCCCGGGTGGTGACGGTGGTGACGGCGGGGCCGGCTATGACGCCACCGGCGCGGCGTCGGGGACCGCTGGTGGTGCCGGCGGTAACGGTGGTGACGGCGGAAACTACGGCAACGGCGGTAACGGCGGGGCCGGTGGTGCTGGCGCAGATTCGACCGATCCGGCGGTCACCGGGGCGGTGGGGCCCCGGCGGTGCTGGTGGTGCCGGTGGTGCGGTGACCGGTGATGGCGGTAACGGCGGGGCCGGCGGTGCCGGTGGTGACGGCGCGACTGGGCCGACCGGCGCCGATGGTGTTGACGGGGCGACGGCGGGTGCGGATGGCACCGATGGCGGTGTCGGTGGTTCGGGCAGTGCCGGTGGGGTCGGTGGTGCCGGCGGTCGGGCGGCACCGCCCAAGGAACGGGCACTGCGGGGGTCAACGGTGACGGTGGCGCCGGTGGTGACGGCGGTAACGCTGGGGCCGGTGGTGACGGCGGTGACGGCGCGGCTGGTGACGCCGCTACTCCCACCGGCGGTAACGGCGGTAACGGCGGGGATTCGGGCAGCGTAGGTGCCGGTGGTGCCGGCGGCGCGGCGGGTACCGGCGGCACCGGTGGGACCGCCGGGGCCGACGGCAGCGCCGGTAGTCCGGCCACCCCGGGTGGTGACGGTGGTGACGGCGGGGCCGGCTATGACGCCACCGCAGCGGCGTCGGGGACCGCTGGTGGTGCCGGCGGTAACGGTGGTGACGGCGGGAACTACGGCAACGGCGGTAACGGCGGGGCCGGTGGGGCCGGGGCGACCTCGACTGATCCGGCGGTGAGCGGTGGTATCGGTGGTGCCGGCGGTGATGGTGGTGCCGGTGGTGCGGTTGCCGGGGACGGCGGTGACGGTGGTGCCGGTGGTGACGGTGGTGACGGGGCGACTGGGCCGACCGGCGCTAACGGCGCCGACGGCCAAACCGCGGGGGCTGACGGCACCGATGGTGGTCAGGGCGGTACCGGCAGCAATGGCGGGGCCGGTGGTGCCGGCGGCAACGCCGGCACCACCCAAGGAACCGGCACTGCCGGGCTCAACGGTGACGGTGGTGACGGTGGTGACGGCGGGAACGCCGGGGCCGGCGGCAACGGCGGTAACGGTGCCGCCGGGGATGCCGGGGCCACCACTGGCGGTGATGGCGGTGATGGCGGTAACGCCGGCACCGCGGGTGCCGGTGGGGCCGGTGGCGCGGCGGGGACCGGGGGTAGCGGCGGGGTCGCCGGTAAGGCCGGGAATTCCGGTAGCAAGGCCACTACCGGCGGTCATGGCGGTAACGGCGGGGCCGGCTATGACGCCACCGCCGCGGCGGCGGGCACCGCCGGCGGTAACGGTGGTAAGGGCGGTAACGGCGGGAACTATGGCAACGGCGGTAACGGGGGCGCGGGCGGGGCCGGAGCCGACGGCGTCGACGGCGTGACCGGAGGCGACGGCAATGGCACCAACGGCACCTCCGGCGGTATCGGCGGGACCGGCGGCAACGGCGGGACCGGCGGGGCGATCGCCGGGAACGGCGGCAACGGCGGGACCGGCGGGGCCGGCGGCTACAGCGGTAAGGGTGGTGACGGCGCCGACGGCGCCGACGCCACCACCGCAGGCGCTGACGGTGCCCCCGGCGGGACCGGCGGTAACGGAGCGGCCGGCGCCAACGGCGGCAACGGCGGCAACGGTGGCGCGGCTGGCGGCAGCGGCACCCCCGGACTCAACGGCAACGGCGGGGCGGGCAGCGCCGGCGGCAACGCCGGGATCGGTGGTGACGGTGGCGACGGTGCCGACGGTGATGTCGGCGCCCAAGACGGTGGTGACGGTGGTGCCGGCGGCAACCCCGGGACCGCGGGTGCCGGCAGTGCCGGGGGCGCGGCGGGCAGCGGTGGTATCGGTGGGAAAGCCGGTCAGGCCGGTAGTCCGGGTACGTCGGTCACCTCCGGCGGTAACGGCGGCGACGGTGGTGACGGCTTCGATGCGGCGCTGGGTGTGGCGGGCACGGCTGGCGGAAACGGCGGTGACGGCGGTGACGGAGGGGCCTACGGCAACGGCGGCGCAGGTGGTGCCGGCGGGGACGGCGCTGCCGGTGTAGTTGCCCAGAACCTCTCCGTCGTCGGTGTGATCACCGGCTTCTCCATACCGGCCGTGATGGCCGTCAGCCCCGATGGCACGCTGGGCTACGTCAATGATTTCGACGGCACGGTCAAGGTCGTTGACCTGGTGACCAACACGGTCATCGACACCATCGCCGGTGTTTCCTCCAACAGCTTGGCCGTCAGTCCGGACGGATCGACGGTGTACGCGGTCGACGGGACGTCGGGGGACTTGACGGTCATCGACACCGCCACCAACACCGTCACCGACACCGTTTCCGGCTTCGGTGGCGCCCAGACAGTTGTGTTCAGTCCGGACGGTTCACGGGCCTACGTCAGCCGTACCATCGCCAATACTGTCGAGGTCGTCGACACCGCGTCCAACACCGTTTCGGCCACTGTCAACGGATTCGCGGGGCCGCAGATGATGGCGGTCACTCCCGACGGGGCGCGGATCTATGTGGTCAATCAGGACACCAACAGTGTCCTGTTGGTCGACACGGCGACCAACTCCATCGTCGGAAGCCCCATCCTGGTGGGCTCCAGCCCGCTGGGGGTGTCGATCAGTCCCGACGGCGCCAGGGTCTACGTCGCCAATCAGGACGACGGTTCGGTGTCGGTGATCGACACCGCCACGGACACCGTCAACGCGACCATCGCGATCGGTGGGACCACGGTCACCACCGCGGTGAGTCCCGATGGCAACCGGGTGTACGTCAACGACTTCAGCGGCGGCAGCGTGTACACCGTCGACACGGCGAGCAATACGATGCTGGCCTCGGTCGTGGCAACCCCGCCGCCCGGACCGTTCTTCATCCTCGCCAATCCCATCACCGGCGACGTCTATGCCCCGGGCTTCGTGGGCAGCCCGACCGTGGCGGTGCTGAGCCCGGTCGGTGTGGCCGGCGCTGACGGCGGCAACGGCGGGGCGGGCGGTGCCGGCGGTTCGCTGGCGGGCAACGGCGGTGCCGGCGGCGCCGGTGGTGCCGGCGGTGCCGGTGGTGCCGGCACCAGCGCGGCGGCGGGTAGCGGCGCTGACGCTGTTGACGGCACCGCGGGCGGCAATGGTGGCGACGGCGGTGCCGGCGGTTCAGCGCTGGCGGCCACCGGTAATGGTGGCGCGGGCGGTGCCGGCGGTGATGGTGCGAACGGCGGTGCGGGCGGCACCGGTGCTTCCGGTGCGGATGCGACCGCGACGATCCCGGCCCGCGACGGCGGTGACGGCGGCGCTGGGGCCGACGGTGGGGCTGGTGGGGCCGGCGGTGCCGGCGGTAACGCAAACGGCGGAGTCAATGGCAGCGGCGGTAACGGCGGTGCAGGCGGAGACGCCGGCACGCCGGGTGACGGCGGTGACGGCGGTGACGGCAGCGCGGAATTCCCCGACGGCGGCAACGGTGGTGACGGTGGCGATCCCGGAACCATCGTCGGTACCGGCGGTGGCGGTGGAGCAGTGGGCACGGGCGGCACCGGCGGCAGCGACGGCGATGCCGGCGACAACGGCACACCAGTGACCGCACCGGCCGGTAACGGCGGGGACGGTGGTGCCGGCTATGACAACGCCGCCGGCGTCGGCGGGGACGGCGGCAACGGTGGAAACGGTGGGGCTATCGGTAACGGCGGCGACGGCGGCGCCGGTGGCTTTGGCGCCGCGCTGACCCAGTACACCGTGGCGGCCACCCTCCTCGACACCGGGCAGGGCTACCAGATCGGCTTCGACAATTCCGGCAACACCTACTCGGTGAGCACCTTGCTGGGCACCCTGTCGAGGATTGACAGCAACAATGTGGTCACTACGCTGGTCACCGGTTTGCAGGACCCGCAGGGCGCGGTCGTCTTCAACAACCGCATCTATGTGCCGAACGCTGGTGACGACACCGTCTCGGTGTTCCTGCTCGACGGAACCCCCGACACCACAATCACGGGCCTCACAGGGCCTGCCGCTGCTGCTTACGGGCTGTTCAGCAACCAGGTGTACGTGACGAACGCCGGCTCGAACACGGTGTCGCAGTTCGACGGAAACACCAGCTACAGCTTCGTGCAGGACATCCCTGTCGGCTCGGGGCCGACCGATATCGCCAGCAACTACTTCGGAAACCTGCAGGTGGTTGTCAACGGCGATGACACCGTGTCGGTCATCAACCCGTCGGGGCCCAGCGTCAGCACAGTCGCGGTCACCAATCCCCAGGAGGTGGCGGTCACGTCGTTCAGCAACTACGCCTATGTCACTCAGGGCGCGCAGAACACCGTCACCGTCATCAACCTATCCACGCTGGCCATCGTGGCCACCATCAGCGGGTTCACCAATCCGCAGGGGGTGGGACTGGTCGAGTTCGGAACACGTGGCTACGTCAGCAATTCCGACGGGACGGTGTCGGTGATCGACATCGACCCGGCCAGCGCGAACTTCAACACCATCATCGACACCTTCACCGCCGGCAACGGCGGGGTGGTCGGAGTCCGCCCGGGCGGCGTCATCTACGTCGGCGATCCCGCCGGCAATGGATCTCTGGACGTCGTCAACGTCTCCAGTCTCTTCGGGAACGGCGGCGACGGCGGCAACGGTGGAGCGGGCGGATCGACCTCGGGAGACGGCGGTGACGGCGGCACTGGCGGCGCCGGTAGCGCCTCGGCGGCGGCCACCGGCAACGTGGCGGGCGGTGACGGCGGTGATGGCGGCGACTCAACCAACGGCATCGCCGGCAACGGCGGCGCCGGCGGGTCAGGCACGAGCGCGGGGGCAAGCTCGGATGTCGACGGCGGCGCCGGGGGTGACGGTGGCACTGCCCTGGGAGACGGCGACGGCGGCCTGGGCGGTGCCGGCGGTGATGCGACAACGACCGTTGCCGGCACCTACACCTACGGCGGTGACGGCGGGCGCGGCGGTGACGCGACAGGCGCCGGTACGGGCGGTCAGGGCGGCGACGGCGGTAATGCCACCGGGGTGGACACCGATGCCGAGGGCGGCGACGGTGGTGACGGCGGCGACGCCAGCGGTGCCGGTAACGGTGGCGCCGGCGGCCAGGGCGGCGACGCCTACGTCCCGAACGAGAGCGGCTATGGCTATAGCGGAGCCGGCGGTGACGGTGGCTCCTCGGTCGACGGCACCGGCGGACAAGGTGGTGACGCCGGTACCGCCACGTCCGCCTACTACACCGACCCTGGAGACGGTGGCCAGGGCGGCGATTCCACCAACGGCGCCGGCGGTGGCGGCGGCACCGGTGGTGCCGGGGTCGGACTCGGCAGTGGCGACGGACAGGGTGGCCGCGGCGGCGCCGGCGGTACCGGTGGTTCGACCGGCGGCACCGGCGGCGACGGTGGCGCGGGTAGCTCCGCGGAAGATGGCCGGGGCGTAGGCGGTGACGGCGGCGACGGCGGCAACGGCGGCAGCGGCGCGGGCGGCGACGGCGGCGCGGGAGGTTCGGCGACGTCGGCCGCCAGAGCGGTGCAGGGCGGTGACGGCGGTGACGGCGGTGACGGCGCTGTCGGCGGCAACGGTGGTGACGGCGCCAGCGTGACCGCATCGGGCAGCGGTGCCTCCGCTACCGGTGGAAACGGCGGCGACGGAGGAAACGGCGACACTGACGGCGGTGCCGGCGGAGTCGGAGGTGACGCAACCAGCGCACAATCTGGGGCCACGGGCGGAACCGGAGGCAACGGTGGCTCGGGTACCACCGGTGACGGCGGCACCGCAGGCACCGGTGGCGACGCGACGGCGGGCGGGTTGTTCACCTCGGCCGTCGCCGGCAACGGTGGCAATGGGGGCGGCGCTCTGGGCGCCGGCACCGGAGCCGACGGGGGCCAAGGCGGGTTTGGCCAGGCCACCAACACAGCCCTGGGAACTACTGCCACCGGTGGTAGTGGCGGCAACGCCGGCGGCTCAGAAAACGGCACCGCCGGAACCGGTGGTGCCGGTGGCGGGGCACTCTCCGAGCTGTGGGTAGCTCAAGGTGGCAGCGGCGGCCTTGGTGGCGACACCAATGACGGAGCTGCAGGCAACGGTGGTCAAGGCGGCAGCGCTTCGACCCAGGGTCCCGCAGGGGCGTTCGCGACCGGCGGTAACGGTGGCAACGGAGGAACTGGGAGCACTGTCGACGGCGGTGACGGTGGTCAAGGCGGCACCGCGACCGCCACGGCCAATGGAAACGCAACAGGCGGCGACGGCGGCAACGGCGGTGGGACGGCTTCTGCCACCGGTGGTGACGGCGGCAATGGCGGCGACGCGACTGGCGGCCCGGTCGTCAGAGGCGGTGACGGAGGTACGGGCGGATCGGGATCCGACCCCGGCAGCAACGGCGGTGACGGCGGCGACGGTGGCGACGCGACGGCCGTGAGCTCCGCTACCGGCGGGGCCGGCGGGGCCGCAGGCACGGGAGTTGCGCCCGGCGTCGACGGGAACCCCGGCCAACCCGGCACGCCGTAGGCGGTGAGCAGGCAGCGCCTCCGGGCGGAGGTGGCTCCCGCGGGCCAGTAGTCCAGGTGCCGGCCGGCCTTGACGAGGTTGGCCGAGCTCTTGAAGTCTGACCGGATCCACTGCTGAACCGGCCAGTGGGTGTTCCTCGGGTATCCGGCGAGCATGGTGGCGCGGCCTGCCATCTGCTCGTTGGAGCCCGGCCCGACCGTTAGAACGCCGGTGACCAGGCTGACCGCGTTGAAGGAGTTTTCGCCGAACATCGCCCAGATAATTCCGGCCGGGAAGGTCGCCAGATTCCCGTCGTTGCGTGCCAGCAGTTCCAGGGCGGACTGGACCGCCACGTACGGGCGGTAAGGGGTGCCGTCCGGCCAGCGCGGGGGACCGGCGGCAACGACGGCGGCGTTGTTGTAGACGACGATGACGTTCTTGTTGATCGCCCACAGATCGGCCGGTGTTGCCGAGTTCCCGACGGCAGGTGCGATCCGGTCGCCGAAAGCGGCTTCCATCGCGGCGACGAACTCCAGACGGGTCCCAGCCCCCGATCAGTCCGCTACACCTGATCTCCGAACGTTCCGATTCTCCGGGTCCGATAACGTCTCAGATGAGCAGGGTCGCCGGATCGGTGTAGGGCAGGCCCAGGTCGTGGGAGACCTCGGGGTTGAGCAGTCGGCCGTCGTGGGTGGACAGGCCCTTGGCCAGTGCGGGATCGGCCAGGCAGGCGTTCTGCCAACCCTTGTCGGCCAGCTTGAGCACATAGGGCATGGTCGCGTTGGTCAGGGCGTAGGTCGAGGTCCGGGGCACAGCGCCGGGCATGTTGGCCACGCAGTAGAACACCGTGTCATGGACCCGGAACGTGGGTTCGTCGTGGGTGGTGGGCCTGGAGTCCTCGAAACAGCCGCCTTGGTCGATGGCGATGTCGACCAGGACCGCGCCCGGCCGCATCTGCGCCACGGTGGCGTTGGTGACCAGTTTGGGGGCCTTCGCACCCGGCACGAGTACGGCGCCGATCACCAGGTCGGCTTGTTTCACGGCGTCCTCGAGGTCAAGTCGCGAGGAGTAGCGGGTCTCGATGGCCCCGCCGTACTCGGCGTCGATCTTGCGCAGCGTGTTGATGTTGAGGTCGAACACGGTGACATGGGCGCCCATGCCCCAGGCCACCCCGGCGGCGTTGTCGCCGGCCATACCGCCGCCGATCACCACGACCTTGGCAGGGGCGACTCCGGGGACACCGCCCATGAGCACGCCCCGCCCGCCCCGAGTGCGCATCAGACGGTAGGCGCCGACCTGGGCCGCAAGTCGGCCGGCGACCTCACTCATCGGGGCCAGCAGGGGAAGCGCCCCGTCGGCGGTCTGGACGGTCTCGTAGGCGATCGAGGTGGTGCCGGAGGCCAGCAGCGCGTCGGTGCACGGCCGTGAGGCGGCCAGGTGCAGGTAGGTGAACAGCACCTGGTCTTTGCGTAGCCGGGCGTATTCGGGCTCGATCGGCTCCTTGACCTTCAGCAGAAGATCGGCCTGCTCCCACACCTCGTCGGCGGATTCGACGATCCTGGCCCCCGCGGCGATGAAGTCCGTGTCGTGGATGGCCGAGCCCTCTCCGGACCCGGCCTGGATGACGACCTCATGGCCGCGGTGGACCAGTTCGGCGACTCCTGCCGGGGTGATGGCCACCCGGTACTCGTTGTTCTTGATCTCGGTGGGGATGCCGACGCGCACTGGGGGCTCCTTGGTCGCGGAACAGGACAGAAAGGCTGCCTCCAGTGTGAAGAACATGACGTCGGTCGGCAGCCGATGTGCCGAGATTGCCGGACGCACCTGGGCGCGCAGCGCGGCGTCTCAGCCGACTGTGGATACGCTGCATCCATGCGAGTCGGAGTCCTCGGTGCCAAAGGCAAGGTCGGTGCGGCGATGTGCGCCGGCGTGCGTGAGGCCGGCGACCTCACCCTCAGCGCGGAGGTCGATGCCGGTGACCCGCTGAGCCTCTTCACCGACAGTGGCACCGAGGTCGTCATCGACTTCACCCATCCCGACGTCGTGATGGACAACCTGAAGTTTCTGGTCGACAACGGGATTCACGCCGTCGTCGGCACCACCGGCTTCACCGCGCAACGATTGGATCAGGTTCGCGGCTGGCTTGCCGACAAACCCGGCACCGGTGTATTGGTCGCCCCGAACTTCGCGATCGGCGCGGTGCTGTCGATGCACTTCGCGCAGAAGGCCGCCCCGTACTTCGAGTCCGTGGAGATCATCGAACTTCACCATCCGCAGAAGGCCGATGCGCCGTCGGGGACCGCGGCCCGCACCGCGGCGCTCATCGCGGCGGCCCGCACGGGCATGGCTCCCAACCCCGACGCCACCAGCACGGGGCTCCCGGGTGCGCGCGGCGCCGACGTCGACGGCGTCCCGGTGCACTCGGTCCGGCTGACCGGACTGGTTGCCCACCAGGAAGTTCTCTTCGGGACGATGGGCGAGACGTTGACCATCCGCCACGACAGTCTGGACCGTGCCTCGTTCGTTCCGGGCGTCCTGCTGGCTGTTCGCGAGATCGCAAGTCGGCCGGGGTTGACCATCGGCCTGGAACCGCTGCTGGACCTGTGACGCAACTGCTGATCGCTTTTCTGTGCCTGGCCCTGGCGGTCTATTTCGTCATGCTGACCGGAACCGCGGTCGCCTTGTTCGGAACCGGTACACCGGCGGCGATCGCGCTGGGTGTCGGAGTTCTGATCCTGCCCCTGGTGGGGGCGTGGGCGGTGATCGCGACCCTGCGCTCCGGGCTGGCCCACCAGCGGCTGGCCCGGCTGGCCGCTGAAGACGGCGTCGAACTCGACGTCAGCGAACTGCCGCGGAGGCCGTCGGGCCGAATCCGGCGCGAGGCCGCCGACGCCCTGTTCCAGACGGTCCGTGCCGAGGCCGAGGCCGACCCGGACAACTGGCGGCACTGGTACCGGCTGGCCCGCGCCTACGACTACGCCGGCGACCGCGGCCGGGCGCGGGAGGCGATGCGCACGGCGGTCGCCCTGCAGTCCGAAGAGGCATCGGCGTGAGCCTCCTGCTGGTCGTCCACCACACACCGTCGCCGGCAACCCGGGAAATGCTCGAGGCGGTGCTGGCCGGCGCCTCTGACCCCGAGATCAGCGGTGTCGAGGTGGTGGCGCGACCGGCGCTCGGTGCCGGGGTTCCCGACATGCTCGATGCCGACGGATATCTGTTCGGAACCCCGGCCAACTTCGGCTACATGTCCGGGGCGCTCAAATACTTTTTCGACACGGTCTACTACCCGGTGCTGGGCGAGGTGGCCGACCGCCCCTACGGGCTGTGGGTGCACGGCAACAACGACACCGTCGGCGCGGTCTCCTCCGTCGAGCGGATCGCCGCAGGTCTCGGCCTGGCCAAGTCGGCGGGCACACTGGAGGTCACCGGCCAGGTCGACGCCGCCGTGCGGGAGCGGGCCTACGAGTTGGGCGCTACCCTGGCCGCCGTTCTTATGGATCGATCCGATGAGTCCGATGGGTAGGTGTCATGGTCGGGATCGCTGATCTTGCGATGGGAGCGGCCCCGATCGCGGGCGGCGCCCTGCTGGGCGCGCTCGCGGGAACGTTCAAAGGACCGGACTTTCGGGCCTTGATCAAGTCGGACATCGAGTTGCTCAAGAGCCTTCCGGAGGAGCAGATCGAATTGCGCGCCGCCCTGCAGCGCACCATCGACGCGCGGGTCTACGAGCTGATCGGATCCATCGACCGCAACCGGGAACTGCGCCAGGCGGCCGGGTCCTACAAGGGCAACTGGCGCGATGCCGTCCTCTTCGTCTGCGCCGTGCTGTTCACCGTGGTCTGGTGGAATGTGCCGCACACCCGGACCAACTGGCTGCCCACCTTCGTCTTTCTTGTCATCCTCTCGGTTGTCGTCGGCCTCTATGCCGCGCGTGGCGTATTCAATGCCGCCCGGCGATTCATGAACAAGGCCGGGTAGCTCACGGCACCCCGAGGTACCGTCCGAAGAAGGCGGCCATCGCCGCCCAGTGCCGTTCGGCGGCGTCGGGGTCATAGGGGGCGTTGTCGGTGACCGCGAAGCCGTGCGCGGCCGGATACCACTCGATGACGTGCTCGACGCCCGCCTCGGTCAGTGCGGCATCCAGGGTCGCCGACTGTTCTGGCGTGTAGGACGGGTCATTCTCCGCGGCGCCCACGTATACCGCCGCCCGCATCCGGCCGGCCAGCAGGTGCGGGCTGTCGGGATCGTCGGCGGCCAGACCGCCGCCGTGGAAGGACATCGCCGCTGCCACCCGCTCCGGCACCCGGCCGGCGACGATCAGAGAGGTGCGCCCACCCATGCAGTAACCGGTGGTGCCGAAGCGTTCCCCGGCCACCTCGGGACGGCCGGCCAGGTAGTCGAAGAACGCCGTAGCGTCGGCCGTCATCACCTCCGGGGTGATCGCCTTCATCATCGCGAAGATCCGGGTGCGCTCGGCCTTGTCGGCGAATACTGCCTTCATGTCGAACGGCGCCCACTGCCCGTTGCGGTAGTAGACGTCGGGCAGCAAGACCGCGTAGCCCAGCGAGGCGAGCCGGGCCGCCATCTCGCGCAGGGCGGGCCGGAGACCGCCGGCATCGGGATACATGACGATCCCGGGCCAGGGCCCTGCGCCCGCAGGCGTACACAGCGTGACCGGGCATCGCCCGTCGGGGGTGGGAATAGTGTCGGTGATGGTCGGCATGGTCACCGTTCTACCGTCCCCGCCTGCCCGTAAGCTCTTGATCGTGCCGATCCCGACCCCCTACGAGGACCTGCTGCGGCTCGTGCTCGAGCAGGGCACGCCCAAGGCCGACCGCACCGGTACCGGCACCCGCAGCCTGTTCGGCCACCAGTTGCGCTATGACCTCTCAGTCGGCTTCCCGCTGATCACCACCAAAAAAGTGCATATGAAATCGGTGGTCTACGAGCTGCTGTGGTTCCTGCGCGGGGACTCCAACGTGGAATGGCTTCAGCGCCACGGAGTCACCATTTGGGACGAATGGGCCTCTCCCGCCGGTGATCTCGGCCCGGTCTACGGCGTGCAGTGGCGATCCTGGCCGACTCCCTCCGGCGAGCACATCGACCAGATCAGCGCCGCGATCGATCTGTTGCACACCGACCCGGACTCCCGTCGCATCATCGTCTCGGCGTGGAACGTCGCCGATCTTCCGCGGATGGCGTTGGCTCCCTGCCATGCCTTCTTCCAGTTCTATGTCGCCGACGGCAAACTCAGCTGCCAGCTTTATCAGCGCAGCGCCGACATGTTCCTCGGGGTGCCGTTCAACATCGCCAGCTACGCCCTGCTCACCCACATGATGGCCGCCCAGGCCGGGTTGGAGGTAGGCGACTTCGTCTGGACCGGCGGCGACTGTCACATCTATGACAACCACGTCCGGCAGGTCAACGAACAACTGACCCGCGAACCCCGGCCATATCCGGAACTGACTCTGCGGCAACGCGATTCGATCTTCGACTACACCTATGACGATATCGAGATCCGCAATTACGACCCGCATCCGGCGATCAAGGCTCCGGTAGCGGTGTGACGATCGGACTGATCTGGGCGCAGTCCACCTCCGGGGTGATCGGTCGCGACGGGGGTATCCCCTGGTCGCTGCCCGAGGACCTGGCCCGCTTCAAGCGCCTCACCATGGGCCACACCGTGGTTATGGGGCGGCGAACCTGGGAGTCGCTGCCGGCGCGGTTCCGGCCGCTGCCGGGCCGTCGCAACGTCGTCCTCACCCGCAATCCCGGCTACCAGGCCGACGGCGCCGACGTCGTCACCAGCATCGAGGACGCGCTCACCGACTCGGACACCTGGGTGATCGGCGGAGCGGAGGTCTATCACCTGGCGATGCCTTTGGCCACCCGTTGCGAGGTCACCGAGGTCGACGTCGATCTGCACCTGCGCGACGAGGACGTCCTGGCGCCGATGCTCGATGAATCCTGGGTCGGCACCGCCGGCGACTGGCAGGACAGCACGTCGGGACTGCGCTACCGCTTTTACCGCTACCTGCGCCCGTGACCCGGTTGACCGCCGCCCAGGCCCGACGGGTCGCGGTCGCCGCCCAGGGCCTGGCCGAACCCAAACCTTCCGGCCCGGTGACCCGGGCGCACCTGCGTCGGCTGATCCGCCGCATCCAGGTGCTCCAACTGGATTCGGTGTCGGTGGCGGTGCGCGCTCACTACGCGCCGGTGTTCAGCCGCCTCGGGCCCTATGACCGCGAATTGCTGGACGGCGCGGCGTGGAGCGACACCGCCCGCTCGCCACGCCTGCTGGTGGAGTACTGGGCGCACGAGGCGGCGCTGATGGCGGTGGAGGACTGGCCGCTGATGCGGTGGCGGATGCGCGAGTATGTCCACGGACGCTGGGGCGTGGAGATCGTCAAGAGAAATCCGCGCCTGGTCGACGACGTTATCGCCGCGGTGACCGACATCGGGCCGGCCACCGCCGGACAGATCGAGGCGCACCTGGAATCGGGTAGCCGGCGCGGCACGAAGGCGCTGAAAAAGGAGATGTGGGACCGCACCGACACCAAGTGGGTGGCCGAGGCACTGTTCGCCTCCGGGGTGCTGACCACGGCGCACCGGGTCGGCTTCGCCCGGCACTATGATCTGTCCGAACGGGTCCTGCCGGCCGAGGTGCTGGCCCGCGAGGTCGAGGACGACGAGGCCGTACGGGAATTGATCCGGCGAGCCGCCGCAGTGCTGGGCGTGGCCACCGAAGCCGATCTGCGCGACTACTTCCGCCTGCGTCCAGCCCAGTCCAAGCCGGCGGTCGCCGAACTGGTCGACGCCGGTGAACTCCGGAAGGTCCAGGTGGAGGGTTGGGCCGCCCCGGCCTACCTGCGCAGCGGCCAGACGGTGCCGCGCGCCGACCGGGGAACCGCGCTGCTGTGCCCGTTCGACCCACTGATCTTCTTCCGGCCGCGAGTGCAGCGGCTGTTCGGTTTCGAGTACCGCATCGAGATCTACACACCGGCCGCCAAGCGGAAGTACGGCTACTACGTCTGGCCGTTCCTGCTTGACGGGGAACTGGTCGCGCGGGTGGACCTCAAGGCTGACCGGACCTCCGGCGCGCTCCAGGTCGTCGGGTCGTTCGCCGAACCGGACCGCGACGGCCGCCGGGTGGCTTCGGCGCTGGCGGGGGAGTTGCAGGCCATGGCGACCTGGCTGGGGCTGGGCCGGGTGAGCGTCGGCGACCGGGGCGACCTGGTGCGGCATCTGGCCCGCGCTCTCTAAACGCCCGTCCCGCCCCCGCTAGGGTGTGCGCGTGGCCGAGATCGCGCCGCTTCGCGTGCAACTGATCGCCAGGACCGAGTTCCTGGCGCCCGCCGACGTGCCCTGGGACACCGACGCCGACGGCGGTGAGGCGCTGGTCGAGTTCGCCGGCCGGGCCTGCTACCAGAGCTGGTCCAAGCCCAACCCACGCACCGCGACGAACTCCTCCTACCTCAAGCACATCATCGACGTCGGCCACTTCGCGGTGCTCGAGCACGCCACCGTGAGCTTCTACATCAGCGGCGTCTCGCGCTCCTGCGCCCACGAGCTGACCCGGCACCGGCACTTCTCCTTCTCGCAGCTGTCCCAGCGCTACGTCCCCGACGACGACGCCCGGGTGGTGATGCCCCCCGGCCTGGAGGACGACCCCGAAGCGCAGCGGGTCGTGCTGGAAGCCGCCGACGCCAGCCGCGCCGCCTATCTGGAGCTTCTCGCCGGGCTGGAGGCCAAGCTCGCCGAGGCGCCCAACGCCGTCCTGCGCCGCAAGCAGGCCCGCCAGGCCGCCCGCGCGGTGCTGCCCAACGACACCGAGACCCGCATCGTGGTGACCGGCAATTACCGTGCCTGGCGGCACTTCATCGCGATGCGCGCCAGCGAACACGCCGACGTCGAGATCCGCCGGCTGGCGATCGCCTGCCTGCGTGAACTCGCCTCCCTGGCTCCGTCGGTGTTCGCCGACTTCGAGATCACCGCGCTGGCCGACGGCACCGAGGTGGCCACCAGCCCGCTCGCTACGGACGTATAGGGCCCAACGGGTAACCTAACGGTCCGTGAGTACCAGCGGATTCGACGCCAGCGCCCGGCTGGGCACGGTTCTGACCGCGATGGCCACTCCGTTCACCGCCGAGGGCACCCTCGACACCGAGACCGCCGCCCGCCTGGCGATGCGCCTGGTCGACGCCGGCTGCGACGGGCTGGTGGTGTCCGGCACCACCGGGGAGTCGCCGACCACCACCGACGACGAGAAGACCGCTCTGCTGTCCGTGGTGCTCGAAGCCGTCGGGGACCGGGCGCGCGTCATCGCCGGTGTCGGCACCTATGACACCGCGCACAGCGTGCACCTGGCGAAAGCGGCCGCCGCCGTGGGTGCGCACGGCCTGTTGGTGGTCACCCCTTACTACTCACGGCCACCACAGTCCGGCCTCGTCGCGCACTTCGGTGCCGTCGCCGACGCCACCGAGCTTCCGGTCGTGCTCTACGACATCCCGCCGCGCTCGGTGGTGCCCATCGAGTGGGACACCCTGCGCACGCTGGCTGAACACCCCAACATCGTCGCGGTCAAGGACGCCAAGGGCGACCTGCACGGGGCCGCGGCGATCATGGCCGAGACCGGTCTGACGTACTACTCCGGCGACGATGCGCTGAACCTGCCCTGGCTCGCGGTCGGAGCGGTGGGCTTCATCAGTGTGTGGGGCCATCTGGCCGCCGGGCAGCTGCGGGACCTGCTGACCGCCTTCAACTCCGGAGACCTGGCCACCGCCCGCAAGATCGCGGTGTCGCTGGCCCCGCTGAACAACGCCCAGGGCAGGCTCGGCGGTGTCACGATGGCCAAGGGGGGTCTGCGACTGCAGGGTTTCGAGGCCGGGGAGCCGCGGCTGCCGCAGATGCCCGCGACCGCCGCCCAACTCGACGACCTCGCCGCCGATATGCGCGCGGCGGCCGTCCTGGGTTGATGGGGCGCTCCGCTGAGATGAGTGCTGCTGAGAAGGGTTCTGGGTTGACGAACGCCGACCTCCGACCGCCCGGCCCGCTGGCCCCGGGTGCGCTGCGGGTCACCGCGCTCGGCGGTATCGGTGAAATCGGCCGGAACATGACGGTTCTCGAGCATCTGGGCCGGTTGCTCATCATTGACTGCGGCGTGTTGTTTCCCAGCCACGACGAACCCGGAGTGGACCTGATCCTGCCGGACCTGCGTCATATCGAGGACCGTCTCGAGGACGTCGAGGCTCTTGTCCTGACGCACGCCCACGAGGATCACATCGGCGCGATCCCGTTCCTGCTCAAACAGCGTGCCGACATCCCGGTGGTGGGCTCCAGGTTCACCCTCGCGCTGGTCGCCGCCAAATGCCGGGAACACCGCATCAAGCCGGTGCTGGTCGAAGTGGTCGAGGGGCAGCGCAGTACGCACGGTGTGTTCGAGTGCGAGTACTTCGCGGTCAACCACTCCATCCCCGACGCGCTGGCCATCGCGGTCCACACCGGTGCCGGCACGGTTCTGCACACCGGCGACATCAAACTCGACCAGCTTCCGCTGGACGGCCGGCCCACCGATCTTCCCGGGATGTCGCGACTGGGCGACGCCGGGGTCGATTTGTTCCTGTGCGATTCCACCAACTCCGAGATGCCCGGCGTGGGCCCCTCGGAGAGCGAGGTCGGCCCGACGCTGCACCGGCTGATCCGCAACGCCGAGGGCAAGCGGGTGCTGGTGGCCTGTTTCGCCTCCAATGTCGATCGGGTCCAGCAGATCGTCGATGCGGCGGTGTCGCTCGGGCGGCGGGTGTCGTTCGTCGGCCGTTCGATGGTGCGCAACATGGCGATCGCCCGCGAACTCGGCTTTCTCACCGTCGACGACAGCGACGTCGTCGACATCTCGGCGGCCGAGATGATGCCGCCGGACCGGCTGGTCCTCATCACCACCGGCACCCAGGGCGAGCCGCTCTCGGCGCTGTCGCGGATGTCGCGTGGCGAGCACCGCAGTATCTCCATCACCGCCGACGATCTGATCATCCTGTCGTCCTCGCTGATCCCCGGCAACGAGGAGGCGGTCTACGGGGTGATCGACGCGCTGTCCCGCATCGGCGCCCGGGTGGTCACCAATCAGCAAGCCCGCGTGCATGTTTCGGGCCACGCCTACGCCGGTGAGTTGCTGTTCCTCTACAACGCCGTGCGTCCCCGCAACGTGATGCCGGTGCACGGGCACTGGCGGCATCTGCGGGCCAACGCCAAGCTGGCCGCGCGCACCGGTGTCCCGCCGGAGGCCATCATGCTGGCCGAGAACGGGGTCAGCGTCGACCTGGCCGGGGGAAAGGCGTCCATCGCGGGTGCGGTCCCGGTCGGAAAGATGTTCGTCGACGGACTGGTCACCGGGGACGTCGGCGATGCCACGCTGGGCGAGCGGCTCATCCTCAGTTCCGGTTTCGTGGCCGTTACCGTCGTGCTGCGGCGCGGCACCGGTCGCATCGCTGCGCCGCCCCATCTGCACGCCCGCGGTTTCTCCGAAGACCCCAAGGCCCTGGAACCGGCGGTCCGCAGGGTGGAGCAGGAGTTGGAATCCCTGGCGGCCGATAACGTCACCGACCCGGTCCGTATCGCGCAGGCGGTCCGCCGCACCGTCGGGAAGTGGGTCGGCGAGACCTACCGCCGCCAGCCGATGATCGTGCCGACGGTACTGGAGATCTAGGGTCGGCCCCCGGAAAAGCGGCCCCGAATTCCGCCCCTGCCGGTTGACCCGGGCCGGTTGATTTCGTTCTGGCAACGGCATCGCCGAGGGCAGTGTTGCGCATGGTGCTGGTGGGATCCCTGCGACTAGTGTTGCCCGCATGGCGAACAAGACGGCCGCTCGTTCTGGCGCGCGAACGACCAGATCGAAAGGCACTTCCAAGCCCGCCCCGCCGGCCAGGCCCGCGCCGCCCCGCCGGCGGCCGGCGGCCAAGAACTCCCCGTCGGTGCTGGCAGTGGCGGCATCGGCCGGGGGCCGCGCCGCACGTGCGACCTGGATGATGCTGGCCCGGGGTGCGGGTTCGACCGCGCGGTCGGTTGGCCGCGCCCGCGATCTTGAGCCCGGCCACCGCCGGGACGGCATCGCGCTGGGCCTGCTGGCCCTGGCTGTCGTCATCGCCGCTGCGTCCTGGTTCGACGCCGCACGCCCGGTCGGCGCCTGGATCGATACCGGCCTGCGGACTTTCGTCGGCGGGGCCGTCGTACTGCTTCCCCTGCTGATCGCCACCATTGCCATCGTCCTGATGCGCACCGAGCCCTATCCCGAGATCCGGCCCCGGCTGGTGCTGGGCACCGCGCTGATCGGCCTTCCGGTGCTGGGTCTGTGGCATCTCTGGTCGGGTTCGCCGGCCGACCCGGCCGATCGCCGGCATGCCGGCGGCTTCATCGGATTCGCCATCGGCGGACCTTTGGCGGACGGGGTGACGGCGTGGCTCGCCACGCCGTTGCTGATCGTCGCGGCGATCTTCGGTGTTCTGTTGCTCACCGGAACCACGATCCGTGAGGTGCCCGCCACGTTGCACACGATGTTCGCCGCCCGCGGCGGCTTCGGGGATGACTACGGCGATGACTATGGCGACGGCTATGGCGACGAGTCTTTCCAGGCCGATGACCTCGCCGGTGGCCGTGAGCGTCGCCGGGGCGCCCGCGCGTCGGCCGAGGACGAGTTCTCCGACGGCTACTACGACGATCCGCGTGCATACAGCGCCGACGAGCCGGCTTCCTGGCCGGGGGCCGAGGGTCCGATCGGCACCCCCTTCGACAACTACCCGCCGGAAGAGCCGGCTCCGGCCGCGTCGCCGGCCAACGCCACCGAGCAGATCAAGCCCCGCCGCCGAAAGGCCGCCCCGAAACGGGACACCCCCAAGCAGGAGAGCGCCCCGCGGGAGACCGACTCCGGCGAGGACTTCAGTGGCATCGACCGCGTCGTCGAGGGTCCCTACACCCTGCCCACGCTGGATCTGCTGGTCGCCGGGGACCCACCGAAGCGGCGCAGTTCGGCCAATGAACAGATGGTGGACGCCATCAGTTCGGTGCTCGAGCAGTTCAAGGTTGATGCCGCGGTCACCGGTTGCACCCGTGGGCCCACGGTCACCCGCTACGAGGTCGAACTCGGCCCCGGGGTCAAGGTCGAGAAGATCACCGCGCTGCAACGCAATATCGCCTACGCGGCGGCCACCGAAAGCGTGCGCCTGCTGGCTCCCATTCCGGGCAAGTCAGCGGTGGGCATCGAGGTGCCCAACACCGATCGCGAGACGGTTCGGCTCGCCGACGTCCTGACCGCCCCGTCCACCCGGCGCGACCACCACCCGCTGGTGATCGGGCTCGGCAAGGACATCGAGGGCAACTTCATCTCGGCGAACCTGGCCAAGATGCCGCACCTGCTGGTGGCCGGCTCCACCGGATCGGGCAAGTCCAGCTTCGTCAACTCGATGCTGGTCTCACTGCTGGCCCGCGCCACCCCGGAGGAGGTGCGGATGATCCTGATCGACCCCAAGATGGTGGAACTGACCCCGTACGAGGGCATTCCGCACCTGATCACGCCGATCATCACCGCTCCGAAGAAGGCGGCTGCCGCGCTGGCCTGGCTGGTCGAGGAGATGGAACAGCGCTACCAGGACATGCAGGCGTCCAGGGTGCGCCATATCGACGATTTCAACTCCAAGGTGCGGTCGGGGGAGATCAGCACTCCGCTGGGCAGCAAGCGCGAATACCGGCCCTACCCTTACATCATCGCGATCGTCGACGAGCTGGCCGACCTCATGATGACCGCCCCGCGCGATGTGGAGGAGGCGATCGTGCGGATCACCCAGAAGGCCCGCGCGGCCGGTATCCACCTGGTGCTGGCCACCCAGCGGCCCTCGGTCGACGTGGTCACCGGCCTGATCAAGACGAACGTGCCGTCGCGGCTGGCGTTCGCGACCTCCTCGCTGACCGACAGCCGGGTGATCCTCGATCAGCCCGGCGCGGAGAAGCTGATCGGCATGGGCGACGGACTGTTCCTGCCGATGGGGGCCGGCAAGCCGGTGCGGCTGCAGGGGGCCTTCATCACCGACGAGGAGATCCACGCGGTGGTTCAGGCCTGCAAGGACCAGGCTGAGCCGGAGTACACCGAGGGTGTCACCACGGCGAAACCCGGCGGTGAGCGCTCCGATGTGGATCCTGACATCGGCGACGACATGGACGTGTTGCTGCAGGCCGTCGAACTGGTGGTCTCCAGTCAGTTCGGCTCCACCTCGATGCTGCAGCGCAAGCTGCGGGTCGGCTTCGCCAAGGCCGGACGGCTGATGGACCTGATGGAGACCCGCGGCATCGTCGGGCCCTCGGAGGGATCCAAGGCCCGCGAGGTGATGGTCAAGCCCGACGAACTGTCGGCGACCCTGGCCTCGATCCGCGGCGGCGGGAGTGCCGACGACGACGACGAGGACTTCGACGACGACACCGGGATCCCCGAGGACTTCTGAGGCTCCCGGGGGAGCACAGGAAGGCCGACTAGCGGTCCTTGGTCTGAAGTCGCGCCGCTATCGCTGTGATGGGAAGGAACAGATGAAGCGGTTCGACGGGGGACTGAAGAAACTCCGCGTGATGACAGTAGAAGGCGCGGGCGTCTTCGTCGCGAGCATGAACGAGTAGCGCCGGAGCCGCAACGGACTGGGACAGCAACAACACGCGCTGCATGGCGTCTCGCAGCAGCCCCCATCCCAACCCGCGCCGGCGCCACTCAATGTCGACGGCGAGGCGGGCCATCAGGAAACACGGCACGGGCTCTGGTGCACGCTTGGCGATCGCCTCAGGGGCGGCCAACCGCTGGTACCCGGCAACCGTCAGCGCGTAATAGCCGACAACGCGACCGCCGCCGGTTGTGGTGACATACGTCGTCGCGTTGTGGGCCCGCATGTTCTGCCAGCTGTACTTCTTGAGCCAGTCATCGAGTTCGGATGCGCCTGACTCGAAGCGGCTACGGTCGTGCGCTTTGCTGAGTTTCTGGGGCTTGCCGGGCTTCTCCGTCAATCGCTGCCCTCATCGAACGGACTCTCGCGCGTCAGGAGCCGGTCCAGCTTCGGCATCGGCGCCATCGGGGCGTCGAGCAGTCGCTGGAATTCCGCCCACTGATCGTCGTCAGCGGTGAACCACTTCCGGTCGGCGAGCACCCGTTCGGCATTCTCCAGGACGCTTCCGAGGATGAAGTCCGTGATGGTGCTGTCCGTGGCTTCGGCGGCGCGCCGGATCATGAGTTCCTGCTGCGCGCTCGCGCGGAAGTTCAAGCGCTGGTCGCGGCTGGTTTTTGTGGACGCCTTGGCGCTGGTCATGACTGCCTCACTCGTCTCGTTGGTGTGAACGCACCGGAAACTGTAGGTACGTTGTACATACAAACCAGGTTATCTGGCTGAGGTTCAGCGCGCCATCCATGCCGTACCGGAAAGCCCGAGATTTCCGGCGTCAGAGCGTCAGCAACATCCGGGTGTTGCCCAGGATGTTCGGCTTGACGTAGCTCAGGTCGAGGAACTCGGCCACGCCGACGTCGTAGGACCGGCACATCTCCTCGTAGACCTCTGCGGTCACCGGGGTGCCCGCGATCTCGGCGAAACCGTGCCGGCCGAAGAAATGGGTTTCGAAGGTCAGCACGAACAGCCGCTTGAGTTGCAGTTCTCGCGCCACGTCGAGGAGCCGTCGCACGATCGCATGGCCGACGCCGTGACCCTTGAACCGGGGATCCACCGCGACGGTGCGCACCTCGCCGAGGTCGGACCACATCACATGCAGGGCGCCACAGCCGATGACGCGACCGTCGGCCTCGGCAACCCAGAACTCCTGGACCGCCTCGTAGAGGGTGACCAGGTTCTTCTCCAGCAGAATCCGGCCGGCGTAGGTGTCGACGAGCCGCTTGATCTCCGGCACGTCGGAGGTTCGGGCGCGGCGGATGACGACCCCGCGGGGCGGCTCGAGATGAGGACCGTCGACCGACGGCACCCCGGCGCAGTAGTCGCTCACCGGCACACCTTATCGGTCCATCACCGCTCGCCGAGTCGGCTGACGAACCTCCGGATCAGGTTTGCCGCGCCGGATATGAGGAACCCAGCGAGAGTGACTCGCCGGTGCGGGTCGGTGACCAGGAGGTCCGAAATGAAGCGTTTCCTCATGCTCGGCTACGGGGCCGGGTGCTACCTGGTGTTTTTGGGGGTGTTCGCCTATTCGATCGGTTTCGTCGGCAACCTCGTCGTCCCGCGGAGCGTCGATCACGGGGTCGCGGCTCCGGCGGCCGAGGCGCTGCTGGTCAACCTGCTGCTGCTCGGATTGTTCGCCGCGCAGCACAGCGTGATGGCGCGGCCGTGGTTCAAGCGGTGGTGGACCCGGCTGGTGCCCGAGCCCATCGAACGCAGTACATACGTGCTCATGACGACCCTGGTCCTCGCGCTGCTGTTCTGGCAGTGGCGGACGATGCCGGCGATCGTCTGGGACGTCACCTGGGCCCCGGCGCGGGCGGCGTTGTGGACGTCGTTCGCCCTGGGGTGGGTAACCGTCCTGCTGTCGACTTTCCTGATCAGCCACTTCGATCTGTTCGGGTTGCGACAGGTGTACCTGGCCTGGCGCGAGACGCCTTACCGGAGCCTGGGCTTTCGCACCTCGATGCTTTACCGGGCGGTGCGCCACCCGATCATGCTGGGTTTCATCGTCGCGTTCTGGGCGACGCCCACGATGACGGCGGGTCACCTGCTTTTCGCCGTCGGCACGACGGGATACATCCTCGTCGCGATACGTCTCGAGGAGCGTGACCTCACCGCGAATCTCGGTGAGCAGTACCGCGACTACCGCGATCGCGTTCCCATGCTGGTGCCGGGCCTTCAACGGCGCGGTCACCTGCGATCATCCGGCGCGGTCACTCGGCCCGTCTAGGCCCGATACGGCGGGGTGAACCGATATCCTCGGTGGCGTGCCGGCCCAACCGCAGACCCCGCCGGCAGCCCCGCGCCCCCGAGTGGCAAACCTTCCCAACCTGTTGACCGGTCTGCGCCTGGTTTTGGTCCCGGTCTTTCTGCTGTTCCTCTTCGCCGGGGACGGACACCAGACCGGTAGCCGGATCACCGCGTTCATCATCTTCGCGGTCGCAGTCATCACCGACCGGTTCGACGGTGCGCTGGCCCGGAACTACAACATGGTCACCGAGTTCGGCAAACTTGCCGATCCGATCGCCGACAAGATGCTCATCGGCGCGGCGCTGATTGGCCTGTCGATGCTCGGCGATCTGCCGTGGTGGGTCACGGCGGTCATCCTGGTTCGCGAGATCGGTGTCACGGTGCTGCGGTTCGCCGTGATCAGCCGCGGGGTCATCCCGGCCAGCCGGGGCGGCAAACTCAAGACATTGGTTCAGGCGGTGGCCATCGGGCTGTTCATCCTGCCGTTGCACAACTGGCCCGGCCAATGGCTGACCGTCGCCTGGTGGATCATGGGCGCCGCGGTCGTCCTCACCGTGCTCACCGGAATGGACTACGTGGTGTCGGCGATCCGGGGAACCAGCCACACCTCCTGACTCGGCCGGGAACCAACCTGGCGGCCCGGGCGTTGCACGTAGTGCTGCGACGAATCGAGGAGGACAGCGCCATGGCGGTACTGCTGCGGGAAGTGATCGGTGACGTGCTGCGTCGTGCGCGGACATCGCAGGGCCGCACGCTGCGGGAGGTCTCCGATGCGGCCCGCGTCAGCCTGGGTTACCTCTCGGAGGTGGAACGCGGCCGCAAGGAAGCCTCCAGTGAGCTGCTCGGTGCGATCTGCATCGCGCTGGACGTCCCGATGTCGCGGGTGCTGTGCGACGCCGGAGCCGAGTTGGCCTGCCGGGAGGATTCAGACCGCATCGGCCGAGGCTCCGCCGAGGTCGCGGCGACGGTGATTCCACATCCGGTGTCCATGGCGGTCGCCTGATCGGGCGTCTTTGCCGGGAAATCGGGCACCGACATCGCGACCGGGCTGTGGTGGTGGGTCCGGAACCGATAAATTGGGCACCGAATCACTTTGGACAGCCGATCCAATGAGGAACTCGACTCGAAGGCGGGGCAACTAGATGGCCAATCCGTTCGTCAAAGCGTGGAAGTACCTGATGGCGCTCTTCGGCGCCAAAGTGGACGAATACGCCGATCCCAAGGTGCAGATCCAGCAGGCGATTGAGGACGCCCAGCGCCAGCACCAAGCACTGACTCAGCAGGCCGCCCAGGTCATCGGCAACCAGCGCCAGCTCGAGATGCGGCTCAACCGCCAGCTGGCCGATATCGAGAAGCTGCAGGCCAACGTCCGCCAGGCGCTGACCCTGGCGGATCAGGCCGCCGCCTCGGGCGACGCCGGCAAGGCCACCGAATACACCAACGCCGCCGAGGCGTTCGCCGCCCAGCTGGTCACCGCCGAACAGAGCGTCGAGGACCTCAAGAGCCTGCACGACCAGGCCCTGCAGGCGGCGGCGCAGGCCAAGAAGGCGGTCGAGCAGAACGCGATGGTGCTGCAGCAGAAGATCGCCGAGCGCACCAAGCTGCTCAGCCAGCTTGAGCAGGCCAAGATGCAGGAGAAGGTCAGCGAGTCGCTGCGGTCGATGAGCGAGATCGCCGCTCCCGGCACCACCCCGAGCCTCGACGAGGTCCGAGAGAAGATCGAGCGACGCTATGCCAACGCCATGGGGTCGGCGGAGTTGGCTCAGAACTCCGTGCACGGACGGATGATGGAAGTCCAGCAGGCCAGCGTGCAGATGGCCGGGCACTCCCGGCTCGAGCAGATTCGCGCATCCATGCGCGGTGAGTCGCTGCCTTCCGGCGGCGCCGCGGCTCCGGCCACCCCGGCTGCCCCGGCCGCCACCCCCAAGCCCGAGCAGCCGCTCGGCCAGTAGAGCGTCCGGCAGGAGGCAGCGGTCGATGGCGGTCACACCCACGGGATTCTCGGCGGGTCGGCGGGCGCCGTATTGGCGTTCGGCGCTGCAACGCGGCATCGACATCGTCAGCGAGTACGCCGACGTAGCCTCGCAGAAGCTCGGTGCAATCTCGGACCCCCGCGCGCGGCTGCTGCGCAAGCGGCGCTGGGCGTTGCGGTTCGGGGTGTTCTTCGCCTTCGCCTCGGTTTTCTGGGTGTTCGTCACCGGATTGCTGGCGGTGTGGAACACCCCGGTGTGGGCGCTGCTGATCACCGGACTGATCGCCGCCGGTGCGGCCGTTCCGGCGACGTTGTGGCTGTTGCGCTACCGCTGGCTGCGCGGGGAACCGCTACCGCCGCAGCGGGAGGCCAGCGGGCAGCGGCTGCCGCCGAACGGTTCGGTCGCCCGGCCGGCGATGTCCGCACTCGGCGCCTCCGAGCGGGGGCTGCACTCGCTGCTGGGCGTAATGGAGCGGGGCAGGATGCTGCCCCCCGACGAGATCGGGGAACTCACCGTCGCCGCCGGCCGGTCCGCGGCGACCATGACGGCGACGGCCTCGGAGGTGGTGTCCATGGAACGCGCGGCCGGTGAGAACCCGCACACCCGCGCCTACCTGGCGCCCACGATCAATGCGTTGACCGCTCAACTCAACAGCGGGGTCCGGCAGTACAACGAGATGGTCACCGCGGCGGCGCACCTGGTGTCGTCCGCCAACGCCGGAGCGGCTCTCGGGGCGGCGTCCCAGCAGCGCTACCGCCATGATCTGACCGACGCCACCGATCGGTTGCTCGGCTGGGCGCAGGCCTTCGAGGAACTCGGGCCGGCGCGGCGCTAGTTCGCCCGGGTCACAGGGGCCGGACCTGTTGCGGGGTCGGACGCAGCGTCACAGCGTCGGGCGCATTGCGGGAATCACCGCGCCGGCCAAGCCGCGAACCAGTGCCTTGGTCATGTCCCACATGTCGAAGTAGTCCCGCCACAGCGTGATTCGGCCGTCATGCACTTCGAATACGCCGCACACCCAGAACTGCAGTCGCACCGGGCCGATCGCCAGCACGTCAGTGCGCTCGGTCAGCACCGCCGGCCCGTTTACCGCGATGTGGTGGATTTTGACCTCGAAGCGGGCCCGGCCCTCCATCGAACGGAACAGCTTGATGGCACGGGACCGGCCCCGGATGGTCGGGAACCCGACGTTCTGATAGACCAGGTTGTCGTCGAGCACCGCGCCGGCGCCGTCGAGGTCTTGGTTTTGCAGCGCGGAGAGGAACACCTCGACGGTGTGGGCGTTGTCGACGTCGGTGGTGATGTTCGCTATCTGCTCGGTCATGCCGACCAGCCTAGTCCGCCCGGGCCGGTCTCCCGGGTCGACTGTGACAGGGTGTGGCAATGAGGGTGGTCGTGGTTGCCGGGCCGGAGGCCGGTCACGCTTTTCCGGCCCTGGCGTTGTGCCTTCGGTTCCGCGAGGCCGGCGATCACCCGGTGCTGATGACGGGCACCCAGTGGCTGGACAACGCCCGCCGCGCTGGAGTCGAAGCTGTCGAGTTGACCGGTCTGGATCCGGGCGATTCCGACGACAACGACGCGGGGGCCAAGATCCACCAGCGGGCTGCCCGGATGGCGGTGGCGAATCTGCCCGCCCTGCGACGCTGCGCGCCCGATCTCGTGGTTTCCGACGTCATCACCGCGTGCGGCGGAATGGCCGCCGACCTCCTCGGCGTCCCGTGGGTCGAACTCAGTCCCCACCCGCTGTACCTGCCCTCCCGAGGGCTGCCGCCGGTGGGCAGCGGACTGGCCCCGGGCACCGGTCCGCTGGGTCGGTTGCGCGACAGCGCGCTGCGCGTCCTGACCGCGCGCTCGGTGCGGGCCGGGGAACGCCAGCGGTCTTGGGCGCGCCGGCAGATCGGGCTGCCCGGCCGGGATCCCGGACCGCGCCGCCGGTTGATCGCTACCCTGCCCGCTCTCGAGGTGCCCCGACCGGACTGGCCCGCCGAAGCGGTGGTGGTCGGCCCCCTGCACTTCGAGCCGACCGGCGCTGTGCTGCCGATCCCGCCGGGGGAGGGGCCGGTGGTCGTGGTTGCCCCCTCGACGGCGGTCACCGGTACCGGCGGCCTGGCCGAACTGGCGCTGCGGGAACTGGTCCCGGGCCGGACCCTGCCCGCCGGTGCCCGGCTGGTGGTGTCCCGGATCGCGGGCGACGACATCGAGGTGCCGCCATGGGCCAGTGCGGGCCTCGGGCGGCAGGATGAGCTGCTGCGCGCCGCCGACGTCGTGATCTGCGGGGGTGGGCACGGCATGCTGTCCAAGACCCTGCTGGCCGGCCTGCCGATGGTCGTGGTGCCCGGTGGCGGAGACCAGTGGGAGTTGGCGAATCGTGTTGTGCGCCAGGGCAGTGCGCGGCTGGTCCGGCCGTTGACCGGTGACGCGCTGGCCGCCGCGGTCGGCGAGGTGATCTCGGCGCCCGGCTACCGGGAGGCGGCCCACCGTGCCGCCCGGGGGATTGCCGAGGTGGCCGATCCTGTTCGGGTGTGCCATGAAGCGGCTGGGTAAGTTGTTCTCGTGCGACTGACCGAATTCCACGAACTCGTCGAAGGGCAGTTCGGTCCGGTGCGTGGCGCGTCGCTGCTCGTGGACCACGTCCTGACCCGGATGAACGGGCGCACGGCCGCGCAGGCCATCGAGGACGGCGTCGAGCCCCGGGATGTCTGGCGGGCGTTGTGCGCCGATTTCGACGTGCCGCGCGAGCAGTGGTAACCGATCCCGCATCGCGCCCGGACGACTGCTGACGACACGCTGGCGCGCCTACTTGCTGTCGAACACATGTTCGTTACAGTGGTGACTGTTCGACCGACGCTGTTTTGTCAGAGGCCTTCTCTAACGTCGCGGCCAACCGACCGAAACACCGGTCAACCGAACACATACCGAACGGAGACATCCATGGCCCAGCAAGCCCCCGACCGCGAGAAGGCCCTCGAACTCGCGATCGCACAGATCGAGAAGAATCACGGGAAGGGCTCGGTGATGCGCCTCGGCGACGAGGTTCGCCAGCCCATCTCGGTCATCCCGACCGGTTCGATCGCTCTAGACGTCGCTTTGGGTATCGGCGGGTTGCCGCGGGGCCGCGTCATCGAGATCTACGGCCCGGAGTCCTCGGGCAAGACCACCGTCGCCCTGCACGCGGTGGCCAACGCCCAGGCCGCCGGCGGTATCGCGGCGTTCATCGACGCCGAGCACGCGCTGGATCCCGAGTACGCCAAGAGCCTCGGCGTCGACACCGATGCACTGCTGGTGAGCCAGCCCGACACCGGCGAGCAGGCGCTGGAGATCGCCGACATGCTGGTCCGCTCCGGTGCCATCGACATCCTGGTCATCGACTCGGTGGCCGCACTGGTGCCGCGTGCGGAGATCGAGGGCGAGATGGGCGACAGCCACGTCGGCCTGCAGGCCCGCCTGATGAGCCAGGCGCTGCGCAAGATGACCGGCGCGCTGAACAATGCCGGAACCACCGCGATCTTCATCAACCAGCTCCGCGAGAAGATCGGGGTGATGTTCGGGTGCTTCAACTACAGCACCCGGGTGCAGTTGGCGGACGGCACCACCGAGAAGATCGGCAAGATCGTCAACCAGAAGATGGATGTCGAAGTCCTGTCCTATGACCCGGGCACTGATCGGATTGTGCCGCGCAAAGTGGTGAACTGGTTTAACAACGGGCCGGCTGAACGGTTCCTGCAGTTCACCGTCGAGAAGTCCGGTGGTAACGGCAAGTCGCAGTTCGCCGCGACACCGAATCACCTCGTCCGAACCCCGTCCGGCTGGACGGAGGCCGACGACATCATCGCCGGCGATCGCGTGATGGCTTCCGAGCCGCATCTTCTCAGCGAGCAGCAGTTCCAGGTGATACTCGGTTCGCTGATGGGTGACGGCAGCCTCTCTCCGAACCGGAACGGCCGCAACGGCGTTCGCTTCCGGATGGGCCACGGTGCCAAGCAGATCGACTACCTGCAGTGGAAGACCGACCTGCTGGGCAACATCGAGCATTCCGTGCGCGATAACGACAAGGGCGCCCGCTTCGTGGACTTCACCCCGCTGCCGGAACTCGGCGAACTGAGTCAGGCGGTCTACTTGGGTGACGGCAAGAAGTTCCTCTCTGAGGATTACCTCAAGGCGCTCACTCCGCTGGCGCTGGCGATTTGGTACATGGATGACGGATCCTTCACCGTCCGCTCCATGGGCGTGCAGCAGCGCACCGAGGGCGGAAGCGGGCGGATCGAAATCTGTGTCGAGGCCATGACTGAGGGTTCGCGCGAGCGGCTGCGTGATCATCTGCGCGACACCCTCGGCCTGGATGTGCGCCTGCGCTCTGCGGGTACGGCCGGCAAGGCCGTGCTGGTGTTCTCCACCGCGGCATCGGCCAAGTTCCAGGAACTGGTGGCGCCCTACATGGCACCGTCGATGGAGTACAAGCTTCTGCCGCGGTTCCGTGGTCGCAGCACGGTGGTGCCGGAGTTCGTCGAGCCCACGTCGCGGCTGGTGCCGGCCCGGGTGCTCGATGTTCGCGTCAAACCGCGGACCCGGTCGATGAACCGCTTCGACATCGAAGTAGAGGGTTCGCACAACTACTTTGCTGACGGAGTCATGGTGCACAACTCGCCCGAAACGACCACTGGCGGTAAGGCGTTGAAGTTCTACGCCACGGTGCGCCTGGACGTCCGCCGTATCGAGACACTCAAGGACGGTAGCGATGCGGTGGGTAACCGCACCCGCGTCAAGGTGGTCAAGAACAAGGTCAGCCCGCCGTTCAAACAAGCCGAGTTCGACATCCTGTACGGCAAGGGCATCAGCCGGGAGGGCTCGCTCATCGACATGGGCGTCGACCAGGGCTTCATCCGAAAGTCCGGGTCGTGGTTCACCTATGAGGGCGAGCAGTTGGGCCAGGGCAAGGAGAATGCTCGCAACTACCTCAGGAACAACCCCGACGTGGCCAACGAGGTCGAGAAGAAGATCAAAGAGAAGTTGGGGATCGGTGCGGTGATGACCGATGAACTCGGCGACGACGTACTGCCCGCCCCCGTTGACTTCTGAGTCCGACGAGGCGACTTCGGCCAAACGCGGTGAGCAGGCGCACGCGCTGTGTCTGCGTCTGCTCACCGCGCGGGCCCGGACCCGCGCCGAACTCGCCGGGCGGCTGACCCAGCGGGGGTATCCCGACGAGGTCATCGACGGGGTTCTCGGCCGGCTCGAGGCGGTCGGTCTCATCGACGATGAGGATTTCGCCGCCCAGTGGGTCCGTGCGCGACAGACGCACGCCGGAAAAGGCAAGCGGGCCCTGGCGGCTGAGCTTCGCGCCAAAGGTGTGGAGGAGGAGACCGTCTCCGCCGCGCTGGAGGGAATCGACGCCGACGCCGAGCGCGGACGGGCCGAACAACTCGTGGAGAGCAGGCTGCGCCGCGAACCGCTGGGCCAGGGCGACGATGTGAAGGTCATGCGGCGATTGGTCGGCATGCTGGCCCGCCGTGGCTACAGCCAGGGCATGGCGGTGGCGGTGGTTACCGATGCGCTCGCCGCCGAACGTGAGCGCCGGCGGGTGTAGGAACAGGGGCGGCGCTACGGCCACGCACGCGGGGCCATGTATGCGGCCCGGCCGGGTCAGTCTCCAGGCTCCAGGAGCGTATCGGCCTCGAGTGGCTCGGGGGTCCGCTTGGACCGCCGCAAACGCTTCTCCAGGCGGGTGGCCGCCGCGGACAGGGCGAAGTTGAGGCTGATCATCAGCACGGCGATCACGATCAGCGCGGGAACGTAGTTGCCGTAGGTGGATCCGATCACCGTTCCCTGGCGCACCATCTCCAGGAAGGTGATCTGGTAGCCGATCGCGGTGTCCTTCAGGGCCACGACCAGCTGCGACACCAGCACCGGCAGCATCGAGGTGATGGCCTGGGGCAGCAGGACCGAGCGCATCGTCTGCCCCCAGCTCAGCCCGAGCGCGGCGGCGGCCTCGCTCTGACCGCGCGGCAGCGACCCGACACCGGAGCGGACGATTTCGGCGATGACCGCGCCGTTGTAGAGGGTCAGTCCGGTCACCACGCCCGCCAGTGCCAGTTGCTTGGACGGGAACACGTCGTAAAGCGCGAAGAGGAAGTAGGCGAAGATCATCATGATCAGCACCGGAACCGCTCGGAAGAACTCGACGATCACCCCGCAGATGCGGTTGACCCACGCCGACGGGTGCAGCCGTCCCACACCGAGCAGCAGACCCAGAATCAGCGCCAGCACGATCGACAACGCGGCGGCGGTCAGGGTGCCGACGACGCCCGGCAACACATAGGTCTTCCACAGGTCGCCGGTCGTGAACGGCTCCCACTTGGCGGCCGCCAGCTGACCCCGGTCGGCGAGCTTGGCGATGATCGCCCACACGACCAGGGCGGCCAGGACGACCGTTGTCGCGGAAATGATCCGGTTGCGCACCCGTGCCCGTGGACCCGGTGCGTCGAAGAGGACTGAAGCGCTCACCGGTGTCGTCCGTTCCTCGTCATCACCGTGGTCGTCCATACCGGGGCCGTCATTAACGGGGTCATCACCGTGCCACCGCCCAACGGTTGCCCAGCCAGCCGAACAGCAGCCCCAGCGGCAGCGTCAGCAGCAGGAATCCGAAGGCGAAGATTCCACCCACCACCAGCAGCGCCGCGGTGTTCTCGATCATCTCTTTCATCAGCAGCGCCGCCTCGGCCACGCCGATCGCCGAGGCGATGGTGGTGTTCTTTGTCAGCGCGATCAGCACCGAACCCAGGGGGATGATCACCGATCGGAACGCCTGCGGGAGGAGAACGATCCGTAGGTTCTGTCCGAAAGTGAGCCCGAGTGATCGGGCCGCCTCCGCCTGACCGACCGGGACGGTGTTCACCCCGGCCCGCACGGTCTCGCAGACGAAGGCCGCCGTGTATACCGCCAGGCCGAGCACGGCCAGCCGGAAGTTGCTGTCGGCGATCGACGTCGGCGAATCCGGATCGGCCAGCGTGATGCCCAGAGTCTGGGCCAGGCCGAAAGAACAGAACAGGATGATCAGGGTCAACGGGGTATTGCGCACGACGTTGACGTAGGCGGCCCCCAGCCAGTTGAGCATCGGAACCGGGGAGAGTCGCATCGCCGCCAGTGCCGTGCCGAGGATCAGCGCACCGATGGCCGCGAGGACCGTCAGCTTGATGGTGGTCCAGAATGCCTTGAGGATGAGCCCGCCGTACTCGCCCAGAATGTCGACCCGCTCGGCGCCGGCCCCGGCTGTGTCGGTGTCCAGCGGCGGGGGCGGTGGTGCGCTGATCCCGGCCGGACCGAGGTTGCGGTCGAAGGCGTCTTTCCATTCGCCGTCCCGCTGCATTTTGAGGATCGCCTCATTGATCTTGGCCCGCAGGTCGAGATTCTCGCGCTGCAGTCCGATGCCGTAGTGCTCCACCGAGAACGGCTTGCCGATGATCTTGAACGTGCCGGGCGATTGTGCGGCGAACCCGGCCAGGATCACCTCGTCGGTGCTCACCGCGTCGATCGCTCCGTTGCGCAGCGCCTCCACGCAGGCTGAGTAGGTGTCGTACTGCTGTAACTGCACACCCGGGTACTTGTCCTTGATCCGCTGGGCCGGGGTCGAGCCGGACACAGAGCAGAGTTTCTTGCCGTTGGCCAGTGACTCCGGTCCACTGATGTCGGTGGTGTCGGCCCGGACCAGCAGGCTCTGACCCGTATCGAGGTAGGGCCCGGCGAAGGCCACCTTCTGCTTGCGGGCGTCGGTGATCGAGTAGGTGGCCACGATGTAGTCCACCTGCCCGTTCTGGATCAGCGTCTCGCGCTGTCCGGACGGGGCTTCCTTCCAGTCGATCTGGTCGGGGTTGTAGCCGAGTTGCCCGGCGACGTAGGTCGCGACGTCGACGTCGAAGCCGGCCATCGTGCCGTCCGGTTTCTTGACCGCCAGCCCGGGCTGGTCGAACTTGGTGCCGATGGTGATCTTGTCCCCGCCCCCGCCGCACCCGGCCAATGCCAACGGCAGGCCGAGGACCAGCGTGAGGATCACGACGAGGCGAAGGGGCAGCGACCGCATGGTTCCCGTGGCCTCTAGTGGCTGAGGATCTTGCCGAGGAAGTCCCGGGCACGCTCGGAGCGCGGGCTGGAGAAGAAGTCCTCCGGCGCGGCGTCCTCGACGATGGAGCCGTCGGCCATGAACACCACCCGGTTCGCGGCCCGCCGGGCGAAGCCCATCTCGTGGGTGACCACCACCATCGTCATGCCCTCACCGGCCAGCGAGGTCATCACGGCCAGCACCTCGTTGACCATCTCGGGGTCCAGGGCGCTGGTGGGTTCGTCGAACAGCATCACCTTGGGTGCCATGGCCAGGGACCGGGCGATGGCCACCCGTTGCTGCTGGCCGCCGGAAAGCTGAGCGGGGTACTTGTCGGCCTGGCTGGCCACACCGACCTGCTCCAACAGTGACATCGCCTGCGCGCGGGCCTGGTCCTTGTCGATCTTGCGCACCTTGATCGGCGCGAGCATCACGTTTTCCACGATGGTCTTGTGGGCGAAGAGGTTGAAGGACTGGAAAACCATGCCCACGTCGGACCGCAGCTGGGCCAGCTTGCGGCCCTCCGAGGGCAGCACCTCCCCGTCGATGGCGATCGTCCCGGAGTCGATGGTCTCCAGCCGGTTGATGGTCCGGCACAGCGTCGACTTGCCCGATCCGGACGGCCCCAGGACCACCACCACCTGGCCCCGGTCGATGTCGATGTTGATGTCCTTGAGAACGTGCAGGGAGCCGAAATGCTTGTTGACGCCCTTGATCGAGATCATCGGGACGGCCCCGCCCTCAGTCATGGATCCAGACCCTACCCACCTGCGGCGGGTTCCGCCTGCGATAACAATGATCCGCCCGGGCCGCGGTTTCCAGCGCGTCCGTACCATGAGTGAGTGACTTCGGTGCTCGGCCAGAACCTCGACGGGGATGGCGATGCGCTTTCGGCGCCCGCTCGGACCTACCAGGTCCGCACCTACGGCTGCCAGATGAACGTCCACGACTCCGAACGGCTGGCCGGTCTGCTGGACGCCGCAGGTTACCGGCGCGCGCCGGAGGGCGCCGACGCCGACGTGGTGGTGTTCAACACCTGCGCGGTGCGGGAGAACGCCGACAACAAGCTCTACGGCAACCTCAGCCATCTCGCGCCGCGCAAGCAGGCAGACCCCGACATGCAGATCGCCGTCGGTGGTTGTCTGGCCCAGAAGGACCGGGACGCCGTGCTCGCGCGGGCGCCGTGGGTCGACGTGGTGTTCGGCACCCACAACATCGGCTCGCTGCCGACCTTGTTGGAGCGGGCCCGGCATAACCGTACGGCGCAGGTGGAGATCGCCGAGGCGCTGCGGGAGTTCCCCTCGGCGCTGCCCGCAGCGCGCGAATCCGCTTACGCCGCATGGGTTTCGGTTTCGGTGGGGTGTAACAACACCTGTACGTTCTGCATCGTCCCGTCGCTGCGGGGCCGGGAACTGGACCGCAGCCCGGCCGATATCCTCGCCGAGGTGCGCGCCCTGGTCGACCAGGGCGTCTTGGAGGTGACCCTGCTGGGGCAGAACGTCAACGCCTACGGCGTCTCCTTCGCCGACCCGCAGGCCCCGCGCGATCGTGGGGCGTTCGCCACGCTGCTTCGCCGGTGCGGCCGTATCGAAGGACTGGAGCGGGTCCGCTTCACCTCGCCGCACCCGGCCGAGTTCACCGACGACGTCATCGAGGCCATGGCGCAGACCCCGAATGTCTGCCCGGCGTTGCACATGCCGCTGCAGTCCGGATCCGACCGGGTGCTGCGGGCGATGCGCCGGTCCTACCGGGCCGAGAAATACCTCGGGATTCTCGATCGGGTTCGGCAGGCCATGCCGCACGCCGCGATCACCACCGACATCATCGTCGGCTTCCCGGGCGAGACCGAGGAGGATTTCGCCGCCACCCTCGACGTGGTCCGCCAGGCGCGGTTCTCGGCGGCCTTCACCTTCCAATATTCGCGGCGGCCCGGCACTCCGGCGGCGGAGTTGGACGGACAGATCCCCAAGGACGTCGTCGCCGACCGCTACCGGCGGCTCATCGAACTTCAGGAGTCGATCTCCCTGGAGGAGAACACCGCGCTGGTCGGCCGCACCGTCGAGGTGCTGGTGGCGGCCGGGGAGGGCCGCAAGGATGCCGCTACGGCGCGGATGAGCGGTCGTGCCCGCGACGGCCGGCTGGTGCACTTCACGCCCGGTGCGGCCGAGGTCCGCCCCGGCGATATCGTCGAGACAACGCTCACCGGCGCCGCGCCCCACCACCTGATCGCCGACGCGCCGCTGCTGTCCCACCGGCGCACCCGCGCCGGCGACGCCCACGCCGCAGGGCGCCGCCCGCGCACCGTGGGGCTGGGCTTACCGCCGGTGGGAGCCCCGCCCGCCCAACCCGAGCCGACCACGACAGGATGTGCGCGATGACCGGAGCGCCGGACGAGTTCGAGGCCTATCGAGCCGAGCTGGAGGCGGCTGAGAAACGGGTGGCCGGCGAGATCGACCCGGGTGCAAGGGCTTTGGTGGTCGCGATCCTCGTCTTCGTGCTGCTGGTGTCCTTCATCCTGCCGCACACCGGCGGTGCCCGCGGCGTCGACGTACTGATGGGTGACGATAAGGCCATCAGCGTGGGCATCGCTCTGCCGTCGCGGCTGTTCTGCTGGTTCACCCTGGTCTTCAGCGTCGGCTTCTCGATGCTGGCCCTGCTGACCCGGCGCTGGATCCTGGCCTGGATCGCGCTGGCCGGCAGCGCCATCGCCAGCGCCCTGGGGATGCTGGCGGTGTGGTCGCGTCAGACCGCCGCCGTCGGCCAGCCCGGCCCCGGCATCGGGCTCATCGTGGCCTGGTTCGCGGTGATCCTGCTGACCTTCCACTGGGCGCGGGTGGTCTGGACGCGCACCGCCCTGCATCTGGCCGCCGAGTCCGAACGTCGTCAACAGGCGGCCGAACAGAAGCAAAGGTCCCTGCTCGACGGTCTGGATCCGCCGGGCGCGCAGAAGCCGACGGAGCCCGGGGAGCAGTAGCACCCCGACCTGATAAGCCCCGGCCCGGTTACCTCGCTGTGGTCAGCGCCGTCTGGTGAGGGCCTTCGCGGCGGCGGCGGCCCACTCGCGCCATTGCGCGGCGCTGGCCCGGGCCTGCTCGGCCTCTTTGTCCCTGCCGCCGGCCGCGGCCTTCTCGGCCTGGCGTTCGAACTGTTCGGCGCGAGCGCGGAACTGCTCGGCGCGGGCCTGGGCCTCCGGGTCGATCCGGCTGGCGTCGACGGCGTCGCGGACTTTTTTCTCCACCGCCTTCAAACGCCGCTCCAGCTCGGGGGTCTGGTCCCGGGGCGCCCTGCCGATGGCGTCCCACTTGTCGGTGATGGCGCGCAGTGCTGCCCGGGCCGCCGCCGGGTTGGCAACGTCGATCTTCTCGGCCTCGGCCAGCAGCCGTTCCTTGGCCTCGCCGTTGGCGGTGAACTCGGCGTCACGCTCGGCGTTCATCGCGTTGCGTGCGGCGAAGAACGCGTCCTGGGCGGCCTTGAACCGCTGCCACAGCGCCTCGTCGCCGTCCTTGGACGCGCGGCCGGCGGACTTCCACTCGGCGAGCAACCCGCGGAACGCCGCCGCGGTGGCGTTCCAGTCGGTGGATCCCGACAGCTCCTCGGCGCGGGCGCACAGTTTCTCCTTGGTCTCCCGGATCCCGGCCCGCTCGCGGTCGAGTTCGGCGAAGTGCGTGCCGCGGCGGCGGTTGAACGCGTCGCGGGCCGCCGAGTACCTCTTCCAGAGCGCGTCGTCGGTCTTGCGATCCAGGCCGGTGATGGTCCGCCACTCCTCGAGGATCACCCGCATCCGGTCCCCGGCGGACTTCCACTGTGTGGAGTTGGCGGCCAGTTCCTCGGCTTCGACTGCCAGCGCCTCTTTGCGCGCGGTCTGCGCGGCACGGTGTTCGTCGCGGCGGGCCCGCTCGGCCTGGGCCGTCTCGTCGGCCTGTTGGGTGATGGTGGCCAGACGGCGGGCCAGCGCGTCGACGTCACCGAGAACGCTGGCGGTGGAAAGGGATTCGGCCAATCCCGCGGCGGCGGCCTTGATTTTGCGGGCGTCTCCGGTGCCCGATGCCAACCGGGCCTCCATCAACGCGACCTCGGTGGCCAGGTCATCGAAGCGCCGGCCGAAATGGTCGAAGGCGGCATCGGGGTCACCGGCCTGCCAGGAGCCTATGACCCGCTCGCCGTTGGAGGTGACCAGGAAAACAGTGCCGTCCTCGGCGACCCTGCCGAACTTCTTGGGATCGCTGTGGGCCGGCACCGGGACGGCGGGGGGGTGCGGACGGGGGACGGGCCGTGCCGGACCCGGCCGGGGAGCGGGCCGGGGGGTCTCCTCGGTGCGTGCGTCATCACCGGTCATGGCTCACCTACCCTCCGCGCGGCGTCGCCGCGCTCTGCCGCGCGAAGCGGCGCCAGTTGCGTCGCCACCCACCGGGATCCGGCGGGCGACGTGTTTTATTGAACCAGTTCGCCGGTGGGCGCGCCGACGGGTTGGTCGGTTGACGGTTGCCCGGACGGTGGCGTTGCGGGGCCGTCGACCCCGAGTGGGAGAGGAGGGCAGGTGGCCAGGTCCGATATCGCCGCTCTGCTGGCGCTGGGCGCGGCCCTGTTCATTGCCGTGGGCGATGTCATCCACCAGCGTTCGGCGCATACGGTCACCGACGAGCCGGTCGGGTACCTCGATTTATTCCTCCGGCTGCTCAAGGACCGTCAGTGGTGGCTGGGCAGCGCGATCTCCGCGGTTGGCTTCGGCTTGCAGGCCGCCGCACTCGGACTGGGTTCGGTGCTGCTGGTGCAGGCGCTGCTGGTCACTTCGCTGCTTTTCGCGCTGCCGATCAACGCCCACCGCGCAGGCCGGCGGGTCAGTCGCCCGGAATGGCTGTGGGCAGCACTGCTGGCTGCCTCCGTCGCCGTAATCGTCACCGTCGGCAATCCCACCGCGGGCCACTCCCGCGCAGGGTTCGAGGTGTGGGCCGTGGTCATCGCGGTTATGGCCCCGGCCCTGCTGGCGTGCGTCGCCGGCGCCCGGGCGCTGGCCGGCCGCCCGGCCGCCGCGGTGCTGCTGGGCCTGGTGTCCGGCTCGTTGTGGGGGGTGTTCGCCGTTCTGACCAAGGGCGTGGTCGGGCGCCTCGAGCACGGACCAATGGCGGTGCTGACCGCGCCGGAGTTGTACGCCTGGGCCGTGGTGGCCGTCGCGGCGACGGCATGGCAGCAGTCTTCGTTCCGGGCCGGTTCGTTGGCCGCGTCGCTGCCCACCATGACCGTCGCCGAACCGGTGGTCGCCTCGGTGCTGGGCATCGCAGTGCTCGGCGAATCCGTGCGCCCAGGTCCGGACGGCTGGGTGCTGTTGCTGGCCTCGGTGGCCACCATGGTGGTCGCCACCGCGGCCCTGGCGCGAAGCGAAGCGACGGGCGCATCTTCGCTCGGCGCTGCTCAGGGTTCGCCCGTCGGCCGCTAGCGTGGAGGCCGTGCTGGCGGCCATCGCAATGACTCCCTCCGCTCCCGTACTGATACCGGAGTTGGCAGGTGCAGCCGCCGCCGAGGTCGCCGGTTTCCGCGATGCGGCGGTGGCAGCCGCGGCCACCCTGCCGCAGTTCTGGATCGCGCTCGGCGTGGGAACCGCGGACGCGGTGCTCGGTCCCGAAAGCCGCGGCACTTACGCGGGTTACGGCGTCGACGTCCCGGTGGCACTGTCGCCGGAGGCCGACTCGGTGGTCACCGCGTTGCCGTTGTGCGCGCTGTTCGCCGGCTGGCTGCGCGGGCAGGTCAACCCCTCGGCCGCCGTGCAGGTTCGGGTCTACGCCGCCGACCACGACGCCGAGGCAGCGCTGGGCTTCGGCCGGGCCCTGCGGCAGGAGATCGACGCCAGTGATGTTCCGACCGGAGTCCTGGTGGTGGCCGACGGGGCCACCACGCTGACCCCGTCGGCCCCGGGCGGCTACGAACCGGATTCCGGGCCGTTGCAGTCCGCCCTGGACGACGCGCTGACCGCCGGGGACGCCGGCGAGCTGGCAGGGCTGTCGGACCGGATTTCCGGGAGGGTGGCCTACCAGGTGCTTGCCGGACTGGCCGAGCCCGGGCCATCGGCGGCAAGGGAATTCGCTCGCGGCGCGCCCTACGGGGTCGGGTATTACGTCGGTACGTGGACGCCGTGACACGGCCGATCGCGATCGTCGGACCGACCGGAACGGGAAAGTCCGAACTCGCGCTCAAGGTGGCCGAGCGATTGAGCGGGCGGATCGCGGTGGAGGTGATCAACGCCGACGCCATGCAGCAGTACCGCGGGATGGATATCGGAACGGCGAAGGTGCCGTCGGCAAGTCGCCACGGGGTCGCTCACCACCAGCTCGACGTTCTGGACGTCACCGAGACCGCCACC
Organism: Mycolicibacterium sp.; assembly: GCA_020637165.1. Taxonomy (GTDB): domain Bacteria; phylum Actinomycetota; class Actinomycetes; order Mycobacteriales; family Mycobacteriaceae; genus Mycobacterium. The sequence continues at coordinate 644,414 of JACJWN010000003.1, read as the reverse complement.
GTTGCCCGCTACCAGAAGGCCGCCGTCGCCGACGTCGAGTCCATCGCGGCTCGCGGCGCGGTGCCGGTGATCGTCGGCGGCTCGATGATGTACGTGCAATCGCTGCTGGACGGTTGGGAGTTCCCCGCCACCGATCCCGAGGTCCGAGGTCGCTGGGAGCGGCGCCTGGCAGAGGTCGGCACGGCCGCCTTACACGCCGAACTGGCTCGCCGCGACCCGGTCGCCGCCGAGTCGATCCTGGCCACCGACGGCCGCCGAATCGTCCGGGCACTGGAGGTCGTCGAATTGACCGGTCGGCCCTTCGCCGCCTCGGCGCCGACCATCGGGGCACCGCGATGGGACACCGCGATCGTCGGTCTGGACTGGGCCACCGAGGCCCTCGATGACCGGCTCTCGCGGCGTACGCAGGCCATGTTCGACGCCGGCCTGGTCGAGGAGGTTGGCGGGCTGCTGGACTGCGGGCTGCGCGACGGGGTGACCGCCGCCCGCGCGCTGGGTTACGCGCAGGTGATCGAGGCGCTGGACGCCGGCGGGGGAGACGCCGAACTCGACCGGGCCCGGGAACTGACGTTCGTCGGAACCCGCCGGTACGTGCGACGGCAGCGGTCGTGGTTCCGTCGCGACCACCGCATCCGCTGGCTGGACGCAGCCTCCGGCGGCTTGGCCGAGGCCGTGCTGACGCATTGGCGGCACGTATTCTGATCAGGTGATCTTCGCCAAGGGGCACGGCACCGAAAACGATTTCGTGCTGCTTCCCGACCTCGACGCTCGGCTCGACCTGAGTGTTCCCGCGGTGAGCGCATTGTGCGACCGGCGGCGCGGTCTGGGCGCCGACGGAGTTTTGCGGGTCATCACCGCCGGTGCCGCCCGGGACGCCGGGATCATCGAACGGCTGCCCGAGGGCGTCGAGGCCGACAACTGGTATCTGGACTACCGCAACGCCGACGGTTCCGTGGCGCAGATGTGCGGCAACGGAGTGCGGGTGTTTGCGCACTTCCTGCGCGCGAGCGGACTGGAGGGGCGCGACGCGTTCGTGGTGGGCTCGCTGGCCGGACCGCGGCCGGTCATCGTGCACGCGGCCAACGACTTCGCCGCCGAGGTGACCGTCGACATGGGCAAAGTGAACCGGCTCGGTCCCGGTGCGGCGACGGTCGGCGGCCGTCGGCTGTCTGGACTCGGGGTCGACGTCGGCAATCCACATCTGGCCTGCCTGGTCCCCGACCTCACCGAGGCCGGCCTGGCGGCCCTGGACGTCGGCGCGCCCGTCGAGTTCGACCGCGGGCAGTTCCCGCAGGGCGTCAATATCGAGGTGCTGACCGCGGTACGCGACGGGGCGGTGGCGATGCGGGTCCACGAACGCGGGGTCGGCGAAACCCGGTCCTGCGGAACCGGCACCGTCGCCGCCGCGGTGGCGGCACTCGACCACCAGGGCGAACGGACCGGCGCCCTGCGGATCCAGGTTCCCGGTGGCGAGGTCGGCGTGGAGATCACCGATACCGGCAGTTTCCTGCGTGGACCCTCGGTCTTGGTGGCCCGGGGGGAATTGTCCGACGCCTGGTGGGCGGCCCAGGTTTGATCGGCCCGGGGTTGATTCCGCGGGACGCAAAACAGGGTGCGCCGCGTAATATCAGCATGTCAACATGTGAAGACCAGCCATGACAGATCCTGATCACACCGGCCCCGCCGTCGGCGCCGAGCCCAGCATCGGTGAACTAGCGCTCGAAGACCGCGCCGCGCTGCGCCGCGTCGCCGGACTGTCCACCGAACTCGCCGACGTCTCCGAGGTCGAGTACCGGCAACTGCGCCTGGAGCGAGTGGTGCTGGTCGGGGTGTGGACCGAGGGCAGCGCCGCCGACGCCGACGCCAGTCTCGCCGAACTCGCCGCGTTGGCCGAGACCGCGGGCTCGGAGGTCCTCGAGGGCATGATCCAGCGCAGGGACAAGCCGGACCCGGCGACCTACATCGGATCGGGTAAGGCCGCCGAATTGCGCCAGACCGTTATCGCCACCGGCGCCGACACCGTCATCTGCGACGGCGAGTTGAGCCCCGCCCAGCTGACCGCGCTGGAGAAGGTCGTCAAGGTCAAGGTCATCGACCGCACCGCGTTGATCCTGGACATCTTCGCTCAGCACGCCACCAGCCGGGAGGGCAAGGCGCAGGTGGAGCTGGCGCAGATGCAGTACATGCTGCCGCGGTTGCGTGGTTGGGGTGAGTCGATGTCCCGGCAGGCCGGCGGCCGGGCCGGCGGGAGTGGCGGCGGGGTCGGCACCCGCGGGCCCGGCGAGACCAAGATCGAGACCGACCGCCGCCGCATCCGGGAGCGGATGTCCCGGCTGCGCCGCGAGATCAAGGACATGAAGCAGGTCCGCGACACCCAGCGCAGCCGGCGGCTGCACGGCGAGGTGCCGTCGATCGCGATCGTCGGCTACACCAACGCCGGCAAGTCCAGTCTCCTCAACGCCCTGACCGGGGCAGGAGTGCTGGTGCAGAACGCTCTGTTCGCCACCCTGGATCCCACCACCCGCCGCGGCGAGTTCGATGACGGCCGGCCGGTGGTGTTCACCGACACCGTCGGATTCGTCCGGCACCTGCCGACCCAATTGGTCGAGGCGTTCCGCTCGACCTTGGAGGAGGTGCTCGACGCCGACCTGCTGCTGCACGTCGTCGACGGCTCCGACGTCAATCCGATGGCGCAGATCGAGGCGGTTCACCGGGTCATCCGCGAGGTCCAGGCCGACCACCACGCCCCGCCGGCAGCGGAGCTGCTGGTGGTGAACAAGTCCGATGCCGCATCTCCGCTGACCCTGGCCCAGTTGCGCAGCGCCCTGCCCGGGGCGGTGTTCGTCTCGGCGCGCACCGGCGAAGGTCTGGACCGGCTTCGTCGGCGGCTGGGGGAACTGGTCGAACCCCGTGAGGTCGCCGTCGACGTCACCATTCCCTACTCGCGCGGTGACCTGGTGGCCCGGCTGCACGAGGAGGGCCGAATCGACGCCACCGAGCACACCGCGGACGGAACCCGGGTGAAAGCCCGGGTGCCGGCGGCGCTGGCCGCGGCGGTGGCCGGGTACGAAACGGCCTGATCGGTCGCCCACCGGAGAGCCGACGGTCGGGGACGGTCGGGTGACCAACCATCCGGTTGGTCTATCCTCGGAACAGGTCCAGTGCAGCATCGTCGTCGGAGGTCACCGTCATGGGCAACGCCGTGAAGTACACCCGTACCATTTTCGAACCCGAGCACGAGTTGTTCCGGGAGTCCTACCGGGCTTTCCTCGACAAGCACGTCAAGCCCTTCCACGACCAGTGGGAGAAGGACAAGATTGTCGACCGCGGTGTCTGGCTCGAGGCGGGCAAGCAAGGATTCCTCGGTATGGCCGTACCGGAGCAGTACGGCGGTGGGGGGGATCCCGACTTCCGGTACAACACCGTCGTTGTCGAGGAGACCGTCGCCGGCCGCTACAGCGGGCTGGGTTTTTCCCTGCACAACGACGTCGTTGCGCCCTACCTGTTGCACCAGACCAACGAGGAGCAGAAACAGCGCTGGCTGCCGCAGTTCTGCACCGGCGAGATGATCACCGCGATCGCCATGACCGAACCGGGGACCGGTAGTGACCTGCAGGGCATCAAGACCCGCGCCGTCCGGGAGGGCGACCACTACATCCTCAACGGGTCCAAGACCTTCATCACCAACGGGATCAACGCCGATCTGGTGATCGTGGTCGCCCAGACCAACCCCGAGAAGGGGGCGCAGGGCTTCTCCCTGCTCGGTGTCGAACGCGGCATGGCGGGCTTCGAACGCGGCCGTCATCTGGACAAGGTCGGACTCGATGCCCAGGACACCGCCGAGTTGTCCTTCACCGACGTGCGGGTGCCCGTCGAGAATCTGATCGGCGAGGAGGGCATGGGGTTCATCTACCTCATGCAGAACCTGCCGCAGGAACGTCTGTCGATTGCCGTGATGGCCGCCGCCGCGATGGAGGCCGTCCTTGATGAAACAATTAGCTACGTCAAGGAAAGAAAGGCGTTTGGCAAGCCTATCGGCTCGTTCCAGAACAGCAGATTTTTGCTGGCGGAATTGGCGACGGAAGCCACCGCGGTGCGGATCATGGTCGACGAGTTCATCAAATTGCACCTCGAGGAGAAGCTCACCGTCGATCAGGCGGCGATGGCCAAGTGGTGGACCACCGAGGCTCAGGTCCGCCTGGTCGACCGGTGTGTGCAACTCCACGGCGGGTACGGCTATATGCGTGAATATAACGTTGCCCGTGCTTTTCTGGACGCCCGTGTGCAGACCATTTACGGCGGGACCACCGAGATCATGAAGGAGATCATCGGACGCAGTCTCGGGGTCTGAACGCTGCGCTAGGGGCCACTGCCCGCTATTTCGATTCAATCCGGGTTTTATCTCGATTCGGATTCCGGCATAGGTCCGCCCCGCGTGTCGTGGTTAGCTGGCGCGGAAATATGTGACGCTAAGCACCATTATCGAGTTTGTGGCCAATCTCGACCGAACGCGGGAGAAAAGTGCATGACGCGGGTAGCTAATCGGCGGAACCGGGCCTTGGGGCGCCTCACGTTGGGGGCGGTCGCCACCGTCGCCGTGGCAGCCCTCGCGGTGCCCAGCGCGCTGGCGACGCCGGAGAGCGATGCGGCCGATGCGATCAATCAGGCCTGGGACGCCGCCGGTGGCGCCGATTCGGTGCTAGGCGGTAAGGACGGTGAGGTCTACGAGGTCGGGGCCGGTTACGGCCAGAAGTTCACCGGCGGCAAGATCTTCTTCACCCCGGCGGCCGGGGCGCACCTGATGTACGGGGCGATCCTGGACAAGTACGAGTCGCTCGGCGGGCCCGCCGACAGCGATCTCGGATTCCCCAACATCAACGAGGTTCCCGGTCTCGTCGGTCCGGACAGCCGGGTCAGCACCTTCGACGCCAGCGACAAGCCGGCCATCTTCTGGACGCCGGACACCGGCGCCTGGGCGGTTCGCGGCGCCATCAACGCGGCCTGGGACAAGCTCGGCGGTTCGGCCGGCGCTCTGGGCGTTCCGGTCGAGGATGAGCGCTATGACGGCGATCTGGTGAGCCAGAAGTTCACCGGTGGCGAAGTGACCTGGAACTACGTCACCAACACCTTCACCACCGATCCGGCCGGTCTTGCCGACAGCCTCGCCGGCCTCGAGGTTCCGGCGGACCCCACGACGATGATCAGCCTCGCGTGGCGGGCCAGCGGTGGGCTCGGCGGCCCGCTCGGCGCGCGGCAGGGCGAGCAGTCGGCGATCGGTGACGACGGGGCGGCCCAGGGCTACGCGGGCGGCAAGATCTTCTACTCCCCGCAGACCGGTGCGCATGCCGTGACCGGCGCGATCCTCTCCGAGTACGAATCGCTGGGCGGTCCGACCGGTGATCTCGGCTACCCGACCGGGGCCGAGGTCGACGGGGGCGTGCCCAACAGCAGGATGAGTGCTTTCAGCGCCCCGGACAAGCCGGTGATCTTCTGGACACCGGACACCGGCGCCGTCGTGGTTCGCGGGGCCATCAATGCGGGCTGGGAAAAGTTGGGCGGCGCGACCGGTGCTCTGGGTGTGCCGACCGGTGAGCAAACCGCCAAGGGCGACACGGTCACCCAGAAGTTCAGCGGCGGCGAGCTGTCGTGGAACATGGCCACCAAGGAGTTCAGCTCGGATCCCGCGGATCTGGCTGTCTCACTGTCGGGTCTGGAAATGCCCGAGGCTGTGGCCGAGACGCCGGCCACTTCGTCTTCAGGTGAGGCCGGCAGCAAGGGCGGCTGGGGCTGGTGGTGGCTGCTGATCGCCATCCCGCTGCTCCTGCTGCTCGGTCTGCTCGGCGCCCGGGTGTTGCGCAAGCCCGGTGCGGGCCGCCCGGCGGCGACCCGGGAGACCTACGCGGCCGAGTCCGGCGACGACCGCTGGCCGTCGGAGCGGGGGGCGGAGTCCGGTTACGGGTCTTCCGGATGGTCCCAGCCGTCGGGGGAGACCACCGACGAGCGGGCCGCTTTCGAGTCCGACGAGGACGCGATCGACACTGCCCCGACGCGGGTTCCAACCGAGGCCGAACTCGCCGAAGGACGCCCAGAGGCGGCGGAGTCGGACGACTGGTTCTCCCCGCTGCCCGAGTTCGGGCGACATTCGGTCGGCGACTCGGGGGCGAACTGGCGGATGGATCTCGACGAAACGGATGCTCCCCGTCGCCGGCATTCCGCCGAGGAGATCAGCACCTGGACCGCTGCCGTCGATGATGCGGACGGGGCCGTCGAGATCGTCGAAGAGGTCGTCGAGGTGGAGTCGGTCGTCGAGACCGAAGGCCCGGAGGCCGGTCGCGAGGAGCCGGCCGAGGAGCCGTGGCGGCCGGCCATTCACCTGCCGATGGCCGACCCCTACCAGGCGCCGGAAGGCTATTCGATCAAGGGCAACACCCATTCGGGCCTGTACTACACCCCGGATTCGGCGCTGTACGAAAACACCCTCCCTGAGGTTTGGTTCGCCAGCGAGGAACTGGCCCAGGCGAACGGCTTCGTCAAAGCGCCCGAATAAGCGCCCCGGTCATTCAGGGCGCGTCGCTCCGGATGACCGGTCTCAGATCTTGCGGATGACGGTGACGATCTTTCCCAGAATGACGGCGTCGTTGCCCGGGATGGGGTCGAACGCCGGGTTGTGCGGCATCAGCCAGACCTGTCCGGCGGTGCGCTTGAAGGTCTTGACGGTCGCCTCGCCGTCGATCATGGCGGCAACGATATCGCCGTTGTCGGCTACGTTCTGCTGACGGACCACCACCCAGTCGCCGTCGCAGATGGCTGCGTCGACCATCGACTCGCCGACCACTTTCAGTAGGAACAGCGAGCCCTCGCCGACGAGTTCGCGCGGCAGTGGGAAAACCTCCTCGACCGCTTCCTCGGCCAGGATCGGGCCCCCGGCGGCAATCCGGCCGAGCACCGGCACGAACGTCGGTTCCGGCAGCGCATCGGAGCCGGCCACGTCGGTGACCACCGGCGCGGCCGTTTCCTCGCTGCCCCGCACGTCGACCGCGCGCGGGCGATTCGGGTCACGGCGCAGGTAGCCCTTGCGTTCAAGGGTGCGGAGTTGGTGAGCCACCGATGACGTCGAGGTGAGCCCCACCGCGTCACCGATTTCCCGGATGCTCGGCGGGTAGCCGCGGCTGGTGACCGACGCCCGGATGACTTCGAGGATGGTGCGCTGCCGCTCGGTGAGACCGGTGCCCGCTCCGTGGGATCCGGGCTGCGGTCCGGGGGTCTTCGTGCTGTCGCTCATAGCAGCGAATCTAACCGGATTCCGGGCGATTATCAAACATGTGTTCGAGCGTGTCGCGCCAGGGGGATCGCCGAGCGCTGGTTGTCGGTGGGCTTTCGTACCATTCGGACACGCCCGATCAAATGTTCGAATATCGAACACGTGATCGAGTACATTTTCGAACATCGGAGCGAACGCCCGCAGGAAGGAATCGACATGACTCTCCTCGACGACCGGCACCTGATGGACTGGAACACGGCTTGGGCGTCTCCGGCTCGCCCGTGCCGCCGGCCCGCGGTTCGGGACGGATCCCGACCGTCGCCGTCTCACCGGCCCGGACCGGCCCGGCCTAGGGTGGCCCCGCTGCGCTACCGGGGCAGTGGCCTGGCGGTGTCCCGGGCCGAGCACGCGCGCCGGCCGGTCAGCACGGCAGCCACCGTCGGTCTTGCGGGCCTGGCGGCGCTGATCACCCTATGGCTGGGGCTGCTGGCGCAGGCCGGTTCCGGTCGCGTGGCCGTGCCCGCCGCCGTCCCCGATCAACTGGCGGTGGTCCAGGTGCAAGCCGGTGAAAGTCTTCAGCACCTGGCCGCAAGGGTGGCTCCCGAGGTCCCGGTCGGCCAGGTTGTCGAGCGGATCCGCGATCTCAATCACCTCGATTCAGCTGCGGTCGACGCCGGGCGGACGCTGATCGCCCCGGTCGGCTGATCCGCGCGGGCCTTCCGCAGTGTCCGAAGCTGGGGTTGTGGTGATCAGTGCGGGCCCCGTGGCGCGGGGGTGCCGCGGCCGCGTGGCGACGCCCGCCGCCCTCGGCGCGCGGGTAGGCTCAGGGGCGGCTCAGCCGGTCGGTAGTGGAGAGGATCGTGTTATGCACTGTCCCTTCTGCCGCAACCCCGATTCTCGGGTGGTCGATTCCCGCGAGACCGACGAGGGGCAGGCGATTCGCCGACGAAGGTCATGCCCGGAATGCGGCCGGCGGTTCACGACCGTCGAGACCGCGGTGCTCGCCGTCGTGAAACGGAGTGGTGTCACCGAACCGTTCAGTCGGGAGAAGGTGGTCAGCGGGGTGCGTCGGGCCTGCCAGGGGCGACAGGTCGATGACGACGCGCTGAATCTGCTGGCTCAGAAGGTCGAGGACTCCGTCCGCGCCGCGGGCTCGCCGGAGATCCCCAGCCATGATGTCGGGCTGGCCATCCTGGGACCACTGCGGGAGTTGGACGAGGTCGCCTATCTGAGGTTCGCCTCGGTGTACCGGTCGTTTTCCTCAGCGGAGGACTTCGAGCGTGAGATCGAGGCGCTCCGGGCTCATCGGGCGGTTGACGCGCCGTCCTGAACGGCGTCGCCCTGAGGGATATGTCCCCGGGCCCGGTGTCATGGGAGGTGCCGTACCCCGTCATCGACCACTCGGCCGGCGACCTCGACCCAGCCCTCCGGGTTCCATTTGGTCAAGATGCGTGATCCCCGGCCCTGAGTGATCATCAGGTCGCGGCTGAGGTGGTCGGTGATCCGGATCGCCGCCGAACCGGTCGCTTCGTCCTCGGGTACGCCGAGGTTCACCGCGAACATCCGCGAGCGCAGCCGACCTGCCTCTTGGTCGATCCATGTCCACAGGTAATGCTCGGTGTCTTCTGGGTAGTCCCCGGGCTCGGCGGCTTCGAGATCTGCCGTGGAGTCCAGTTGATGGATGGCGAACTCCGGCCCCCACTCAGAGCGGGCGATGACAGCGGTCTGCTCGTCGTCATAGCGGACCTGCACGATGCCGGCGGGAACCTGCAGGGTGTTGACGGGTGTGCCCCGTTGGCGCAGCCACCACGCCGCCCCGACGGTGGGGTGGCCGGCGAACGGCAGTTCGGTGACGGGGGTGAAGATGTGCCCGTGCGCGGTGGTCGAGCCGTTCCCCGGCAGGTCGATGAAGATGGTCTCGCTGTACCCCAGCGCTGTGGCGACGGCCTGGCGCCCGGCATGCGGGACAGCGGCTGCGTCGACAACCCCGAGCGGGTTGCCGAACTGACCGTCGGCATCGGTGAATACCCGAAGGACGGTGACGTCGATGCCCATAACTCGACAGTACGCCGGTGGCGTCAGTTCCCGTCGCCGCCGGGATTCTCGAAGTCGTCGGCCTGTTCGGCCAGGAAGCGCTCGAACTCCGCGCCGAGTTCCTCCCCGCTGGGCAGGTCCTCATCGCGGGCCAACAGCGATCGGTTCTCCTGAGCGGCGACGAAAGCGTCGTATTGGCGTTCCAGCGCGCTGACCACCCCGGCGACTTCCTCGGATGCCTCGACCTGCTCATCGATCTTGCCGCGGACCACGGCGGCGGCCTCGCTGAGCGACTGCATCGGAAACTGCAGGGAGGCGGACTCGGCGACGTTGTCCAAGAGTGCCTCGGCCGCGGCGGGATAGTCGGTCTGGGCCAGGTAGTGCGGGATGTGCACGGTGAATCCCACAGCCTCGTGTCCATGCTGTGCCATTCGGAACTCGAGCAGGTTCGACACGCTACTGGGCACCTGGACCTCGCCCACCCACGGTTGATGGCCGGCGATGAGTTCGCGGTTGTTCGAATGTGCGGTCAGCGTCACCGGCCGGGTGTGCGGGACCGCCATGGGGATGGCCCCCAAACCGATGGTCCGGCGCACGCCCAAACGCTCGGAGAGCAGGCGCACCGCGGTGATGAAACGTTCCCACTGCAGGTCGGGCTCCAGGCCGGCCAGAAGCAGGAAGGGTGTGCCCACACTGTCGCGCAGCGCGTAGAGGTTGAGCTCAGGTTCCTGGTAGTGGGTGAAGTGGTCGGTCTTGAAGGTCATTATCGGCCGCCGGGACCGGTAGTCCAGCAGATCATCGATGGCGAAGGACGCGACGAGTTCGGTGTCCAGTGAGTTCTTGAGATGCTCGGCGGCCAGCCGGATGGCGTGTCCCGCGTCGGAGAACCCCTCGAGAGCGTGGATCAGCACCGGCCCCCGGCCGTCGGAAGCCGCCAGTTGAGGACCTGGAAACTCCAATTCGTACATTCGGTCGGGACGGTGGTCCTGGCCTTGCTCGCCGGCCAACGCTTACCTCCTCGCTCAATGCGGTCTCGCTCAATGCGGTCATGGCCCGCCGCCGCACCCGATACGTGGTACCGCGCGCCACCATCACAACGCGTGGCAGGCCGTGGTCGTTCCCGGAGATGATTGTCCACAGTCTGCGGCTGATGCACAGCGATACGGTCGGCAGACCTCGGCGGTGGCCGTTTCGACGGCCGCCGGTGACACCGTCGGGGCATGACCACACATCCCCCTGAATTCCGTTTTACCAATCCCGGCACGCTGATCGCCGCCCTGCCCGCCGTGCTCGGCTTCGTTCCGGAGAAGTCCCTGGTCCTGGTATCCCTGGAGGACGGTCGGATGGGCGCGGTGATGCGGGCCGACCTCTCAGTGGACCTGTGCGAGAACATCGGCCGCCTCGCCGAGGTCGCCGCCGGAGGAGGCGCGGATCGGGTGATCGCCGTGATCGTCGACGCCGACGGTGCGGACTGCCCGATGTGCGAGTCCGACCACCGCCGGCTGCACGAGGCTTTGATCGCGGCCCTGAACGAGCACGGCATCCAGCTTTACGCAGCCCATGTGGTCGACCGTGTGGAATCGGGCGGGAGCTGGCATTGCGTCGACGGATGCGGTGACGGGGGAGCCGTTGAGGACCCCGGCGCCTCACCATTGGCTGCTGCGGCGGTTCTCGACGGCCGGCGGCTGTATCCGCGCCGGGCGGATATGCAGGCCGTCGTCGCGATTGCCGATCCGGTTCGCACGGCGGAGCTGGTCGAGCCGATCCGGGCCGCGGCTGCGGTGCGTCAGTCCGACTGGGAGGCCGATCCGGACGGTTGCGGGCGGCGCGACGTGGAGGCCGCGATGGCCGTTGCCGCCCGGCTGGCCGGCGGCCGGAACCCCGATGATGAGGAGGTCGCTCGGCTGGCCTGCGCCGTCACCGATGTGGCCGTTCGTGACACCCTCTACGCGCTGGCCGTCGGAGCCGACGCCGGCGCGGCCGAGTCGCTGTGGTCGGTCTTGGCCCGCACACTCCCGGAGCCATGGCGGGTGGAGGCGCTTGTCCTGCTGGCTTTTTCGGCCTATGTCAGAGGCGACGGACCGCTGGCGGGGCTGTCGCTGGAGGCGGCATTGCGCTGTGACCCCGACCATCGGATGGCGGGCATGCTGGACACCGCGCTGCAATCCGGGATGCGGCCCGAGCGGATTCGCGAGCTCGCGGGTACCGGCTATCGGCTCGCCAAACGTTTGGGTGTCAGCCTGCCGCCCCGGAGGGCGTTCGGCCGCGCCGGTTAGACCTTCTCGACCTTGACGGCGTGGGCCATCTCATGCGGAAGGTCGACGTTCTGGTGGCCGCTGACCACGATCGTCACGTCACCATCGGGACTGGTCTGGACCAGCACCCGGGCATTGGGCACCACACCGGCCTCTTTGAGGCGCCCGATCAGCGCAACGTCGGCCTGGACGTGTTCGGTCAACTGGCGCACCACCACCGCCACCGAATCGCCGACCGGCAACTCGGTCAGGCGCACCAGGTCGGTGTCGTCACGCTGCGAGTCGGCCTCATCCAGGCCGAGCAGCCCCAGACCCGGGATTGGATTGCCGAACGGTGAGACGGTGGGATTGTCGAGAACCTGAACAAGGCGGCGCTCGACCTGCTCGCTCATGACGTGCTCCCACCGGCAGGCCTCGGCGTGCACCTCCTCCCACGGCAGGCCGATCACGTCGACCAGTAGGCGCTCGGCGAGGCGGTGTTTGCGCATCACCGAGACGGCCAGCCGTCGGCCCTTGTCGGTGAGTTCGAGGTGCCGGTCGCCGGCCACCCGCAGCAGCCCGTCACGTTCCATCCGCGAGACCGTCTGGCTGACTGTCGGCCCGCTCTGCTCCAGTCGCTCGGCGATACGCGCCCGCAGCGGGATCACGCCCTCCTCCTCGAGGTCGTAGATCGTGCGCAGATACATCTCGGTGGTGTCGACCAGATCGTTCATTAGGCCACCCTTCGTTGCGTCGCGAGTCTACTTGCCGAGCTGCGGCGACGGTCTGCGAAGGTGATGCGCGCGGTGCCCCTTGGACGGCTCTCCCCGGACTGGACCCCTAAACCAGGGCGGTGTGCCCGCCGTCACCGGCGGGCACACCGCGTCAATCCGGGTCTCAGGTCAGCTGGCGTACGACCGCAGCCTCTCGGCGCGATCGCCGTTGCGCAGTTTGGCCATGACCTCACGCTCGATCTGGCGCACCCGCTCCCGGGACAGACCGAACAGCTTGCCGATCTGGTCGAGGGTTCGGGGCTGGCCGTCGTCGAGGCCGAAGCGCAGCCGGATAACCTGCTGCTCACGCTCATCGAGGGTGGCTAGAACATGGCGGATGTCGGTGTGCAGCAGTTCGGCGATCACCGCGTTCTCCGCCGACATCGCCTCGGAGTCTTCGATGAAGTCACCCAGCGGCGCCTCCTCGTCGCTGCCGACCGGCATGTCAAGACTGACCGGGTCGCGACTGTGCTCGAGCAGATCGTTGATCTTCTCCACCGGAATGCCCGACTCCTCGGCAAGCTCCTCATCGGTGGCTTCCCTGCCGAGGTTCTGGTGCATCTCCCGCTTAATCCGGGCGAGTTTGTTCACCTGCTCCACCAGGTGCACGGGCAGCCGGATGGTGCGGCTCTGGTCGGCCATTCCCCGTGTGATGGCCTGGCGGATCCACCAGGTGGCATAGGTGGAGAACTTGAAACCCTTGGCGTAGTCGAACTTCTCCATCGCCCGGATCAGCCCCAGATTGCCCTCCTGGATCAGGTCGAGCAACGGCATGCCGCGGCCGGTGTAGCGCTTGGCCAGCGAGACCACTAGTCGCAGGTTGGCCTCCAAAAGGTGCCGGCGCGCAGCCTGCCCGTCACGGACCACGACGGAGAGGTCGCGTTTGCGGTTCTCGCTCATGCGCTTACGGGTTCGAAGCAGATGCTGGGCGTAGAGGCCGGCCTCGATCCGCTTGGCCAGTTCCACCTCGTCCGCGGCGGTGAGCAACGCCGTCTTTCCGATGCCGTTCAGGTACACGCGCACGAGGTCGGCCGCTGGGCTCTGGGCGTCCAAGTCGCTGTCAATCCGGGTGGTGGTGGCGTTTGCCATGGGTGCCTCCTGATCGGCTCCAACTGTCGAACTGTCCAACGTCCGTCTGGAGTAAAGAGTTCCCTGAAGCCAGCGCTCTCACACACTCTGACGTGCGGAAACAGAACGGCGAACTAAGAATGTGCTGAGAATGCCGCCGGAATCGGCTCAGTGGGAACGTTCTTCGTCGGGTTTCGCGGTGTGCGGTGATCCGGCGTGCTGTTGAGACCTCGGGGTGAGCCCTGCCTCCAGGGCGGGGCGCTGGGCCCGGGGAAATAGTGCCGTGCGCTGAGGCGCATCTGGGAAGCGTCGCGGCTCCTCGGCCCGCCGGGGAGGACGATCATTGGCGATGAGCACCGCCATCCACGGCAGCGGTATCGACGCGGCGAGGATGGCGAGAGAGATCAGGCCGTTGTGCCAGATTCCGTAGGCGACCGCGGCGGCGATGAACGCCGGGATGCGCCAGAACATCAGCTTCAGATATTTGCGAACTCGTGCCCGGTGCTGTTCCTCGTAGGAGTAGGCGGCCCGGGTGATCAGCACGGGTTGACCCTCGTCGTCGAACGCCAACTCGTGCTCCATACCTTCACTGTTCCACACTTGGGACCGGTCGAACGAGGATGTTTTTCTTACGGCGGTCTTACCGCGACCGTCTTTCCGGGGCCGGACGCCAACGGGCACAATGGCGGTATGGAGACTGACACCCTCGAGAGGGCCGACAGCGACGAACGCGTCGACGACGGGAGCGACGGCGACAGGCCCAAGCACTTCCATTACGTCAAGAAGGACAGGATCGCCGAGAGCGCGGTCATGGGTACCCACGTTGTGGCGCTGTGCGGGGAGGTTTTCCCGGTCACCCGCTCGCCGAAGCCCGGTTCGCCGGTCTGCCCGGACTGCAAGCGGATCTACGAGACGCTCAAGAGGGGCTGACGGCCACCGGTTTGTCGGTGTCCCGTTCAGCCGGGGCGGGGATCTCGATGGGTCGCGATCTCGCGCGCCAACGGTCACGCCATTGCCGCCAGTGGGGTTTAGGGGCGGGCCACTCCTCCTCGATGGCGGCATTCAGCTCGGCCCCGATCATGATGGCGAAACCCATGAAGAATGCGAATAGCAGAAAGGCGATCGGCGTGGCGAGCGCGCCGTAGGTGTAGCCGGTCCGGGTGATGTATTGCAGGTAAACCCGCAGGCCCGCGGTGGCGACGACGAATACGGCGGTCGCCAGGAGTGCGCCCCACACCAGTCGGTGGGTGGGCAGCGGTTGTGGCAGTGAAACGCGGTAAAGGATCGTGACCGCCGCCAACAGGCCCAGCGCCAGCATCGGGTAGTAGCCGAATCGAAGGATATTGTCCCAACTCTCGGGGATGTGGCCTGCGATCGCGCGGGGGCCGAGGGCCACGAATGGCGCCGCTGCGATCACCGACACGAGCATCACCACATAGAGCCCCAGGGCGAAGAACCGCTGCCGAACGGGGTGGCGCAGTGGAGTCTGATCGTGTGCTTCCACCACCGAGTCGACGAAGGCCGAGATCGCCGAGGAACCGGCCCACAGGCTGATCACGAATCCCAGCGAGACCACCTCGCCGCGGGCGCCCTGCACGATGTCGTGGACGGTGGGTTCGATGATCTCCGCGACGATGTTCTTGGAGAAGAAACTGTTCGACGTGCTGAGCAGCTGCTGCTGGATGGTCGGCAGGGTGTCCGGGCCGAACAGCGGGGCGATGTAGGCGAGGCTGCCCAGCATCCCCAAGAGCAGCGGGGGCAGGGAAAGCACCGACCAGAAACCGGCCTGGGCGGACTCCGAGAAGATCGAGTCGTCCCAGCTTTTAGACAGCGTGCGTTTGGTGATGCGCCACGCGTGATGGCGTGTTGGCTGCGCCGGCGGTCGGTCGGTCATGACCCTCGCAGCATGCCCTATGACCGCCTGGTCATCGGACGATACGGCTTCATCGCCAGAAGCTAGGCGTCATCCCGGCTGACTTCGATCACCGCGTCCAGTTCGACCAGCTTGGCCTGGTGCTCATTGGCGTGGTGCTGGCAGAAGAGCAGCTCGGCGCCAGAGGGGAGAGTGGCCCGCACGCGGGCGGCCGCGCCGCAGCGGTCGCAGCGATCAGCCCTGGTCAGCTCCGGACTGGCCAGCGTTGCGTTCATGGGCTCCTCCCAAGGATGCTCGATGGCCCCGCGGCGAACGGGGTTCCTCTACTGTCTCAGACGTTCCGGGGGGCCGCCGTGTTCCCCCGCCGCAACGATGTGGCGTGTCTCACGTTCTCGGGGCGCCCGCATGCGGTTGATGCTGCACCCTGGTGGCATGGCTGAACACCACTGCGATCCCGAGCTGCTGGTCCATCTTTGCGGACGTCGGGATTGGGACCGGGCCTCGGCGGCAGGGGAGATACGCCCGGATTCGCTACGCGAGGTGGGATTCGTCCATCTGTCCACCCAGCAGCAGGTCCACCTGCCTGCAAACCGCATCTTCGCCGGCCGCCCCGATCTGCTGGTGCTCTACATCGACCGCAGCATGCTCGCCGCCCCACTGCGGTGGGAACCGGGGGTCCCCGGGGATCCGGCGTCGATGCTCTTCCCGCATCTCTACGGATCGCTGCCGACCGGAGCCGTGGTGGCTGTTCGGCCCTACCCGCTGGGCGCGGACGGCCGGTTTCCGCCACTTATCGGCAAACAGGCGCTTGTCAACAGACAGGCCGCTGTCGACAGACGGGCCTCTAACCTTCCCGGGTCTTCTTCAGCGTCATAAAGACGTCATAATTTACGGCGCCGCCATCAGCGCCGCAGCGTCGAATCGCCCATACACCCGTCCGGTCCGAGCGGGCGGGCAGTCATCAAGGATTGGGGCAATCATGGAAATCTTCAACTTCAGCAACCCGCTCTACGATGCTCTGGCTGCGCCTGTCATGGCGGTGCTGGTCATCCTCGCCGTCCTCACCATGCGCTCGATCAGCCAGCGCGACCGCGCGATGACATTCGGCCGGACCAACGCCGACGCCGAGACCAGGCGGCGGGCCTATGAGCAGCGGTGGCGCAACGGCGGCATGCGCAGCGCCTGAGAGCGCTCCCGACCGCAAGGCCGGGAGTCGCTCAGTCCAGGTAGTCGCGGAGCACCTGCGAGCGGCTGGGGTGGCGAAGCTTGGACATGGTCTTGGACTCGATCTGACGGATACGCTCCCGGGTTACCCCGTAGACCTGGCCGATCTCATCAAGTGTGCGCGGCTGGCCGTCGGTGAGACCGAAGCGCAGCCGGACCACACCGGCCTCGCGTTCGGACAGCGTCTCCAGCACCGACTGCAGCTGGTCCTGCAGCAGGGTGAAAGAGACGGCATCGACGGCCACCACGGCCTCGGAGTCCTCGATGAAGTCGCCGAGCTGGCTGTCGCCCTCGTCGCCGATGGTCTGGTCCAGCGAGATGGGCTCCCGGGCGTACTGCTGGATCTCCAGCACCTTCTCCGGGGTGATGTCCATCTCTTTGGCCAGTTCCTCCGGGGTGGCCTCCCGGCCCAGATCCTGGAGCAACTCACGCTGGATTCGGCCGAGCTTGTTGATCACCTCGACCATGTGCACCGGGATGCGGATGGTGCGGGCCTGATCGGCCATGGCTCGGGTGATGGCCTGGCGAATCCACCATGTGGCATAGGTGGAGAACTTGTAGCCCTTGGTGTAGTCGAACTTTTCCACGGCGCGGATCAGGCCGAGGTTGCCTTCCTGGATGAGGTCCAGGAACGCCATGCCGCGTCCGGTGTAGCGTTTGGCCAACGACACCACCAGGCGCAGGTTGGCCTCCAGCAGGTGGTTCTTGGCGCGTTCGCCGTCTCGGCAGATCCACTGTAAATCGCGGCGCTGCTGGACCGGCAGCTTCACGCCCTGCTCGGCGAGTTCGGCCAGCTTCTGGGTGGAGTACAGGCCGGCTTCGATTCGCTTGGCCAGCTCCACCTCTTCCTCGGCGTTGAGCAGTGCGACCTTGCCGATCTGCTTGAGATAGGCGCGCACCGAGTCTGCGGAGGCGGTGAGTTCGGCATCCTTGCGAGCCTGCCGCAGAGCCTCGGACTCCTCTTCGTCCCAGACGAAGTCTCCGGAGGCCTTGTCCTTGTCGGACGGTTCGGCGATGTCCTCGTCCTCACCGGCGTCCTCGGCGGGCTCGCCGTCCGCAGCGGCGCCGGCGGCGTCGCCGTTGTCGGCCGCGTCGAGTTCTTGGGGCTGGACGTTCTCGCCTGTGCCGAGGTCGGGTTCGGCCGCCGAGTCGATCTCGGTGACCTCGATCTCGGTGATAGTGGCTTCAGCGACGGTTGTCCCGGCGACCGTGACCTCGGCGACGGTGACCTCGGCGACGGTGACCTCGGCGACGGTGGTAGTGGTGGCCACGGCCTTCTTGGCGCGGCTGCGGGTGGTCTTCGCCGGCGCCTTCTTGGCTGCTGCGGCGGTCTTCGCGGGTGCCTTCTTGGCGGCCTTGGCGGGCGCCTTCTTCGCTGAAGCCGCCTTGGCCGCCCGCTCGGAGGTGCTCGAGGCCGGGGCTTTCTTGGCCGGGGCTTTCTTGGCCGGTGTCTTCTTGGCCGGCGTCGTGGTGGTGCGTTTGGTCGGCTTCGCGGCTGCCTGGCTTGCCTTGGTCGCTGCCACGTACACCCTTTCGGTCCTGCGGGCCCCGGCACGCAGACCTAAGTCAACGGGCGCCGGTTATCGGGAATGTCGGCGTGATCGGTTCAGATCCTCGCCGCTCCGTTCGGCGGCCGCCGTGATCCATTGTAACGACATCCTGGGTATCCGCAGGAAAGCGCGCCCCGGCTCAGTGCTCGCGATGGTTCTCCGCCGCAGCCATCGCCGCACCGACGATTCCGGCGGTGTTGAGCAATTCGGCGGGCACCACGGGTGTGCGGTTCTTGAGCAGGGGGATCCAATCGTCGGCTTTCCTGCTGATCCCGCCGCCCGCGATGAATAGATCTGGCCAGATCGCGTTCTCGATGGCGACGAGCACCTTGGTGACCTGTTTGGTCCACTTGCGGTAGCCCCAGCCCTTGTGCTCCCGCACTGAGGCGGCGGCACGGTGCTCGGCCTCCTTGCCCTCGACCTCGATGTGCCCGAACTCGGTGTTGGGCAGCAACATTCCGTTGTGGATCACCGCTGAGCCGATGCCGGTGCCGAAGGTGAGCAGCACCACCACACCGTCGCGGTTGCGGCCGGCGCCGTACCGCTGTTCGGCCAGACCGGCGGCATCGGCGTCGTTGAGGACCGTGACCTGCTGTCCGTCGAGAGCCGTGCTCATCAACTCGGCGACACGGGTGCCGATCCAGGAACTGTCGACGTTTGCGGCGGTCTGGACCACGCCGTCGACGACCACGCCCGGGTAGGTCACCCCAAGCGGCCCGGTCCAGCCGAAGTGCCGGACCACCTCGGCGACGGTAGTGGTGACCGCCTCGGGGGTGGCCGGTTGCGGGGTGTCGAGACGGAAACGCTCGCCGATGATCTGGCCGGTGTCCAGGTCGACCACGGCGCCCTTGACGCCGCTGCCGCCGACGTCGATACCGAAACCCTGACGTCCGGCGGTGGGCTCGTTCGAGGTCATTGCGGTACTCCCTGTCGTGAGCGCGGCGGGGCGGTCGGCATCAAACATAGTTGGTGAGTCGGACCCCGAAGGTGTGATTACCGGGCCGATTGTGCTGCGATGACACGGTGGTTGACGACGACGTGGGGGCTGACGACGACGCGGTGCTTCACGGCGACACGTTCGTCGACGACCGGCCGGAGCGGCTGCGTGAGGTGGCCGAGCAACTTGTGGCCGGGGCCGCGGATTTCGTCCGCCGCCGGCGTTCGGAGATTTTCGGGGCAGGGGCAGGGGATACGGCGGCGGGACAGGCAGCGGCCGTACGGACAAAGAGCAGCCCCACCGATCCGGTGACCGTGGCTGATACCGAAACCGAGCAGTTGATTCGGGATCGGCTTGCGCAGTGCAGGCCGGGCGAGGCGGTCCTCGGTGAGGAGGGCGGCGGAACCGCCGGCTCCGATGGGATCCGTTGGGTGGTGGATCCCATCGACGGCACCGTCAACTTCCTCTACGGGCTCCCCGCCTATGCGGTGTCAGTGGCCGCCCAAGTCGACGGTGTCTCGGTGGCGGGGGCGGTGGCCGATGTCGCCGGGGGCCGGGTGTACTCGGCCGCGGCGGGACACGGCGCGCAGGTGATCGCCGGCGGAGAGCGCCGACGGATCACCTGCAACCACGTCACCGACCTGTCCATGGCTTTGCTGGGCACGGGTTTCGGCTACGCGCCGGCCCGACGCGCCGCTCAGGCGGCTCTGCTGGCGCGCATGCTCCCGGAGGTTCGCGACGTTCGACGGATGGGGTCGGCGGCGCTCGATCTGTGCATGGTGGCCGCAGGGAGGCTCGACGTCTACTACGAGCACGGGCTACAGGTGTGGGACTGGGCCGCGGGAGCACTGATCGCCGCAGAGGCGGGCGCTCTGGTGGTGCGGCCCGAGCCGGGCGGATCCGGTGGCGGGGCAGAGCTGCTGGTGGCGGCCGCGCCCGGGGTCGCCGCTCAGCTCATCGAGGCGCTGGACAGATTCTCCGGTCTGCGCCCCATCGAGTAGGGCTGCATCCCCCCGCGGGCGCTTGTTCGGAACCCTTCAGCAGGCGCTGTTGTGAATCCGGGTGACCAGTGCCGAATCCACCGGTTCGGTGGCGCCGGGACGCAGTCCCGAGAGCACGGTGGCGATGTCGTCGCTGCTGGCCAGCGAGGTGAACTCGGTTCCGATCACCAGATCCACCGAGTCGTCCTCGCGGTCGTCCTGATACAACTCGACGCAGGGGGCGACCAGCCATGTCGACGCCGCGCCGGCCCGGCCGGCCGCTCCGAAACGAATCTGGCCCTGGCAGTTCAGCCGGATGCCCGCATAGATCGGATCGTTCGCTGCGGTCGGCGCGGCGAAACCCAGATCGCGAAGCGCACCCGCTACCTCACCGGCCTGCCCGCCCTGCCCGCTTGCGTTGAGCACCCGGACCTTGGTGTCGGCGAGCTTCGCGGGCGCAACGTCCACCATCGACGAACCGGACAAGCGCTGGCCGAGTGTGGGTGCGTCGGAGTCGGCCGGGGTCGGGGGCGCGTTGCACGCCGCCGCCTCCCGCACTTCGACCGGGCGGGTCAGGACGAACAGCCAGGACAGGGTCGTCAGAACGGCGAGGACGGCCACCGCGATGATCCCCGGGCGGTAATTGCGGCGACGGAACGGCTGCCCGTCGGCGTCGCGCAGTGAGCCTTGGGTGATGTGAGCGACCACGTGAGCACTCTAATTGCACCCGCCTGCACAGCGGCCGGCCGGAGCCCCCGTTGACCGCGACGCGGAAGCGAATGTGATGCAAAACACACCCCAACTCTCGGCGAACAGGGCACGAATCGTTTTGCGCAGGCGTTCGACGCTGATACAAAGCTCTGCTGAGGTTGGGCTCGGCTGAGTTGGACGAGGGGATTGACGGATGGCTACTGACTACGACGCCCCGCGGCGCACAGAGACCGACGAGGTATCAGAGGACTCGCTGGAAGAACTCACCACGCGCCGCAACGAGGCGCAGTCGGCAGCTGTCGACGTCGACGAATCGGAGTCGGCGGAATCCTTCGAGCTGCCCGGCGCGGATCTGTCCGGCGAGGAACTGTCGGTGCGCGTCGTGCCCAAGCAGGCCGACGAGTTCACCTGCTCGAGCTGTTTTCTGGTCCACCACCGTAGCCGGCTGGCGAGCGAGAAGAACGGCGAGATGCTCTGCACGGACTGCGCGGTCTGACCGGAAGCCCTCGACAGCCCCGATCCGCCCAACCGCCCAGCACCTCCAACTGGCTCACTTAACCGCGTGAGGCCCGCTTAACTGCGAAGGGCCGCCAGTACCCGCTCCGGGTTCCGGCAACTGACCAGCCAGTACGGCGTCGGGTCATCGGGGTCGTCGAGAACGACCAGTGCCATTGGGCCCACCCAGTTACGGTGCAGCACATGGGCGGCCGGGTCGAGTTGGCGGCCGAGCGCCGCCGATTTGGCGCTGCGCGGGATGGCCGCTGACCGGGTGATGACCGAGGCGGGCAGATGTGCCTCACCAGCCCACAGTTCGACCTCCTCGCCGTCGTCGACAACCCGTATCTCGATGCGGCTGAGCCACAGCAGAACACCGACGGCGACCACGGCCAGCACCGCATACGGCAGCCAATTGGGCAGATTGCGAATGCCCATGTTGACCTCGAAGGCCAGTACCGCCGACAAACCCACCCCGATGGGCCACCACCACCACGGCACCCAGAGGCGCTCGCGATACCGCACGGTTTGCGTGGCTACGCGCGAAGCAGACACCCGGTCAAGGGTAGTCTTGCCCTTCGTGTCCACCAGCCTCGCGGTCGTTCGACTAGACCGCGATCTCCCGATGCCGGCCCGCGCCCACGACGGTGATGCCGGTGTCGATCTCCGCAGCGCCGAGGACGTCGAACTTTCACCCGGCCAGCGGGCGCTGGTTCCCACCGGAATCGCGGTGGCGATCCCGCACGGCATGGTGGGCCTTGTTCACCCGCGCTCGGGCCTGGCGACGCGGCTGGGGCTGTCGATCGTCAACAGCCCCGGCACCATCGATGCGGGTTACCGTGGGGAGATAAAGGTGGCGCTGATCAATCTGGATCCCGCGACGCCGATAGCGATCCGGCGCGGTGACCGGATCGCGCAACTGGTGGTTCAGCGGGTGGAACTGCCAGAGTTGGTCGAAGTGGCCTCGTTCGACGAGGCCGGACTGGCTGACACCACCCGTGGCCAGGGCGGCCACGGTTCCTCTGGCGGACATGCGAGTTTGTGATGGCATTCGGAAGACGTAAACGACAGCGTGACAACGGTGCGGTACCCGATCCGGCCCCGGACACGGCCGTCGCTTCGGACGATGTGGTTGGGCCTGCGGTGGTTGAGCCCGCGGTGAGTGAGCAGGGCCCGCCCCCAGCCGTCAGCGATGACCCCGAGGGCGGTCCGTTCGACATCGATGATTTCGACAAGCCGGAGGAAGCCGAGCTGGCCAGGCTCGATCTGGGTTCGGTGCTGATTCCGATGCCGGGGGGCTCCCAGCTTCAGGTGGAGTTCAACCAGACCGGAGTTCCCAGCGCGATCTGGGTGGTCACACCCAACGGTCGATTCACCGTCGCCGCCTACGCCGCGCCCAAATCCCCCGGACTGTGGCGCGAAGTCGCCGCCGAGCTGGCCGAGGCGTTGCGCAACGACAACGCCGCGGTGTCGATCGAGGACGGCCCATGGGGGCGCGAGGTGATCGGCCTCGGTGCCGGCGCGGTCCGCTTCATCGGCGTCGACGGCCCCCGCTGGATGATCCGCTGCGTGGTCAACGGCACCCCCCAGTCGATGCCCGCGCTGCTGGCCCAGGCCCGCGAGGCGCTGGCCGACACCGTCGTTCGCCGGGGCGACACGCCGTTGCCGGTTCGCACGCCGCTGCCGGTCCAGCTGCCCCAACAGTTGGCCGAACAGCTGCGCGCTGCTCAGGCCCAGCAGGCCAAGCAGATGCAGGCTCAGCAGGCGATGCTCGCCGCGCAGCAGTCGATACTGGCCCAGCAGCAGCGCCAGCAGCCCCAGCCGCAACCCCAGCCCCAACCTCAACCGCAACCTCAACCGCAGCCCCAGCCCCAGCCGCAACCTCTGCCGCTGCAGCAGGGCGATCTTGAAGCAGAACGCCGCAACGCCTCCGGTTCGGCGATGCAGCAGTTGCGCGGCACCAGTTCCAGCACCGGCGGCTGACCGGCGGGAGGTGCCCGGTCGATCGCTGCTCAGTCGATCCGCGCCAGAGCAGCGAGGCACGCGGCGCCGAGAGCCGCGGGCCGCGGTCCGAACTCGGCGAGGCTGACCGCTCGGAGCGCGGCCCGCGGAGCGGCGGAAACCCATTCCTCTGCGACGTCGGTGGGGTGGATCGGGTCGTCGGTTGCGGCCACGACGGCCATCGGGGTGTGGATCCGGCCCAGTTCGGAGATCGTCGGGGCCGCGTAGGCGGCGGCCTCCTCCATCGCGTGGGGGAGGGCCGGCCACTGCCGCCGCCAGGACCGGGCCAGTTCGTCGCCCAGCCAGGCAGGACTCGAGGACCGCATGGCGGCGGTCGTCGCGGCCAGGCCGTCGCGGCGGAGAGCAGTGGCGGTGTGCCGGGCCGAAACGGCGGCCGGAGCGTCGCCGGGGGGCCCGGTCCATGCGGGCAGCGCGGCCAGGACCGCCACGGTGTCGCGGGGATGGTCCAGCGCCCAGCGAGCGGCCACCGCCGCCCCCAGCGATACCCCTCCCACCGCGATCGGCCCGTCCCCGGCTGCGGCGTGCAACGCCCGCAGATACCCGGCGACCAGACCGTCCGGCTCGGGGGCCACAGCGCGCAGGATCGCGCCGGCCTCCCCGATCGGCCCGCCGAAGGCCCGCTGCAGGTAGTCCTCGTCAGAGCCGGTCCCGGGCAACAGGACGGTGAGGACGCCCCGGATGCTGATCGTCACCGGATGATCGTGCCCGGTGCTCTGCTCGGGTCCGGCCAGGGGTAGGCCCGTATGGCGTAGCCTGAGGAGGAGGTCTACCGTGACGGGGGCGCTCTCCGGCGCCGAGGTTGTCGATTTGTCGGTGCTGACCGAGCGTCAGGGAACGAACTCCGGGAGAAGGGCATGGCTACGGCCGAGAGTTTTGTACGACGTCTGACCCGCCGGCTGACGGAGAATCCCGAACAGCGAGACGCCCAGCAGCTCACGGGTCAGGCCGCCGACACCGGCGCACAGCGTGCCATCGACTGCCGGCGTGGCCAGGAGGTCACCATGGTGGGCACGTTGCGCAGCGTCGAGACCAACGCGAAGGACTGCGCGAGTGGCGTCCGTGCGGAGCTCTTCGACGGTACCGACACCGTGACGCTGGTCTGGCTCGGTCAGCGGCGGATTCCCGGGATCGAGTGCGGACGGAACCTGCGGGTGCATGGTCGGGTGGGCATGCTCGACAACGGGAATAAGGCGATCTACAACCCGCACTACGAGATTCAGCGTTGATACCTTTCGGGTTGATGCCCCTGGGCCCGGCCGCCAGGTCCGTGCGATGACCGAAGCCAAGCGCACCCCCGGGCAGGCCCTGCTGGGTCAGCTGGGCGGGGTCAGCGGCCTGATCTATTCGGCTCTGCCGGTGGCCGTATTCGTCCCGGTGTCCACCGCGTTCGGTCTGCTGCCGGCCATTCTTTCCGCCCTCGGTGTGGCCGCGGCGATCCTGCTCTGGCGGCTGATCCGGCGGGATTCGGTCCAGCCGGCGGTCGCAGGGTTCTTCGGCGTCGGAATCAGTGCGCTGATCGCCTGGGTGGTGGGCGCCTCCAAAGGCTATTTCCTGCTGGGTATCTGGACCTCGCTGATCTGGGCGACGGTCTTCGCGCTGTCGGTCCTGTTCCGCCGCCCCGTGGTGGGCTACGTCTGGAGTTGGGTCAACGGACACGACCGGTCCTGGCGGGCCTCGCGCCGCGCGGTGCTGGCCTTCGACGCAGCCACCCTGACGTGGGTGCTGGTGTTCGGCGCGAGGTTCGCCGTCCAGCAGCATCTCTACGAATCCGATCAGACCGGCTGGCTCGGCGTCGCGCGCATCGCGATGGGCTGGCCGCTGACCGCGATCGCCGCGTTGGTCACCTACCTGGCGATCCGGGCCGCCCAGCGGGCGCTGCACGCCGAGCACGCCGCCGGCCATCCGTCGGCACCGCCGGCGGCCGCCGCCGAGCGCTCCGCAGCAACGGACTGATCCGGTACGCCGCGGCGGCGACCTGCGGGCTCAGCTCTGGGCGAGCAGGTTGCGCAACTCGTCCTCGACCTCCGGCGCGGCGACGAAGAGCAGTTCGTCCCCGCCTTCCAGCGGCTGGTCGGGTTCGGGCACGATCACCCGCTGACCGCGCAGGATCGTCACCAGCGCAGTGTCCCGGGGCAGGGACAGTTTGCGCACCGGCCGACCGCCCCACGGGGTGGTGTCGGGAAGGGTGATCTCGACCAGATTGGCGTTGCCCTGCCGGAACTGCATCAACCGCACGATGTCGCCGACCGCGAAGGCCTCCTCGACCAGCGAGGCCAGCATGCGCGGGGTCGAGACGGCCACGTCGACTCCCCAGGCTTGGTCGAACAGCCATTCGTTACGGGGATCGTTGACGCGGGCGACGACACGCGGCGAGGCGAACTCGGTCTTGGCCAGCAGAGACAGCACGACGTTGGCCTTGTCGTCGCCGGTCGCGGCGATCACCACGTCGAACTCCTCGAGATGTACCTCCTCGAGCAGGCTCAACTCGCACGCGTCGCCGAACCGCCAATCGGCGGCCGGTATCGCATCGACGTCGAAGTGCCCGGGGTTGCGTTCGATGAGCAGCACCTCGTGCTGATTGTCCACCAGTTCGCGGGCGATGGAGCGGCCGACCGCGCCCGCCCCGGCGATCGCGACTTTCATTCTCCGATCCCTTCCCCGGGTGGCCGCGCGGCGATCGCGAGCGCTTCGGCGCATTGGCCGGACACCGCCGCCAGGTAGACCTGGTCGCCGGCCTGGATGACGGTCTTGCGGTCGGGCAGCACCCCCGAGCCGAATCGGATCAGAAACGCCACCCGTGCCCCGGTGGCGGTCTCCAGGTCGGTCGCCGGGCGACCGACCCAATTCTCGTGCAGGACGGCTTCGGCGACGGCGACGGTTCCGGTCGGGTCGCGCCAGCGGGTGGTCGCGTCCCCGTAGGTGAGTACGTTGAGCAGCCGGTCGGTGGTCCACGGCACCGTGGCGACGGTCGGGATGCCCAGCCGCTCGTAGACGGCGGCCCGTTTGGCGTCGTAGATTCGCGCGACCACCCGTTTGACGCTGAACATCTCCCGCGCCACCCGCGCCGAGATGATGTTGGAGTTGTCCCCGGAGGACACCGCGGCGAAGGCGTCGCAGCGCTCGATCCCGGCCCGCAGCAGCACCTCCCGGTCGAAGCCCATGCCCAGGATCCGCTCGCCGGGGAAACCCGGGGTGAGCCGGTGAAAAGCGGTCTCGTCGCGGTCGATGACCGCCACCTCGTGCCCGAGCCGGGCCAATGCCTCGGCCAGCGAGGCACCGACGCGGCCGCAGCCCATCACCACTACCCGCACCTGACGTCCTCTCGGCAACTCGTGCGTCGGCCCGCCGCCGGGCCGTGCGGTACCGGGAACGCTACCGCCCCGGCGTCCAAGGCTTACTCTTGGCTCTCGTGTCCAACCTTTCGAAGGGTGTGCGCCGACTGCTCATCGGGCAGCCCTTCCGCAGCGACCGGCTCAGCCACACGCTGCTTCCCAAGCGCATCGCCTTGCCGGTGTTCGCCTCCGATGCGATGTCGTCGGTGGCCTACGCGCCCGAGGAGATCTTTCTGGTTCTCTCGGTGGCCGGACTGTCCGCTTATGCGATGGCGCCGTGGACGGGTGTGGCGGTCGCCTTCGTGTTGCTCGTGGTGGTCGCCTCCTACCGGCAGAACGTCCGGGCCTACCCGTCCGGCGGCGGCGACTACGAGGTGGTCACCACCAATCTGGGCCCCACCGCGGGGTTGACGGTGGCCAGCGCCCTGCTCGTCGACTACGTGCTGACCGTGGCGGTGTCGATGGCATCGGCGATGTCGAATATCGGATCTGCCCTGCCGTTCGTCGCCCACCACAAGGTGGCCTTCGCCGTCACCGCGATCCTGCTGCTCACCGCGGTTAATCTCCGCGGCATCCGGGAGTCCGGATCCGCCTTCGCCATCCCCACCTACGCGTTCATGGCCGGCATGCTGGTGATGCTGTCCTGGGGCTTCGTCCAGATCCACGTGCTGGGGCGCCCGCTGCAGGCCGAGTCGGCCGGGTTCGATCTGCATGCCGAGCACGGTGACATCGCGGGTTTGGCGCTGGTGTTCCTGGTGGCGCGGGCGTTCTCGTCCGGGTGCGCGGCGCTGACCGGTGTGGAGGCCATCAGCAACGGCGTGCCGGCGTTCCGCAAGCCGAAGTCGCGCAACGCCGCCACCACGCTGGCGATGCTCGGCGGTATCGCGATCACGCTGTTCATCGGCATGATCCTGCTGGCCATCGACACCGGCGCCAAGGTGGCCGAGCGCCCGGCCGAACAGCTGGTCGGGGCGCCCCCCGGATATCACCAGAAGACTTTGGTCGCACAGCTGGCGGATGCGGTGTTCCACGACTTCGCGCCGGGCCTCTACCTGATCACCGGGGTCACCGCCCTGATCCTGGTCCTGGCCGCCAACACGGCCTTCAACGGTTTTCCGGTGCTGGGGTCCATCCTGGCCCAGGACCGGTACCTGCCGCGGCAGCTGCACACCCGCGGCGACCGGCTGGCTTTCTCCAACGGCATTGTTTTCCTGGCACTTGCCGCCATCGCCTTCGTCGTAGCCTTCCGGGCGGAGGTGACCGCGCTGATTCAGCTTTACATCGTCGGCGTGTTCATCTCGTTCACGCTCAGCCAGATCGGAATGGTGCGGCACTGGACGCGGCTGCTGGGCGGTGAGGACGACCCGGCCGAACGGCGCCGGATGATGCGGTCGCGGGTGATCAACACCGTCGGTTTCATCGCCACCGGCACGGTGCTCGTCATCGTGCTGGTGACCAAGTTCCTGGCCGGTGCCTGGATCGCCATCCTGGCGATGGGCGGGTTGTTCATCTTGATGAAGGCCATCGACCGGCACTACGAGCGGGTGTCGCGCGAGCTCACCCCCAACGAGGAGGAACGCGGCGAGATCGTCCTCCCCAGCCGCAATCACGCCGTCGTCCTGGTGTCCAATCTGCAGCTGCCCACGCTGCGGGCGCTGGCCTACGCGCGGGCGACCCGGCCCGACGTGCTGGAGGCGCTGACGGTCAACGTCGACGACGGGGAGACCCGGAGGCTGACGGCGGCCTGGGAGGACAGCGAGGTCAGCGTTCCGCTCAAAGTGGTCGCCTCGCCGTACCGCGAGGTGACCCGTCCGGTGCTGGACTACATCAAACGGATCAGCAGGGAAGCTCCCCGAACGGTGGTGACGGTGTTCATCCCCGAGTACGTCGTCGGGCACTGGTGGGAGGGGCTGTTGCACAACCAGAGCGCGCTACGTCTCAAGGCCAGGTTGCTGTTCATCCCCAACGTCATGATGACGTCCGTTCCCTGGCAGCTCGATTCCTC
Organism: Mycolicibacterium sp.; assembly: GCA_020637165.1. GTDB lineage: Bacteria > Actinomycetota > Actinomycetes > Mycobacteriales > Mycobacteriaceae > Mycobacterium. The sequence goes on along the minus strand of JACJWN010000003.1, from coordinate 615,915 downwards.
CGCGCGGGTGCAGCAGGTCGAGGATCAGAGCGCGCCCGGCGCCGTCCGTCGCGGCTTCCCGGATTGAGCGCGAGCGAGCCCGCAGGGCTGGTGCTGTCCACCGGTCCGGCGGCCAACGGGGGAAGTTGCGTGGCCCGCCACGAGGGTCGGGTGGTGTTCGTGCGCTACGCGCTGCCCGGGGAATTGGTGCGGGTGCGGGTGACCTCCGAGCGCGGGGCGTACTGGCACGCCGATGCCGTCGAAGTGCTCGAGGCCTCCCCAGAGCGGATCGAGCCGCTGTGTCCGATCGCGGGTCCGGACGGTGCGGGCTGCTGCGACCTGTCCTTCGCCGAACCCGCCGCCCTGCGCCGGATCAAGGGACAGGTGGTGGGCAATCAGCTCGCCCGGCTGGGCGGATTCACCTGGGAAGCGCCGGCCGAACCGGTCGGGCCGGGGACGGCCGTCGGCTGGCGAACCCGTGCCCGGCTGGACGTCGGCGGTGACGGCCGGGCCGGGCTGCACCGCTACCACAGCCCCGAGTTGGTCGCCGATCTGCGCTGCGCGCAATGGCCCGACGCGATGATGGCCGGCTTGGACGGGCCACGGTGGCGTCCCGGGGACCACCTCCACGTCGTCCTCGACGACACCGGGCGGCGACACGTGACCGCCGTCGGCCCGGATCGGCGGGAGGTGGTCCAGGGCGCCCGGGCTTCGGTGCAGCGGGTCGGGGGGCGCGAGTGGCGGATTCCGGTGACCGGGTTCTGGCAGTCGCACCGCGACGCGGCGCAGACCTACAGCGACCTGGTGCGGCAGTGGGCAGAGGGATCGGGGGCGCGCCGTGCCTGGGATCTCTACGGTGGGGCGGGATTGTTCGCGTCCGCACTGGCCGAGGCGATGGGGGAGCGCGGTCGGGTGTACACCGTCGACACCGTGCGCTCGGCCTCGGCATCGGCCCGTGCCGCGCTCGCCGACCTGCCCGGGGTCAAGGTCGTCTCCGGATCGGTGCGGGGGTTCCTGGCCGGTCAGTCACGGGGAGCCGACATCGCGGTGCTCGACCCGCCCCGGGCCGGGGCCGGGCGTGCGGTCATCGACCAGGTGGCCGGTGCCGGGGTGCCGCGGGTGATCCACATCGGTTGCGAGGCCGCGGCATTCGCTCGTGATATCGGCCTGTACCGGGGGCACGGATACCGGGTGGAGCGGATCACCGCCTTCGACGCCTTCCCGTTGACCCATCACCTGGAATGCGTCGCCCTGCTCATGCGGTGATCGCCGCGGACCCCTAGACTGCTGGCACATGGTGTGCCGGGAAGTCTGGTCGGCAATGGCCGTCCTACCCGCGAGGTGAACCTTGGCTCAACCTGATACCCGGCGTCCTGGAATCCTCAGCCGCGGCTCCTGGTCGGAAACCCGCCGCGTCATCGAGATCTTCCACAAGGAGACCGTCGGCGGCGCGGTGCTGCTGGCCGCCGCCGCAGCAGCGTTGATCTGGGCCAACTCGCCGTGGTCGGCCTCCTATCACTCCCTGACGGCCGCGCGGCTGGGCACCGATGACTTCGGCCTGCACCTGAATCTGAGTCTGGGAAGCTGGGCGGCCGACGGGTTGCTGGCGATCTTCTTCTTCGTCGTCGGTCTCGAGCTCAAGCGCGAGTTCGTCGCCGGGGACCTGCGCGACCCGCGACGCGCCGCGTTGCCGATCGCGGCCGCGGTGGGGGGCATGGTCGTCCCCGCGCTGATCTTCGTCGCGTGGACGGCGGGCGCGGGCGACGGCGCGCTGCGCGGATGGGCCGTCCCGACAGCCACCGATATCGCCTTCGCGGTCGCGGTGCTGGCCGTCATCTCCACCCATCTTCCCTCGGCGCTGCGCACCTTCCTGCTCACCCTGGCCGTCGTCGACGACCTGCTCGCGATCACGGTGATTGCGGTGTTCTACACCGCCAAGATCAACGTTGGTGCGCTGCTGCTGGCGCTGATCCCGCTGACCGTGTTCGCCGTGCTGGTCCAGCGACGCGTGCGCAGCGGGTGGCTGCTCATCCCGCTGGCATTGCTGACCTGGGCCTTCGTCCACGAGTCCGGGGTGCACGCCACCGTCGCCGGTGTGCTGCTGGGGTTCACTGTGCCGGTGCTGCGCAGCAAGCGGGACTCGCACGGACCCGTGACCGAATCCGACCCGACAGACCCGGTCGACCCGACCGACGGCCCAGGTCTGGCCGAGCATTTCGAACATGTCATCCGGCCGGTGTCGGCGGGCCTGGCCATCCCGGTGTTCGCCTTCTTCGCCGCCGGGGTGAGTTTCGGCGGCTATGACGGTTTGGTGACCGCTCTGCGTGATCCGATCGCCCTGGGAATCGTCGGCGGCCTGGTCGTCGGCAAGACGCTCGGAGTGTTCGGCACCACCCGGTTGATGGCCGCGGCGACCCGTGCGGCCCTGGACGCATCGCTGCGCTGGATCGACGTTTTCGGCGTGGCCATGCTCGCCGGCATCGGGTTCACGGTATCCCTGTTGATCGGCGAATTGGCGTACGGATCGGACCCGGCCCGGCAGGACATCGTCAAGGTCGCCGTCCTCGCCGGTTCGTTGCTGGCCGCGCTGCTGGCCGCCATCGTGCTGCGGGCCCGCAACCGGCATTACCGGTCGGTCTTCGAACTGGAGACCGCCGACGCCGACCACGACGGCGTGCCGGACGTGTACGCCGCCGCGCCGCAGCGGGGCGGCAATCCTGCGTAGACTGAGCGGATGCTCGAACAGATCCGCGGCCCCGCTGATCTGCAGCGCCTGTCTCAGGAGCAATTGACCGACCTGGCGCGGGAGATCCGGCAGTTCCTGGTGCACAAGGTGGCCGCCACTGGCGGTCATCTGGGGCCCAATCTCGGTGTGGTCGAACTCACCCTCGCCCTGCATCGGGTGTTCGACTCCCCGCACGACCCGATCATCTTCGACACCGGCCACCAGGCCTACGTGCACAAGATGCTGACCGGGCGCACCGCGGGTTTCGACAACCTGCGGATCAAGGGCGGGCTCTCCGGCTATCCCTCGCGCGCGGAGAGTGACCACGATTGGGTCGAGTCGAGCCACGCCTCGGCGGCGCTGTCCTACGCCGACGGTCTGGCCAAGGCCTTCGAACTCAGCGGCCAGCGCAACAGGCACGTGGTGGCCGTCGTCGGCGACGGCGCGCTGACCGGCGGGATGTGCTGGGAGGCGCTCAACAACATCGCGGCGGCCAGGCGGCCGGTGGTGATCGTCGTCAACGACAACGGCCGCAGTTACGCGCCGACCATCGGGGGACTGGCGGAGCACCTCGCCGGGCTGCGTCTGCAGCCGGCCTACGAACGGATGCTGGAAAGGGGCCGCAGCGCCGTGCGGGCGATCCCGCTGATCGGCGAGGTCTGCTTCCAGGCGATGCACAGCGTCAAGGCGGGCATCAAGGATGCGGTGTCGCCGCAGACGATGTTCTCCGACCTCGGGCTGAAGTACGTCGGCCCCATCGACGGGCATGACGAGCATGCGGTGGAGACCGCGTTGCGCCACGCGCGCGGCTACAACCGCCCCGTGATCGTGCACGTCGTCACCCGCAAGGGAATGGGGTACGCGCCCGCCGAGAACGACGAGGCCGAGCAGATGCACGCCTGCGGGGTGATCGACCCGGAGACCGGTCTGGCCACAAAGATCGCCGCCCCGGGATGGACCTCGGTGTTCTCCGACGCGCTGATTGCTTACGCGAGCGCGCGCCGCGATGTCGTGGCGATCACCGCTGCCATGCCTGGACCGACCGGTCTGGCCGCTTTCGGCGAGCGATACCCCGACCGGCTCTTCGACGTCGGTATCGCCGAGCAGCACGCCGTCACCTCGGCGGCCGGGCTGGCGATGGGTGGCATGCACCCGGTGGTGGCGATCTACTCGACCTTCCTCAATCGGGCCTTCGATCAGGTCCTCATGGACGTCGCCCTGCACCGGCTTCCGGTCACGCTGGTGCTCGACCGCGCCGGGATCACCGGCAACGACGGCGCCAGCCACAACGGGATGTGGGATCTGTCGGTCCTGGGCATCGTCCCCGGGATCCGGGTGGCGGCGCCGCGTGACGGCGAGCGGTTGCGGGAGGAACTCGGCGAGGCCCTCGACATCCAGGACGGGCCGACCGCGATCCGCTTCCCCAAAGGCGACGTGGGTGAGGACGTCCCGGCACTGGAGCGGGTATCCGGTGTCGACATTCTGGCCCGTCCGGCCGCCGGACTCGGCGAGGACGTGCTGCTGGTGGCGATTGGTTCCTTCGCGGCGATGGCGCTCGCGGTGGCCGCCCGGTTGCGCAATCAGGGCATCGGCGTGACGGTGGTCGATCCCCGGTGGGTGCTGCCGGTGCCCGAGGTACTCGGTGGGCTGGCCCGCGCTCACAAGCTGGTGGTCACCTGCGAGGACAACGGTGTGCGCGGTGGCGTTGGATCGGCCGTGTCGGCGGCGCTGCGGGCTGCGGACATCGACGTGCCGTGCCGCGATGTCGGTGTGCCGCAACGGTTCCTCGACCATGCCACGCGTTCCGAGGTGCTCAGCGACGTCGGGCTCACCGAACAGAATGTGGCCCGTCAGATCACCGGGTGGGTGGCCGCGCTCGGGGCGCAGCACGAGACGGTGTCCGGCCAGGTCGACTGACTTAGTCGCCTCCCGGCGCGAGCAGACGCAAAAGTCCCCGAAACCTCGGCGTGTCGGGGACTTTTACGTCTGCTCGCGCTGGGGGGAGGACTCGCGCTGGGGGGAGGACTCGCGCTGGGGGGAGGGGGCCAGCGCGTCGGCCAGTTCCGGAACGGCCAGGTTGCGCTGCCAGGTCCGCGCGCCGTTATCCCTCAGATAGTCCTCCACGGCCGCGGCGACGTCGTCGGCGCCCTGCCAGTCCCAGCACAGTCGCCGCAGCAGGTCCGGGGTCAGCAGGTTTTCCGCGGGGACCGCCACCCGTTTGGACAGCCCCGCCATCGCCGAGCGCGCGGCCTCCAGGCGTGCGGCAGCCTCGGGGTTGCGCCGCCCCCACCGCGCGGCGGGGGGAGGCCCGCTGAGCGGCTCGGAGATCTCCGGTAGGTCCTCGGTGGTGCGCGCCGTCGCCAGCGCCTCGAGCCACACCCGGGCCGAACGGCGCTGCTTCTGACCGCCGAACACCGGCAGCGCGGTCAGTTCGTCGACCGTCCCGGGGTCCGCGAGGGCCGCGGCCACGATCGCCGCATCCGGCAGGATCCGCCCGGGCGCGATATCGCGGCCACGGGCGATGCGATCCCGCACCGTCCACATCTCGCGCACCGCGGCCAGCCCGCGAGCGGTCTTGACCTTGTGGATTCCCGAGGTGCGCCGCCAGCGGTCACGCCGGGTAGGGCCGCTCTCGGCGCAACGGAGGTACTCGAATTCCTCTGCGGCCCAGCCGGTCTTGCCCTGCTCGGCGAGCGCCTCGCCGACCGCGTCGCGCAACTCGATCAACACCTCGACGTCGAGTGCGGCGTAGTTCAGCCAGTCCGCGGGCAGCGGGCGTTTGGACCAGTCGGCCGCGCCGTGGCCTTTGGCCAGGCCGAGGCCCAGCAGGCGCTGGACCATGGCGGCCAGGTTGACCCGCTCGAAGCCGGCCAGCCGGCCGGCCAGTTCGGTGTCGTACAGCCGGGGCGGACGCAGGCCAACCTCGGCCAGACAGGGCAGGTCCTGATCGGCGGCGTGCAGGATCCACTCGTCGGTGGCAAGCACCTCGGCGACCGGTCTGAGCGCGTCAATCGGGCTGTCGCCGTGGTGGGCCGGGTCGATGAGCACCGTCCCGGCCCCGCTGCGACGGATCTGGATGAGGTAGGCGCGGTTGGAGTAGCGGAAGCCTGAGGCCCGCTCGGCGTCCACCGCGAATGAGCCGGTGCCGGCGGCCAGGGTGTCGGCGGCCCGGGCGATCTCGGCGACGCTGACGCAGACCTCCGGCACGCCCTCGGCGGGCCGCAGCAGCGGGGTCGGCTCGGCTTCGTCCGGAAGCGCCTCGGCGTCGGACATCTCAGGCGCGGGAGCGCGAGCTCAGGTCGGTGACACCGGCCGGCGGCAGCCCGGCGGCGTGTTCGAGCACCTCGCAGAACGCTTGCACATGGGCACCCAGGTCCAGGCTCGTGGCCGTCCACGAGGCGCGCAGCTCCAACTGGTGGGCGCGCGGCGGGCCGGAGATGTCGCCGTAGCGCACCGAGGTGGTGGCGGTGACGGTTCCGCCCAGCGCGGTGGCCTGCCCGGCCCGCGACTCCAGGGCGTCGACCAGCCAGCTCCAGGCGACCTCGGGCAGCAACGGATCCACCGCCTCACTGGCGTCGAGGTCGGCCTGAATGAAGGCGACGAGCCGCATGGTGCCGTCCCAGGCATCGGCCCCGTCGGGATCGTGCAGCAGGATGAGCCGGCCGAAGGCATCGCCTTCCGAGCGTTCCGGCACGACCTCCGGTTCCGGGCGGCGCACCTCGGCGCCCAGCGCATAGCTGTACGGGGCGAGGCGTTGAGGTGGGCGGATCGGGCCGAGTTCGATCTCCGGCCGGACCCTGGCGGCGTTCATCGCCGCCACGGCCTCGCCGAACTGCGTCGGCTCCGCGCTGGTCACTCGTTCGACGGTAGCCTCAAGCCGCGAGCCGTGCAGGCAGGCGCGCCGCGGGAGGTGCTGCCGGGCCCTGTGCCGGCCGGGGGCCGTGGCAGCATGGTCGCCGTGAACACCCGCCGTCATCTGCCCGAGGCGCCTTATCTGGCCGCCGCCACCGGTCGCGAACCCGGTCGGATTCCGGTGTGGTTCATGCGCCAGGCCGGCCGTTCGCTGCCGGAATATCGTGAGTTGCGTGCCCGGAACACCATGATGCAGGCCTGTTTCGACCCCGAGTTGGTCTGCGAGATCACACTGCAGCCCGTCCGCCGGCACGGCGTCGACGCGGCGATCCTGTTCTCCGACATCGTGGTGCCGTTGCGCGCCGCCGGGGTCGATGTGGACATCGTGGCCGACGTCGGGCCGGTGATCGCCCGACCGGTGCGGGCCGAGGCCGACGTGGCGGCCATGAAAGGCCTTGAGCTCCAACGGGTTGACGCCGTCATCGAGGCGGTCGGCCTGCTGGTCGGCGCGCTGGGCGATGTCCCGCTGATCGGCTTTGCCGGTGCCCCCTTCACCCTGGCCTCGTACCTGGTCGAGGGCGGTCCCAGCAAACTCCACGAACGCACCAAGACCATGATGTTCGCCGAGCCGTCCACCTGGCACTCGCTGATGGAGGTGCTGACTGACCTGACGATCGACTTCCTGCGGGCGCAGCTCGACGCCGGGGTGGACGCCATCCAGCTGTTCGACTCGTGGGCGGGGACGCTGTCGCTGGCCGACTACCGCACCTATGTGCTGCCGCACAGCTGCCGGGTATTCGCGGAACTGGCCGGCCGGGGGGTCCCGATGACCCACTTCGGGGTCGGTACCGCGGAGTTGCTCGGCGCCATGGGGGAGGCGGGGGCAACCGTGGTCGGCGTCGACTGGCGCACCTCGCTGGCCGACGCGGCCAAGCGGGTCGGACCAGGGAAGGCGTTGCAGGGCAACCTCGATCCGGTTGTCCTGCTGGCGGGCTGGCCGGCCGTCGAGACCGCCGCCAGGGCCGTCGTCGAGGACGCCCGGCGGGCCATGGCCGCCGGGGCCGCCGGTCATATCTTCAATCTCGGACACGGCGTCCTGCCGGCCACCGACCCGCAACTGATCACCGACCTGGTGGCCCTGGTGCATTCGCTGTGACGTCGGCTCACGCGCGCACCTACGCGGTCGTGGGCGGCGGTATCTCGGGTCTGGCGGCGGCCTACCGGATCCGCGCCGCCGCAGGACCGGAGGCGGCGATCGTCATCTTCGACCCGGCCGACCGGCTCGGCGGGGTGCTGCGGACCGAGACGCTCGGCGGCCGGCCGATGGACATCGGCGCCGAGGCCTTCATCTCGCGCCGGCCCGAGGTCCCCGCGCTGCTGCGTGAACTCGGTCTGGCCGACCGGCAGATCACGCCCACCGGAGTGGCCACCACGATTTTCAGCGGCGGTCGCTTGCACCCGCTGCCCGCGGGGGCGGTCAACGGAATACCCTCCTCGGCGCAGTCGATGTCCGGTCTGGTCGACGCCGCCACCATCGCGCGTATCGCCGCCGAGCCCGACCGCCCCCTGCACTGGCGGGCCGGATCGGACCCCGCCGTCGGTGCGGTGGTTGCCGATCGTTTCGGCGCACAGGTGGTGACCCGTTCGGTGGACCCGATGCTGTCGGGGGTCTACGCGGGCTCGGCCGCCACCATCGGAATCCGCTCGGCCGTCCCGGCCGTGGCGGCCGCTCTGGACGCCGGCGCGCAGAGCCTCACCGCGGCGGTTCAGCGAGTTCTCTCGGGCAGCACCGGCGGCCCGGTCTTCGGCGCGGTGGAAGGCGGCTACCGGGTGCTGCTGGACGCACTGCTCGCGCGAAGCCGGGCGCGCTGGGTCGATGCGCAGATTCTCGGCATCGCGCGGGAGGGCAGGGGCTGGGCGTTGCGGGACGGAACCGGCGCGGTGTCCCGAGCCGACGCCGTGGTACTGGCTCTTCCGGCCCCCCGCGCCGCCGCGCTGCTCAGCGAGGTCGCTCCCCGGGCCGGGGCGGCGGCCGCCCGGGTGCCGGTCGCCTCGGCGGCGGTACTGGCCATGGCCGTCACGCCGGGCACCCCTTTTCCTCCGCAGTCCGGTGTGCTGGTGGCCGGGGGAGAGCGTCTGCACTCGAAGGCGATCACCCTGTCCAGCCGCAAGTGGGGCAGGCGCGGCGGTGCCGAACTGCTGCGGCTCTCGTTCGGCAGGTTCGGCGACGATATCGCTCGCACGACCCCGGACGAGCGGTTGATCGCCTGGGCTTTGCAGGACCTCGAGAAGGTGTTCGGCATCTCCGTCGACCCACTGGAGGTTCTGGTACACCGCTGGATCGACGCGCTGCCGCAGTACGGCCCTGGCCACGCCGATCTGGCCGCCGAGGTTCGCGCCGGGGTGCCGCCCGGGCTGGCGGTCGCCGGCAACTTCCTCGACGGTGTCGGGGTGCCCGCCTGTCTGGCCGCGGCGGGGCGGGCGGCCGTGGCGGCGGTGGCCGCCGGCTCGGGTTAGCCCCGTGGCACCATAGGGTTCATGGCGCGCCTGGATTACAACGCTCTCAACGCCACCATCCGCTACGTGATGTTTTCCTCGTTCGCGGTGCGACCGGGCGAGTTGGGTTACGACGAGCAGTCCCGTGCGGCCGTCAGCGACGAGACCGCGATGTTCCTCAAGCAGCAGGAGGACAACGGCGTGGTGATCCGCGGGATCTACGACGTGGCCGGGATGCGGGCCGACGCCGACTTCATGATCTGGATGCACGCCGAACGGATCGAGACACTGCAGGCCGCCTACAGCGACTTCCGGCGCACCACCACTCTGGGGCGGGCGTGCACGCCGGTGTGGAGCAGCGTGGGTCTGCACCGCCCGGCCGAATTCAACAAGAGCCATGTGCCGGCATTCCTGGCCGGCGAGGCTCCGGGCGACTACATCTGTGTCTACCCGTTCGTGCGTTCCCTGGATTGGTACCTGCTCCCTGACGAGCAGCGACGCAAGATGCTCGCCGACCACGGCGCTGCGGCCCGCGGGTACAAGGACGTGCGGGCCAACACCGTTCCGGCCTTCGCCCTCGGCGACTACGAGTGGATCCTGGCCTTCGAGGCGCCCGAACTGCACCGGATCGTCGATCTGATGCGGGATCTGCGCGCCACCGAGGCGCGACTCCACGTTCGCGAGGAGATCCCGTTCCACACCGGTCCCCGGGTCAGCGTCGAGGAACTCGTTACCCGGCTGCCCTAGCGTTCTGGCGTTAGACTGGCGCCGATTTCGGCAAACACCGGTGCGTCGGCGGGAGCGCCGGGCAGGGGGCGGTCGCGATGCCCAGACCGGCCTATGTCTGGCATTGCGCGGTGATGCTTTTCGTCGGCTACGCGGGCTGGCTACTGTTCACTTCTCGGATCCGTGGACGGTCAAGGTGGTCATCGGCATCGAGTCAATTCTCGTCGTGGCGGTCGGCGGAGTCCTCGCCGTTCTCGCGGCGCGGTCGGCCCGGGGCAGGGTGCGGGCCGCCTGGGTGGTATTGGCGATCCTTTTTTGCCGGGGCGACGGTGGGGGAGTCGCTGTGGTCCTACCAAAAGCTGTGGCTTCGGCAAGGCTCGTGGCCGACGCTTGCCGGTCCGGCCTATCTCATGTTCCCGGTCGCGCTGTGTGTGGCGCTCCTGGTGTTTCCGGTGGGGCGCAGCCGCCGCTCGCAGAGTCGGTTGGTCACCATCGGCGTCGCCGAGGGTGCCCGGGCGTCCTTCGATGAGCAGATCGGCGACGAGACGTCGGGATAGGTGTCGGTCTGGTTGCCGTTCGTACCGCTGGTGCTCGCCGGGTTGGCCATCGCGGCCGAGCAGCCCCACGCTCAAGTCGGGCCCGGTGCTCGTCGTCGGGCTGGTGCTGCTTCTCGCGGTGCTGGCCCGGCAGTACCTGGCGGTCAACGAGGATCGCCAACTGCTTGCACAGCTGTCCGAACAATCCCGGCACGACCCGCTGACCGGCCTGGCCAACCGGGTCCGGTTCGATGAGCGTCTGCGGCAGGCCCTCCGGATGCCGGGACGGCCCGGCCGGCAGGTGGGGGTGCTCGCCATCGACCTCAACGACTTCAAGTTGGTCAACGACGCGCTCGGGCATTCGGCCGGCGACGAGTTGCTGATCGCCGTCGCCGATCGGTTGCGCGGCTGCGTCGGTGATGACGACGCGATCGCCCGACTGGGTGGCGACGAGTTCGCCGTCCCCGTCGAGGGAGTTTCCGATGACGCCCGGCGGGGTCGCCGAGCGTATCGCGGGTTCCTTCGACCAGCCTTTCCTCGTCGAGGGTCAGGAACTGCTGATCCGTCCCAGCGTCGGACTGGCCGTTGCGGAGCCCGATACCGCCGGGCAATCCGCCGAGGAGTTGCTCAAGCGGGCCGATTCGGCGATGTACGTGGGAAAGCGGTCCGGGTTCGCCGGTGTCCATGTCCTTTCCGAGGCCGAAGACCCGGTTAACGGCCTGATCGCCGAGCGACTGTTGGCCGGCGGTCCGCAGGATTCGGCGGCCGGCGCGGCGGCGGTGCGCACCCTCGCCGAACTGCGGGAAGGAATCACCAACTCCGCACTGGAACTGCGTTACCAGCCCAAGTTCAACCTTCGCACCGGGCAGTTGGTGGGGGTGGAGGCCCTGCTGCGCTGGCAGCACCCCTCGCCAGATGGCGGTCGGCCGGCGGCGCCGTCCCGCTTGCAGTCAACGTCTGGGCGCCCATGCTGGCGGATCCGAGGTTCCCGTCCCGGCTGATCCGCGCTCTCGACGAGCGGGGCCTCGATCCGACAGAGATCACCGAGGACGTACTACTTGCGAGCTTCGAGAGCACCAAGACCGTTCTGAACGAACTCCGCCAGAGCGGAATCCGGATCGCGGTCGACGATATCGGCAGTGGCTATTCCGCGCTGTCCTATCTGCGCGAACCGGCCATCGACGAGATCAAGTTGGACCGTGGTCTCATCGCACCGATCAGCGGGGACGCCCGCGCGGCAGCGGTCGTCCGGGCCGTGCTGGACCTGGCCCACGAACTGGACCTGACCACGGTCGCCGAGGGTGTGGAGGACGAGGAAACGGTGTCGCGACTTCGTCAATACCCAGCGACGTCGTACAGGGCTACCTGTTCAGCCTCCCGTTGACCGCCGAGGAGATCCAGGGCCTTCCACCGCAGGCGCCTACCTGGCCGGCACCAGCCTCAGCGAGATCGAGTTGATGCAGTAACGCTGGTCGGTGGGAGTGGGGTATCCCTCCCCGGTGAACACATGCCCCAGGTGGCTCTCGCAGTTGGCGCACACCACCTCGACCCGGCGCATTCCCAGTGAGTCATCGGCACGCAGTACCACCGCCTCGGATTTGGCCGGGTCGAAGAACGACGGCCACCCGCAGTGTGACGCGAATTTCTCTGTGCTGCGGAACAATTCGGCGCCGCAGGCCCGGCACTGGTAGACGCCCTCGGTCGTAGTGTCGGTGTACTCGCCGGTGAACGGGCGTTCGGTGCCGGCCCGGCGCAGGACCTGGAACTCCGCGGGGGAGAGCCGCTTGCGCCACTCGTCGTCGGTGAGTTCGAGCATCACCCCAGGTTACCCGCCGGTGCTACGCCGGCGCAGTGGCCAGGATGTCGTTGCGCCGGCGGGTGGCCTCGGCCATCCAGGGCGGGTCGATACCGTCCTCCGGGTGGGCGTCGAGCCGGCCGCTCTCCTTGGCGTCGCGGTAGCGGAAATACAGCACACAGAAGACCACGACAAGCATCAGCGACCACCCGTAGGTGATCTTCATGTACTCCAGGAAACGGCCGGTCGTGGGCCAGCGCCACATCAGCCAGCGGTCCAGGGTCAGGAATCCGTAGACCGCCAGCCAGGCCGGCCAGTTGCGCAGCACCGAGTTGGGCAGCACCACCGTCATCAGGAACGGGAAGAGCATCATCGAGTAGTAACCCTGCGCCAGCGAGAGCACCAGCCAGGAGGCGATCAGCAGCACTCCCGAGGAGGTGAGCATCCACATCAGCGGGTCGCGGGTGCGGTAGTAGCGGGTGAGCAGCCACAGGCTTGCCGCGGCCAGTGCCAGGAACAGCACCCGCAGCGCGATGATCAGCCACATCGGCAGCCCGTAGTACACGCCGTTGCCCAGCACCGAGGAATTGAAGTAGTCGCGGGTGGAGAAGATGTAGGGCAGCGTCCGGTTGACGAAGTTCATCCGGTCGGCCACCAGCGGCCAGGCCACCGCGTTGAACGCCAACGGCACCGCGAGGGCGGCGCCCAGGGCGCGCCACTGCCGGTTCAGCAGGGGGAGCAGCAGCAGAACCCCCAGCACCGGTTTGACCACCAGCGAAAGTCCTATCGCGGCACCGGCCAGCCATTCCCGGTCGGTGCGCCCGTCCAGCAGCCATCGGAAGAACAGCACTTCCAGCAGCAGGATGATCCCGTTGATGTTGGTGAACACCAATGTGTTGGTCACCGACTCGGTGACGAACATCGCCGCCAACAGCGCGGGAAGTGCCACCGAGGACAGCGGGAATCGCAGGAGTCGGACCAGCAGGACGCCAGCGACGATGACGGCAAGGGTGTTGACCAGGATGAACCAGTTGCGCGCGGCGAACTCACTGTCGATGTAGCCGAACGGGGCCATCAGCAGCGTGCCGCCCGGCGGATACAGGTAATGCGGATCCACCTGGTCGAAGTGCTCGTTGTAGATGTCGACGCCGGCGCGGAAGTTACGGGCCGCACGGTAGACAGGCGCCCAGTCGTCGGTGATGTAACCGTTGGAGGTCAGGACGTAACTGCGGTGGACGATCGACATGATCGCGATCGGCCAGAGCACCGAACGTAGAACCGTCGCGGTGCTCGGGGCGCTGGTTCGCGGCCGAAACGCGTTGAGTAGCCCGGTTCGTATCGAGTCGACGGCTGCCACGACCGCACCGTACACCGGCCGGGTGCCCCAGGCGCTCAGGCGGGGCAGAAGGTGTCGGTCGGCGGAACCTCGCCGGTCTCGAGATAGCCCAGCACCGGCGGCAGCGCACAGGCCGAGTAGATGACGGCGCCGTGTCCGGTTCCCTGCCACATCACCCGGCGGCTGGTGGCGCCGGCGTTGATGACGGTGGCGGCCATGGCGGCCACCCCCTGACCGCCCGCGATCGGGTCGTTCTGCACACCAAGCAGCAGCACGTCCACCCCGAGGTCGGCGGGGTCCTTGGGGGCTGCGCCGCTGGGCCAGTTGAGGCACTTGACCAGGTTCAGGGCGCCGACGGTGCCAAACTGCGGGTACTGCTTGCCCCAGGCGACGACCAGTTCGCGTACCCGGTCGGGAGTGGGGCGATTGAGCGCGTCACTGCAGTCGTTGACGAACTGCCCGTCCGTGCCGCGAACGGCTTCGGCCTGGTTGACCAGGCTGTTCAGCTGGTTGATGTCGCCCGTGCGGGCGGCGGCCAGCGCGTCGGCGAGCTTGACGGTACTGCCGATGCGATCACCGGACGGGTAGCCCAGTGCGGTGATGATGGCGTTGGCCAGCACCGACGCGGAGATGCCGCCCGGCCCGCGCCCTGCCCGGGCGCCGGCCATCAGCGCGTCGACAGCGCCCTTCGGGTCGGGGCCCAGCGCGCAGTCGACGGTCAGGCACTGGGTCGCGAACGCCTCAAGGGCGGACTGCTGGGCCTTGACCTGCTCGTCGGCGGCGGCCTCGGCGCCGACGCCGGGCGGCACCGGGGAGTCAAGCACCAGCCGCGCGACCTTCTCCGGGTGCGAGCCGGCGTAGGCCAGCGCCACCTGCGCGCCGTTGCCGATACCGATCAACGCCAGCGCGGGTACGTCCCAGGTGCTGCGCAATCTCTCCAGATCCTCGGCGGCGCGGGCGTTGTCGTAGGCCGAGGAGCCGGGGGCGATGGCGTCGGTGCAGTCGGTGGTGGCCGTCATCGTGATGGCGCCGAGGCTGGCCACCGGGTCGTCGCCAGACTGGAACTGGGCTTGTTCGCGCATCTCCTGGCGGTCGTAGTCGTCCCGGCAGTAGATCGGGCTCGACAAGCCCATACCGCGGCGATCGACCGCGACGATCGGGTGGTTCTTCAGGACGTCGGCGCCCGACCGGGACAACCAGACGGGCAGTTGCAGCGAGGACGGAAGATCCGATCCGGTGGTGAAGACCACCGGGCCGGCGTCCGCCGGAGTCTGCACTGAGCGGGCCCGTACCGCCCCGATGGTCAACGTGCCGGTCGCGCCGGCCACTGGGTCGAGGTCGGCGTCATAGTCCGCGCAATCGAGTACCACGCCCGGGATCGGTGAGGTTCCGGCATCACCGAAGACTTTGCCGGTGCAGTCCTTCCACACCAGGTCGTTCTTCGGTGCGGCGATCGCCGGCGGGCCGCCGGGGGCGGCGCTGGTGACGGGGACGGCGCCCGGGTTGCTCGCCCCATCGGTGGCGAACTGGGGATTGGCTGCCAGCCAGGGCGCGCAGCCGCTGAACAACGTCACCATCACGCTGCCGGCGCTGACCGCGGTGAGCACCCGCCGGAGTTGACGCATGGCACCACAGTAGCGACCCGGTGCTCAGCGCTCGCGGACGTAGCGCGCGTAGATGTAGCCGTCGTCATCGGCCATGATGTGGGCCCGCCGCATCCGGCTGAGCACCTCCTCGGAACCGGCGGCGATACGCACGGCCGGTCCGGCCACCAGGACCGGCGCCGAGGTCAGACACAACTCGTCGAGCAGGCCGCGGGCGACGAAGCTGCCGAGCAGGCTCGGTCCGCCCTCGGTGAGCGCCCGCGTCAGGCCCCGCTCGGCCACGCGTCGCAGCGCCACGGCGAGATCCACCTCGGTGGGGTCCGCACCGGAACAATCGATGGCCTCGGCCGCCCCGCCGAGGCGCCTGCGGGTGGCGTCGACGGCCTCCGAACACGTCAACACCATCGGGGCCACTTCGCTGTCGGCCAGGACCGGAAGGTCATGTTCGAGCACCCCGGAGCGGGTCACCAGGGCGATGGGCGGAACCTCGTTCTGGCCGCGCTGCCGGCGGCGCTGGCGCGCGGCGGCGCTGAGCCGCGCGCCGCGGTAACCCTCGGCCCTGGCGGTGCCGGCCCCCACGACGATCACGTCGGTCAGTTCCCGCAGCACGGCGAAGAGCCGCCGGTCCCCGGCGCCGCCCAGGCCTCCGGAGGTGCCGCCGGTGGTGGCGCCGCCGTCGAGGCTGGTGATGGCGTTGCCGCGAAGCACGTGCCGCGCCGGAGGATCGGGATCGGCGGCGTCCGGATAGGCATAGAGCCGGCGCAACCCGTCATCGTCGAGCGCCTCGCCGCCGCCGACGAGGGTGAACCGAACGTCCTCGCCAGCGTCGCGGCCCGGGTGCATGCCAACGATTGCAGCACGGAGTGCCACCGCCCGTCGATACAGTGCCTGCCATGGTCGGGCATCTGGTGGACCGCAACCCCGCGGTGTCCCCGCAGCGGCTGATCGCCCAATTGGTGCCGCCACCGACGTTCTCCGGGGTCAGTTTCGACACCTACCGGCCCGATCCCGCCGAACCAACCCAGGCCGCGGCCGTCAGTTCGTGTCTGGGTTTCTGCGACGAGGCGGTGCGCCGTCGCGCGGGCCGCAAGAAGCTGTTCGGAAAACGCGAGCCGCTGCCCGGTGTCGGGCTCTACCTCGACGGCGGGTTCGGGGTGGGCAAGACCCACCTGCTCGCCTCGGCCTACCGGCGCCTGCCCGAGTCGGCCCAGCACCCCAAGGCCTTCGCCACGTTCGGCGAGCTGACCCAGCTGGCCGGCGTCTTCGGTTTCGTCGAGTGCATCGACCTGCTCGGCGAGTACACCGTGGTGTGCATCGACGAATTCGAACTCGACGACCCCGGCAACACCACGCTGATCTCCCGGATGCTCTCCCAGCTGGTCGAACGTGGCGTCTCGATCGCCGCCACCTCGAACACCCTGCCCGAGCAACTGGGGGAGGGCCGGTTCGCCGCCCAGGACTTCCTACGCGAGATCAACACGCTGGCATCCATTTTCACCACCGTGCGGATAGAGGGGCCCGACTACCGCCACCGTGGGCTGCCGCCGGCGCCGCAGCCGCTGTCCGACGACGAGGTCCGGGCCCGCGCTGAGCGGGTTCCGGGGGCCACCCTCGACGACTTCGACGCGCTGTGCGCCCATCTGGCCACCATGCACCCCTCCCGCTACCTTGCGCTGATCGAGGGGGTCTCGGCGGTGTACATCACCGGGGTGCACCCGTTGGAGGACCAGAGTGTCGCGCTGCGGCTGGTTTCACTGACCGACCGGCTGTACGACGCCGGTATCCCGGTCGTTTCGTCGGGGGCCAAACTCGACACCATTTTCTCCGCGGAGATGCTCGACGGCGGCTACCGCAAGAAGTACCTGCGGGCGATGTCGCGTCTGCTGGCGCTCACCGAGGACGGTGCGGCTCTGGGCGACGGTCACGGCGCACCATGACGAAGTCGCTCTCCATCGCCGAGCCCAGCCGGAAGTTCCGGGCGCCGGTCACCTCGAAGCCGTGCTTGCGGTAAAAGCGTTGCGCCCGTTCGTTGTTCCGGTTCACGCCCAGCCACACCGCCGGAGCCCCGCGCCGACTCGCCCAGGTGATCCCGGCCTGGATCAGCGCGTCCGCCGCGCCCGTGCCGTGGTGGCTCGGCAGGACGTACATCTTCGACAGTTCCACAGCATCGGGGGGTGAGACCGCGGCGGCGACGTCAGGGTCCGCGCCGATCCCGCGGACCAGCATGGCGTAGCCGATGATGCGTCCCGAGGCGGTCGCGGTCAGCACCACGCGGTGGGGGTCGGCGAGATAGTCGGAGAAGCGGCGAGCGGACAGGTGGGCCGCGATGAAGTCGGCGATGTTCTGCGGCGCGGCCGACGGTGGGCAGGCCAGCGGGAAGGTCGCCGCGGCCACGGCCGCCAGATCCTCGGCGGCGCCGCCGTCCGCAACGGTGACCCGCACCGCCGCCTCGTCTGCACTGTCCTCGGTCACCGGGCCCCTAGAACGCGATTCCGCAGTCGTAGTCGACCAGCGGGCGGTCCTGCTCGTCGAGGATCGAATGGCTGGTCCGGTCGATAGTGAGAGTGCGGCGGTAGAAGCCACCCCACTTGGTGAAGACCAGCATGGACACCGTCGCGGTCCGGTCATCGAGGGTGACGGTGGGCGCGGGATCGGCGATCGCCCGGGCAGCCAGCTGTTGGGCGGCGGTCATCGGCCGCGCCGGCGGGTTCCCGGTGGTCAGTGCGTCGATGACCGCTTCGATGCCCGGGCCGTCGCAAACGACCTGCCAATCGTTGTAGCGCGCATGCCAGTCCTGGTAAAACTGATTGGCCGTCATGGCCAGGACGGCGTATTCGAAGAAGCCGCGAGGGCTGTCCTGCACCTCGACGAACTGCAGGTAGTTGGGATGCTCCCCGGCGGCCCGGTAGTCCTTCTCGTCGGCGTACGGTCGCTGGCTGATCGGTCTGGCGTAGAGAATCGGATACCCGCCGATGCCGTCCTGGCGGTAGACCCAGTCCAGGGTGTAGCCGCTGCGCATCGACAGGGCGGGAAACGCTTCGAAGTACTTGTTCGGGTCGAATTCGCCGCCCCGCTTGACCGGATTCTCGTGGGAGAAGTAGGGCGGAAAGCTCAGGCCGGCGCGCAGGTCGGCCAGGACTCCCATCGACTGGCGGCAGCCGAGATCGGTGGGCTCGGCCCGGGCCGGCGGGTCCGGTGCTACCACCGCAGGTGCAGCGACGAGCGCTACAGCTGCAAGGAGTGCCGCGATATGCCGACGGTGCGTTCGATTCCGCGTCACAGGCTCCCCCCACCGTTGGTAGTCCGACGCGATCCTGCGCCATCCGGCCCTCGCTGTGGTCCAACAGCTGTCGTCCGACATTGTGCCAGTTCAGGGGAATCCCGGCGGGCGGCCCGAACACGCCGCAGCGGCTGACCGAAAGTTGTCCGAGCAAACATTAGGCTGGCGTGTACCGAAGGCGGAGTGGAGGTGGCAATGAGTGCTGACAGGGGCGTGCGGGGTAACGCCAGCCACCGGCTGGCGCTGGCATCTGCGGCCGCGGCACTCAGTGTCGGCGCGGTCGTCCCTGGCATTCCCGCAGCGCCGCCGCCTCCCGTGCAGAGTTGCCCCCCGGGCCAGGTGGAGGACACCGCGACCCCTGGCTTCCAGTGCGTGACGGGCTGCCCGTGGGGAATGTTGCTGGACCGGGTGTCCAACTCCTGCGTCGCAGCCCCCGGCGTGCCACCCCCGCCGCTGCCCTGACCTGGGGGCCGGTATAGCCCGGGGCCTGCGGGGTGTCTTTGGCCACCCCTTTCGTCGCCCAGGTCGGCGTTTCATAGACTCGGGCTATGGCAGGCCTGCAGAAATCCCAAGAGCGGCTCGACACCAGCAAGATCGAGAACCGGGCACCGTCGGTGCCCCGGATGTTCCTCGACCGCGTCGCCGCCACCCCGACCGCCGAGGCGTTCCGCTACCCGGACGGCGGCGGCTGGGCCAGCGTCAACTGGCGGCAGGTCGGTGACCGAGTGGAACTCATCGCCGCGGGCCTCATCGCGCTGGGCATCAACCCCGAGGACCGGGTCGCGCTGGCGTCGGGCACACGATACGAATGGGTCGTCGTCGACTTCGCCATCCTGGCCGCCGGGGCGGCCACCACCACGGTGTACCCCACCACCAACGCCGAGGACGTCGCCTACATCGTGGCCAACTCGGGCAGCCGCATCGTCATCGCCGAGGACCCGACGCAGCTCGACAAGTTGCTGGAGCGACGCGCGGAGATCCCGGCGGTGGAGAAGGTAGTGCTCATCGAGGGGTCCGGTGACGGGGACTGGGTGATCAGCCTCGAAGAGTTGGAGCAACTCGGCAAACAGTTGCTGGCCGACTCGCCGGCGGCGGTCACCGACCGCATCGACGCGATCCGGCCCGACCAGCTGGCAACGCTGATCTACACCTCGGGAACCACCGGCAAGCCCAAGGGCGTACGGCTCCTGCAGCAGTCGTGGACCTATACCGCCGCGGCCCTCGACGCGCTGGGTGTGCTCAGCGAGAAGGATCTGAACTACCTCTGGCTGCCGCTGTCCCACGCGTTCGGCAAGGTCATGCTGGCGCTGCCGCTGGCGATCGGGTTCCCCACCGTCATCGACGGGCGGGTGGACAAGATCGTGGAGAACCTTGCGATCATCAAGCCCACGATCATGGGCGCCGTGCCCCGCATTTTCGAGAAGGTGCACAGCCGGATCAACGAGATGATGGTCAGGGAGGGCGGGGTCAAGAAGGCGCTGTTCGACTGGGCGATCGGTGTCGGTTTGCAGGTATCCCGGGCCAGGCAGGTCGGTGATCGCCCGTCGGCGCTGGTCGCCGCGCAGTACAAGCTGGCCGACAAACTCGTGCTCAGCAAGATCCGGGACCGCTTCGGCGGGCGGCTGCGGTTCTTCATCTCCGGGTCGGCGGCGCTGGATCGCGATATCGCCCAGTGGTTCGACGCGATCGGGGTTGTCGTCCTGGAGGGCTACGGGCTCACCGAGACGTCTGCGGCGTCGTCGCTGAACCGCCCGCAGGCCTACCGCTTCGGCACCGTGGGCTGGACATTCCCGCAGACCGACGTCAAGATCGCCGCCGACGGGGAGATCCTGCTCAAGGGGCCCGGCATCATGAACGGCTACCACGACATGCCGGAGGCCACCGCCGAGGCGATCGAACCCGACGGCTGGTTCCACACCGGTGATATCGGCGAAATCGACGCCGACGGCTTCCTGCGGATCACTGACCGCAAGAAAGACATGTTCAAGACCTCCCAGGGCAAGTACGTCGCACCGTCGGCGATTTCGTCCCACTTCAAGGGCATCTGCCCATTCGCCAGCGAGATCATCGTCTACGGCGAGGGCAAGCCGTACTGCGTGGCGCTGGTCAGCCTGGACGGCGAGGCGATCCGCGACTGGGCCGTCGACAATGGCTTGGGCGATAAGTCCTTCAGCGAGATCGCCCGCGACGAGAAGACCCGGGAAGCCGTCGCCGGCTACGTGGAGGAACTCAACAAGCAACTCAACCGGTGGGAGCAGGTCAAGCGGTTCGCCATCATCGACCGGGAGCTCACCGTGGAGGCCGGCGACCTGACCCCGAGCCTGAAGCTCAAGCGCAAGGTGGTCGTGAACAACTTCCACGACAAGATCGACCACCTCTACGGCTAGGCCACGGGCGTAACGTCGTGAAGTGAGTGGCCAGGCAGTGAAATAACGCAGACCATGAATCACGACGAGGCCGATGACGAGGCGGCCGGCCCGGCGCAGGTCGGCCGGTGGGATCGTGACCTGACCCGGCACGTCGTCAATCTGCTGCGGCCGATCGTCAAGGTGTACCACCGCTCTGAGGTGCGCGGGCTGGAGCGGATCCCGCGCGGCCGCTGCCTGCTGGTGGGAAACCACTCGGGCGGGACGACCACCCCCGATTTCGCGATCTTCGCGGTGGACTACTACGAGCGGTTCGGCTACGAGAAGCCGCTGTACGTGCTGGGCCACGACTCGCTGTTCCACGGCCCGGCCGCGGGCTTCCTGCCGCATCTGGGGATCATCCGGGCGAGTCCGGCCAACGCGGCCGCCGCACTGGCCACCGAGACCGCGGTGCTGGTCTTTCCAGGCGGGGACATGGAGGTCTACCGGCCGACGCTGGTGGAGAACACTATCGACTTCGCCGGGCACACCGGCTACGTCACCAGTGCGGCGCAGGCTGGGGCGCCGATCGTACCGGTGGTGTCGATCGGCGGGCAGGAAACTCAGCTGTATCTGAGTCGGGGCACCTGGCTGGCGCGGGCGCTTCGTCTGGACAAGCTGGAACGGCGTCTGCTGCGCACCGACATCCTGCCGGTGTCGTTCGGTTTCCCGTTCGGGCTGAGCGTGCTGATTCCGGTCAACATGCCGCTGCCCTCGAAGATCCGGTGTCAGGTGCTCGAGCCGATAGACGTGGTTGGGCAGTGGGGAAACGAGCCGGACGCCGAGAAGGTGGACGGCCGGGTGCGCCGTCTCATGCAGTCCGAGTTGGACCGGTTGGCACGGCGCCGGCGCCTGCCGATCGTCGGCTGAACGGGGTCTGCAACATTCCGGCACCCGGTGACGACATCCTTGATGACGGCGCTATAGCGTCGAAACGGGATCAGGCCGGAATGGATCGGGAGGCAAACATGACGCGGTACCGCCTGGCCGGTTGCGCCATGGCCGTTGGCGCAATGGTCCTGGCTCCGGCGGTGGCCCACGCCGAGCCGGCGCCGCCCGAGGTGGGTTCGGCATGTCCGGCCGACCAGGTGGACGCCATGACGCTGTTGCCCGACGAGCAGACCTACGTTCGCTGCCAGGAGCAGTTCGGCTCGGCATTCTCCTGGGTGGCGGTGCAGACCCCGTTCGAGCCGAATGACGTCTGGCTGAGCTACGGGCCCGCCATCACCCTGCACGGTCAGGGTATGCGTAATCCGAACCTGTCCTCCGGGCAGTGGACGGCCACCCCGCTGGACCCGGAAACGGTGTGCAGTGTCACCCAGACCACGGTCGTTGAGGCGGGCGTCCTGGCCCAGCCGGTGGTTTCCGAGGGGGAGCCGGGAGAGCCGCTGTCGGTGCTGATGCTGCCGAGGCTGTTCTACGCCGAACTCGCCGGCGACTGCCTATGGGTGAAGGACTGACTGCGCTGCGGCCAGCTGTCGCGGGAATTCACCGTCTCGGGAATTCAAGGGTCGGCCCGCCGGGCACGGGGGGGTTGGCTCGACGGGCCGACCGATCAATTGTCAGCCAAACGGGCTACGAATTGGGGATTTTCTTTGTCGTGTCGATCGTGTCGATCGTGTCGATCGTGTCGATCGTGTCGGCTCGGTAGCCGCGGTAATGGAAAGGACCCGTCACCGAGTAGATCGGTGACGCGCCCCGCGCCGCTTCCGGCCCTGGCTGGCAGCCTGCCCTGTCGAGTTATCCGCCGCCGGTGATGACGTTGCCGGGCAGCGCGGTCGGCGCCTTCGGCGCGAGGACCGACGGCGTGAACGAGTTGGGGCCTCCCGGCGTGAGGGTCGGAGCCTTCTCGGTCGGGGAGACCGGCGCGCCGCTGGGGGGCGGTGCAGGCGAACTGGCCGACGGCGAGGGCGCGACGGAACTCTTGGTGGGCTCCGGCGTCTTGGTCGGCTTCTCCTCCTCCTTGCTGCAGCCGGCGCTGGTGGCGGCCATGCCGACAATCGCGGCCCCGCCCAGCAGCAGGCCGATCCGACGTGACATCTCACGTGAGCTCATCGAAGAGTCCTTCCTTTCGCCGCTCGTCGCGGCGCGTTGTCACCATCGAAACCCCCGTCCCGACGTCCGCCTAGGGCCGAAAGTCGTCGGGCCTCTGCTCCATCATGCCCGACCGCGTTCAGCGGTTTCCTGGTCGGCCCTGGCCAGGATGGCCTTGACGATGTCGATGAAGGCCTCGTCGGGATCAACGTACCGAAGCGATCTGCCCTCTCCGCTGATTGCACACAAGGCCCCCGGGTGCGGACACCCACCGGCGGGATCGGCGAGTCCGAAGGTGTAGTTGCCCACCACGGCGCCGAGAAAGATGAATCCCTGGCCGCCGAAGAAACTGCGCCCACGTGCGAAATTCGCGTGGTCGGCCCGGACGTCGAAGTAGCGGCCGGCCGGGTAGCGCGCAGCGTCGCTACCGTTGTAACTCCATAGCCGCCCGTCGGGCAGCAGCATCTGCACGTTGCCGGCGTCGATGACGAAACCAGCCGGCGACCGTCGCTTGAGCGCTCCGCCCAGGTGTCCTTTGCCGTACCGGACCCGGCTTGGCTTCACTTCGCTGGCGAGTTGCCGGGCAAGCGCCTCCAGCCGATCGGCAAGGTCGTCGGCGGCCGCCGCAGCGGCTTCGGCGACGGTCGCGGTGTCCTCGAGTTCGGTGCGTTTGGCGTGCTTGGCAGGCATGTCTTCGCCGTTCATCCCATCCCCCCCGGGATCGGTTTGTGGGAATTCCCTGGCTGGGGAATATCGGCAATCAGAGTAGCCCTGCGGGGTCACGATACGGCGGATTTCCGGGGACGGCTCGGTAAGGCTGGGCGGCGACGGAACCAGGCCCGGCGCCGGTTCGGGGCCGAGGTGCGCGGACGGGTAGGCCCGTATCAGGCGTTCGCGGTGCGTGCCGGCGACTCGGCCGAAAGGGTGCGCGCGATATCGGTGAAGGCGGCGTCGGCGTCCACGTACTGGGGCGAGTTGGCCTTGCCGGAGATGGCGCACAACGTGCCGGCGGCGGCACCGGATGCGCCGCGGCCGTCCTCGCGTTCGTCGTCGTGGTCGAGATATCCGAAGCTGTACTTGTGCACGACGGCCCCGAGGAAGGCGAAACGCTCGGCGCCCAGCGAAATCGGGCCATGCGCAGCGCGGGTGTGGTCGACCCGGGCATCGAAATAGATTCCCTCGGGGTTGCGCCGGGAGTGGTGATGCCAGAGACGTCCGTCGGGCAGCAGCAGGTGCGGTCCGAAAGTATCGAGGAGGAAGCCGCTCGGCGAGCGGCGTTTTATGCGTCCATTGCCGTACCAGAACCGTTTGGGGCGTGCTCCGGACTCGGCCAGCGCGTCGGCCAGCCCCTTCAGGCGAGTCGCCAACTCCTCGGCAGCGGCCTGACGCAATGCGCCCGACCGCTCCTGCAGATTGTTGTCAGCCACCACTGCCACTCCAGGTCCGGATTCTTTGTCAAATAAACTAAGTGCCTGAAGGGCTTGCAACAAAATCAGCTGGTCGGGTGCGGCGAGTCGTCACGAAGCCGGGGTGGACGGTCCCTGGCAGCAGGGTCCACGCAGTGCCTGTTGTGGACGGTGGTTTGCCTGAGCCGGCGGCGGACGGGTCGGCGGCGGTGTCCACCGCGCCCGATTGGCGAGGTGTCGGCCACGTGTTCGACCACTCTGACTCCTGACCGGGGTTGTCGGGTTTCTGGCTCGAATCCAGTGGGATTACCGCCCCTCGCCCAGCGCCCGGATACTGGGTTTGTGTCTGAGCGCAACGTGCTGGGTGGGCCGCTGATGCCGTGCGGCACCGAGCCGATGACCGGCTTCTACCGTGACGGCTGCTGCTCCACCGGCCCCCAAGATCGCGGACTGCACACCGTCTGCGCGGTGGTCACCGCTGAGTTCCTCAACCACCAGAAGTCCATCGGCAACGACCTCGTCACCCCGATGCCGCAGTACCGATTCCCCGGCCTGGTACCCGGTGACCGGTGGTGCGTGACCGCCCGCAACTGGCTGCTCGCCTACCGGGATGGCTGCGCCGCTCCGGTGGTTCTGGCATCTACCCATGAGCGCACCCTTGAGGCGGTGCCCCTGGCCGCGCTGCAGGAATGCGCGGTGGATGTTCCCGACGACATCGCTGACCTGTAACTCTGTCGCGTGCCGTTCCCCGACGACGACGAACCCTTTCCGCGAGAGGACTTCCGGCACGGAAGCGACGACGGCCGGTTCCTCGGCGGGTGGCCCACCGAGGACGAGTTGGGCTGGTTTCCCAAAGACCTGATCGAGGAGTGCAACGGCACCATCGACACCATGCGGCCGAACTATGACCAACTGTTCTTCCCGGAAGGTGCGGCCGACGCCATCGCCGCGGAACTCACGGCGCGCGGCCACTCTGTGAAAAGGCCGAGACCGGGGATCTCTCAGAATGGATCGACGTCGTCTACGCGTACTAGACCGAGTCGGGCGCAAATGGGGCACGAGTGGGGTGGCAAAAAAATGCCTTCTGAACTGCTAAAACGCTGTGCGCGATACTGGGATTGAACCAGCTCAATCGGGTTGCTAGCGGGGGTTGGTTGACCAGCGCGAATCGGTGTTCTACCTGCGCTGACACGATTCAGTGTAGCGCATCATGCGGAACCACGCGGAAGCTTGATACGGTCTCGGTAGTTCACGTTTAGTTCACGCCGAGGGGAATCAGTGACGCGCAAAGCACGCAAGCGGGGAGCGTTCGGCACCGCCCACAAACTGCCCTCGGGCCGCTACCGCGCCATGTACCACGGCCCCGACGGCCGCCGCTACAAAGCGCCGACGCTGTTCCTCACCGAGAAGGACGCCCGCGGCTGGCTGGCTCTACAGCAGGCCGACATCATCAAGAAAGTCTGGACCCCGCCCGAGGCGCTGGCCGCCGAGACCGCCCCGGCCCGCAAGGCGCTCACGTTCAAGGGGTACGCCGACGACTGGCTCCGGCACCGCCAGGTCAAGGGCCGACCGCTGAAGGACCGGACCCGTGAGCACTACCGCGACCTGCTCGACGACCACATCCTGCCGACGTTCGGCGCCCTACCGCTGGCATCCATCACCGGCGACGACGTGCGCGACTGGTATCAGCGCCTCGACCCCGACACCCCGACGCTGCGAGCGCACTGCTACGGGCTGCTGCGCACCATCCTGGGCACCGCCGCCGCCAACGGCAAGATAGCCGCGAACCCGGCCACCATCACCGGCGCCGGCTCGGTCAAGCGGGTGCACACCCCGCGCCCGGCCAGCGTCTACGAAGTGCAAGCTATCGCCTGGGAGATGCCGCGGCGCTACCGCGCCATGGTGATGCTGGCCGCCTGGTGCGCACTGAGGTTCGGGGAGCTGACCGAGCTGCGCCGCCGCGACGTGCTGCTCTCGGCACCCGACGACGACCCCGAGGGGGTGGTGCGCATCGTGCGCGGTGTCGTGCGCACCGAGGACGGGTTCAAGTCGACGACCCCGAAGTCTGACGCCGGAATCCGCGACGTGTCCGTGCCACCCCATATCGTGCCGGTGCTGCGCGGCCACCTAGAGCAGTTCGTCGACGACACCCCCTCGGCGCTGCTGTTCCCGGCCGACCACGGCGGGCACATGGCACCGGCCACCCTCTACCGGCACTTCTACAAGGCCCGCGACCGGGTGGGCCGCCCCGACCTACGCTGGCACGACCTGCGGCACACCGGCGCCGACCTCGCGGCGGTCACCGGCGCCACCCTGGCCGACCTGATGGGCCGCCTCGGTCACTCGACCCCGGCCGCCGCGATGCGCTACCAGCACGCCTCGCAGGCCCGCGACCGCGAGCTGGCCGCCAAGCTGTCGAAGCTGGCCGGCCAGTGACCGACTACATCGTGGTGTGCGAGCACTCCGACGGCCGCGAGCACGTCGCCAACATCACCGACCGGCGGCCGGCCGGCGGGGTCGAGGTCGAGGACTTCCTAAGCCGCGGCACCCCGGTCACCCCGCGCAACCGGCTCGGTTCCCGGCGTCTCATCGTGTTTGCCTGCGACACTTGCCAACTGACGTCGCCGCCGCTGGCCGACACCACCGTGGCCGAGCTGCTCGACAAGCTGGCCCCGATGCGCGAGCAACTTCTGGCCGCCGAGATGGTGCCCGCCGAGGTGCCGGTGGTCGACCCCGACGACCTGGCCGACGTGCTGACCGGCGGCCGACCGCAATGGGTCGTAGTGGGGGAGCGGCGGCGGCTGGTGCTACCGCTGAATGTGTTGTGCACGTTGGTCACTGGTCTGCGCGACCGCAGACGTTCCTAGGTTCCGCGTAGCTGTGTCACAGCGGCATTGTCGCCGCGTCATGTAACGTAATTCCTGCTCGTCTCCGGCACCCCGGGTCTGACGGCATCACTTTCGATGCCCGAAGGACACCCCGATGGCGAATCCGAGAACAGCCCCAACCGCCAAGCGCGCCGAGCGCCGCCGCAAGTACGTCACCCAAGCCGAGGCCGCCGAATACCTCGGCGTCACCGCACGCACCATCCGGCAGATGATCGCCGACGGCCGCCTCGTCGGCTACCGGCTCGGCGCTCGCGTCGTGCGCGTTAACCTCGACGAGCTCGACGCCGCAATGCAGCCGTTCGGCGGTGCCGCGTGAAAACAGCCGAGCGCTACGACGAGATCCGGCTGCGCCAACTGCGCCGCGGCATCACCCCGAAGCTGCGCGCGTTCATCCTCGGCGAGAACGATGGCGGCGCGTTCTGCCACTACTGCGGCTTCCCGGCTGGAGAGGTCGACCACATAGTGCCGGTGTCCCGCGGCGGCGGCGTAGCGCTGGCCAACCTGGCCCCGGCCTGCATCGACTGCAACGCTGAGAAGCGGGACCGTACCGTCACCGAGTGGGCCGCGTGGCGGCGGGCCAACGGACGCCCCTGGCCCGTTCCTCACTTCAACGCCCGCCTGGCCGGCTTCCTCAACCGCCACGGCATCACCCCCGAGAGCGTGGGCGAGGACGTGCACGGCTGGATCAAGCGCTGGCCGGGTGGGTACGAGGCCATGCGCGCCGAGCTCCAGCAGGCCCGCAACGCCGACACCGCGGGCGGTGAATGATGACCCAGACACGAAGCGGCCCGGGATCAGAGGCCCGGGCCACCTCGACACCGCCAAGTGCTACTGATCAGTCTAGCTGCGCTGACCGTCAGATCGACCTGGCTCTCGTCGGCCCCGACGCTGATCTGTGGGCGCTGCTGTTCGACGGCCGGTTCCGGCTCGCGGTCAAGTGCCGCCGTTGCGGGCGCTGGCTGACCGGCAAATCGAAGCGCCGCGGTATCGGCGCGCACTGCGCGGCACGGGAGGCGGCCCGGTGAGCACCCTCGACTTCTCCGCGCTGCTGCTGGGCACCCTCGGCCACGCCGACGGCGACCACACGTCGCTGCTCTACATCAACGGCGATGGCACACCGCACACCGCTGTTATGGCGCCGGGTGACGCCGTGGCCGCCGCCGCGAAACTGTCCGACAACGCCGACTGCTATTTCGGTGTGAATCCCGTTGCGGGACCGGCCCGTAAAGCCGCCGGGAGGGGCACCGAGGACGACGTCACCCGGCTGGCGGCACTGTTCTGCGAGCTCGACGTCAAACCCGGCGCGTTCCCCAGCCTCGACGTCGCCCGGGAGGTCATCGCCGAACTGGCGATCATCCTCGGCACCCGGCCGTCGGCACTGGTTTACTCCGGCGGCGGTGTGCACGCCTACTGGCCGGTCTCCGACGGCGACGACATCGCGGCGGCCAAACCGATCCTCAAACGGTGGGGCCGCCTCGTCGCGGCGGTGGCCGACAAGTTCGGCGCCGACGTCGACAACGTCTACGACATGTCGCGGATGCTGCGCATCCCTGGCTCGGTCAACAACAAGATCCCCGGCCAGCCCCGCCCCGTCACCGCCGAGGAACACCCCGGCGGGCCGCTGGAACTGGCCGAGATCGCCGAACGCCTCGACGAGATGGGCATCTACGAGATTCCCGACGACACCACCACCACCGATCACACCGAGGTGCCGACACCGGCCGACTGGCGGTGGGCCGACCGGACATGCCCCTACGTCGCCGCCATGATCGCCGGGTTCGCCACCGACTCCCCGAAAATGGGCGCCGGCCGATCCCCGTGGCTCATCTCCTGCAAGGTGCGGCTCAACTGCGCCAAACGCCTCGGCTGCATCACCGAGGTCGACTACAAACAGGCCGAGGCCAACCTCGAGAAACGGTTCGCCGAGATACTCGCCGACCCGACGTTCGACACTCCCCGGCCGGTCAAGAAGTACGAACACCGCGACACGATGCGGCACGGCGTGAAACGGGCCGCCGCGAAAACCTACGACGAAGCCCGCGCCGAACTCGGCGGGCACACCCACGACGACGTCGCCGAGGCCACCACCGACGGCGGTGAGGTGATCGTCGGCGGCGCCCGATACTTCAACCAGGCCGGACTACGCGCCCGCACCCTGGCCCTGGACTGCGAACGCCTCGGACCCCTGGCCTCCGGCATCGACGGCAAGGTCTGGGCCTACGTCGACGGGGTGTGGATTCACGGCGAGCGCATCCTGCGCAAACGGGTGGTCGATCTACTCGGCGAACGCTACCGCCGCGCCCACGCCGACACTGTCGAGTCGATGGTCCTGGCCCGCGAACCCTTCATCAACGACCAACCAGCCCGCGACTATATCAACGTCACCAACGGGCTGCTGCACTGGCGCACAGGCGAACTCAAGCCGCACACGCCCACGGTGCCGTCGACCACCCGCATCCCGGTGGCCTGGAACCCCGACGCCACATGCCCCAACATCGACCGCTTCCTCACGATGGTCGTCGGCCCCGACTGCGCCCCCATCCTCGAGGAAGTCGCCGGATACGCCCTCTACCCCGACCAGCCGCTGCACAAGGCGGTCATGCTCGACGGCAACGGCCGCAACGGCAAAGGCACCTTCCTGCGCATCCTCACCGCCCTGCTCGGCGAGGCCAACATCGCCGCAGCCCCGCCGCAACGCCTCGACACAGACCGGTGGGCCGTCGCCCAGCTGTACGGCAAGCTGGCCAACCTCGTCGGCGACGTGGACCCGCGCACCTTCAAGGAGACCGCCACCTTCAAGCAGGCCACCGGGCAGGATCTCCTGCAAGGCGAGCACAAGTACGGTGCCCCGTTCACGTTCACCTCCCGGGCGCTCATCGTGGCCGCGTTCAACAGCCTGCCCCGCTCGGTGGACACCACCGAGGGATTCTTCTCCCGCTGGCTGGTGGTCCCGTTCCCGTTCCGGTTCGCCGACTACCGCGACGACGGCACCCTGCCCCCCGGCTGCCTACCCAAGGATCCCGACCTTGCCGGGAAGGTCACCACCGCCGCCGAACTCGAAGGGTTCCTCGTGCTGGCGGTGGAAGGTCTGCGCCGCGTCATGGACGCCGGCCGGTTCTCCCGCGCCCAGGCGGTCGACGCCGCCGAGGCCGAGTTCCGCCGCCACGCCGACCCGGTTCGCGGGTTCCTGGCCGCCGAGGTGATCGCCGACCGTGGCCAGTGGGTCAGCCGCGCCGAGCTGCACGCCGGATTCAAAACCTGGGCGGCCGACAACAACATCGGCGTCCTGTCGGCCAGCCGGTTCGCCGAGAAGGTGCGCGAGGTCCACGCTGAGATATTCGGTTACCCCGCCTCGGAGTCCAAGCGCGCCGGCAATCGCGGGTGGGCGGGGATCCGGCTGCGCGCATCGTGGGACGACGTCGACGATGACGACCAACCGGGGCAGAAGGGGCAGTTGGGGCGGCCGCCCTTACTTTCCCCCCTACACACGGGGGAAAAAGGTACAACCGCTGCCCCAACTGCCCCTAGTGCCCCCGACTGCCCCCGGTGCCACCTCCCGCTCACCCCGGCACTGGCGGTGAACGGTCTGCACCCTGAGTGCGCATCCCAACTCGGCGCCGCCAGCAGCACGGCGGTCAACGCATGACCGCCACCGCCCCGGCCCGCTGGCGCGCACACCCGCACCTGCGGATCGCGCCCGAGCCCTCAGAGATCCTGCGGGCCGAGATCACCGAACTGGCCGCCCAGATCGACCGCCGCCTCGGCAACCCGCCAGGCACCGCCGAACGCGGCATCTACTTCTGGTACTGGCCCCGCGTCGACGACCTCGACGTGCTGACCGCTTTGCACGCCGACGCTGCCCGATTCCTGCTCGACACCATCAAGGAGAACCGACCGTGACCAACCAAAAAGACATCGAGGACCTCATCGACGCCGGATACGTCAACGACACCGTCATCAAGTACCGCACCATGCAGGCCGTCGAAGGCATCCTGCACCAACTCGGCCGCATCGCCGACCACCTGGAAGGGCGGTAGCCGTGGCCTACACCGCACGGGAGACAGGCGAACTGACGTGACGACCCTCGATCAACTCCTCGACGCCCTGGCCGCCGCCACACCGAAACTCGACGGCGCCCGGTGCCGCAACCTGTGGGCCGCGTTCGACCCGCCCGAGTCCGGTGAGGACCCCGAGGACGTGCGCTACCGCCACCGCGCCGCCCTGGCGCTCTGTGAGAGCTGCCCGGCACTGACACCCTGCGGCGCATGGATCGCCAGCCTGGAGCCACGCCAGCGGCCCCTCGGCGTCATCGCTGGACAGGTCAACGACGGCCGACGCGGACGGAGGACCGCAGCATGACCGTCGCAAGGCCGTTGTGCGTCACCTGCCACCGCCGGCACCGCGAACCCGGCTCGCCCCGCTGCTGCGACTGCGGTGCCGGCCGGATCCACGGAACCACCCCACCGCCCCGACGCCGGCCACGCCCGACCCCGGCCGAGCAGCTCGGCGACGCCGAGGAGACCGACGAGGCCGAGACCGAGGCCGAGGCACCGTGAACGGCAGCTTCACGGTTAGCTGGCAATCACATAACCGCAGGTAGAGGGGTAGGGGTGCCGGTGAGAAATTAGCCAGAACCCTGACCCCGCGGAGGCCCAGCCATATCCCTCCCGCACCCAAAACGAAAAGTCACGCAATCACTCACCCGAAAGGACACCCACCGATGACCGCCAACGATGACCCGCTCCACGACCGCATCGGCCTGCTGCTGACCCACGCCGTCGCCGCCCTGGACCCGGCCGACCGCGCCGAGCGCATCGCGTGGTGCCAGGCCAACGACGCCCACGGCATCCGGATGCACCCTGGCGACGACGGGATCCTGGAGTTCCGATGGGGCGGCCGCCGGCTGGCGCTGGTGGCCGCCGCCGACCTGGCCGCCGGCGCCCCGCTGGCCGCCGACTTCGTGGCCGACGAGACGCCCGACACCGTGCCCGGCGATTGGACCGGCCAGTGAGCACCCCGATCAACCGGCCGCTGACCGACGACGAACGCCAGTTGCTGCTGCGGCTGGCGGTCGACGTGGTGGCCGGCCAGCTGGGTTGTCACCCGGAGGCGGCCGCCGCCGCCCTCGACGGGATGGCCGTGACGTTGCGCGGCGACGCCACCGACGTGTACCTCGACGCCGACGGCCGCCAGATCGTGCACACGACGAGGGACTGGCTGGCGTGGCACGCCACCCGGGACGGCATTGACCCGGCCACCGACGTCGGCCCGATCCAGCCGTGATGTCGCCGCCGCATTGTTGTACGCTTGTCCCAGAGCTCGGTATCCACGCCGGCGCCGGAAGCATCAGGGGATGCCACCCCGGCCACGCGGGTCGCCATGCGACGCAAGCGAATACGCCCGTCCATTCAAGGTGCCCGCTATGACCATCCTGTTCCGCTCCGCCGACCTGACTCCCGGCTCCGGCCGCACCGTTCACGGCATCGGCGTTCCCTACGGCGTCGTCGCCGAGGTGTCCGATGGCGGCCGCCCATACCGGGAAAGGTTCGCTCCGGGAGCGTTCGCCCGCAGCATCGCCGAGCGTGGCAGCAAGGTCCGGCTATTCGACTCCCATCAGACCCGCCGGCTGCCCATCGGCCGCGCGGTCGAGTTGCGCGAGGCGTCCGACGGCCTGCATGTCGCGTTCGAGATTGCCGCGACCAGAGATGGCGACGACGCCCTGGAGCTGGTCCGCTCCGGGACCGTGGACGCGTTCTCCATCGGCTTTCGCGGGATCCGCGAGCACGCCGAGGGTGACGTGACCGTGCGCGACGAGGCGGCGCTGATGGAGGTCTCTTTGGTCGGTCTGCCCGCCTATGCGGGCGCGGCCATCGCCGGCGTTCGCTCGCAGTCCCTGCACATTCCCCGGTCGGTCGCCCAGGCGCGGCTGACCCTCATGGATTGGTAACCACGATGTCCCGTAACGAACTCCCCATCGACCGCATGACCATCACCCAGGCCCGCGCCGCCGCCGCCGAGATCCTCGACAGCACCGACGGCGACCTCACCGGCCCGGACGCCGAACGCTTCGCCGCGATCACCGCCCGGGTGGAGCAGATCCGCGCCGAGTCCCAGGCCCGCGACGCCACCCGCGCCGACCTGCTCGACGGCGTGCGATCCGGGCGGTACAAGACCGAGGGTGAGGGCCGCCCCCTGCCCGGCGCCGAACGGCCCGCCGACCTCGACCGCGACCCCCGCGACCAGCACCGCGATACCGCGCTGCGGACCCTGGAGCGCCACGTCTCCGCCGGCACCCTGCCCGCGACGGCCGCCGAAACGGTCGAGTCGCTGGTCGAGCACGGCCCGGCCCGCTCCCGCTCCTGGGCGGCCCGCTGGGCCACCGAAACCGGCTCGGCGCACTACCGGGCCGCGTTCGCCAAACGCGCCGTCGACCCCGACCACGGGCACCTTAATTGGACCGAACCGGAGGCCGCCGCCTGGCGCTCCGTGGCCGCTCTCCAGTCCGAACGGGCCATGTCCCTGACCGACAACGCCGGCGGCTATCTGGTGCCGCTGGAGGCCGACTTGACCATCCGGCTGACCAACGGCGGATCCACCGTGCCGTTGTTGAACATCGCCCGCGTCATCCCGACCACCTCTGACGTGTGGTCGGGGGTGACCTCCGCCGGCACGACGGCGGAGTGGTTGGCCGAGGCCGCCGAGGCCGCCGACGCGTCCCCGACCCTGGCCGCACCGCAGATCCCCGCCTGCAAAATGAGCTGTTTCACGCCGTTCTCGGTGGAGCTGGAAGGTGACGCCAACCAGCTGGTCACCCAGCTCGGCACCGTGCTGGGTGACGCCGCCGAGCAACTGCTGGCCACGGCCCTAACCACCGGCAGCGGAAGTGGCCAGCCGACCGGCATCGTGACCGCGCTGACCGGCGCCGGCTCGGTGGTCACCGGCGACGGCTCCGAGGCACTGGCCGCCAGCGACTTCTACAAGGTCCAGAACGCCCTGGCGCCGCGTTGGCAGCCGAACGCATCGTGGATGGCGGCGCTACCCACCATCAACGCCGCCCGGCAGTTCGAATCGGCCAACGGGAGCCTATTATTCCCCGGCCTGCACACCAGCCCGCCGACCCTGCTCGGCCGCAACGTCTACGAGAATTCGGTGATGGACTCCGCCGTCAACGCCGCCGCGACTGAAGCAAATTACCTCGCGATTTACGGCGACTTCTCGCAGTACGTGGTCACGATGCGCGTGGGCTCCCAGATCGAGCTGATTCCCCACATCGTCGGGGCCAACCGCCGCCCCACCGGCCAGCGCGGTGCATGGCTGTGGGGCCGCTACGGTGCCGACTCCCTGATTGATTCGGCGTTCGCCATGTTGGACGTGCCCACCACCGCCTAGCCCCTAGGCCACCCCGGCAGCGTCATGGTTGGTTTCGTCCGCTGCCGGGGCCGGGCGCGGTGGCGGTGTGGCTTTCGCCCCTTTCAGACACCGCCGCCGCCGCCATCCCGGCGGCCCGCCCTCCGCGGTTAGGGCGGCCGCCGGGACCACCGGGGGGCGGGGTCGGCATTACGCCCCTGACCTACTTGTCCATCCCCGCGCCCAGTCACTATTTGCATCCTGGGACCAACCTGAGTCCCGTGACAGCTCAGCGGTGACGGCTAGCGGGCCGGCCTCGACGGCGGGCAGGAGCCATTGTGGCCTGTCGCAGTCTGCTGCTAGCGTCTCTGCTACCGAGCTTCTGCTCGGTTCACGGCATGGCATGGCGCGGCTCGGCAGGCACGGAAATCGTGACCGTAGGTAACCGAGAAGGGGTATTGCCATGACCGAATACGTCCAAGTTGTTCGTGATGAGGAGAACGCGCTCTACAGGCATCGGCGTCGCGTGGCTGAAGAGTTCGCGCGCGCAAGAGGCGAAGTGCCGCCGGCGCGGGATTCAGCCGACGACGAGTAGGGCGCGGGCTACGCCAGCAGCAACGCAGAGCGGCCCGCCCCGAATCTCGGAGCGGGCCGCCGTGCGGTCGGTGGGCTAGCTGCGGCCGATGGCCGCCGTGATGAACGCCCGGGCCGCCTCCCTCGTTGGGTGGAGATCCGCGAGCCGTTCCCAGCCGTTGCCGACCCGCTGGCTGATGATGAACCCGCGGGTGGTCTTGCGGATGCGGAAGTCGGCGGCGGTGATCATCGCCGGGCCTCCCGGCGCGCCAGGGCCGCCTGGACGAGATCAAGCATCGCCAGCACGTCGGCGGTGCTGAGATCGTCGGCGGTGATGGTGGCGGTGAGTTCTCGCCATTGCTCGATGGCGGTCGGTGTGGTGGTCATGGTGGCTAGCTACCTCTCGGGTGAGTGCTAGCGCGCCGATTGCTGCTGGTAGTTCACGTTTAGTTCACGCGCCCCGGTCTGGGGGAGTAAAACCTGTCCTGACCTGCGGTGATGCTGGTGCGCGATACTGGGATTGAACCAGTGACCTCTTCCGTGTCAGGGAAGCGCTCTCCCGCTGAGCTAATCGCGCGGGCGGCAAATCGGAGGTGGAGACGGGAATCGAACCCGTGTGCACGGCTTTGCAGGCCGTTGCCTCACCACTCGGCCACTCCACCGTTGGGGTCTGATGCCAGTTGCACCTTCGAGCGGATGACGGGATTCGAACCCGCGACCCTCACCTTGGCAAGGTGATGCGCTACCAACTGCGCTACATCCGCAAGCCTCAGGCGAGGTCGTCGCCTGCTGCGAGAGACGACATTAGCCGACCGTCTCGACGCAAACAAATCCGCTGCCGGAAGGCGCGTTGTCAAGGCAAAAGCAGCCTCGTGCTAGGGTTCCCACCGCGGCTTCACCCCGTGGTGGCGCCCATCCGGTCCCGTGGCTCAGTGGGAGAGCGTCCGCTTCACACGCGGAAGGTCGCTGGTTCGATCCCAGCCGGGACCACCAGGTCAGAGCGCGTGCTCAGCGGCGCTCTTCCGGCAGTCCGAGATCCGTTCACCCCGGTGCGAGTCCGCTAAGGAAGCGAAGCGGTTTTCCTTCCTGGCCGTGTAGATGTGCGCAGCCGGCGGAGCTGGCTGCTAGAGGAGCCGCCTGAACGCCGTTCAGCGCGTGTAACACGCCAGCAATTCCCCAAATCGCACTGTGCGCTCGGCGAGTTGTGTGA
This sequence comes from Mycolicibacterium sp., assembly GCA_020637165.1. Taxonomy (GTDB): domain Bacteria; phylum Actinomycetota; class Actinomycetes; order Mycobacteriales; family Mycobacteriaceae; genus Mycobacterium. The sequence continues at coordinate 579,723 of JACJWN010000003.1, read as the reverse complement.
ATCTGTAGAGGTAGACGGAGGTGCCTAGGGGGAGGGCTCGTGAGGCGTTTTATCGCACCACTCATCGCAGCGGTGATCAGTGCAGTCGCTCTCGCCGGTACGGCCGGCGCCATCCCGGATCAGGGCACACCTGAGTTCGACAACTACCTGCAGGCTTTGCAGCGCAACGGGTACAACCTCAATCCGGACACGGCGTGGCGCGTCGCTCACCAGGCGTGCGTGGGTGGGATACCGGGTTACATCGGGTTGGAATTGGCGGCTCAGGGGGTCATCGGTCCTGGCGCGCAGCAACGGTTGATGAACGTGGCGATGCAGTACGCCTGCCCGGTGCAGTAGTCGATCGCGCACGGTGGCAGGATTTGCTGACACCTAGTTTGCACCCCCGGGAATTTCGGACAACGGCGCTGGCGCAGTGAAGTTGCTGTGGACACCGGATAGCAGTGGAATGAGCGCTCTGGATGCGTTCTCGCCGACAGGCCCATCGTCGGACGGCCCAGAGCGTTCTAAAGTCGTTTATTCCCGGTCGAATCTGATCCGTGGGAGCGAACAATCACCTCTTCGACTGAGCTCTCGTGGCTCAGCATCACCCGTTCGGCGAACAGGTTGTCCAGCGATCGGCATCCTGTTGCGACACTCCCGGTGCAGAGGGTCTTGAACTCGTCCAGCGTCACTTGCTGGCCACTGAGGAGGTCGATCCTCGAGTGCGCCCTGGTTGAAAGACGGTCCGGCGCTGGGCAAGTTCAGTGTTCCCCACGCTGAGCGGGGACAGCTGCAAGGCGAGGACTCCGACGGTCTTGCTCTCCACGGCCCCTGGGTGTCACTTCGGCGCCGCAGCGGCGAGCCACTTCTGCCAGTCCGGCGGAAGATCCGTTGCGCGCCTGAGAAATTCGAGGTGACTACGGTCTCCGGTCCGGCAGGCAAACGCCTGGGCGAGAGTGGGGGAGTCGGAGGGGCGCTCGACGATGTCGATGGCATCGCCCGCGCTCACCTCGCCCTCGTCGATGATGCGCAGATAAGCGCCGGGACGGCGGGCGGCGGTGAAAAGCTTCACCAAATCGGACCGCCCCCAGAAACCGGCGAACGTTCGGCACGGAATGCGGGGCACGGTGACACGCAGTGTCGCGCTCCCGACGCGCCAGGTCTCGCCGATGACAGCGTTGGTGAGGTCCGCTCCGGCGGTGGTCAGGTTCTCCCCGAAACCGCCCGGGGGGATGTCGATGCCCAACCGGGTCTCCCACCAGTCGGCGTCTTCGCGGGCGTAGGCGTAGACGGCCTGCCAGGGTCCGCCGTGGTGCTTGCGATTGATCACCGAGTCGCCCTGGACCGCGTCGCCGGCCAGCAGGCGGGGGCCGTCGAAAGGCCGCTTGTCGATACCGCTGCGGCCCTGCGCGCCGGTCCAGGCCGCCCCCTCGTGAAGGTCGGCGGTCACATTGACCGAGAGCAGGTGCGCTGCGGTCACGGGCGGTTCAGGATTTCCTCGGCTGCCCGGACTCGGCGTCGCGCCGGATTCGCTCGTCGTAGCCCGCTCGTGCGGCCGTGTCGAGGGAGCGCAGCACCCGGTCGCGGGTCAGCCGTCCGCGGATGGCTCCTACCATCTTGTCGGGCACCAGGGCCGCGACGGCCTCGTAGCTGCGCATCCAGCCCGGTACCGCGACCACCGCGGGTCGGCCCTTGCAGGTCGCGACGATGGCCTTGGCGATGTCCTCGGGATCGACGGTCGGCAGCATCCCGCCGAGCTTGACCCCGGAAACCAGATCGGTGCGCACCGCCGAGGGCAGCACAGTGGTGATCGTGACCCCGGTATCGGCCAGTTCGTCGCGCAACGCCTCGCTGAAGCCGACGACGGCGTGCTTGCTGGCGCAGTAGGTAGCCAGCCCGGCGGCTGGGACCTCGCCGAGATAGGAGGCCACGTTGACGATGTGTCCCGATCCGCGTTCGAGCATCCCCGGCAGCACCAGCTTGGTCCCACGCAGCACGCCGTTGAGGTTGACGTCCACGATCGCGTCGGTGACCGCGTCCGGCTCGTCGACGAAACGGCCGGCGGGCATGATGCCGGCGTTGTTCACCAGGACCTCCAGCGGCGAGTCGATGCCGGCCAGGAAGTCGGCGAAGGACTCCCGCGACCGCACGTCGACTCCGGCGCCGGTGCAGCCGAGCTCCTTCGCGGAGGCCTTGGCCAGATCGGCGTCAAGGTCGCCGATGTACACTCGCGCGCCCTCGGCGACGAAAGCCCGCGCGGTCGCATAACCGATTCCCCGGGCGGCTCCGGTGATCGCGACCGCGGATCCCTTGAGATCGATGGGTTTGGGCACGTCAGCCACCTCCTGATTGGGCGCGTGCCATCGGGCAGCCCCGCATGGGGCGCTCGACGGCCGGTGCGGTCGCCTGCCGCTGCCGGCGGCGGCGGGCGAGGACGTCGGGATCCAGGGAGTAGGCGTCGGGGTCCCAGTCCCCCTCGGCGAACCTCGACTCCATCGCCTGTGCGCGGGCAGCGCAGGAGAAGTACAGGTTGGCCAGCAGCCCGGGCTTGTGAAGGGCGTTGGGTATGAACGCGGTGAAGTGGATCGTCCCGTCGGCGTAGACGTAGCTGCCCAGGCCGTAGCCGGTCATCCGGTGGGTCAGGTCGGCGGCGTTGAGTGACAGCGCCAGTTTGATGCCCTCGGTCTCGGATTCGACCGGGACGGGGAAACGCTGCAGCACCAGCAGGCCGTTGCCGTACAGCGGGTGCGGCTGATCCCCTGAGACCCGGCACAGCGAGTTCTGTTTCCCGAACGGGAACTCGACGGTGAAGCCTGTCGGGCCGGCGGTGCCCGCCCGCGCGGGCGGCCGGTTCATGTACTCGGCGACGGTCTCGCGAAACTCCGCCTCGCTCCAGGCGCACGGTTGATCACCGGAGTTGGCGAAATCCGCTGCGGCGAAAGCCATCTCGTCGGGGGCTGACCGACGCCCGCTTTCCGGGTGGTCGCTGGTCGCCGGGGCGGCGCCGACGGCGTCGGCTAGTACCGGGGCCAGGACCCGGGCCTCGGCGAGTTGGGTGATGGCAGCGGCCGCGACCAGGAAACGTATCCAGCCGCCGTTGTCGTCGGTCAGCCGGATCAGCGACCACAGATCCAGCCTGCGGGCCTCGGCGTCGTAGACCGGCCCGGACAATGAGGCGCAGCGCATGGGCAGCCCGTTGATCTCGGCCAGCGCCGCATCGGTCAGGTCCAGGTCCCGCAACAACTCGGTTCGCACACAGAGCAGGTACCCGGTCTCTCCGGCGGGTCCCTTCTCCTCGCGGACCATCTCGACGGTCTGCGCGTACTGGTCTGCCCACCAGCTGAATCCGGTCGGCAGCAGATAGGACCACTGCTCGTCGACCCGGAGTTGCTCGGTGTAGAGCCAGTCGATGATCTCCTCGACGAGGTTCACGAGCCGGCTGCCGGGATGAGCTCGGGATGCAGCATCTCCGCGTAACGCAGCTGCTCGGGGATGGCGAACGCATCCACCAGGATTTCCGCGTAGGGGCGCAGATTGCGGCAACGCTCGTTGATCCCGTTGTTCACCGCCCGCGCCCGCTCGGTCGAGAGCAGCCGGTGTTCCAGGAAGAAGGCTTTGTCCGCCTCGATTACGCTCAGCGCGTACAGGTCGCACACCATTTCCAGGATGCGCCGAGCCTCCGGGTCCTCGCAGGACTCCACGCCGGCGATGAAGGCCTCGAGCACCACCCGGTCGGTGTGTGCCCGGGCCAGGTGCATCACGTGGTCCTGAACGGAGTTGAAGGCGTCGAACGGCGACATCGTCTTCGCCCTTCGCTGCAGCCGCCGGGCCAGGGAGGACAGCAGGTACTCTTCGCGGTCCTCGAACATCTTGGCTTGGGTGCCCCGGTTGAACAGGCTGCCTTCGACATCGTTGTCCTCGCGGTTGTCGAGGATGCGCTGCATGATCTGCCCGGCTGCGGTGCGCCTGGAAACCCGGCCGCCGGCGTAGTTGGTGGCAAACCGCACCCACTCGAACGGGCTCATGCTCTTGATGTCGTCGTTGTAGCTGGTGAGGAGGTGTTTGGCCACCAGTTGCAGCAGGACATGGTTGTCGCCCTCGAAGGTGGTGAACACGTCGGTGTCGGCGCGCAGCTCGACCAGCCGGTTCTCGGCGAGATACCCGGCGCCGCCACAGGCCTCCCGAGCCTCCTGGATGGCCGCGCTGGCATGCCAGGTGCTTACCACCTTCAACCCGGCGGCATGCGCCTCGAGCTCCCGCTGGGCCTCCATGTCGCGGACCGCGGCCGTCTCCTGATCGTGCAGCGTGGCGACCAACTGGTTCTGGGCGAACTGCAACGCGTAGGACTGTGCGATGTAGGGCAGCAGCCGTCGCTGGTGCACCAGATAGTCCATGATCGGCACCTCGCGGTCCTCGCCGGGAGCCTTGAACTGGGTGCGCTGCAAGGCGTAGCGGACCGCGATATCAAGCGCCACCCGCGCGGCCTGAGCGGCGCTTCCGCCGACCGTGACACGACCCCGCACCAGCGTTCCGAGCATGGTGAAGAAGCGCCGGTTGGGGTTCTCGATCGGCGATGTGTAGGTGCCGTCGGGAGCAACGTCGGCGAACTTGTTGAGCAGGTTCTCCCGCGGTACGCGCACCTGGTCGAACATGATCCGGCCGTTGTCGACGCCGGGCAGACCGCCCTTGTAGTCGCAGTCCGAGGTGGTCACGCCGGGCAGGTCGTTGCCGTCGGCATCCCGGATCGGAACCATGATGCAGTGCACCCCGTGGTTGTGACCCAGTGTGATGAGCTGGGCGAACACTGCTGCGACCGTGGCGCTCTCGGCGGCGCCGCCGAGATAGTCCTTGCGCGAGGCCGGGGTCGGGGAGTTGATGACGAACTCCTCGGTGTCCTGGTCGTAGATCGCGGTGGTCTCCAGATTCTGGACGTCGCTACCGTGGCCGGTCTCGGTCATCGCGAAGCAACCCAGCAGGTCCAGCGTGATGAGCGGGCGGACGTAGGTCTCGTGGTGGCGTTCGGTACCCAGGTTCTCGACCGCCCCGCCGAACAGCCCCCACAAGACCCCGGCCTTGACCATCAGGGACAAGTCCGACATGGCCAGCATCTCGATCTTGGTGACCGCCGCACCGACGTCGCCGGTGCCACCGTGGCCCTTCTGGAAGGCGTCCTCGGCCGCGCCGGCGGCGGCGATGATCTTCAGCTGTTCGTTCACCCGGGTCCGGGCGACGGACTTGGTCGGGGTGAAGTGCGGGCGGAATATCTCCAAGGACAGCTTCTGGCGGATCATGTTCTTGGTATCGCGCCAGCGGCCGTCGAGTGCCCGCTGAAGGTGCTCGGTTGTGGTCGTCATACCCAGTTAATAGCCCACGGTCGAATCCCGGACAGCCGTTTCGGGCAACTCAGGTGGCCCCAACTCGCGTGGTCGGGGCTCACGTTGTCGGAGTGACGCTGACCCGAAACCCGAACAGATCCAGACTGTGCGGCATCGGCTTGCCGGCTTCCAGCCGGGCTCCGCTGAGCGACAGCTCCCCGGCGCTGATCATGTTCGCCATCACCGCCTGGCCGAGGAATACCGACATCCCGTACCCCGGGCAGACCTGCGGCCCGTGGCTCATGAAGTTGAACGACCAGTCCTCACTGGCGGTTCCGGTCACCCACTCGCCCGGCGAGAACCGGTCGGCGTAGGGGATGAGCTTCCGGTTGCGGTGGTTGAACACGTTGTAGATCACCACCTGGGTGCCCTCCGGCAGCACTGACCCGTTGGGGAACTCGACGTCGCGGGTCGTCACGCGAGCGAACATCCCGGTGGTCGGCCACAGTCGCATGGCCTCCAGCAGGCAGCCGGCCAGGTAGGTCAGCGATGCCACTCCCTTGGGAGTCCCGATGTCGGCCGCAGCGATCTCCCGCCGGACCTCGGCCTGCTGTTCGGGGTGCGAGGCCAGGGCCGCCAGCGCACGCAGCGTGTTCGCCGAGAGGGTGTCGCCCATGGCCATCAGCCAGTGGATCACCTGGCCGGCGGCACCGCCCGGGGGCTCCGGGGCCTTGGCGATCTCCGCGGCGAGGCTGCCCGGTTCGGCCTTGGCGAGATGGCCCTCGATCATGCCGATGAGCTCGGGGTACTGCGGTCCGGGCTCGCCGGGCATCTTGTTGCCCTGCGACATCAGGTCGGTGAGGACCTCGGTCAGCCGGGTGTCATCAGCGGCCTGATCTCCCAGCACGATGCGCCGCGTCATCCGCTGGAACGCGGCGTCGATGACGTGGTAGTCCACCGGCTTGCCGATGAGTTCGGCGGCGGTCTCGGCGGCCACCACCAGGAACGACTTGGCCATACTGTGCAGCGGCTTGCCGGGCTCGAGCACAGCGTCGGCGAACTGCCGACGCTGTGCCCAGAGATCGCCCCGCGAGATGGTCAGGGCGTCCGGCTGGAAGGCGGACATTCCGTTCTTCTTCGGCTCCGGGTCGGAGGCGAAGGGATCCGGGGAGCCGCCGAGGACGAACTTCAGGTCATCGGGGTGATGAACCAGAAGCGCCTCGTCCTTGGCGATCCGTACATAGAACGGACCCGGGCCGTAGGTCTTGACCAGACCTTCGACCAGCCGATAGCCCAGATAGTCGGCACCCACGGCGGACGCCACCTTGGTCGGCAGCTCCCGCTTGTTGAACAATCCCTGGAGGACGTTGGGCACGCCGATCCGGGCGGTGAACCGGATGCCTTCCAGTGCCGATGCGTGCGGGAAATCGTTAGTCACGGTCGATTCAGCCCCAGGGCATGTAGGCGCGAACGGTATCGGCCAGCTGGACGATACGGTTCGGCCTGCCCGGGACCGGCGCGCCCAGCTTCGGCCACGGCGCGAAGATCCGGTCGACACCCTCCAGGGCCGGCTCCAACTCCGGGTAGTGGCGCATGATGACGTCCTTCATCGAGGTGCCGTTCACCCAGTCGAAGCCGACCTGGGTGTAGACCTCGGGCCGGAAATCGTCGGTGAAGAAACGATCGCTCTTCAGGCGGCGCGAGGCCATCAGGATGAAGATGCGGAACGCGGTGTCGGAGAAGCCGAAGCCCTTCGGCGGCTGCTCGGCCTGCATGCCGATCTGGGTGTCGACCAGGTCGACGTCGCCGCCGTAGATCTCGTTGATCTCCTTGGCCCACTGCTTGTTGGGAGTGATCTCGTCGATGCTCTTACGACGGGGCATATGCAGCATCTCGCGGAAATCGTTGTACCGCGGCACACCACGTTCGCGGTCACGAACCAGGTCCAGCGTCGCAAGGTCGGTGACCTGACCGTCGATGCGCTCCAGCTTGCGCAGCGCCGCCGGGTAGTTGTGCAGGCAGACCGCACCGGCGCTGGCCTGAGCCATCGAGTACCAAATGTCGCTCATCTCCATGCTATGCATGAAGTCGCGGGTGTACTTGCCTTGGATCTCGGTGAAGTTGGTGTTGCGCAGGTGCTCACCGGACTCCAGCGAGAACCAGTTCCAGTCGTCCGGGATCAGCGGGTGCAGCCGGTAGACGGTGACGAACTCCTCGGTCAGCGAGAACGGCGCGGAGTGGTGGTCGACAGGCGAGCCGACGATGCCGGAGAGGGCCTCGCTGTCGCCCACGCGGCCGATCCGGTCCCTGAAGGTCTCGCCGAGGGCGCCGTACCAGTTAGCGTTCATACCGATTTGCAGCGCCGGGTGGCGCAGGATGCAGGTCGTCCATTCGACGGTGTGAATCTTGGCGATCAGCGCCGAGACCACCAGCACGGCAGTCTCGTAGAGACGCTGGTCGTCCATGCTCGGGTACGCCTTCTTCAAGGCATCACAGACCGCATTGTGCTCGCGGGCGAACAGGGTGTGCAGAATGCCGACCCCGGCCCAGTAGTTCTCTTCGAAGCCGGTCAGGTCGATGCCCTCGGTGGTGCTGCTCTTGGGCAGCCGGCCGTCATCCTGGACCTTGATCTTGCCGTCCTTGAAGGTGCGGACGTCGGACTGCTTCTCTTTGCCGGTGCCGTAGATCTGCGAGCCGTCCCACCAGTGCGTCTCGGTGTTGGCGAACACTGGGGCGGGCTGACCGTCGACGATCTCCTTGCCATTCATCGGGATCGTGCGACGGATCTGCATCGGGTTCTGCGGGAAGTCGTCGTTGTCGCCCAGTGGGATGTCGATGACCTTGTCCGGTTCGCCGTTGCCGTGGAAGAACCAGTTGTGGTTCTCGAACTGGATCCACGCCGCGGCGATGGTGTTGATGATCCCGGCCGGCTTGAACGAGTCGCGCGCCATCAGCTTGCGGCTGATCAGGCGGGGATCCGGATCGAGCAGCTTCTTGGTGTGCGTGATCGTCATCGACGGCGGAGCATTGCGCCCGAAGCCGGTTCCGGCCGCCCCCATCCACGGGTCGGAGAGGTCGTTGAACGTGCCGTCCGGGGTACGGGCCCGTTTGGCCTCCTCGGACGGCTCGCCCAGGTCGGTCGTGGGCCGGATGCCCTCGCCCTCGAAGAGGTTCTCCTCACGAAGCTGGTCGCGCAGGCTGGCCAGCGCGTGAACTTGCAGGATCAGGGATGGGTTTTCATACCACTGACGGTCGGACATTGTTTCCTGGTTCCCTATCTGGTCTCGGGGTGGATTGGCGGGGTCGACGGAGGCCTAGCGCGGGATGCGCAGGGCGAAGTAACCGAGCTTGTAGTAGCCCGAGCCGGTGTTGTAGAGGATTTTGCCGAGGTAGACACCTGAGACCAGTTCGACGAGCTCGTCGCGGATTTTGCGGATGACGAGCTTGGGGTTCTTCTCGATCTCGGCGTAGTCGATCACCATCACGTCGACGTCGGGATCCTCCTTGCCGGCCTCCACGTAGGTCTCGAAGTCGAAGGCCAGCTTGCCGTCGACGTGATCGGTCATCTTGTACAGGGGCCACAGCAGCTTGCCCACCAGTCCAGTGCTTTTGGTCAGGCGGTTGTCGCCCTTGGCGGCGTCCTTGTCGAAGCGCTTGCCCTGCCAGGGCATCCACATCGAGGTGATGAGCCGCACCACGGCGTCAAACCGCTCATTGGTGGTGGTCATCACCAGCATGCCCTCGGTGGCGCCGTGCAGGTCGGTCGGGGCTGTACCGAGCCGGAACAGCTCGTTGAGGTCGGCGTCAGCCCCGGCGGCGTCGGTCTTGGCCCGCTTGGACAGCTCGTCGATCCATGCCCACGTCGAGTCGGCGGCGCCCTCCGGGTGTGCGCTCACCGAGGCGCGCAACCACTCCAGCTTGCTGACAACGCCCGAAGTGACGGTATCGCCGTCGTTGGCCATCCATTTCCTCCTCATGCTCGTCGCGTACGTTGCGCGATCGTCGCGCCGATCGTATGAGGTGTGGCCGGTGATTCGCACGATTATCGCCAACGATTCGTGTCTGCATGTTTCGTGGGCGCGGCGGTCCGTCCGGCTCGGCAACGCACGGCGGGTGCGCGGGCAGAAACCTTCAGGGCGCAAAATCAGCGATTTTTCACGTGGTGTACTTCGCGGCGTCCGGATTCGGCAAATTTACCGGGGCCCGTCGGCGGGGCCGGCTCCGGCAATTTCGGGATAGGGCCGGGAACTGGCATTCGCCTTTCCCCGGCAACGCGACTGCGTTAGGGTTGGGCAACCCCGTCTTCAAGCTCTGGGGCGTGGCCCGCGTCGCGAGCAAAATCGGCGCCGTTCATGCAGTCCCTGCCGAGTTCGTGTGAACAGGCAGGCAGTTCGACAGGCGCTACAAGCGCACATCAGTGAGGTGTGAATCGTGGATTCACGAATTCCAGCCACCGCCCCCGCCGGTTGCGGGATCGGCGAGGAGTGGACCGGCCGGACTCTGGTGATCTCCGTCTCCGGCACTCTCGACATGATGACCTCACCGCGGTTGGCCGAGGCCATCGCCAGCGCGTTTCTGAAGAACCCGTCGGCGATGATCATCGACTTGAGTGACGTGGAATTCCTGGCCTCGGCGGGGATGGGTGTGCTGGTTGCCGCGAGTGACCGGGCCGATGGAAAGCTCAAGTTCGCAGTCGTCGCGGACGGGCCGGCCACCAGTCGGCCGCTGACGCTGGTGGGTCTTGCCGACGCGCTCGGATTGCAGCCGAGCGTCGAGCGGGCCCGCCTCGTCATCGGGGCCTGATCCGGTGCATGAAACCCACGCCGGGCGGGTAGACCTGGCCCGCGATGACGACACCATGCCTGCCATGCCGCGACACCGATGCCGACCGGTTCACCCGCAGCGACGCGGCAGCCGACGGGCTGACCGCGGCCCGGATCCGCGAGGAGTTCGCCCGCTGGCTCCGGTGTAACACCCCTTTCGGCGAGACGCGGATCTGCGATGTGGTGCTCGCCGTCAACGAGGCCCTGGCCAACGCCGCCGAGTTCGCCTATCGGCGCGGTCCCGCAGGCACCGTCGCGATGACGGCGGTCCGTGACGAGGGTTGCGGCACGCTGACCGTGACGATCACCGACCATGGGCTCTGGCGCGAGGTGGACCCGTTGCGGCGCCGACGCAGCAGGGGCCGCGGCATTCCGCTGATGCGGACCCTGGCCGACGACGTTGTCATCGACACCACCGCCCCGGGCACCAGGGTGTGCCTGCGCTTCCTCGACCACCCATTGAGTGAGGAACCAGGCGCCCCGCCTCTCGCATGATCTCTGCGTGAGTCCTCACCGGATGAGCAAGTCCCGGTCGGCTGGGCTCTGGACAGCGGGGGCTCTGGATAGCATTAGCGCGACCGCGCCTGCCGGCGCGTCCCCGAATCGTGCCCGATGCCGCCCGTGAACGGGCCGCCCGCCAATGGAAAGAGATCGTCGATGAGCGCCCCCGCCCACCCCGTGCCGGCCGAACTACTTCGGGTTGCGGCCGGCACCAGTGCGGGCGCGGCGGTGCGCGACGCGGGCCTGCCCGGCCGGGGTGAGCCCGGCGCCGTCGTGGTGGTTCGCGACGCCGGCGGAACGCTGCGCGATCTGAGCTGGATTCCGGACCAGGACGTCGAGGTCACGCCGGTCGGCGCCGACACCGAGGATGGGCGAAGCGTCATCCGGCACTCCGCCGCCCATGTTCTGGCCCAGGCCGTGCAGGAGCGATTCCCCAGTGCCAGGCTGGGCATCGGCCCGCCCATCGCCGACGGGTTTTACTACGACTTCGAGGTCCCGCAAGCCTTCACCCCCGAGGACCTTGAGGCGCTGGAAAAGCGGATGCGCGCCATCGTCAAGGAGGGACAGCTGTTCTCCCGGCGCGTCTACGAGTCCAAGGACCAGGCCCGCGCGGAGTTGGCCGATGAGCCCTACAAGCTGGAACTGGTCGACGACAAGTCCGGGGATCCGGATGTCATGGAGGTCGGCGGGGACGAGCTGACCGCCTACGACAACCTCAACCCGCGCACCCGGGAGCGGATCTGGGGAGACCTGTGCCGCGGTCCGCACATCCCCACCACCCGGTACATCCCCGCGTTCAAACTGACCCGCAGCTCGGCCGCCTACTGGCGTGGCGATCAGCGCAACGCCAGCCTGCAACGCATCTACGGCACGGCCTGGGAGTCCCAGGAGGCCCTCGACCGCCACCTCGAGTTGCTCGACGAGGCCCAGCGGCGCGACCACCGCAAGCTCGGCGTGGAGCTCGACCTGTTCAGCTTCCCCGATGAAATCGGCTCCGGACTGGTGGTTTTCCACCCCAAGGGGGGCATCGTGCGCCACGAGATGGAGGAGTACTCGCGGCGCAAGCACATCGAGGCCGGCTACCAGTTCGTCAACACCCCGCACATCACCAAGGAGCAGCTCTACATCACCTCCGGTCACCTGGAGTGGTACGCCGAGGGCATGTTCCCCCCGATGCACATCGACGCCGAGTACGGCGAGGACGGTGCCGTGCGCAAGCCCGGGCAGGACTACTACCTCAAGCCGATGAACTGTCCGATGCACCATCTGATCTACCGGGCCCGTGGCCGTTCCTATCGGGAACTGCCGTTACGGCTCTTCGAGTTCGGCACGGTGTACCGCTATGAGAAGTCCGGTGTCGTTCACGGACTGACCCGGGTGCGCGGAATGACGCAGGACGATTCGCACATCTACTGCACCCGCGAGCAGATGCGCGACGAGCTGGCCTCGCTGCTGAACTTCGTGCTCGAACTGCTCGGCGACTACGGCCTCGACGACTTCTATCTGGAACTGTCCACCAAGGACCCGGACAAGTACGTCGGCTCCGACGAGATGTGGGACGAGGCCACCGAGACGCTGCGGGAGGTCGCCGAGTCCAGCGGTCTGCAGCTGGTGCCCGATCCGGGAGGTGCGGCCTTCTACGGTCCGAAGATCTCCGTTCAGGTGCGCGACGCTCTGGGCCGCAGCTGGCAGATGTCGACGATCCAGCTGGACTTCAACATGCCGGAGCGGTTCGGGCTGGAGTACACCGCCGCCGATGGAACCCGGCAGCGTCCGGTGCTCATCCACCGGGCCCTGTTCGGCTCCATCGAGAGGTTCTTCGGCATCCTCACCGAGCACTACGCCGGGGCGTTCCCGGCCTGGCTGGCTCCGGTACAGGTGGTCGGGGTGCCGGTGGCCGACGATCACGTCGGTTACCTGCAGGAGGTGGCCGCCGATCTGCGTGCGGCCGGGGTGCGCGCTGAAGTCGACGCCAGTGACGATCGGATGGCGAAGAAGATCGTCAACCACACCAACCAGAGAGTGCCGTTCATGCTGCTCGCCGGTGACCGCGATGTGGAGGCCGGCGCGGTCTCGTTCCGGTTCGGCGACCGCAGCCAGATCAACGGGGTGCCCCGCGAGCAGGCCGTCAGGGCCATCCGGTCCTGGATCGAACGGCGCGAGAATGCCTGTCCCACAGCGGAATTGGTGAAGGTAGACGGTGACTGAGCACGGCCCGGCTGCAGCGCCCGACCAGCCTCCGGAACCGCTCGTCGACCGAGGTGTGGGGGATTCCGACCGGCTGCAACGGCTGTGGACTCCGCATCGGATGAGCTACATCGTCGAGACCCCTCGATCCGAGGACACCGGGCGCAGCAGCCGGCCCTTCACCGAGATCCCCACCCTGCCGGACGAGGAAGGCCTGGTGGTGGCCCGGGGGGAGCTGGTGTACGCGGTGCTCAACCTCTACCCGTACAACCCCGGCCACCTCATGGTGGTGCCCTACCGGCAGGTCTCCGAACTGGAGGACCTGACCGAGCCGGAGAGCGCTGAACTGATGGCGTTCACCCAGATGGCGATCCGGGTGATCAAGGCGGTCTCGCGGCCCGACGCGTTCAACGTCGGACTCAACCTGGGCCGCTCGGCCGGCGGCTCACTGGCCGATCATCTGCACATGCACGTGGTGCCGCGCTGGTCCGGTGACGCCAACTTCATCACCGTCGTCGGACAGACCAAGGTCATCCCACAATTACTGCGCGATACCAGGGCGTTATTGGCCCGAGAATGGGCCGCCCAGCCGTGAGTGACTTCTACCTGATGACCCGGGCGGCCTACGTCAAGATCAGCGCACCGTTGGCCCGTGCCGCCCTGCGCGCCGGGCTGACCCCCGACACGGTGACCATCATCGGGACCGCCGCCTCGGTTCTGGGTGCGTTGACGCTGTTCCCGGTGGGCCGCCTGTTCGCCGGCACCCTGGTGGTCTGGCTCTTCGTCCTGGCCGACATGCTGGATGGGGCGATGGCCCGTGAACGCGGCGGTGGCACCCGCTTCGGCGCGGTGCTCGACGCCGCCTGCGACCGGATCAGTGACGGGGCGGTGTTCTGCGGGCTGCTCTGGTGGGCGGCGTTCGGCCTGCACAGCTCCTCGCTGATGGTGGCCACCCTGATCTGCCTGGTGACCTCCCAGGTCATCTCCTACATCAAGGCAAGGGCGGAGGCCAGCGGTCTGGACGGCGGCGGCGGGCTCATCGAGCGCCCCGAACGTCTGGTGATCGTGCTGGCCGGCGCGGGACTGTCGGATCTGCCGTTCTTTCCGGTGCCCATCGCGCTGCACGTCGCGATGTGGGTCCTGGCGGTGGCCAGCCTGGTGACGGTCGGGCAGCGCCTCCACACGGTACGCAGTTCTCCCGGGGCGATGGACGCACTGGCCGCGCCGGGTGCCGACACGGACGATCCCGACGAGGGAAAGGCAGAGCAGTGAGGCTGCCGTTCACCGAGAACCTCACCGACTGGGGATACGCCGCCGGCTGGCAGGTGGTGCGCGGGATGCCGGAATTCATGGCGCGCGGCATCGCCGGCGCCGGGGCACGGTACGCGGCGCGCGGGGGCGGGCCGGAGCAGCTGCGCAAGAACCTCGCCCGGGCAACCGGACAGACGCCCGCCGAGGTACCTGACACGCTGATGCGGGCGGCGCTGGCTTCCTACGCGCGGTACTGGAAGGAGGCCTTCCGGCTGCCGTCGATGGACCACGCCGCACTCGCCGCGCGACTCGACGCGGTGTTCGTCGGCGCCGAGCACTTCGCCAGGGCCCACGGCGCGGGGCGGGGGGCGGTGATGGCGCTCCCGCACAGCGGTAACTGGGACATGGCCGGGGTCTGGCTGGCCCAGACGTACGGGACCTTCACCACCGTCGCCGAGCGGCTCAAGCCGGAGTCGTTGTACGACCGCTTCATCGAATACCGCGAGAGCCTGGGGTTCGAGGTGCTCCCGCTGACCGGCGGGCAGCGCCCGCCGATGGAGGTGCTCGCCGAACGGTTGCGGGCCAACCGGTTCGTGTGTCTCATGTCCGACCGGGACCTCACCCGCTCCGGAGTTCCGGTGGACTTCTTCGGCGAACCGACGCGGCTTCCCGCCGGCCCGGCGAAGCTGGCCATCGAGACCGGCGCGCCGCTGCACCCGGCGCACGTCTACTACGACGGCGACGACTGCGTGGTCCGCGTCGAGGACGCCCTGGACACCAGTTCCGGCGACGTCGGAACCATCACCCAGGCGCTGGCCGATCGGTTCGCGGTCAACATCGCCGCCCACCCGCAGGACTGGCACATGCTCCAGCCGCTGTGGCTGGCCGACCTCTCCGCGAAGCGTCGCGCCTACCTCGAGGAAGCCTGATGCGCATCGGGATGGTGTGCCCGTATTCCTTCGACGTGCCCGGCGGTGTGCAGGCCCATGTGCTGCAACTGGCCGAGGTGATGCGCGAGCGCGGGCATGACGTCAGCGTGCTGGCCCCGGCCTCGCCGCATGTCGAGCTTCCCGACTACGTGGTCTCCGGCGGCAAGGCCGTGCCCATTCCGTACAACGGCTCGGTGGCCCGCCTGCGGTTCGGCCCGGCCACCCACCGCCGGGTCAAGAGATGGTTGTCCGAGGGCGACTTCGACGTCCTGCACCTTCATGAGCCCAACGCGCCCAGCCTGTCGATGCTGGCGCTGATGATCGCCGAGGGACCGATCGTCGCCACGTTCCACACCTCCACCACGAAGTCCTTCGTGCTGGGGGTCTTCCAGGGCATCCTGCGGCCCTGGCACGAGAAGATCGTCGGCCGGATAGCGGTCTCCGACCTGGCCCGGCGCTGGCAGATGGAGGCGCTGGGATCCGACGCCGTCGAGATTCCCAACGGTGTCGACGTCGGGTCCTTCGCATCGGCCCCGCCGCTGCCGGGCTACCCCCGACCGGGCCGGACCGTCCTGTTCCTCGGGCGGTACGACGAGCCGCGCAAGGGAATGGCGGTTCTGCTCGGCGCGCTGCCGGCCCTGGTGGCGCGCTTTCCCGATATCGAGATCCTGATCGTGGGCCGCGGCGAGGAAGACGAACTGCGCGCGGAGGCCGGGGATCACGCCGGGCACCTGAGGTTCCTCGGTCAGGTCTGCGATGCCGAGAAGGCTTCGGCGCTGCGCAGCGCGGATGTCTACTGCGCGCCCAACACCGGCGGGGAGAGCTTCGGGATCGTGCTGGTCGAGGCCATGGCGGCCGGCACCCCGGTAGTGGCCAGCAACCTCGACGCCTTTCGTCGGGTGCTGGCCGACGGCACGGCCGGGCGGCTGGTGCCGGTGGGGGATTCCGCCGCGCTGGCCGAGGCACTGATCGCGGTGCTCGGCGACGCCGAACTTCGCGCAGGCTACGTTCGGGCGGCGACCGCTGCGGTGGGCCGGTATGACTGGTCGGTGGTCGCCGACCAGATCATGAGGGTCTACGAAACGGTCGCGGTGGCCGGGGCCAGGGTTCAGGTGGCCGGCTGATGGCTGCGGTTCTGATGTGGACCCTGGTCGTCCTGCTGGCGGTCGCCGTGCTCGGGACCGTGGTCTGGTCGTTTCAGACGGCCAACCGGTTGGACCGGCTGCACGTGCGTTGCGACCTGTCCTGGCAGGCGCTCGATGCCGCCCTGGCCCGGCGTGCGGTGGTGGCGCGGGCGATCGCCGCCGACGCCTACGGCGACGGGCCCGAGGCCAGACGGTTGACCGCGATGGCCGACGCCGCCGAACGGGCCCCTCGGGCGGCGCGCGAGGTTTGCGAGAACGAACTGTCCGCGGAACTGAGCCTGGTGGACCCGTCGGCGGTGCCGCCGGCGCTGGTGGCCGAACTGGCCGACGCGGAGTCGCGGGTGCTGCTGGCCCGGCGTTTCCACAACGACGCCGTGCGCGACACGCTGGCACTGCGCGAGCGCCGTCCGGTGCGCTGGCTCAAACTCGGGGGAAGAGCCCCGCTACCAACGTATTTCGAGATCGCGGAGCCGGCTCAGCGATGAGTCGGGTGTCGGCGAGGGTGATTCTGCTCGACGACGCCGGCGCGGTGCTGCTGTTCTGCGGTTCGGACCCGGCGATAGCCGATGGCAGCGCACCACGGTGGTGGTTCACCGTCGGCGGCGAGGCTCGGCCGGGGGAGTCGCTGGCGCGCACCGCCGCGCGCGAACTGGCCGAGGAGACCGGGCTACACGTGGCCGCGGAACGGATGATCGGGCCGGTGTGGCGTAGGGAGTCGGTGATTCGCTTCAACGGAATGGTGATGAACAGCGACGAGTTCTACTTCGTCCATCGCACTCGTCGTTTCGAGCCGTCGACGGCGGGGCGCACGCAGCTGGAACTGGGCTACATTCACGGCCACCGCTGGTGCGACGCCGCCGACATCGACGAGCTGGTGGCGCGCGGGCAGCGGGTCTACCCCCGCCAACTCAGCGCGCTGATCGGCGAGGCGGATCGGCTGGCAGGCGGCGCCGCGAGCCCGCCATCCGAGCCCCGGACCATCCGCTGAGCAGCCGATACATCTCGGCCGCGAAGGCACTCTAAACTGGACCGGCACGACGTGAAGGAGCGCACAAGTGGAAACCGCAGCGGGAGTCAACGGCTCAGCCAACCATGCCCAGACCGGGACGGCGCGGGTCAAACGAGGCATGGCCGAGATGCTCAAGGGTGGCGTGATCATGGACGTCGTCACCCCCGAGCAGGCGCGCATCGCCGAGGGCGCCGGCGCGGTCGCGGTGATGGCACTCGAGCGCGTTCCCGCCGATATCCGCGCCCAGGGCGGCGTGGCCCGGATGAGCGACCCGGACCTGATCGAGGGCATCATCGCCGCGGTCAGCATCCCGGTGATGGCCAAGGTAAGGATCGGCCATTTCGTCGAGGCGCAGATCCTGCAGAGCCTCGGTGTGGACTACATCGACGAGTCCGAGGTGCTCACCCCGGCCGACTACACCCATCACATCGACAAGTGGCGGTTCACCGTCCCGTTCGTGTGCGGTGCGACCAATCTCGGCGAGGCGCTGAGGCGGATCACCGAGGGCGCGGCGATGATCCGGTCCAAGGGCGAAGCCGGCACCGGAGACGTGTCCAACGCCACCACCCACATGCGTTCCATCGGCGGGGAGATCCGTCGTCTGACCGCACTGGCCGAGGACGAGTTGTACGTTGCGGCCAAGGAGCTGCAGGCGCCTTACGAGTTGGTCGTCGAGGTGGCCCGCGCCGGAAAGCTGCCGGTCACGCTGTTCACCGCCGGCGGCATCGCCACTCCCGCGGATGCGGCGATGATGATGCAACTCGGCGCCGAGGGGGTGTTCGTCGGCTCCGGGATCTTCAAGTCAGGTGACCCCGAGCAGCGGGCGGCGGCGATCGTCAAGGCCACCACGTTCTACGACGACCCCGACGTGCTGGCCAAGGTGTCGCGCGGTCTGGGCGAGCCCATGGTCGGCATCAACGTCGACGACATCCCCCAACCCCACCGGCTGGCCCAGCGCGGCTGGTAGCGACACCCGTAGATGGCGATCGAAGAGATCCTCGATCTGGAGAAGCTCGAGGTCAACATCTACCGCGGCGGCGTTTACCATCCCGAGTCCGGTTACCTGTCACGGACATTCGGCGGCCATATCGCCGGTCAGGCCCTGGTCTCGGCGGTCCGGACCGTCGATCCCCGCTACCGGGTGCACTCGCTGCACGGCTACTTCCTGCGGCCCGGTGACGCCACCGAACCGGCCGTCTACCTGGTCAACAGGCCCCGCGACGGGGGGTCCTTCTGCACCCGGCGGGTCGATGCCGTCCAGAACGGCGAGGTGATCTTCTCGATGGGCGCCTCATTCCAGACCGAGCAGTCCGGTATCGAGCATCAGGACGCCATGCCCGTGGTGGTGCCACCGGACAACCTTGACCCGGACGCCGAAAACGGTATCGCGCAATTCGCCGAGTGGGACATCCGCCGGGTGCCCCGCGACCGCATCACGGCCCTGCCGGGCAAGGTGTCCCAGCAGCAGGTGTGGTTCAAACACCGGGACCGGTTGCCCGACGATCCGTTGCTGCACATCTGCGCGCTGGCGTACATGAGCGATCTGACCCTGCTCGGTTCCGCCCAGGTCACCCACCAGGAGGACCGTCCGCACCTGATGGTCGCCTCGCTGGACCACGCGATGTGGTTCATGCGGCCCTTCCGCGCCGACGAGTGGCTGCTCTATGACCAGTTCTCGCCCTCGGCCAACGGTGGCCGCGCACTGACCCAGGGCCAGATCTTCAACCAGTCCGGGGACCTGGTCGCCGCCGTCGTCCAGGAGGGGCTGACCCGCTACAAGCGGGGGTACGGCCCGGGTGCCGGGTGAGCGTCCCTAGCGTCGGCGTGCTCGCCCTGCAGGGCGACACCCGCGAGCATCTCGCCGCGCTGCGCGAAGCCGGTGCGGCGGCCTGCACGGTGCGCCGGAGGGCCGAACTCGATGCCGTCGATGCGTTGGTCATCCCCGGCGGTGAGTCCACCACCATGAGCCTGCTGCTGCGTGAGTTCGGCCTGCTCGAGCCGCTGCGGCAGCGGCTGGTCGCCGGAATGCCGGCCTACGGTTCCTGCGCCGGGATGATCCTGCTGGCCGACGAGATCCTCGACGCGGGGGCGCCGGGGCGGCAGGCAGCTGCGCTCGGCGCGATCGACATGACGGTGCGCCGCAACGCCTTCGGCCGACAGGTGGACTCCTTCGAGGACGACATCGACTTCCGCGGCCTCGACGGCCCGGTGCACGCGGTGTTCATCCGGGCCCCCTGGGTGGAACGGGTCGGGCCGGACGTGCAGGTGCTCGCCCGGGCCGGCGAGCACATCGTCGCGGTGCGTCAGGGTTCGGTGTTGGCGACGGCCTTCCACCCCGAGGTCACCGGCGACCGCCGGGTGCACCGGCTTTTCGTGGACATTCTGACCGGCCGGGCCGACTCGCTCCGCGTTGAGTGAGGAACCTCGCAGCAGGCGACTCGCACTTCGCCTGCGTGGTTGCTCACTCACGCAGAGGGGGCAGCTCGGCCAGGGCCCGGTGGGAGCCGCAGTAGACTCATCGGCGCACCGACCGGTATGAGGATGTGGGAGATATGAGCGGCCATTCCAAGTGGGCTACCACCAAGCACAAGAAGGCCGTCATCGACGCCAAGCGCGGCAAGATGTTCGCCAAGCTGATCAAGAACATCGAGGTCGCGGCCCGTGTGGGCGGCGGTGACCCGGGCGGCAACCCCACCCTCTACGACGCCATCCAGAAGGCCAAGAAGTCCTCGGTGCCCAATGACAACATCGAGCGGGCCCGCAAGCGCGGCGCCGGCGAGGAGGCCGGCGGCGCGGACTGGCAGAACATCACCTACGAGGGCTATGGCCCCAACGGTGTCGCGGTGCTCATCGAGTGTCTGACCGACAACCGCAATCGCGCCGCGGGAGAGGTGCGGGTCGCGATGACCCGCAACGGCGGCAACATGGCCGACCCCGGTTCGGTGGCCTACCTGTTCTCCCGCAAGGGCGTGGTGACGCTGGAGAAGAACGGGTTGTCCGAGGATGATGTGCTGCTGGCCGTGCTGGAGGCCGGCGCGGAGGAGGTCAACGACCTCGGCGACAGCTTCGAGGTCGTCTGCGAACCGACCGACCTGGTGGCGGTGCGCAGCGCCCTGCAGGACGCCGGCATCGACTACGACTCCGCCGAGGCCAGTTTCCAGCCGTCGGTGACGGTGCCGGTCGACATCGACGCCGCCCGCAAGGTGCTCAGGCTCGTCGACGCACTCGAGGACAGCGACGACGTGCAGGACGTCTACACCAATATCGACATCCCGGACGACGTCGCGGCCCAACTCGACGAGGACTGACGCCCGCCAGCGGCACGCGACGTCGTGCCGAGCGTGCGTGCACGGAATGCCATCGCGGCGTGTCGGCCTACCGACACGCGCGCTCGCGGGTTGACGCCGAGTGACACCCTCGGGCGGTAGGCTATCGAACAATTGTTCGTAGCTTGGCGACGAGAGGCGTTTGCGTGCGGGTGATGGGTGTGGACCCGGGGCTGACCCGGTGCGGCCTGTCGGTGATCGAGAGTCGGACGGGCCGTCAGGTCATCGCGCTTGACGTCGACGTCGTGCGCACCCCGTCCGGCGAGCCGCTGGCGCAGAGGCTGCTGGCCATCAGCGAGGCGGTCGAGCACTGGATGGACACTCATCTTCCCGACGTCATCGCCATTGAACGGGTGTTCGCCAATGCCAATGCCAACACCGCGATGGGAACCGCGCAGGCCGGCGGGGTCATCGCATTGGCCGCCGCCCGCCGGGATATCGACGTCTATTTCCACACGCCCAGCGAAGTCAAGGCCGCCGTCACCGGCAACGGCCGCGCCGACAAGGCTCAGGTGACGGCGATGGTCACGAAAATTCTTGAGCTGCAACAGAAACCGACACCCGCTGATGCCGCGGACGCGCTCGCGCTGGCGATCTGTCATTGTTGGCGCGCTCCGATGATCGCCCGCATGGCCAAGGCGGAGGCCGCCGCCGCCGAGCAGCGCAAGCGCTACCAGGCACGGCTGAAGGCCCTGCGGTGATCGCCTCGGTACGCGGTGAGGTGATCGACATCGCCCTGGACCATGCCGTCATCGAGGCGGCCGGGGTGGGATACAGGGTGATGGCCACCCCTTCGACACTGGCCACGCTGAAGCGGGGGGCGCAGACCCGGCTGATCACCGCGATGATCGTCCGCGAGGATTCCCAGACCCTCTACGGTTTCGCCGACACCGAGGCCCGCGACCTTTTCCTCACCCTGCTCGGGGTGTCCGGTGTCGGGCCCAAGATCGCCCTGGCGACGCTGGCGGTGTACGACGCCGCGGCGCTGTGCCGTGCGCTGGCCGAAGGTGATGTGACTGCGCTGACCAGGGTGCCGGGGATCGGCAAGCGCGGTGCCGAGCGGATGGTTCTGGAACTGCGGGACAAGATCCCGGCCGCACCGGGAGGTGGGGGAGCGGCGGTTGCGGGTGCCGGTGCCATCCGCGGCCCGGTGGTCGAAGCCCTTGTCGGGCTCGGCTTTGCGGCCAAGCAGGCGGAGGAGGCGTGTGACAAGGTGCTCGCCAACGACCCGGAGGCCGGAACGTCGAACGCCCTGCGCGCGGCCCTGTCCCTGCTCGGAAAGAACAGATGAGCCGGTTCGAGGAGGACGGAGAGTCCGAGCGGGACGTCTCGCCGGCCTTGAGCGTCGGCGAGGGGGACATCGACGCCGGGCTCCGGCCGCGGTCGCTGGATGAGTTCATCGGCCAGCCGCGGGTTCGTGAGCAGCTGCAACTGGTCATCGAGGGCGCCAAGAACCGCGGCGGCACACCGGACCACATCCTGCTGTCCGGTCCGCCCGGTCTGGGCAAGACCTCCCTGTCGATGATCATCGCCCACGAACTCGGCTCCTCGCTGCGGGTCACCTCGGGCCCCGCGCTGGAGCGGGCCGGTGACCTCGCGGCCATGCTGTCCAACCTCATCGAGGGCGACGTGCTGTTCATCGACGAGATCCATCGCATCGCGCGGCCCGCCGAGGAGATGCTCTATCTGGCGATGGAGGACTTCCGGGTCGACGTAGTGGTGGGCAAAGGCCCCGGCGCGACGTCGATTCCCCTGGACGTGGCGCCGTTCACCCTGGTCGGCGCCACCACCCGGTCCGGTGCGCTGACCGGGCCGCTGCGGGACCGGTTCGGCTTCACCGCGCACATGGACTTCTACGAGCCGGTCGAGTTGGAACAGGTGCTGAACCGCTCGGCGGGCATCCTGGGCATCGAACTCGGCGGGGAGGCCGGCGCCGAGATCGCCCGCCGGTCCCGCGGCACCCCGCGCATCGCCAACCGGCTGTTGCGCCGGGTCCGCGACTACGCCGAGGTTCGCGCCGACGGGGTCATCACCAGGGATATCGCCAAGGCGGCCCTTGAGGTCTACGACGTCGACGAGCTCGGCCTGGACCGCCTCGACCGGGCGGTGCTGTCGGCGCTGATCCGCAGCTTTGGCGGCGGGCCGGTCGGGGTGTCGACACTGGCGGTGGCGGTGGGAGAGGAAGCAGCCACCGTGGAGGAGGTGTGCGAACCATTCCTGGTGCGCGCCGGGATGGTCGCGCGCACGTCGCGCGGCCGGGTCGCGACACCGCTGGCCTGGACACACCTGGGGATGACGCCGCCGCCCTCCGCCGGGGCGTTCGGGCAGGCCGGGCTGTTCGAATGAGCCTTATGATCACCCGGAGTTCCGATCACACAGATGACCGAAGCTGGGAGAGCCGATGATCACCGTGGCACTGGTCTTTGCCGGGCTCGCCGCACTGTTGCACGTCTACATCTTCGTGATGGAGTCGCTGACGTGGACTTCACCCCGGACCCGCGCGGTGTTCGGGACCACCGCAGAGGAGGCTCAGACCACTAAGCAGTTGGCGTTCAATCAGGGCTTCTACAACCTGTTCCTGGCCGTCGTCGCGGCTGTCGGAATAATCATGGTCGCTTCGGGGCAGCGCAGCGTCGGCGTCGCGCTGGTCCTCGCCTCGGTGGGCTCCATGCTGGCGGCGGCGGTGGTGCTGCTGGCGTCCTCGCCGGACAAGGCCAGGGCGGCCATCACCCAGGGTGTTTTCCCGCTCGTAGCGGTCGCGCTACTCGGGGTAGCGCTGCTCTGACGACCGAGATGGCGGCTACCGCCCGGTGAAGGCCATCACGTGCTTGATGCGGGTGTAGTCCTCCAGTCCGTACATCGACAGATCCTTGCCGTGGCCGGATGCCTTGTAGCCGCCGTGCGGCATCTCGGCGACCAGTGGGATGTGGGTGTTGATCCACACGCACCCGAAGTCCAGCGCGTTGGACACCCGGATCGCCCGTGACACATCCTTGGTCCATACCGAGGAGGCCAGGCCGTACTCGACCCCGTTGGCCTGCCGGATGGCGTCATCCTCGTCGGAGAACGACTGAACGGTGATCACCGGCCCGAAGATCTCTTCCTGGACGTGCCGGTCCCCCTGGCGCAGATTGCCGATGACCGTCGGTTCGATGTAGAAGCCCTTGTCACCCAAGCGGTTTCCGCCCGCGGCCAGGACGGCGTGCTTGGGGATCTCCAGCAGGAAGCCGAGCACCCGCTCCAGTTGGGAGGGGTTGTTCACCGGCGGGATCCAGCCCTCCTCGTCCTCGGCCGGGCGACCGAAGGTCGTGGTGGCGCCCTTTGCCTGCTCGGCCAGGGCCTCGGTGAGCTCCTTGGCGATTCCCGCGTGGGCCAGCACCCGGGTGGCCGCGGTGCAGTCCTGCCCGGCGTTGAAGTAGCCCGCGGTTGCAATGCCCTCGGCCGCCGCGGCGATGTCGGCGTCGTCGAAGACGATCACCGGCGCCTTGCCGCCGAGTTCGAGGTGGGTGCGCTTGAGGTGGCTGCCGGCACTGGTGGCCACCGCCCGTCCCGCGGCCACCGAACCGGTGATCGACACCATCTGCGGGGTCGGGTGGGCGACGACGGCGGCCCCGGTGACGCGGTCCCCGCAGACCACGTTGAGCACTCCGGGCGGGAGGTGCCGGGCGGCGATCTCGGCCAGCATCACCGTGCTGACCGGGGTGGTGTCACTGGGCTTGATCACCACGGTGTTTCCGGCGGCGATCGCCGGGCAGAACTTCCAGATCGCCATCATCATCGGGTAGTTCCACGGGGCGACCTGACCGATCACACCCACCGGCTCACGCCGGATCCAGGAGGTGTGGTTTTCCATGTACTCGCCGGCCGATTTGCCCTCCAGGATGCGGGCCGCGCCGGCGAAGAACCGGATCTGGTCAAGCATCGGCGGGATCTCTTCGGCCATCGTGACGTGGTTGGGCTTACCGGTGTTGCGGCCCTCGGCGGCGACCAGGCTCTTGGTGTGCCGTTCGACGTCGTCGGCGAAATCGAGCAGGGCCTTCTGCCGCTGCGACGGTGTGGTCCGCTTCCAGTCGGTGAAGGCCGCGGCGGCCGCCTGGTAGGCCTTGTCCACGTCTTGCTCGTCGGACAGCGGCGCGGTGCCGTACTTGTCCCCGGTGGTGGGATCGATGATCGCCATGGTCGTGCCCGCGGCGGAGTCGACCATCTCACCGTTGATGAAATTCTTGACCGTTGTCATGTCGGTTCCTTGTGATCAGAGGGTGGCGAGGATGTCGGCCAGGATGTCGAGGCCTTCGAGTAACAATTCATCGCTGATGGTCAGCGGGGGCAGGAACCGCAGGATGTTGCCGAACGAACCGCAGGACAGCACCAGCACACCCTGGGCGTGTGCCTTGGCGCACAGCGCCCTGGTCAGATCCGGATTCGGCTCCGCGGTGCCGGATTTGACCAGTTCGACGGCAATCATCGCGCCACGTCCGCGCACGTCGCCGATCCTGTCGTCGTCGGCCTGCATCCGGTGCAGCTTGTCCTTCATGATCCGTTCGATCTGTCTGGCGCGATCGAGCAGGCCATCGAGCTCGATGGTCTCGATGGTGGCCAGGGCGGCCGCGCAGGCCACCGGGTTTCCGCCGTAGGTTCCGCCGAGTCCGCTGACGTGGGGGGCGTCCATGATGTCGGCCCGTCCGGTCACCGCCGACAGCGGCAGCCCGTCGGCGATGCCCTTGGCGGTCACGATGAGGTCCGGTTCGATGCCCTCGTCCTCGCAGGCGAACATCTGTCCGGAGCGCGCGAAACCGCTCTGCACCTCGTCGGCGATGAACACCACGTCGTTATCGGAGCACCATGCGCGCAGGGTGGGCAGGAACCCCGGCGCGGGGACCACGAATCCGCCCTCGCCCAGGATGGGCTCGATGATGACGGCGGCGAGGTTGTCCGCACCGACTTGTTTGTCGATCACGGTGAGGGTTCGTTCGGCGACCAGTTCACCGTTGGTGGCCCATTCCTTGTTGATGAGGCCGTCACGGTAGGGATAGGACAGCGGTGCGCGGTAGATCTCCGGGGCGAACGGGCCGAACCCGCTCTTGTAGGGCATCGACTTGGCGGTCAGCGCCATCGTGAGGTTCGTCCGGCCGTGATAGGCGTGATCGAAGGCGACCACCGCGGTCTTCCTCGTGTAGGCCCGTGCGATCTTGATCGCGTTCTCCACGGCCTCGGCGCCGGAGTTGAACAGCGCGCTGCGCTTCTCGTAGGAGCCGGGGGTCAGCCGATTCAGATGCTCGGCGACGGCGATGTAGGCCTCATAGGGGGTCACCATGAAGCAGGTGTGGGTGAAGGCCTCGACCTGTTCGCGCACCGCCTCGACCACCCGCGGGGAGGAATTACCGATCGTGGTGACCGCGATGCCCGAACCCAGGTCGATGAGCCGGTTGCCGTCGACGTCTTCGATGATGCCGCCGAAGGCCCGCGCACACGACACCGGCATCGTCACGCCGACACCGCGCGACACCGCGGCCACCCGGCGCCGCGTCATCTCCAGGGACTTCGGTCCGGGGATCTCGGTGAGGAGTTTGCGACTCTGTTCGAGGGTGCTCAACGGCGTTCTCCTGACATTTCCCTCATACGGGGCAGCGCTGACAGCGGGATGCCCGGAAGCCTAGTCGTGCGGGCCCTCGCGCACCGCGAAATCCCGGCGCGTCGGTGAGGCCGGATGGCGACGGGCCGGTTCGGAAGTCCCGTGAGTGGCGGTGCGGGAAACACCCGTCGCGGGCAATGGCACACTGGACAGCCGGGGATCCCGCCGACGCGGGCCCGCTGCGACGAAATCGAACCCGATACCGAAAGACGCGTGCCACCCATGGAACTGCTCAGCTTCCTGCCCCTGATCATCATCATGGGGGCGTTTTTGTACTTCACTTCGCGTCGCCAGCGGAAGATCATGCAGGCCACCATCGATCTGCACGAGTCGTTGCGGGTCGGCGACCGGGTGCACACCACCTCCGGGCTGCAGGCCACCATCACCGCCATCACCGACGACACCGTCGACCTGGAGATCGCCCCGGGTGTCATCACCCGGTGGATGAAGATGGCGATCCGGGACCGCATCGAACCGGAGTTGCCGGAGGTCGGCGAGGCCGGCGTCGCCAACCGGGCCACCGAGCTCACCGAGAGCGACGCGGACCGGCTCAGGGACTGATCCCGGCGCGCGACCCGTACCCTTTGCGGGGAGCGACGACGACCGCGCCGGGGCCGCAGGCCCTCAGCGCGGCAGACAGACTGCACAGGACGAGGAGAATTCACACGTGGCATCGTCATCGGCGCCGGTGCATCCGTACCGCTACATGGCGCTGTTCTTGGCCCTGCTTCTCGGTGTCTACCTGCTGGTATTCCTGACCGGCAACAAGGAGGCCAAGCCCAAGCTGGGAATCGACCTCCAGGGTGGTACCCGGGTGACGCTGACCGCACGCACCCCGGACGGCTCAGAACCCACCCGCGACGCGCTCAACCAGGCCCAGCAGATCATCTCCTCGCGCGTCAACGGTCTCGGCGTGTCGGGCTCCGAGGTCGTCATCGACGGCAACAACCTCGTCATCACCGTGCCCGGTAACGACGGCAACGAGGCGCGCAACCTCGGCCAGACCGCACGCCTGTTCATCCGGCCGGTGATCGGCCAGCCCATCCCGGTGGAGGCCGTCAAGAAGGCGGCCCCGCCGCCGGGCGCCCCCGGGGCGCCACCCGGCGGACCCGGCGCGCCGCCCGCCCTGCCCGGTGAGGCGCCGGCGCCGCCGCCCGGCGCGGCACCCGCCGCGCCGCCCGGATCCACGCCTGCTCCGCCCCCAAGCCACCAGCCGGCCTGGCACCGCAACCGCGGCCGTACCCGCTGGAGCCCACCCTGGCCCCGGCGCCGCCCACCCCGTCCCCGGCGCCGCCCACCCCGTCCCCGGCGCCGCCCACCCCGTCCCCGGCGCCGCCCGCCGCGTCGGGCCAGCCGACGCCTCCAGGCGCGCCGGACAAGCCCGCCGAGCCGCCGACCCCGCCGGATCCGCGCAAGGATCTGGCGGAGCGGATCAAGTTCGAGAAGGAACTGCGCCAGAGCAGCAACCAGAACCTGTTGCTGATCTCGGTGCAATACATGGCCGGCCGGTGTGACCAGGAGGATGTCCTGGCCGGAAACGACGACCCGAATCTGCCGCTGGTCACCTGCTCGCAGGATCACAAGTTCGTCTACATCCTGGACAAGTCGATCATCAGCGGCGACCAGATCGAGAACGCCTCGTCCGGATTCGACCAGCAGAACGCGGCCTACGTGGTCGATCTGGAGTTCAAGGAGGAGGCCGCCAAGACCTGGGGTGACTTCACCGCCGCCAACATCGGCACCCAGACCGCCTTCACTCTCGACTCACAGGTGGTCAGCGCCCCGCAGATCCGCGAGGCCATCCCCGGCGGGCGCACCCAGATCTCCGGCGGTGATCCGCCGTTCACCGCGGACTCGGCCAAACAGCTGGCCAACGTGCTCAAGTACGGCTCGCTGCCGCTGTCCTTCGAGTCCTCGGAGGCCGAAACGGTCTCGGCCACATTGGGGCTGACCTCGCTTCGGGCGGGCCTGATCGCCGGTGCCATCGGCCTGGCCGCGGTGCTGCTGTACTCACTGATCTACTACCGGGTGCTGGGTCTGCTCACGGCTCTGTCGCTGGTCGCCTCAGGGGCGATGGTGTACGGGATTCTGGTGCTGCTGGGCAGATACATCAACTACACGCTGGACCTCGCCGGTATCGCGGGTCTGATCATCGGCATCGGCACCACCGCCGACTCGTTCGTGGTGTTCTTCGAACGCATCAAGGACGAGATCCGGGAGGGACGCTCGTTCCGCTCGGCGGTGCCGCGTGGCTGGGCCCGCGCCCGCAAGACCATCCTGTCCGGCAACGCGGTCAGCTTCCTGGCCGCGGCGGTGCTGTACTTCCTGGCCGTGGGCCAGGTCAAGGGCTTCGCCTTCACGCTGGGCCTGACCACCGTCCTCGACGTGGTGGTGGTGTTCCTGATCACGTGGCCGCTGGTCTACCTGGCCTCCAAGTCGTCGACGCTGTCGAAGCCGGTCTTCAACGGACTCGGGGCGGTCCAGCAGATCGCCCGTGAGCGCCGCGCTGCGGGGAAGACCGCGGCGACGGCGGGGACGGGGCGCTGACCCATGACTGACAAGAACGAGGGCACCGAGATCACAAGCACTTCGGCGATCACCACCACCTCGGCGGCCGAACCGGCGGTCGGCGGTTCCGATGCCGAGGCCCAACTGCCCCGGCACGGCTTCTTCACCCGGCTCTACACCGGCACCGGGGCGTTCAACGTCATCGGGAAGCGAAAGCTGTGGTTCGCCTTCAGTTTCCTGATCGTTGCCGCGGCCGTCGCCAGCATCGTGCTGCGCGGCTTCACCTTCGGCATCGACTTCGAGGGCGGCACCAAGGTGTCCTTCCCGCGGGCCGGCGCCAACGGGGAGGCCAGCGTCAGCCAGGTCGAGGACACCTTCCGCGAGACGATCGGCGTCGATCCTCAATCGGTCGTGGTGGTGGGCAATGGGGCCACCCAGACAGTGCAGATCCGTTCGGAAACCCTCGACAACCAAGAGACCGAGAAGCTGCGTCAGGCGCTGTTCGACAAGTTCCAGCCCAAGGGCACCGACGGCAAACCCGCCAAGCAGGCCATCAGCGACTCGGCGGTCTCGGAGACCTGGGGCGGGCAGATCACCAAGAAGGCCCTCATCGCGCTGGCGGTGTTCGTGGTGCTGGTCACCATCTACATCACCATCCGCTACGAGAAGTACATGGCGATCTCGGCCCTGGCGGCTCTGGGCTTCGACCTGATCACCACGGCGGGGGTGTACTCGGTGGTCGGCTTCGAGGTGACACCCGCCACCGTCATCGGTCTGTTGACCATCCTCGGTTTCTCCCTCTACGACACCGTCATCGTGTTCGACAAGGTGGAGGAGAACACCAAGGGCTTCGAGCACACCACCCGGCGGACCTTCGCCGAGCAGGCCAACCTGGCCATCAACCAGACCTTCATGCGCTCGATCAACACCAGCCTGATCTCAATCATGCCGATTTTGGCGCTGATGGTCGTCGCGGTCTGGGTGCTGGGCGTCGGCACCCTCAAGGACCTGGCGCTGGTGCAGATGGTCGGCGTGCTCGTCGGCACCTACTCGTCGATCTTCCTGGCCACACCGCTTCTGGTCACCCTGCGGGAGCGAACCGAACTGGTGCGAACCCATACCCGGCGGGTGCTGAACCGCCGCAACAAGCCGGCCGTGGCGGCCGCCGAGGGGGACTCGGGGGCGGCCGGGGCCAAGCAGACGGTCACGGCCGACGCGGCCGCGGGCGCAGGTGCGGGTGCCACCGCGGCGCAGCCGATCCGGCCACGCCGGCCCTCCGGCAAGCGGGAACGTTAGGGCGCGCGTGGCAGTCAGGCGCCGGAGGGCCGCCATCGCGGTCACGGCGGTGTTCTGCCTGGCGGCTCCGGTCTCGCTCACCTCGTGTGCGGGCAGGGCTGCCGAGCAGGTCAACTACGCCGTCGATGGTCTGCTGGTCAGTTACAACACCAACACGGTGTCGGGCGCGGCCTCGGCCGGCCCGCAGGCGTTCGCCCGCGCGCTGACCGGATTCAGCTTCCACGGCCCGGACGGGCAGGTGCTCGCCGACAACGACTTCGGTTCGGTGTCGGTGGTCGGACGTGAGCCCCTGGTGCTCGACTACCAGATCGCCGACGACGCCGTGTATTCCGACGGCAAGCCGGTCACCTGCGATGACATGGTGCTCGCCTGGGCGGCGCAGTCCGGGCGGTTCCCGGGGTTCAACGCCGCCAGCCTGGCCGGCTACAGCGATGTCGCCGGTATCGAATGTCAGCCGGGGCAGAAGCGGGCGCGGGTCAACTTCCTGCCCGGCCGTTCGATCGCCGACTACAACCAGTTGTTCACCGCCACCTCGCTGATGCCGTCCCATGTCATCGCCGACCAACTCGGCCTCGACGTCACCAGCGCCCTGCAGGGCGGCGACCTTGCCGAGATCGGCCGGGTGGCAGAGGCCTGGAACACCACCTGGGACCTCAAACCCGGTATGGACGCCGAGGCGCTCAAGCGGTTCCCGTCCTCGGGCCCGTACCGAATCGATTCGGTGCTGGACTCCGGCGCGGTGGTGCTGACCGCAAATGACCGGTGGTGGGGCGCGGCGCCGATCACCGAGCGGATCACCGTCTGGCCCCGCGGCGTCGACGTGCAGGACAAGATCAACGGCGGCATCTTTCACGTCGTGGACGTCGCCACCGGGTCCTCGGGAACGCTGTCCACCCCGGATGATTACGAGAGCGTCGAGTTCCCGTCGGCGGGGATCGAGCAGCTGATCTTCGCCCCCCAGGGACCGCTGGGGCCCCCGGAGGCCCGCCGGGCGATGGCCGCCTGCACTCCCCGCGACCGGATTGCCGCCAACGCCAGGATGCCGATCGCCAACTCGAGGCTCAACCCGGTCAGCGACGACGCCTACAGCGTTCTCGAATCCGGCCCGCTGTCCGACCAGTACAACGTGGCCGACCCCGATACGGCACGGTCCGACATCGAAGGGCAGCCACTGACGGTGCGGATCGGCTACCAGGCGCCCAACCCCCGGCTGGCCGCGACGGTTGCCGCCATCACCCAGGCGTGCCTGCCGGCCGGAATCACCGTCGTCGACGCGACGACCGAGACCACCGGGCCGCAAACGCTGCGGGACGGCGGTGTCGACGTTCTGTTGGCCAGCACCGGAGGCGCGGTCGGCAGCGGTTCGACGGGATCCTCCGCGATGGACGCCTATGCCCTGCACACCGGCAACGGCAACAACCTCTCCGGCTACTCCAACCCGCAGATCGACGGGATCATCTCGGCCCTTGCTGTCACCACCGACCCCAAGGAGATCGCCCGTCTGCTCGGCGACGCCGCCCCGATCCTGTGGACCGATGTGCCCACGCTGCCGCTGTACCGCCAGGAGCGCACGCTGCTCCGGTCGAAGAAGATGTTCGCCGTGGAGCCCAACCCGACCAAGTGGGGCTCGGGATGGAACATGGACCGCTGGAGGCTGGAGCCGTGAGCCGCCAGGACGGCCCGTCCGACCCGGCGGCGGTGATCGCCGAGCTGACCCGCGAGGTGCCCGACTTTCCCCAGCCCGGGGTGCTGTTCCGGGACCTCACCCCGGTTTTGGCGGACGACCGCGGGTTCGCAGTGGTGACCGACGCCCTGGCGGGGCTGATGGCCGGTGCCGACCTGATCGCCGGGATCGACGCACGCGGTTTCCTGCTCGGGGGAGCGGTCGCCCACCGGCTCGGAGTCGGAGTACTGGCCATCCGCAAGGGCGGTAAGCTGCCGCCGCCGGTGCACAGCCGCACCTACACCCTGGAGTACGGGTCGGCCACCCTTGAGATTCCGGCGGCCGGAATCGAACTGTCCGGCCGGCGGGTCGCCGTCGTCGATGACGTTCTGGCCACCGGCGGCACCCTGGCCGCCGCGCGTGACCTGCTGGAATCCGCCGGCGCCGAGGTGACCGGGGCGGCAGTGGTCACCGAGCTGATCGCCCTGGGCGGGCGGGATCGGCTCGCGCCGATGCTCATCGAGAGCCTGCAGCGGCTCTAAAGGCGATATCCTCGGATCGGCGAGGATCGGAGATGGGAATGGCGGACGAACCGGGCGGGGCGGTCACCCAACCCCTGCCGATCGCCGAAATTCCCGAGCCCCGGCTCGAACCGCCCAAGACCGCTGCCAGCGCCTCGCGCCGGGTGCGGGCCCGGCTCGCCCGACGGATGACCGCGCAGCGCAGCGCCGGCAATCCCGTCCTCGAGCCGTTGATCTCCGTGCACCGGGGGATCTACCCGAAGGCCGATCTGTCGATCCTGCAGCGGGCCTACCAGGTGGCCGAGGCCAAACACGCCGACCAGGTTCGCCGCTCCGGTGATCCCTACATCACCCATCCCCTCGCGGTGGCCAATATCCTGGCCGAACTGGGTATGGACACCACCACCCTGGTGGCCGCGCTGTTGCACGACACCGTCGAGGACACCGGCTACAGCCTCGCCGAGCTCACCGCCGATTTCGGCGAGGAGGTGGGACACCTCGTCGACGGGGTGACCAAGCTGGACAAGGTGGTCCTGGGCAGCGCCGCCGAGGGCGAGACCATCCGCAAGATGATCATCGCGATGGCCCGTGATCCGCGCGTGCTGGTTATCAAGGTCGCCGACCGGCTGCACAATATGCGGACCATGCGCTTCCTGCCTCCGGAGAAGCAGGCCCGCAAGGCCCGCGAGACCCTGGAAGTCATTGCGCCGCTTGCTCATCGCCTCGGAATGGCGACGGTGAAATGGGAGCTTGAGGATCTGTCGTTCGCGATCCTGCACCCCAAACGCTACGAGGAGATCGTCCGCCTGGTGGCCGACCGGGCGCCGTCGCGGGACACCTACCTGGCCAAGGTGCGGGCCGAGATCAACACCGCCCTGAGCGGGATGAAGATTCATGCCACCGTCGAGGGCCGGCCCAAGCACTACTGGTCGATCTACCAGAAGATGATCGTCAAGGGCCGGGACTTCGACGATATCCACGACCTGGTCGGCGTCCGGATCCTGTGCGACGAGATCAGGGATTGCTACGCGGCGGTTGGGGTGGTCCACTCGCTGTGGCAGCCGATGCCGGGCAGATTCAAGGACTACATCGCCCAGCCGCGCTTCGGGGTGTACCAGTCGCTGCACACCACCGTGGTGGGGCCGGAGGGCAAGCCGCTGGAGGTACAGATCCGCACCCGCGACATGCACCGGACCGCCGAGTACGGGATCGCGGCGCACTGGCGCTACAAGGAGGCCAAGGGCCGCAACGGCGTGGTTCACCCACACGCCTCCGCCGAGATCGACGACATGGCCTGGATGCGTCAGCTGCTGGATTGGCAGCGTGAGGCGGCCGACCCCGGTGAGTTCCTCGAGTCGCTGCGTTACGACCTGGCCGTCCAGGAGATCTTCGTGTTCACCCCCAAGGGGGACGTCATCACCCTGCCGACCGGGTCCACGCCGGTCGATTTCGCCTACGCCGTACACACCGAGGTGGGGCACCGCTGTATCGGTGCCCGGGTCAACGGACGGCTGGTCGCCCTGGAGCGCAAGCTGGAGAACGGCGAGGTCGTCGAGGTCTTCACTTCCAAAGCGCCCAACGCCGGGCCGTCGCGGGACTGGCAGAGCTTCGTGGTCTCGCCCCGGGCGAAGGCCAAGATCCGGCAGTGGTTCGCCAAGGAGCGCCGGGAGGAGGCGCTTGAGGCCGGTAAGGACTCCATCGCCCGGGAGGTCCGCCGCGGGGGTCTGCCGTTGCAGCGGCTGGTCAACGCCGAGGCGATTTCGGCACTGGCGAAGGAGCTGCGCTACGCGGACGTCTCGGCGCTCTACACCGCCATCGGCGAAGGCCACGTCTCGCCTCGGCACGTCGTGCAGCGACTGCTCGCGCTGCTCGGTGGGGCCGACGACGCCGAGGACGAACTTGCCGAACGGGTCACGCCGGCCACCATTCCGGTGCGTCAGCGCAACCTGGAAGACACCGGAGTCGCGGTGCCGGGAGCGCCTGGCGTGCTGACCAAGCTGGCCAAATGTTGCACCCCGGTTCCCGGGGACAACATCCTGGGGTTCGTCACCCGCGGCGGCGGGGTCAGCGTGCACCGCACCGACTGCACCAACGCCGCCGATCTTCGCCAGCAGTCCGAACGCATCATCGAGGTGTTGTGGGCACCGTCGCCGACATCGGTGTTCCTGGTGGCCATTCAGGTCGAGGCACTCGATCGGCATCGGCTGCTCTCCGACGTCACCCGGGTTCTGGCCGACGAGCGGGTCAACATCCTGTCGGCCTCGGTCACCACCTCCGACGACCGGGTCGCCGTCAGCCGTTTCACCTTCGAGATGGGTGACCCCAAGCATCTCGGCCACGTGCTCAACGCGGTGCGCAACGTCGAAGGTGTCTTCGACGTCTACCGGGTGACCAGCGCGGCCTGACCTGTTCGCCTTTTCGGGCGAGCAGACGCAAAGGACCCCAAACCCCGCGGCGTGTCGGGGACTTTTGCGTCTGCTCGCGCCAGAGGGGTGCTCGCTCAGGGAGGGGTCAGGCGACGATGACCGGGGTGTCCTTGTGCAGGGTCTCGCCGCGGAAGAAAGCCGGCTGCTTGGCCCGCCACACCAGCATCAGCACCCCGCCCAGCAGGATCAGTCCCACCCCGAGGACCAGCACCAGGCCGACGCCGAAGACCGCCGCGCCGCTGCCGTAGTCCGGTGAGGCGCTGTCGCGCAGCGTGATGATCAGCACGCCGAAGAGGCCCAGTCCACCGAGCAGGGGAAACAGCAGTTTGAACACGAAGCTGTTCACATCGGCGAACAACTCCTTGCGGAAAAACCAGATACACGCGAATGCGGTCAGCCCGTAGTAGAAGCAGATCATGATGCCCAGCGCGTAAATGGTGTCCATCAGGGCGTTCTGGCTCAGCAGATGCATCACCGCGTAGAACGTTCCGGCGACCACGCCGGCGGTGATCGTGGCGTAGGAGGGAGTCAGATAGCGCGGGTGGATCGACGCGAACCGCTCCGGCAGGGCCTGGTAGGCGGCCATGCCCAGCATCGTGCGCGAGGAGGGCAGGAAGGTGGTGATCAGGCTGGCGGTGCTGGAGGCAAGCACGGCCAGGAACAGGAACAGGTGCCACGGGTTGCCCAACACCGGCTCGGCGAGATCGCCGAAGACATTCTCGGCGTTGGCCGGGTTGCCCAGCCCGATGCCCTCGGTGCCGGTGCCTGCGTACATCTGGGTGGCCGTCGCGACAATGAGGTAGGTCAGCAGGATCGACAGCACGGTCAGCAGAGCGGCACGTCCCGGGGTCTTATCCGAGCCCTTGGACTCCTCATTGACCGTCAGGCAGGTGTCCCAGCCCCAGAAGGCGAAGATCGACCCGGACAGTCCGGCGATGAACGCCGACAGGGTCAGCCCCGACGGGCTGAACCAGTCCCAACTGAACGCCATCCCGGTCGGCGCCGATCCGGACTTGACCACTGCGATCAGCGCGAAGGCCAGCAACGTCACCAGCTGGAAGCCCACCAGGACGAACTGCACCCGCTCGGTGGTGGTCACCCCGCGATAAGCCACCCACGTCGCCACTGCCAGGAACCCGAGGCAGGTGGCGACGTTGACCCACGGGGATTCCCACAACCGGCCCAGCGTTTTGTTCCCGAAAAGGTCTCCGAGGAACTGATAGAAGAACTGGACCGCGACGCCGGCCAGATTCGACAGCACGATGGCCGTCGCCAGGATAGCCGCCCACCCGCCGAGCCACCCGATGTAGGGCCCGAACGCCTTCGTGGTCCAGGTGAACGAGGTGCCGCAGTCGGGCATCACCCTGTTCAGTTCGCGATAGGCGTAGGCGGCGAAGAACATCGGCAGGAACCCGGCGATGATGACCACCGCCATCTTGTGACCGGTCTGGGTGACCAGAATGCCGATGGTCGCGGTCAGGCAGTAGGCCGGGGCTACCGAGGAGATCCCCAGCACCACGCTGCCCAGCACGCCCACCGAGTTGCGCGACAGCCCCTTTTCATGCAGGTCGGGTTCGGCGGCATGGTGAATTTCGTGTGTTTCTGCCATGTCGCACCCCCGCCGGGTTCACTGTCGAATCGCTGCGGAAGTACCGTACCGCTGACACCGCCGTGTATGCGGTGTTTGCATTGTGCGACGCGGTTCGCGACATCAGTCGTAACACGGACGGAGGGCACCGCCATGACCGAGGAAGTCGTCGCGGCCGAGAGCGGCGTCGTGGTCGGCGCCGACGGGTCCGAGCACGGCATTGCGGCGGTTCGGTGGGCGGCCGCCACCGCCGTCGCCTACGGATTGCCGCTGACCGTCCTCTATGCCCGCCCGGACGCGCTGGGTGAACCGACTCTGGTGGGAGAGCCCACCGGAGTGCTCGGCGCGGCCGCGGCCTTTGCCCGTGCCGCCGCGCCCGGCGTGCAGATTAGGGCGTTGCAGATGCCCGACGCCCCGGTGCCCTCACTGCTGGCGGTAGGAGAGAACGCCGACGTGCTGGTGCTCGGATCACGCGGGATCGAGGGGTTCCGCGGGCTACTGCTGGGCTCCACCACGATGCATGTCGCCCCGTATGCGCAGTGCCCGGTCGTGGTGGTGCATTCCGGCTTGGAGGGTGGCCTTCCCTTCGAGAACACCGAGGGCCTCACCGGGAACCCCGGTCAGGTGGTCCTGGGTTACGACGGGTCGCCGGCCTCCAACCGCGCCGCCGCGTTCGCCTTCCGGCATGCCGAGGCAATCGGCTGCGGCGTGGTGGCGGTGTCGGTGGAGGCGACCCGAGGGGAGCCCGAGACCCACGAGTTCAACCCCGAGGACGCCACGCCAGGATCGGACAGCAGCGCCTTCCACTCCCCGGTGATCGTCACCGCCACCTCATTTCCCGACGTCCCGGTGTCCTACGTCACCGGCACCGGGCGGCCCGCCGAAGTCCTGCTGGCCGAGGCGGCCGGTGCCGAACTGCTGGTGGTGGGCAGCCGCGGTTCTGGGGGGTTCTCGGGGCTCATCATGGGCTCGGTGACCCAGAAGGTCCTGGCCCACGCCAGCTGTCCGGTGGCGGTCCTGCACCCCGGGATCACCGCCGAAACCGCGGCCGGGATCGCCTGAGGACCCCACCGGTCGGGGCTTGTGCGCCGCCGGCGCCCTATCGCACTGTCAGAGCTGTGATGGTGATCGGCCGCCGGGGTTGGCCGTCGGTACCGCCGCCACGTACACCGTCGGAGGCCAGTCGCTCCACCACGGCCAGGCCACGATCGTCGACGCGTCCGAACACGGTGTAGGTCGGCGGCAGCGTGGAGTCCCGGTAGACGATGAAGAACTGGCTGCCGTTGCTGTCCGGGCCGGAGTTCGCCATCGCCAGCGTTCCCCTTGGATACACCACCGGCTGCCTCAACTCAGGGTCGAGCGGCCGGTACTGGTTGGTGGGGTATTCGTTGGCGAACCGGTAGCCCGGCCCGCCGGCGCCGGTGCCCGTCGGGTCCCCGCACTGCAGCACCGAGAGGTTCGGCGCGGTGGCCAGGCGGTGACAGGGTGTGTCGTCGAAGTACCCCTGCCTGGCCAGGCTCACGAAACTGTTGACCGTGCACGGAGCCTCGGCGTTGTCCAGCCTCAGTCCGAGCGTGCCCTCGTTGGTCCGCATGGTCGCCTGCAGCGCGGCGGGCTCCCTGGCCACTTTCCCGCCGCGCGGCGGTGTGACCGGTTTGGCCGCCGCCGTCGGTGTGGCGGGATAGGCACAGGCCGATCCGAGTCCGGCCGGCGGCGCGAACGGCGGCAGTGAACCGTTCAGCGTGGTCGATGGCCGCCCTGGTTGACCCGAGGCGCCCAGCTGCGGGTTCTCCCGCGCCACCTTGGCCGCCCAGGACAGCAGCACCGCACCCATCAGCAGGATCAGGACGGTACCGACGGTGATCAGGTAGCCGATCACCAGACCCGCGATGGCAAGCCCGCGGCCCTGCTCGCCGGAGCGCTTGATCTGGGACAGCGAGAGGTGCCCGAACACGACCCCCAGTGGGGCGAAGACGAACGCGCATATCAGCGACGCGACCGCGTAGGCGTTGGTGCGTTGCGGGGGATGCGGCGGGTACGGGGGATACGAGGGGTACGGCGAATATGGGGGATATGGCATGCCCCCCGGCGGTGGGGCGCCGAACGGCGGAACGCTCACGGCAGGCCGCTCTAGTCCAGCAGGACCGACTTGATCTTCACCTCGGTGGCCGGCTTGCCGTCCTCGCCGCCTCCAGCGACCCCCGCCTCGGCGATCTTGTCCAGGGTGGCCAGACCGGTGGCGTCGATGGTCCCGAACACCGTGTAGTTCGGCGGGAGCTTGGAATCCTTGTAGACCAGAAAGAACTGGCTGCCGTTGGTGTCCGGGCCGGCGTTGGCCATGGCCAGCGTTCCGCGCGGGTAGAGCACTTCCTTCTGCAGCGCCGGATCGCCCTTCTCGTACTGGTTGGTCGGGTACTCGTTGGAGAACTGGTATCCCGGGCCCCCCTTGCCGTCACCGCTCGGGTCACCGCATTGCAGCACGCCGAGAGAGTTCGCGGTGGTCAGCCGGTGGCAGACGGTGTCGTCGAAGAAACCCTTCTGAGCCAGGCTGGCGAAGCTGTTGACCGTGCACGGCGCCTCGGCGTTGTTGAGGATCAGGCCGATATTGCCCTCGTTGGTCGACATGCTGACGCTGATGGTCGCCGGATCGGTCGGTACCTTGCCGGACTTGGGCGGATCGACCTTCTTGGCCGCCTGCCCGGCGGCCGGGTACTTGCAGTTGGCGCCGAGATCGGCCGGTGCCGCGAAAACCGGAAGCTGGCCCTCACCGCCGCGTGCTGGGGTGGCGGCCGGTGCGGGCTCGGAGGTGCTCGACGGCGAGGCGGTGGTCGTCGACGAGTCCTTGTTGTTCAGCACGAAGGTGACGATCACCCCGGCAGCAGCGGCCAGGGCGACCATGGCGCCGACCACGGTGAGGATGCGCTGGCGCTTTGCCCGCTTGGCTCGGCGCTCCAGCTGCCGCTCGAGCTTGCGTTTGGCCGTTTCGCGTCGTTGTGCGTTCGTGGGCACCGCGGCGTCCTCCGTTGTTCAGGTGATCGTTCAATCGCGCAGACGAGTGTGCCAGCCGAACATGTGCGGGTGGGGGAGGACCCACGCCAATCGAAGAATGGTCCGCCGATCATGGGACCCCGTTCTGATCATGGGACACTGTTCGGCGTGTTGCTCACCGGGTTCGCGGCCGGCATGTTGGCCTGCAACTGTTACGTTCTGGCTCCCCATCCCGGCGCGGACGCCATTGTCGTCGACCCCGGTCAGCGGGCCTTCGGTCCGCTGCGCCGGATCCTCGACGACAACCGCCTCACGCCGGCGGCGGTGTTGCTGACCCACGGGCACGTCGACCACATCTGGTCGGCGCAGAAGGTGGCCGACGCTTACGGCTGCCCTGCTTTCATCCACCCCGCCGACCGATCCATGCTGACCGATCCGATCAGGGGCTTCGGCCCGCGGATCGGGCAGGTGCTGTTCGGCTCACTGTTCCGCGAACCGCGCCAGGTCGTCGGACTGGAGCGTGACGGCGAAGTGCTCGAGTTCGGGGGTATCGGCGTCACGGTGGACCACACCCCGGGGCACACCCGCGGTTCGGTGGCGTTCCGGGTGTCGGACGTCGACTCCGGAAGCGGTGCCGGTCTGGTGTTCACCGGTGACACCCTGTTCAAGCAGTCCGTCGGCCGTACCGACCTGCCCGGTGGCAGCGGCCGGGATCTGCTGGGATCCATCGTCACCAAACTGCTGGTTCTCGACGACCACACTCGGGTGCTGCCGGGTCACGGCGAGCCCACAACGATCGGCGCCGAGCGGCGCGCCAACCCCTTCCTGCAAGGGATCACCTCGCTGTGAGCGCTTTTCAGGCGCCCAAGGGCGTTCCCGACTACCTGCCGCCGGATTCAGCCGAATTCGTCGCGGTGCGCGACGGCTTGCTGGGCGCGGCCCGTCGGGCCGGCTACGGCGACGTCGAACTGCCGATCTTCGAGGACACCGCGCTGTTCGCCCGCGGAGTGGGTGAGTCCACCGACGTGGTGTCCAAGGAGATGTACACCTTCGCCGACCGGGGCGACCGGTCGGTCACGCTGCGCCCGGAGGGCACGGCCGGGGTGATGCGGGCGGTCATCGAACACGGTCTCGACCGCGGCGCCCTTCCGGTGAAGCTCTGCTATGCCGGGCCGTTCTTCCGCTACGAGCGTCCACAGGCGGGCCGTTACCGCCAGCTTCAACAGGTCGGCATCGAGGCGATCGGAATCGACGACCCGGCCCTGGACGCCGAGGTGATCGCCGTCGCCGACGAGGGTTTCCGCTCCCTCGGGCTGCGTGGGTTCCGGCTGGAGATCACCTCCCTGGGCGACGACACCTGCCGGCCGCAGTACCGGGAGCTGTTGCAGGACTACCTGTTCGGGCTTGACCTCGACGATGCGACCAAGCAGCGCGCGGAGCTCAACCCGCTGCGGGTGCTGGACGACAAACGTCCGCACATCCGGGAGATGACCGCCGACGCCCCGGTCATGCTCGACCACCTCTCCGAGGAAACCGACCGGCATTTCCGCACCGTGCTGGCCCACCTCGACGCCCTGGGCGTGCCTTACGTGGTCAACCGG
Organism: Mycolicibacterium sp.; assembly: GCA_020637165.1. GTDB lineage: Bacteria > Actinomycetota > Actinomycetes > Mycobacteriales > Mycobacteriaceae > Mycobacterium. The sequence continues at coordinate 539,035 of JACJWN010000003.1, read as the reverse complement.
CGACTGGTTCGGGGCCTGGACTATTACACGAAGACCACTTTCGAGTTCGTCCACGACGGCCTGGGCGCACAGTCCGGCATCGGCGGCGGCGGCCGCTACGACGGGCTGATGTCGGAGTTGGGCGGCCAGGACCTCTCCGGCATCGGGTTCGGGCTCGGGGTCGACCGGACCATGCTGGCACTGCGGGCGGAGGGGGTCACGGCGGGGGACGTGACGCGCTGCGACGTGTTCGGCGTTCCCCTGGGGGGCGACGCCAAGATCGAACTCGCCCGCCTGGCCGCGGCCCTGCGAGCGGCCGGTTTGCGGGTGGATCTGGCCTACGGGGACCGCGGGGTCAAGGGCGCCATGCGTGCCGCGGACCGCTCGGGTGCACGTGTCGCCCTGGTCGCCGGAGACCGCGACATCGAGGCCGGCACCGTCGGTGTCAAGGACCTGACCAACGGCGAACAGGTCGACGTTCCCGTCGGGTCGGTTGTTGCCGAGATTCTTTCGAGATTGGGCTGACCTGCCGATCCAGCTTAAGGGGCCTCAGTGATTTCTTAGCCAGCCTGGGGAACCCCCGGGTGGCGTCTGGGCGTTGACCGGATATGAACGAGTTGATCGAGGACTACCTGCGCAACCGGGGAGTGCGGTATTTCCGCGGTCACCACGACGACGAGTTCTTCTACTTCGTCGACTTCCTGGTGGGCGCCTACCGGGGTCGGCTCAATGTCCATCTCGAGGTGCGCGGCGCGCGTCATGACGCGGTGCGGGTCAGCATCTCACCGGACCGGTTCTACCCGGCCGAGCAACGGGATCAGCTCACCGGCCTGGCCGCCCGGTGGAATGCCGGTACGCCGTGTGTGGACGCTCTGGTCTTCGATTCGTCCGACCCCGCTCTCGTCGGCGTGGGTGCCCGGGCATCCCGGCGGCCGGGTGACCTTGCTGGTGTGACCGACTTCGTCGATCGGGCCGTGGAGTCCTCCATCGAACTGTTCGGCCTGATGAAGAGCGCGACGCTGCCGGATCCGCAGGCCCGCGCGGGCCTTCGCGACGCCGGCTGAGACGGCCCCCAGGTAACGCCGCGGCGCGGTGTGCCGATAGCCCCGGTATGCGACTTCTCTCAGCACTGGGTGCAGCAGCGATCGTCGCCGCGGGAGTCGGGGCCGCGGGCCCTGCCGGCGCCGACCCGACCAGCACCGAGCCGACGGCCTCCGAGACTGCGACAACGGAGACCGCAACACCCGAGACAGCGGCCCCCGAGACTGCGACAACGGAGACCGCGACACCCGAGACGTCGGCGGCACCGACCGACGCCGAATCCACCTCGACCCCAGCCGCCGGCGGGCACCAGGTCACCTACACGGTCACCACGACCAGCGACCTGACCGCCAACATCTACTACGTCAGCGCCGACCCGCCGGACCAGGCGGCGGCCAACAAGCCCGAGTACATGCCCATGGCCCGCACCGTGGTCGGCCCCGGCTCACCATGGACTGTGCAGACCACGCTGGAGGATCCGTCGCAGTGGGCATTCGTCAGTGCCAGCGGGGGACTGCGGGTGAATCCGGAATTCCGCTGCGAGATCGCTGTCGATGGAAAGGTCGTGGTCTCCGAGCAGGGCGGCAGCGGCGTGCAGTGCGCGTTGCGTCCCTGGTAGCCGCGTCGATCAGCCCAGGTTCGCGGCCTTGAAGGTGTTGCATTGGTTGGGGTCGCCGGTCTGGTAGCCGACGGTGAACCACTTCTGGCGTTGTTCTGAGGAACCGTGGGTCCAACTCTCCGGGTTCACCCGGCCGGTCGTCTCGGCCTGTATACGGTCGTCGCCTACCGAGGATGCCGCCGAGAGTGCATCGGCGATGTCCTTGTCGCTGAGCGGTTCCAGGAACGGGACGCCGGTGCCCTGCTGCTTGGTCGTGGAGGCGTAATGGGCCCACACCCCGGCGTAGCAGTCGGCCTGGAGTTCTGAACGCACGCCGTTGCCCTGCGCGCCCTGGACGCCCTGGTGGGCCTTCTTCAGGTCACCGGTCAGGTTCTGCACATGGTGCCCGTACTCGTGAGCCACCACGTACTCCTGAGCCAGCGGGCCGCCGCTGGAACCGAATTGCGTCTCGAGCACCTTGAAGAAATCGGTGTCGAAGTACGCGGTGTAGTCGGCCGGGCAGTAAAACGGGCCGACTTCGCTGCTGGCCGGACCGCAGCCGGTCTGGATCTGGCCCTTGAACAATTTCATCGACGGCCTCTGGTAACCGCGCAGCAGTTGCTCCCAGACGCCGTCGACGGAGTTGCCGGTGGCCACCACCCGGCACTCGTCATATTTGTTGGCGTCCGCACCCGTCCGGCATTTGCTCAGGTCGTAGGTCGACCCGGACTGCGACGGCGACCCGACCTGCTGCTGGCTGATCACTGGTCCGGGATCCACGCCCAGGAACAACGCCAGCAGCACGATCGCCAGGCCGCCGAACCCCCCGCCGATCGCGATGCCCCGTCCGGCGCCGCCTCCGGTTGACGTGGTGCTGGTGTCGATCCGCATGCCCTCGTTGAAGGTCATCCGCGCTCCTCGAGATGTTGCCGCCGACCTCCGGCGAGCCGCCCGATCAAGCTTGCCACAATCGCCTGATTGGAGGTGGCGGTCGTCGCGGCGGACCGCGCACTCCCTAGACTTCACCCGGCGTCTTCACCCGGCCCAGCACGCCAGGCCGTCCATGACCCGTCCGAGGAGTTCCATTGCTGCGCAGTCATGCCGCCGGTTCGTTGCGATCCTCCGACGCCGGCCGGACCGTCACCCTCTCCGGGTGGGTTGCCCGTCGCCGGGACCACGGCGGAGTGATCTTCATCGATCTTCGCGACCATTCGGGCGTGGCCCAGGTGGTGTTCCGTGACGCCGATGTGCTTACGTCCGCGCACCGGTTGCGGGCCGAGTTCTGCGTCGCGGTCGAGGGCGCCGTGGAGATCCGCCCGGAGGGCAACGCCAACCCTGATATCGCCACGGGGGAGGTCGAGGTCAACGCGACCTCGCTGACGGTGCTTGGGGAGAGCGCCCCGCTGCCGTTCCAACTCGATGAGCCCGCGGGCGAGGAGGCCCGGCTGCGGCACCGCTACCTAGACATGCGCCGGGACGGCGGGCCCGGTGACGCGCTGCGGCTGCGGTCGCGGGTCAATGCCGCCGCCCGTTCGGTGCTGGCCGGCCACGACTTCGTCGAGATCGAGACGCCGACACTGACCCGGTCCACGCCGGAAGGCGCGCGCGACTTCCTGGTGCCCGCCCGGCTGCAGCCCGGCTCGTTCTACGCGCTGCCGCAGAGCCCCCAGCTGTTCAAGCAGTTGCTGATGGTCGGCGGTATGGAACGCTACTACCAGATCGCCCGGTGCTACCGAGACGAGGATTTTCGCGCCGACCGCCAGCCGGAATTCACCCAACTCGACGTGGAGATGAGCTTTGTCGACGCCGACGATGTCATCGCGGTCGCTGAGGAGACCCTGGCAGCGCTGTGGGCGCTGATCGGATACGACCTGCCCCGGCCCATCCCACGGATGACCTATGCCGATGCCATGCGCCGGTTCGGCTCGGACAAGCCGGACCTGCGCTTCGGCCTGGAACTCGTGGAGTGCACGGAGTATTTCGCCGACACCCCGTTTCGGGTGTTCCAGGCGCCTTATGTCGGCGCGGTCGTGATGCCGGGCGGCGCCTCCCAGCCGCGCCGGACCCTGGACGGCTGGCAGGAGTGGGCCAAGCAGCGCGGCGCCAGGGGATTGGCCTACGTGCTCATCGGGGAGGACGGCACGTTAGCCGGTCCGGTGGCCAAGAACCTCTCGGAGGCCGAACGCGAGGGGCTGGCAGCCCACGTCGGCGCCAAGCCCGGGGACTGCGTGTTCTTCGCGGCCGGTCCGATCAAGGCGTCGCGGGCGCTGCTGGGCGCCGCCCGCGGCGAGATCGCCCGGCGGCTGGACATGATCGACCCGCAGGCCTGGGCGTTCGTGTGGATCGTCGACCCGCCGCTGTTCGAACCGGCAGACGACGCCACCGCGGCCGGGGACGTTGCCGTGGGGTCGGGGGCCTGGACGGCGGTGCACCACGCCTTCACCGCGCCCAAACCCGAGCACGAGGCCGCCCTGGACAGCGATCCGGGAACGGTGCTGGCCGACGCCTACGACATCGTCTGCAACGGCCACGAGATCGGCGGCGGGTCGATCCGCATCCATCGCCGCGACATCCAGGAGCGGGTGTTCGCCGTGATGGGGATCGACTCCGCTGAAGCCGCCGAGAAGTTCGGATTCCTGTTGGAGGCCTTCACCTTCGGGGCGCCGCCGCACGGCGGGATCGCCTTCGGCTGGGACCGGATCGTCGCACTGCTGTTCGGCGCGGACTCCATTCGTGACGTCATCGCCTTCCCCAAGTCCGGTGGCGGGGTGGACCCGCTCACCGACGCCCCCGCGCCGATCACCGCCCAGCAGCGCAAAGAGTCCGGAATGGACGCCAATCCGGAGAAGTAGCCGGTGCGTCCTACCCTGAGCCTCGCGCCCCTACCATGACCGCTGTGGACAACACGCTCGACCTCATCGACCAGGCGTCGTTTCTCGGTTTGCGGGCGCTCGGGCACGGGCCGCTGATCCAGTACACCTGGACCTATCGCAACGGCGTCGATATGGAGGGCCTTCGCCGGTTCCGCGACAATCTGGCCCACGGACTGCTCGGCCGCCGCATCGAGCGATCCCCGTTGCCCTTCGGCAGGCACCGCTGGGTCGACTGGCCCGGCCCGGCCGATATCGAGGTGGCCCGGGTGGCGCGTCCCGCGAGCGAGATCACCGAATGGCTCGATGAGAAGGGTTTGTCGTCGTTGGATCCCGAGCACGGACCGTCATGGCGACTGGCGGTCCAACCCCTCGTCGAGGGCGGCGCGGTGGTGACGCTGGTGGTCTCCCATACCGTCGGCGACGGGGTCGGGATCGCACTGGCAGTCGCCGATGCGGCGAACGGGGTCACCCGCGACCTCGGCTATCCGCCGCCGGGAACCCGCACCAGGATCCAGGCAGTGCGCCAGGATGCGCGCCGGTTCCTGCGGGACATCCCGGCGATGGGCAAAGCGCTGGCCGCCGCGGTCGCACTGGCCCGCAACAACGACCTGGCCGGTGCGGCGTCCAACCCGAAAGCGGCGTCCAACCCGAAAGCGGCGTCCAACCCGAAGAATGCGGTCGGCGCGGGCGTGGCCCGCGACGGCGATCGCGAGGTGGTGCTGCCCTCGGTCACCGTCCGGATCGACGGTGAGCACTGGGACGCCCGTGCGGCCGAACTGGGTGGAACGGCCATGTCGCTGGCCCTGGCGTTCTCCGCCCGGCTGGGCCGGCGGCTGGGCTGGGTCGCCCCCGACGGGTCGGTGGTGCTCTCGGTTCCGGTCAACGAACGTGTCGAGGGCGACACCCGCGGCAACGCGCTGACCGGCGTGCGCCTGACCGTCGACCCCGCCACCGTCCAGGCCGACCTGAGCGGGTTGCGCGCCGGCCTCAAGACGGCCCTGTCGACCCTGGCCGACGCGCGGCATGAACTGCTCGCCCCGTTGCCGCTGACACCGATGGTTCCCAAGGCGCTCGCCCGGCGCCTGGAAGGAGTCGTCGGCGGAACCGCGGTGATCGGCTGCTCCAACCTCGGCAAGCTGGACCCCGCCGTCAACCGTCCGGACGGCACCGAGGCGGACTTCCTCGCCATCCGGATGGTCGAGCACATCACCCTCGATCATCTGCGCCGCTTCGGCGGGACCTTCTTCCCGGTGGTTTTCGGCCGGGTGCACGGAGCCCAGTTCGTCAGCATCGGCTACTGCGACGCCGACGGCTCGACCACTCGGGAGGAGCTCGCGGCGGTCACCGGCGAGGTTCTCGACGACTTCGGGCTGACCGGCGCCATCGAGTGACCCGGACCGGCCGGGCGGGGTCCAGGCGACACCGGGCCGCCGGCACCGGGTGCGGAGCCGGGGCGTGGTAAGCCTGAGAGCGTGTCCGACAGCCTGTTCGAGTTGCCTGCCGAGGACCGGCCCGCTCCGGGCGGCGGCACCCCCTCGCCGTTGGCGGTGCGGATGCGGCCGGCCGGCCTCGACGAGGTCGTCGGGCAGGAGCATCTGCTGGGGCCAGGCTCACCGCTGCGCCGGTTGGTCGAGGGGTCTGGCGCGGCCTCGGTGATCCTCTACGGACCGCCGGGAACCGGGAAGACCACCCTGGCCTCGCTGATCTCGCATGCCACCGGACGTCGGTTCGAAGCTCTGTCGGCGCTCAGCGCGGGAGTCAAGGAGGTTCGGGCGGTCATCGACACCGCGCGCCGGGCCGCGGTGCACGGTGAGCAGACCGTGCTGTTCATCGACGAGGTGCACCGGTTCTCCAAGACGCAGCAGGACGCCCTGCTGGCCGCGGTCGAGAACCGGGTGGTGCTGCTGGTCGCCGCCACCACGGAGAACCCGTCGTTCTCGGTGGTCGCCCCACTGCTGTCGCGTTCGCTCATCCTGCAACTGCAGCCGCTGGGCGCCGATGACGTCCGTACCGTGCTGAGCAGGGCGGTGAGCGACCCTCGTGGGTTGGGCGATGCGGTTCGGGTCGACGGCGACGCTCTTGACCTGCTGGTCGAGTTGTCCGCGGGGGATGCCCGCCGGGCACTGACCGCGCTGGAGGTGGCCGCGGAGACCGCCGCGGCGGCCGGCGGTGCGGTGACGGAGGCCACAGTCGAACAATCCCTGGATCGCGCGGCCGTGCGTTACGACCGAGACGGCGACCAGCACTACGACGTCGTCAGCGCCTTCATCAAGTCGATCCGCGGGTCCGACGTGGATGCCGCGCTGCACTATCTGGCCCGGATGCTGGTCGCCGGTGAGGACCCCCGGTTCGTGGCGCGCCGACTGGTGATCCTGGCCAGCGAGGACATCGGCATGGCCGATCCCACCGCGCTGCTCACCGCGGTGGCCGCTGCCCAGACCGTGGCGCTGATCGGGATGCCCGAGGCCCAGCTCACGCTGGCGCACGCGACGGTGCACCTGGCCACTGCGCCGAAGTCCAACGCCGTCACCACCGCCCTCGCCGCGGCGGTCGCCGACATCCGGTCCGGCAAGGCCGGCATGGTGCCGGCGCACCTGCGCGACGGACACTATTCGGGAGCGGCCAGGCTGGGGCATGCCCAGGGCTACCGATACCCACACGATGACCCCGACGGCGTTGTGCCGCAACAGTATCCACCTGAGGAGATCGTCGGCGTCGACTACTACCGGCCCTCGCGCCACGGTGCCGAACGCGAGATCGGCGGCCGGCTGGCCAAGTTGCGCGCGATCGTCCGGCGCCCTCGTCCGTAGGCTGGCGGGGTGGACAGCGATGTGCTCGAGGTGGACACCGCGCGGCGACGCATCGTCGACGTGACCGGTCCGTTGCGGCAGTTCTGCCGTTCCCGCGGGGACGGTCTGTGCAACGTTTTCGTCCCGCACGCCACCGCAGGGGTGGCCATCATCGAGACCGGCGCGGGTTCGGACGCCGACCTCGTCGACGCCCTGGAACGGATACTGCCGCGCGATGACCGCTACCGTCATGCCCACGGGTCGCCGGGTCACGGCGCCGACCATGTGCTGCCGGCGATCGTGTCGCCGTCGGTGACCGTTCCGGTGGCCGACGGCAGCCCACTGCTGGGCACCTGGCAGAGCGTCGTGCTGGTCGATCTCAACCGCGACAACCCGAGACGGTCAGTGCGGCTGAGCTTCCTGTCCGGCTGACCGTGACCGGTAATGTGGTGCGGTCGATGCTCTGGTGAGTCCAGAGCCGTACCCGAACACGCCGTACCCGAAAAACAAGGACGATCCCACCCGTGCAGACACACGAGATCAGGAAGCGGTTCCTCGACCACTTCGTCGCGGCAGGCCACACCGAGGTACCTAGCGCCTCGGTGATCCTCGACGATCCCAATCTGCTGTTCGTCAACGCCGGCATGGTGCAGTTCGTCCCCTACTTCCTAGGCCAGCGCACACCCCCTTACGACACCGCGACCAGTATCCAGAAATGCATCCGCACCCCGGATATCGATGAGGTCGGCATCACCACCCGCCACAACACGTTCTTCCAGATGGCCGGCAACTTCTCCTTCGGCGACTACTTCAAGCGCCGCGCGATCGAACTGGCCTGGGAGTTGCTGACCAAGCCGGCCGCCGAAGGCGGGTACGGGATGGACCGGGAACGGCTGTGGGCCACCGTGTTCTACGACGACGACGAGGCCGAACGGCTCTGGCAGGAGGTGGCCGGTCTGCCGCCCGAGCGCATCCAGCGTCGCGGTATGGCCGACAACTACTGGTCGATGGGGATTCCCGGCCCCTGCGGGCCCTGCTCGGAGATCTACTACGACCGCGGCCCGGAGTACGGCATCGAGGGCGGCCCGGAGGCCAACGAGGACCGTTACATCGAGATCTGGAACCTCGTGTTCATGCAGAACGAGCGCGGTGAGGGAACCTCCAAGGAGGATTTCGAGATCCTCGGCCCGCTGCCGCGCAAGAACATCGACACCGGCATGGGGGTCGAGCGGATCGCCTGCCTGCTGCAGGGCGTCGACAACGTCTACGAGACCGACCTGCTCCGGCCGGTGATCGACAAGGCCGCGCAGTACGCGCCGCGCGGCTACGGCGCGGGTAACAACGACGACGACGTGCGCTATCGGGTCATCGCCGACCACAGCCGGACCGCCGCGGTGATCATCGCCGACGGCGTCACCCCCTCCAACGAGGGACGCGGCTACGTGCTGCGCCGGTTGCTGCGCCGGATCATCCGCTCCGCCAAGCTGCTCGGCATCGAACGGCCGATCGTCGGCGAGCTGATGGCGACCGTGCGCGACGCGATGGGTCCGTCCTATCCGGAGATGGTCACCGACTTCGACCGGATCAACCGCATCGCGGTGGCCGAGGAGACGGCCTTCAACCGCACCCTGGCCTCCGGGTCGAAGCTTTTCGAGGATGCCGCGGCGGCCACCCGCGCGTCCGGCAGCACCGAGCTCGGCGGCGCCGAGGCGTTCACCCTGCACGACACCTACGGCTTCCCGATCGAACTCACCCTCGAGATGGCCGCCGAAGCCGGTCTCAGCGTCGACGAACTGGGTTTCCGGGAACTCATGGCCGAGCAGCGCCGGCGCGCCAAGGCCGACGCCGCCGCCCGCAAGCACGCCCACGCCGACCTCTCGGCGTTCCGCGAGCTGGTCGACGCCGGCCCCACCGAGTTCACCGGGTTCGACGAACTGAGTTCACAGGCCCGCATTCTCGGCATTTTCGTCGACGGCAAACGGGTTCCCGTGGTGGCCCACCATCCGAGGGTGCACTCCGAGACGATGCCGCCGGAGCGGGTGGAGATCGTGCTCGACCGCACCCCGCTGTACGCCGAGTCCGGCGGGCAGATCGCGGATGTCGGCTGGCTGACCGGAACCGGTGCGAGCGAATCGGCCCGGGCCGCGGTCGCCGACGTCCAGAAGATCGCCAAGACGCTGTGGGTGCACCGCGTCAATGTCGAGTCCGGCGAGTTCGTGGAAGGCGACACCATCGTGGCCGCCGTCGATCCGCAGTGCCGTCGAGGTGCCACCCAGGGGCACTCCGGAACTCATATGGTGCATGCCGCGCTGCGCGAGGTACTGGGTCCCAATGCGGTTCAGGCGGGATCGCTCAACCGGCCCGGTTACCTGCGATTCGACTTCAACTGGCAGGGTGCGCTCACCGACGACCAGCGCGGCCGGATCGAGGAGATCGCCAACGAGGCGGTGCAGGCCGACTATCCGGTCAACACCTTCCTCACCGAACTCGACAGGGCCAAGGCGATGGGCGCGATGGCGCTGTTCGGTGAGCAGTACCCCGAGCAGGTTCGCGTGGTCGAGATCGGCGGACCGTTCTCGCTGGAACTCTGCGGCGGCACCCACGTGCACAACTCAGCCCAGATCGGACCGGTCACCCTGCTCGGCGACTCCTCGGTTGGCTCCGGGGTGCGGCGGGTGGAGGCTTACGTCGGGCTCGATTCGTTCCGGCACCTGAGCAGGGAGAGGGCGCTGATGGCCGGTCTGGCCTCGTCGCTGAAGGTGCCCTCCGAGGAGGTGCCGGCCCGGGTGGCCACCCTGGTCGAACGGCTCAGGGCGGCGGAGAAGGAACTCGAGCGGGTGCGGCTGGCGTCGGCGCGGGCAGCCGCGGGAAATGCCGCCGCCACCGCCGAGCAGGTCGGTAAAGTCCGTCTGGTGGCCCAGCGGCTGGCGGCGGGGATGACTGCCGCGGATCTGCGCTCCCTGGTGGGTGACATCCGCTCGCGGTTCGGCACGGAGCCGGGTGTGGTGGTTCTTCTCGCCGAGGGCCCGGAGGGAACCGTTCCGTTCGTGGTGGCCTCCAACCCAGCCGCCCAGGAAGCGGGAGTGCGGGCCAATGATCTCGTCGGCGTGGTCGCGGCCGCGGTCGGTGGCCGCGGCGGCGGCAAGGCGGACCTCGCCCAGGGCTCTGGCAAAGATTCGTCGGGTATCGAGGCGGCTCTGGGGGCCGTCCGCGCGGAGCTCGCGGGGAGCTGAGGTCAGACGGTGTCCGAGCCCGACCGCATGCCCGACCGTCCCGGCGTCGGCGACCCGGGCCGTGGCCGTCGCTTGGGCATCGACGTCGGCACCGTCCGGATCGGCGTCGCGGTCAGTGACCCGGACGGCATCCTGGCCACCCCCGTGGAGACCGTGCGCAGCGAACGCGGGGGTCGCCACCTGCGCAGACTCACCGCTCTGGTGGGTGAACTCGAGGTCGTCGAGGTTGTTGTCGGACTGCCGCGCACCCTGGCCGACCGGGCCGGATCATCGGCGGAGGAAGCGATCGAATTTGCCACCGCACTCGCCGCCCGAATAGCCCCGGTACCGGTTCGTCTCGCCGATGAGCGATTGACTACCGTCAGTGCATCCCGGTCGCTGCGGGAGGCCGGTGTGCGCGCCCGGCAGCAACGGGCAATGATCGACCAAGCTGCAGCCGTGGCAATTTTGCAGGGCTGGCTCGACCAACGCCGCAACGCGGCCACGATGCTGAAAGAGTGACAGTGACCCAGCCACCCGAGTCGACCCAGCCACCCGAGCAGCACAACGCGCCGCTGGGACGCGCCGAGCCCGTGGCCGTCGGCGCGCCGAGGCCGGCTCGGCCCAGGTCCGCGGCGAAAGGCGGGCGGGGCCGGACGTTGGGCCTGCTGGCGCTGGTGGCGGTCGGCGTGCTCGCCGTGGTGCTGCTGGGGCCGAGATTGCTCGGCGGCCCGAAACTGCCGAGCGACTACAGCGGTGAGGGTAAGGACGACATCGTCATCGAGGTCCACCCCGGCGACTCCGGGTCGATGATCGCGCAGAATCTGGTCGAGCAGGGCGTTATCGCCGACGCCGGGATGTTCGTCTCGGCGGCATCCGGCAATGCCGAACTCGCCGCCATCCAGCCCGGCTTCTACAAGCTGCGGACGGAGATCCCGGCGGCGACGGCGGTGACGATGCTGACCGATCCGTCCTCCCGGGTGGGCAAGCTGGTCATTCCCGAGGGCAAGCAACTCGACGACGTCGAGGTGGTCGGCAGCGGCGATGTGAACCCGGGCATTTTCTCGCTGATCTCCGATGCCAGCTGCGTGGACCTCAACGGAACCCGCAGCTGCGTGTCGACCCGGGACCTCAAGTCCGCCGCCGAGGATGACACCTTGGAGTCGCTGAACGTGCCGGAGTGGGCGATGAAGGGCGCATCCGCGATGGGCAACAGCCATCGGCGGTTGGAGGGACTCATCGCCCCCGGCACCTGGAACATCGACCCTTCCGCCTCGGCCAAGCAGATTCTGGCCACCCTGGTCGACGAGAGCGGCAAACGCTATGTACAGGGCGGACTGCTGGAATCGGCCAAGGCGCTGAAGATGACGCCCTACCAGGTTCTCATCGTCGGCTCGCTGGTGCAGAAGGAGGCCAAGCCCGCCGACTTCGCGAAGGTGGCCAGGGTCATCTACAACCGGCTGGCCAGCGAATACGACCGCCTCGAATTCGATTCGACGGTCAACTACCCGCTGGACCGCCAGGAGGTCGCCACCACCGACGCGGACCGTGCCACCGAGACCCCGTGGAACACCTACGCCAAGGCGGGTCTGCCGGCCACCCCGATCTGCTCGCCCGGTGAGGAGGCCCTGGCGGCGGCCGAGCGCCCAGAGCCCGGCGACTGGCTGTACTTCGTGACCGTCGACTCCGACGGCACGACCTTGTTCACCGGCGACTACCAGGAGCACCTGGCCAACCGTGACATGGCCCTCGACAGCGGTGTGCTCGACTCCGGGCGATGACGGGTGAGTCCGCGTAGGGCCGCAGTCCTCGGTTCGCCCGTCGCGCACTCCCGCTCGCCACAGTTGCATCTGGCCGCTTACCGGGCCCTGGGTTTGCACGACTGGACCTATGACCGCATCGACTGCACGGCCGAGGAACTGCCCGCCCTGGTCGGCGGTTTCGGCCCGGAGTGGGTGGGGGTTTCGGTCACCATGCCCGGTAAGTTCGCGGCGCTGGCGTTCGCCGACGAACGGACTGAGCGCGCCGGGCTGGTCGGCTCGGCAAATACGCTGGTGCGGACTGCTTCCGGGTGGCGCGCCGACAACACCGACGTCGATGGTGTGGCCGGGGCGCTGGGTCACCGGGGCGGTCTGCGCCGGGCGATCGTGCTCGGCTCGGGCGGAACCGCGCCCGCTGCGGTGTATGCGCTGGTCGGGCTGGGCGTCGGTGCGATCACCGTCGCCGCCCGGGACCCCGGCAAGGCCGCCAGACTGGTCGAACTCGGATCCGCGCTCGGGGTTCACGCCACGTTCGCCGACCTGGCCGGTGCCGGGCTGCCGGAGGCCGTCGAGGGAGCCGACGTGCTGGTCAGCACGGTTCCGGCCGACGCGGCCGCGGAATACGCGGCGACCTTCGCCCCGATACCCGTTGTGCTGGACGCGATCTACGACCCGTGGCCGACCCCGTTGGCCCGGGCAGTCGCCGATGCCGGCGGCGAGGTCATCAGCGGATTGCAGATGTTGCTGCACCAGGCGTTCAGCCAGGTCGAACAATTCACAGGCCGGCCGGCTCCGCGACAGCAGATGGCGGCCGCACTGAACTAGCGTTCCGGCATGCTTCGATCAGCGGCCTGCCTGGCCGTGCTCTGCTGGGCGGCGGCACTGTCGGTCATCGATATCCGGGAACGCCGGCTACCCGACGTGCTGACCCTGACCGGCGCGGTGACGATCCTGGGCGGGTGCGCGGGATGCGGGCGCGGGCTGCCCGCCATCCTGGGCGCGGCGGCCCTGGGCGGGTTGTACCTGTCGGTCCACCTCGTGGATCCGGCGGGACTCGGGGGAGGCGACGTCAAGCTGGCCCTCGGCCTGGGAGCGCTGACCGGGGCCTTCGGGCTGCCGGTCTGGATGCTCTCGGCGATCGGCGCCCCGATGCTGACGGCGTTGCTGGGGGTGTCGGCCTTGTTTCGCGGCCGCGGCGCCGCGGCCGCGCCAGCCGCGGTACCGCACGGGCCGTCGATGTGTGCGGCGAGTCTGGGCGCCGTGGCGCTCACCGTGCTTTGAAGTGCCGCCGTGTTTTGAAGCTCGCCGTGTTTTGAAGCTCGCCGTGTTTTAAGGCGTTGCGGCTGATTCGGTCACGCGCCGACGACATGGGAAGATGGGGGCGTGTTGCGTTGGACCACAGCCGGAGAATCCCACGGCCGAGCCCTCGTCGCCATGGTCGAGGGCATGGTCGCCGGTGTCGAGGTGACCTCCGCCGACATCGCCGCCCAGCTCGCCCGCCGTCGGCTCGGATACGGTCGCGGTGCTCGGATGAAGTTCGAGCAGGACGAGGTGACGGTGCTGGCCGGAGTCCGGCACGGTCAAACCCTCGGCGGCCCCGTCGCGATCGAGATCGGCAATACGGAATGGCCGAAATGGGAGACGGTGATGGCTCCGGACCCGGTGTCGGCCGCCAACCTGGAGGTCGCCCGCAACGCCCCGCTCACCCGTCCTCGCCCCGGGCACGCCGATTACGCCGGCATGCTCAAGTACGGGTTCGAGGATGCCCGGCCGGTCCTGGAGCGCGCCAGCGCGCGGGAGACGGCGGCCCGGGTGGCCGCGGCAAGCATCGCGCGGGCGTTCCTGCGGCAGGCGCTCGGGGTCGAGGTGGTCTCCCACGTCGTGTCGATCGGGGCCTCGATCCCGTACGCCGGCCCGCCGCCGACCGCGGCCGATCTGCCCCGGATCGACGACAGTCCGGTGCGGGCATTCGACGCCGGCGCCGAGGCGGCCATGATCGCCGAGATCGAGGCCGCGAAGAAGGACGGAGACACCCTCGGCGGGGTTGTCGAGGTGGTTGCGCACGGTCTTCCGGTCGGCCTGGGCTCGTTCGTCAGCGGTGAGAACCGCCTCGACAGCCAGTTGGCCGCCGCCGTGATGGGCGTGCAGGCAATCAAGGGTGTCGAGATCGGTGACGGTTTCGAGACGGCCCGGCGCCGGGGTAGCGGCGCGCACGACGAGATGTTCCCCGGGACCGACGGCAGCGGTGTGGTGCGGTCGACCAACCGGGCAGGCGGACTGGAGGGCGGGATGACCAACGGGCAGCCGCTGCGGGTTCGGGCCGCGATGAAGCCGATCTCCACGGTTCCCCGTGCGTTGTCCACCGTCGACCTCGCCACCGGCGAGCAGGCGGTGGCGATTCACCAGCGCTCCGACGTGTGCGCGGTGCCGGCCGCCGGGGTAGTGGTCGAGGCCATGGTCGCACTGGTGCTGGCCCGCGCCGCGCTGGAGAAGTTCGGCGGGGACTCGCTGGCCGAAACCCGGCGCAATATCGAGGGTTACCTGCGCGAGATCGCCGAGCGGGAGGCCTTCGGACCCGATTCGGTACGGCTGTCGGGGTAATGGAGATGGCGCCGAAGGCCGTGCTGATCGGATTGCCCGGATCGGGGAAGTCGACCATCGGGCGGCGCCTTGCCCGCGCCATGGGCCTGGAAATGGTCGACACCGACGCGATGATTGAGGAACAGCAGGGCCGCAGTATTCCCGAGATCTTCGCCACCGAAGGCGAACCTGGCTTCCGCCGCATCGAGGAGCAGGTGATTCGCGAGGCGCTGGAGAGCCACGACGGCATCCTCTCGCTGGGCGGCGGTGCGGTCACCACGCCGGGGGTTCGTGACGCGCTGGCCGGCCACACGGTCGTCTACCTGGAGATCAGCGCCGCCGAGGGGATCCGCCGCACCGGGGGCAGTACCGTTCGACCGCTGCTGGCCGGACCTGACCGGGCCGAGAGGTATCGGGAACTGATGAGCCAGCGGGTGCCGCTCTACCGCAGGACCGCGACCATCCGGATCAACACCAACCGGCGTAATCCCGGTGCCGTCGTCCGCCATATCGTCGGGCGCCTGGAGAACCCGCCGCCGCCGCGCCGACGTCGTCCGCCCTGGCGGCGCCCGGCTGCGGCGGGCACCCGCACCGGCCCGCCCGCGCCGAGGACAACCCCGGCAGGATCCACGGATCCGGAGGCGCCGGTCACCCCGGCGACCCTGGCCGCCCGCCGCGCCGGAGTCCGCAAATGACGGGGCGGGCGATCATTGAGGTCGCCGTCGACCCGCCGTACCCGGTGATAGTCGGAACCGGCGTGCTCGGGGAGGTCGCCGACCTGCTGGGTTCGCGGCACAAGGTGGTGATCCTGCATCAGCCGGTGATGACCGAGGTCGCCGAGACGATGCGAAAGGCGTTGTCGGACAGAGGCGTCGACGCGCATCGCATCGAACTGCCGGACGCCGAGGCCGGCAAGGATCTGCCCGTCGTCGCCTTCGTCTGGGAGGTGCTGGGCCGTATCGGGGTGGGACGCAAGGACGCGATCGTCAGCCTCGGGGGCGGAGCCGCCACCGACGTCGCGGGCTTCGCCGCCGCGACCTGGCTGCGCGGAATCGACATCGTGCACGTGCCGAGCAGCCTGCTGGGCATGGTCGACGCCGCGATCGGCGGGAAGACCGGAATCAATACCGACGCCGGCAAAAACCTGGTCGGGTCGTTCCACCAGCCGGCTGCCGTGGTGGTCGACCTCGCGCTGCTGGAAACCCTGCCGCGCAATGAACTGGTGGCCGGCATGGCCGAGATCGTGAAGGCCGGATTCGTCGCCGACCCGGTGATCCTGGACCTCATCGAGGCCGACCCGCAGGCGGCCACCGACCCGACTGGGACGGTGCTGCCCGAACTGGTCCGCCGCGCCATCCAGTTCAAAGCCGACGTGGTCGGCGCCGACGAGAAGGAGTCGGGGCTGCGGGAGATCCTCAACTACGGCCACACGCTGGCCCACGCCATCGAGCGCAGGGAGCGCTACCGGTGGCGCCACGGGGCCGCGGTCTCGGTGGGTCTGGTGTTCGCCGCCGAGCTGGCCCGGCTGGCCGGCCGGCTCGACGAGGCCACCGTGCGGCGGCACCGCGAGGTGCTGGGCGCACTCGGGCTGCCGACGGTCTACGACGCCGATGCGCTGCCCGACCTGCTGACGATCATGGCCGGGGACAAGAAGACCCGGGCCGGGGTCCTTCGCTTCGTCGTCCTCGACGGCCTGGCCCGCCCCGGACGCCTGGAGGGCCCGGACCCGGCCCTGCTGGCGGCCGCCTATGCCGAGGTCGCCGAGCCATGAGCCGTTGGACTGCGGGGAGCCCGCGGGTGAACAGGAGAAGGCGCCGATGACGACCGTCCTCGTGCTCAACGGCCCGAATCTCGGCCGACTGGGCCGGCGCGAGCCGGAGGTGTACGGCAGTACCACTCATGACGATCTGGTCGCGATGATCGAGGCGGAGGCGGCCGAACTCGGTCTGTCGGCGATTGTGCGCCAGAGCGACAGCGAGGCGCAGTTACTGGGCTGGGTGCACGCCGCCGCCGACGCGGGCGACCCGGTGATCCTCAACGCCGGGGCGTTGACGCACACCTCGATCGCGCTGCGCGACGCCTGCGCCGAACTGCGGGCACCGCTGATCGAGGTGCACATCTCCAATGTCCATGCCCGGGAGGAATTCCGGCACCACTCCTACCTCAGTGCTGTCGCCACCGGTGTGATCGTCGGACTCGGCGTGCAGGGATATCTGCTGGCGCTGCGTTATCTGGCCGCCGGCCGCTGAGCCGCGCGCCGGTAGGCCGGTGCTGGTCGGGCGGGGCCGATCAGTCGCGGTCGTGGATGCGCCGCTCGGCATCCTCGTGCTGTTCCCGGATCGCTTCCCGGTACTCCTGACGCCAGTCCGACTCGCGCCGGCTGGCGTGGACATAATCGTCGTCCTCGCTGACCGCCTCGAACACGTCGGCGCCGACATGATGGCGGGCGGGTTGTGGGGGGCGCTTGCGGTCGACGACCATGCGGCCGATCGCCACTGCGGAGATGGCCGGCAGGAACACCAACAGGGCGGTGAAGGCGGCGAACACGAGGACCTCGGGGATCAGACCGTCCACGTAGATCGGGCCGTAGAACAGAGAGATGATCCAGGCCACCAGACCGCTGAGCACTCCGGCGACCAGGCCGGCCACCAGCCACCGCATCGCCAGGTCGCGGCGGCGGTCCGGGTCGGGGTTGGCCCGCGCATCGGCAATGCCGTCCAGCAGGCCCCAGATCGAGACCGCCAGGCCGAACAGCACGATCAGGATCAGGCTGATGGTGCCGGCGTTGGTCGGGGAGGCGTTGATCAGCGCTCCCTGCACCAGCCGGAGGAACACCATTCCGGCCGCGAATACCAGTCCGCGCGCCATCCATGTCGTCATGGAGTAGCAGCCTAGCGAGTACCGTCACCCACCGTGACACATTCCCAGCGGCGTGGCCGACTGGCGGCGCGACTGACCGCCGACGGACTCGACGCGATGTTGGTCAGCGATCTGGTCAACGTCCGCTATCTGTCGGGGTTTGCCGGGTCGAACGCGGCGCTGCTGGTGTTCGCCGACGACACCCCGCCGGTGCTGGCCACCGACGCCCGTTACCGGACCCAGGCGGCGCGCCAGGCCCCGGATCTACGCACTGTGATCGAGCGGGCCTGCGGCCGTCATCTCGTGCAGTTGGCCCTGGCCGGCGGCGCCCGGCGGATCGGATTCGAAAGCCACATCGTCACCGTCGACGGCCTGGACTCGCTGGCCTGCGCGTTGACCGATTACCCCGCCGCGGATCTGGTTCGGGCCTCCGGCGCCGTGGAGGCGCTGCGCGAGGTCAAGGACGCCGGCGAGGTGGCGTTGCTCCGGTTGGCCTGCGAGGCCGCCGACGCCGCGCTGGCCGCACTGGTGCAGCGCGGCGGGCTGCGGCCCGGCCGCACCGAGCGCGCCGTGGCCCGTGACCTGGAGATGCTGATGCTCGACCACGGCGCCGACGGACCCTCTTTCGAGACCATCGTGGCCGCCGGGGCGAATTCAGCGGTTCCGCACCATCGGCCCACCGAGGCCGTGCTGGAGAGCGGGGATTTCGTCAAGATCGACTTCGGCGCACTGGTCGGCGGCTACCACTCCGACATGACCCGAACGTTCGTACTGGGCAATGCCTCGGGATGGCAGCGCGAGATTTACGACATCGTGGCGGCGGCGCAGCGCACCGGTCTGGCGGCACTGGAGGCGGGGGTGGCGCTGCGCGACATCGATGCCGCGGCGCGCCGCGTCATCGCCGACACGGGCTACGGCGATCACTTCGGCCACGGGCTCGGCCACGGGGTGGGACTGCAGATCCACGAAGCGCCCGGGATCAACTCCGCGGCCGCCGGTACACTACGTGCGGGTTCCGTGGTGACCGTGGAACCCGGCATTTACCTGGCCGACCGCGGCGGTGTCCGCATCGAAGACACCATTGCCGTCGGTGCGCGGGGTCCCGAACCGCTGAGCCGGTTCCCCAGGGACCTGGCCATCCTCTGACAGCACCTGTAAGGAGAACGACCGACCGTGGCGACCACTGCCGACTTCAAGAATGGCCTCGTGCTCAACATCGACGGCCAGCTATGGCAGATCATCGAGTTCCAGCACGTCAAGCCCGGTAAGGGGCCGGCCTTTGTGCGAACCAAGCTCAAGAACGTGCTGTCCGGCAAGGTCGTGGACAAGACCTACAACGCCGGGGTGAAGGTGGAGACCGCGACGGTGGACCGTCGCGACGCCACCTACCTATACCGCGACGGAAGCGATTTCGTCTTCATGGACAGCGAGGACTACGAACAGCATCCGCTTCCGGAGTCGCTGGTCGGCAGCGCCGCGAATTTCCTGCTGGAGAGCATGCCGGTGCAGATCGCCTTCCACGAGGGCGCCCCGCTGTACTTGGAGCTGCCGGTCTCGGTCGAGCTCGTCGTCGCCAGCACCGAACCGGGCCTGCAGGGGGACCGGTCGAGTGCCGGCACCAAGCCGGCGACCCTGGAGACCGGCGCGGAGATCCAGGTGCCGTTGTTCATCAACACCGGTGACAAGCTCAAGGTCGACTCCCGGGACGGCAGCTATCTGGGCAGGGTCAATGCCTAGCCCCGGCCGGTCGCCCCGGGTCGCCGCCGGCCGTGGCTGAACGTAAGGTCGGGCGGCACCAGGCCCGGAAGCGGGCCGTCGACCTGCTCTTCGAGGCGGAGGCGAGGGGGATCTCGGCGGCTGAGGTCGCCGAATCGCGGGAGGCGCTGGCCGAGGCCGACCCGGAGGTGTCCGCGCTCAATCCCTACACCGTGACCGTCGCCCGCGGCGTCAGCGGGGACGCGGCCCACATCGACGATCTGATCAGTTCGCATCTGCAGGGCTGGACGCTGGAGCGGCTTCCCGCCGTGGACCGCGCCATCCTGCGGGTGGCGGTGTGGGAGCTGCTGCACGCCGAGGATGTGCCCGAGCCGGTGGCCGTGGACGAGGCGGTCGAACTGGCCAAGGAGCTGTCCACCGACGAATCGCCGGGGTTCGTCAATGGTGTGCTGGGGCAGGTGATGCTGGTGACGCCGCAGATCCGCGCGGCCGCCGATGCGGTCCGGGGGGCCGCCCGCGGGGCCGATCCCGACGCCTAGTTGCCGGGCCGGGCCCGGCGCGTAACGTCGCTGATATGGAAGCAGACCACTTCACCGCCGTCGCCGATGTCTGGGATCGCCAGGCCGACGCGATGGACGCCTCGATGGGCCGACACGGCTCCGCTGCCCGCCGCGCCCTGGCCGCCCGTCCCGGCGAGCGGGTGCTCGACCTCGGCTGCGGACCCGGTCTGTCCGCTGTCGCCCTCGGCTCCGAGGTCGGTTCACAAGGATGGGTGGCGGCCGTGGATGTGGTGGCCGAGATGGCCGATGCCGCCCGGCGGCGGATGACGGCCGCGGGCACGGCCGGCGTGGCGGTGGCGGCCGACGCCGGCACCGCCGATCTCGTCGCCGTCGCCGGCCGGGGCGAGCCCTTCGACGCCGCCCACTCGCGCTTCGGGTTGATGTTCTTCCCCGAGCCGCAGCGGGCCTTCGCCAACATCTGTCGCGCGCTGCGCCCGGGCGGGCGCCTGGCCGCCTCGATCTGGCAGCACCTCGACCGCAACCCGTGGATGAAATTGACGACGGCCACGGCCACCCAGATCCTGGGCATCGAGCGGCCCCCGCTGCCCGCCCCCGGAAGCCCCGGCCCCTTCTCCCTGGCCGATCCCGATGCGACCAGGGCGCTACTGAGGGGGGCGGGATTCGCGGAGGTCGAGCTCGCCTCCGTGGAGGCGCCCTTCGTCTTCGCAGGCGACGGTGTCGCCGATGCCGAACGGATCCTCGGCGCCGGGCCGCTGGGCGGGGCGTTCCTTGCGGCCGGGGCCGCTCGTCGGCGCGAGGTCATCGACGGCGTCATGGCGGCACTGCGGCACCATCGGTCTGCCGACGGCTACGAACTGCCGGCAGCGTCGTGGTGCCTGACCGCGGTGCGCCCCGGCTGAGACGCGCGCCGGCTCAGATCCCCAAAGCTGCGTAGGTGCGGCGGACGAATTTCGGCTGTACGGATTGCAGTCTGGCCAGCGAGGTGTTGCCGGCCACGGCCGCGGCGGCCGAACTCAGATCCGGGTAGTTCTGGATCAGGTAGATCAGGATCAGGTCGTTGGCGGGATCGGCCTGCCACCAGGTTCCGTACGCCCCGGGCCAGTTGAACGTGCCCGCTCCGCCCGGCCCGAACAACAGCTGAGATTTCGACGGGTCGGTGACCACCGAAAGGTTCAGCCCGAACCCGCGGCCCACCCAGAACGGCGCGCCCAGGAACGGCTGGCGTTTCTGCTCCTCGGTGAGCCGGTCGGTGCGCATCAGACGCACCGATTCCTCGCTCAACACCCGGACGCCGTCGACCTCGCCGCCGCCCAGCAGCATCCGCGCGAAGCGCAGATAGTCGTCGGCGGTCGAGACCAGGCTCGCCCCGCCCTGGCAGAACCGCGGCTCCCTGACCGGGATCGGACCCATCGCATCGTGACGCAGGCCCTCACGGGCGTCGAGCCGGTACATGGTCGCGGCGCGGTCCCGCTTGTCGCCGGAGATGAAGAACCCGCTGTCGGCCATGCCCAGCGGAGCCAGAATCCGCTCGTCGAGCACTGTGTGCAGGGGCTTGCCCTCGATCCGGGACACCGCGATGCCGAGAACCTCGGTGGCGTGGCTGTAGGTCAGCCGCTCGCCGGGCTGGTGAACCAGCGGCAGCCCCGCCACCTCGGCCAGCCAGTGGTCGGCGTCCTGGCGCAGCGATAACTGCGCATAGGCCCGTCCGATGGGACCGGTCACCGAGAACGCGTAGGCCAGGCCGCTGCGATGGGTCATCAGATCCTCGATGGTGATCGGCCTGCGCGCCGGCACCGTGCAGTCCAGCGGGCCGGTCGGCTCGGCGAGCACCCGCATCTCGGCCAGTTCGGGCAGCCACCGGTCGACCGGGTCGGACAGGGCGATCCTGCCCTCCTGCACCAGCGTCATCGCGGCCGCCACCGTCACCGGCTTGGTCATCGAGGCGATCCGGAAAATCGTGTCCCGCCGCATCGGCAGACCGGCCTCGGCGTCGCGGTGACCGATCGCGTTGACCTGGAGCACCTCTCCGCGATGCCAGACCAGCGTCACCGCACCGGCCAGCAGGCCCGAGGCGACGGCCTCCTCGATGAAGGGCCGGTTGTCCGCGAGATTCACCGCGGCGAGTCTACGACAGCGATGCCGGCGAACCGTCCGGGCCGTCCGGCCGGGGTGTTAGGCTCGCCGACGATCGACATCCTTTAACGATCCGTCCGGCGAGGCGGAGAAGGAGGTCCCGACTTCGTGGGTACTGCCGAAGACACCCCCGACCGGGAGTTGATGTCCGCCGCGGACGTCGGCCGGACCATCTCCCGGATGGCGCACCAGATCATCGAGAAGACCGCCCTCGACGGTGGCGAGGCCCCTCGTGTGGTCCTTCTCGGTATTCCCACCCGCGGTGTCACCCTGGCCGCCCGGCTGACCGCGCAAATCAGCGAGTACGCCGGCGTCACCGTCGCCCGAGGCAGTCTCGACATCACGCTGTACCGCGACGATCTCGACTTCAAACCCCCGCGGGCACTGGAGGAGACCTCGATTCCGGCCGGCGGCATCGACGGTGCCCTGGTGATCCTCGTCGACGACGTCCTCTACACCGGGCGTTCGGTTCGCTCGGCACTGGACGCGCTGCGCGATATCGGCAGGCCGAGGGTGGTGCAGCTGGCGGTGCTGGTCGACCGCGGCCACCGCGAACTGCCGCTGCGGGCGGATTATGTCGGAAAGAACGTGCCGACCTCGCGGGCCGAGAACGTCAAGGTCCGGCTCGTCGAGGACGACGGTGTCGAGGGGATCTGGATCGCTCCGCACGGAGGTCCGGTTCGCTCATGAGTGGGTGGAGGGGCACCGTGCTGCGTATGACGCGGCCAGTCGAGGTGGTCTGGTCATGAGGCACCTGCTCGCCGCGGCGGATCTGTCCCGCGACGCGGCCACTGCGATCCTCGATGACGCCGATCGGTTCCGCCAGGCACTGCTCGGCCGGGACGTCAAGAAGCTGCCGACCCTGCGGGGCCGGACCGTCATCACCATGTTCTATGAGAACTCGACCCGCACCAGGGTGTCCTTCGAGGTGGCCGGCAAGTGGATGAGCGCCGACGTGATCAACGTCAGTTCCTCGGGATCCTCGGTGGCCAAAGGGGAGTCGCTGCGTGACACCGCCCTGACGCTGCGCGCGGCCGGCGCTGATGCTCTCATCATCCGGCATCCGGCATCCGGAGCCGCCCAACGGCTTTCGGAGTGGACTCTGGAGCCGGACGGAACCGGACCGTGTGTCATCAACGCCGGCGACGGCACCCACGAGCACCCCACCCAGGCGCTGCTGGACGCGCTGACCCTGCGTCAGCGCCTCGGCGGGATCGAGGGCCGTCGGGTGGTGATCGTCGGCGACGTCCTGCACAGCCGGGTGGCCCGGTCCAACGTCGCCCTGCTCGGCACCCTCGGCGCCGAAGTCGTGCTGGTCGCCCCGCCGACTCTGCTGCCGATCGGGGTGGCCGACTGGGGTGGTGTGACGGTGTCACACGATCTCGACGCCGAACTCGCCGCCGCGGACGCGGTCATGATGCTGCGGGTGCAGGCCGAGCGGATGAACGGCGGCTTCTTTCCGTCGCCGAGGGAGTATTCCGTGCTCTACGGGCTGTCCGAACAACGACAGGCGTTGCTGCCCGAGCACGCCGTGGTGCTGCACCCCGGACCCATGCTGCGCGGCATGGAGATCTCCTTCCCGGTCGCGGACTCACCGCAGTCGGCTGTGCTGCAACAGGTTTCCAACGGGGTGCACGTCCGGATGGCGGTGCTGTTCCATCTGCTGGTCGGCACCGAGGAGGCGGTGAACCCATGACCACTTCGACCCCCGTACTGATCAGCGGAGTCCGACTCTACGGCGAGGGCGACGCGGTCGACGTGCTGGTGGCCGACGGGCAGATCGCGGCGATCGATGCCGATCTGGCCGCCCCGGGCGATGCCGAGATCATCGACGCCGCCGGTCAGGTCCTGCTGCCCGGTCTGGTGGACCTGCACACCCACCTGCGCGAACCCGGTCGGGAATATGCCGAGGACATCGAAACCGGTTCGGCGGCCGCCGCGCTGGGCGGTTACACGGCGGTGTTCGCCATGGCCAATACCGATCCCGTCGCCGACAGCCCGGTGGTCACCGACCACGTCTGGCGGCGCGGTCAGCAGGTCGGCCTCGTCGACGTCCACCCGGTGGGCGCGGTCACCGTCGGACTCGAGGGCCGCCAGCTCACCGAGATGGGTCTGATGGCCGCCGGGGCGGGACGGGTGCGGCTGTTCTCCGACGACGGGATCTGCGTGCACGACCCACTGGTGATGCGACGTGCGCTGGAGTACGCGGCGGGGCTGGGCGTGCTGGTCGCCCAGCACGCCGAGGAGCCCCGGCTGACGGCCGGCGCGGTTGCCCACGAGGGCGTCAACGCCGCCCGGCTCGGGCTGGCCGGATGGCCGCGGGCCGCCGAGGAGTCGATCGTGGCCCGAGATGCACTGCTGGCCCGTGACGCCGGCGCCCGGGTGCATATCTGCCACGCCTCCACCGCGGGAACCGTCGAGATCCTCCGGTGGGCCAAAGAGCAGGGCATCGCCATCACCGCCGAGGTGACTCCGCACCATCTGATGCTCGACGACAGCAGGCTGGTCGACTACGACGGCCGCGACCGGGTCAACCCCCCGCTGCGCGAAGCCGGCGACACCGACGCGCTGCGCCGCGCGCTGGCCGACGGGGTCATCGACTGCGTGGCCACCGACCACGCCCCGCACGCCGAACAGGAGAAGTGCTGCGAGTTCTCGGTGGCCCGTCCGGGCATGCTCGGCCTGCAGACCGCGCTGTCGGTGGTGGCCGCGACCATGGTGGGACCGGGCCTGCTGAACTGGCGCGGGGTGGCTGAGGTGATGAGCGTCAACCCGGCGCGCATCGTGGGTCTGGATGATCAGGGCCGTCCGCTGGAGGTCGGCGAGCCGGCCAACCTCGTCGTCATCGACCCGCGCAACACCTGGACCGTCGACGGCGCGGCGCTGGCAAGCCGCTCGGCCAACACCCCGTATGAGGCCATGACACTGCCGGCCACGGTCACCGCGACCCTGTTGCGCGGCAGGATCAGCGCGCGGGACGGCAGGGCCCGTCGGTGAACACGGCGATGAACCCGTGGTGAAAGTGGATCGCGCGTGAACACCGGGACGGCCATCGGGACCTACATCTTCGGTTTCATCGTCGTCATCCTCATCGGCTTGGTGATCCGCCGGATGCTGCGTGGCTGGCGACGGCGCGCCGAGGGCCAGACCGAGCTGATAGGCACCCTTCCGGTCATGCCGGATCTAGTCGGTTCCGCCGTCATCGCTCCCACCCGCGGCCTCTACCTGGGCAGCACGCTGGCGCCCAACTGGCTGGACCGGATCACCGTCGGCGACCTCGGCTACCGGACGAAGGCGGTGCTGACCGGCTACCCGGAGGGAGTTCTGCTGGAACGCTCCGGGGCGGGCCCGATCTGGATGCCACGGGGCTCGATCACCGGCGTCCGGACCGACCGCGGGCTGGCCGGCAAGGTTCTGCCCGGCATACCCGGCAAGGATGAGGAGCAGGCGGCTGGCGGGATCCTGGTCATCCGGTGGCGACTGCCGTCGGGCACCGAGATCGACACCGGCTTCCGAGGCGAGGACCGTCGCGTCTACGCCCAGTGGACGTCCTCATTCGGCCCCCAACCAGGATCAGGTCCCCCAACAGGATCAGGTTCCGAGACAGGAGAGTCAGCGTGACCGAGCAGAAGGCCGTCCTCGTACTCGAGGACGGGCGTGTCTACACCGGAACGGCGTTCGGCGCCGTCGGCCAGACCCTCGGCGAGGCGGTGTTCTCCACCGGCATGTCTGGTTATCAGGAGACCCTCACCGATCCCAGCTATCGCCGTCAGATCGTCATCGCCACCGCGCCGCAGATCGGCAACACCGGTTGGAACGACGAGGACGGCGAGAGCCGCGGCGAGCGGATATGGGTGGCCGGGTACGTGGTGCGCGACCCGTCCCCGCGGGCCTCGAACTGGCGGGCCACCGGAACGTTGGACGACCAACTGGTTCGGCAGGGCGTCGTCGGCGTCGCCGGGGTGGACACCCGCGCCATCGTGCGGCACCTGCGCACCGGGGGCTCGATGCGCGCCGGGGTGTTCTCCGGTCCGGCGCTGGCCGACGAGGCCGAACTGCTCGACCGGGTCCGCAGTCAGCCCGGGATGCTCGGGGCCGACCTGTGCGGCGAGGTCAGCACATCGGAGGGCTATGTCGTCGAACCGGAAGGCCCGCGTCGGTTCACCGTCGCCGCGCTGGATCTGGGCATCAAGACCAACACCCCGCGGAACTTCGCCCTGCGCGGCATCCGCACCCACGTCCTTCCGTCGAGTGCGACCTTCGCCCAGATCGCCGACCTCGCACCCGACGGGGTGTTCCTGTCCAACGGCCCCGGCGACCCGGCCACCGCCGACCGCGTGGTGGCCCTGACCCGGGAGGTGCTCGGCGCCGGGATTCCACTGTTCGGCATCTGTTTCGGCAACCAGATCCTGGGCCGGGCCCTGGGCCGCTCGACTTACAAGATGGTGTTCGGCCACCGCGGTATCAACGTCCCGGTGATCGACCACGCCACCGGACGGGTCGCCATCACGGCACAGAACCACGGCTTCGCACTGGAGGGTGAGGCGGGGGAGCGTTTCGATACCGACTTCGGCCCCGCGGTGGTCAGCCACACCTGCGCCAACGACGGGGTCGTCGAGGGCGTCAAACTCCTCGACGGCAAGGCGTTCTCGGTGCAGTACCACCCCGAGGCCGCCGCCGGCCCGCATGACGCCAACTATCTGTTCGACCAGTTCGCCGATCTGATGGAGGGTACGAAGTGACCCGCCACCTCACCGCGAGCGTGCGTGTCGGTACCCCGACACGCCGCCCCACATGTACGTACGCGCACGCTCGCGCGGGGACGGGAGTCAGCTAGATGCCACGCCGCACTGATCTCAAGCACGTTCTGGTGATCGGCTCCGGGCCGATCGTGATCGGACAGGCCTGCGAGTTCGACTATTCGGGCACCCAGGCCTGCCGGGTGCTGCGCTCCGAGGGCCTTACGGTCAGCCTGGTCAACTCCAACCCGGCGACGATCATGACCGACCCCGAGTACGCCGACTACACCTATGTGGAGCCGATCACGCCGGCTTTCGTGGAGAAGGTGATCGCCCAGCAGGCGGCCCGGGGCAACCCGATCGACGCGCTGCTGGCCACCCTCGGCGGGCAGACGGCGCTGAACACCGCCGTCGCGCTGTCCGAGAACGGGGTGCTGGATCGCTACGGGGTGGAACTAATCGGGGCCGACTTCGAGGCCATCCAGCGCGGTGAGGACCGGCAGCGGTTCAAGGACATCGTCGCCAAGGTCGGCGGCGAATCCGCCCGCAGCCGAGTGTGTTTCACCATGGAGGAAGTCCGCGAGACCGTCGCCGACCTTGGTCTGCCGGTCGTGGTCCGGCCCTCCTTCACGATGGGGGGTCTGGGCTCGGGCATGGCCCATTCGGTCGAGGACGTCGAGCGGATGGCCGGGGATGGCCTGGCTGCCTCGCCGAGTGCGAATGTGCTGATCGAGGAGTCCATCTACGGTTGGAAGGAGTACGAACTCGAGCTGATGCGCGACGGTAACGACAACGTCGTGGTGGTCTGCTCGATCGAGAACGTCGACCCGATGGGCGTGCACACCGGCGACTCGGTCACCGTCGCCCCCGCGATGACGCTGACCGACCGCGAATACCAGGTCATGCGCGATCTTGGTATCGCCATCCTGCGCGAGGTCGGCGTCGACACCGGTGGCTGCAACATCCAGTTCGCCGTGAACCCGGCCGACGGCCGGCTGATCGTCATCGAGATGAACCCGCGGGTCTCGCGTTCGAGCGCGCTGGCCTCCAAGGCCACCGGGTTCCCGATCGCCAAGATCGCAGCCAAGCTGGCCATCGGCTACACCCTCGACGAGATCCTCAACGACATCACCAAGCAGACCCCGGCCTGTTTCGAGCCGACCCTGGACTACGTCGTCGTCAAAGCCCCGCGGTTCGCCTTCGAGAAATTCCCCGGTGCCGATCCCACCCTGACTACGACGATGAAGTCGGTGGGCGAGGCGATGTCCATGGGCCGCAACTTCGTCGAGGCCCTCGGCAAGGTGATGCGTTCGCTGGAGGCCACCAAGGCAGGATTCTGGACCGCTCCCGACGACGACGGCTGGGTCTCCGACGTTCTGGACCGGTTGCGCACCCCCACCGAGGGGCGCCTCTATGACATCGAGCTGGCACTGCGGATGGGCGCGAGCGTCGAGCAGGTAGCCGAGGCCTCGGGAGTCGATCCCTGGTTCGTAGAACAGATCAACGGCCTGGTGGCGTTGCGCGCCGAGGTGGTCGACGCTCCGGTGCTGCAGGCCGATCTGCTGCGCCGGGCCAAACACAGCGGCCTGTCCGACCGGCAGATCGCCGCCCTGCGTCCGGAACTGGCCGGCGAGGCGGGGGTCCGGGCGCTGCGCCAGCGCCTGGGTATCCACCCGGTGTTCAAGACCGTTGACACCTGCGCGGCGGAGTTCGAGGCCAAGACGCCCTACCACTACTCGAGCTACGAACTGGACCCGGCCGCCGAGAGCGAGGTGGCCCCGCAGACCGAGAAGCCCAAGGTGCTGATCCTGGGCTCCGGGCCCAACCGGATCGGCCAGGGCATCGAGTTCGACTACAGCTGCGTGCACGCCGCCACCACGCTCTCGCAAGCCGGTTTCGAGACCGTCATGGTCAACTGCAACCCCGAGACGGTCTCCACCGACTACGACACCGCCGACCGGCTGTACTTCGAGCCGCTGACCTTCGAGGACGTGCTGGAGGTCTACCGGGCCGAGTCGGAGTCAGGCTACGGCGGACCGGGCGTGGTCGGGGTGATCGTGCAGCTCGGCGGACAGACCCCGTTGGGTCTGGCGCACCGACTGGAGGACGCCGGCGTGCCCATCGTCGGCACCCGCCCGGAGGCCATCGACCTGGCCGAAGACCGCGGCAGGTTCGGTCAGGTGCTGGTCAACGCCGGCCTTCCGGCTCCCAAGTTCGGCACCGCCACCAGCTTCGACGAGGCCCGCGAGATCGCCTCCGCGATCGGCTATCCGGTGCTGGTGCGGCCGTCCTACGTCCTCGGCGGGCGCGGTATGGAGATCGTCTACGACGAGAAGACCCTGCACGGCTACATCACCCGCGCCACCCAGCTCTCGCCAGAGCACCCGGTCCTGGTCGACCGGTTCCTCGAGGACGCCATCGAGATCGACGTCGACGCACTGTGCGACGGCACCGAGGTCTACATCGGCGGGATCATGGAGCACATCGAGGAGGCCGGTATCCACTCCGGGGACTCGGCCTGCGCGCTGCCGCCGGTCACCCTGGGGCGCAGCGATATCGACGCGGTGCGCCGTGCCACCGAGGCCATCGCCCACGGCGTCGGCGTGGTGGGTCTGCTCAACGTCCAGTACGCGCTCAAGGACGACGTGCTCTACGTGCTGGAGGCCAACCCACGAGCCAGTCGCACCGTCCCGTTCGTCTCCAAGGCCACCGCGGTCCCGCTGGCCAAGGCCTGCGCCCGTGTCATGCTCGGCGCCAGCATCTCCCAACTGCGCGAGGAGGGTCTGCTGGCCCGACACGGCGACGGCTCGAATCCGGATCCGAACGCCCCCATCGCGGTCAAGGAGGCGGTGTTGCCGTTCCGCCGCTTCCGCCGCATGGACGGCTCGGGGATCGATTCGCTACTCGGGCCGGAGATGAAATCCACCGGCGAGGTGATGGGCATCGACCACGATTTCGGCAGCGCGTTCGCCAAGAGCCAGACCGCGGCCTACGGGTCGCTGCCCAATTCAGGGACGGTCTTCGTCTCGGTGGCCAACCGCGACAAGCGGTCGCTGGTGTTTCCGGTCAAGCGCCTGGCCGACCTCGGGTTCCGGGTTCTGGCCACCGACGGCACCGCAGAGATGTTGCGCCGCAACGGTATTCCCTGCAGCATCGTTCGCAAACACTTCGAGGACCCAGGCGAGGGCCGTCCGGCGTTGACCGCACTCGACGCCATCAACGCCGGAGAGGTCGACATGGTGATCAACACCCCGTACGGCAACTCCGGGCCGCGTATCGACGGCTACGAGATCCGCTCGGCGGCGGTGGCGGCGAACATCCCGTGTGTGACCACCGTTCAGGGCGCCTCAGCGGCCGTTCAGGGCATCGAGGCCGCTATCCGCGGCGATATCGGAGTGCGCTCCCTGCAGGAACTGCACGCCGCGCTGGGCGGTCCCTGAGGTGGCCCACCGGCAGGGTTTCGGCCGGCGGCTGGCGGCATCTGTCGCCGCCCGCGGACCGCTCTGCGTAGGCATCGACCCGCACCCGGAACTGCTGGAGGCGTGGGGACTGCCGCGCAGCGCCGACGGGCTGGCCCGGTTCTGCGAAATCTGTGTGCGGGCCTACGCGGGTTTCGCGGTGGTCAAGCCCCAGGTCGCGTTCTTCGAAGCCTACGGCGCGGCCGGCCTGGCGGTGCTGGAGCGCACCACCGCGGCATTGCGGGCCCACGGGGTGCTGGTCCTGGCCGACGCCAAACGCGGCGACATCGGATCGACCATGGCCGCCTACGCGCAGGCCTGGGTGGGGGAGGGCCCGCTGGCGGCCGATGCCGTCACCGCCTCGCCCTACCTGGGTTTCGGCTCGCTCTCCCCGCTGCTGGACCTCGCGGCGGCCCATGGCCGGGGGGTGTTCGTGCTGGCGGCCACCTCCAACCCGGAGGGAGCGGGCGTCCAGCGTGCTCTGGTCGGCGGGCGCACCGTCGCACAGTCGGTGGTCGACGCCGCCGCGGCGGTCAACCGCGCGGGCGCCCCGGAGCCGGGCTCGGTGGGGGTGGTGATAGGTGCCACCCTCGAGCCCGCCGCAGTGCCGGATGCCGGTGAGCTCGGTGGTCCGGTCCTGCTGCCCGGGATCGGCGCCCAGGGCGGGCGCCCGGAGGCGCTGGCCGGGTTCGCCGGGGCGGGTGCCGGTCAGCTGCTGCCCGCGGTTTCCCGGGAGATCCTGCGGGCCGGCCCGGACGCCGATGCGGTGCGCTCGGCTGCTGAGCGGTTTCGCGACGCTGTCGCCTACCTGGCCTGATGCCCGGCCTGTCGGTTGTCCGGTCTGTCATGGACGCCGCGACACGCGCGACACGCCGTCGGCCGCCGAATCGGGAGTGATCTTGGTCGCCGGCCCGGCGTGCGGAGCGCCCCGCCGTCGAACGGCGCCGGCCGTTATCGACAAAACTGCTGTTAGAGGCGGTTTTCGGGGGTTGGGGGGAAACGGCGGACGGCGCCGGGCGCCCGCGGCCGGACGGGCCGCTTCGGTGGTTTGGGACCGGCTACCAGCCGCCGCTGTACTGCGGGTTTTCGCGTTCTGAGCGGGGGTCGGGTTAGATTTCGTCGGAGAGCGTGGGTACGGTCGTCGTCGCTGGCTGAAGAACCCGGCCCAGGCAAGTAACTGATGGTCCAGAAATGGAAATGAGACGGAGGAACCCGTGGCCCTTCCCCAGTTGACCGACGAGCAGCGCGCCGCCGCCTTGGAAAAGGCAGCCGCCGCACGTCGAGCACGTGCTGAGCTGAAGGATCGGCTCAAGCGCGGTGGCACCAATCTCACCCAGGTGCTCAAGGACGCCGAGACCGACGAGGTCCTCGGCAAGATGAAGGTTTCGGCTCTGCTGGAAGCCCTGCCCAAGGTCGGCAAGGTCAAGGCCCAGGAGATCATGACCGAGCTGGAGATCGCCCCGACCCGCCGTCTGCGCGGACTCGGTGACCGGCAGCGCAAGGCCCTGCTGGAAAAGTTCTCCTGATCCTTTCCGCTGGGACATCGGTCTGACCAGACCCATGAACGCCAGTAGAGGGCCGGACGGCCAGAACGGCACCGCTCGTTCCGGAGCCACGCATCCACGCGTGCTCGTGCTGTCCGGCCCTTCTGCTGTCGGCAAGTCGACGGTGGTCCGTGCACTGCGCGAAAGACTGCCGAATCTGCACTTCAGCGTCTCGGCGACCACCCGCGAACCGCGCCCCGGGGAGGTCGAGGGTGTGGACTACTACTTCGTCACCCCCGAGCGCTTCCAGGAACTCATCGACAGTGGCGAGTTGCTGGAGTGGGCCGAGATCCACGGCGGTCTGCACCGGTCGGGAACACCCTCGGCCCCGGTCCGCCGTGCCGCAGACGCCGGTCTGCCGGTGTTGATCGAAGTCGACCTCGCCGGCGCCCGCTCGGTCAAGCGCGCGTTGCCCGACGCGTTGAGCGTGTTCCTCGCGCCGCCCAGCCGGGAGGCGCTGCGGGAGCGGCTCGTGGGCCGCGGGACCGAGACGCCCGAGCGCATGGCCCGCCGGCTCGCCACCGCCGACACCGAACTGGCCGCCCAGGGGGAGTTCGACGCCGTCGTGGTGAACAGCCAATTGGAATCGGCCTGCGCCGAATTGGTATCGTTGCTGCTAGGAAACGCGCCGGAGTCGGCGTGAGAATCACACATCCACTGCCCGGCGACGGTCGGAACTGCCAGGTGAAGTTCAGGAGAAGGTTTACGTGACAACCACTGCGGATCACTACGATCCGGCCCCCGGAGCGGCCACCGCTTACGACACTCCGCTGGGCATCACCAACCCGCCCATCGACGAGCTGCTCGAGCGGGTCTCCAGCAAGTACGCCCTGGTGATCTACGCGGCCAAGCGCGCGCGCCAGATCAACGACTACTACAACCAACTCGGTGAGGGCATCCTCGAGTACGTCGGTCCGCTGGTGGAGCCGGGCCTGCAGGAGAAGCCGCTGTCGATCGCGCTGCGCGAGATTCACGGCGACCTTCTCGAACACACCGAAGGCGAGTAATCGCGGCGGGCGCGGGCTTCCCATGAACTCCAAGCGGATCATCGTCGGAGTCGCGGGCGGCATCGCCGCCTACAAGGCCTGTTCGGTGGTACGCCATCTCGGTGAGGCCGGGCACCAGGTCCGGGTCGTCCCCACCGAGTCCGCACTGCGCTTCGTCGGCGCCGCCACGTTCGAGGCGCTATCCGGACACCCGGTTCGCACCGGGGTGTTCGAAGACGTGCCGGAGGTGCCGCATGTCCGTCTCGGGCAGGAGGCCGACCTGGTCGTAGTGGCCCCGGCCACCGCGGACCTGCTGGCCCGGGCGGCGTCCGGGCGCGCCGACGACCTGCTGACCGCAACTCTTCTCACGGCTCGCTGCCCGGTGCTTTTCGCCCCGGCGATGCACACCGAGATGTGGCAGCACCCGGCGACCGTGGCCAACGTGGCCACCCTGCGCAGCCGTGGTGCGGTCGTGCTCGAGCCCGCGTTCGGGCGACTCACCGGGGCCGATACCGGGGCCGGACGGCTTCCCGAGCCCGAAGAGATCAGCACCTTCGCGGAGTTGCTGCTGGCGCGCGGGGACGCCCTGCCGCACGATTTGAGCGGGGTCAAGGTTCTGGTGACCGCCGGGGGCACCCGCGAGGCGCTGGACCCGGTGCGGTTCATCGGCAACCGGAGTTCGGGCAAGCAGGGCTACGCGCTGGCGCGGGTGGCGGCTCAGCGCGGGGCGGAGGTCACCCTGATAGCCGGAAACACCGCCGGGTTGGCCGACCCGGCCGGGGTGTACGTCGTGCGGGTGACCTCAGCGGCGCAGATGCACGAGGCGGTGTCCAAGCATGCCCCAGACGCGCACGTCCTGGTGATGGCCGCGGCGGTGGCGGATTTCCGTCCCGCCCACCTCGCCACCAGCAAGATCAAGAAGTCCGCCGACCCCGCCGATCGGCCGACGGTGGAGCTGGTGCGCACCGAGGACGTGCTGGCCGGCGCGGTCCGCCTGCGTGCCGACGGCCAGCTTCCCGATATGCGGGCGATCGTCGGGTTCGCCGCCGAGACCGGCGATGCAAACGGTGACGTCCTGCACCATGCGCGGGCCAAGCTGCGCCGCAAGGGCTGCGACCTGCTGGTGGTCAACGCCGTGGGGGACGGCCGGGCTTTCGAGGTGGACAGCAACGCGGGCTGGCTGCTCGGCGGCGACGGCAGCGAGGTCGCCCTGGAGCATGGTTCGAAGACTCTGATGGCAAGCCGTATTGTGGACGCGATCGCGACGTTCCTGCGCGGCTGCCGGGAATGAACGTCGCACGAGCCGGTCACACGGGTCGGCAGGGGACCACGTTCGTGTGCCCGATACCAGGTAATCGAAGGGGTTTGACACTGTGAGCGATAACGGTCGGCTGTTCACCAGCGAGTCGGTGACCGAAGGTCATCCGGACAAGATCTGCGACGCGATCAGCGACTCGGTGCTCGACGCCCTCCTGGCTGACGACCCCAAGTCCCGGGTGGCGGTGGAGACGCTGGTGACCACCGGTCAGGTGCACGTC
Source organism: Mycolicibacterium sp. (assembly GCA_020637165.1). GTDB lineage: Bacteria > Actinomycetota > Actinomycetes > Mycobacteriales > Mycobacteriaceae > Mycobacterium. The sequence continues at coordinate 504,709 of JACJWN010000003.1, read as the reverse complement.
GTCGGTGAGGTGACCACCGCGGCCAAGGAGGCCTTCGCCGATATCACCGACACCGTTCGGCAGTGTGTACTGGAGATCGGCTACGACTCTTCGGAGAAGGGTTTCGACGGTGCCTCCTGCGGTGTCAACATCGGCATCGGCCGGCAGTCCCCGGATATCGCCCAGGGCGTGGACGAGGCCTACGAGGCCAGAGTGGAGGGCGAACGCGACCCGCTGGACCACCAGGGCGCAGGTGACCAGGGTCTGATGTTCGGCTATGCGATCCGTGACACCCCTGAGCTGATGCCGCTGCCGATCGCTCTGGCCCACCGGCTGTCCCGCAAGCTGGCGGCGGTCCGCAAGAACGGCCCGCTGGGCTACCTGCGGCCGGACGGCAAGACCCAGGTGACCATCCAGTACGAGGGCACCACCCCGATCCGGCTGGACACCGTAGTGCTGTCCACCCAGCACGCCGCCCACATCGACGAGAAGGAACAGCTGCCGCACGACATCCGCGAGCATGTCATCGACGAGGTGCTGGCCGAGCTGGCGCACGAGAGCCTGGACACCTCCGACTTCCGACTCCTGGTCAACCCGACCGGGAAGTTCGTCGTCGGCGGGCCGATGGGCGACGCTGGCCTGACCGGCCGCAAGATCATCGTCGACACCTACGGCGGCTGGGCCCGCCACGGCGGCGGTGCCTTCTCCGGTAAGGACCCGTCCAAAGTGGACCGTTCGGCGGCCTATGCGATGCGCTGGGTGGCCAAGAACGTCGTCGCGGCGGGACTGGCCGAGCGGGTCGAGGTTCAGGTGGCCTACGCGATCGGTAAGGCGGCCCCGGTCGGGTTGTTCGTCGAGACATTCGGCACCGAGACCGTCGACCCGGCCCGCATCGAGAAGGCCATCACCGCTGTGTTCGACCTGCGGCCCGGCGCGATCGTCCGCGACCTGGACCTGCTGCGCCCGATCTACGCCCCGACCGCCGCCTACGGCCACTTCGGCCGCACCGACGTCGATCTGCCGTGGGAGCGGACCGACAAGGTCGAGGATCTGAAGAACTCGGTGTAGGTCGCTGCCGAGCAGACGGAAAAGCCCCGCGACACTCCGTGTCTGCGGGGCTTTTCCGTCTGTTCAGCGGGTTAGCCGACGAACTGGTCGAACGCCCACTGGAACTGAGCGGGGACGACCTGCACGCCACACTGCTTCTGCAGCGAGCCCAGCGGGGCCAGGATCGACTTGAAGTCGGCGTACTCCTGCGGGTTGCTCGAGGCGTAGTCGCTGATCGTCTGCGCGGCCTCCTGACGGGGCTGCAGGGCGGCGGTCATGAGCATCTTGTTACCCGCCGGGTGGGAGTCCATGTAGGCCTGCGCCTGCTGGGTGATCGAGGAGACCTGGCTGTCCACCGCGGCGGGGCTGCAGTCGGGGGCCGCCGAGGCGATGGGCGCGGCCAGGCCGGCCAGGGCGAAGCCGGCAATCATGGTGCCGGTGACGATGCGTCGGGTTGTCATAAGTCTGTGTTCCTCCGGAATGCGACGTTTTGTCTGTCGTTTGATCTCATTGTGTCTTGTCGTACCCGGCCGGACAAACGTTACTGGTCAGCCCGGGGGGTGCAACGCCGCCCGCAGCGCCGCGAGTCCACGGTCGGTGGCCTCGGTGGCGGCCGGCACCACCCCCGAGTAGCCGAGATAGCCGTGCACCAGGGTTTCGGCGTTGTGCAGTTCCACCTCGACACCGGCCTGGGACAGCAACTCCGCGTAGCGGGCGCCGTCGTCGCGTAGCAGGTCATGGCCCGCAATCGCGATGTAGGCCGGCGCCAGGCCGGAGAGATCCTCGGCGCGCCCCGGGGCCAAGTCGGCCGGCGGTTCGGAGGGATCCAGGTGCCCGGCATACCAGACCGTGAACGCCGCGATGGCGGCGTGATCGAGTACCGGAGCATCGGCGTTCTCGGCGAAGGAGGGCAGTGAGGTATCCCACATCGTCGAGGGGTACCAGAGCAGCTGGAATGTCACCGCCGGGCCGGTTCCGGAGCGCACCCGGTCGCGGGACCGTTGGGCGACGACCGCGGCCAGCGTCCCGCCCGCCGAATCGCCCGCCACCGCCAGCCGCGAGCCGTCCGCACCGAACCGGCCGGCATTGTCGGCCACCCAGCAGGTGGCCGCCCATGCGTCCTCGACCGCCGCCGGGTAGGGGTGTTCGGGAGCAAGTCGATAATCCACCGAGACCACCACGCAGCGGGCGCCGACGGCGTGTTCGCGGGCGGTGGCGTCGTGGGTGTCCAGATCGCCGAAGGCGAATCCGCCGCCGTGGAAGAACATGGTCACCGGGAGCGGCCCGGAGTCGGTGCCTGGGTCGCCGGACGCTGCCGGCGGCCAGTAGACCCGCAGCGGGATCGGACCCCCCGGACCGTCGATCACGTGATCCTGCACCCGAAGGTCGGGATGCAGCGGCCGGCGCGGCAGTTCGCGCAAGCGCCGGCGGCCCTCCTCGACCCCCGCGTCGACGGTCAACCTGAAGGGCAGCGCTTCGAGAACCTTCTGCAGGACTGCGTCAACCGGTGGTCTACGGGTGGGCTCGGCCATGGTCACACGGTACGCAGCGCTCTTCCAGCGCAGCGATGACGTCCGGGGCGAGCAGTCCGGCCGGTGGGTGTGGGTAGTCCGGGCGCGGTGTTGTCGGAGTCGATGAACGTCACCACGGGGTTGCTGCAAATCATAGGGGTTCCAGCGGGAAACAACGGCGGTCCGGCTTTGACGAAATTGATCAGCTGCTCAGCAGTAAGCCGAGGCTGGCGGGGTCGGAACGGAGTACGCGTTTTGTCGGTACCCGTCCCTACATTGAGGTCAGCCGTGCAACACAGGCGGCCCGCACCGGTGCACACACACTGATAAACGGTGCACCCACACTGATGAACACAGTGATAGACAGGGGGAAACCACCATGACCGATGCCGACAAGACGCTGATCGCGGCTCTGCTGGACCGCTCCGGGTCGATGCAGTCGATCGCCGACGATATGCGCGGCGGGTTCGACGCCTACATCGCCGGGGAGGCCGGACAGTCCGGCACCACGCTGGTGACGCTGGCCCAGTTCGACGACCGTTATGACGTGGTCTACCGGGACCAGCCGATCCAGACCGTGCCGCCGCTGACGCTGGAACCGCGCGGCTGCACCGCGCTGCTGGATGCCCTCGGCCGGTTCATCACCGAGGTGGGCGCCGGCCTGGCCGCGATGCCGGAGCACGATCGGCCCGGAGACGTCACCGTCGTGGTGATCACCGACGGCATGGAGAACGCCAGCACCGAGTGGACCATCGAGGCCGTGCGGGCCCTGATCGGCCAGCAGGAGACGGTGTACGGATGGGACTTCGTCTTCCTCGGCGCCAATATGGACGCCGTCGAGGTCGGCACCGGCCTCGGCTTCGCCGCGGGCAAGTCGCTGACCTACGACGCCGACGCTGCCGGCGTGGGTGGGGCCTTTGCGGCCATGACGGCCTACAGCAGTCGGAAGCGGTCCCGGGGCGCGCAGCCGACCGCGTCGATAGCCTTCGATGAGGCCGAGCGCCGCGCGGCGCGCAAACAGACGTGACGACACCGGACGGGGGCAGGTGAGCACATCGGCTAGTCCCCCGAAGGGAGTCCGGCACGCCGCCGAACACGAACCCGTAGCCCGGGTACTGCCAATGCTCTCGGTGCCGCACCTGGATCGCGAGTTCGACTATCTGGTCTCGGCCGACCAGTCCGACGATGCGCAACCCGGCGTCAGGGTCCGGGTGCGATTCCACGGCCGGTTGGTGGATGCCTTCCTGCTGGAGCGTCGATCCGATACCGACCACGTCGGCCAGCTCGGGTGGCTGGACCGGGTGATCTCACCCGAGCCGGTGCTGACCCCTGAGGTGCGGCGACTGGTCGATGCGGTCGTCGCCCGCTACGCCGGCACCCGCCCCGACGTGCTGCGGCTGGCCATCCCGCCGCGGCACGCCGGGGCCGAGAAGAGCCGGCGCGGCGCGCCGCTGCTGCCGGTCATGCAGCCCGTCGACTCCGCCGGATGGGCCCGTTACGGCCGCGGCGAGCAGTTCCTGGAGGCTCTGGGTGCGGGCCGTGCCGCCCGCGCGGTGTGGCAGGCGCTGCCGGGGGAACGCTGGTGCGATCGGCTGGCGGAGGCGGCGGCCGCAGCGGTCGCCGGCGGCCAGGGGGTGCTGGCCGTGGTTCCGGACCAGCGCGACGTCGACGCGCTGTGGCAGGCGGCTACCGCCATGGTCGACGAGTCCGCCGTGGTGGCGCTGGCCGCCGGCCTCGGGCCGTCCGAGCGCTACCGGCGCTGGCTGGCGGTGCTACGCGGCGAGGCGCGGCTGGTGATCGGGACCCGCAGTGCGGTGTTCGCCCCGGTCGACCGGCTGGGCCTGGTGATTGTGTGGGACGACGGCGACGACACGCTGGCCGAGCCGCGCTCGCCCTATCCGCACGCCCGCGAGGTCGGCATGCTGCGTGCCCACCAGCTGCGCTGCGCGGCGATCGTCGGCGGTTTCGCGCGTACCGCGGAGGCCCAGGCTCTGGTCGGCAGCGGCTGGGCGCATGACCTGGTGGCACCACGGCCGGTCGTGCGGGCCAGCGCGCCGCGGGTCGTTGCGCTCGAGGACGGCGGGTACGCCGAGGAACGCGACCCGGCGGCGCGCACCGCACGGCTGCCGTCCGTGGCTCTGCGCGCCGCACGGGCCGCGCTCGACCGGGGCGCCCCGGTCCTGGTTCAGGTGCCCCGCCGCGGCTACCTGCCCTCGGTGGCCTGCGCGCGGTGCCGCACCATCGCCCGGTGTCGGCACTGCATGGGGCCGCTGTCGATGTCCGACCGCGACGCCGAGGGCGCGGTGTGCCGGTGGTGTGGTCGGATCGACGTCACCCCGCGGTGCCGCCGGTGCGGCTCCGAGGCGATCCGGGCGGTGGTGGTGGGGGCCCGCCGCACCGCTGAGGAACTGGGCCGGGCGTTCCCGGGACACCCGGTGATCACCTCGGCCGGCGACGCCGTCCATTCGGTGATCGCACCCGGACCGGCCCTGGTGGTGGCCACTCCCGGCGCCGAGCCGCATGCGCCCGACGGCTACGGCGCCGCGCTGCTGCTGGACAGCTGGTCATTGCTCGGCCGCCAGGATCTGCGCGCCGCCGAGGACACCCTGCGCCGATGGATGGGGGCCGCGGCGCAGGTGCATTCCCGGTCCGAGGGCGGGGTCGTCGCCGTCGTGGCGGAATCGGCCATCCCCACCGTCCAGGCACTGATCAAATGGGATCCGGTCGGCCACGCCGAGGCGGAGTTGGCGGCCCGGACCTCGGTCGGCCTGCCGCCGGCGGTTCACATGGCTGCCGTGGACGGGTCCGCCGGTGCGGCCGACGCCCTTATCGAGACCGCCGAATTGCCCGAGGACGCCGATCTGCTCGGTCCGGTCGACCTGCCGCCCGGTGTGCGCCGGCCGCCCGCCACCGCGGCCGACGAACCGGCGATCCGGGTGTTGATCCGGGTCCGGCGGGAGGAGGGTTTGGCGCTGGCTGCGGCGCTGCGGGAAGCGATCGCGGTGCACAGTGCGCGGCACGACCACGAGGCGGTCCGGGTGCAGATCGACCCACTGCACATCGGCTGAGAGCTACCACCGATAGGCTGTCACCACATTGAACGGGAGGGCTCGCATGAGGTCGAAGGGCCGCAGGGTCGGGTTGATCTTCCCGGTCCTGCTGATCCTCATCGGGCTGCTCTGGCCGGCGGTTTTCACCGGTTCCTCGCAGGGCTCGGCGGTTTCCGATCCTGTCGTCATCACCAATCTGCGTGCCGACTACACCGTGGACTCCGACGGGCTGATGCAGGCGACCGAGACCATCACCACCGAGTTCCCGCGCTGGCGGCATGGAATCTTCCGGTTCTTCGACGTCGGCAACCCCAACGAATCACATGTCCGGCAGGTGCCGGAGGTCGCCGAGATCACTCTGGACGGCAAGCCGGTGCCGTACACGCTGCTGTGGCAGCGCGCCGATCGTTTCCTGGTGGCTAAGATCGGCGACCCCGACAGCTATCTCTCATCGGGAACCCACGTGTTCCGGATCCGGTACAGCATCGCCGGCGTGCTCGACCCCGGCACGACTGGGGACAAGAAGGATTTCGCCGCCTCCACCGGTGACCCGTCGGCGTCCTCGGTGTTCTTCTGGAACGTAATCCCTCCCGGCTGGAGCAATGAGATCGACCGGGCCGAGATCTCGGTACGGTTGCCCGGCCCGGTGCCTGGTGCTCAGTGTTCGGTAGGCCAGGGCGTCGGTCGCGCGTGCGACGGACTGAGGGTCGACGGCGACACGGTGACGCTGTCGGCCGCGAACCTGCTGCCTCGGACTCCGGTGACCCTCCGGGCGGGTGTGGACGTTCCCACCCCACCGCGCGCGACGGTGCCCTGGTCGGTGCGCTGGGATCCGGTGCTGGGCCGTTCGGTGCCGCTGGTCGCCTGGTTACTGGGGCTGACCGCCGCCATGGGTCTGGGCGCCTTCCTATGGTGGCGCACTACCGTCGAGCCGACGCCGGGATTCCCTCTGCAGTACGCGCCCCCGAAGGGGCTGGGACCGGTGCAGTGCGAATACATCCGGACCGAGAGCGTGCCGGCGCACGGGCTGACCGCGACACTGTTCCACCTCGCCGACCGGGGCCTGTTGTCGCTGGAACAGGAAAGCTCGAAGAAGTGGACGGTGCGCAGTGTCGGCGAGGCCGGGGCCTGGGCCGACGTCGATCCGGTCAGCGTGGCGGTCGGCTCCGCGCTCGATCTGACCCGTCCGGGGCGGACTTTCCACGCCAACGGGTCGGTCAGCGCGGGCCGCAGGCTCACCCGCGCGAAGGACGATATGGGCACCGCCGTCAAGGCGTGGGCGTTCGGCGGCGGGCTGATGGTCAAACGCCGGGTGGAGCTGTGGGCGAGGCTGGCCAATTTCGTCTCCCTGGTGCTGGCCTTCACCGCTTTCACCCGGTGGTTGTTCCCGATCACGCTGTGGGGTCTGCCGTTCGCGGTGTTCTTCCTGTTCTCGGCACGGTCCTGGGGTGCGGGAGTCGGCACCCGCCGCACGGCCGCCGGGCGCCGGTTGTGGTCGGAGGTGGGCGGCTTCCACCGCATGCTGGCGACCGATTCGGCGGAGTCCCGGTTCGACTTCTCGGCCCGCAAGGATCTCTACACCGCCTACATCCCGTTCGCGGTGGCCGGCGGCGCCGCCGCGATGTGGGCGGCCAAGTACCAGGCCGCCACCGGGCAGCCCCCGCCCGAGCCGGGTTGGTACCACTCCTCGTCGGGCAGCAGTTGGAGTTCGGTGTCCTCCGGGGGTGCTAGTTTCGACAGCTTCGAGTCGGCACTGTCGTCATCCATCGGCGCCTACACCGCATCGCAGTCCTCCTCGTCCAGCAGTGGCGGAGGGGGAGGCGGCGGTGGTGGCGGCGGTGGCGGCGGAGGAGGAGGCGGTGGATCATGGTGACCCTTGTTCTGATCCTGGTGTTGGCGCTCGCGGTGGCGGTGCTGATCGGTTTCGTCATGGGCTACAACAAGCTGCGCACGGCCGACGTTCGCGCCGACGAGGCCCTCGGCGGCATCGACGTCCAGCTGACCCGGCGCGCCTCGCTGATCCCCAGCCTGGTCAGCACCGTCCAGGGGTATGCCGGCCACGAGAAGGCCGTGCTCGGCCACATCGCCGACGCCCAGAACGCCCTGATGGCCGCGACCGCGGGCAAGTCCGTGCAGAAGCGGACCAGCGCCGAGCATGAATTCGACTCGGCGGTCGGTCAGGTGTTGGCGCTGGGTCAGGTCTATCCGCAGCTGGCGTCGTCGAATAACTTCCTGAACCTCCAGCAGAACCTCGCCGACACCGAGGACAAGCTCGCCTTCGCCCGGCAGTATTACAACGACGCCGCGGCCTCGGTGAACCGGTTGCGCAACACCATCCCGTGGATGTTCGTCGCTGGCATGGCCGGGGTAGGGGAGCGCGAGTTCTACCAGGTGCCGAAGTAGCCGATGCGCATCGTTTTCGCGGGCACGCCCACCGCGGCGCTGCCGTCGCTGCAACGACTGATCGACTCCCCTCGCCACGATGTCCTCGCCGTGCTTACCCGTCCGGATGCCGCGGCGGGCCGGCGGGGAAGACCGGCGCCCTCGCCGGTGGCGCAGATGGCCGCCGACAACGGCATCCCGGTGCTGAAGCCGGCGCGGCCCAACGGCCCGGAGTTCCTCGCCGAACTGGCCGCGCTGGGACCCGAGTGCTGTGCGGTCGTCGCCTACGGCGCCCTGTTGAGCGCTGAGTTGCTGACCGTGCCGGCGCACGGCTGGGTCAATCTTCACTTCTCGCTGCTGCCGGCCTGGCGGGGCGCCGCGCCGGTCCAGGCCGCGATCGCCGCCGGCGACACCGTCACCGGCGCAACCACCTTCCAGATCGAACCCGCGTTGGACTCCGGTCCGGTGTTCGGCGTGGTCACCGAGACCGTTCGCCCCGGCGACACCGCCGGGGACCTGCTGGGCCGGCTCGCGGACTCGGGGGCGGCGCTGCTGGAGGCCACCCTCGACGGCATCGCCGACGGGTCGTTGACGGCGGTACCGCAACCCGCCGAAGGAATCAGCCTCGCCCCCAAGGTGTCGGTGGAACAGGCGCGAATCCGGTGGGATCTGCCCGCTCATGTCATCGAACGCCGGATCCGTTCGGTCACGCCGGGCCCAGGTGCGTGGACGATGATCGGCGAACAGCGGACCAAGGTCGGGCCGGTCATCATCGATCCGACCGGCGATGCGCTTGATCCGGGAGCCATCGAGGTCGAGCGTTCCCGGGTGCGGGTCGGTACCGGGAGCCGGCCGGTGTTACTCGGGCAGGTTCAACCTCCCGGCAAGAAGCCGATGGCCGCACCGGACTGGGCCCGCGGCGCCCGGCTGGACCCAGAGGTCCGAGCGTCGTGAATCAGCGTCCCCGGACCGGCGGCGGCCGCCCGCCGAACCCCGGTCGCCGTCCCGACGCCGACCGGCCCCGGTCGCGTCGGCCACGTCGGACCCAGTTGGACCCGGCCAGACGCGCGGCCTTCGACGTGCTGCGCGCGGTGTCCGATCGCGACGCCTACGCCAACCTGGCCCTTCCGGCGCTGCTGGCCGAGCGTGGGATCAGCGGCCGGGACGCGGCCTTTGCGACTGAGCTGACCTACGGCACTTGCCGCACCCGCGGGCTGCTGGATGCGGTCATTGCGGCGGCGGCCGGACGCCCGGTGGACCAGATCGACCCGGTGCTGCTGGATCTGCTGCGGCTGGGTGCCTACCAACTGCTGCGGACCAACGTCGCCGAACATGCCGCGGTGGCGACCACCGTGGAACAGGCCGGAGTGGAATTCGACTCCGCCCGCGCTGGATTCGTCAACGCGGTGCTGCGGGCCATCGCCAAGCGGGACGAGGCTTCCTGGGTGGCCGAACTCGCCCCGTCCGCCGACGCCGACCCGGTCGGGCGCGCCGCCTTCGTGCACTCCCACCCGCGCTGGATCGCCCAGGCCTTCGCCGACGCGCTCGGCGCCGACGCGGGGGAACTGGACGTCGCACTGGCCGCCGACGACGCCCGACCGGCTGTGCATCTGGCAGCGCGGCCCGGGGTGCTCAGCGCCGACGACCTGGCAGCCGAGGTCGGCGGCACGCCCGGAAAGTACTCGCCGTATGCGGTGTACCTCGGCGGCGGCGACCCGGGTCGGCTGGACGCGGTGCGTGACGCCCGGGCACTGGTCCAGGACGAGGGCAGCCAGCTGGTGGCACTTGCGCTGACGCTCGCCCCATGCGCGGGTGAGGACGGCGGGCGCTGGCTGGACCTGTGCGCCGGCCCCGGCGGCAAAACCGCGTTGATCGCCGCGATCGCCGCGCAACGGGGGGCGGCCGTGACCGCCGTCGAACCCAACCAGCGCCGAGCCGACATGGTCGAGGAGAACACCCGCGGACTTCCGGTCGAGGTGGTGCGGGCCGACGGCCGCGAACCTCCCTTGCCGGCAGGCGGTTTCGACCGCGTGCTCGTCGACGCGCCCTGCACCGGGCTGGGTGCACTGCGCCGCCGGCCGGAGGCGCGCTGGCGGCGCACACCGGCCGACGTACCCGCGCTGGGCAAGCTGCAACGCGAACTGCTCGCCGCCGCGATCCGGCTGGTACGCCCCGGCGGCGTGGTGCTCTACTCCACCTGCTCCCCGCACCTGGCCGAGACCGTCGGCGTGGTGGCCGACGCCGCCCGGCGCCATCCGGTGACGGTGCTCGACGCGCGGGAACTGTTCGCCCCGGCCGAGAACCTCGGCTCCGGGCCGTCGGTGCAACTCTGGCCGCACCGGCACGGCACCGACGCGATGTTCACCGCGGTCCTTCGCAAGGACGGCTGAACCGCAAGCCTTACAGTGTCAGCCATGGCAACACCGACCCGGCCGATGATCGCGCCGTCGATCCTGTCCGCCGACTTCGCCCGGCTCGCCCAGGAGGCCGCCGCCGTCGAGGGGGCGGATTGGCTGCACGTCGACGTGATGGACGCCCACTTCGTGCCCAACCTGACGCTGGGCCTACCGGTGGTGGAGAGCCTGCTGCGGGCCACCGACATCCCGATGGACTGCCATCTGATGATCACCGATCCCGACCGGTGGGCACCGGGTTACGCCGAGGCAGGAGCCCACAACGTCACCTTCCACGCCGAGGCCACCGACAACCCCGTGGCGGTGGCCCGCGATATCCGGGCCGCCGGGGCCAAGGCGGGTCTGTCGATCAAACCCGGTACCCCGCTGGATCCGTATCTTGAGGTGCTGCGCGAGTTCGACACCCTGCTGGTGATGTCGGTCGAACCGGGCTTTGGTGGGCAGAGTTTCATTCCCGAGGTGCTCGACAAGGTGGCGAGGGTGCGCAATCTGGTCGATTCCGGGGAGTTGACGATTCTGATCGAGATCGACGGCGGTATCAACGCCGACACCATCGAGGCGGCCGCCGAAGCCGGTGTCGACTGTTTCGTGGCCGGCTCGGCGGTCTACGGCGCCGGGGATCCGGCCCTCGCGGTCGAGGCACTGCGGCGTCAGGCCGGTGCCGCCTCGCCGCACCTGCGGTTGTGACCGACCCGGAGCGGATTTCGGCCGCGATGCTCCTGGCCGTCGAACAGGCCCAGGCGGTGAAAGGCTCCACCTATCCCAACCCCCCGGTGGGTGCGGTGATCCTGGGCCCCGACGGTGATGTCGCCGGGGTGGGCGCCACCGAGGCGGCCGGCGGAGCCCACGCGGAGGTAGTGGCACTCCGGGCAGCGGGGAGCCGTGCCGTCGGCGGTACCGCGGTGGTGACGCTGGAGCCGTGCAATCACCACGGCCGCACACCCCCGTGCGTCGATGCCCTCATCGCGGCGGGTGTGGGGGCCGTCGTCTACGCGCTCGACGATCCGAACCCGGTGGCGGCCGGTGGAGCGCAGCGGTTGCGCGATGCCGGTGTGGCGGTGACCGGCGGTCTGCGCGCCCAGACGATCGCCGCCGGAACCTTGCGCGAATGGCTGCACAAACAGCGCACCGGGCTGCCGCACGTCACCTGGAAGTTCGCGACCAGCATCGACGGGCGCAGTGCGGCCGCCGACGGGTCCTCACAGTGGATCACCAGCCCGGCGGCCCGCGAGGACGTGCACCGTCGCCGCGCGGCGGCCGACGCCATCATCGTGGGCACCGGCACCGTGTTCGTCGACAACCCCAGTCTCACCGCCCGACTCCCCGACGGGTCGCCGGCCCGGCGTCAGCCGCTGCGCGTGGTCGTGGGCGAACGCGAAATACCACCGGAATCCAAGGTCCTCGGCCCCGAGGCGAACACCCTGCTGCTGCGCACCCGCGATCCGCTGGAGGTGGTGCGGGCACTGGGCGCGCACACCGACGTGCTGCTCGAAGGCGGCCCGACCCTGGCCGGGGCTTTCCTGCGCGCCGGGGTGGTGCACCGGGTGCTGGCCTATGTTGCGCCGATCCTGCTCGGCGGCCCGGTGACGGCGGTCGACGACGTCGGGGTCGCGACGATCGCCGGCGCGCTGCGGTGGGACTACGACGATGTGCAGCGGATCGGGCCGGATGTGCTGCTGAGTCTGGTTCCGGGCCGCTAGCCCTGGCTGTTGAGCGTCTTGTGCTCGATGATCTCGCGGGATCCGCTGGCGCCCAGCAACTCCCGGAACCCCTGCACGGTATAGCCGGTCAGCCTGGCGTCGGTCCGTGCGCGCGCGGTCGCTGAGCGCGGGAGCGCGAACAGCGGACCTATCTCGCCGAAGTACTCGCCCGGCACGGCCACCTTGAGTAGGTCCTCGTCGCCGGTCTCGAGCTCGCGGATCAGTTCGATCTCGCCCTCGGAGATCAGGTAGATGGATTCGCCCATCGTCCCCTGCTCGAACAACGTCTCACCGGCTGCCAGTTCCACGGTCTCCGGTTCGTGGTCGGCGGCGGAAACATGCGGCACCAGCTCGACGACGCGGTCGGCCAGCGGCAGCATGCGGGTGTCATGCGTAGCGACGACGACAACCCGTTCCCCGGAGGCCAGCTCGCGGATCAGTCGCAACACCTCCTCGACCTGGATGTAATCGAGGTGGGCGGTCGGCTCGTCGGCGATCAGCAGCGGCGGGTCGAGGGCGATGGCACGCGCGACCGCCACCCGCTGCTGTTGTCCGCCGGACAGGTCACCGGGACGGTGATGCATCCGTTCGGCCAGCCCCACCCGAGCCAGCAGTTCCTCGGCGCGGTCGTGCGCTTTTCTTTTGGGGATCTTCGCCGCCCGCATGGGAACCATCACGTTCTCGATGGCGGTGAGGCTTGGCACCAGATTGAAGGCCTGGAAGACGATGCCGACGGTGTTGCGCCGATAGTCGGATAGCGCGTTGGGATCCAGCGCAGCGACGTCGATGTCGCCGAACTCGATGCGGCCCTTCGTCGGACGTAGGATTCCGCCGAGGCAGGACAGCAGTGTGGTCTTACCGCAGCCGCTGGGCCCCAGCAGGATCGCCAGCGAGCCCTCGGCGACGTCCAGGCTGAGCCCGTTGATCGGACGGACCTTCTCCTGACCGCTGGCGTATTCCACCACCAGGTCCTTGATCCGCAGATCGGCCATATCTCAGGGTCCTCCGAACGCTACTGCCGGATCGACGACGACGGCTCGGCGCAATCCGGCGAGGCTAGCCAGTACTCCGATGGTAACCGCGACGACCGGAAGCAATATGAATGCGATGTGCGGAATATCCACCCGCATCGGGAACAGTGGTCCCAACAGCACCGAGAGCACACCGCCGAGCAACGCCGACAGCACCGCCACGATGATGGCCTGCATGGCCAGCCCGGCCAGAATGGACCGGGTGGGCACACCGACCGCCTTGAAGACCGCGAAATCCCGGGTGCGCTCCAGTGCCGACATGTAGATCATCGACCCGACGATCATCGCCGCGACCACCCAGAGCAGCCCGGCCATCAGGCTCATGGCCTTGCGGGCGCCGCTGAGCGCGCGGAGCAGGTCGTCGATGGCCCCGGCCCGGTTGACCAGTTTGAAGCCGGTGGGAGCACGGTCCGGCGGGTCGATCACCCCGATGGAGGAGATCAGCGACTGGCCGGAGAACAACAGCGTCTGGGCGCCGGCGACGGTGAGGAAGATGTTGGGCTGCCCGGCCAGCGCGGTCGAGTCGTCGACGATCCCGACAACCTGCAGATTGCGCGAGCCCACCTCAATGGTGGCGCCGATCGGCCGGTCCATGGTGCTCGACACCGCCGCTTCATGCGGCTCGGACGGGGGACGGCCCTCCTCCAGAGGGGGCATCCCGGGCCCGCGTTCGGGGGCGCCGAACACATTCACGCTGCGTGCGGAGGAGGAACCTTCAGGCATGGTCGCGCTCCCGTAGACCAGCGGGACCGCGATGGACACACCCGGGACCTGCAGCTTGGTGGCCGGGAATGCCGACGAGCCGAGGAAGGGCCCGGTGGCGCCGGGCTTCACCAGGAAGGCATCCACACCCAGGGAGTCCACCGTTCGGGTGGCCTCCACCCGGAACCCGTTGGCCAGCCCGGTCAGCACCAGCGTCATCGCGAACACCAGTCCGGTGCCGACGATCGCGATGACGAATCGGCGCTTGCGCCATTGCAGGTCGCGAAGCGCGGCGGTCAGCACGTCGTTACCTGCATGGGGGAGAGGGTACCGACCCGTATGTCCACTCGGCGAAGGCTTCCCTCAATTTGGCGCAGCGGCGCCGTTGGACTGGTAACGCGAGTCGGGATCAGGATGCGGTCGCCAACTCCTCGACATCCTCGGCGCGGGCGTTGCGGCCGCCGATGAACAGGGCGATCACCGCCCCTGCCAGGCACACGATCGTGGTGATGAAGAAGATGGACCCGTACTGCATGGCGAAAGCGGTGCGGTATCGCTGGGCCTCGGCGGCGACCTTGGCGGCCAGGCTGTCGGCCTGGGTGGTGGGCAGTGTCGCCAATATCTGGTTGAACCGGTACAGGCCCCACGCGGTCAGTGCCGCGACACCGATCAGCATGCCAGTCATCCGGGCCACCACCACCAGCGAGGAGGCGATGCCGTGCTGGGCAGCCGGTACCACCCGGAGTGCGGCTGAGGTCAACGGTCCGATCACCAGGCCCAGGCCGATGCCGGCCAGCGCAAGGTCGGTGTCGAAGGCCGGCAGTGAGACCGGTCCGATGTGGTGCCGGGCCGACATGACGTCCAGGCCCCACTTGGACACCAGCCAATAGGCGAAACCGGCGACGAGCATTCCGGCCACGGCGACGGCCCGGTCACCGACTCGGGTGGCCAGCCAGCCGCCGGCCAGGGCCCCGATCGGCAGCGCTACCAGGAAGTGCAGCAGCAGGAACGCCGCGCCGGTCTGGTCCTTGCCCAATACTCCCTGGCCGAACAGTTCAACGTTGACCAGGGTCACCATGAGCGCGGCTCCGGCGCACATGGAGGTGCCCAGCGACGACAGGAACGGAACGACCCGTACTCCCTCCGGTTCGATCAGCCGGGTGCGGGCGAATCGCTCCCAGACGACGAAGGCGATCGCGACGACCACCGCGCCGATCACCAGGGGCGGTCCGTAACTCGGCAGGATCTGTTTGCCGTCGGGTGCCGGGTTGTACAGGCCCTGAACCGCCAGCCCCAGCGCCACCGCCAGGAGCACCCCACCGACCACGTCGACGCGTTCGGGTTCCGCGCTGCGTTCGTGGGAGGGCAGGCTGAAGTGGATCAGCACCATGGCGATCACCGTCAGTGGGACGTTGATCCAGAAGACGTCCCGCCAACTGCTGAGCAACCAGACGATGCCGATGCCGTACAGCGGCCCCAGCACGCTGCCCAGTTCCTGGGCGGCACCAATCCCACCCAGAACGGCGGCCCGGTTGCGCGCCGACCACAGGTCCGCGGCCAGCGCGAGCGTCACCGGCAACAGCGCCCCGCTCGCCATGCCCTGGACCAGCCGGCCGATCACCATCGTGGTGAGGTCGTGGGACAACGCGGTCAGCACCGAGCCCAACGCGAATCCAGCCAGGCTCAGCTGCAGCACCAGCTTGCGGCCGAACCGGTCGGACAACCGTCCCAGCAGGGGCATCGCCGCGATGTAGCCCAGCAGATACCAGGTGATGATCGGCGTGACCTGCTGGATCTTGTTAATCGGGATGCCGATGTCACGCATGATGTCGACCATGATCGTGACGACGACATAGGTGTCCAGCGCCCCGAGCAGCACAGCGAGGCTGCCGGCGCCGATCGCGATCCGCCGGTTGCGCCCGGAGCTTCTCATCGCCTCGATGGCTGGCGCGCCCCGCATCACACCGCGGGCTTGGTGACGGTGACCGGCTTATCCCAATCGGACAGCGTCAGCATCACGTTGTTGCCCTCGCTCTGGTCGACCTGGGCCTGGACCAGCTGATGGGGGGCGTCCTTCTCGATCCACACCGTGGCGGGCAACTCGCCGCCGGCCTTGATCTGGGGGATCAGCTTGTTGACGGCGTCGGCAGCGACCTTGCCGGTGATCTTCACCGTCTGTACCCCGCCGATCGTCTCGAAGCTCACGGACTTGGCGTCGGTGACGCTGGCGAGCATGTTGGCCAGCCCGGTGTCCGGGTTGAGGATCACCGAGGGGTCGTACACCTCGACGGCCGGGCCCATATCCAGCCAGCTGTTGGGGGTGAGCGCGGCGTAGAGCGTTCCGTCGAGCACCACCAGTTCGATGTCGACGTCCGAGCCGCCCATTGAGATCGTGGAGCTGCCCTTGATCGCGACACTCGGCACGTTGGTCAGGTCGCCGGAGAGCGTCTTGACCGGCAGACCATCGATCTTGCCGTTGACGGCGATCTCCAGGTGGGCGCTCTTGAGATTCTTGGTGGACTCGATCGACTGCTCGATCAGGCCGGCCGCCTCGGGCAGCGGTTCGGACGGCTTCTTCGAGCAGCCCGAGACCAGCCCCGAGGTGAGCAGAGCGGCGGCGAGCAGCGCAGCAAGCATGACAAAGAGACGGCGGAACGTCGGCATAGCAGCATCGTAGTAGGTGCCGGCGGGCGCACTCCGGTGGCGAGGCCGGTCTTGTGTCGTGGCCGACGGGTCGGTATGAGTGTTGGCATGGAAGGCGACCTGGAGTTCCGGCCGGTGCCGGCGGGCACCGGCGATGCCGCCGACATGGTTGCGTCCATGGTCGCCGAGATGGCCGTTCTGTATGACGGCCTGGACCTCGAGGCCCCCGATATGCCCAAGGCCGGGCCGGCCGAGCTGGCGCCGCCGGGTGGGACCTACCTGGTGGGTTACCGGGGCGGGACACCGGTGTGTGGGGGAGGCCTCAAACGGCTGCCGGACGGGACCTGCGAGATCAAGCGCATGTATGTGGTGCCGGCGGCGCGTCGGATGGGTGTGGCCCGCGCACTGCTGTCGGCCCTGGAGGATGCCGCACGCTCGCTGGGCTATCGGGTCGTCCGCCTGGACACCGGTTCGCGTCAGCCGCACGCCATTGCGTTCTACGAGGCCGCCGGCTACCGGCGGGTGGGGAACTTCAACGACAATCCGGCCGCGGCGTTCCACGGCGAGAAGTCGCTAGATTAGGCACCGTGTTCACCGGCATCGTGGAGGAACTGGGCGAGGTCGTCGGCATCGACGACCTGGGGGATTCGGTGCGGCTGATCCTGCGCGGACCGACGGTGACCTCCGACGCCCGCCACGGTGATTCGATCGCTGTCAACGGGGTGTGCCTCACGGTGGTCGACGTCCTGGGCGACGGTCGGTTCAGCGCCGACGTGATGGCAGAGACGCTCAATCGCTCCAGCCTCGGGGTGCTGGCGGTCGGCGGCCCGGTCAACCTGGAGCGCGCGGCCGCTCTCAACAGCCGGTTGGGCGGGCACATAGTCCAAGGGCACGTCGACGGCACCGGCGAGGTCACCTCCCGAACGCCGTCGGAGCACTGGGAGGTGGTGCGGATCTCGATGCCCCCGGAGTTGTCCCGCTATGTGGTCGAGAAGGGCTCGATCACCGTCGACGGGGTGTCGCTGACGGTGTCGGCCGTCGGCGATGACTGGTTCGAGGTATCGCTGATCCCGACTACGCTGGGCCTGACCACACTGGGTGCCGCCGAACCGGGCGCCCGGGTCAACCTCGAGGTGGACGTGATCGCGAAGTATGTGGAACGGCTGCTCTCGACCCGCGGTGGTTTTTCCGGCTAGGGCGTGCCGCGTTGCAAAACTCTTGCCCCGGGGGCTGCGAAGGGTAGCGCGGCCTGGCGGCGACGAAAGGTCGCTGCCGGCTGTTGAGGGAGCGCCGATGAAACCGCGGCGGCCGGTGGTTCATACTGTGTGCAGACTTCGAGGCAGGCGACACAGATGACAAAGCTGGACACCGTCGAGCGGGCGGTTGCCGACATCGCGGCCGGTAAGGCCGTGGTCGTCATCGACGATGAGGACCGCGAGAACGAGGGCGACCTGATCTTCGCCGCGGAGAAGGCCACTCCGGAACTCGTCGCGTTCATGGTTCGGTACACCTCCGGCTACCTGTGCGTTCCGCTGGACGGCGAGATCTGCGACCGGCTCGGGCTGCTGCCGATGTACGCGGTCAACCAGGACAAGCACGGCACCGCCTACACCGTGACCGTGGATGCTAAAGCGGGTGTGGGAACGGGTATCTCGGCATCGGACCGGGCCACCACCATGCGGCTGCTGGCCGACCCATCCAGCGCTGCCGAGGACTTCACCAAACCCGGCCACGTCGTACCGCTGCGGGCCAAGGACGGCGGAGTGCTGCGCCGGCCCGGCCACACCGAGGCCGCCGTCGACCTGGCCCGGATGGCCGGGCTGCAGCCAGCGGGAGCCATCTGCGAGATCGTCAGCCAGAAGGACGAGGGCGCGATGGCCCAGACCGACGAGCTGCGGATCTTCGCCGACGAACACGATCTGGCTCTGATCTCCATCGCCGATCTCATCGAATACCGGCGCAAGCACGAGAAGCATGTGGTGCGCATCGCCGAGGCGCGTATTCCGACCCGGCACGGGGAGTTTCGCGCAGTCGGCTACACCAGCATCTACGAACAAGTCGAACACGTCGCCCTGGTCCGCGGGGATATCGCCGGGCCGGAGAACGACGGCCACGACGTGCTGGTCCGGGTGCACTCCGAATGCCTCACCGGCGATGTGTTCGGGTCCCATCGCTGCGACTGCGGCCCGCAACTGGACGCCGCGATGGCGATGGTGGCCGCAGAGGGCCGCGGGGTGGTCCTTTACATGCGGGGGCACGAGGGCCGGGGTATCGGGCTGATGCACAAACTGCAGGCCTACCAACTTCAGGACGCCGGGGCCGACACCGTCGACGCCAACCTCCAACTCGGCCTGCCCGCCGACGCCCGGGACTACGGGATCGGCGCGCAGATCCTGGTCGACCTGGGAGTGCGGTCGATGCGTCTGCTGACCAACAACCCGGCCAAACGCGTCGGGCTGGACGGCTACGGGTTGCAGATCGTCGAGCGGGTTCCGTTGCCGGTCCGCGCCAACGCGGAGAACATCCGCTATCTGCGGACCAAGCGGGACCGGATGGGCCACGAACTGAGCGGGCTGGAGGATTTCGGCGATGCCGGCGATCTCGGCGGCGCCCTGTGAGCGGAGGAGCGGGAATCCCGGCCGTGCCGGAGATGGATGCCTCCGATCTGCGATTGGCGATCGTCGCGAGCACCTGGCACGCCACCATCTGTGACGCCCTGCTCGACGGGGCGCGGCGGGTGGCCGAGGGCAGCGGTATCGCCGATCCCACCGTGGTCCGTGTGCACGGCGCCATCGAGATTCCCGTCGTCGCACAACAACTGACCACCGACCATGACGCCGTAGTCGCCCTCGGGGTGGTGATCCGAGGGGAGACGCCGCACTTCGACTACGTGTGCGACGCCGTCACCCAGGGCCTGACCCGGGTCTCGCTGGACGCCTCCACGCCGGTGGCGAACGGTGTCTTGACCACCGAGAACGAGCGCCAGGCATTCGATCGTGCCGGACTGCCGGAATCCTCGGAGGACAAGGGCGCCCAGGCCTGCGCCGCGGCGCTGTCGACCGCCCTGACGTTGCGCCATCTTCGTCGGGCATGACGCCTTCGGACGGTTCCTGGGACGCCGTTTTCAAACCCCGGATGATGTCGCGGGCCGCCATTGCTGTGGCCGCGGTGATCGCGGTTGCCGGGATCACCGTCGCGGTGTTCAACGACAAGTCTTCGGGCGCCATCCTGCGCACCGCCGATCAGGTCGCCATGGCGGGTCTTGCATTGCTGCTGGCCGGGTCGGTGCTGCTGCTCACCCGGCCCCGGTGCAAGGTCGGCCCGGCCGGTCTGGCAGTGCGCAATCTGCTGGAATACCGGCTCATCCCGTGGAGCGACGTCGTCGACGTGTCGTTCCCCCCCGGGCGGCGTTGGGCGCGGATCGACCTGGCGGCCAACGAGTACGTTCCGGTGGTGGCCATTCAGTTGGTCGACCGCGAGGACGCGGTCGCGGCGATGGACACCGTGCGCGAGGCGATGGCGCGCTACTGTCCGTCACCCGGCTGATCGGCCGGTCCGAAATTTGTCGGTGCCCGGTGTGATGCTGGTCTCATGTCGGCGACGGAAACCTCACAGGGCGTGACCCCAGAGGGCAGTGTGGCGCTTCCGAAGGAGCGTTTGGCGGCCCTGTTCGAGGAGTTGTCGGAGCTGACCGGTCAGCGCAACGCGATCGACGGGCGCATCGTCGACCTCGTGGCCGAGATCGACCGCGATGAGCTCTGGGGTGACACCGGGGCGCGCTCGGTGGCGGCATTGGTGGCCTGGAAGACCGGCTCCTCCCGCAGTAATGCTGAGGCGATCGCGACGGTGGCCCACCGGTCGGAGTCCTTTCCCCGCTGTGTCCAGGGGATGCGGGAGGGCCGGTTATCGCTGGATCAGATCGGGGTGATCGCTTCGCGGGCCGGCGAGGGATCTGACGAGCATTACGCCGAGTTGGCCGGCGTGGCAACGGTCAGTCAGCTGCGGACGGCGATCAAGTTGGAACCGCGGCCCGAACCGGATCCCGCGCCGGACCCACGCCCGGCGATCAGCAAGACCTCCGATGCCGATTTCGACCACTGGCGGATCAGGTTGGGCCACGCCGACTCGGCGAAGTTCGAGGCGGCGCTGCAGTCCCATCGCGAGGCGCTCATCGCGGAGTGGAAAAGCGACCGGAACGGAAGCGGGCCAACGCCCGATGAGGGAACTTCCGGCCGGCATACCCCAATGCCGACCTCCCTCGATGCGTTCCTTCGCCTCGTGACGACCGGGTGGGACGCCGAGGCGCAGCGTCGGCCGCACGGGCAGCACACCACGGTGGTGGTGCACGTGGACGTGGACCAGAAGGTGGGTTCGCTGCATCTCGGCCCGCTGCTACCTGAGTCCGAGCGGCAGTATCTGAGCTGTGACGCCACCTGCCAGGTGTGGTTCGAGCGTGCCGGTGAGGTCATCGGCTCCGGCCGGTCGACCCGCACGATCAGCCGACGGCTGCGCCGGGCGCTCGAACACCGAAACCCCACCTGCGCGGTTCCCGGGTGCGGGGCCACCCGGGGTCTGCACGCCCACCACATCCGGCACTGGGAAGACGGCGGTGTCACCGATCTGAACAACCTGGTTCTCGTGTGTCCCTTCCACCACCGCCTTCACCATAGGGGCGGCATCACCATCACCGGGCCGGCCGACAAGCTGGTCGTGACCGACAGCGACGGCCGGCGTCTGCATCCCGGTTCGCTGGCCCGACCACCGAGCGGCCCGCCTCCCGCCGTCCCGCCCTGTCCGGGGCCGACGGGCGAGCGGGCCGACTGGTGGTGGTACGAACCGTTTCAGCCGCAGTCGCCGCCCTCGGTCAACTAGCCGCGTACGACGTCGACCACGGTGGTCTCGCCGACCCCGGCGTGACTAGCCTTGGAACCGTGCCCGATCCCGCCACGTACCGACCGGCGCCCGGGTCCATCCCCGTCGAGCCCGGGGTCTACCGCTTCTCCGATCCGCATGGTCGGGTCATCTACGTGGGCAAAGCCAAGAGCCTGCGTTCCCGCCTGACGTCCTACTTCGCCGACATCGCCGGGCTGCACCCCCGCACCCGGCAGATGGTCACCACCGCGGCCAAGGTCGAGTGGACCGTGGTGACCACCGAGGTGGAAGCCCTGCAACTCGAATACAACTGGATCAAGGAGTTCGACCCGCGGTTCAACGTCCGCTATCGCGACGACAAGTCCTATCCGGTGCTGGCCGTCACCCTCAACGAGGAATACCCCCGGCTGATGGTCTACCGGGGACCGCGCCGCAAGGGGGTCCGCTACTTCGGCCCCTACTCCCACGCCTGGGCCATCCGCGAGACCCTCGACCTGCTCACCCGGGTGTTCCCGGCCCGAACCTGCTCTGCCGGAGTGTTCAAGCGGCACAGTCAGATCGAGCGGCCGTGCCTACTCGGCTACATCGACAAATGCTCGGCCCCGTGCGTCGGCCGGGTCAGCGCCGAGGAGCACCGCCGCATCGTGGCGAACTTCTGCGACTTCCTGTCCGGTCGGACCGACCGTTTCGCCCGCGACCTGGAACGTCAGATGAATTCCGCCGCTGAGCAACTCGACTTCGAGCGCGCCGCCCGGTTGCGTGACGATCTCGGTGCCCTCAAGCGGGCTCTTGAGAAGCAGGCGGTGGTGCTCGGCGACGGCACCGACGCCGATGTGGTGGCCTTCGCCGGCGACGACCTCGAGGCCGCCGTGCAGGTCTTCCACGTCCGGGGCGGTCGGGTCCGGGGCCAACGCGGCTGGGTCGTGGAAAAGCCTTCTGAACCCGGTGAGTCGGCCGACGGCGCGCTGGTGGAACAGTTCCTGACCCAGTTCTACGGCGAGCAGGCGGAACTGAACGGCGCCGCCGACGAAGCCGTCAACCCGGTGCCGCGGGAGGTCCTCGTCCCGTGCCTGCCACCCGACGTCGACGAACTGTCCGAGTGGCTGTCCGGGTTGCGCGGTTCCCGGGTGGTGGTGCGGGTACCGCAGCGCGGTGACAAACGGGCCCTGGCCGAAACCGTCCATCGCAATGCCGAGGAGGCCCTGGCTCAGCACAAGCTGCGGCGGGCCGGTGACTTCACCGCGAGATCGGCTGCGCTGCAGAACATCCAGGAGTCCCTCGGGCTCGCCGAGGCCCCACTGCGCATCGAATGCGTCGACATCAGCCATGTCCAGGGCACCGATGTCGTGGGCTCGCTGGTGGTGTTCGAGGACGGCCTGCCGCGCAAATCGGACTACCGGCACTTCGGCATCCGGGAGGCGGCTGGCGAAGGGCATTCCGACGATGTCGCCTCCATTGCGGAGGTGACCCGACGGCGTTTCCTGCGCCACGTCCGCGACAGCGCCCAGCCCGATAGTGTCCAGCGCGACAGCGCCCAGCCCGATAGTGTCCAGCCCGAAGGCGATGCCGCGGCCGGCGCCCGACCGCGCCGTTTCGCCTACCCGCCCAACCTCTATGTCGTGGACGGGGGCGCCCCTCAGGTGAACGCAGCCAGGTCCGTGCTCGACGAACTCGGTGTCACCGACGTCGCCGTGGTCGGCTTGGCTAAGCGGCTGGAGGAGGTGTGGGTGCCGGGCGAACCCGACCCGGTGATCCTGCCGCGCAACAGTGAAGGGCTGTACCTGCTGCAGCGGGTGCGCGACGAGGCCCACCGTTTCGCCATCGCCCATCACCGCAGCAAGCGCTCCAAGCGGATGACCGCCTCGGCGCTGGATAGCGTCCGGGGGCTCGGCGAGACCCGGCGCAAGGCCCTGGTCACCCACTTCGGCTCCCTGGCCCGCATCCGGCAGGCCAGCGTCGAGGAGATCACCGCCGTCCCGGGAATCGGGACAGCGACCGCCGAGGCGGTACTGGACGCCCTCGGGTGCCGAACCGATCGGGCCGGTTCGCGTGCACCCGATGACAAGGTGGGTGATGATGCAGTGCAGACGCCCATGACAGATCTCTCATCGCAGAACCCAGCGCAACGGTCGGATACAGCGCAATGACAGAACCCGGCGCAATGACAGAACCCGGTGCACTCGGCGAGGACCCGGCCGGGCAGGGTCTCGGCGCGGCCTCGGATATCGAGGTGGTGCTCGTGACCGGGCTGTCCGGTGCCGGCCGTGGCACCGCCGCCAAGGTTCTCGAGGACCTCGGCTGGTACGTCGCCGACAACCTCCCGCCGGAACTGATCGCCCGGATGGTCGACCTGGGACTGGCGGCCGGGTCGCGGATCACGCAGTTGGCGGTCGTGATGGACGTCCGATCCCGCGGATTCACCGGCGACCTCGACGCGGTCCGCAGGGATCTCGCCACCCGCAACATCACCCCGAGGGTGCTGTTCATGGAGGCTTCCGACGAGAGCCTGATCCGCCGCTACGAGAACAACCGCCGAAGCCATCCGCTGCAGGGCAACCAGACACTTGCCGAGGGGATTGCCGCCGAACGCGCGATGCTGGCGCCAGTGCGGGCCTCCGCCGACCTCATCATCGACACCTCATCGCTTCCAGTACCCGCGCTCAGGGCAAGTATCGAGAACGCTTTCGGCGGCGAGAGTGTCGCCCAGATCGCCGTCACGGTCGAGTCGTTCGGCTTCAAGTACGGCCTGCCGATGGACTCCGACATGGTGATGGATGTCCGGTTCCTGCCCAACCCGCACTGGGTGGACGAATTGCGGCCGCATACCGGCCAGTCGCCGGCGGTGCGCGACTACGTATTGGCCCAGCCGGGCGCCACGGAGTTTCTGCAGACCTACCACCAACTGCTCCGGCTGGTGGCCGACGGCTACATCCGTGAGGGCAAGCGGTACATGACTGTGGCCATCGGCTGCACCGGCGGTAAGCACCGCAGCGTCGCGATCGCCGAGGCGCTGTCCGGACTGCTGGGCGCCGACCGTCATCTCTCCGTCCGGGTCCTGCACCGCGATCTGGGGCGGGAATGACCAGTCCCAGGATCGTCGCCCTCGGCGGCGGACACGGCCTCTATGCGACGTTGTCGGCCGCTCGCCGGCTCACACCCCATGTCACCGCCGTGGTGACCGTCGCCGACGACGGCGGATCCTCGGGTCGGCTGCGGTCCGAGCTCGACATCGTGCCACCGGGGGATCTGCGGATGGCGTTGGCGGCCTTGGCATCGGACAGCCCGCACGGCCGGTTGTGGGCCACCATCATCCAGCACCGCTTCGGCGGCAGCGGGGCACTGGCCGGTCACCCCATCGGCAATCTGCTGCTGGCCGGGCTCGACGAGGTGCTCGCCGACCCGGTCGCCGCACTCGACGAACTAGGCCGGATCCTGGGTCTGAAGGGCAGGGTTCTGCCGATGTGCCCGATCGCGTTGCAGATCGAGGCCGATGTCGCGGGTCTGGAGAGCGACCCGCGAATGAGCCGGGTGATCCGCGGGCAGGTGGCGGTGGCCACCACGCCGGGCAAGGTTCGGCGGGTGCGACTGCTGCCCGGCGATCCGCCGGCGACCCGGCAGGCCGTCGACGCGGTGATGGGAGCGGATCTGGTGGTTTTGGGCCCGGGGTCGTGGTTCACCAGCGTCATCCCGCATGTGCTGGTGCCGGGTCTGGCCGCCGCCCTGCGGTCCACCACCGCCCGGAGGGCCCTGGTGCTGAACCTGGCCGCCGAACCCGGCGAGACCGCGGGGTTCTCCGCGGAACGGCACCTGCACGTGCTGGCCCAGCATGCCCCGGGCTTTAGCGTGCATGACATCATCGTGGACGCGGGTTGTGTGCCGTCACAGCGTGAGCGCGATCAACTGCGCCGGACCGCGGGCTTCCTGGAGGCTTCGGTATCGTTTGCTGACGTGTCGCGACCGGGCACAGCGCTGCACGACCCGGCAAAGCTGGCCGCCGCGCTGGCCGCCGTGCGCTCGGCGGGGATGGAGTCCCCGACGACCGCCGTGCCCGCGGCCGCGCCGAGACGATCCGAAAGGTGACGCCCTGTGGCGATGACAGCTGAGGTCAAGGACGAACTGAGCCGTCTCATCGTCAGCTCGGTCACCGCGCGCCGGGCCGAGCTGGCGGCCCTGCTCCGGTTTGCCGGGGGCCTGCACATCGTCTCCGGTCGCGCCGTGGTCGAAGCCGAGGTGGACATGGGCAGCATTGCCCGTCGTCTGCGCAAGGACATCCACGATCTCTACGGCTACACCGCGGTGATCCATGTGATCTCGGCTGGCGGCATCCGCAAGAGCACCCGGTATGTGGTTCGGGTCGCCAAGGACGGCGAGTCCCTGGCCCGCCAGACCGGTCTGCTGGACATGCGGGGCCGTCCGGTGCGAGGGTTGCCCGCCCAGGTGGTCGGAGGCAGTGTTGCTGATGCCGAGGCGGCGTGGCGCGGCGCTTTCCTGGCCCACGGTTCGCTGACCGAACCGGGTCGCTCCTCGGCGCTGGAGGTGAGCTGCCCCGGCCCGGAGGCCGCGCTCGCTCTGGTCGGCGCGGCCCGTCGGCTGGGCGTGAGCGCGAAAGCCCGGGAAGTCCGGGGGATCGACCGGGTGGTGGTGCGTGACGGGGAAGCCATCGGCACCTTGCTCACCCGGATGGGTGCCCAGGACACCCGGCTGGTCTGGGAGGAGCGCCGGATGCGGCGCGAGGTCCGGGCCACCGCCAACCGGCTGGCGAACTTCGACGACGCCAACTTGCGTCGGTCCGCGCGAGCGGCAGTGGCCGCCGCGGCCCGGGTCGAGCGTGCGTTGGAAATCCTCGGCGACACGGTGCCCGATCATCTCTCCGCCGCGGGACAACTGCGGGTGGCGCACCGCCAGGCGTCCCTCGAGGAACTCGGCCGGCTGGCCGATCCGCCGATGACCAAGGACGCCGTCGCCGGACGTATCCGTCGGCTGCTGTCGATGGCCGACCGCAAGGCCAAGCAGGACGGCATCCCCGACACCGAGTCGGCGGTGACGCCGGATCTGCTCGAGGACACCTGAAACCGGGACCCTTACGGCCCCTCGGGGGGACGGTTCGCCGACAGCGCCCAGCGGATGCCTCCGACCATGACCTGTCCGGCGAGCCGGATCGCCGTCGCCTCCACCGGCGGTAGGTAGGGAAGCCGGAGTGGCAGCCGGGCCCAGGCGGGCAGCATCGACACCGAGGTCGCGGCGATCACCCCGTACGGGGCCCGGGCCAGCAGCGGCAGCGGGGGAGTGACCAGCAGGAAGCGGGCGGCCTCCCGCGCCGCTTCGGTGCTGCGCAGTTCACCGCGGTAGGCCTCGATCCGATCCCTCAGCTGGGCTTCGGTACGTGGCGGGTCCGGCACACCCAGGGCGGTGGCCACCAGTGCGGTGTCGGCGACGTAGTCGTCGCGGCCGGCCTGATCGAGGGGCTGGGCGCCGTAGAGCCGATGGGCCAGCAAGAAGCTGTCCACTTCGGCGATGTGCACCCACTCGAGCAGGTGCGGATCGTCGGCGCGGTAGGTCCGACCGTCGGGCGCCACGCCGTGCACGCGGCGGTGGATGCCGCGCACCCGATCCACCGCCCGCTGGGCGTCGGTGGCGGTCCCGAAGGTGGTGACCGCCAGGAATGTGCTGGTGCGCTGCAGCCGGCCCCACGGATCGCCGCGGTAGTCGGAGTGCTGGGCCACCCCGGCCATCGCCAGCGGGTGCAGGGACTGCAACAGCAGGGCCCGCAGCCCACCCACGAACATCGACGCGTCGGCGTGCACCCGGCGGATCGGGCGGTCCTCGGCGAACCAGCGGGCTCCCGGGGTGTCGTGGATCCGGGCCCGCTTCTCCGGCCCGTCCGGTCCGGCGACCATGGCGAACAGGCCCTGGCCGAGGCGTCCCCGCAGCCGGCTCAATGCCAGGCCGACATCGAGGTCAACGGGTAGCGGCAGCGTGGGGGGACGGGCCATACCGCGACGTTACGCCGTTCGCCGTGGTTCCCCACACGACGTGCTGAGCGCGCCACTAGGCTGACCGGTGGCATCCCAAGCACCTGCTGTGCACAGACGCGAGGAGACACACGTGACGATCCGGGTTGGCGTTAACGGTTTCGGCCGTATCGGACGCAACTTCTACCGGGCCCTGCTGGCGCAGCAGGCTCAAGGCAAAGCCACCGATATCGAGATCGTGGCGGTCAACGACCTCACCGACAACACGGCGCTGGCCCACCTGCTGAAGTTCGACTCCATCCTGGGCCGGCTGCCCGAGGAGGTCACCCTGGAGGGTGAGGACATCATCATCGGCGGTCATGCGGTCTGGGCGCTGGAGGTCAAGGAAGGCCCGGCAGCCATTCCGTGGGGCAAGGTGGGAGTCGACATCGTCGTCGAGTCGACCGGCATCTTCACCGACGCCCGGGCCAGGGGGCACCTGGAGGCGGGGGCCAAGAAGGTGCTCATCTCCGCGCCCGCCAAGGACGAGGACATCACCATCGTGATGGGGGTCAACGACGACAAGTACGACGGCAGTCAGAACGTCATCTCCAACGCCTCCTGCACCACGAACTGCCTCGGCCCGCTCGCCAAGGTGGTCAACGACGAGTTCGGCATCGTGCGCGGTCTGATGACCACCGTGCACGCCTACACCGGCGACCAGAACCTGCAGGATGGCCCGCACCGGGACCTGCGCCGGGCGCGTGCCGCCGCGGTCAACATCGTTCCCACCTCCACCGGCGCCGCCAAGGCCATCGGCCTGGTGCTGCCGGAACTGAAGGGCAAACTGGACGGCTACGCGCTGCGGGTGCCGATCCCCACCGGTTCGGTCACCGACCTGACCGTGGAACTGGGCAGGAATACCAGCGTCGAGGAGATCAACGCCGCCCTCAAGGCGGCCGCCGAAGGGCCGATGAAGGGCATTCTGAAGTACTACGACGCCCCGATCGTCTCCAGCGACATCGTCACCGACCCGCACAGCTCGATCTTCGACTCCGGTCTGACCAAGGTCATCGACAACCAGGCCAAGGTGGTCTCCTGGTACGACAACGAGTGGGGTTACTCCAACCGGCTCGTCGACCTGGTCGGTCTGGTCGGCAAGTCTCTGTAGCTCCCGCACCGCGAACGATATGGCTGTCAAGAATCTCGCCGACCTGCTCGCCGAGGGCGTGGAAGGTCGCGGCGTACTGGTGCGCTGCGACCTCAACGTCCCTTTGGACGACGCTGGAAACGTCACCGACACCGGTCGCATCGACGCCTCGGTTCCCACCCTGAAAGCGCTCGCGGATGCCGGCGCGAAGGTGGTGGTGACCGCGCACCTCGGCCGGCCGAAGAACGGGCCGGATCCGAAGTTCTCGCTGGCTCCGGTCGCCAAGGTGCTCGGCGAGAAACTGGGCCGGCACGTCCAGTTGGCCGGTGACGTAGTGGGCACCGACGCGCTGGCCCGCGCCGAGGGGCTCACCGACGGCGATGTCCTGCTGCTGGAGAACATCCGCTTCGAGCCCCGGGAGACCAGCAAGGACGATGCCCAGCGCCAGGCGCTGGCCAGGGAGCTGGTCGAACTCGTCGGCGATGACGGCGCGTTCGTCTCCGACGGGTTCGGTGTGGTGCACCGCAAGCAGGCCTCCGTCTACGACGTCGCGGCGCTGCTGCCGCATTACGCCGGCACCCTGGTCGCCGCGGAGGTCAAGGTCCTCGAACAGCTGGCACATGCGGGTGAGCGGCCCTACGCGGTGGTGCTCGGCGGCTCGAAAGTGTCCGACAAACTCGCGGTGATCGAGAACCTTGCCGGCAAGGCGGACAGCCTGATCATCGGCGGCGGCATGTGCTTCACCTTCCTCGCCGCCCAGGGTGCCTCGGTGGGCACGTCGCTGCTGCAGGAAGAGATGATCGACACCTGCAAGCGGCTGCTCGAGGAGTACGGCGACGTCATCCACCTACCCGTCGACGTCGTGGTCGCTTCCGAGTTCTCTGCCCACTCCGAGCCGGAAACCGTTGCGGCGCAGAATATCCCGGCCGACAGGATGGGCCTGGACATCGGCCCGGAGTCGGTCAAACGTTTCACCACGCTGCTGTCCAACGCGCGGACCATCTTCTGGAACGGCCCGATGGGCGTGTTCGAGTTCCCGGCTTTCGCGGCCGGAACCAAGGGCGTCGCCGAGGCGATCATCGCCGCCACCGCCAAGGGCGCGTTCAGCGTCGTCGGCGGCGGCGACTCGGCCGCGGCGGTCCGCCTGCTGGGTCTGCCGGAGAACGGTTTCTCCCATATCTCCACCGGCGGCGGCGCGTCGCTGGAATACCTTGAGGGCAAAGCCCTTCCCGGTATCGACATCCTCAGTTAGGACCCGGACATGTCACGAAAGCCGCTGATCGCGGGCAATTGGAAGATGAACCTCAACCACTTCGAGTCCATTGCTCTGGTTCAGAAGATCGCGTTCTCGCTGCCGGAGAAGTACTTCGACAAGGTCGACGTCACCGTGATCCCGCCGTTCACCGACATTCGCAGCGTCCAGACCCTCGTCGACGGCGACAAGCTGAAGCTGACCTACGGCGCCCAGGATCTGTCCCAGCACGACTCCGGCGCCTAC
Organism: Mycolicibacterium sp.; assembly: GCA_020637165.1. Classification (GTDB taxonomy): domain Bacteria; phylum Actinomycetota; class Actinomycetes; order Mycobacteriales; family Mycobacteriaceae; genus Mycobacterium. Next base: position 474,779 of record JACJWN010000003.1, on the reverse strand, counting down.
ACCGGCGACATCAGCGGGGCGTTTCTGAAGAAATTGGGCTGCACCTTCGTCGTGGTCGGCCACTCCGAGCGTCGCACTTACCACAACGAGGACGACGCCCTGGTCGCAGCCAAGGCCGCCGCCGCGTTCCGTAACGGGTTGATCCCGATCGTGTGCATCGGCGAGCACCTCGAGGTGCGAGAAGCGGGCGGGCACGTGGACTACAACCTGGCCCAGTTGGAGGGCTCACTGGCCGGTCTCACCGAGGAGCAATTGGCTCAGGTGGTGATCGCCTACGAGCCGGTGTGGGCGATCGGCACCGGCCGGGTGGCCAGCGCGGCCGACGCCCAGGAGGTGTGCGGGGCGATTCGGTCGAGACTGGGCGAACTGGCCTCCCCGCAGATCGCCGAGGGTGTTCGGGTGCTTTACGGCGGTTCGATGAACGCCAAGAACGTCGGCGAACTCGTCGCCCAGGAAGACGTCGACGGCGGCCTGGTGGGTGGTGCATCCTTGGACGGCGAGCAGTTCGCGACGCTGTCAGCGATCGCCGCGGGCGGGCCGCTTCCGTAAACGCCGCGCCGAGCCGGTAGAATCCACGCCATGATCTTTACCCTGCAGATCGTGCTGGTGGTCACCAGTGTGCTGGTGGTGCTGCTGGTGCTGCTGCACCGCGCCAAGGGCGGTGGCCTGTCGACGCTGTTCGGTGGCGGGGTTCAGTCCAGCCTGTCCGGTTCCACGGTGGTCGAGAAGAACCTCGACCGGCTGACGCTGTTCGTGACCGGTATCTGGCTGGTGTCGATCATCGGCATCGCGCTGCAGATCAAGTACTCCTGATCGGGCGCTGGAAACCCCGTCAGAAGGCCCCCGTTAGAAGCCCACTGCCTGGCCATGCCGGCCAGCGGCGCGGTCGGCGAAGGTCAGGAAGTACGGCAACGACTCGGCCGGGACCAACGCCGGTAGCAGCGTCGACCAACTGCGCGCCAGCCTTTCGATGACGTCGTCCATCAGCGCGTCCGACAGCAGATGGCAGCCGTGCAGGACGATCCAGACCTGATTACCGACGTCTTCCGGGGTGATCTCTGATTTTAGGTCACCGGGTTCGATGGCCTGGGCGATCCTTCGGATGAACTCCTGTGCGTGGTCCTTGAATTCCCGTCGGCCGCGCTCGCTGAGTTGGCCGAAGGCCTGGTTGAGATGATTCGCGATCCAGACCGACCGGTCCCGTTTCATCAGAGCGCTCAAAGAGAAGGTCATCTCGATGACTCTCTCCAAGCCCGGGTTGGGCGCGCCGAGAACCGCATCGAGGACCTCGACGGCCTTGGGCCAACCCTGTTCGATGATCGCCCACGCCAAGGCTTCCTTGGAGTCGAAGTGGTGATAGAAGGCGCCGGTGGTGACCCCTGCTCGCACGGTGATGTCGCCGAGGCTGGTCTCCCCATAACCATGGTCGGCGAACAGGTCCACTCCGGCGTCGATGATCTTCTTGCGGGTGGCGATGGCCCGGGGTTGGCGTGCGACGCGGCCATTCTGCTGAACGGTCATGGACGCGACTTTAGAGTTCGGTCGCCATTGAAATCAACTGCTTGAACAGGTTTGGGAAAACCTAGAATTACTATGAAAAGAAGCTCTGAACGGAAGATTTGTTTCCACTACGGCCGGTTCGGCGCGCCGGTCGTCGGCGCAACTCAACTGCTCGCTCTCGTCGCTCTTGCACCTCTGCTGCAAAATCACGGCGTACCCGCCCCACCGGACTTGGACAGCGTCCACGAAGACCGTGCTTGAGCGCAGCTGTCCAATCGCCACGTCGAGGACATGTTCCGGCGCCGTTCGCGCGACCCCGGAATCGCGCTGACGGCTGTGCGCCATCACAGCTGATTTCGTTTAGCTCAACAGCTGGGCGAACCTCCGCGGTGAGCTCCCGCAGGTGTTGCGGTGGCAAACGCCGCGGCGTAGAACATGGGCACCGAATAGCGGTGCCGTCTATGCCCCGCGGTACAGAGCATTCCGGCATTCTGACAACTCGGTCGGTGTCGGCGGCAAGAGCGGCACACTTACGGCAACGGCGGCAATGGCGGCAGCGACGGGGCCGGTGGTTCCAGCGCAGGACGGGTGTCGGCGGCGGTCAGATCCGCCGTGGGCGCCGACGGAGGCTGGCAGGTCGGCTTCACCGCGACACCGGACACCATGTTCTCGACCAGTTCGACTCTGGGCAGCCTGTCGGCAGTGACATTGTCCGCCGGTTCCACCGCGCCTCCGTTGTCGTTGCGGACCAGCCCGCCTTGCTTTCTCGGTGTTTCGACCATTGGTGCCTCCCAGGGGTGAATCAGATCTGCAATTAATCCGAGAGTTCCTCAATTCCGGAACATACCACCAGTTCAGGCTCCTGCAGCACGCGGGAAAAATATCTGCAAACCCTCTGAAATGACGCACCTCAACATAATTTTATTACGTCATTAAAGGCAAATGAAAAACCCGATGAATCCGCGCATAAGAACTTGTGATTACGTATTGCGGAGTTGAGCATCGCCAGGTCGCCAGAGAACGGACAAAACAAAATCCAACGATCGTTTCGCGACAAAGCCCCGCTGGGGCCCTCAGCCGTCGGCCGGGAACCACCGGCCCCCGAACATCGTGCCGAGGATGCCGATGTCGCCGAGTCGGCTCGGGGGCGCCGCGTAGGGATCCTCCGCCAGGACCGTGAAGTTGGCAGCCTTGCCCGGGGTGACGCTGCCCAGTTCGTGCTCCATCCGCCACGAGTAGGCGGCCTCGATGGTCACCGCGCGTAGCGCGTCGTGCACCGAGATTCGTTGGTCTGCGCCGGCCACCCGGCCGCTGGGCGTGCGGCGGTTGACCGCGAACGAGGCCAGGGCCAGCGGGGCGGCCGGGCCCATCGGCAGGTCGGAGTGCAGCGACAGCGGAATGCCGCGTGCCAGCACCGATGCGGCCCGGACCATGGCGTCGGCGCGGCCGGCTCCCAGCCCGTGCTCGGAGTAGGCGTCGGCGAAGCCCACCGGGTAGTAGGAATTGGCCGAGACGATGCAGCCCAGCCGGGCGATCCGGTCCACCTGCTCCTCGCTGGAGTTGGCGAAGTGCACGATCACCGTGCGGTGGTCGGTACGCGGATGTTCGGCCTGGCATTCCTCGACGGTGTCGAGCACCAGGTCCAGCCCGGCGTCGCCATTGACGTGGACGTGCAACTGCCAGTCCGCGTTCCAGTACGCGCGGGCGAAGGCCCGGAAGGTGTCCGGCTGCATCATCCACTCGCCGTGGTGGCAGGGATCGGGAGCGCCGTCGTCGTCGAGGTAGGGCTCGCGCATCTGCATCAACTGGCTGATGATCGCGCCGTCGGCGAACAGTTTCACCTGTTTGGGCAGCAGCCGCACTTTGTCCGGTCCGCCGCCTGAGGCTGTCCGGGCGATCTGGGCCTCGGCGTCGGCCACCGCGTCGGCCGCAGCCATCCCGGAATCGGCCTGGCTGCGGGCGTCGACCAGGAACGTCGACAGAAAGGGCGTGTCGTCGGCACCCAGGATCTGCTGATAGAGCTCCCACGGTTCGACCGCCCACATGATCCCCGGTTCGTTGATCGCGGTGACGCCGTTGGCGTGCAGGTAGGCCACCAGCTGGCGCAGTCCGTCGGCGACCCGCTGCGGCGACATGAACACCGGGGCGAGGGTGGGCAGCAGCAGGTTCATCCCGGACTCCCACCAGTGCCCGGCCGCGAGGTCCACCATGTCGCTGGCGGGTCCCTGGCCGGCCATCGCTTCCTCGGTCAGGCCGAGGGTGTCGATCGCCGCGCTGTTCAGATACCACTCGTGACAGGAGCGCTGCCACACCGCGATAGGGCGGGTGGTGCTCACCGCGTCGAGGGCGGACCGGTCCAGCGGCCCGTGCCACAGCTTGTGGTAGCCCCAGGAGAACAGCCACTCGCCGGGGTCTTTCGTGCGCTGCTCGGCCTCGGTCAGCCGGCGGCGGTAGTCCTCGGCGGAACGCGCGGCCGGGAAGGTTCGCTCCGGCAGTACCCAGTCCTCGATCGCGATGACCTCGGTCGCCAGCGTGGTCGCGCCGAGGATCGGGTGCAGGTGCTGGTCGATGAGGCCGGGAACGATGACCGCGTCGGCGAAGGTGTCGTCGAGGTCCCCGGCGGCGTGCAACTCCTCGACGTTACCGACGGCGGTGATCCGGCCGTCGTCAACCGCGACCGCCGTCGCTTCCGGGTGGTCCGTGTCCATGGTGATCACCCGGCGGGCGGTATAGATGCGCGTCACATAATCCGATCCTGCCGGTTCCGGCGGGCGGTGGCCAGCCCCTCGCCGTGCGTGCCGCGGCCCCTGCACCGATACTGGTTCCCATGGCGGCACCGGTGGGCTCCCTCGATCCGATTGGCGATGTTTACCGGACCAAGGTTGGCCGCGAGGCCACTGAGCCGATGCGGGAGGACATCCGGCTGCTCGGTGCGATCCTCGGCGACACCGTTCGCGAACAGAGCGGCGAGGAGGTGTTCGACCTCGTCGAACGGGCCCGGGTGGAGTCCTTCCGGGTGCGGCGATCGGAGATCGACCGAGCGCAGCTGGCCGAGATGTTCGACGGTCTGGACATCCATCAGGCGATCCCGGTGATCCGGGCCTTCAGCCACTTCGCGCTGCTGGCCAATGTGGCCGAGGACATCCACCGGGAGCGTCGTCGCGCCGTCCATGTGGCAGCTGGCGAGCCGCCGCAGGACAGCACGCTGGCAGCGACCTACCGCAAGCTCGACGCCGCGGGTCTGAGCGCCGACACCGTCGCCGCCGGCCTGTCCGGCGCCCTGGTCTCGCCGGTCATCACCGCGCACCCCACCGAGACCCGCCGACGCACCATCTTCGATACCCAGAACCACATCACCCGGCTGATGCGGCTGCGTCTGCACGGGCAGGCCGAGACCGAGGACGGCATGTCGGTCGAGACCGAACTGCGCCGCCAGATCCTCACTCTGTGGCAGACGGCGCTCATTCGTCTGTCCCGGCTGAAGGTGGCCGACGAGATCGAGTCGGGGCTGCGGTACTACCCGGCGGCGTTCTTCGAGGTGATCCCCAAGGTGAATGCTGCGGTGCGCGACGCCCTGCGCAGCCGCTGGCCGGGTGCCGATCTGCTGGAGCGCCCGATCGTGCGTCCCGGTTCCTGGATCGGCGGGGACCGCGACGGCAACCCGAACGTCACCGCCGAGGTGGTCCGGCTGGCCACCGGCAGCGCGGCGTACACGGCGCTGACGCACTACTTCGACGAGTTGGTGGCGCTCGAGCAGGAGCTTTCGATGTCGGCTCGGCTGGTCCCGACCGACGCCGCGCTGGCCGAACTGGCTGCCGCCTGCTCGGAACCGGCGCGTGCCGACGAGCCCTACCGGCGCGCGCTCCGGGTAGTGCGGGGCCGGCTGACCGCCACTGCCGCGGCCGTCCTGGACCGGACGCCCGAACATGTCCTGGACCTCGGGCTGCCGCCGTACCGCAGCGCCGCCGAACTGCTCGCCGACCTCGACGTGGTCGACGCCTCGCTGCGCGAACACGGAAGTGCGCTGCTGGCCGACGACCGGTTGGCCCGGCTGCGGGGATCGGTCGACGCGTTCGGATTCCACCTGTGCGGCCTGGATATGCGGCAGAACTCCGAGACTCACGAACAGGTGGTGGCCGAACTGCTCGCGTGGGCCGGCGTGCACCCCGACTACGCGTCGCTGCCCGAGGAGCGTCGCGTAGAACTGCTGGCCGCAGAGTTGGCGACCCGGCGCCCGCTGGTCCGCGACGGCGCCGAACTCTCCGAACTGGCCCGCAAGGAACTGGACATCGTCTCCGCCGCCGCGGGCGCGGTCGCCGACCTCGGGGCCGCGGCGGTGCCCACCTACATCATCTCGATGTGTCAGTCGGTCTCGGACATGCTGGAGGCCGCGCTGCTGCTCAAAGAGGCGGGGCTGCTGGACCTATCCGGTGAGGTTCCCTATGCGCCGGTGGGCATCGTGCCGCTGTTCGAGACCATCGGCGATCTGCAGAGCGGGTCCTCGATCCTCGAGGCGGCGCTTCAGGTTCCGCTGTACCGGGCGATGGTCGACGCCCGGGGCGGAACCCAGGAGGTGATGCTGGGGTACTCCGACTCCAACAAGGACGGCGGGTACCTTGCCGCCAATTGGGCGCTCTACCGGGCCGAACTGGATCTGGTGGAATCCGCGCAGAAGACCGGAATCCGGTTGCGGCTCTTCCACGGCCGCGGCGGCACGGTGGGCCGCGGCGGCGGTCCCAGCTACGACGCGATCCTGGCCCAGCCGCCCGGCGCGGTCAACGGCTCACTGCGGCTCACCGAGCAGGGGGAGGTGATCGCCGCCAAGTACGCCGAGCCGCGGATCGCCCACCGGAACCTGGAAAGCCTCGTGTCAGCCACCCTGGAGTCGACCCTGCTCGACGTCGAAGGGCTCGGCGATGCCGCCGAGCCCGCCTACCGGGTGCTCGACGAGCTGGCTGAGCTGGCCCAGCGGTCTTACGCCGAACTCGTCCACCGCACACCGGGATTCGTCGACTACTTCGAGCAGTCGACGCCGGTCAGCGAGATCGGTTCGCTCAACATCGGCAGCAGGCCGACCAGCCGCAAACAGACCACCTCGATCTCCGATTTGCGGGCCATTCCGTGGGTGCTCGCCTGGAGCCAGTCGCGGGTGATGCTGCCCGGGTGGTACGGGACCGGCACGGCCATCGAGGAGTGGATCGGCGGGGACGACGCGCGGGTGGAGACGCTGCGTGAGCTCTACCTGCGCTGGCCGTTCTTCCGCACCGTGTTGTCCAATATGGCCCAGGTCCTGTCGAAGTCCGATATGGGACTGGCGGCCCGCTACGCCGAGCTGGTCCCCGACGCCGAACTGCGCTCGCGGGTGTTCGGCATGATCCGGGCCGAGCACCAGCGCACCATCGCCATGCACAAGCTGGTAACCGGCCATGAGGACCTGCTCGCCGACAACCCGGCGCTGGCGCGCTCGGTGTTCAACCGGTTCCCCTATCTGGAGCCGCTCAACCACCTGCAGGTGGAGTTGCTGCGCCGTTACCGCGGGGGAGAGGACGACGAACTGGTCAAGCGCGGGATCCTGCTGACCATGAGCGGGCTGGCCTCGGCGCTGCGCAACAGCGGCTGAGTAAGTGGCTCTCGCCGGGTCACCCGGACGGCCGATCGTCGACCAGGCGTAACGCCAGGCGGGGGCAGCGGTTCACCGCCTCCTTGGCGAACCGCCGGACTTCCTCGGGAATCTCCGGCTCCCGGGATCGGTCCCGCGGCAACGGGTATCCCCAGTCGTCGCGGGCGAGCTGACCGGGAAGTAATTCGGTGCACAGCCCCCGGCCATCGCAGCGGGTCCAGTCGATGTGCATGCGCGTCACGATGGCCAGCCCCCGACGAGGTGTACACGGCCCGCGGCGTCGACCAACCTCGCGGCAACGCCCAGCGAGGAGATCCATGCCGGAGCGCGGCGCCCGCGGACGATCGCAGCGGTGCTGACGGTGTTGGCGGCCAGACAGCTGTCCGCGGCGACGCTCACGCTGCGCCACACCGGCTCGGCCGATGCGCCGGTGCGCGGATCGAGGATGTGGTGGTGCGCCGCACCGGCGCGCCACCATCTACGCCGCTGGGTGCTCGACGTCGCAAGGCCGGTCTCGGAGCCGATGGTGACGTGGCTGGCCGGGTCGTCGTCACGGTCGTGGACCAGGACCCGCCATCCACCAGCGGGAACCGGACCGCCCGTCGACATGTCCCCGCCGAGATTCACCAGTACGCCGGTGCCGGTCTCGCGGTGGACCAGTCGCGCGCATCGGTCGGCGGCCACGGCCTTGGCCGTTGCGCCGAGGTCCAGCAGCGTGCCCGGCGGCAGGCGCACGTGGCGGCCGTCGAACTCCACGGCGGTCCAGTCGACGGGCACGGCGACCGAGGTCAGTCGCGGGGCGGCGGGCCCTTCCTCCAAGTTGCGGTCATAGCCCAACTGTACGATCGCGTGACCGACGGTGGGGTCGACGTCGCCGTCACTCACCCGCGCCGCTTCGAGAGCTGCCCCGATAAGGTCGGCCAGAACCTCGCTGACCGGTTGGGGAGCCCCTTTCGCGCCAGCCAGGGCGCAGATCTCCGAGTCGCTCCGGAACCGCGATGCGGCCATCTCGACGGCGTCCAGTTCGGCATCGACGAGCGCACGGGCGTCCGGCAGACTCGCGGCATCGGTGACCAGGAGGTGCATTTCGGTGCTCCACCGGCTCCAGTACGTGCCGGCGGGTTCCAACGCCGAGCCGGATGCGCCCACGGCTTCGGAGCCTGCCGGGAGGTTCTTTGAGCCTTGAAAGAACCCCCATGGCACGCTTCCAGACGTGTCGCCGCCACTGCTGCTGATCGTCGAGGATGACCGCGAGCTCAGCGCCCTGCTCGAGGAAATCTTCGTCGCTGAGGGATACCGGGTGGACACTGCCTACGATGGACAGCAGGGCATGCACCTCGGACTCACCGGGAACCACGATGCGCTTATCGTCGATCGCGGTCCGGCGGTGATGGACGGTGCGGACCTGATCGCGTTGCTGCGCGCGCGGGGAATCAGGACCCCCGCACTGATCCTGACCGCTCGGGGTTCGGTCGTGGACCGGGTCGAGGGTCTGGACGCCGGCGCGCAGGACTACCTGGTCAAGCCGTTCGAGCTGCCCGAATTGCTGGCGCGGGTTCGGGCTCTTCTGCGCCGCCACGACGACGCGTCGACCGTCGTGGTGGCCGGCGGGCTCCGCCTGGATCTGATGACCCGGCGCATCAGCGGACCCGACGTCGACGACGTCGAACTGACCGACCGGGAGAGTGCCCTGCTGGCGACGCTGATGCGGTCCCCGCACCACGTCTTCAACCGGGCGCAACTGCTTGTCCGGGCGTTCGACGGAGTGGAATCCGAAGCGGCCGTGGATCTTTATGTGCACTACCTCCGGCGCAAGCTGGGCAAGAAGGTCATTCGCACGATGCACGGACTGGGCTATCGGTTCGGTCTGGAATGACGGCAGATGGGCCTGAGTTGCCGCACTGGCTGGAGCTACCACACGGGGATCTGGCCGAGGTTCGGCGCGTGGGTCGGATCGTGGCGATTCAGACCTCGGCAGCGCTGGCAGCGGTGCTGGTGCTGGTCGGCCTGGTTCTCGCCGCCGCGTACGTACGCTCCGAGAACCGCCAGATCGATGACGAGCTGACAAACGTGGCGGCGATAGCCGATGACGTGATCGACCCGCCGCCGGGAATGGAATTGGCTTTCCGTGACACGACAGGAGCGGTGTCGACCAGCGGCGGTGGAAATGTCGGCATACCGGTCCTTTCCGGGCCGGCCGGCTTCACCTCCATCCACGATTCGAACCGCAGCTACCGCGTACTGGTGGCCGACCGGCCCGACGGCAGAATGGCCGCCCTGATGGATCTGACGCCATACCGGGCGAGCCGCGGGCGGCTTCTCGGCGCGCTGGCACTGGCCGAGCTGACCGGGATCGTGGCCTCGATCGCGGTCGTGGCGCTGTTCACCCGCCGATCGGTGCGGCCCTTGGCGGAGGCCCTGGCGCTGCAACGGCGCTTTGTCGCCGACGCATCACATGAACTGCGCACGCCGTTGACCGTTCTGCACACCCGGGTGCAACTGCTGGCCCGGCGGCTCCACACGGACGATCTGAGCTCGGCGAAACGCGATGCCGATGCGCTGGTCGCCGATACCCGCAACCTCGGCGCCATCATCGACGACCTGCTGGCCTCGGCCACGATGTCACCCGTCCGCGGCGCCGACCGAATCGACGTCGGCCGACTCGGGCAGTCAGTGTGCTCCGGCATGGAGCCACACGCTCAATCCATCGGCGTCAGGCTGACGTGCACGACGGGCAGTGGCGCCCTGGAGGTCACCGGCTCGGAGGCAGCGCTGAGACGTGCGTTGACCGCGTTGGTCGACAACGCATGCGAGCACCACGGCGGCACGGTCACTGTGGACGTCCGGCGTGCCGGCCGGCAGATCATCGTTCGGGTCGTCGACGACGGTCCCGGCATCGACCGAGCCACCATGGCCACGATGTTCAACAGATTCGCGCACGGCACAACGCATCCCAAGCGGGGTGGCCGGAAGTCCTACGGGATCGGGCTTTCCCTCGTCCGCGAGATAGTCCACGCGCACGGTGGGCGGATCACCGTGTCGTCGGCACCGGACCGTGGCGCGACGTTCACCATCGCGCTTCCGGTCGCCTGACCGCTGCCGTGTGTGCCGGCTCGTCTTTGAGTGCTCCAAGAATCGCCTGCCACCATCAGCGTCATGGGTTCACCGCGTTCCGGATTCCGCCGCGTTGCCATCGCCTCATGGGCCTTGGTCGGCATCGGATCCGCCGGGGTTGCCGGTGCGTCCGCGCTGGCGTACGCCGGCACCCTCAAGACCGCCGGCGAGCAACAGCCAGCTGAGCCGTCCATTCCGGCCCCGGTCGCCGCAATCCCTCCGATTGCCAGCCGCAGCGAGCCCGCACCGGCCCCGCAGCCCGCACCAACCGCCCAGGCCGCCCCGGCCGCACCGCCGCGGCCGGTCGTCGCAGCCCCGCCGCCGCCCACCGTCGAACCTCTGCCGCAGAGCCCGCCGCCCCCCGCCTACGCCCCGCAGCCGGTCCACCCCCCGACATACGTGGCCCCGACATATGTGGCCCCGACATATGTGGCCCCGACGTATGTGGCGCCGCCCGCCCCGACTAATGTGCCTGCGCCGGTGCAGCAGGCGCCCGCCGCCTCGGCGCAGGCGCCGTCCAAGGGAAGCTTCTCAAGCCGCCGCAACAACGCGCGGCCCGGTGGAGGTCTGGTCTCCTCGGGTAACAAGTTCACGCCGTCGCACACCGCATCTCGAGGTTCCTGACCGGTGAGCGACGAGGTGCTGTGGGCTCTGGGCAGGGGCAACGGGATAATTGCCCTCGGCTTTCTGACAATGTCGATCGTCTTGGGTGTGGCCTCCCGGTCCGGACGCCCGATGTTCGGCCTGCCCCGCTTCGGAGTCGCCGCCGTACACCGGTTCACCGCGCTGGCGGCGACGTCTCTGGTGATCCTCCACGTGGGGATGCTGCTGTTGGATCCCTACGCCAAGTTGCGGATCGTCGACGTCGTGATCCCGTTCCTGGGCGACTACCGACCGTTCTGGCAAGGGTTGGGCACTGTGGCCATCGACGTGATCCTGATCGTCCTCGTCAGCAGCCTGCTACGGAACCGCCTGGGGATCAGGGTTTTCCGGGTAGTGCACTGGAGCACCTATCTCCTGTGGCCGGTCGCCCTCGCCCATGCCCTCGGCAACGGTACCGACGCCGGACGGATCTGGTTCCAGGTCTTCGCCGGCTGTTGTGCGCTAGCGGTGGCCGTGGTCCTTGCGTGGCGGCTACGCGCCGGATTCACAGAATATTCCGTGGCGTGTTAGGCGAGTCGCGGCTGTTCGCCGCGGACGGACCCGGCCTTGCCGACCATCTCGACCGGTTCGGCGAATTGCCCTCCGTCACAGAAGGACTGATCCGGGAAGTCGAGTCCGCCGGGCTGTCGGGGCGGGGCGGCGCCGGGTTTCCGGCAGGCCGAAAGATGGCGGCGGTCAGCGGCGCAAAGCCCACGGTGGTGGGTAACGGTGCGGAAGGAGAACCGCTCAGCCACAAGGACGTCACCCTGCTGACCCGTGCCCCGCATCTGGTGCTCGACGGTCTCGATGCAGCGGCTTCGGCCCTGAGAGTCGACACCGTCTTTCTCTACGTCAACCACCGGGCCTCCGGGGCGGTGAACGCCGCGCTGACCGAACGGCGTTCGGCCGGGCTGGACTCCCGACGGGTGCGGGTGGTCGTCGCGCCCGACCGGTTCGTAGCCGGTGAGGAATCCGCTGCGATCCGATGTGTCGAGGGCGGCCCCGCACTGCCGCGTGACCGGGCCGTTCGGCCGGCGGTCTGCGGTGTCCGCGGTCGGCCCACCTTGGTCAGCAACGTCGAGACACTGGCTCATATCGCGCTCATTGCCCGGTTCGGATCCGGTTGGTTTCGCTCCGTCGGCGAACCATCCGACCCGGGCACAATGCTCCTCACACTCTCCGGTGTGCTCGATTGGCGGGTGGTGGAAGTGCCCACCGGCATACCGCTGGCCGACCTTGTGTCCGAGGTCGGGTGCGAGCCACTTCGGGCTGTTCTGCTAGGCGGCTACCACGGTACGTGGGTTGCCGCCGATGAACTCGGGGGAGCGCGGTTGTCGCGATCGGCCCTTCAGCCGCTGGGAGCCGCGCCCGGGGCCGGGGTCGTTCACGGGCTGGGCAGCAGCGAATGCGGGTTGGGACGGACCGCAGAGATCACCGGGTATCTGGCCGAGCAGAGCGCCCGGCAATGCGGGCCGTGTCTGAACGGGCTGCCACGGCTGGCAGCGCTGCTCGACGAACTCGCCTTCGGACGAGCCTCTGACGCGGTGGTGGGCGAGATCCGCCGAGTGACCGGCCTGGTCGCCGGGCGAGGTTCCTGCCGGCACCCGGACGGAACGGCGCGGATGATCCGCAGCGCGCTGCTCACGTTCGCCGGCGACGTCGACTCGCATGGTCGCGGTAGCTGCGCGGCCGCCGGACTTCCGTCGCCACTGTGAACGAACCGCTCGATTGCGGTGTCGTTGCGGTGCTCACAGATTGGCGCCGCGGCTCCGGCAGTCCCTCACTTCCCCCGGATCGTTTTCAACACTCCGCGCACCACTGACTCGGTGGCCACCACCGGTGACATGGCCGACTCGGCGACGTCGACCAGGCGCATCACCCGGACCATCATCCCTTCCAGTTGGCCCAGGTTGTCGTTGAGTCGGTGCAGCGTCTTGTTGAAGTAATCCAGCGACTCCTCCATGGTGGCCACCGCCTTGTTGAGGCCCTGGAGGTTGTGTTCGAGATCGTCGAGGATGTGGTCCATCTGGTCGACGGTCTCGTCGGCGTTCAATGCGGCCTGCGCCAGCGTCCGGATCCGCTCGGCGGGTGTGCGGGGCCGTGGTTTCTGGTCCATGGCAGTCAGTGTGACAGCGCGCCGGCCGCGGCGGAGTCGAGAAGCCAGATCGTCTCTTGCCAACCCACCGCCCCGGCGGCCGGAACGTCGTCCGGGGATGCCCCGCCGATCGCGGCGGCCACCGCGTCGGCCTTGGCCGCGCCGGAGACCACCAGCCACACCTGCCGGGCGCGGCGCACCGCGGGCAGGGTCAGGGTGATGCGTCGTGGCGGTGGTTTGGGGGAGTCCGCCACGCCGACCACCATCCGATCCGCCTCCCGCACGGCCGGGGTGTGCGGGAACAGTGAGTTGATGTGGCCCTCACCGCCCATTCCGAGCAGGTGGACGTCGAAAACCGGTGTGGGGGAGCCATTCTCGGCCTGCTCGACCAGCACGTCCCGGTAGGCGTCGGCGGCGGCCTCGAGATCATCGCCGTAGGCGCCGTCACTGGCCGGCATCGGGTGGACATTGCCCGCGGGGATGTCGACGTGGTCCAACAGGGCCTCGCGGGCCTGCTTCTCGTTGCGTTCGTCGTCGGCATGGGGCACAAAACGCTCATCGCCCCAAAACAGGTGCACCCGCGACCAGTCCAACCGGTGGTTGGACCCCAGGTGTTTGAGCAGCCCGATACCGGTCCCGCCGCCGGTGAGCACGATCCACGCGCTGCCGCGGGCGCTCACCGCGGCGCGGATCGCCTCGGCCAGACGGTCGCCGGCCGCCGCCACCAGCGCATCGGTGTCGGGAAAAACCTCGACGGTGACGCCCATCTCAGCCGTACTGAACTTTTTCCAGGCCCGCCAGCGCCTCGTGGTAGACCTCGTCGGCGTCGAGCCGGCGTAGGTCCTCGGCGAGGCAGTCGCGGGTTTCCCGCCGCGCCAGCGGAAGTTGAGCGTCGGGCCGTCCGGTGCGGGTCAGGGTGGCGGTGGAGCCGTTCTGTGGGCGGCTCAGCGTGATCTTCTGGTCTGGTTGGAGGAGCTCGACCTTGAGCTCACCGACCTCGCGGCGCACCGTGCCGTCGATCCGCGCGGCAAGCCAGCCGGCCAGGATGTCCAGCGCCGGCTCATCGGCCAGACCGGACACCACCGCGCCGGTGACCTTCTCGTAGGGCGGCTGATCCAGCGACGAGGCCAGCAGCGCCCGCCAGTAGGTGATCCGGCTCCAGGCCAGGTCGGTGTCACCCTGGGCGTAACCCTGCAGGCGGCTGCGCAGCGCTGCCAGCGGATCGGCGGCGAAGGTGGCATCGGTGATGCGGCGGATCGCCAAGCGGCCCAACGCATCCTTGGCCGGGATCGCCGGAGCCGCGCCCGGCCACCACGCCACCACCGGGGTGTCGGGGAGCAGGAAGGGCAGCACCACGCTGCTGGCGTGCGCCGCCAGCGGCCCGGAGGTCCGCAACACCACCACCTCGCCGGCGCCGGCGTCGCCGCCGACCCGCAGCTGGCCGTCCAGCCGTGGCTCGGACGCCAATCGGTCGTGCGGGACGACCACGATGATGCGGCAGGGGTGCTCGCGGCTCGCCCCGACCGCCGCCTCGATGGCGTCCTCCACGATGTCCTCGGTGTCGGGGGCGATGACCAGGGTGAGCACCCGGCCCAAGGTGATCGCGCCGCCCTCCTCGCGCAGCGTGGTGATCCGCTTGTTGAGGTCGTTGGTCGTGGTGTCCGGCAGATCGACGATCACAGGTCCCGACTCCGATCTCGGTTGGCGCTGATCATTAGGGCCGTCTCCATTCCCGGCCGGACCGCTCCAGCATCTCGAACGCCGAGTCCGGCCCCCAGGTGCCCGACTCGTAGGGTTCGGGCCGCCCGCCCGTCTTGTCCTCGTCGGCCCAGTACTCCAGGGCGGGATCGAGGATCTCCCAGGCCAGTTCGACCTCGGCGTTGACCGGGAACAGCGACGGTTCACCCAGCAGCACGTCGAGGATCAGCCGCTCATAGGCCTCGGGGGAGTCCTCGGCGAAGGCTGAGCCGTAGGAGAAGTCCATGTTGACGTCGCGCACCTCCATGGTGCTGCCCGGCACCTTGGATCCGAAGCGCAATGTGATGCCCTCGTCCGGTTGCACCCGGATCACCAGCGCGTTCTGGCCGAGTTCCTCGGTCATGGTGGCGTCGAAGGGAAGATGCGGCGCGCGCTTGAACATCAGCGCGATCTCGGTCACCCTGCGCCCCAGGCGTTTTCCGGTCCGCAGATAGAACGGCACGCCCGCCCAGCGTCGGGTGTCGACGTCGAGGGTGATGGCGGCGAACGTCTCGGTGGTGGAGGTGTGCGAGAACCCGTCCTCGTCGAGCAGGCCGACCACGTGCTCCCCGCCCTGCCAGCCCGCTGTGTACTGCCCGCGGGAGGTGGTCAGGTCCAGCGGCTGGGCCAGCCTGGTGGCGGCCAGCACCTTGATCTTCTCGGCCTTGACCTGCTCGGGGTGGAAGCTGACCGGCTCCTCCATCGCGGTCAGCGCCAGCAGTTGCAGCAGGTGGTTCTGGATGACGTCACGCGCGGCGCCGATACCGTCGTAGTAGCCGGCCCGCCCGCCCAGGCCGATGTCCTCGGCCATGGTGATCTGCACGCTGTCCACATAGTGGCTGTTCCAGATCGGCTCGTAGAGCTCGTTGGCGAATCGCAGCGCCAGGATGTTCTGCACCGTCTCCTTACCGAGGTAGTGGTCGATGCGGAACACCGAATCCTCGGGGAAGACGCTGTTGACCACCCGGTTCAGCTCCTTGGCGCTGGCCAGGTCGTGCCCGAACGGCTTCTCGATGACCACCCGGCTCCACCGGCCGTCCTCGGGGTCGGCCAGCCCGGAACGCTTCAGCTGTTCGCAGACCACCGGGAAGGCCTTCGGCGGGATGGACAGGTAGAAGGCGTGGTTGCCGCCGGTGCCGCGTTCGATGCCGAGCTTGTTGAGGGTTTCGGACAACTTGGCGAACGAGGCGTCGTCGTCGAAACTGCCCTGAACGAAACGGAAACCCTCGGACAGCCGGTCCCACACCTCCTGGCGGAACGGCGTCCGGGCGTGCTGTTTGACCGCGTCGTAGACGATCTTGCCGAAGTCCTCGTCGGCCCAGTCCCGCCGGGCGAACCCGACGAGTGCGAACGTCGGCGGCAGCAGACCCCGGTTGGCCAGGTCGTAGATCGCCGGCATCAGCTTCTTGCGGGACAGGTCGCCGGTGACGCCGAAGATCACCACACCGCAGGGCCCGGCGATACGCGGCATCCGTTTGTCGCGTTTGTCCCGCAACGGGTTGTGCCAGCCGGGCGGGACGGGGGTGGAGACCGCGACGTGCGGCCGTGCTGCCGAACTCATCGGTGCGAAGCTCCGTTCTTCCGCGGCGCTTACTTCTTGTGGGCGTCCAACTGGCTCTGGGTGGCTTCCAGCAATTCTTCCCAGGACTTCTCGAACTTCTTCACGCCGTCCTCCTCGAGGTGCCGGAAGACGTCATCGAGGTCGATGCCGACCTCCTCGAGTTCGTTGAAAACCTCCTGGGAGGAGGAGATCGTCCCGGTGATGGTGTCGCCTCTGACCACACCGTGGTCGGCCACGGCGTCCATGGTCTTCTCCGGCATGGTGTTGACGGTGTGCGCGGCGACCAGTTCGGTGACGTAGAGCGTGTCGGAGTAGTCGGGGTTCTTCACCCCGGTCGAGGCCCACAGCGGGCGCTGGACCCGGGCGCCGAAGTCGACCAGCGCGGCGAAGCGCGGCGAGATGAACTTGTCCTCGAACGCGCCGTAGGCCATCCGGGCGTTGGCGACCCCGGCCTTACCGCGCAGAGAGAGGGCCTTCTCGGTACCGATCTCCTCGAGTCGCTTGTCGATCTCGGTGTCCACCCGGGAGACGAAGAACGACGCGACCGAGTGGATCCTGGACAGGTCGTGCCCGGCTTGTTTGGCGGCCTCCAGGCCGGCCAGGTAGGCGTCCATCACCAACTGGTGGCGTTCGACGGAGAAGATCAGCGTGACGTTTACCGAGACGCCCTCGGCGAGCACGGCGGTGATCGCCGGCAGGCCGGCCAGCGTGGCGGGGATCTTGATCAGCAGGTTGGGCCGGTCGACGATCTTCCACAGTTCGATCGCCTGCAGGATGGTCTTGTCGGTGTCGTGGGCCAGCCGCGGGTCGACCTCGATCGACACCCGGCCGTCGATACCGTCGGAGGCCTCCCACTGCGGGCGCAGCACGTCGCAGGCGGCCCGCACGTCATCGGTGGTCGCGGTGCGGATGGTGGCATCGACGTCGGCCCCCCGTGCGGCCAGTTCGGCCACCTGGGCGTCATAGGCGGTGCCCTTGGACAGCGCCGCCTGGAAGATCGACGGGTTGGTGGTCACCCCGACGACGCTCTTGGTGTCGATCAGCTCCTGCAGGTTCCCCGATGTCAGCCGGTCCCTGGACAGGTCGTCGAGCCAGACGGACACGCCCGCCGCGGACAGGTCCGCAAGGTTCTTGTTCTGGGCCATGCGCTTCTCCTTCGAGTGCCTCTCGGGCTTTGGTTCTGCGATCGGTTCAGTTGTCGATTGCCCGCTCCGCGGCGGCCACGACGGCCTCGGGGGTGAAGCCGAATTCGCGGAACAGGGTCTTGTCGTCGGCGGACTCGCCGAAGCGCTCGATCGAGACGATCTCGCCGGTGTCGCCGACGTACTTGTACCAACTCTGCGCGATACCGGCCTCCACCGCCACCCGGGCCGGCACCTCCGGGGGCAGAACGCTGTCCCGGTACTCCTGCGGCTGGGACTCGAACCACTCGACACAGGGCATCGAGACCGTGTAAGCGCGGATGTCCTTGGCCGCCAGCATCTTGGTGGCCTCCACGGCGAGCTGCACCTCCGAGCCGGTGGCGATGATGATGACGTCGGCGTCGCTCGGGTCCGCACCGCCGAGCACGTAGCCGCCCCGCGCCACGCCCTCGCTGCTGGTGCCCTCGAGCACCGGCACGCCCTGGCGGGTCAGGATCAGCCCGGTCGGTCCGGTGGTGGCGCCGCGCTCCAGGACCGTCCGCCAGGCGTAGGCCGTCTCGTTGGGATCGGCCGGGCGCACCACCGACAGCCGCGGGATCGCACGCAGGGCGGCGAGGTGCTCGACCGGCTGATGGGTGGGGCCGTCCTCGCCGAGACCGATCGAGTCGTGGGTCCAGACGTAGATGGGGTCGATGTCCATCAGGGCGGCCAACCGCACGGCCGGGCGCATATAGTCGGCGAACTGCAGGAACGTCCCACCGTAGGGGCGGGTCGGGCCGTGCAGGACGATCCCGGACAGGATCGAGGCCATAGCGTGCTCGCGGATGCCGAAGTGCAGGGTGCGGCCGTACCAGGTGGCGTCCCAGTCATCGGTGGAGATCGACGGCGGCCCGAAGGACTTGGCGCCCTTGATGGTGGTGTTGTTACTGCCCGCCAGATCGGCCGACCCGCCCCACAGTTCGGGCAGGTTCGGGCCGATCGCGGAGAGGATCGCCCCGGAGGCGGCCCGGGTGGCCAGCGGCTTGGAGCCCGGCTCCCAGTGCGGCAGGTCGGCGTCCCAGCCCTCGGGCAGCCGGCCCTCCATCAGCCGGTCCAGCAGCGCCTTGCGCTCCGGCTCGCGCTCTGCCCACGCGTCGAAGTCGGCCTGCCAGCTCTGGTGGGCCTCCCGACCGCGCTCGACCAGCCGGCGGGTATGGGCGATGACGTCGTCGCCGACCTCGAAGCTCTTGTCCGGGTCGAAGCCGAGGACCTTCTTGGTGGCGGCGACCTCTTCGGCGCCCAGCGCCGAGCCGTGCACCCCGCCGGTGTTCATCTTGGTCGGCGCCGGGTAGCCGATGATGGTCCGCAGCGCGATGAACGACGGTTTGTCGGTCACCTTCTTCGCCGCCTCCACTGCTTCTTCTATGCCGATGACGTTCTCCCCGCCCTCGACCTCCTGGACGTGCCAGCCGTAGGCCCGGTAGCGGGCCGGGGTGTCCTCAGTCAGCGCGATGTTGGTGTCGTGCTCGATGGAGATCTTGTTGTCGTCCCAGATCACGATCAGATTGCCCAGCTGCTGAGTGCCGGCCAGCGAGGAGGCCTCGCTGGTCACGCCCTCCTCGATGTCGCCGTCGGAGGCGATCACGTAGATGAAGTGGTCGAACGGGCTGGTGCCGGCCGCGGCGTCGGGGTCGAACAGACCGCGCTCGTAGCGCGATGCCATCGCCATCCCCACCGCCGAGGCCAAGCCCTGGCCCAGCGGTCCGGTGGTGATCTCCACCCCGCGGGTGTGCCGGTACTCCGGGTGCCCCGGGGTCTTGGAGCCCCAGGTACGCAATGACTCGATGTCGGAGAGCTCCAGTCCGAACCCGCCGAGGTAGAGCTGTAGGTACAGCGTGAGGCTGGAGTGCCCGCAGGACAGTACGAAGCGGTCGCGGCCCAGCCACTCCGTATCGCTGGGGTCGTGCCGCATGACCCGTTGGAACAGCGTGTAGGCCACCGGGGCCAGGCTCATGGCGGTGCCGGGATGTCCATTGCCGACCTTCTGGACCGCGTCGGCGGCCAGCACCCGCGCGGTGTCGACCGCGCGGGAGTCCAGTTCGGTCCAGTCATCGGGGTGGTGGGCCTGGGTCAACGCGGAAATCTCGTCGAGCGCGGTCACTGAGACACTCCTGTCACTGAGTCACTCCTGAAGAGGTCGAATCGGCTGGCAACCCGGTACAGACCCACACCCTAGTGCCGGGAATCGGCCCTGCAGTATCGAATCGGCTGCGTGGCGGTCTACCATCCTGTGTAGTAGACCCTGTAGTTGTGGGTGCTGGTACGGCGGGTGGCCGTCCGTAAGGAGTTGACTGCGTGAGGATGCGCGAAACACGTCTCGCCGACGATGTCGGCGCCTCCGAGGCTGGGCGGGCACCCGGTCGGGTTCGCAGCGCCGTTCTTGGCTATCTGGCGCTGACCAAGCCCCGGGTCGTCGAGTTGCTCCTGGTCACCACGATCCCTGCCATGCTGCTGGCCGACCGCGGCCAAGTCGATCTGGTGCTGATCCTCAACACGCTGTTCGGCGGGATGCTCGCCGCCGGCGGGGCGAACGCCTTGAACTGCGTCGCCGACGCAGACATCGACAAGGTGATGAAGCGCACCGCCCGCCGGCCGCTGGCCCGCTCGACTGTCCCCCGCAGCCACGCGCTGGTGTTCGGCCTGGCCCTGTCGGTCGGATCGTTCTTCTGGCTGTGGTGGACCACCAACCTGCTCTCGGCGCATCTGGCCGCCGCGACCATCGCCTTCTACGTGCTGGTCTACACCCTGCTGCTGAAGCGGCGCACCTCGCAGAACGTGGTGTGGGGCGGCGCCGCCGGGTGCATGCCGGTGATGATCGGCTGGTCGGCGGTCACCGGCACCATCGGCTGGCAGGCGCTGGCGATGTTCGCCATCATCTTCTTCTGGACTCCGCCGCACACCTGGGCGCTGGCCATGAAGTACAAGGAGGACTACCGCGCCGCGGGTGTGCCGATGCTGCCCGTGGTGGCCACCGAGCGTCAGGTCACCAAGCAGGTCGTCATCTACACCTGGCTGACCGTGGCGGCCACCCTGGCCCTGGTCCCGGCCGCGGGCTGGCTCTATGCCTCGGTGGCGGCACTGGCCGGTGCCTGGTTCCTCACCCTGGCGCACCGGCTCCATGCCGGGGTGCTGCGTGGCGACCCGGTCAAGCCGCTGCGGCTGTTCCTGCAGTCGAACAACTACCTGGCCGCGGTGTTCGTCGCGCTGGCCGTCGACTCGGTCATCCCGCTGCCGACCCTGTTCTAAAGCCCGCTTCTGGCGCGAGCAGACGCAAAACGTCCGCGACACGCCGGGTTTCGGGGTCATTTGCGTCTGCTCGCGCCGGGTGAGGCGGGTCTGCGCGCTGGGGTTTCAGGGCAGCAGAACCACGGAACCCGTCGTCCGGCGGCCCTGCAGGTCCTCGTGCGCGCGTTGGGCTTCGGCCAGCGGATAGTGACCGCCCACCGTCACGGTGACCGAACCGTCGGCGATCGCGTCCAACAGCTCACCGGCCCGCCAGGCGAACTCGTCGGGCGTGCGGATGAAGTGGCCGAGGTTCGGCCGGGTCAGGTACACCGAACCGGCGGTGTTGAGCCGCTGCGGATCGACTGGGGGCACCGGCCCGCTGGACGCGCCGAACAGCGCCAGCGTGCCGCGGATCGCCAGGCTGGCCAGGCTGGCGTCGAAGGTCGTCCGGCCCACGCCGTCGTACGCGGCGGCCACCCCGCGCCCGGCGGTCAGCGCCCGCACCCGCTGGCCGAACTCGGCCGGGTCTTCGGGGTAGTCCAGAACCTCGATCGCTCCGGCCTGCCGCGACAGTTCGGCCTTCTCCGGCGTCGAGGCGGTGGTGATCACCCGCGCGCCGATACTGGTCGCCCACTGCGTCAGCAGCAGGCCGACGCCGCCGGCGCCGGCGTGAACCAGCAGGAAATCCTGGGGCTGGACCTGATGGACCGACTTGATCAGGTAGTGCGCCGTCATCCCCTTCAGAAGGGCCGACGCGATGGCATCGGAGCGAACGGCGTCGGGGACGTAGGCCACGAAATCCGCTGACGCCGTGGTGTACTCGGCGTAGGCGCCGACCGCGTTGGCGGTGACCACGCGATCGCCGACGTTGATGGCGGCGACGTCTTCGCCGACCTCCGCCACCCGGCCGCACACCTCCTGGCCGGCGACGAACGGCAACTCCCGCGGGTACAGGCCGGAGCGGAAGTAGGTGTCGATGTAGTTGACCCCGATGGCCTCGGCCTCGATGAGCACCTCGCCCGGGCCGGGGGAGGGCCGGGGCCGCTCGACGTAGCGCAGAACCTCCGGGCCGCCCGTCTCGGCGACTTCCACCGCATGCATGTCACTATCATCCCCCCATGCGCTTCCCCATATGGCACACCACGGCAATCACCGGCCCGGAGGGGTTGCGATGAAGCTGGCCCGGCCGGATCTGTTCCACCCGAAGATCGTGCTGGCCTCCTGTTCGCAGCTGGACTCCGGCGACGGGGACGACGACGGTCTGGTGGCGGCCCTGCGGCGCCGCGGCCTGTACGCGCGTTGGATGTCCTGGGACGATCCTCGAACCGAGACCGCCGACCTGGTGATCCTGCGTGCCACATGGGACTACGCGGAGCGCCGCGAGGAATTCCTGGCCTGGAGCAGGCGGGTGCGCAACCTGCTCAACCCGCCGGCGCTGGTGGAATGGAACAGCGACAAGCACTACCTGCGGGATCTGGCCGCCGCCGGGGTGCCCACCGTCCCCTCGTGGTTCTTCGAACCCGGCGATCGCCCGACCCTGCCGGACGGCGAGCTGGTGGTCAAGCCCGCCGTCGGTGCGGGCTCGATCGACACCCTGCGGTTCACCGATCGTTCGCCGGCCACCGCTCACGCCGCGTCGATTCTGGACCGGGGCCGAGCCGTGCTGGTCCAGTCCTACGATCCGAGGGTGGAGGCGGGTGAGACCGCGCTGGTGTTCATCGGCGGCAAGCAGTCGCACGCGTTCACCAAAGGTCCGATCCTGCCGCCGGACGGCCGGGCGCCGGAACTGGACGACTCCGGGGTGTTTGCGGCCGAGAATCTTGCCCTCGCCGATCCCGACTTCGAGGTCTGGGACCTCGGCCGGGCTGCTCTGGCGGCCGGCTGTGCCCATGTCGGGATAACGCCGGAGGAGGTGCTCTACGCCCGCGTTGACGTGATCGGTGACGGGGGTGACGCGGTGCTCCTGGAGTTGGAACTCATCGAACCGGCACTGGGGTGGCGCCAACTCGACGACGGCGCTCGCGGCCGCCGGCAGCGCCGGTTCGCGATCGCGGTGGAATCAGCCTGCGAGCGTCTGGGGCTCGGTCCGCTCTCTCATCGACGCCCATAACGCCGCGGTCCCGACGGTGCAGGCGGCAGCGCCGGCGACGTGGGTTGCGACCAGGGCGGCCGGCACCCCGGTGTGGTACTGGACAAGGCCAACCAGCGACTGGGCCGCGACCAGGCCCACCAGCACTGCCAGTCGGCGTCTCACCTGCTGCGGAGCCCCGAGGGCCAGCAGTCCGGCCCCGAGGCCGATCAGCAGGCTGAGGTAGCTCACCAGCAGTGTGGCGTGGGCGTGGGCCAGGGTGACGATCTCCACCTCGAGGCGGGGGACCGTGCGCTCCGGGCTCTTGTCGCCCGCATGCGGTCCCGCGCCGGTGACCAGGGTGCCGCTCACCAGGGTTGCGCTGAGCATGACCGCGCTCAGAACCGTCAACAGCCGCAACGGCTTCGGGACCACGGCGACGGGGACGCCGTCATCGGGTTGCCCGATCTTGACGTAGAGCAACGTGGCCACCCACACCATGGCCATCGACACCAGCAGGTGGATCGCCACCGTCCACCACAGCAGGCCGGTGCGCACCGTGATACCGCCGATGACCGCCTGCAGGACGGTGGAGGCGGGCATCAGCCACGCGTACACCAGCACCTCCCGCCGACGCCCGGCCCGGGTGACGGCCAGCACCGCCAGCAGGGCGGTGAGCACCACCACGAAGGTGATCAGGCGGTTGCCGAACTCGACGGCCTGATGGATACCCGGCACCTCGGCGTGCGGCACCGGGACGAAGCTGCCGGGGAAGCACTGCGGCCACGTGGGACAGCCCAGGCCGGAGGCGGTGACCCGCACGACCGACCCGGTGACCGAGATCAGCGCCTGGCTCAGGACGACGGCAGCGGCGATGAGGCGCTGGGTCCGAACGCTGGGCAGCGGAAGCAGATTCACCAGCCGCCGGATGAACGTCACCGCCCGATCCTAGAGAGTGCCCGCCGCATCAGGTGAACCGGAACCAGCGCAGCGCGGCGGCCGCGGATACCGCGCCCCAGACCGCCAGCACGGCAATGCCGAACCAGTCGACCGACAGTGTCATGGCGTGGGAAGCGGTCGCCTGGGACAACGCCTCGGTCAACGCCCCCGACGGCGTCAAGCGGGCCACCCAGGCCAGCGCCTCGGGGACGGTGGCGGTGTCCAGGGTCAGCGCCCCGAACCCGGCGAAGACGAACCACAAAAGGTTGGCCACGGCGAGGACGATCTCGGCGCGCAGCGTCCCCCCGAGCAACAGGCCCATCGCGGCGAACGTCGCGGTGCCCAGCGCGATGATCGCCGCGCCCAGCAGCAGGCCACCCGGGTGCGGCCGCCAGCCCAGCGACATTCCGATCCCCCCGAGCAGCAGTGCCTGGAGGAACACCACCGAGACCACGGCCAGCGCCTTGCCCGTAATGATGCCCCACACCGGTAGGGCGGTGGCGCCGAGTCGCTTCAGGGCGCCGTAGCGGCGGTCGAACGCGACCGCGATGGCCTGTCCGGTGAACGCCGTGGAGATCACCGCCAGCGCCATGATCGCCGGCACGAACACCGCCACCCGGTTCTCGCCGAACGAGCCGAGCGGGAGCAGGCTGAGCCCGATCAGCAGGGTGATCGGGATGAACATGGTCAGCAGCAACTGCTCGCCGTTGCGCAGCAACAGCTTCAGCTCGAGTCCGTACTGCGCGGCCAGCATCCGCGACACGCTGCTAGGCCGCGGATCGGGAGTGAAGGTTCCGGCGGGGAACAGTTGACCGGTCATACCGGCCTCCCCGCCGAGCATACCGTCACTGCGGTATTCCGCGCGATTTCGCGCGCTGAGCGCGCGCTCGATGAGTGGGTCCCGCTCTGGTCTTCGCTCACGACCGCAGCTCCTTGCCGGTCAGCTCCAGAAACACGTCCTCCAGGCTGCGCTGCTCCACCCGAAGGTCGGTGGCCAGGATGTCCAGCCGCGCGCACCACGCGGTCACGGTGGCCAGCACCTGCGGGTCGATCTTGCCTTCGACCAGGTACTCACCCGGGGTCCGCTCAGCGGCCCGGTAGCCCTCCGGCAGCGCCGAGACCAGCAGCGAGAGGTCCAGTTTCCGGGGTGCGGTGAACCGCAGCTGGTCCTCGGAGCCGTTGCGCATCAATTCGGCCGGGGTTCCCGAGGCGACCGGGGAGCCGTGGTCGATGATGACGATCCGATCGGCCAGTTCCTCGGCCTCCCGGAGTTGATGGGTGGTCAGCACCACGGTGACGCCGTCGCGGCGCAGCGCGTCGATGAGTTCCCACACCACCAACCTGGCGTGGGCGTCCATCCCCGCCGTCGGTTCATCGAGGAACACCAGTTCCGGGCGGCCGACGATCGCGCAGGCCAGCGCGAGCCGCTGCTGCTGGCCTCCGGAGAGCCGCCGGTAGGTGGTGCGGGCCGCCTCACGCAGGCCGAGCGTGGTCAACAGCCAGTCCGGATCCAGCGGCCGCGCCGCATAGGAGGCCACCAGGTTGAGCATCTCCCCGGCGCGGGCGGCGGGGTAGCCGCCGCCGCCCTGGAGCATGACGCCGATCCGCTCCCGGACCCGGGCGTTGTCGGCGATCGGGTCCAGTCCGAGCACCTCGATCGTGCCCGCGTCGGGCCGGACGAACCCCTCGCACATCTCCACCGTCGTCGTCTTGCCGGCGCCGTTCGGCCCGAGCAGGGCCAGCACTTCGCTGCGCGCGACGTCGAGGTCGAGGTCGGACACCGCCAGGGTTGACCCGTACCGCTTCGAAACCCCGCGCAAGCGCACCGGGGTGGGGGAGCCAGGACTCACGGGGACTCAGCGTAAGCGTCGCGTGCGGGGCCGCTCGCCGGTGGTTGCCGTGATGGGCCGTCGCCGGGGCGCGCGTCGACATCCTCGCCGCTATAGCGCTCGTCGGTTCCCGGTACGCGGCGCCACGGCAACCGGTTGAAGGTCAACCCGATCAGCAGCACCACGATCACGGCGCTGGCCAGCGTCGCATCCAGGATCTGGAACAGCGTGAAGCGGTCGCCGTTGGCGGTCGGCCCGAAGATCCCGACGATCAGGGTGCCCGCGATCGCCGCGATGCGGAATCTCGGACGGGTCGCCCAGGCCGCCAGCGGGATGATGGCCCACAGCAGGTACCACGGCTGGACCACCGGGAACAGCAGCACCGTCGCGCCCAGGGCCACCCCCAGCCCGCCGACCGGGTGCAGCCGCCCACGCAGCACCGAAAGCAGCAGCCAGCTCACCACGACCGCGATGATGAGCACGCCCATCGCGCGGGTCAGCGAGAGCACCGCGGTGGTGTGGTCGCCCAGGCCGAGCAGGATGCCCACCTGCCCGGTGGCCAGCGCCAGCAGCGTCGGCGGCGACATCCAGCTGCGCACCACATTCGCCGTGCCCAGGGTGAACAACCAGCCGAAGCCCAGTCCACTCGCCCAGCCGACCAGGGCCATCACCGCCACCGAGACCGATGCCATCAGGGTGCCGGCCGCGAGGAAGGCCTTGAGCGTGCCGCCCCACCGATGGGCCAGGGCCATCGCCGTGAACCCGAGGGCCAGCAGGCCCGGAAGTTTTACCTGCGAGGACAGCGTGATCAATACGGTGCCGCTCAACACAAGCGCGAGCGGAGCCCACTGCTGCCATTCGGCCGCCGATCGGGGCCACGCCGGCGGCCGAGGGAGAATCGGCCGGGCGTCGTCGATGCCGCGCAGCGCCATTTCGGTGCCGGTCAGCATCAGCCCGAGCATCAGGGCCTCGTTGTGGATGCCGGCCACCAGGTGCATCAGCAGCAGCGGGTTGGCCGCGCCCAGCCACAGCGCGGTGACCTCGGCGACGCCGCAGCGACGCGCCAAGCGGGGGGTGGCCCAGACGATCAGGCCCACCCCGATCAGCACGACCAGCCGGTGGGCCAGCACCGCGGCGACGACGTTCTCTCCGGTCAGGGCCGAGATGCCCCGGCCGATCCATAGGAACAACGGACCGTAGGGCGCCGGCGTCTCGCGCCACAGGCTGGGCACCGAGGAGGTGAACACGTGGTCGAGCCCGAGTCCGGGTGCGGGGCCCACCTTGTAGGGGTCCAGACCGACCCGGGTGATCTGGCTCTGCGCCAGATAGGAGTAGACGTCCTTGCTGTACATCGGCGGTGCGATCAGCAGAGGCAGCATCCACAGCAGCAGGGTGCGGTCCAGCTGACTGCGCGACATCCGCCGCGGGCCGAGCGCGAAGCGGCCCAGCATCAGCCAGGCCAGCGCCATCATCACCGCCCCGGTCGTCGTCATCGTCAGCGAGACGGTCTGAATTCTGGACGGCAGGTTGAGCAGGCGCACCCCGAAGGTGGGGTCCTGCACCACCGGGCGGGCCCCGGCGCCCAGCGCTCCGATGGCCATCAGGACGGTTCCGGTCGCCCCAAAGAGCCGGGTGCGGTGCATGGCACGCAGCTCGAGGCCGTTGAGCGGGGATCCCACGGCCCGCTCGTCGCCGTGCCAGCTTGCGATTGAGAAGCTGAGGGAGTGTTGGCGGGCTGCCACCAGAGCACTCTATCCGGCCGAGGGCGGGAGCAATCCGGCCGAGGGCGGGAGCCGAACCGGGTGAGGCTACCCTTACTGGACCCGGATTCTTAATTGCGTCACACTAGTGTTGTGAAAATCCTGCCGGACGACTCGCCGACGCCGGTCTCGCCGGTGCCTTCGGCGGTCTCGGTGCAGGAGGGCCGCACCCGTCGCGCCATCGTGAGATTGCTGCTGGAATCGGGTTCGATCACTGCCGCCGAGATCGGCCGCAGGCTGGGAATCTCCGCTGCCGGCGTTCGCCGCCACCTCGACGCCCTGGTCGACGGCGGCGACGCGGAGGCAAATCCGGCCGCGGCCTGGCAGCAGGCCGGCCGGGGGCGGCCTGCCAAGCGTTACCGGCTCACCCCGGCCGGCCGGGCCAAACTCGAGCACGCCTATGACGATCTTGCCTCGGCTGCCATGCGCCAGCTGCGCGAGATCGGCGGTGATGAGGCGGTCCGGGCCTTCGCCCGGCGTCGTATCGACAGCATCCTGGAGGTGGTCGAGCCTGCCGACTCTGCCGATCCGGGCGCGGTCGAGGATGCCGCCGGTCAGGTCTCCGACGCCCTGACCCGGGCCGGTTACGCCACCACGGCGACCCGGGTGGGCGCGCCGCGGGGCGGGATCGAGATCTGCCAGCATCACTGCCCGGTTTCCCATGTGGCCGAGGAGTTCCCGGAGCTGTGTGAGGCCGAGAAGCAAGCCATCTCGGACATCCTGGGCACCCACGTGCAGCGGCTGGCATCGATCGTCAACGGTGACTGTGCCTGCACCACCCATGTCCCGCTCACCAAGAACCCCGCACCCGTCAACGAGCCAACCCACAACGAGCAAGGAGCGCCGTCATGACGACCGCACCAGAAGCCCAGCCGCTCAGCCAAGAGGAGACCATCGCCTCGCTCGGCCGGTACGGCTACGGCTGGGCCGACTCCGACACCGCCGGGGCCAGTGCGCAGCGCGGGCTTTCCGAGGCGGTGGTGCGCGACATCTCGGCGAAGAAGGACGAGCCGGAGTGGATGCTCGACGTCCGCCTGCGGGCGCTCCGCACCTTCGACAAGAAGCCGATGCCCCGGTGGGGCTCGGAGCTGTCGGGCATCGACTTCGACAACATCAAGTATTTCGTACGGTCCACCGAGAAGCAGGCGACCTCGTGGGAGGAACTGCCCGAGGACATCAAGCGGACGTATGACCGCCTGGGCATCCCAGAGGCCGAGAAGCAGCGGCTGGTGGCGGGTGTAGCGGCCCAGTACGAGAGCGAAGTTGTGTACCACCAGATTCGGGAAGACCTTGAGGCACAAGGGGTTATCTTCCTCGACACCGATACCGGACTGAAAGAGCACCCGGAGATCTTCAAGCAGTACTTCGGCACCGTGATCCCGGCCGGGGACAACAAGTTCTCAGCGCTCAACACCGCGGTGTGGTCCGGCGGTTCGTTCATCTACGTGCCGCCGGGCGTGCATGTCGACATCCCGTTGCAGGCCTACTTCCGGATCAACACCGAGAACATGGGCCAGTTCGAGCGGACCCTGATCATCGCCGACGAGGGGTCCTACGTGCACTACGTCGAGGGCTGCACCGCGCCCATCTACAAGAGCGACTCGCTGCATTCGGCGGTGGTCGAGATCATCGTCAAACCCCATGCGCGGGTGCGGTACACGACCATCCAGAACTGGTCCAACAACGTCTACAACCTGGTCACGAAGCGGGCCCGTGCCGAGGCCGGCGCAACGATGGAGTGGATCGACGGCAACATCGGCTCCAAGGTCACCATGAAGTATCCGGCGGTGTGGATGACCGGCGAGCACGCCAAGGGGGAGGTGCTCTCGATCGCCTTCGCCGGCGAGGGTCAGCACCAGGACACCGGCGCCAAGATGCTGCACCTGGCCCCGAACACCTCGAGCAATATCGTGTCCAAGTCGGTCGCCCGGGGCGGAGGCCGGGCCTCCTACCGCGGCCTGGTCCAGGTCAACAAGGGCGCCCACGGCTCGCGGTCCAGCGTCAAATGCGATGCGCTGCTGGTCGACACCGTCAGCCGCAGCGACACCTATCCCTACGTCGACATCCGTGAGGACGACGTCACCATGGGTCACGAGGCCACCGTCTCGAAGGTCAGCGAGGACCAGATGTTCTACCTGATGAGCCGCGGGCTCACCGAGGACGAGGCGATGGCGATGGTGGTCCGCGGGTTCGTCGAGCCGATCGCCAAGGAGTTGCCGATGGAATATGCCCTCGAACTCAACCGGCTGATCGAACTGCAGATGGAAGGGGCGGTCGGCTGATGACGAATCTGACCGAGGCGGTGGAGGGTTCGTCCGCCATCTCCGTTAACAAAGGCGAGCAGTTCAGTTCCTTCGACGTCGACGCCTTCGAGGTGCCGGGCGGCCGCGACGAGCTGTGGCGGTTCACCCCGCTGAAGCGGTTGCGCGGCCTGCACGACGGGTCGGCGCCGGCGACCGGAAACGCGACGGTCACCGTCGCTGAGCGGCCCGGTGTGAGCGTCGAGACCGTCGGCCGTGGCGACCGGCGCCTCGGGGAAGCCGGCGTTCCCGCCGATCGCGTTGCCGCCCAGGCGTTCTCGGCGTTCGAGCAGGCCACGATCGTCACCGTCGCCGACGCAACCGCGATCGGTGACCCGGTGGATATCTCGGTCAGTGGTCCCGGATCGGGCAGGACTGCCTACGGCCACCTGCAGATCAGGGCCGGGCGCCTGGCCGAGGCGGTCTTCGTCATCGACCTTCGCGGCAGCGGGACCTACGCGGACAACGTTGAGTTCGTCCTCGACGACGGTGCGCGCGTCACCGTCGTGTGGATCGCCGACTGGGCCGACGACATGGTGCATGTCAGCGCGCAGCACGCTCGGTTGGGCCGCGACGCCGTGCTGCGTCACGTCGCGGTGACCCTGGGCGGAGAGGTGGTGCGGATGGCCGCCACGGTGCGGTTCGACGCCCCCGGCGGCGACGCCGAGCTGCTCGGCCTGTATTTCGCCGACACCGGCCAGCATCTTGAGTCGCGGTTGCTGGTGGACCACGCCCAGCCCAACTGCCGCTCCAACGTCCTCTACAAGGGCGCGTTGCAAGGCGACCCGGCGGCCACCGGCCCCGACGCCCACACCGTCTGGGTGGGCGACGTACTGATCCGCGCCGAAGCCACCGGTACCGACACCTTCGAGGTCAACCGCAATCTGGTGCTGACCGACGGCGCCCGCGCCGATTCGGTGCCCAACCTCGAGATCGAGACCGGCGAGATCGTCGGGGCCGGGCATGCCAGTGCCACCGGCCGTTTCGATGACGAGCAGCTGTTCTACCTGCAGGCCAGGGGTATCCCCGAGGATCAGGCCCGCCGACTGGTGGTTCGCGGTTTCTTCGGGGAGATCATCTCCAAGATCGCCGTTCCGGCGGTCCGCGACCGATTGACCGACGCCATCGAAAAAGAATTGGCCTTCACCGAATCGAGAACTGACGCATGAGCACCCAGAACACATCCACGCTGGAGATCAAGGATCTGCACGTCGCGGTCGCCAACGCCGACGGCTCAGAGAAGGAGATCCTCAAGGGCGTGAACCTGACGGTGAAATCAGGGGAGACCCATGCCGTCATGGGCCCCAACGGATCCGGCAAGTCGACGTTGTCCTATGCCATCGCCGGGCATCCCAAATACCACGTCACCTCGGGGTCGATCACCCTCGACGGTGAGGACGTCCTGGAGATGAGCGTCGACGAGCGCGCCCGGGCGGGTCTGTTCCTGGCCATGCAGTATCCGGTCGAGGTGCCCGGCGTCTCGATGTCGAACTTTCTGCGCACCGCGGCCACCGCGGTCCGCGGCGAGGCACCGAAATTGCGGCACTGGGTCAAGGAGGTCAAGGCCGCTATGGCGGACCTCGAGATCGACCCGCAGTTCGGCGAGCGCAGCGTCAACGAGGGCTTCTCCGGCGGTGAGAAGAAGCGCCACGAGATCCTCCAACTGGGTCTGCTGAAGCCGAAGATCGCCATCCTGGACGAGACTGATTCCGGGCTCGACGTCGACGCCTTGCGGGTGGTCAGCGAAGGGGTGAACCGCTATGCGGAGACCGAGCACGCCGGCGTCCTGCTGATCACGCACTACACCCGGATCCTGCGGTACATCCACCCGCAGTTCGTCCACGTCTTCGTCGACGGCCGCATCGTCGAGTCGGGCGGCCCGGAGTTGGCCGACGAACTGGAGGAGAACGGCTACGTGCGGTTCACCCGCGCGGGCGCCGCCGCCCAGGCCCCGGCATGACGGCATCGGTCGACGCAGGCGTCGACGTTGAGAAGATCCGCGCCGATTTCCCGATCCTCAGCCGGGTCATGCGCGGCGGGCGCCGGCTGGCCTACCTGGACTCCGGGGCGACCGCGCAGAAGCCGCTGCCGGTGCTCGACGCCGAACGACACTTCCTGACCACCTCCAACGGTGCGGTGCACCGCGGGGCCCATCAGCTGATGGAGGAAGCCACTGACGCCTTCGAGGACGGACGGGCCGATATCGCCGGCTTCGTCGGTGCCGCACCGGAAGACCTGGTGTTCACCAAGAACGCCACTGAGGCTCTCAACCTGGTCTCCTATGTGCTGGGCGACAACAGATTCCCCGGATCCGTCGGCCCGGGGGACGTCATCGTCACCACCGAACTGGAGCACCACGCCAACCTGATTCCCTGGCAGGAGTTGGCGCGCCGGACCGGTGCCACCCTGCGCTGGTACGGGATGACCGCCGACGGGCACCTCGACCTCGACTCCCTGAAGCTGGATGAGCGGGTCAAGGTCGTCGCCTTCACCCATCATTCCAATGTCACCGGTACCGGCGCACCGATCGCCGAGTTGGTTGCCCGGGCCAAGTCGGTGGGCGCACTGACGGTGCTGGACGCCTGTCAGTCGGTGCCGCACCAGCCGGTCGACGTGCCGTCCCTGGACGTCGACTTCGCAGCGTTCTCCGGCCACAAGATGCTCGGACCCACCGGGATCGGCGGCCTGTACGGACGCACGGAGTTGCTCGCCGCGCTACCGCCGTTCCTCACCGGCGGGTCGATGATCGAGACGGTGACCATGGAGTCGGCCACCTACGCGAGCCCGCCCCAGCGTTTCGAAGCCGGCACTCAGATGATCTCCCAGGTCGTCGGATTGGCCGCCGCTGCCCGCTATCTCAGCGCCATCGGCATGGACCGGGTCGAGGCGCACGAGCAACGGCTGGTCGCCGCGACCCTCGCCGGCCTGTCGGACATCCCCGGGGTGCGCATCATCGGCCCGTCCGACCCCGACGTACGCCGCTCGCCGGTGGCCTTCGTGGTCGACGGGGTGCATGCCCACGACGTCGGGCAGGTGCTCGACGACGACGGTGTGGCCGTTCGGGTCGGACATCACTGTGCCGCCCCGTTGCACCGCCGTCTCGGGGTGGCCGCCACCGTGCGGGCGTCCTTCGCGGTGTACAACACCCTCGAGGAGGTCGACCGGCTGGTCGCCGGGGTGCGGCGGGCGATCGACTTCTTCGGGAACCGTTGATGCGACTCGAGCAGATGTACCAGGACGTGATCCTGGACCACTACAAACACCCGCACCATCGCGGATTGCGCGAACCCTTCGGCGCCGAGGTGCATCACGTCAACCCGACCTGCGGCGACGAGGTCACCTTGCGGGTGGCCCTCTCCGATGACGGCGAGCAGGTCCTCGACGTCTCCTATGACGGACAGGGCTGCTCGATCAGCCAGGCCGCCACCTCGGTGCTGGCCGATCAGGTGATCGGGCAGTCGGTCGGTGACGCGCTGAAGACCGTCACGGCGTTCACCGAGATGGTGTCGTCGCGGGGCACGATCGAGGGTGACGAGGACGTCCTGGGCGACGGCATCGCCTTCGCCGGGGTGGCGAAGTATCCCGCGCGGGTGAAGTGCGCCCTGCTGGGGTGGCTGGCGTTCAAGGCGGCCCTCGCCGAGGCGGGGGCGGGCACGGCGAGAGACCTGGAGGAGAAATGACCGACACGGCATCCGAGGAATTTCTGGCGGACCTGGAGGAGGCCATGCGCGACGTTGTCGACCCGGAACTGGGCATCAACGTCGTGGACCTGGGGCTGGTCTACGGCCTCAGTGTCGAGGAGGCCTCTGAAGGCGACGGCGCGGGCACCACGGCGCTGGTCGACATGACGCTCACCTCGCCGGCCTGCCCGCTGACCGACGTCATCGAGGATCAGACGCTGGCCGCCCTGGTCGGTTCCGGACTGGTCAAGGGCGTGAAGATCAATTGGGTGTGGAACCCGCCGTGGGGCCCGGACAAGATCACCGAAGACGGCCGAGAGCAATTGAGAGCACTGGGTTTCACGGTCTGAGTCCGGGCGCATCGTCTTAAAGGGACCCCCGGGAACACAATCGGACCGCGGAGCGTTGCCCCGGTTATGGCTACCCGTGACCTCACCGAGAAGGATTTCAACGACACCATCGCCGGCAACGAGATCGTGCTGGTCGACTTCTGGGCCTCGTGGTGCGGTCCGTGCCGCGCGTTCGCGCCGACCTTCACCAACTCCTCCGAACAGCATCCCGACATCGTCTTCGGCAAGGTCGACACCGAGGCCGAGGAGCAACTCGCCTCGGCTGCCGGTATCCAGGCGATTCCGACGCTGATGGCGTTCAAGAAGGGGCATCTGGTGTTCAACAACCCGGGGATGATTCCCCCGGCCGCCTTGGAGGACCTCATCTCGCAGGTACGCGCCCTGGACATCGACGCCGAGATCGCCAAGCAGCAGCCCGGCACCGAGGTCTGACCGGCGGGCACGCGATAGCGTGCAACGGTGAGTCAGTCCGGTTTGGTCCTCGTCGAGCGTCCCCGACCGCACGTCGCACTCGTCGTCCTGAACCGCCCCGAGCGGATGAATTCGATGGCCTTCGACGTGATGCTCCCGTTGCGGGAGGCCTTCGCGGAGTTGAACCACGACAACGACGTGCGGGTGGTCGTGCTCACCGGCGCGGGCCACGGGTTCTCCTCGGGGGCCGACCACAAGTCGGCCGGCGCGGTTCCGCACGTCGAAGGGCTCACCCGGCCGTCCTACGGGTTGCGGTCTATGGAAGTGCTCGACGAGGTGATCCTGTCGATGCGCCGGTTGCACCAGCCGATCATCGCGGCGGTCAACGGTGCGGCCATCGGCGGCGGCCTCTGTCTGGCCCTGGCGGCCGATATCCGGGTTGCGGCCGAGAGTGCCTACTTCCGCGCCGCCGGCATCAACAACGGACTGACGGCATCGGAACTGGGACTTTCCTATCTGCTCCCGAGGGCTATCGGTAGTTCCCGGGCCTTCGAGATCATGCTGACCGGCCGAGACGTGGACGCCGAGGAGGCCGAACGCATCGGCTTGGTTTCCCGCCGGGTGCCCGACGGCGAGCTGCTGCCCGCCTGCTACGAGATGGCCTCGCAGATCGCGGCGTTCTCCCGTCCCGGTGTCGAACTGACCAAGCGCACGCTGTGGACCGGACTGGACGCCGGTACCCTGGAGGGGCATATGCAGGCCGAGGGCCTCGGGCAACTCTATGTGCGCCTGCTCACCGCTAACTTCGAAGAAGCGGTCGCCGCGCGTGCCGAGCGGCGCGCCCCGGTCTTTCCCGACGATAAGTGAGGTTCTCCGCGTGATCACCGCAACGGATCTGGAGGTCCGGGCCGGCGCGCGCACACTGCTGCTCGCCGAGGGGCCGGCCCTGCGGGTCCAGCCCGGCGACCGCATCGGCCTGGTCGGTCGCAACGGTGCCGGCAAGACCACCACCATGCGCATCCTGGCCGGCGAGGGCGATCCGTACGCGGGAACCATCACCCGGAGCGGTGAGGTCGGCTACCTGCCCCAGGACCCCCGCGAGGGCGACCTCGACGTGCTGGCCCGTGATCGCGTGCTGTCGGCGCGCGGTCTGGACACCCTGCTGGCGGATCTCGAGAAGCAGCAGGTTCTGATGGCCGAGGTCGTCGACGACGATGCCCGCGACAAAGCCATCCGCCGCTACGGGCAGTTGGAGGAGCGGTTCGCCGCTCTGGGCGGTTATGCGGCCGAGAGTGAAGCCGGCCGCATCTGCGCCAGCCTCGGCCTGCCCGAGCGGGTGCTCACCCAGCCGCTGCGCACCCTCTCCGGCGGCCAGCGCCGCCGCGTGGAATTGGCCCGGATCCTGTTCGCCGCCAGTGAGAGCGGTGCCGGGACCGATACGACGCTGCTGCTGGACGAACCGACCAACCACCTTGACGCCGACTCCATCGGCTGGTTGCGCGACTTCCTCAAGGTCTACAGCGGCGGCCTGGTGATCATCAGCCACGATGTGGGCCTGCTCGCCGACGTCGTCAACCGCGTCTGGTTCCTCGACGCCGTCCGCGGCGAGGCCGACGTCTACAACATGGGCTGGCAGAAGTACCTTGACGCGCGGGCCACCGACGAGCAGCGCCGCCGCCGGGAGCGCGCCAACGCCGAGAAGAAGGCGTCCGCCCTGCGGGCGCAGGCCGCGAAGATGGGCGCCAAGGCCACCAAGGCGGTGGCCGCCCAGAACATGCTGCGCCGCGCCGAGCGGATGATGGCCGAGCTCGACGCCGAACGAGTCGCCGACAAGGTCGCCAAGATCCGGTTTCCCACACCGGCTTCGTGCGGGAAGACCCCGCTGATGGCCAGCGGCCTGACCAAGAACTACGGGTCGCTGGAGGTGTTCACCGGCGTCGACCTGGCGATCGACCGCGGTTCGCGGGTGGTCGTGCTGGGCCTCAACGGTGCCGGCAAGACCACGCTGCTGCGGGTGCTCGCCGGCGCCGAGGTTCCCGACGCCGGCACGGTCGAACCCGGGTACGGCTGCAAGATCGGGTACTTCGCCCAGGAGCACGACACCATCGACAACGCCGCGACGGTGTGGGAGAACATCCGCCACGCCGCACCGGATACCGGTGAACAGGACCTACGGGGTCTGCTGGGGGCGTTCATGTTCTCCGGCCCGCAACTCGACCAACCCGCCGGAACCCTGTCCGGCGGCGAGAAGACCCGCCTGGCACTGGCCGGCCTGGTGGCCTCGACGGCCAACGTGCTGCTGCTCGACGAGCCCACCAACAACCTTGACCCGGCCTCCCGGGAGCAGGTGCTCGACGCGCTGCGCAGCTACGTCGGCGCGGTGGTCCTGGTCACCCACGACCCGGGCGCGGCCGAGGCGCTCGAACCCCAGCGCGTGGTCCTGCTTCCCGACGGCACCGAGGATCACTGGTCCGAGGACTACGCAGACCTCATCGAGTTGGCCTGACCCCAGAATTTCGGCGCGGTTTTCGCCGATGAGCGACGAAAACCGCGCCGAAATTGCATCAGCTGCGCAGCATGTTGCGCAGCACGTACTGCAGGATGCCGCCGTTGCGGTAGTAGTCCGCCTCGCCGGGGGTGTCGATGCGCACCACGGCGTCGAACTCGACCGCTGAGCCGTCGGACTTGGTGGCGGTGACGCGCACCGTCTTGGGCGTCTTGCCGGAGTTGAGGTCCTCGATGCCGGTGATGTCGTAGACCTCGGTGCCGTCCAGCTTCAGCGAGGCCGCGGACTCCCCGGCCGGGAATTGCAGCGGGATGACACCCATGCCGATCAGGTTGGATCGGTGAATGCGCTCGAAGGACTCGGTGATGACCGCTTTCACGCCCAGCAGCCGGGTGCCCTTGGCCGCCCAGTCCCGGGACGAGCCGGAGCCGTATTCCTTGCCGCCCAGGACCACCAGGGGAGTGCCCGCCGCTGCGTAGTTCTGCGCCGCGTCGTAGATGAACGCCTGCGGTCCGCCGGGCTGGGTGAAGTCGCGGGTGTAACCGCCGGAGACGTCGTCCAGCAGCTGGTTGCGCAGCCGGATGTTGGCGAAGGTGCCGCGGATCATCACCTCGTGGTTGCCGCGACGCGATCCCAGTGAGTTGAAGTCCGCCGGCTGCACACCGTTGGCTTCCAGGTACTGCGCCGCCGGGGTGCCCTTCTTGATCGCGCCGGCCGGGGAGATGTGGTCGGTGGTCACCGAATCGCCCAGCAGGGCAAGCACCCTGGCGCCGGTGATATCAGTGACCGGGGCAGGCTCGGCGGGCATTCCGTCGAAGTACGGGGCTTTGCGCACGTAGGTCGACGCGGGGTCCCAGGCGAAGGTGTTGCCCGACGGGGTGGGCAGATTCCGCCAGCGCTCGTCACCCTTGAACACATCGGCATAGTTCTCGGCGAACATCTCCCGGTTGATCGACGACGCGATGGTGTCGTTGATCTCCTTCTGGGTCGGCCAGATGTCCTTGAGGAACACGTCGTTGCCGTCGGCGTCCTGGCCCAGCGGATCGGTCTCGAAGTCGAAGTCCATGGTGCCGGCGATGCCGTAGGCGATCACCAGGGGCGGGGAGGCCAGGTAGTTCATCTTGACGTCGGGGGAGATACGTCCCTCGAAGTTGCGGTTGCCGGACAGAACGGCCGTCACCGACAGATCGTTGTCGTTGACCGCCTTGGAGATCTCGTCGGGCAGCGGTCCGGTGTTGCCGATGCAGGTGGTGCATCCGTAGCCGCCCAGGTAGTAACCCAGCTTCTCCAGGTACGGCCACAGGCCGGCCTTCTCGTAGTAGTCGGTGACCACCTGCGAGCCCGGTGCCATATTGGTCTTGACCCACGGCTTGGTGGTCAGGCCCTTCTCGACGGCCTTCTTGGCCAGTAGGGCCGCACCCAGCATCACCGAGGGGTTGGACGTATTGGTGCAGGAGGTGATGCCGGCCACCACCACCGCGCCGTGGTCGAGGACGAACTCGCCGCGATCGGCCGATTTCACCGTCACCGGCTTGCTCGGCCGGCCGTGCGAGCCGTTGGCGGCCGAGGGCCGCATGTCATGCGCACCGTTGTCGGCGAAGGACAGCGCAGCCGGGTCGCTGGCCGGGAAGGACTCCTCGTCGGCCTCGTCGAGTTTGGTGTGCGGAGTCGGGTGGTTCTCCTCGACGTAGTTGTGGATGTCCTTGCGGAAGGCGTTCTTCGCGTCGGACAGCTCGATGCGGTCCTGCGGCCGCTTCGGGCCGGCGATCGACGGCACCACTGTCGACAGGTCCAGCTCCATGTACTCGGAATAGGTCGGCTCGTGGTCGGGGTCGTGCCACATGCCCTGCGTCTTGGCGTAGGCCTCCACCAGGGCGATCTGCTGCTCGGTTCGGCCGGTCAGCCGCAGGTAGTCGATGGTGACCTCGTCGATGGGGAACATCGCGGCGGTGGAGCCGAATTCGGGGCTCATATTGCCCAGGGTGGCCCGGTTGGCCAGCGGGACCTCGGCCACACCATTGCCGTAGAACTCGACGAACTTGCCGACCACGCCGTGCTTGCGCAGCATGTCGGTGACGGTGAGCACCACGTCGGTGGCGGTGACGCCCGGTTTGATCTCGCCGGTGAGTTTGAAGCCGACGACGCGGGGGATGAGCATCGAGACCGGCTGGCCCAGCATCGCGGCCTCGGCTTCGATACCGCCGACGCCCCAGCCCAGCACGCCGAGGCCGTTCTCCATCGTGGTGTGCGAGTCGGTGCCCACGCAGGTGTCGGGGTACGCGACACCATTACGGGTCATCACGACGCGGGCCAGATACTCGATGTTGACCTGGTGCACGATGCCGGTGCCGGGCGGGACGACCTTGAAATCGTCGAAGGCGCCCTGGCCCCAGCGCAGGAACTGGTAGCGCTCGCCATTGCGCTGGTATTCGAGTTCGACGTTGCGCTCGAAGGCGTCAGCGGTGCCGAAGACGTCCAGGATCACGGAGTGGTCGATCACCATCTCGGCGGGCGAGAGCGGGTTGACCTTGTCCGGGTCGCCGCCGAGGGCAGCGACGGCCTCCCGCATGGTGGCCAGGTCGACGATGCATGGCACTCCGGTGAAGTCCTGCATCAGCACGCGGCCCGGGGTGAACTGGATCTCGATGCTCGGCTCAGCCTCGGGATCCCAGTTCGCGATCGCGTTGATGTGGTCGCCGGTGATGTTGGCGCCGTCCTCGGTGCGCAGCAGGTTCTCCGCGAGCACCTTGAGGCTGTACGGGAGCTTCTCGGTGCCCGGCACCGCGTCGAGGCGGTAGATCTCGTAACTTTCGGACCCGACCTTGAGGGTGTCACGGGCCCCGAAAGAGTTCAGGGACGAAATTGCGCTGCTCACATCAACTCCCGGCGTGTGGTTTTCGGCAGGTCGGATAGTAACGGGGCGGTCGGGCGATAAAGATGGCCGACCCCGCTGATTCCAGTCTGGTCTCCGACGGCGCGTGCTGTCACCCCGTTGCGGCAATCGGGGTACGGTCTGGACCCGTGACCACCCTGCCCCCGCCGACCTACATACCGGTGGAAGTGTGCAGTGCCGTCGGATTACCGGTCAGCGCACCACTGGACACCTGCATGGCCAAGGTCCAGGCAGATGTGACTGCCGACGGTTTCGCCGCCCCGGCCGCCGACGCCGCCGGCCTGGAGAAGGTCGTCACCGGCGCCCGCGACCGCGGTCTGGACCTCAAGGTCGTGGTGCTGGCGGACAGCCCGCCGATCGACACCCCACTGCGGGATATCGCGACCCAGGTGGGGCAGCAGCATCCCGGGTCCACGGTGCTTGTGCTCAGCCCGGGATGGGCCGGCAGCTACAGCACGACCTATGACCGGGTGCTGCTCGAAGCGGGCCAGGACGTCGCCAAACTCACGCCCGATCCGGTGCAGGGCGCGCAGAATTTCGTCGACCAGTTGAACACCCCGATTTTCCCGTGGACCGCATTCACGATCGGCCTTGTATTCGCGGTGTCGGGCGCCGCGGTGGTGACGCGACTTCTGCAACGTCGCGCGGCCCGTCCGGAAAAGCACAGTTCGGCAGCCGAGAACTAGGCGACGCGGCGACTTCCGCTGCGTAACGGCCCTTTTATGGCAATTTCATAAGATTACTATTCGGTCACACCTGCGGAAATACAAACATGTAATTTTCTCCGCCCGTTTCTTCTGCGACAAACGTGACGTACGGTTCAACTGTCGCCATTGTTATTGAAGTGGCATATGGGACGTGTGTTACTGGCGTGGCGTTCGCGGAGCAAATTAGGAGTCGGAGTCCAATGAGACCTTTCCCTCGCGGTCCTCGTACCGTCCGGGCAACCCGTGCGGTGTGCCCCCTGACTCTCACCGTGGCCATGACGCTGACCGTGCCCGGCCTGGCCGAGGCCGACACCGACTCCGCGCCCAACAGCGTGGCCTCCCTGGTGGCCGACGTCGCCGAGGCCAATCAGCAGCTGCAGGACATCGGCGCGCAGGTGCAGGCCCAGCAGGAGAGTGTCAACAAGGCGATCCTCGAGGTCCAGGACGCCCGGGATGCCGCCCAGGCGGCCCAGCAGGAGATCGACGCCAGCCGTCATGCGGTCGCCCAGGCCAATGACGCGATCGCCGAGGCCCAGAAGCGCTTCGACGTCTTCGCCGCCGCGACCTACGTCAACGGGCCCTCGGCCTCACTGGTGATGGCGCGCACCCCGGAGGACATCATCGCCACCGCGACGGCTGGCCAGACGCTAGCCATGAGCTCCGAGCAGGCGATGGTCGGCCTGCGTCGGGCCCGGACCGTGGCGGTCAACAAGGATTCCGCCGCCCGGATGGCCAAGCAGAAGGCCGACCAGGCGGTCAAGGACGCCCAGATCAGCCAGGATGCCGCAGTGGCCGCCCTGACCCGGGCGCAGGAGGTGTTCCGCGAGCAGCAGGCCGAGATCGACCGGGTCGCCGCCGCGCGCGCCGTCGCCCAGCGCAAGCTGGAGTCCGCCCGGGGCGCCGCACCCGCCGCTTCCGCCCCGGCCGCCGCGGGCCCGGCGGTTGCGGGTCGGGCGGTGGAGTCCGCGCCGATCGAGCAGGCCGCCGCCGCGGCGAACCCCTCGCCGGCCGATAACTGGGACCGCGCCTCGGGCCCGACGGCCGCGGTCAAGGTGCCCTACGGCAAGCCCTCCGAGTGGGATCTGACCCTGCCAGCAGTGCCCAGCGCGTTCCTCTCCGGTGATCCGATCCAGATCATCAACGCGGTTCTACAGATCGCGCAGAACAGCTACCAGGTGACTCAGCAGCTGGGCAAGAAGTTCCTCCAGCAGTTGGGCATCCTGAAGCCCACCGACACCGGCATCACCAATGGCGGCGGCATCCCGATGGTCTACGGGAACCAGGCCATCGAGTACGTGATCAAGCGCGCACAGTCCCAGATCGGCGTTCCTTATTCCTGGGGCGGTGGCACGGCCGCCGGGCCGAGCCGGGGAATCGACTCCGGCGCCAACACCGTCGGGTTCGACTGCTCGGGCCTGGTGCTCTACGCGTTCGCCGGAGCGGGAATCAAGCTGCCGCACTACTCGGGCTCGCAGTACAACCTGGGTCGCAAGATCCCGACAGCGCAGATGCGCCGCGGTGACGTGCTGTTCTGGGGTCCCAACGGCAGCCAGCACGTGGCGATCTTCCTGGGCAACGGGCAGATGATCGAGGCGCCCTACACCGGCTCCACGGTCAAGATCTCCCCGGTTCGCACCAGCGGCATGACGCCCTTCGCCGTCCGGTACATCGAGTGGTGACGAGGTAGACGCCCATGTCCCGCAAGCTGTCCCGCAGCCTCCAAGCGGTCGGATCCGTTCTGATCTCGCTGGCGCTGTCGCTCGGGTTCGCCTCGCCGGCACACGCCGACGAGTGGGACCCCACTCTGCCCAAGATTCTCAGCGCCGGGGCCCCGGGTGACCCGGTGGCGGTGGCGCAGGCATCGCTGGCCTTCACCCAGCAGGCCGCGCAGGCGACGATGGACCTCGGCCGTAAGTTCCTCTCCGGTCTCGGCATCGGCGGGGGCGGTTCCTCCGCGCTGCCGGGCGGCCGGGTGCGCGGCCCGCAGGCCATCGAGTACGTCATCCGTCGCGGAGCCTCCCAGCGGGGTGTGCCCTACTCCTGGGGCGGCGGTGCGATCAACGGCCCCAGCGAGGGCGTGGATCAGGACGCCGGCAAAATCGGCTACGACTGCTCCGGGTTCACCCGGTACGCCTTCGCCGGTGTCGGGGTGCAGATTCCGAAGTACTCCGGTGACCAGTACACCGCCGGCAGGCAGGTGCACCCCTCGCAGGCCAAGCGCGGCGACCTCATCTTCTGGGGTCCGGGGGGCAGCCAGCACGTCGCCCTCTATCTGGGCAACGGGCAGATGCTGGAGGCGTCGTCAGCGGCCGGTCAGGTCACTGTCAGCCCGGTGCGCACCGCGGGGATGACCCCGTACGTCACCCGCATCATCGAGACCTGAGCCGAGGCGTCAGCCCCGCAGCGCCCGCGGCGCGGCGGCGCGGAACTCCGACGCGCCAGCGAACTACCCACATCGACGGATTCCGAAACGCCTGGAATAGTTGTCTGCGGGGCGCGAGGCTGCCCCGACCATCACCTGACAGCTGTGGAGGAACTTGATGACGTCACCAGGCGGGTCGCCCGCGGGCCCCGGCGGTAATGGCCTGGCCGCTGATGTGCACACCCTGGAGCGGGCGATCTTCGAGGTCAAGCGCATCATCGTCGGTCAGGACCAGCTCGTCGAGCGGATCCTGGTCGGCCTGCTCGCCAAAGGTCACGTGCTGCTCGAAGGTGTGCCCGGGGTGGCCAAGACACTGGCCGTCGAGACGTTCGCCCGAGTGGTGGGCGGTACCTTCGCCCGCATCCAGTTCACCCCCGACCTGGTGCCCACCGACATCATCGGCACCCGGATCTATCGCCAGGGCCGCGAGGAGTTCGACATCGAACTCGGTCCGGTCGTGGTGAACTTCCTGCTCGCCGACGAGATCAACCGCGCCCCGGCCAAGGTCCAGTCGGCGCTTCTCGAGGTGATGGCCGAGCGCAAGATCTCGATCGGCGGCAAGACCTACCCGCTGCCCAAGCCGTTCCTGGTGATGGCGACCCAGAACCCGATCGAGAACGAGGGCGTCTACCCGCTGCCGGAAGCGCAGCGCGACCGCTTCCTGTTCAAGATCAACGTCGACTACCCCTCGCCGGAGGAGGAGCGCGAAATCATCTACCGGATGGGTGTGACCCCGCCGGAGCCCAAGCAGGTGCTCGAGACCGGTGACCTGCTGCGCCTGCAAGGCGTCGCAGCCAACAACTTCGTGCACCACGCGCTGGTCGACTACGTCGTGCGGGTGGTGACGGCTACCCGTCGTCCGGAGCAGTTCGGCATGCCCGACGTCAAGTCCTGGATCGCTTTTGGCGCCTCGCCCCGCGCCTCACTGGGCATCATCGGCGCGGCCCGGGCGCTGGCCCTGGTGCGGGGCCGCGATTACGTCGTTCCGCAGGACGTCATCGAGGTGATTCCCGACGTGCTGCGGCATCGGTTGGTGCTCACCTACGACGCGTTGGCCGATGACGTCAAACCGGACACCGTGATCGGCCGCATCCTGCAGACCGTTGCGCTGCCCCAGGTCAACGCGGTGCCCCAGCAGGGCCATTCGGTGCCGC
This sequence comes from Mycolicibacterium sp., assembly GCA_020637165.1. GTDB lineage: Bacteria > Actinomycetota > Actinomycetes > Mycobacteriales > Mycobacteriaceae > Mycobacterium. The sequence goes on along the minus strand of JACJWN010000003.1, from coordinate 431,085 downwards.
CCGCAGGGCCTCCCGCCGGTGCGGCGGCGCCGGGCGGGCCTGCCGGCGCGCCGGTGGCCGGCGCCAGCGCTCGGTGAGCGGGCCAACTCCCGCCGGTGAGGCGGCCGGGTCCCAGCCGAACCCGCAGCCGATCCACCCGCCCTCCTTCCAGCGGGGTGAGATCGGCGACGCCAAGCTGTCCGCCGCCCTGCGCACGCTCGAACTGACGGTCAAGCGCAAACTCGACGGGGTCCTGCACGGCAATCATCTCGGTCTGATCCCTGGTCCCGGTTCAGAGCCGGGGGAGTCGCGCCCCTACCAGCCCGGTGACGACGTGCGCCGGATGGACTGGTCGGTCACCGCCCGCACCACCCATCCGCACGTGCGGCAGATGATCGCCGACCGCGAACTGGAGACCTGGCTGGTGGTCGACGTCTCGGCCAGTCTCGATTTCGGCACCGCCGGGTGCGAGAAGCGGGACCTCGCCGTCGGGGCGGCCGCGGCGATCACCTACCTCAACAGCGGCGGCGGCAACCGGATCGGCGCGTTGATCGCCAACGGCCAGGACATCATCCGGATCCCGGCCCGGGGCGGCCGCCAGCATGAGCAGTCGCTGCTGCGTGCCATCGCCACCGCGCCGCGGGCCCCCCTGGGGGTGCGCGGTGATCTCGGTGCCGCCATCGACGCCCTGCGCCGTCCGGAGCGGCGCCGCGGTATGGCCGTCATCATCAGCGATTTCCTCGGCCCGATCGACTGGTTCCGGCCGCTGCGGGCCATCGCCGCCCGCCACGAGGTGCTCGGCATCGAGGTGCTCGACCCACGAGACGTCGAACTGCCGGACGTCGGCGACGTCATCCTCCAGGACACCGAGTCCGGGGTCACCCGAGAGTTCACCATCGACGAACAACTCCGCGACGATTTCGCCCGGGCGGCCGCCGCTCATCGCGAAGAGGTCGCCCGCACCCTGCGCCGGTGCGGGGCGCCGCTGATGACCTTGCGCACCGACCGCGACTGGATCGCCGACATCGTCCGGTTCGTGGCCTCCCGCCGGCGCGGCGCCATGGCAGGCGTCCAGTGATCGGGGAGCCGCGATGACGTTGCCGTTGCTCGGGCCGATGTCGCTGACCAACTTCGCCCATCCGTGGTTCCTCCTGTTCCTGCTCGTCGTCGCGGGCCTGGTAGCGCTCTACGTCGTGGTCCAGGTGGCCAGGCAGAAGCGAATCCTGCGGTTCGCGAACATGGAACTGCTGGAGAGCGTGGCCCCGCAGCGCCCCAGCCGTTGGCGGCACCTGCCGGCGATTCTGCTGGTGAGTTCGCTGGTTCTGCTGACCATCGCGATGGCGGGTCCGCAAAACGACGTGCGGATACCCCGCAATCGAGCGGTGGTCATGCTCGTCATCGACGTCTCCCAGTCCATGCGGGCCACCGACGTCGAGCCGAGCCGTCTGGTAGCGGCTGAGGAGGCCGCCGCCCAGTTCGCCGACCAGCTCACCCCCGGTATCAACCTGGGCCTGATCGCCTATGCCGGCACCGCCACGGTGTTGGTGTCGCCGACCACCAACCGGGAGGCCACCAAGGCGGCCCTCGGCAAGCTGCAACTGGCCGACCGCACCGCCACCGGCGAGGCGATCTTCACCGCGCTGCAGGCCATCGCCACGGTCGGCGCCGTCATCGGCGGCGGTGACGGGCCGCCGCCGGCCCGGATCGTGCTGATGTCCGACGGCAAGGAGACGGTGCCGTCCAACCCGGACAACCCCAAGGGCGCCTTCACCGCGGCCCGGACCGCCAAGGACCAGGGCGTGCCGATCTCGACGGTGTCCTTCGGCACCCCCTACGGCTACGTCGAGATCAACGATCAGCGCCAGCCCGTTCCGGTCGACGTGGACATGCTCAAGAAGATCGCTGAACTCTCCGACGGAAACCACTACTCCGCCTCGAGCCTGGAACAGCTCAAGGAGGTCTTCACCTCGCTGCAGGACCAGATCGGCTACGAGACCACCAAGGGCGACGCCAGCGCCGGCTGGTTGCGGCTGGGATCGCTGCTACTGGCTCTGGCCGCATTGGGTGCGCTGCTGATCAACCGCCGGCTGCCCGGCTGACGGCGACCCGCGGAGTCCGATACGTCACCGCGCGCCTGATTTCGGGCTGGTGGCCGTGAGGCACTAAGTTGACGGGCATGACCGACACCGCCACGACCGAGACCACCGGCGACGCCGCTGGCGGCAAACCCCCGTTCGTCTCCCGCTCGGTTCTGGTGACCGGCGGAAACCGGGGGATCGGCCTGGCGATCGCGCGCCGGCTGGCCGCCGACGGGCACAAGGTGGCGGTGACCCACCGCGGTTCGGGGGCACCGGAAGGGTTGTTCGCCGTCCAGTGCGACGTCACCGACAGCGAGGCCGTCGACCGCGCCTTCTCCGAGGTCGAGGAGCACCAGGGTCCGGTGGAGGTGCTGGTGTCCAATGCCGGGATCACCGCGGACGCCTTCATGATCCGAATGACCGAGGAGCGCTTCGAGAAGGTCATCGACGCCAACCTCACCGGGGCGTTCCGCGTGGCGCAACGCGCGGCGCGCAGCATGCAGAAGAACCGGTTCGGACGAATGATCTTCGTCGGCTCGGTCTCCGCCACCTGGGGGATCGGCAACCAGTCCAACTACGCCGCTTCCAAGGCGGGCCTGATCGGCATGGCCCGGTCGATTTCCCGTGAGATGTCCAAGGCCGGCGTCACCGCGAACGTGGTGGCACCGGGACTCATCGACACCGATATGACCCGCGCGATGGACGAGCGGGTTCAGAAGGGCGCGCTGGAGTTCATCCCGGCCAAGCGGATCGGCACCGCCGAGGAGGTCGCCGGCGCCGTCAGTTTCCTGGCCTCGGAGGACGCCGGCTACATCGCCGGTGCGGTGATCCCGGTCGACGGCGGTATGGGCATGGGCCACTAGCGGCCCGCGACAGACGACCCGCAAAGGACGAAAGGACTTCCATGGCAGGCTTTCTCGACGGCAAGCGCATCCTCGTCACGGGGATCATCACCGACTCCTCGATCGCTTTCCACATCGCCCGGGTGGCGCAGGAAGCCGGCGCGGAGGTCGTCTGCACCGGCTATGACCGGATGAAGCTGATCGCCCGCATCATCGCCCGGCTGCCGCAGCCGGCTCCGCTGCTGGAGCTCGACGTCCAGAACTCCGAGCACCTCGACACCCTGGCCGACCGGATCGCTGAGGCGATCGGCGAGGGCAACAGGCTCGACGGCGTAGTCCACTCCATCGGCTACATGCCGCCCAGCGGGATGGGGATCAACCCCTTCTTCGACGCCCCGTTCGAGGATGTCGCGAAGGGCATCCACATCTCGGCCTTCTCCTACGCGTCGCTGGCCAAGGCGGTGCTTCCGATCATGAACCCGGGCGGCGGCATCGTCGGCATGGACTTCGACCCGACCCGCGCCATGCCCGCCTACAACTGGATGACGGTGGCCAAGAGCGCGTTGGAATCGGTGAACCGATTCGTCGCCCGCGAGGCCGGCAAGGTGGGGGTGCGGTCCAATCTCGTTGCGGCGGGACCGATCCGGACGCTGGCCATGAGTGCGATCATGGGCGGTGCCCTCGGCGACCAGTTCAAGGACGAGATGGCCATGCTGGAAGAGGGCTGGGACCAGCGGGCGCCGCTCGGCTGGGACATGAAGGATCCCACCGCAGTCGCCAAGACCGTGTGCGCGTTGGTGTCGGACTGGCTGCCGGCGACCACCGGAACGGTGATCTACGCCGACGGCGGCGCCAGCACTCAGCTGCTGTAGCCATGGAGTTCGACGCGCTGCTGCTGCTGTCGTTCGGTGGCCCGGAGGGGCCCGAGGAGGTCATGCCCTTCCTGGAGAACGTCACCCGGGGCCGGGGCATACCACGCGAGCGCCTCGAGTCGGTGGCCGAGCACTACTACCACTTCGACGGGGTTTCCCCGATCAATGGAATCAACCGCGCGCTGATCGACCAGATCCGTGCCGAACTGGCCGCGCGGGGCGAGGACCTGCCGGTCTACTTCGGAAACCGCAACTCCGCACCGTTCGTGGAGGACACCGTCGCGCAGATGAAGACCGATGGGGTCACCCGGGCCGCGGTGTTCAGCACCTCTGCGTGGGGCGGTTACTCCGGCTGCGCGCAGTACCAGGAGGACATCACCCGGGCCCGGGGGTCCGTCGGAGAGGGTGCTCCCGAGCTGGTCAAACTCCGGCAGTACTTCGACCATCCGCTGCTGGTCGAGATGTTCGCCGACGCCGTGGCCGAGGCGGCGGCAACCCTGCCCGAGTCGCTGCGCGGGCAGGCCCGGCTGGTCTTCACCGCGCACTCGATCCCGTTGCGCGCGGAGAACCGTTGCGGGCCAAATCTTTACGAGCGTCAAGTCCGGCACACGTCCAGCCTGGTTGCCGCGGCCGCCGGCTACACCGATTACGACGTGGTGTGGCAATCCCGGTCCGGGCCCCCGCAGGTCCCGTGGCTGGAACCCGATGTGGGGGATCACCTCTCGGTGCTGGCCGAGTCCGGAACGACCGCGGTGATCGTGTGCCCGGTCGGATTCGTGGCCGACCACATCGAGGTGATCTGGGACCTCGACAGCGAACTGGCCGAGCAGGCCGCGGAACTCGGCGTGGCCCTGGCCCGGGCCACGACACCCAACTCCCAGCCGCGCTTCGCCCGCCTCGCCCTGGACCTGGCCGACGAGATGCGGGAGGGCCGGGAACCGGCCAGAGTGCCCGGCGGGCAACCGGTTCCCGTTCAAGGATCCAGTTTCAACGGCCGGTACTGCACCGCGGAGTGCGTGGCCACCGCGGCCGCGGCGGCTAGCGCTTCCAGGCCGACTGCAGGATCGCGCTGACGGCCGCCGAGCGCGCGGACCGGACCACCGCTGCAAGCGGCCGCAGTGCCCCGTCGGCGATGCGGGCCTCCGAGGAACTCCGGGTGCCCGACGGCGCCAGATCCGAGCCGACGGTGATGATCGCGTCGACATGCGCCGCGGTCGAGAGCACCCGCACTGCCCGGGCGGGTGCGTGTTCGGGGATGCGGTGGTGGCCGCCGGCGGCCACCACCTCCTCGACCAGAGCCCGCGGATCCTCGGCGGCCGTGGTCAGGTGCAGGTTGGACAGTGCCTCGGCGGCCGATCGGACCGCTGATCGCAGGGCGTACTCCGACTCCCCGAGGTCCATCTGGTCGGCCACCGGAGCGGTCGGCAAAGAGTAAACGGACCAGGACAGCACGGGCAGTGGGGCATGCTTCGGTTCGGCGCGGCCGGGGTCTGGGCTGCCGGGGTCGGGGTCGGGGTCTGCGCAGTACGGGACCAGACCTATCGCCGTTCCGTCGGCGGCGGTCACCAGGACGGCCTCACCTGCCTCGAGGGCGTCGGCCTGGAATTGCGTGCCGGCGACCAGCCCCCGAACGTCGCCGGGAACCGGCAGGGCGAGGCCGATCGCCGGGCGCGCCGGCCAGCACCCGTCACCGTCCCGGGCTGCGGCCGTACGCATCGTCTGCAGCAGCGACATCGATCCGGCGGCGTCGACATCCGGCCAGGGCAGCCCGGTCCGGCCGGCGGCCACCGCGTCGTAGGCGATCACCGAGTGCGCCGGCGCCCACGCCGTCAGCGCGTCGAGGACGTCGTCGGGCGCGGCGTGTCCGGCCAGCCAGGCGTTGGCCCACACCGATAACGAGACGCTCGGGCACCACATACTGCTCGGAAGTGTAGTTGCTGCGGGCCTTTCCGGTCGGCCGACGCCGCGCCCCGGGCGCTGCGGGTATCGTGGCACTATGCCCGCGGCGCTGATCTGGCTGATCTTCGCTCTCGGTCTCGCCGGGGCGGAGGCGCTGACGGGCGACATGTTCCTGATCATGCTCAGCGGCGGGGCGTTTGCGGCGGCCGGTTCCAGCTGGCTGCTGGGCCTTCCGGTATGGGCCGACGGCGTGGTTTTTCTGGTGGTCTCGGTTCTGCTGCTGGTTCTGGTACGTCCAGCGCTGCGCAGACGGCTGGTGTCCGGTAAGAGCCTGCCCGAGCCTGCCAAGGCGCTGGAGGGCAAGCACGCGCTGGTCCTGGACCGGGTCAGCACCCACCAGGGCCAGGTCAAGCTGGACGGCGAAGTCTGGACCGCCCGGCCGTATAACGAGGACGAGGTGTACGAACCCGGCGACCGGGTAACCGTCATGCACATCGACGGTGCCACCGCCGTGGTCTGGAGAAACCCCTAACGACTCCCACATAGGAGGATCCGATATGGATGGTGCGATCGCCAGTCTGGTGATTCTGGCGGTGCTGGTGCTCTTCGCCATCATCGTCGTCGCGAAGTCCGTCGCCCTGATTCCGCAGGCCGAAGCCGCGGTGATCGAGCGACTCGGGCGCTACAGCAAGACGGTGTCCGGCCAGCTGACCCTGCTGATCCCCTTCATCGACCGCATCCGCGCCCGAGTCGACCTGCGCGAGCGGGTGGTGTCCTTTCCTCCACAGCCGGTGATCACCGAGGACAACCTCACCGTCAACATCGACACGGTGGTGTACTTCCAGGTGACCAATCCGCAGGCCGCCGTCTACCAGATCAGCAACTACATCGTCGGCGTGGAGCAACTGACCACCACGACGCTGCGCAACGTCGTCGGCGGGATGACCCTTGAGCAGACGCTGACGAGCCGTGACCAGATCAATGCTCAACTGCGCGGTGTTCTCGACGAGGCCACCGGCCGTTGGGGCCTGCGGGTGGCGCGGGTGGAATTGCGCAGCATCGACCCGCCGCCGTCGATTCAGGACTCGATGGAGAAGCAGATGCGCGCCGACCGCGAGAAGCGGGCGATGATCCTCACTGCCGAGGGCACTCGCGAAGCGTCGATCAAGCAGGCCGAGGGTGCCAAGCAGTCGCAGATTCTGGCCGCCGAGGGCGCCAAACAGGCCGCCATCCTGGCCGCCGAGGCCGATCGGCAATCCCGCATTTTGCGGGCTCAGGGCGAGCGGGCGGCGCAATACCTGCAGGCGCAGGGCCAGGCCAAGGCGATAGAGAAGACCTTCGCCGCTATCAAGGCCGGGCGTCCCACCCCGGAGATGCTGGCCTACCAATACCTACAGACACTGCCGGAGATGGCCAAGGGCGAGGCCAACAAGGTATGGCTGGTTCCCAGCGACTTCGGCACCGCCCTGCAGGGCTTCACCAAGCTGCTGGGGGCGCCGGGAGCCGACGGGGTGTTCCGCTTCGAACCCTCCCCGATCGAGGCCGATGCGCCCAAGCCCGAGGACGACTCGGATGAGGTTGCCGACTGGTTCGAGACCCAGAGCGACCCGGCGATCGCCGAGGCGGTGGCCAAGGCGGAGGCGGCGGCCAGGGTTCCGGTGCCGGCGGTGGGTGCCGCGCATCTACGCAGCACCCCAGCCGCAGACCCGATCGCGGCTCTTCCGCCCGATTCACCATCGGTGGGGGCGGTCCAGCCGCCGTCGACGCGCTAGACGGGAACCGTCAGCCCGTGACCGCTACCAGCCCCACATCCCGAAGCCTTGATCGACCTCGGCTCCCATGATGCCGAGGTCATTCGGCGTAGCACGAAGTTCGGAGTTCCCCGGGCTAGCGCAGTCGGTGTCCTGACCGCCGGTGACCGAACTTCCGCCGGTCACCTCACAGCCGGGCATCAGCGGGTTGTTGGCGCTGCCGCCGCCATATTCTTCGGCCGCGGCCAAGGGGGCGCTCAACAGAGCCGCGATGGCTCCTGCCGCCGCGGCGGAAAGAGCCAGGGATCGTCCCATGTGCATGAGCATGTCCTTCATCTGGAGGGAATCTCAGTTATCGTAACCCCGAAAGCTGGGACGAGGCTGTCCCGGCAGCCGCCTATCTCAGGAGTCACATGTCAACCGCCTTTGTCGTAGCCCGCCGGGGAGCGGCCGCAGTCTTTGGCGCAGGAGCCCTGCTGATCGCGGGGTCCGGGATGGCCGCCGCCGACGTCACCCCGGGCTGCATGGCTTCCGACGTCACCGCGGTCGAGAGTCAGGTCGCTGCGGGGATGACGGCTTACCTGGTCACGCACCCGGACGTCAACACGTTCCTCAGCGGCCTTCATGGTCTGCCCACGGCTGAGATCGCGCGGCAGACCAGGGCGTATCTCATCGCCAACCCGCAGGTCCAGAACGAGATCGACGGCGTACGAGCTCCGGTCTTCGATCTGCGGGCCCGTTGCGGTATCCCGATCGACCAGCTCATCGGCGGCGTTCTCTGATCCGTTATCGCGCGGATTCCCGCCGGTAGCGCCGGGTCTCGTAGACCAGCCCGGAGATCCCGAGCGTCGCGGTGCACAGCGAGACCAGGACCAGAAGCGGGCTGACGTCCCCGGTGAGCGCGTCGCCGAGGATGACCACCGCCGTCGTCCCGGGTAGCAGCCCGGCGAAGGTCGCCAGCAGGTACGGGGTTACCCGCACCGCCGAGGCGCCCACGGCGTAGTTGAGCACCGAGAACGGCACGGCCGGAATCAGCCGCAGCGACAGCACCGCCGGCCATCCGCGCTCACGCAGCCTGGCGTTGAGTGAGTCGAGACCGGGATGGCTCACCAGCTTGCTGAGCTGCCAGCCGAACGCTCGTACCAGCAGTAGGGCGATCAGGGCGCTGATGGTGCTTGCGGTCACCGCGATGGCCACTCCGAGCGTCGGGCCGAACAACAGGCCCGCCGACAGCGTGAACGCGGTCCGGGGGAAGGGCAGCACGGTGACCACAATGTGCGCGCCGAGGAACGCCAACGGGAGCCAGGGTCCGGCCGCGCTCGCCCAGTCGCGCAATTGGACCGCGGTCGGCAGCGGAACCAGCAGGACCACTGCCACCACGGCGATCGCGGCGATTGCGGTGATGACCATCCGGGTGCGGCTCACCTGCCGCAGACTGACCGCCATCGCCGACCCCACGCTGAGCAGGGTGCTCAGCCTGCGCCTCAAGATCGGTGAGGTCACACCCTCAAAGGCTACGGGGTCCAAGGTTGCGGCGCCCGAGGTTACCGGCTCCTAAGGCGGGCCCGGCGGGGTGAGTCGGCTCACGGCCGACGGGCGGCGGGGCGGGCACGACGATCCTCTAGCCTGAGGGCAGGCGGTGACCAGACGGCGGGTGCCGCCGAACGACACACAGGAGTGGCCGGTGGCCCGAGCAGAGGCGGAAGACCTGGAGTCCGCGCGGTCGCGATGGCGTGCCGCGGTGGGCGAGGTTCTCGTGCGGGGAGGGCTTCCCCGCGAGGACTTGCCCGACGACCCGGAGCGGCTGCTCGACTCGCCTACCTACGAGGGTTTTTGCATCCGTGCTCTCTACACCGCGCTGGACGCACGGCCGGAGGCTCCGCTGCCCGGTCACTGGCCGTTCGACCGCGGCGCCGACCCCCATCGCGACGTTTTGGCGGGCTGGAAGGTGGCCGAGGAATTTCCGGCGCCGGGCTTCTCCGGTGCGGCTGCCCAGGGCAACGCCGCCCTGCTCGGAGCGCTCGTCGAGGGAGTCAGCGCGCTGGTGCTCAGGGTTGGTGACGGCGGCGCGGACCCGGCCGAACTCGACCGCTGGTTCGAGGGCGTGTACCTGGAACTCGCCCCGATAATCCTCGACGCGGGGGACTCCTTCGGGCCCGCTTCCGAGGCGATGACGCGACTCGTGGCCGGCGCCGACGACGACCGGCGAGCGGCGATGTCGGTCGACCTGGGCGCCGATCCGCTGACCGCGGACCTCAGCGGGCGCGCCGCGCCGGCTCTGGAGGCGGTGGTGGCGGTCGCCGCCGGTATCGCCGGCCGGCCGGGGCTGCGGGCGATCACCGTCGACGGGTCGGCGTTCCACAACCGCGGTGCCGGTGCCGCCTGGGAGTTGGCGGGCACGGTCGCCGCGGCGACCGATTATCTGCGACTGCTGACCGGAGCTGGGATCGGCGTCGCGGATGCTCTCGGGCAGATCAGCTTTCGGCTGGTCGCCGACGACGACCAGTTCATGACGATCGCGAAATTCCGCGCCGCTCGGCGCCTGTGGGCGCGTGTCGCCCAGACGCTGGGACATCCCGAGCGGGGCGGAGTCCGACTGCACGCGGTCACCTCCCGGGCGATGATGACCCAGCGGGATCCCTGGGTGAACATGCTGCGGACCACGATCGCCGCTTTCGGCGCCGGCGTCGGGGGAGCCGACACGGTCCAGGTCCTGCCCTTCGACGACGCCATACCTGGCGGATTCCCCGATACCAGCCCGGATTTCGCGCGGCGCATCGCGCGCAACACCCAATTGCTGCTGCTCGAGGAGTCTCACATCGGCCGTATCCTCGACCCCGCGGGCGGCTCCTGGTACGTCGAGGACCTCACCGAAACCCTTGCCGCACAGGCGTGGTCGCACTTCCAGGAGATCGAGTCCGGCGGCGGATTCGACCGGGCCCGGGATCTGTTGACCGACCGGATCGACGCGACCGCGGCCCGCCGCTACGACGACATCGCCCATCGGCGCACCGCGGTCACCGGGGTCAGCGAGTTCGCGAATCTCGCCGAGGTGCCCCTACCGGAGTCTGTGCTGCCGGAGTCTGGGCTCCTGGAATCTGGGCCCAGCCCGGGCGTCCGGAGGTACGCGGCCGCGTTCGAGGCGTTGCGGAACCGCTCCGACGATTACCTGCGCCGGACCGGACAGCGTCCGCAGGTGCTGCTGCTGCCGTTGGGGCCGCTGGCCGAGAACAACGCCAGGGCGACGTTCGCCACGAACCTGCTGGCCTCCGGCGGGATCGCTGCTGTCAACCCCGGCACCGTCGAGCCCGGCGGCATCGCCGATGAGGTGCGGCGCTGCGGTGCGCGGATCGCCGTCATCTGCGGAACCGACGCCCGCTACCGCACCGAGGCCGGTGCCGTGGTGTCGGCGGCGCGCGCGGCCGGCATCGAGGAGATCTACCTGGCCGGGCCACGGTCGGCCGTCGCCGATGTCGCCGACGATGACCGACCGGACGGCTATCTGACCGCCAAGATTGATGCGGTGCAAGCACTTTCGGCACTGCTGAAGCGATTGGGGGCAGGACAGTGAATCATTCCGGGACCCGTCCGGGCATCGCCGCCGTCCCGAGTTTCGCCGACATTCCGCTGAACGGAGGGTCGGAGAAGGGCGCACCCACCCCGGCGGCGGCGCGCGCGTGTGTGGAGGAAGCCGCGCGGGCGAACGGCTATGCCCCCGAGCAGCTGGACTGGCACACCCCGGAGGGCATCGTCGTCAAGCCGCTCTACACCGGAACGGACCGGGATTCGGTTGCGGCGGCGGGCTATCCGCTGAACAGCTTTCCGGGTGAGCCGCCCTACCTGCGTGGTCCCTACCCGACGATGTACGTCAACCAGCCGTGGACCATCCGTCAATACGCCGGCTTCTCCACCGCCGCGGACTCCAACGCCTTCTACCGGCGCAACCTGGCCGCGGGTCAGAAAGGTCTGTCGGTAGCCTTCGACCTTGCCACCCACCGCGGATACGACTCCGACCATCCGCGGGTACAGGGCGATGTCGGGATGGCGGGGGTGGCGATCGACTCCATCCTCGACATGCGGCAACTCTTCGACGGCATTGACCTGGCCGGCGTCTCGGTGTCGATGACGATGAACGGCGCGGTGCTGCCGATCCTCGCGCTTTACGTGGTGGCCGCCGAAGAGCAGGGTGTGCCGCCGGAAAAGCTCGCCGGGACCATTCAGAACGACATCCTCAAGGAGTTCATGGTCCGCAACACCTACATCTACCCGCCCAAACCCTCGATGCGGATCATCTCCGACATCTTCGCCTACACCAGCGCGAGGATGCCGAAGTTCAACTCAATCTCGATCTCCGGCTACCACATCCAGGAGGCCGGAGCCACCGCGGATCTCGAGCTCGCCTACACCCTCGCCGACGGTGTCGACTACATCAGGGCGGGCCTGGATGCGGGGTTGGACATCGACAGTTTCGCGCCCCGGCTGTCGTTCTTCTGGGGTATCGGGATGAACTTCTTCATGGAGGTCGCCAAACTCCGTGCGGGCCGGCTGCTGTGGAGCGAGTTGGTCGCCCAGTTCGGTCCGCGAAACCCGAAATCGCTCTCGCTGCGAACCCATTCGCAGACCTCCGGATGGTCGCTGACCGCCCAGGATCCGTTCAACAACGTCGCGCGCACCTGTATCGAAGCGATGGCCGCGACCCAGGGGCATACCCAGTCGCTGCACACCAACGCCCTCGACGAGGCGCTGGCGTTGCCCACCGATTTCTCCGCGCGTATCGCGCGCAACACCCAACTGCTACTGCAACAGGAATCCGGCACCACCCGCCCGATCGACCCGTGGGCCGGTTCCTACTACCTGGAGTGGTTGACTCATGAGCTCGCCCAGCGGGCGCGGGCTCACATCGCCGAGGTCACTGAGCGTGGCGGGATGGCCCAGGCCATCGCCGAGGGCATCCCCAAGCTGCGGATCGAGGAGGCGGCGGCCCGGACCCAGGCGCGGATCGACTCCGGTGCGCAGCCGGTGATCGGAGTCAACAAATACCAGGTCGACGAGAACCCCGACATCGAGGTGCTCAAGGTCGAGAACAGCCGGGTGCGTGCCGAGCAGCTGGCCAAGCTGCGGCAGTTGCGCGCCGATCGCGATGACGCGGCGGTGGACGCGGCGCTGGCCGAACTGACCCGGGCGGCCGCGTCCCGGGACAGAGTCGGACCGGACGGATTGGGTAACAACCTGCTGGCACTGGCCATCGACGCCGCCCGGGCGAAGGCTACGGTCGGCGAGATCTCCGATGCGCTGGAAAAGGTGTACGGCCGTCACCAGGCCGAGATCCGCACCATCGCGGGGGTGTACCGCGACGAAGTGGGGCGGACGAGCACGGGAGGCAGTATCACCGGAATATCCGAGGCCACCCGTTTGGTGGAACTCTTCGCCGAGGCCGATGGCCGCCGGCCGCGCATCCTGGTCGCAAAGATGGGCCAGGACGGTCACGACCGCGGGCAGAAGGTCATCGCGACCGCCTTCGCCGACATCGGTTTCGACGTCGACGTCGGCTCGCTGTTCTCCACGCCCGAAGAGGTGGCCCGGCAGGCCGCCGACAACGACGTGCACGTGGTCGGGGTGTCCTCCCTGGCCGCCGGTCACCTCACCCTGGTGCCGGCGTTGCGCGAGGCGCTGGCGGCGGTCGGTCGACCCGACATCATGATCGTGGTCGGCGGCGTCATCCCGCCCGGGGATTTCGATGAGTTGTACGCCGCCGGTGCCACCGCCATCTACCCGCCGGGAACGGTGATCGCCGATGCCGCCGTCAGCCTGCTGCACAAGCTGGCCGAGCGACTCGGCTACAGCCTGAACTGATGGGCGACCTGAACTGATGGAAGAGTCAGGCCCTGACCCTGCCGGTGAACTCGCCGAGGCGATCCGCCGCGGTGACCGCGCCGCTCTGGCCAGGGCCATCACAGTGGTCGAGTCGACCCGGGCCGATCACCGGGAGCAGGCGCAGCGCCTGCTCATGGAGCTGATGCCCACCGCGGGTTCGGCCATGCACGTTGGAATCACCGGCGTCCCCGGTGTCGGCAAGTCCACCACCATCGAGGCGCTCGGGATGTACCTGATCGAGCGCGGCCACCGGGTGGCGGTCCTGGCGGTGGACCCGTCATCGACCCGCACCGGCGGCTCGATCCTGGGCGACAAGACCAGAATGGCCCGCCTGGCCGTACACCCCGACGCCTACATCCGCCCGTCGCCGACTTCCGGCGCCCTCGGCGGTGTGGCCAAGGCCACCAGGGAGACCATCGTGTTGCTGGAGGCTGCCGGGTTCGATGTGGTCCTGGTGGAAACCGTCGGGGTGGGACAGTCCGAGGTGGCGGTGTCGAACATGGTCGACACCTTCGTCTTCCTGACGCTGGCCCGCACCGGCGATCAACTCCAGGGCATCAAGAAAGGCGTGCTGGAACTCGCCGACATCGTGGTGGTGAACAAGGCCGACGGCGAGCATGCGACCGAGGCCAAGGCCGCCGCGCGGGAGCTTTCAGCAGCGCTGCGCCTCATCCATCCGCGCGAAACGCTCTGGCGCCCACCGGTACTGACTCTGAGCGCGCTGGAGGGAACCGGCCTGGCCGAGTTGTGGGACACGGTGCTGCAACATCGCCGTGTTCTCTCCGAGGCCGGCGAACTCGAGGCCCGCCGGCGGGCCCAGCAGGTCGACTGGACCTGGGCGATGGTGCGTGACGCCGTGCTCGAGGGAGTGTTGACCCACCCGGCGGTCAAGGAGATACGGGCCGAGGTGGAGCGGCAGGTCCGCGACGGCGAACTGACTCCCACCCTTGCCGCCCAACGCATTCTGGAAGCGGCGAGGCGAAGCTAACAGATCGACAACGATTTCCGGAGGCGGCGCGTCGGGCTTGTAAATTCGTCTGTGTGAACTCCACCGCGGCAGACGGCCGAGGTTTCGAATTGCCCCACGGGGTGCAGGGAGCCGCAGACCCGAGCTTCGCCTGTGCCGTGCGGGGTTTCGCCGCCATGTTCCCCCATCCGAGACTGGGCGGGGGAGCGCTTTCGGTATACCTCGACGGCCAGCCCGTCGTCGATGTGTGGACCGGATGGTCCGACCGGCGGGGCAAGCGGCACTGGTCCGCCGACACCGCTCCGATGGTGTTCTCGGCGACCAAAGGTGTGGCCTCGACCGTCATCCATCGGCTGGCGGATCGCGGACTGATCGACTACGACGCCCCGGTGGCCGAGTACTGGCCGGAGTTCGGCGCCAACGGCAAGGCGGGGATCACCGTCCGCGACGTCATGCGCCACCGCGCCGGCCTTTCCCACCTGCGCGGAGTGCGCAAACGCGAGCTGCTGGACCACCATCACATGGAGGAACGGATCGCCGCCGCGCCGGTCGGGCGGCACTTCGGCAAGTCCGCCTACCACGCACTGACCTACGGGTGGCTGCTGTCCGGATTGGCCCGCTCCGTCACCGGCAAGGGGATGCGGGAACTCATGCGCCTCGAGGTGGCGGCGCCACTGGACACCGATGGCGTTCATCTGGGCCGCCCGCCGGTGGCGGCGCCCACCCAGGTCGCCCGGATCATCGGTCCCCAACTCAACCTGCCCAACCCGGTCTTCAACGCGGTCGCGCCCGCGGTGGCCACGCTGGAACTCTCCGCGGCCTTCGGCTCGATGTACTTCCCGGGTATGAAGGCGGTCGTCCAACGCGACATCCCGTTGTTGGACACCGAGTTGCCGTCGGCCAACGGCGTGATCACCGCGCGGGCCCTGGCGCGGATGTACGGCGCGATCGCCAACGGTGGTGAGATCGACGGCCGGCGCTACCTCTCGGCCGAACGGGTGTCCGCATTGACGGGTCGGCGCAGTCTCCGGCCCGACCGCAATCTGATCATGCCGTTGGCGTTCCACCTCGGTTTCCATGGACTTCCCGTCCCCGGCGTTCTCCCCGGATTCGGGCACGTTGGAATGGGGGGCTCCTTCGGCTGGGCCATTCCCGAATCGGGCTTGGCCTTCGCGATGGTCCACAATCGGCTGCTCACCCCGTTGGTGGTCTCCGATCAGGCCGGGTTCATCGGTACCGCGGCACTGGTCCGACGCGGCGCCGCCGAAGCTCGTAAACGGGGTTTCAGGCCCGTCGTGGAGTTCGGCTCCGGCTACGGCCCGGTCCCGGCGGGGGTGGCGGCAGGGTAGTTTTCCGGCCGGTTCGCCCCCGGATGGGGCTTCGGACCGGCGGCGCGCCGGATTGTCCACCCGCGATTTCGCTCTCGGAGATGTTTTTTCCGCCCGCAGGGAAGGTTTCCTGGGGCCCAGAGATGCCGGATTGCGGCTGAAGCCATGGGGGCGGGTAGTGATCTGGCTAACATCAGCTAACCGCTCGGTTGGGTGAATTTTTGCTTGTTTATCGACGTGAGATAGGTCGCAGACCGTCATCTGGTCCGGTTCTCAGTGAAAAATTACAAATTGGTAATGAATAGCCCGGAGATTGACTACAAAAGTGTTGCCAGACAGGGATGAGCTATGCCGTGATAGGGGATAAGTAGCAATCGTTAAGTGGCCTTGTGGAATGCATGGGCGGCGCTTATGGGCATACATTCAGGTGTCTCAGGCTGCTCTCAGGTAAGTTGCCCGTGGGCTGAGGAACAACTTCAAATTGCAGGTTGGAGCGTTGTCAGTCTTCTTAGGTGGATAGCGGAATCTCTCAGCATCTACGGGGGTACGAGCTCGGTTGCTACGCCGGCCGGGTCCCTGTTTCGGGAAGTTCGGCCAATGCTTCTGGCGGTTTGCCGGGGTCGATGTTATGGCCGGGAAAAAGCTTTTAATAGAAATTTGCTGTAGCGGCTGAGAGGGCGATTTTTGACAAATTCCTGCTGAAAATGCCGCGGCAACCTTCGCCCCGATCGGGTTCGGGGTGTCCGCTCGGCGGGCAACCGGCGTAGCGACCGGCGGCCGCTGAGGAATGGAACCGATCTGAACTGTGCATTTACCCGGCCCGGTGTGACTTTTCGTCACCTCTCGACTCCATCGGGCGATCATCGCCGCTATCTGGCGGCCGGTTGTCAGCTAACTCATTCCCCTCCGGTGTGGGGGATTGCCCGCAAGACCGTCGAGTTTCGTCGGGGGCGTAATTCTGAGCAGAAACTTAGTCTGGCTTTTCTGTCTGGGCCGGGTTAAGCTACGCACAGTTCTGGCTACTTCGGGTTGATGTCGACGCAACGGCGCGCCTCACATCTGAGAACTCGCGGCACGCCTGGCAGTGAGAAACAACTTGCCCCGCATCGACGAAGAACGAGGTGTGAACGACGTGCGCGAATCCTCGATGACCCCAATCGCCGTAGTCGGTATGGCCTGCCGACTCCCAGGCGGTATCGACTCTCCCCGCAAGCTCTGGGAGGCACTACTGCGGGGCGAAGACCTCGTGACCGAGATTCCCCGCGACCGCTGGGACGCCGAGGAGAACTTCGATCCCGAGCCCGGTGTCGCCGGCCGCTCGGTGTCGAAGTGGGGCGCCTTCCTCGACGACGTCACCGGTTTCGACCCGGACTTCTTCGGCATCAACGAGCGCGAGGCCACGGCGATGGACCCCCAACATCGCGTGCTGCTGGAAACCGCCTGGGAGGCCGTCGAGCATGCCGGGCGCACCCCGTCGTCGATGGCGGGAACGTCTACGGGCGTGTTCATCGGCATGTCCCATGACGACTACGCCATGGTCACCAGCGACGCGGGCGCCTTCGATCAGGCCTACGCGTTCACCGGTAACCCGTTCAGCATGGCTTCCGGCCGGATCTCGCACGCGCTGGGTCTGCACGGTCCGGCGCTGACGATGGACACGGCCTGCTCGTCGAGCATGGTCGCGGTGCACCAGGCCTGCCGCAGTCTGCACGAGGGCGAGAGCGATATGGCGCTGGCCGGCGGTGTGATGCTCATGCTCGACCAGCGTCTCTACGCGTCGGCGTCCGGGCAGGGCATGCTCTCTGCCACCGGCCGCTGCCACGCCTTCGACGTCGAGGCCGATGGCTTCGTGCGGGCCGAGGGCTGCGGCATCGTCATGCTCAAGCGGCTCGACGACGCCCAGCGCGACGGTGACCGGGTGCTCGCGGTCATCCGCGGGACCGCCTCCAACCAGGACGGCCGCACCGAGAACATCCTGACCCCCTCCGAGGACGCCCAGGTCGCGGTGTTCCGGGCCGCTCTCGCCAACGCCGGGGTCGACCCCGCCACCGTCGGCATGGTCGAGGGCCACGGTACGGGGACCCCGGTCGGCGACACCATCGAGTTCAACAGTGTCTCGACGGTCTACGGCCACGACGGACGTTGTGCGCTCACCTCGGTCAAGAGCAACTTCGGCCACGCCGAGTCCGCGGCCGGCGTGCTCGGCCTGATGAAGGCCGTGCTGTCGGTCCACAACGGCGTCGTTCCCCGGAACCTGCACTTCAACCGTCTGCCCGACCATCTGGCCAGGATCGAGACCGGGCTTTTCGTTCCGCAGGAAACCACCGCCTGGCCGGTGGACGAGAGCGTGGCCCCGCGCCGCGCGGGCGTCTCCTCCTACGGCATGTCGGGCACCAACGTGCACGTCGTGCTCGAACAGGCGCCGGAACCCTCCATGTCCGACTTTGTCGCCGACTCCGTGGAAACGGCCCCGGCCGGCGGGGAACTGGTCTTCCCGGTTTCCTCGACGTCGGCCGGGGAACTGCGGCGCACCGCGAGCCGTCTGGCCGAGTGGGTCGAGAATCCGGGCGCCGAGCCGGATCTGGGAGATCTGGCCTTCACTCTGTCCCGGCGGCGCGGCCACCGGCCGGCGCGGTCGGCGGTCATCGCCGCCGACCGGTCCGCTCTGGTCGAGGGTCTGCGGGCAATCGCCGACGGTGACGAGCCGTACCCGGCCGCCGTCGGACAGGACGACCGCGGCCCGGTGTGGGTGTTCTCCGGTCAGGGTTCGCAGTGGGCCTCCATGGGCGCGGAACTGCTCGCCGGCGAGCCCGTTTTCGCGGCGAAGATCGCAGAACTCGAGCCCCTGATCGCCGCCGAGTCCGACTTCTCGGTGACCGAGGCAATGCTGGCGCCGGAGACGGTGACCGGAATCCACCGCGTCCAGCCGACCATCTTCGCGATGCAGGTCGCGATGGCCGCGACGATGAAGTCCTACGGGGTGACCCCGGGCGCGGTCATCGGTCACTCGCTCGGCGAGGTCGCCGCGGCGGTGGTCTCGGGTGCACTGTCGCTGGAGGACGGCGTCAAGGTGATCTGCCGCCGCTCGCTGCTGTGCCTGAAGATCGCCGGCGGCGGTGCGATGGCCGCCGTGGAGCTGCCCGCGCAGAAGGTGCGTGAGGAACTGGAGCGGCGCGGCGTCGAGGACGTCGTCGTTGCGGTGGTCGCCTCGCCGAAGTCGACCGTCATCGGCGGCAGCACCGAGACGGTCCGGCAGATCGTCGCCGAGTGGGAGCAGCAGGAGATCATGGCCCGCGAGGTCGCCGTGGACGTGGCCTCCCACACTCCGCAGGTGGAGCCCATCCTCGACGAGCTGGCCGAGATGCTCGACGACATCACCCCGCTGGCACCGGAGTTTCCGTACTACTCCGCGACGCTGTTCGACCCGCGTGAGCAGCCCTATTGCGATGTCGATTACTGGATCGACAACCTGCGGCACACCGTCCGCTTCTCCGCGGCCGTGCAGGCCGCCCTCGAGGACGGCTTCCGGGTCTTCGCCGAGCTGTCGCCGCACCCGCTACTGACCCGGCCGGTCGACCAGACCGCTGCGACCCTTGACATCCCGGTGGCGGCGATCGCCGGTATGCGTCGCGGCCAGGAGATGCCGCACGGCCTGCGGACGCTGGTCGCCGATCTCTATGCCGCAGGTGCGCTGGTCGACTTCGCGGCGATGCTGCCGTCCGGCCGCCTCGTCGAGGCGCCGCTGCCGACCTGGACCCACCGGGCGCTGATGCTGCAGGCGCAGTCCGCCGAGACCGGACGGGGTGCCCATCTGGTGGCTGCCCATCCGCTGCTGGGCTCACACGTGCGGCTCCTCGAGGAACCGGAGCGCCATGTCTGGGCCGCCGAGGTCGGCACGGCCGCGCTGCCGTGGCTGGTCGACCATCAGGTCAACAACGTGCCGGCGATGCCGGGCGCAGCGTTCTGCGAGATGGCGATGTCCGCCGCCCGGGCCGCGCTCGGCGACGAAGCCGAGGTTCGCGACATCCGCTTCGAGCGGATGCTGCTGCTCGAAGACGAGACCCAGGTCAGCGCGACAGCCTCCGCGCAGAGCGACGGAACGTTGGACTTCCTGGTCGAGACCGACCAGGACGGCGAGCGTGAGCGCCGGGCGAGCGCAGTGCTGGCGGTGTGCCAGGGTGCCGAGGCCGGCGACCGGCCCGGGTCCTATGACGTCGACGCCCTGCGGGCCGAGCATCCGCACCGGGCCGACGGTGGCGACGTCCGGCACTGGTTCGACACCCGCGGCGTGCAGTTCGGGCCGGCGTTCACCGCGCTGGTCGCGGTCAACGCCGGTGAGGACGGCAGCGGCGCCCCCTCCGACACCGTCCTGGCCGAGATCGGTCTGCCGACGGTGATCCGGGGTCAGCACAGCGCCTATGGTGTGCACCCGGCGCTGCTGGACGCCTGCTTCCAGTCGGTCGCGGCGCATCCCGGCGTGCAGAACACCGGTACCGGTGGCCTGCTGCTCCCGCTCGGAGTCCGTCGGCTGCGGACTTTCGGCGCGGCCAACAAGGCCCGCTACTGCCTGACCCGGATCGTCTCCCTGGAGGGATCCGGCGTCGAGGCCGACATTCACCTGCTGGACGAACACGGCGACGTGGTGCTCGCCGTCGACGGTCTGTCGATGGGCACCGGCGGTTCCGAGGGCGACCGGGTGCTGGGCGAGCGGCTGATGGCCGTCGAGTGGCGCAAGCAGGAACTGCCCGAGCCGGCCAACCACTTCAGTGCCGGGACCTGGCTGCTGGTCAGCACGTCGGACACCACCGACATCCTGGCATCCGAACTGACCGACGCGCTCAAGCTCAACGATGCCGACGTGACGACGATGTCCTGGCCGCAGCACGCCGACCATCTCGCCAACGCCGAACGGCTCACCGCCTACTTCGGTCAGGTGGGGTTCAGCAACGTCGTCGTGGTCGAGGCCCCGCGCAACGGCTGCCCTAAGGAGCAGCTGGCCTACCGCGGTGGTGACCACGTTCGGCACCTGGTCCGTATCGTGCGCGATCTGCCCGATCTCGCCGGCGATCCGCCGCGGCTCTACGTCGTCACCCGGGGGGCCCAGACGGTCCTGCCGGGTGAGCGGCCGAACCTCGAGCAGGCGGGCCTGCGCGGCTTGTTGCGCGTCATCGGCGCCGAGCACCCGCATCTGCGGCCGACCCAGATCGACGTCGACGAGCAGACCGAGGGCCGCTACGTCGCCCAGCAGTTGCTGCTCGGCTCGGAGGAGGACGAGACCGCCTTCCGCAACGCGGAGTGGTACACCGCCCACCTCTACCCGAGCCCGCTGCGCCCGGACGAGCGCTACACCACCGTCGTCGATCACGAGCGCGAGGGCATGCGGCTGGAGATCCGAACCCCCGGCGATCTGCAGACCATGGAGCTGACCGCCTTCGAGCGGATCGCCCCGGGGCCGGGCCAGATCGAGGTGGCCGTGACGGCCTCCAGCCTCAACTTCGCCGACGTTCTGGTGGCGATGGGCCGCTACCCGAGTTTCGCGGGCAACCCGCAGCTGGGTATCGACTTCGCCGGTGTGGTCACCGCGGTCGGTCCCGACGTGAGCACCCACCGGGTCGGTGACCGGGTTGGCGGGATGTCCCCGAACGGCTGCTGGGGAACGTTCGTCACCTGCGACGCCGACGTTGCGGTGACGCTGCCCGCAGGGCTGCGCGACGACCAGGCCGCAGCGGTCTCGACCGCGGCCGCCACCGCCTGGTACGGACTGCAGGACCTGGCCCGGATCCGGGAGGGGGAGAAGGTGCTGATCCACTCCGCCACCGGTGGTGTGGGTCAGGCGGCGATCGCCATCGCCCGGATGGCCGGTGCGGAGATCTATGCCACGGCCGGCACCGAGGAACGGCGCAACATGCTGCGCCGGATGGGCATTCGCCGGGTCTACGACTCCCGCAGCACGGCCTTCGCCGAGCAGATCCGGCGGGACACCGACGGCTACGGCGTCGACATCGTGCTGAACTCGCTGACCGGAGCCGCCCAGCGGGCCGGTGTTGAACTGCTGGCCTTCGGCGGCCGGTTCGTCGAGATCGGCAAGAAGGACATCTACGGCGACACCCGCATGGGGTTGTTCCCGTTCCGGCGCAACCTGTCCTTCTACGGCGTCGACCTTGCCCTGATGTGCTCGACGCATCCGGAACGGATCCGCGAACTGCTCGACACCGTCTACCGGTTGACCACCGAGGGATATCTGCCGCAGCCGGAGACCACGCACTACCCGCTGGCCGAGGCCGCCACCGCGATCCGGGTGATGAGCGCGGCCGAGCACACCGGCAAGCTCATCCTGTCGGTCCCGCGGGTCGGCCACAGCCAGGTGGTCGTGCCGCCCGAGCAGGCACGGGTGTTCCGCGGCGACGGCGCCTACATCGTCACCGGCGGCCTGGGCGGTCTCGGCTTGTTCCTCGCCGCGAAGATGTCGGCGGCCGGGTGCGGGCGCATCGTGCTGAACTCCCGTTCGGCGCCCAAGCCCGATGCGCTCGCCGAGATCGAGCGCATGCGCGCGGCCGGAACCGAGGTCGAGGTCGTCTCCGGCGACATCGCTTCCCCGGAGACCGTCGACCGCCTGGTGGCCGAGGCGACCGCAAGCGGTCTACCGGTGCGCGGCGTGCTGCATGCGGCCGCGGTGGTCGAGGACGCCATCCTCGCCAACATCACCGACGATCTGGTCGAGCGGGACTGGGCGCCGAAGGTGTACGGCGCCTGGCATCTGCACCGGGCGACCACCACGCAGCCACTGGACTGGTTCTGCTCGTTCTCCTCGGCGGCGGCACTGCTCGGATCCCCGGGCCAGGGCGCCTACGCCGCGGCGAACAGCTGGCTGGACGCCTTCACCCAGTGGCGGCGGGCTCAGGGCCTCCCCGCCACGGCGATCGCATGGGCGGCATGGGACCAGATCGGCGCGGGCCGTCACCTCGCGGCCTCCGGCGACACCACGATGATCAGCCCGGAGGAGGGTGCCTACGCCTTCGAGGCCATGCTGCGCCACAACCGCGCCCACACCGGCTACGCACCGGTGATCGGCACTCCGTGGCTGACGGACCTGGCTGCTCGCAGCCCGTTCGCCGAGGCCTTCGCCTCCAGCGACGACCGTCCGGCCGACACCAGCAGCTTCCGTGCCGAACTGCATTCACTGCCCCGGGAGGAGTGGCCGACCCGCGTCCGGCGTCTGGTGGCCGAGCAGCTCAGCCTGATCCTGCGCAGGTCGATCGACCCGGATCGGCCGATCTCGGAGTATGGTTTGGACTCGCTGGGCAACCTCGAGCTGCGCACCCGGATCGAGACCGAGACGGGTATCCGTGTCCGGTCCATGGACATCACCACCGTTCGGGCGCTGGCCGAGAGCCTGTGCGAGACGTTGGCTGGTGTGCTCACGTCAGCCCGCTGAGGCGGGCTGACGGGGTCGGATAGGGAGCGACTTAGTGGTTGCGCTGACGGCAATCCATGACTGGGTGGACGCGCCGGGATCCGTGGTGTCCTGGGGACCTTCGCCGTCCTGTGTGGCCAAGGTGGCGCAGGCGGCGGTGAGTGATGTTCCGCCCAGCTATCAGCAGGAGCAGCACATCCGGACCTACCGTGCGCATTCGGCGAACGGTCTGGAGATGGCCCGGTTGCTCATCCCTTCCTGGAACATCCCGGGGCGGTGTGACATCCGGGCGATGACCTACGTCATCAACTCCTACCTGCGCCGGCACGACACGTATCACAGCTGGTTCGAGTTCGCCGAGGGCGACGACGCGTCCGACCGGGTCATCCGGCACACCGTTGCCAATCCCTCCGACATCACGTTCGTGGCGACCAAACACGGGGAGATGAACGCCGGACAGTGGCGCCAGCACATCCTCGCGACTCCGAGCCCGCTGGAATGGGACTGCTTTCGCTTCGGGGTGATCCAGCGCGCCGACCACTTCACCTTCTACGCCAGCATCGACCACGTCCACGCCGACGCCATGTTCATGGTGGGACTGTTCGTGGAGTTGCACATGAACTACGCGGCGCTGGTGGAGGGCGGTGCCCCGATCAAGTTGCCGGAGGCGGGTCGTTATCTCGACTACTGCACCCGACAGCGTGAGTACACCTCCGGGTTGACCCTGGATTCCCCGGAAGTCGGCGAGTGGCTGCAGTATCTGCAGGGCAACGGCGGAACCCTGCCCAAATTCCCGCTGCCACTGGGAGACCCGGATGTTCCCTGCACCGGTGACCTGATCACGGTGAAGCTGATGGACGCCCACGACAGCGACCGGTTCGAGGCGGTGTGCGCGTCGGCGGGGGTGCGGTTCATCGGCGGTGTGTTCGCCTGCGCGGCGCTCGCCGAGCGTGAGCTGACCGGGGTCGACACCTACCGGGTGATCACTCCGACCACCACCCGCGCCACCCCTGCGGAGTTCGCAACCACCGGGTGGTTCACCGGAATAGTGCCGATCTCGGTTCCGGTGGAGGGCATGACGTTCAAACAGGTCGCCCGCGCCGCCCAGGCATCGTTCGACTCGGGTATGCACCTGGCGAATGTGCCCATCGAGCGGGTCTTCGAACTCGCCGAGTCGGTGCCTGGTATCCGCAAACCGGGTCCCGGCGTGCCGATGCTGTCCTATCTCGACATCGGGCTGCCGCCGCTGAACCCGGTGGTGATGGGCCAATGGCAGGCGCAGAACGGCACGCTCTACACCGACCTCGGGGCGGCTAACCAGATCGGCATGTGGGTCAACCGTCGTGACACCGGGACCACCATCACGGTGGCCTACCCGGACAACGCCGCGGCGCGTGAGTCGGTGGCCCAGTACGTCGACCTGATGAAGATGTTCTTTCTGCGTGCGGCCGAGGGGCGTGCCGACTCGGTGTCGTCCCCACGGATTCCGCGGGTGACGGTTTGACCGTCGTGGCCGGGGGGCAGGAGTCGACGCCGGTCGACAACGTCCTGCCCTACCCGGACCAAGCGCTGTTCCTCGCCCTGCGCGGCGCCGGCCAGGAGGCCGTCATGCAGGTGCTCTGGGTCTACGAGCATCCGATCGACCTCGACGGCCTCAAGCGGTTTCACCACGACTTCGGCCGTGGCATGCTGGCCCGCCGCATCGAGCCGTCCCCGCTGCCTTTCGGCCGTCATCGCTGGGTTTCGGCCGGACCGCCGCCCGAACTGGCGATCTCCGATACGCCCCGGGACCGGGCCGAACTCCACGACTGGGCTGACGAACAGGTCGAGTTACCGCTGGATCCGCAATGGGGGCCCGGCTGGCGGTTCGGGGTCCAACCCTTCACCGACGGCTCGACCGTCGTCAGCCTGGTCATCTCGCACTGCATCGCCGACGGTGGGGCGGTCGTCATCGGTTTGGTGCAGGCGGTCCTGGGTATGCACCGCGACCTGGGATATCCAGCGCCGCGGTCGCTGAGCCGGTTGCGGGTGATGGCGGCCGACCTGCGGCAGCTGCTGCGGGACGCCCCCGAGGTGGGCCGGACCCTGCGCAAGGCGGTCAGGGTGGCGGTTAGCCGGCGCGAGGAGGTCACCCGCGGCCGGGCCGCCCTGCCGCCGGCGACGCGCGGGGGAGAGATTGCGAAGGTTCCCTCGATATCGGTGTTCGTCGACACCGGCGAATGGGATGCCCGCGCTGAAAGCCTTGGCGGCAACAGCTTCTCGCTCGTCGCGGCCTTCGCGGCGCGAGTCGCCGAGCATCTCGGGCGGACCCGGGCCTCTGACGGCAACGTCACGCTGATCATCCCGGTCAACGACCGCGAGGACATTTTCGACACCGGCGGCAACGTGGTCGCCCTGGCCAATACCAGCTTCGGTCCGGCCGGGGTCACCGACGATCTGACGGGGGTTCGGGGGGCGATCCGCGAGGCGCTGCAGAAGGCCCGCGCGGTGCCCGACGAGATGATCGAACTGCTGCCGCTGATCCCGTTCCTGCCCAAGGGGGCGATCGCGCGGATGGCCGACGCGGCCTTCGGGTTCTCCACCGACTTCCCGGTCTCGTGCTCCAATATGGGCGACCTGCCCCCGGAGGTGTTGCGGGTGGACGGCACCGACGCGGAGTACCTGTGCTTCCGGGGCGTTGACCGCAAGGTCACCCGGGCCACCCTGGACCGCCGCCAGGGGCTGATGACGGTGGCATCCGGACGGGTCGGCGGGAAGATCGTCAACACGGTCATCAGCTATCAGCCCGACGGGGACAACTCGCAGGGCCATCTGCACGAGGTGGTTCTGCGCACCCTGGACGAGTTCAGTCTGTCCGGCAAGGTTCTGTGAGGTGGAATCGGTGACAACCCAGGCCCATCCGCGCGGAAAGCTGTTCCGCCGCGGCGATCGGGAGCTGCCCGACGAGCATCGGCTGGCGTTCCTCGATCACGCGGCGCTGGAACTGATGCGCGCCACCGGGCGCAACCAGTTGATGCAGTGCGTGTGGGTCTACGAGCGCCCGCTGGACCGTGAGGGCCTCGAGCGTTTCCATCACAATCTCTATACCTCGCTGGGAAGCAGGTTGATCGAGCGATCGCCGCTGCCGTTCGGCCGGCCGCGCTGGGTGCGGCCGGTGAACCCCCCGCCGCCGATCCACTTCGCCGAACAGCCCAGGCCGCGTGCCGAACTGCTGGATTGGGCCGACGAACTCGCCAAGCTGCCCATCGACCCCGAAACCGGTCCCGGCTGGCATCTGGCAGTCCAGCCGCTGCTGGACGGTTCGACCGCGGTCAGCATTGTCGCTTCCCACGTCATCGGCGACGGTGTCGGTGCGCTGATGGCGGTCTTCGAGGCCGTCACCGGCAACATCCGCAACCCCGGGTACGACCAGCCGGGCGCCCGGACCCGAGGCGAGGCCATCCGTGCCGACCTCCGCCAAGCCCTGCGCGACGTACCCTTGACGGTGCGGACAGCCGTCAACGCCGTGAAGATGTACCGCACCAAGCGCGAGGATTTCGCCCGCGCGCGGGCCGCCCAGGACAGTACCGCCCACGGCGAGCACGTCGTCGTGCCCTCCGTCGCGATTTACGTCGATGTGGCCCAGTGGGATGCCAAGGCGGCAGCCCTCGGCGGCAACAGCTATTCGCTGCTGGCCGGTTTCGCGGCCAAACTCGCCGAGCACCTGGACCGGCGGCGACGCGCGGACGGCGCGGTGACCTTGAGCATCGCGATCAACCTGCGGGAAAGCCTCGACGACGACCGGGCTCTGGCGATGGCCTTCGCGAGCGCGACCGTCGATCCGGAGAAGGTCACCGTCGACCTCACCGAATCGCGTAACGCCGTCCGGGAGGCGCGGGAGAAGGCCAAAAACGAGCCGGATCCCACGATGGAGCTTTTCGCCCTCATTCCGTGGTTGCCGCGCAAGGCCGTCAAAGGTGTGGCCGACCTGCTGTTCTCCTACTCCGAAGATCTGCCGGTGTCATGCTCCAACCTGGGCGACCTGCCGCCGGATCTGGCCAGGGTCGACGGCACCCCGGCCGACAACGTCTTCATTCGCGCCCTGGACACCGATGTGACGATCGGTGAGCTGGAACGCTCCCACGGTCAGCTCGTGGTGGTCTCGGGGCGGATCAACGGCAAGATCTCCATCTCGGTGGAGGCCTACCAACTCGGTGGGAAGAACACCCATCAGAGCCTGCGTGAACTCGCCGAGCGGACGCTGGAAGAGTTCGGGCTCACCGGCCTGATCGACTAGCGGCCGACGGTTCCGAACGGGGTCTCGTGCGCGGTGCCTGTTCGGCCCTCCGCGGTGCCCGCACGGGTTCGGCCCGGTCGGATTCGGCAACATCTCGCTGGGACCGTGGCGCAGCTGCCGCGGTGCTCGGCTCGGCAGCCGGCGGCGCTGCGGACTCCAAGATGGACCGTCCCTGCTCGATGGCATCCGCCAGCTCCCGGTTCAGCTCATCGGCGTCGGCGAGCGGGGTCGTCTCCACGGCCGGCGCGGGCTGACCGAACGGGGTGGTGCGGTCGTAGCCGGCCTCGACGAGCACCCGCAGCGCCGGCTCGACGGCATCGAGCAGCACAGGGTCGGCGCCCAGATCACGCAGCGGTCGCAGCAACGGCAATGTGTCGGTGGGGATGAAGTAGTAGGTGGTGTCTCCCCACTGCTGGACGACGGTGTCCGGGTCGTAGCGGGGATCGGTGGGGTCCAGGGTGACCTCGGTGTAGTCGTGCGCCCCGTAGAACAGGGCCACCACGGCGTTGGCCAGGGCGAACACGTTGAGCGGATACCGAGGGAAATCGGCGAACAGGTCGTACTGCCGGGCCACGTCCACGGTGGGGAAGGGGGTGTCCGTCGGCGCCGCCGGGGCGAAGGTCCACCCCAGTTCCTCGATGACGGCTCCGGCGAAGCGGGCATTGATCCCGCCGTTGGGGCGGTCGAGGTTGGCCAGCATCACAAAGGACACCGCCGGCGCGTCGGTCTCAGTCGAGACCGATTCGGCCAGTCGGCGTTTGGCTGCTGTCGCGATGACGGCGCTTTGGGAGTAGCCGAAGACGACCGTGGGCGAGGAGTGGCCGCTCTGGTCCGTCTCCGCGTCGATCGCCGCCCGGATCGCGGCGGTGCCGCCTTCTACGGATGTATCGAAGAGCATGTCCTCGGGGCCGGTGAACGGCCAGAACTGTGCCGGGGTGTCTACCGGCACACCGGTGTAATGGCCGCCCAGCGTCGGCTGGATGTAGCTGCCGACGGCCATGTCGATCCACGCCTGATCGACCACCGGCATGTCGGTTCCGGCCATGATCAGTGCGTCGGCGGCGAGCAGTTCGACCTCCGCCGTCATGGTCGGAAGCGGGCCGAGAGCGGTAGCGGTGGTGGCCGCGCCGGCACAGCAGACCAGGGCGGCAGCGTTCATCCGGCGGACCCACCGAGGGCATCGCCCGGCGCCGCCGCTTGCCGACCGGTCGCGCAACACCCCGCCATTATCCTTAAGATCGCCTGAGAACGCACGTCGAGTGGGTCCGTGTGTCGATGCTGCGTCCGGCGGACTTCTGCCGACGGCCCGGACGGCTACTGGTGGCTGATGCCCAGACCGATCAGCAGGCATCCGATCAGCGCCAGTAGGCCGGCGTATTCCAGTGTGCTGCGTGACCGGGTCCAGGCATTGAAGCGGTCGATGGCGGCAAGTGTTTTCGCCGGGGCCAGCAGATAGCTGACCAACGGGCCGAGAATGACCAGGCTGCTCACCGTGACGCAGGTGATCAGGGCGGCGGTCTGTACCACCGGCGGCTTGCCTGAGGTGGCGATGATCAACAGCACCGCCAGATAGTCCACCGACGGCAGACCGGTACCGGCCCCTACCAGGCCGGCGAACCAGGGCGAGCTCCCTTTGCCCAGGATCCGGCGGACCGCGACGGTGAACTTGTCGACGGCGCTGGCCGGCCTGTCCTCGAGTCCGTCCCCGCCGGCATCGGCCGGAACGGTCGACGGGACGCCGCTGCCGCGGCGTGTCCGGAGGCCTCGTACCGCCATCACCGCGGCGACCAGCAGAGCCAGCACACCGACCGCGATCTGCGCTTTGCCGCCACCGGAAGCGCTGGTTCCGAACACGCTCTCGTCGAAGACGAAGAGAACGGCGAGTCCGAATCCGAGCGATATCGTCAGACTCCCGACAAGGTAGGCCAGGAGTTGAAGCAGCGGTTGTCTGCGGGAGAGCAGCAGTGGCAGCAGCCCGATGCGGGTCGGCTCCAGGTTGACCGCGATGGCTAGCACCAGCACGGACGTCCACACCGCGCCGACTCTACCGCGCGGCCGCCTGTTCAAGCAGGTCGGCAGCCCGTGCCACGCTGGTCGCCGGAGGTGTCATCCTGGCGGCCACCTCCCGGGCGGTGTGGGTGCAGTTGGCCGACAGCACGGTCGTGAGATCCTCCCGCAGCGACCTGGCTGTAGTGGCCGAGAATCGGCGTGAGGTGCCGACCCCCAGGCGCTGGACGGCCTTTGCCCACACCGGCTGGTCGGCTCCGACCCACAGCACCAGGGTCGGAACCCCCGAGCGGACGCTGGCGGCGGTGGTGCCGGCACCGCCGTGGTGGACGATGGCGCGGCATCGGGGGAATATCCGCGCGTGGTTGACCGTGCGGACGACCTTCACGTGGGCGGCCTCCCGGATACCGCCGATTTCCAGCGCACCCGAGCAGATCAGGGCTCGCTCGCCGAGTTCGGCCGAGACGTCGCTGATCATCGCGACGGCCTCGCCCGGGTCGTCAACCGGCATGCTGCCGAAACCGAAGTAGACCGGCGGTGTCCCTTCGGCCACCCAGGCGGAGACGTCGTCGTCGACCTCCGCGGGCAGTTGCAGGGTCATCGAGCCCACCAGAGGGCGGCTCTGGCCCAACTCGGCGGCCAGGCCGGGAAAGAACACCTCGTCATATGCCTGGATTTCCAGTGCTCCACTCTCGACGATCCGCCGCACCGCGCGGTGTCGTGCCCGGGGCAGACCGAGGGTCCGGCGCTGCTCGTCCTCGGTGGGCTTGAGCAGACGCCAGTGTGCCCACTCCGCCACCGCCCACCCCGGACGGACGATGCTCATGGGCAGCGGCACCGGCAGGATTTTGGAATTGGCCCTGGCCGGGAAGTAATGCAGCGCCGCCAACGGGATCCCGTGGTGCTCGGCAACGTTGGCGGCGACCTCCTGATAGGTGGTGCCGGTCAGGATGAGATCCGCGTCGGCCGCGATGGCGGCGAGGGTCTCGCTCATCTGCGCCCACCCCTCGGTGACGTACTCCCGGGCCTGCCGCACCACGGTGGCCGGATTGCGCAGCCTCCACCACTCGCTGAACACCTCCGCCTCCAGCTGCTGCTGGGAGTCCGGCCCGTAGGACAGCACCGGCGCCGGGATACCCGCCGACTCGGCGAAACCCACCAGATTGGGCGGTACGGCCATCCGGACCTGGTGGCCGCGGCGGATCAACTCCAGCGCAACCGCCGCGGCGGGCTCGACGTCCCCGCGCGTCCCGTGCACCGCTATGGCGTATTTCATTGCGGCTCGACCTCCGTGCTGGGCTCGGGTTGGCGCGGTGTTCGGGTGGGCGCCGGCGGCTGCCATTTCGACGGCCACCAGTTGGCCTTGCCGACCAGCACTGCCGTTGCGGGCACCGTGATGGTGCGAACCAGGAAGGTATCCAGCAGGATCCCGGCGGCGATGATGAATCCGATCTGCACCAGCGTGCCGATACTGGAGAACTGCAGGCCGATCATCGAGGCCGCGAAAATCAGCCCCGCGGCGGTGATCACACCGCCGGTCTGGGTGACTGTCCGGATCACCCCGGATCTGATGCCGTAGGGGGACTCGTCGCGTATTCGGGAGATCAGCAGCAGGTTGTAGTCGGCGCCCACGGCGACCAGGATGATGAAGGTCAGCCCGGGCACGCTCCAGTGCAACTCCTGGTCGAGGAGTAACTCGAACAGCGCGACTCCCATCCCCAGGGCGGACAGATACGAGATCACCACCGAGACGATGAGGTAGAGCGGCGCCACGAGGGCTCGCAGCAGCAGGACCAGGATCCCGAACACCACCAGGACGGTGGTGGTGATGATGAGCTTCAGGTCGCGGTAGTAGTAGTCGCGGGTGTCGCGCAGGGTCACCGTGAGTCCGGTCATCGAGATCGACGCGTCGGCGAGGGTGGTGTTGGGCTGCGCTCCGCGGGCTGTGTCGAGGACGTCGTTGACCTGGTCCATCGCCTCGGGGCTGAACGGGTTCAGTTTGGTCTGCACCAGATAGCGGGCGGTGCGTCCGTCGGCGGAGATGAAGATCGCCGCGGCCTTCCTGAACTCCGAGCCGGTGAGGATTTGGGCCGGGATGTAGAAGCCGGCCATCGACGGGGTGGTGGCATTGTTCTTCATCGACAGCAGGAACAGCGAGGCCTGTTCGAGGCCGACGCCGAGCCGCTTGGTCTGGTCCACCAGCAGGTTGACGCCGTTCGCCACCTGGCGGCTGGCGACTGCCAGCATGTCGATGCCCTGCTGGAGCAGATTGAGTTGAGCCGCCAGATCGGCGGGATCGTTGATGCCGGCCGCCTCCAGGCTCTGGCCGATCGAATCCAGTGCGAGGCCCATGCCCGGAGGTGCGGATTCGGCCGCATGCGTACCGGGGGGCCGGGTACCGGGCAGCCGCGTGACCGGTTCCGGCTTCTCTTTTCCGGGGATCGACTCCGAGCCCTGCGTCGGCGGGGGAGTCGTCTCGGTGGACGTCGACGGGGGCGTTGTCGGCCGCTCGGCCGGCAGTGCGGTCGGGTCCTCCGGCGCCTGCTGTGCCGCCGCGGGGTCGGTCGGGACTTCCTGGAGCGCCTGGCAGAGGTCGGCGATCTGGTTGAGGGTGCCGTCCTCGCGGGCTTCGGCGAGCAACTGCAGCCGGCCTCGGGCTGCGACGCACTCCGGATCGGCGTCGCAAACCGGGTTGCCGTCGAGGGCTTTGAGAACCGGGGCGATCGAGGTGTCGTAGGCCTCGATGGCGTCCTGGGTGTTGACGCCCATGCTGCCGCCGAGGCCGTGGATGGTGTTGAGCGGGTTGCTGCCCGGGTCGAATCCCGGCAGCGACTTGCCGGTGCCGTACTGGTTCTGCAGGAACGCCAGCGACTGCACCAGGTAGCCGACGGTGGCCACCGTCTGCCCCAGTTGGCCGCGCACGGCGCCCAGGACGTCGGCGATCTGATCGGCGCCGAAGACAAGCATGTCGAGGTTGGCTGCGTTCCCGTTGATCAGGCTCGAGGTCTGGTTCAGCGGTTTGCCGACCTCTCCGGCCTGGAACGACAGCCGCGCCTGCTGGAGGGATTCCCCGGTCGGGCGGGTGATGCCGCGAACGATGTCGATATCCGGTACCTGGCTGACCCGGTAGGCCATCTGCTCCATATCGGCCAGCGCCTGGGGTGTGCGCAGGTCATGCGGTGAGGTGATGAGGATGTACTGCGGAAGGCTCGCGTTGAGCGGGAAGTGCCGGGTGATCGCGTCGTAGCCCTGGATGCTGTCGCTGCTGGGCGGCAACGCCTTGCGGTCGTCGTAGTTGTACGTCGCCAGACCTGCGGTAGAGGCGAGGATGACCAGGATTACCAGGCTGGCCAGCAGGTTCGCGACCGGCCGGCGCACGATGCGGATGCCGGAGCGCTTCCAGAAACGGCTGGTCAGGTCCTTTCGCGGCTTGGCCCACCCGCGCCGGCCGGCCAGCGTCAGTAGCGAGGGCAGGAAGGTCAGGGCCCCGGCGCAGCCGACCGCGATGGCTGCGGCCAGCGCTATGCCGACGGTGTAGAAGACGGTCAGCTTGGTGAAGATCATTCCCATGAAGGTCACCGCGACGGTGGCCGCCGAGGCGGTGATGACCTTCCCGACCGAATTCAGCGCGTTGCGGACCGCGCTGTCGGGGTCATCGCCGTTGCGAATGTAGTCGTGATACCGACTGATCAGAAACACCGCGTAGTCGGTGCCGGCCCCGGCGAGCATCGCGGTGAGCAACACGATGGTCTGGTTGGAGACACTCAGGCCCAAGGTGCCCAGTCCGGCCACCACACCCTGTGCCGTGGCCAGCGATACCCCGATCGTGATCAGCGGCAGGATCATGGTTAGTGGATTGCGGTACACCATCAGCAGGATCAGCAGCAGAGCCACGATGGTGGCCGTCTCGATGACGAACACGTCCCGGTCGCCGATGTCCTGGATGTCGTTGAACGTCCCGGCCGGGCCGGTGGTGAAGGCCTCCAGCGATGTGCCGGCGACGGTGTCGCGGACCGTCTGGATGGCGCGCTTGGTGGCGGCGATCGCCTTCGGGGTGGCCACCTCACCGACGATGTTGACCGGCAGCAGCCACGCCTTGTTGTCCTTGCTGACCAGGATCTCGCGCAGTGGCGGGGTGCTCACGAAGTCCTGCAGTGCCGCGACGTCCTCGGTCTCGGCGCGAAGTTTGCTGACCAGCTTGCGGTAGACGTCCTCGTCGGCTTTGGTGAAGCCGTTCTCGTTGGTCAACACGACCAGCAGGATGTTGTCGGAACTGGCCTCCTTGAAGGCGTCCGCCATCTCCTTCTGGCTGACCACCGAGGCGGCGTTCGGCGGCAGGATGGAAGCGGGTGCCTTCTGCGCCAGAACAGCCAGGGAGGGGAAGATCTGGGCCAAGAGGATCGCGAGGGCGATCCACGCCCCGATGACCAGCAATGGCCGACGCGTCACGGCATGGCCGATCCAACCGAAGACGCCCTGGCCTCCGGCGGACTCAGCCATCTCTGCCGGATGCCGACTCATCGGCGACCATGTTACTGACCTGCGACGAACACTCGGGGATGCGTCGGAACGTCGCGTCCGGCGCCGTACCGGCAGGCGCTAGACTCGGCGCTATCAGCGTCGATCCGGCCATCACCGGGGAGCTTCCGGAAGAACGGCACCCCTCGGCGGTGGCCCAGTAGAACCGGACGGGCGGGCCCGTCACAGCCGTCAATGGAGCGACACGCGCCCGCCCGACGGCGGGTGCGGGTAAGCGGGGTGGTACCGCGGCGCTCGCGCACCCGCGCGTCGTCGTCCCCGTGCCCGACGGCACAGGAGAACGGCCACGCATGAGCGATAGCACCCTGCCCGGCTATCCGAAACCGCCCGGCGGCTCGCCGGATTTCCCCGCCCTCGAGCGCGAGGTCCTGGATTACTGGGCATCCGATGACACCTTCCGGGCCAGCGTGGCCCGCCGCGACGGTGCTCCGGAGTATGTCTTCTACGACGGGCCGCCGTTCGCCAACGGCCTTCCGCACTACGGCCACCTGCTGACCGGTTACGTCAAGGACATCGTCCCGCGCTACCGCACCATGCGCGGTTACAAGGTGGAGCGCCGGTTCGGCTGGGACACCCACGGCCTGCCGGCCGAACTGGAGGTGCAGCGCCAGCTCGGAATCACCGACAAGGCCCAGATCGAGCAGATGGGCATCGAGAAGTTCAACGACGCCTGCCGCGACTCGGTGTTGCGCTACTCCAGCGAGTGGCGGGCCTACGTCACCCGGCAGGCGCGATGGGTGGATTTCGACAACGACTACAAGACCCTGGACCTCTCCTTCATGGAGTCGGTGATCTGGGCCTTCAAGCAGTTGTGGGACAAGGGCCTGGCCTACGAAGGCGTGCGGGTGCTGCCGTATTGCTGGAACGACGAGACACCGCTGTCGGCCCACGAACTGCGGATGGACGACGACGTCTACCAGAGCCGCCAGGACCCGGCCATCACGGTCGGATTCCGGGTCGATTCGCCGGGGTCGGATCTCGACGGCGCCTACTTCGTGGTCTGGACCACCACCCCGTGGACCCTGCCGTCCAATCAGGCCGTCGCGGTCAATCCCGAGGTCGAGTACGTCGTCGTCTCGGCGGCCGGCCGCCGTCTGGTGCTGGCACAGGCCCGGCTGGCCGCCTACGCCCGGGAACTGGGGGAGGAGCCCGAGATCGTCGGCCGCTACACCGGCGAGCAACTGCTCGGCCTGCGCTACCTTCCTCCGTTCCCCTACTTCGCCGATTCGGAGAACGCCTTCCAGGTTCTGCGCGGGGATTTCGTCACCACCGAGGACGGCACCGGAGTGGTGCATATGGCCCCGGCCTACGGCGAGGACGACAAGGCCACCACCGACACCGTCGGGATCGTGCCGGTCACCCCGGTGGACTCGAAGGGGCGCTTCGACTCCCAGGTGCCGGATTACCAGGGACAGCAGGTGTTCGAAGCCAACGCGGCCATCATCCGGGACCTGAAGAACGGCACGGGTGCGGCCGCGGTCAACGGACCGGTGCTGATCCGGCACGAGACCTACGACCACCCGTACCCGCACTGCTGGCGCTGCCGCAACCCGCTGATATATCGCGCGGTGTCGTCCTGGTTCGTGCGGGTCAGCGAGTTCCGTGACCGGATGGTCGAACTCAACCAGCAGATCACCTGGTATCCCGAGCATGTCAAGGACGGGCAGTTCGGTAAGTGGCTGTCCGGGGCGCGGGACTGGTCGATCTCACGGAACCGCTACTGGGGAACGCCGATCCCGGTGTGGGTCTCCGACGACCCGGCCCATCCGCGCATCGACGTGTACGGCAGTCTCGACGAACTCGAACGGGACTTCGGCGTGCGCCCGGAGAACCTGCACCGCCCCTACATCGACGAGCTGACCAGGCCCAACCCGGACGACCCCGCCGGCAAGTCCACCATGCGCCGGATCGAGGACGTCTTCGACGTCTGGTTCGACTCCGGTTCGATGCCCTACGGCCAGGTGCACTACCCGTTCGAGAACTCCGACTGGTTCGCGGGCTCGGCGGACACCGAGGCGCACTTTCCCGGTGACTTCATCGTCGAGTACATCGGCCAGACCCGAGGCTGGTTCTACACGCTGCACGTTCTGGCCACCGCGCTGTTCGATCGCCCGGCGTTCAAGACCTGCGTGGCGCACGGCATCGTGCTCGGCAACGACGGTGCGAAGATGAGTAAGTCGCTGCGTAACTACCCGGATGTCAACGAGGTGTTCGACCGCGACGGCTCCGATGCCATGCGCTGGTTCCTGATGGCCTCGCCGATCCTGCGCGGCGGCAACCTGATCGTCACCGAGCAGGGCATCCGCGAGGGCGTGCGCCAGGTACTGCTGCCGCTGTGGAACGCCTACAGCTTCCTGACGCTGTATGCACCGCGGGTGGGGACCTGGCGCACCGACTCGACGCACGTGCTGGATCGCTACATCCTGGCCAAGCTGGCCGTGCTGCGCGACGAACTTACCGATGCCCTGGACGTCTGCGATATCTCCGGTGCCTGCGAGCAGCTTCGCCAGTTCACCGACGCGCTGACGAACTGGTACGTGCGGCGGTCCCGCTCGCGATTCTGGGAGGAGGACGCCGAGGCCATCGACACCCTGCACACCGTGCTGGAGGTCACCACCCGGCTGGCGGCGCCACTGCTGCCGATGGCGACCGAGGTGATCTGGCGGGGTATCAGCGGCGGCCGTTCGGTGCATCTGACCGACTGGCCGGAGGCCGGCGTGGTTCCCGCCGACCCCGCGCTGGTCGCCGCCATGGATCAGGTCCGGGAGGTGTGTTCGGCGGCGTCATCGCTGCGCAAGGCCAAGAAGCTGCGGGTGCGCCTGCCGCTGCCGAGGCTGACGGTCGCGGTGGAGGATCCCGAGCGGCTGCGGCCGTTCGCCGACCTCATCGCCGACGAACTCAACGTCAAGGCCGTCGAGTTGACCGGTGATGTCGCCGCGCACGGCCGCTTCGAGCTGACCGTGAACGCGCGGGTGGCAGGCCCGCGACTGGGTAAGGCGGTGCAGGCGGCCATCAAGGCGGTCAAGGCCGGGGCCGGGACGCTCAACGCCGACGGCACGCTCAGCGCAGGGGAGGTGGTGCTCAATCCGGAGGAGTACGACTCCCGCCTCGTAGCGGCCGACCCGGGCTGCACCGCGGCACTGCCCGACGGGGCCGGACTGGTGGTGCTCGACGACACCCTCACCGAGGAACTGGAGGCCGAGGGCTGGGCCAAGGACCGCATCCGGGAACTGCAGGATCTGCGCAAATCATCCGGACTGGAGGTCAGCGACCGCATCACCGTGGTGATGGCGGTGCCCGCCGAACGGGCCGGGTGGGCGCGCGCTCACCGTGACCTCATCGCCGGGGAGATCCTGGCGACCGCCTTCGAGTTCGGCGAACCCG
This sequence comes from Mycolicibacterium sp., assembly GCA_020637165.1. Taxonomy (GTDB): domain Bacteria; phylum Actinomycetota; class Actinomycetes; order Mycobacteriales; family Mycobacteriaceae; genus Mycobacterium. The sequence continues at coordinate 393,875 of JACJWN010000003.1, read as the reverse complement.
CCGACGGTGTGGAGATCGGCGACGGTGTCCGGGTGGCCATCGCCCGTGGCTCCGCACTCGGCGCAGAATGAGTGAGTGTCCCGCTGGGTGCTGCACTTCGACATGGATGCGTTCTTCGCCTCCGTGGAGCAGTTGACCCGGCCCACCCTGCGGGGCCGGCCGGTCCTGGTCGGAGGCCGCAGCGGGCGCGGGGTGGTGGCCGGTGCCAGCTACGAGGCACGCGCCTTCGGAGCGCGGTCGGCGATGCCGGTGCACCAGGCCCGTCGGCTGATCGGCGCGGGCGCGGTGGTGCTGCCGCCGCGCGGTGCCGTCTACAGCGTCGCGAGCGCCATGGTGATGGATACCGTGCGTGCGGTGGTGCCGGTGCTCGAGCAACTGTCCTTCGACGAGGCCTTCGCCGAACCGGCCGAACTGTCCGGTGCCTCAGCCCAACAGGTGGAGGGCTTCTGCGCGCAGTTGCGGCTGCGGCTTCGGCAGCGCACCGGGCTGGTTGCGTCGGTGGGCGCGGGTTCGGGCAAGCAGATCGCCAAGATCGCTTCCGGGCTGGCCAAACCGGACGGAGTGCGGGTCATCGCACGTTCCGACGAACCGGAACTTCTCGCCGGACTGGCCGTCCGCCGGTTGTGGGGCATCGGCCCGGTCGCGGAGGAGAAGCTGCACCGGCTCGGCATCGAGACCGTCGGCGGTTTCGCGGCGCTGACCGAAGCCGAGGCCGCCGACATCCTGGGCGCCGCGGTGGGCCCGGCCCTGCACCGGCTGGCCCGGGGCATCGACGACCGACCGGTTGTCGAACGGGCCGAAGCCAAACAGATCAGCGCCGAGTCGACCTTCGAGGCCGACCTCACCACGGTGGAGCGACTTCGCGCAGCGGTCGGGCCGATCGCCGAGCACGCGCACCGGCGGCTGGCCCGCGACGGCCGCGGTGCGCGGACGGTCACCGTCAAGCTCAGAAAGTCCGATATGTCGACGCTGACCCGCTCTGCGACGCTGCCGTATGCCACCGCCGAGGCGGCCACCCTTACGGCCACCGCGCGGCGGCTGCTGCTCGACCCCCGCGATGTCGGTCCGATCCGCCTTGTCGGCGTGGGGTTTTCGGGCCTCAGCGATGTTCGTCAGGAGTCGCTGTTCCCCGGACTGGAACAGTACGGCGCAGAACCCCACGGCGAAGAACAGCACGGCGGGTCGGTCTCCACGGCGGCCGCAGCCGCCGAACTCCCAGATGAACCGGCGGGCTGGCGGGTCGGCGACGACCTGACTCACCCGGTCCATGGCCACGGCTGGGTTCAGGGCGCCGGCCACGGCGTGGTCAGCGTGCGGTTCGAGACCCGGGCCACCGGGCCGGGCCTGATGCGGACCTTCGCCATCGACTCCGCCGACCTGACCCCCGCAGACCCGGTCGACAGCCTGGCCTGGGGATCAGCCCCAGCGCGTGACGACGTCGTCGACGGGTAAACCCGCCCCGAGCGCGGCCATCACCAGCACCCGGGCCTGGCTGCTGCGCAGCCGCGGCACCATGATCGCGCCCGCCTCGACCAGATCATGTGCCGGACCGTAGACCGCCCGGGTCTGACCCTCGAAAACCCGTGTGGTGACCGCCACCGACACACCGCGCCGGCAGGCGCGCGCGACCGCGTCGAGAACGGCGGTCCCGGCGTTACCGGCGCCCATCCCCTCCAGCACTACGGCGCGCGCGCCGGCGGCGATGAAGGCGTCGAAGGCGGTCCCGTCCGCGCCGGGATAGGCCGCAGCGATGTCAACACGGGGGGCTGAGGCCACCCGCCCCAGGTAGGGGCGCTCCTTTTCTGTCCGTGCCGTGAAGACTCCGCCGGAGACCGACCCGACCGTATCGCCGGTGAATACGGCATCACCGCCGAACTTGGTCACACCCAGTGGTGCGAGCACCGCGCCGCCGAAGCTCAACAGGACGCCCATGCCCCGGGCCTGCGGACTGGCCGCCACGGCCAGCGCATCACGCAGATTCGCCGGGCCGTCGGCCTGGGGGTCGTCGGCGGCGCGCGCCGCACCCGTCAGTACCACCGGAACCTCGCCGTCGTAGCCGACATCCAGCCACAGCGCGGTCTCCTCCATGGTGTCGGTGCCGTGGGTGACCACGATGCCGTCCGCCCCCGAGGATGCCGCCCGGCTGACGGCCGAAGCGATCCGAATCCAGTCGTCGGGGGTGAGTTGGGAGCTGTCCACGCTGATCAGATCGACCACGTCGACATCGAGTCCGGCCGCCAGATCTGCGCCGCTGCGTGCCGGGCGCAGGGCACCGTCGGGGCCCGCGCTGGTGGCGATGGTGCCGCCGGTGGTGATCATGACCAAGTGAGGCATGCCGGTAATCATTGCAGCTTGGTCGGCGGTGTGAGCGCACTAGGGAATGCGCTAGGGAATGATGGGGGCGTGATCGACGAACCAGCGCGGGCCGCCGAAGCGCCGGCGCCGCCGCGCCGGCGCGTGCGTCTGCTGTTCGCCGTCGCCGCCGTGGTGCTCGCCGTGGACGTCGTCACCAAGGTGCTCGCCGTCATGTTGCTCACCCCCGGACAACCGGTATCGATCATCGGCGACACCGTCACCTGGACGCTGGTCCGCAACTCGGGTGCGGCCTTCTCTATGGCGACCGGCTACACATGGGTGCTGACCCTCGTCGCAATAGGCGTGGTGGCGGGCATCGTCTGGATGGGCCGGCGCCTGGTCTCGCCCTGGTGGGCACTCGGGCTGGGCATGATCCTCGGCGGTGCCGTCGGCAACCTGATCGACAGGTTCTTCCGCTCGCCGGGGCCGCTGCGCGGTCACGTGGTCGACTTCCTGTCGGTCGGATGGTGGCCGGTGTTCAACGTTGCCGACTCCGCGGTGGTGGGCGGCGCCGTCCTGCTGGTGGTGCTCTCCTTCCTCGGGTACGACTTCGACAACCCGGGCCGGGGCGGGCGCGGCGCCGAACCGGACGCGACCTGATGGCCGAACGTTCGATGCCGGTCCCGGAGGGGCTGGCCGGGATGCGCGTCGACGCCGGGCTGGCCAGGCTGCTCGGCCTGTCGCGGACCGCGGTGGCCGCGGTCGCCGAAGCCGGCGGCGTCCAGATCGACGGAACCGCCGTCGGTAAGTCCGACAAGCTGGAAGCCGGCGCGTGGCTGACGGTGACCCTCCCGGAGGAGCCGCCACCGGTCCAGAACATCCCGGTCGAGATCGAGGGGATGGAGATCCTTTACTCCGACGACGACATCGTCGCCGTCGACAAGCCGCCGGGGGTGGCAGCGCACGCGACGGTGGGCTGGCACGGACCCACCGTGCTGGGCGGGCTGGCTGCCGCCGGCTTCCGGATCTCCACCTCTGGCATCCACGAGCGGCAGGGGATCGTCCACCGCCTCGACGTCGGCACCTCCGGCGTCATGGTGGTCGCGCTGTCCGAGCGGGCCTATACGGTGCTCAAACGGGCGTTCAAGCAGCGCACCGTGGATAAGCGGTATCACGCGGTGGTGCAGGGGCATCCGGACCCTTCCAGCGGAACCATCGACGCCCCGATCGGCCGGCACCGGGGCCACGACTGGAAGTTCGCCGTCACCGAGAACGGACGACACAGCATCACCCACTACGACACGCTGGAGATGTTCCGCTCGGCAAGCCTGCTCGACATCCACCTGGAGACCGGCCGGACCCACCAGATCCGGGTGCACTTCGCCGCGCTGCACCACCCCTGCGCCGGTGATCTGACCTACGGGGCGGACCCGGTGCTGGCCCGGCGACTCGGTCTGGAACGACAGTGGCTGCATGCACGCTCACTGGCATTCGCCCACCCGGGCGACGGCCGTCGTATCGAGATCACCAGCCCGTACCCGGCCGACCTGCAGCATGCCCTGGATGTGCTGCGAGCGGAGTCTTGACGACGCCGCGGCCCTTGACGGCACCGCACCGCGTCGGTGATCCCCGCGGCCTGCTTTTCGGTCTCGGCGCCTACGGCCTCTGGGGCGTGTTCCCGGCGTTTTTCACCCTGCTCGCCCCGGCCGGGACCGTGGAGGTGCTCGCCCACCGCATCGTGTGGACCTTGCTTCTCCTGGCCGTGCTGCTGGTGGTTATCCGGAGGCTGGGTGACCTGGCGGCCATCACCGGCCGGACCTGGCTGCTGCTGGCCTGCGCCTCGGCACTGATCTCGACGAACTGGCTGATCTACATCTACGCCGTCAACGCGAACCATGTGGTCGACGCAGCGCTGGGTTACTTCGTCACTCCGCTGGTCAGCGTGGTCCTCGGGGTCGCGGTCTTCGCCGAGCGACTCAACCCCGGCCAGTGGGTGGCCCTGACGATCGCGATGGCCGCGGTGCTGCTGCTTTCGGTGGGCCTCGACGGCCCGCCGCTGATCGCGATCGGACTGGCCCTGTCCTTCGGCCTCTACGGCGCCGTCAAGAAGATCGTTCCGACCGATCCCCGGGTCAGTGTCGCGGTCGAGACCGCCATCGCCGCTCCCTTTGCCCTGGCCTACCTGGTGGTCTTACAGCTCAGCGGGAGCTCACACTTCACCAACCACGGTGCCGGCCATGCGCTGCTGATGGCGCTGTGCGGGCCGGTGACCGCGGTGCCACTGCTGCTGTTCGGCGCTGCCGCCCAGCGGCTGCCGCTGGTGACCCTCGGCCTGCTGCAGTACCTCACCCCGTCACTGCAGATGGCTTGGGGGGTGCTAGTCGACCACGAGCCGATGCCGCCGGTGCGCTGGGCTGGGTTCGCGCTGATCTGGGCGGCGTTGGCGATCTTCAGCACCGACGCGCTATCCCGCGCGTTCGGCGGGCGGCGAGCCGCCCGGGTGGATCGGCCAGGTAACTTGCAGGGATCATGACCGAACCCAGACGCCGGAAACGGAAAATCCTGATCGCCGTTATGGCAGCGCTGTCCTCGGCGGCGATCGTCGTGCCGGTGCTGCTCGGGCTGCTGGCGCCGCGGCTGAACCGGCAGGCCGACATGCCGACGACCCCGACCACCACGACGGCACCGGTGCTGACCATCAAACCGCTGCCGGTGCGCCCGGTGATCAGTGCCTTCGTGACCACTCCCGAGCAGTGTCCGCCGCCGGCGCCCACGCCGCCGGACAAGCAGATCAAGGTCTGCGATATCGAAAAGACCGCTGTGTACGAACTGGCGCCCGAGGGCCTGCGGGTTCAGCTGACCGACGTCGACTCCTTTCTCAACCCGCTGACCGGCGTCGAGATCGTGCAGATGTCGATGACGCCGGAGTCGGCCAAGGAGTTCGGCCAATTCACTGCCGGACAGGTGGGCAAGCAGGTCGCGTTCGTCCGTGACGGCACGGTGGTGTGGGGCCCCAAGATCTCCGGCCCGATCGACGGTCAGGTGCTCCAGCTCTCCGGGGAACTGACCCCCGAGCAGGCCAAGGAGATCGCCCGCAAGCTGCGCGATGACGCCTGATCGGTAGACACGGCTCACCGACACGCCGAGGGCGTCGGCCCGCGCCCCTAGACTGTCGGGCCTATGGGCAATCAGACCGGCGCCTTCGTGCACCTGCACAACCACACCGAGTACTCCATGCTCGACGGCGCCGCCAAGATCACGCCGATGCTGTCGGAGGCGCAGCGGCTGGAGATGCCGGCCATCGGGATGACCGATCACGGCAACATGTTTGGGGCCAGCGAGTTCTACAACTCCGCCACCAAGGCCGGGATCAAACCGATCATCGGGGTCGAGGCGTACGTCGCGCCCGGTTCCCGCTTCGACACCCGCCGGATTCTCTGGGGAGACCCCGGGCAGAAGTCCGACGATGTTTCCGGCAGCGGCTCCTACACCCACCTGACGATGGTCGCCGAGAACGCCACCGGGTTGCGCAACCTGTTCAAGCTGACCTCGCTGGCATCCTTCGAGGGCCAGCTGGGCAAGTGGAACCGGATGGATGCCGAGATCATCGCCGAGCACGCCGAGGGCATCATCGCCACCACCGGATGCCCGTCCGGGGAGGTCCAGACCCGGCTGCGGCTGGGCCAGTTCGACGAGGCCGTCGCCTCGGCCGCCAAGTGGCGGGAGATCTTCGGGGCCGACAACTACTTCCTGGAGTTGATGGACCACGGCCTGTCGATCGAGCGGCGGGTCCGCGACGGGCTGTTGGAGGTAGGCCGCAAGCTGGGCATCCCGCCGCTGGCCACCAACGACTGCCACTACGTCACCCGCGATGCCGCCCACAACCACGAGGCCCTGCTGTGCGTGCAGACCGGCAAGACGCTGTCGGACCCGAACCGGTTCAAATTCGACGGCGACGGCTACTACCTGAAGTCCGCCGCCGAGATGCGCGCTCTGTGGGACGGCGAGATCCCGGGTGCCTGCGACTCGACGCTGCTCATCGCCGAGCGGGTGCAGTCCTATGACGAGGTGTGGACCCCGCGGGACCGTATGCCGATCTTCCCGGTGCCCGAGGGCCATGATCAGGGGTCCTGGTTGCGCCACGAGGTCGAGGCGGGTCTGCGCCGGCGTTTCCCGGCCGGCGTGCCGCCGGAATACACCGAACGGGCCGGTTACGAGATCGACGTCATCTGCGGCAAGGGTTTCCCCGCCTACTTCCTGATCGTCGCCGATCTGATCAACTACGCGCGCTCCATCGACATCCGCGTCGGTCCCGGCCGGGGATCGGCCGCCGGCTCGCTGGTGGCCTATGCGCTCGGGATCACCAATATCGACCCGATCCCGCACGGGCTGCTCTTCGAGCGCTTCCTCAACCCGGAACGGCCTTCGGCCCCCGACATCGACATCGACTTCGACGACCGCCGCCGCGGCGAGATGGTGCGCTATGCCGCCGAGAAGTGGGGCAGCGACCGGGTGGCCCAGGTCATCACCTTCGGCACCATCAAGACCAAGGCCGCGCTGAAGGACTCCGCCCGGGTGCACTTCGGCCAGCCGGGATTCGCCATCGCCGACCGGATCACCAAGGCGCTGCCGCCGCCGATCATGGCCAAGGACATCCCGCTGTCCGGTATCACCGATCCCAACCACGAGCGGTTCAAGGAGGCCGCCGAGGTTCGGACCCTGATCGACACCGACCCCGACGTGCGCACCATCTACGAGACCGCGCGCGGGCTGGAGGGCCTGGTTCGCAATGCCGGTGTGCACGCGTGTGCGGTGATCATGAGCTCGGAGCCGCTGATCGAGGCGATCCCGCTGTGGCGCCGTCCGCAGGACGGCGCGATCATCACCGGCTGGGACTACCCGTCGTGTGAGGCCATCGGTCTGCTGAAGATGGACTTCCTGGGCCTGCGGAACCTGACCATCATCGGCGACTGCATCGAGAACATCAAAGCCAACCGCGGCGTGGACCTCGACCTGGAGTCGCTGCCTCTGGACGACCCCAAGGCATACGAACTGCTGGGGCGCGGTGACACCCTGGGGGTGTTCCAGCTCGACGGCGGGCCGATGCGGGATCTGCTCCGCCGCATGCAGCCCACCGAGTTCAACGACATCGTCGCGGTGCTGGCGCTGTACCGGCCCGGCCCGATGGGCATGAACGCGCACAACGACTACGCCGATCGCAAGAACGGCCGACAGGCCATCAAGCCGATCCATCCCGAATTGGAGGAGCCACTCCGGGAGATCCTCGCCGAGACCTACGGTCTGATCGTCTACCAAGAGCAGATCATGTTCATCGCCCAGAAGGTCGCCTCTTACACCATGGGAAAGGCCGACGCGCTGCGAAAAGCCATGGGTAAGAAGAAACTCGAGGTGCTCGAGGCCGAGTACAAGGGTTTCTACGAGGGAATGACCGCAAACGGGTTCTCCGAGCGCGCGGTCAAGGCGCTGTGGGACACCATCCTTCCGTTCGCCGGGTATGCGTTCAACAAGTCCCACGCCGCCGGCTACGGGCTGGTGTCCTACTGGACCGCCTACCTCAAGGCTAACTATCCAGCCGAGTACATGGCCGGTCTGCTCACCTCGGTGGGCGATGACAAGGACAAGGCCGCGATCTACCTGGCCGACTGCCGCCGGCTGGGGATCACCGTACTTCCGCCCGACGTCAACGAGTCGGTGCAGAATTTCGCCTCGGTGGGTGCCGACATCCGGTTCGGGCTCGGCGCGGTGCGCAATGTCGGCGCCAACGTGGTGGGGTCGCTGATCGCCACCCGCACCGCCAAGGGGAAGTTCACCGACTTCTCCGACTACCTCAACAAGATCGACATCGGGGCTTGCAATAAGAAGGTCACCGAGTCGCTGGTCAAGGCCGGGGCGTTCGACTCGATGGGTCATCCGCGCAAGGGGCTTTTCCTCGTCCACAGCGACGCGGTCGAGTCGGTGCTGGGCACCAAGAAGGCCGAAGCCATGGGCCAGTTCGACCTGTTCGGTGGGGGAAGCGACGGCACCGACGCCGGCGATTCGGCGTTCACCATCAAGGTTCCCGACGAGGAGTGGGAGGACAAGCACAAACTCGCCCTCGAACGGGAGATGTTGGGCCTCTATGTCTCCGGGCATCCGCTTAACGGGATCGCGCATCTGCTGGCGGCGCAGATCGACACCCCGATTCCGGCCATCCTCGCCGGCGAGGTGGCCAACGACGCACAAGTGCGTATCGGCGGGATCCTGGCCTCGGTCAACCGCCGGGTCAACAAGAGCGGGCTGCCATGGGCCTCGGCGCAACTGGAAGACCTCACCGGTGGCATCGAGGTGATGTTCTTCCCGCAGACCTACTCGTTGTTCGGCGCCGAGATCGCCGACGACGCGGTGGTGCTCGTGGGAGCCAAGGTCCGTATCCAGGATGACCGGATCTCACTGATCGCCAACGACCTTGTGGTGCCCGATTTCTCGGCAGCCCAGACCGACCGCCCGGTGGCGGTGAGCCTGCCCACCCGGCAGTGCACCTTGGACAAGGTGGCCGCGCTCAAGCAGGTGCTGTCCCGGCACCCGGGAACTTCCCAGGTGCATCTGCGGCTGATCAGCGGGGATCGGATCACCACGCTGGAGCTCGACCAGTCGCTGCGGGTGACGCCGTCCTCAGCGCTGATGGGCGATTTGAAGGCCCTACTGGGACCCGGCTGCCTGGGCGGCTGACGAACGAACCTCCGGACTAGTTGACCGACCCGGATTCACCAGGGTTGGCCTCCTGCAGCAGCGCCGATTCCTCCTGGCCCTCCCGTGCCCCCTCCTGGGACTCCTGGCTCTCCTGCGGGGCCTGCTGCTGCTCGTTCTGCGAGGCCACCGACAAGCTGCAGTCGAGGTCGAGAACGATCTCGCTGCCGCCGGTCATTCCGCTCGAGCCAACGATCTCCACGGTTCGCGACCCGGAGACGATGCACTTCTCCGTCGGGAGATCGCCGCCGACCGTGGTGCCGATCCTGCTGGTCAGGCCCGCTTTGCTGATCGCTTGCTGAGCTTCGGCGTAGGTCTCGCCGACGAACTCATCGTCGGCGGCGGCGACACCCGAGCCGCCCAGGGCGAGGGCTGCGACGGCGACGACGCTGATACCGAATCCATAGTACTTGCGCACTTCTGACCGACCTCCAGATCGACTGAAACACCGATTCGCCTTGGCTATCGCACCGGGGCACTTCGACGTTACCGGCCCAACACCTGGCTCGCCTAGGCTGGGGTGATGCCGCTGAATGGAGACTATGAGCCGAGCACGTTGGACTGGGCCCGGGAGAACGCCGAGTTGTACATGTCATCCGGGGGGACCGAAGGCACCTCCCTTCAGGGCAAACCGGTGGTGTTGCTGAGCACCGTCGGGGCCAAGACCGGCAAGCTCCGCAAAACGCCGCTGATGCGGGTCGAGCACGCCGGCGAGTACGCCGTCGTGGCGTCGCTGGGCGGTGCTCCCAAGAACCCGGTCTGGTACTACAACGTCAAGAAGAACCCCCGGGTGGAGTTGCAGGACGGCACCCGCACCGCCGATTACGACGCCCGCGAGGTCTTCGGCGAGGAGAAGGCGACCTGGTGGCGCCGCGCTGTCGAGGTCTGGCCCGACTACGCCGACTACCAGCGGAAAACCGACCGCGAAATCCCGGTGTTCGTGCTCACCCCGATTCAGTGATTCCGGGTCGGCGGTGGCACCATTAATCGGTGTCCGCCGACCTGAGTCAGCCTCGCCTGTCATCGCCGCTGTCCGCGGCCGACATCGACGAGGCCGCCCGGCGGATCGCGGGCGTGGTGGCCCGCACCCCGCTGCAACACAGTGATCGGCTCTCTGCGGTCACCGGCGCGGAGGTCTACCTCAAACGCGAGGATCTCCAGAGCGTGCGGTCCTACAAGCTTCGCGGCGCCTACAACCTGATCATGCAGCTGAGCCCGGAGGAACTGCGGGAGGGTGTGGTCTGCTCGTCGGCGGGCAACCACGCCCAGGGTTTCGCGGTGGCCTGCCGGTCCATGCAGGTGCACGGGCGCGTCTACGTACCGGCCAAGACGCCCAAACAGAAGCGTGACCGGATCCGCTACCACGGCGGGGAGTACATCCAGGTCATCGTGGGCGGTGCGGGCTACGACGATGCCGCCGCGGCCGCCCTCGAGGATGTCGGGCGCACCGGGGCGACCCTGGTGCCGCCCTATGACGATCCCCGCACTATGGCGGGGCAGGGCACCATCGCCGCGGAGTTGCTCGACCAACTGGGCACCGAGCCGGATCTGGTGATTATCCCGGTCGGCGGCGGCGGCTGCATCGCCGGAGTCACCACCTACCTGGCCGAGCGGACGTCGGCCACCTCGGTGCTCGGCGTCGAACCGGCCGGCGCGCCGTCGATGATGGCCGCACTCTCGGCCGGCGGGCCGGTCACGCTCGACCACGTCGATCAGTTCGTCGACGGCGCGGCGGTGAAGAGGGCCGGGGCGTTGACCTACCAGGCGCTCGCGGCCGCGGGGGACATGGTGTCGGTCACCACCGTCGACGAGGGTGCGGTCTGTACGGCGATGCTCGATCTCTACCAGAACGAAGGCATCATCGCCGAGCCAGCCGGGGCGCTATCGGTCGCGGGCCTGCTGGAGGCGGACCTGACACCGGGATCGACCGTGGTATGCCTGATCTCCGGTGGGAACAACGACGTGTCTCGCTACGGCGAAGTTCTCGAGCGCTCCCTGGTGCACAAGGGGCTCAAGCACTACTTCCTGGTGGACTTCCCCCAGGAGCCCGGTGCGCTGCGCCGATTCCTCGACGAGATTCTGGGCCCCAACGACGACATCACGATCTTCGAGTACGTCAAGCGCAACAACCGGGAAACCGGCGAGGCGCTGGTCGGCATCGAACTCGGGTCGGCGGCCGACCTCGACGGGCTGCACGCCCGGATGAACGCCTCCGGTCTGCACGTCGAGGCGCTCGAGCCGGGCTCGCCGGCCTACCGCTACCTGACCTAGACGGCTCTGAGCACCGCGACGGAGTGGCCCGGCAATGTGGTGGATGCGTCGCCGACCTGCGGTTCACCCCAGTCCAGCAGTAGTCGGCCGGTGGCCGGGACCTCGGCCGGATCGGCCCCCAGGTTGCAGGCGATCGCGATCCGGCCGCGGCGCATCACGATCCAGCGCCGCCGCTCGTCGAACTCGATGTCGAGGTGGGGCAGCCACGGATCGGCCATATCGGGTTCGGTGCGTCGCAGTCGGATCAGGCCGCGATAGAACTCCAGGAGCCGGGCGTGGTGAGGTTGACCGATCTCCGACCAGTCCAGCTTGGAGCGCAGAAACGTCCCGGGATCCTGCGGGTCCGGGACGTCGTCGGCATCCCAGCCGTGGTCGGCGAACTCCGATTTGCGGCCCAGCGCGGTGGCCGCGGCCAATTCCGGCTCGGGGTGGGAGCTGAAGAACTGGAACGGCCGGGTTGAGCCCCACTCCTCGCCCATGAACAGCATCGCGGTGTAGGGCGAGCCGAGCACCAATGCGGCCTTGATCGCCAGTTGGCCCTGATCGAGGTTCTGCGAGGGGCGGTCACCCACGGCGCGGTTGCCGACCTGATCGTGGGTGCAGGTATAGGCCACCAGCCGGGTCGCCGGGATCAGGGTGGTGTCCAGTGGACGGCCGTGCCGGCGACCCCGGAACGACGAGTACGTCCCGGCGTGGAAATAGCCGTTGCGCAGGGTGGTGGCCAGGGTGGTCATGGTGCCGAAGTCGGCGTAATACCCCTGCCTCTCCCCGGAGACTGCGGTGTGGACGGCGTGATGGATGTCGTCGTCCCACTGCGCGGTGAGGCCATATCCGCCGTGGTCGCGTGGCGTGACCAGCCGGGGATCGTTGAGGTCGCTCTCGGCGACCAGCGCCAGCGGCCGCCCGAGAACCCCTGCCAGCGAGTCGGTTTCGGCCGCGAGCTCCTCCAGGATGTTGATCGCGGTGGTGTCCACCATGGCGTGCACGGCGTCCAGTCGCAGTCCGTCGGCGTGGAAGTCGCGCATCCAGCGCAGCGCGCAGTCGATGATCATGCGGCGCACCTCGTCGGAACCGGGACCGCTGAGGTTCACACCCTGGCCCCAGGGGTTCGTCGCCGATGACAGGTACGGCCCGAACCGGGGCAGGTAATTGCCCGACGGCCCGAAGTGGTTGAACACTGCGTCGATCAGCACTCCCAGTCCGCGCGCGTGGCAGGCGTCCACCAGCCGGACCAGCCCGTCCGGGCCGCCGTAGGGTTCGTGCACCGCGAACCACAGCACCCCGTCGTAGCCCCAGCCGTGGGTGCCGTTGAACGCGTTGACCGGCATCAGCTCGACGAAGTCCACGCCCAGCTCCACCAGCTGGTCGAGCTTGCCGATGGCCGCCTCGAAGGTGCCTTCGGGCGTGAACGTCCCGGTGTGCAGTTCGTAGATCACCCCGCCTGGTACCGGGCGGCCTGTCCATCCGGCGTCGGTCCACCGCGCGGCGCGTGGGTCCCACAGCTGGGACCGGTCGTGCACACCGTCGGGTTGACGCGGTGAGCGCGGGTCCGGCAGCACCGTCGGGTCGTCGTCGAGGACAAAGCCGTATCGCGACGCCGGCGCGCAGTCCACCGACGCCCGCCACCATCCGTCGTCGTCTCGCGCCATCGGATGCACGGCGCCGTCGACGTTGAGCCGGACCAGCCGGGGCAGCGGCGCCCACACCGCGAAATCAGCCATCGGTCTTCTCCAGGAGCGCAACCGGAAGGTCGGCGAACAGTTCGGATGCACCTACCGAACCGGCGTGACTCGCCCCGGTGATCCGGTCGGTCCAGGTGCCGGGCGGCAGCCGCAGAACCGTTGGCCCCCAGCCGTTCTCGCCCAGCTGGATCGTCCAGCGGCTGACGGCGACCAGGACGTCGGTGCCCCGGCGGAATCCGATCAGGTGATCGGCGGCAGGACCGGTGGCCAGGACCGGTTGGTAGCCGCCGCCGGTGAAGGTCTCCGGCCGGTCCCGGCGGGCCGCCAGTGCCGCGGCCACCACCCGCAGTTTCGGATGGTCCCCCCGACGCAGCGCGGCCCGGCGCCAGCCGTAGTCCACCGGCCGTCGGTTGTCGGGGTCGACGAGGCTGTCTTCCCAGAGTTCGGTGCCCTGGTACACGTCGGGGACGCCGGGGACGGTCAGGGCGAGCAGTTTCTGGCCGAGGGCGTCGCTGTGCGCGTGGGGCAGCAAGTGGCCGAGGAGTGCGGTGATGGCGGTGGCGGGCGGGCCGTCCAGCACGGCGTCCAGCCACTGGTGCACCGAGTGCTCGAAGTCCTGGTCGGGTTGTGCCCAGGAAGTCCGCCGACCCGATTCCCGGATCGCCTTCCCGGCGTAATCGTGCAACCGCCGGCGCAGTGTGGGGCTGACGTTTCCGCCGGCGGGCCAGACGCCGAAGATGTTCTGCAAGAGGAAAAGTCCGGTCGCCGGATCGGGGGAAGGTGTCGACTCTTCGCACCGCGACACCGTCTCCGACCACAGCGTGGGCACCTGGGACAGCACGCCGATGCGGGCCCGGACGTCCTCACCGCGCTTGGTGTCGTGGGTGGACAGGGTGGTCATGGCGGCCGGCCACAGTTGGCCGCGCACCGCGGCGGCGCGGTGGAACTCCGCGGCGCTGACACCGAAGCGCAGCGGGTCACCGCCGACCTCGTTGAGCGAGACCAACCGCGGGTCGCGGTAGAAGTAGCAGTCCTCGACGGCCTTGGCCGTCATCGCGCCGCACAACTGCTGCAGTCGCGCCGCGGACTCCGGATGGGTCAGCGCCGCCGAGACGATCTGCAGCGGATCGTCCAAATCCTGCTGGAGCTCCAGCGCGCGCGCCATCGCCGCGCCGAGCACCTGGGACAGCCCCCGATAATCGCTGCGGTAGACACCGACAACGGCCAGCAGCGCGGCGATGGCGCCGGTAAGTTCCGGGTGGGTGGCGCCGGTGTCCCGCTCAATCGTGCGCCGTAGCCGGTCCAACTCGGCGGGCAGGGCCTCGGTCATGGTGCGGATCTTCAACTGCCGCAGGGACTCCTCGGCCTTGGAGTTGTCGAATCCGGCGGACTCGGCCAGCGCGGTGAGCGGGCCGGCCCCGGAGGGATCGACGAACAGGCCGCCGATCTCGCGCAGCGCGTCGTATCCGGTGGTGCCCTGAATGGGCAGTTCCGGGTCCAACGGTTCGCCGGGGGCGAGGATCTTCTCGATGACCACCCACGCCCGCGGACCGAGCGTCGCGCGCAGCCGGGTCAGGTAGCCGCTCGGGTCGGTCAGCCCGTCGGGATGATCGACCCGAACTCCGTCGACGAGCCCCTGGGCGAACCATCGGGCAACCTCGGCATGCGTCGCGTCGAAGACCGCCGGATCCTCCTGGCGCAGGCCGGCCAGCGAGGTGATCGAGAAGAAGCGCCGGTAGCCGCACACCCCGGTGCGCCAGTCGACCAGGCGGTAGTGCTGGCGGTCGTGCACGGCACGGGCGTCGTCGTCCTTGGCGGCCGTGCCCGGCGCGATCGGAAACCGCATCCCGTAGAGGGCCAGGTCATCGCCGTCGATGGCGAGTCGCTGCAAGTCCTCGGAGCATCCGAGCACCGGCAGCACGATCCGCCCCTGCGGGTCGGCGGCGAAGTCGATGTCGAAGAAGGACGCGTAGTGCGAGTCCCTGCCGTGCCGCAGAACGTCCCGCCACCAGGGGTTGTTCGCCGAGGGGTCGACCCCGGCGTGGTTGGGCACGATGTCGACGACCAGACCCAGGCCCCGGCGTTCTGCCGCGCGGGCCAACCGTGCGAAACCGTCTGGCCCACCCAGTTCGGCCGAGACGGTCGTCGGGTCGGTCACGTCGTATCCGTGTGAGGAACCCGCCGCGGCGGTGAGCACTGGGGAGAGGTAGAGGTGCGAACAACCCAATTCGGCGATGTAATCGACGAGTTCGGCGGCATCGGCGAAGGTGAAGGCCCCGCTGAGTTGGAGGCGGTAGGTGGACAGTACGGGGTAGGGCACAGCTGCCTGTTCCCGTTATGCCGTCTTCTGAAGCAGGAGCAGGGATCGCGGGGGGACGGTTACCTTCGCGCCCGCGGAAACCACCTGTTGCCCGTCGTCCGGGTGGAACGTGTCGAGGATGACGGTCCAACGTCGGGCGTACTGGCCGTCGGGGGTGATGAACTCCACCGGGTAGGCGTGCGCGTTGAAACACATCAGGAAGGAGTCGTCGACGATGCGTTCCCCGCGCTTGTCGGGTTCCGGAATAGCCTCGCCGTTAAGGAACACCGCCACCGACTTGATGCCCGAGTTCCAGTCGCCGGGGGTCATCTCCACGGCGTTGCGGGTGAGCCAGGCGATATCGCGGTTCTGGTCGCCGTCGCGGATCGGCTTGCCCTCGAAGAACCGCCGCCGGCGGAACACCGGGTGATCGGCCCGCAGCGTGGTGACCTTGCGGGTGAACTCCAGGATGTCGGCGTACTCCCCGGCGGCGCCCCAGTCGATCCAGGTGAGGTCGTTGTCCTGGCAGTACCCGTTGTTGTTACCCCGCTGGGTGCGACCGATCTCGTCGCCGTGGCTGATCATCGGGGTGCCCTGGGACAGCATCAGGGTCGCCATGATGTTGCGCATCTGCCGATGCCGCAGTTCCAGGATCTCGGGATCCTCGGTGGGCCCCTCGACCCCGCAGTTCCAGGATCGGTTGTGGCTCTCGCCGTCGCGGTTGTCCTCGCCGTTTGCTTCGTTGTGCTTCTCGTCGTAGGAAACCAGGTCGGCCAGGGTGAAACCGTCGTGGCAGGTGACGAAGTTGATGCTGGCGATGGGGCGCCGACCGGTGGCCTCGTAGAGGTCCGAGGAGCCGGTCAGCCGGGAGGCGAACTCTCCCAGGGCGGCCGGTTCGCCGCGCCAGTAGTCGCGGACGGTGTCGCGGTACTTGCCGTTCCACTCGGTCCACAGACCGGGGAAGTTGCCCACCTGGTAACCGCCCTCGCCGATGTCCCAGGGCTCGGCGATCAGCTTCAACTGGCTGATCACCGGATCCTGCTGAACCAGGTCGAAGAAGGCCGACAGCCGGTCTACGTCGTAGAACTCCCGGGCCAGCGTCGAGGCGAGGTCGAAGCGGAACCCGTCGACGTGCATCTCCTGCGCCCAGTAGCGCAGCGAGTCCATGATCAGCTGCAGGGTGTGCGGGTGGCGGACGTTGAGGCTGTTGCCGGTTCCGGTGAAGTCCTTGTAGAGCCGTAGGTCCGAGTCCAGCAGCCGGTAATAGGCGGCGTTGTCGATGCCGCGGAAGCTGATCGTCGGCCCGAGGTGGTCGCTTTCGCCGGTGTGGTTGTAGACCACGTCGAGGATCACCTCGATGCCGGCCTCGTGGAAGGCCCGGACCATGGTCTTGAACTCGCCGACCGCTCCACCGGCCTGCTGGTTGGAGGCGTAGCCGGCGTGCGGTGCGAAATAGCCGAAGGTGTTGTAGCCCCAGTAGTTCCGCAGGCCCAATCCGAGCAGTCGCTTGTCGTCCATGAACTGATGGACCGGCATCAGCTCGATCGCCGTGACGTTGAGCGATTTCAGGTGGTCGATCACCGCCGGGTGCGCCAGACCGGCATAAGTGCCGCGCAGGTTCTCCGGCACCGCAGGGTGCGTCTGCGTCATCCCCTTGACGTGGGCCTCGTAGATGATCGTCTCGTGATAAGGGGTGCGCGGCGCGTGGTCGGAGCCCCATTGGAAGTAGGGGTTGATGACAACGCTGGTCATCGTGTGCCCCAACGAGTCGATCCGCGGGGGCACGCCCCCGCTGGCCGGGTCGGCCGAACCGAGGTCGTAGGAGTAGAGGGCCTGGCTGAAGTCGAAATGGCCGTCGAAGGACTTCCCGTACGGGTCGAGCAGCAACTTGCTGGAGTCGCAACGCAGCCCGGCTCCGGGATTCCAGGGCCCGTGCACCCGGAACCCGTAGCGCTGGCCCGGGGCGACGGTCGGAAGGTAGGCGTGCCAGACGAAGACGTCGACTTCTTCGAGGTCGATCCGGGTCTCGGAGCCGTCGCCGTCGATCAGGCACAGTTCCACCCTGTCGGCGACCTCGGAGAACAACGAGAAATTGGTGCCCGCGCCGTCGTAGGTGGCGCCGAGCGGGTAGGGGCTTCCCGGCCACACGGCTGGACGGGGGGAGTCGCGCGGTGGCATGGGACGACCTTATCGGCGTCGGGCTAGAACGGTGGTGGGTCGGCGTTCATTCGGGCCTCGTTGAGGCCGCGCTCCCAGCGGATACGGGCGGCTCGTTCGGCGGCTCGGGGGCGTCTTCGGGTCGGCATCATCAGGGTGCGCCCCTCGGACTCCACCCCGCGCGCGGCTGCGGTGACGGGTCCGCTGGGCTCGGCCAGTTGCGGAAAGAACAGCGCGCCGCCCGGCGTGGTGGTGTAGGTGCGGCCCGAGGGTGAGGTCCAGACGATGGTGCCATCCGTGAATTGCTCTTCCCGCCAGCCTTTTTCGCCGCACAGGAAGGTTTTGAGGAGATGATGAAGACGGCAGAGCAAAGCCAGGTTGGACGGGTGAGTCGGCCCGCCGCGGCCGTAGGGCACGGTGTGGTCGATATCGCAGACCTCCGCGGGCTTGCCGCAGCCGGGGAACCGGCAACATAGGTCCCGGTTCCTGACAAATTCCGCCAGTGCGGTCGAGGGTCGGTATTGGGCCTCGGCCTGGAATTCGCCGGCGTCTCGCATCGGGCGCAGCAGCGCGCGTTCGGCGAGGATGCGGACCTGGTCGGCGGGAATGGCGCCGTGGCCGGGCAGGTAACCGGGGGCATCGCCGGTGCCGCTCACCGTGGCGGCCTCGGCCATCACGTGGATCACGATCTGGCCCGGCGCGGCGACGGAACCCCTCTTGCGGCAGTCGGCCGACTCGCAGCCGCAGACCATTGAGGTGCCGCCGGCGGTCAGCACCGCCATCGCGTCGGCCCGGCGCTGCTGCCGGGTGCGTGGGTCCCCGCGGCAGACGGTGGCGGTCAGCTGATTCAGGCGGCGGTCCAGCGCCGCGGCGTCGGGTGTGCGCAGTGTGCCCCAGAACTCGGTCAGCCCGTCGCGGGAGGGGCCGATCGTGACATTGCGGTCGGCGTCGGCGCTGCGGGCGTTGCGCTCCGCGGCAGGGTCGGCCTCGCGCACCCACCAGTCCACCAGTTCGGCGATCCTCGCGTTGGAGTAGGCGTTCCACCGAGGCGCCGCAGCGGCCAGGCGGGCGTCGAGGGCGGTGAGAACGTCCTCGTCGGTGACCAATCCGGTGCGGAACACCGCCACGGCGACCACCCGAAAATCCACCTCACCGGAGGCGAACACCGCCCCCAGCTTCGGAAGCCGCTCGAGCAGTTCCACCCCGTAGTTCATCTGCGTCGAGGCCCGGCGGCGGCTGATCCCCAGTTCCGCGCCGACCTCGGCGGCTACCGCCTCCCAGTTGTCCACACACCACTGAAATCGGTCCTCGGCATCGACATCGGCCATCCGCAGCTGGCACAACCGCCCGGCGGCAAGCAGTCGACGCGCCACCGCGACCCGCTCGTCGCGCTGCGCCTCGGCCATCACGCCGAGAAGCTCGGCGTCGCCTTTCTCATCGAACATGCGTTCGATTCTAGATCGGCCTCCCGACAGAACGCGTCCTCGCGTCGCGCGGTCACCACCACCCGGTCGCTTCGCCGAGCTGGCGGCCGAGTTCGGGTGTCATGGTCCGCATGTAGGTCGACGAGAGGTGGTGGGAATCGTGGTAGATCAGCACGTTGCCCTCGATGGCGCGGCAGTAGTCGTCCCGGCACACCGCGTCGCTCATGTCGAGCACCTTCATCGTCGGGAACCGGGAGAGGAAGTCGAGGGTCTGGTTGCGTTCGGAGAGCACCTGGGACCGTTTGGTCCCGCACGACTCCGCATCGCCACCCTTGGCCAGGCAGTCGGCCGGCACCAAAGCCTTGCCGTTCTTCACCAGCCAGGGGGTGTCCCGCATCGCCAGAATCGGGATCTGGTGCTTGGTCAGCGTCTTCCAGATGCCGATGTAGGTGGCGGGCATGGTGTCGCCGGGTTTGATGTTCCACGGCCGCGTCGAGGTGGTGAACACGAAGTCGGGATGGTCCTCGATGAGCTTGGCCATCACCCGCTCGTTCCACTGATGGCACTTGGGGTAGGGCCGGTTGTCGCCCATCACCCGCGGCACTGATTCGGTGGTCAGCGGGCAGCCCATCTTCAGATAGGTGACCACCTTGAACCCGTGCTGCTTGCCAAGAATGTCCAGTGCGGTGATCCAGTGCTCGGCGTGCGAGCCGCCGGCCAGCGCGATGGTGCGTGTCGCCGAGACGTCGCCGTAGGTGCAGTTGATGATCCCGACGTTCGAGAAGTCGCTGATGCATCCGTCGTTGGTTGATTCGGGCAGGTCGTCCTTGGCTTCGAGCACGGTGGGCCGGAAGGGCAGCCGCGGTACGCGGGCACTGTCGAGCAATGCCCGGGCGCCGGGGTAGTCCCCGTCGGCCAGTTCGGCGAGCTCGTTGCCGCCGGCCCGCTGCGCGGCCACGTGCTCACGCCAGGTGAACGAGGTGGTGACCAGCGCCACGCCGAGCAGTGCGATGGCGGTGCCGCCGACGGCGGCCGGGCGGGCTAGTCGCTTGCGCACCGGCACTGTGGGCTTCGCGACGTCGGCGGCCGACGAACGCCGGTAGCGCAGCGGCTCCTCGATGAAGCGCATGGTCAGGTAGGCCAGCACTCCCGAAATCAGCAGAATCGCCAGGCCGTCGAGGAACTGGGCGCGCTCACCGCCGGTGTAGGCGAGCCAGAAGATCAGCAGGGGCCAGTGCCACAGGTACAGCGAGTAGGCCATGGCGCCGAGCTTCACCAGCGGTTTGCTGGCCAGCAGCCGATTGGGCGCCGGGAGGCGGTCCCGTGTGGACGGCCGGGCTCCGCGGTTGGCCCCGGCCAGGATGAGCAGCGCCGCGGCGCCGACCGGCACCAGCGCCCACGGTCCCGGGAACTGCTTGACGCCGTCGATGAGCGCCCCGCAGGACAGGATGGCCGCCAGGCCCACACCGGCCAGCAGGGAGCGCAGCCACATCGGCCAGCCGATATAGGGCACCAGCGCGCCCACCAGAACGCCCAGCAGCAGCTCCCAGGCCCGGGCGAAGCTGTTGTAGTAGGCGCTGACCTGGTCGGTCTGATGGGCGATGATCGCGTAGACGAACGAGGCCACCGTGAGAACGGTCAGCAGTGCGATGAAGGCGGTGCGCAGCCGTCGGCTGCCCAGCCGCCGGAAGGCGGCGGTGAATCCCAGAATGAGCAGCAGGAACGAGATGTAGAACTGACCCTGCACCGACATCGACCAGATGTGCTGCAACGGCGAGACGGTCTCACCGGCGCGCAGGTAGTCCGACGCCGTGGCCGACAGTTCCCAGTTCTGGTAGTAGCCCAGACTGGCCAGGCACTGGTTGGCGAAGGACTCCCACCGGGTCTGCGGCTGAATCAAAACGGTCAGCACCGCCGCGGCGGCCAGGACCGTCACCAGCGCCGGTAACAGCCGCCGGGCCAGCCGTTTGACATGCGGCCACGGCGACAGCGATGCCCCCGGCCGCAGTGCGGTGCGCAGCAGGGAACTGCCGAAGAAGAAGCCCGACAGTGCGAGGAACACGTCGACGCCGCCGGACACCCGACCGAACCAGACGTGGAATATCGCCACCAGGGCGATCGCGATGCCGCGCAGACCGTCCAGATCATGGCGATACGACGCAGCACGGTCCGGTGCTACCGGTCCGAGGCGGGTCGGACCCGGGGCGGGCGGTTTCGCCGGCCGGGTCAGGGTGAGGGTGGCCATGATCGCCCGTCAATCTACCAATTCCGTGACCTACCGATTTCCCGCCGCGATTCGGCGCTACCCCCGCGCGGCTAGGCTGCACATCGTGCCGGCGTTGACTCCGCAGCAGATCAGCGCCATCGACGCCGCCCATATCTGGCACCCGTACAGCACCGTCGGGGCCGAGGCGATCCAGCCCCTGGTGGCGGTTGGTGCCACCGGCGCCTGGCTGACGCTGGTTCGCGACGGGGCCGAGATTCGAGTGCTCGACGCGATGGCCTCGTGGTGGACCGCGGTCCACGGTCACGGCCACCCCGTACTGGACGCGGCCCTGAACCGGCAGCTGCGGGTGATGAATCACGTCATGTTCGGCGGCCTGACCCACGAGCCCGCGGCCCGGCTGGCACAACTGCTGGTCGACATCACCCCGGCAGGCCTGGATACGGTCTTCTTCTCCGACTCCGGGTCGGTCGGCGTCGAGGTCGCGGTCAAGATGGCGCTGCAGTACTGGCGCAGCAACGGACGGTTCGGGAAACGCCGCCTTATGACCTGGCGCGGCGGTTACCACGGCGACACCTTCACCACGATGAGCGTCTGTGACCCCGAGGGCGGAATGCACTCGCTGTGGCGTGACGTGCTGGCCGAGCAGGTGTTCGCACCGCCGGTGCCCACCGAGTACGACCCGCGCTACATCGCGGCGTTCGAGGACCAACTGCGCGCCAACGCCGACGACCTGGCGGCGGTGATCATCGAGCCGCTGGTCCAGGGTGCCGGCGGCATGCGGTTCCACGATCCCCGCTATCTGGCCGATCTGCGAGCCGTCTGCGACCGCAACGATGTGCTGCTGATCTTCGACGAGATCGCGACCGGCTTCGGCCGCACCGGGGAACTGTTCGCCGCAGACCATGCCGGTGTCGCCCCGGACATCATGTGCGTCGGCAAGGCACTCACGGGGGGCTACATCACCCTGGCGGCCACCCTGTGCACACGGCGGATCGCCGAGGAGATCAGCGCGGGCCAGGCCGGTGCGCTCATGCACGGTCCGACGTTCATGGCCAATGCGCTGGCCTGCGCGGTGGGGGTGGCCTCGGTTGAACTGCTGCTGCGGCAGGACTGGAAGTCGCGGGTCGCCGCTATCAACGAAGGCCTCACGGCCGGCCTGGAACCGGCACGATCGCTGCCGTCGGTCGCCGATGTCCGGGTGCGCGGCGCGATCGGCGTGATCGAGACACGCCGGCCGGTGGACCTCCGGTCCGCCACCTCGGTGGCCTTGGACCACGGGGTGTGGTTGCGTCCGTTCCGCAACCTGATCTACGCGATGCCGCCCTTCATCTGCACACCGGCGGAGATCGAGCAGATCACCGCCGCCATGGTCGCCGTCGCCCGCGCCCTAGGCTAGAAGCCAAATGACGCCGGAAACCGACACTTCGCCGCTGGACTGGCTCGACGATGTCGAGCGCCGGCGCAGGCAGGCCGGGCTGCGCCGCTCGCTGCGCTCCCGTGCCCCGGGGGGGTGTGAGGTCGATCTGGCCTCCAACGATTATCTGGGTCTGTCGCAGCATCCCGAGGTCATCGATGCCGGGGTGCGCGCCCTGCGCACCTGGGGTGCCGGTTCGACCGGCTCACGGTTGGTGACCGGCAACACCGAATTGCACGAGGAATTCGAGTGCGCACTCGCGGAGTTCGTCGGAGCGCCGGCCGCCCTGTTGTTCTCCTCCGGCTACACCGCCAACCTCGGTGCGCTGGTCAGCCTTTCGGGCCCGGGATCACTGGTGGTCTCCGACGCCGCCGCGCACGCCTCCCTGGTGGACGCCTGCCGGTTGTCGAGAGCCCGGGTGGTGGTCGCCCCGCACCGGGATGTCGCCGCGGTCGGGGCGGCCTTGGCCGCCCGCGAAGAGGGGCGTGCGCTAGTGGTCACCGACTCGGTGTTCAGCACCGACGGTGCACTGGCCCCGCTTCGGGAGCTGCACGAGGTCTGCCGCGCCCACCGGGCCCTGCTGCTCGTCGACGAGGCGCACGGCCTCGGGGTTCGCGGCACCGGGGGCCGGGGTCTGTTGGAAGAGGCCGGGCTTGCCGGGTCGGCGGACGTCATCGTGACGACGACACTGTCAAAGGCGCTGGGCAGTCAGGGCGGGGCGGTGCTCGGTGCGGAGGCCGTCCGCGACCACCTCATCGACTCCGCGCGCCCGTTCATCTTCGATACCGGGCTGGCGCCGGCGTCCGTCGGCGCTGCGGCGGCCGCCCTGCGGATCCTGGCCGACGAACCCTGGCGGGTGGACGCGGTCCGGGACCACGCCCGCACCCTGGCCGAGGTGTGCGGTGTGCCCGAGCCGCCGCAGTCGGCCGTGGTGTCAGTCATCCTTGGCGATCCGGAATCGGCGGTGGCCGCCGCCGAGGACTGCCTGCGTTCCGGGGTTCGGGTGGGCTGTTTCCGGCCCCCGACGGTTCCGGCGGGAACCTCGCGGCTGAGGCTGACCGCGCGGGCATCGCTGACCGACAATGAGATGGAGCTGGCCCGGCGGGTACTGACCACCGTGCTCGCATCGCACCGCCGATGACCGTCGTCTTCGTGACCGGCACCGGAACCGGCGTCGGCAAGACCGTGGCGACCGCGGCGCTGGCCGCCGCCGCCCGTGCCGTCGGGATTGGGGTTTCGGTGTGCAAGCCGGTCCAGACCGGCGCCGGGGACGGTGACGACGACCTCGCCGAGGTGGCGCGGCTGGCCTCGGTGACCGAACTGGTCTCAGTGGCCCGCTACCGCGAACCGCTGGCCCCGGCCGCGGCCGCAGAGGAGGAGGGACGTCGACTACCCGCGGCTGGTGAGATTCTCGCGTCGATCACCGGCGCGGACCGCGACGGCGGCCTGACCCTGGTGGAGGGGGCGGGAGGACTGCTGGTGGAACTCGCCGACTCCGGGGTCACGCTGCGTGATTTGGCCGTCGAACTCACCGCGCCGGTGCTGGTGGTGTGCGACGCCGGGCTGGGCACCCTGAACCACACCGCATTGACGCTGGAAGCCCTTGAGGGCAAAGGGCTTTCGTGTGCGGGTCTGGTCATCGGCTCCTGGCCCGAGCTGCCTGGCGGGGCGGAAACCCACAACCGGGTGGCGCTGGCCCGGCTGGGACCGGTTCGCGCGGTGCTGCCGGCCGGGTCGGGCGCGCTGTCGGCGACGGCCTTCGCGCAGATGAGCCGCCGGGTGTTCGACCCGGACTGGGTCAAGGGTCTGGCCTGAGATGGCGCACTCCGTCGAACTGCTTCTCGACGCCCGCAGCGACGCGGCGATCCGCTCACTCTGGGGCGCCCTCGACGAAGCCGGCCTGCCGAGCCAGGCGCATGTCACGTCGCCGACGAACCGTCCGCACATCACCCTGCTGGCGGCGCGGTCTATCGGCCCGGAGGTCGACGACGCGCTGCGGGGGCTGCGCGCGCGGTTCCCGTTCGGTTGCGTCATCGGGGCGCCGCTGGTGTTCGGCGGCCCGCGCCAGACGCTGGCTCGGCTCATCGTGCCGTCGGCGGAGCTGCTGGACCTGCACGAGGCCGTCTACCGGCGGTGTCTGCCGCATCTGGCCGGAGACCCCTACGAGCACAGCCGACCCGGGCGCTGGACGCCACACGCCACCCTGGGGCGGCGGTTCGGCGAGGCCGAGATCGGTCCGGCGCTGGCCGTTGTCAACCGGATGGCTGCCGCCAAGGCTCGGAATATCACGGCTGAGGTCACCGGTCTGCGCCGCTGGGACCCGGACGCGCGCGTCGACCATCTGCTGGTGGGCTAACCTTTCCTGCGTGAACCAGCCAGCCCACCCGACTCTGCCGGACATCCTCGCGCAGGCCCGCGAACAGGTGCTCGAGCGCGGGCAGGGACTTTCCCGCGAGCAGGTGCTCGAGGTTCTGAAACTCTCCGACGACAGGCTCGAGGAACTGCTCGCCCTGGCCCACGAGGTCCGCATGCGCTGGTGCGGCCCGGAGGTCGAGGTCGAGGGCATCATCAGCCTCAAGACCGGCGGGTGCCCGGAGGACTGCCACTTCTGCGCCCAGTCCGGGCTGTTCGCCTCCCCGGTACGTAGCGCGTGGCTCGACATCCCGAGCCTGGTTGAGGCGGCCAAGCAGACCGCGAAGACCGGCGCCACGGAGTTCTGCATCGTTGCCGCAGTACGAGGCCCCGACGAGCGGCTGCTGGCCCAGGTCGCCGCGGGCATCGAGGCGATCCGCGACGAGGTGGAGATCCACATCGCCTGCTCGCTGGGCATGCTCAGCTCCGAGCAGGTGGAGCGGCTCGCGGCGATGGGTGTGCACCGCTATAACCACAACCTGGAGACCGCGCGTTCGTTCTTCCCCGAGGTGGTGACCACCCACACCTGGGAGGAACGCTGGGAGACGCTGCGGATGGTGCGCGATGCGGGTATGGAGGTGTGCTGCGGCGGGATCCTCGGTATGGGGGAGACGCTGGAGCAGCGCGCCGAGTTCGCCGCCGATCTCGCCGAACTCGACCCCCACGAGGTGCCGCTGAACTTCCTCAACCCCCGTCCGGGCACCCCGTTCGGCGATCTTGAGGTGATGCCGGCCGCCGAGGCCCTCAAGGCGGTCGCGGCCTTCCGGTTGGCCCTGCCGCGGACCATGTTGCGCTTCGCCGGTGGTCGGGAGATCACCCTCGGGGATCTCGGTGCCGAGCGCGGCATTCTGGGCGGGATCAACGCGGTGATCGTCGGCAACTACCTGACCACCCTGGGGCGGCCCGCCGAGGCCGATCTGGAACTGCTCGAGGGCCTGCAGATGCCGATCAAGGCCCTCAACGCCACCCTGTAGGAATGCACCGAGCAGCGATGCGCCGACAACTGCCCGATCCGGTGGGTGCGGGCGTCTACGACGTTTACACCGGCGCCGAAAGCGCCGTGGGTGCCGAGATCCCCGCGACCGCGCGGCTGGGCCTGGAGCCACCCCGGTTCTGCGCCCGATGCGGCCGGCGGATGGTGGTGCAGGTGCGTCCGGACGGTTGGTGGGCCGAATGCTCACGGCACGGACGGGTCGACTCGACGGAGATGGAGACCCGACGATGATGCCGCCCGAGCCGGCCCGCCCCCGCCGGTCGGCAGCGGTGGCGGTCATCGGGGGGCTGACGGTCTGCGGTGCGGTCCTCGGGGCGGTGTGGGCCGCGATCGCGCCGTCGATTCACACCGTCACCGCCCTGACCAAGGCCGGCGACCGGGTGGACGCCTTCCTGGGCAAGGAGTCCGACAACCTCTTCGTGGCGGCCGCGATGCTGCTGGGCCTGCTGGCGATGCTGGCGATCGTCTCGGCCGTGCTGGTCTGGCAGTGGCAGGCCCATCGCGGGCCGGTGCTCGTCACGGCGCTGTGGCTCGGCCAGGTGACGGCCGGAGCGGCGGCGGCCGGGGTGGGCGCGGTGCTGGTGCACTGGCGCTACGGCACGCCGGACCACCAGGGTGTGCCGCTGAGCCCACAGAACCGGGTGCACTACTTCACCGAGGCGCCACCGGTGTTCCTCGGCCACGGCCCGCTTCAGATCGCGGTGACACTGCTCCTGCCGGCCGCGCTGGCCGCGCTCGTCTACGCGCTGATGGCGGTGGGCACCGCGCGGGACGATCTCGGCGGCTGGCCCGCCGAGCACTACGGAGGACGGTCCCTATAGCGGACGGAACGGCACCCGGCCTCCGAGCATGACGCGGCCCACGATCCCGCTGAGCCGCCACATCCCCGCGTAGGTGATCGGATTGAGCAAGGTCGGCCATTTTGTCCGGATGATGTGCGCGTCCAGGGGCCGGTCGGCGAACCGGTCGTTGAGCCAGCGCAGCGTCATCGGCGCAGACATCGGGTGCAGCAGCATGTGCTCGCTGAACAGGTCGCGGTGGTAGGTGAGCTTCGCGCCGCCCGTGGTGTAGAGATCCGCCAACTCGTCGATGTCGTCGACGGCGATCACCGAGTCGTGCACGGCCTGCACCATCAGCACCGGAGGTGTCGGCACGGTGCCGCCCAGCCGAATGGCCTCGAAGACCTCCTGGACCTCGGGCATGTCG
Source organism: Mycolicibacterium sp. (assembly GCA_020637165.1). Classification (GTDB taxonomy): domain Bacteria; phylum Actinomycetota; class Actinomycetes; order Mycobacteriales; family Mycobacteriaceae; genus Mycobacterium. The sequence goes on along the minus strand of JACJWN010000003.1, from coordinate 366,747 downwards.
AGCACGTCGTCCAGGGGTGGGTGCACCATCTGGTCCATATCCGTCTTGAACAGCCGCACGATCGCCTCGAGGGTGGTCATCCGCTCCACACTCTGCAACATCGCGCGACCCTCGTCGGTCGCGTGTTCCTCCACGACGCGGTTCAGCCCGGGGTAGGTCTTGGCCAGCGCCGACACCACCAGGGCGGGCAGCCCGGCGTAGTGCGTCCCGTTCAGCCGGCGGAACGTGTTGCCCAGATTGCCGACCGGCGAGCCGAGAACGGCGCCCACGACGTTGAGTTCGGGGGCGTAGTCGGCGTGGACCTCAGCGGCCCAGGCGCTGGCCAGACCGCCTCCGGAGTACCCCCATAGCCCGACCTTGCTGTCGGCTGCCAGGCCGAAACTCTCGAAGTTCAGGGTGGCGCGCAGCCCGTCGAGCACCCGGTAGCCCGGCTCGTGCGGGGTTCCCCACATGCCCTCGAGGCCCTCGTGATCGGGAACCGAGACCACCCAGCCCTCCGCCACCGCAGCCGCCATCAGCAGATATTCGAACTGGGACAGCGATCCCACGGCCCTGGCCCGCCGGCGCAGGGCGTAGGAGGGAAAGCAGCGCGAGGTCAGGGCGTCGATGGCGCACTGGTAGGACACCACGTGGCGGGTTTGGCGCCGGGTGTGCCCGGCCGGCACCAGCACCGTCGTGGCGCACGCCTCGGGTTCGCCGTGCCGGTCGGTGGTGCGGTAGAGCAGCTGGGTGGCGCGCACCCGTTGCGGGATCAGCCCGAGAAATCCCAGTTGAACGTCACGCGAACGCAGCACCGTTCCGGGAGCGGCCTGCTCGAAGCCCGCCGGGGGCTGGTAAAACGAATCCTTGGCCGGCAGCACCGGGCGTTCGCCCCGCTGCAGCTCCTGGTGATGTGCCCGGCCGATCCACTCGGGGCTTACCGCCTTCTCCGCGCTCGTCATTGCTCCATTTCTACCTTAAGAAGGGTCTAAGAATCCAGTCTCCGATCGGGGGTATTCAGCGTGGTGCATTCGGTGGACCCAGCCGTGGTCCGTTGGGTGGATGCAGCGTTCGGCGGACTCAGCGCGGTGGGCTCAGCGCCGCGAACTCGTCGGTCACCCGCAACCGGGCGTCGGTGAAGCGGTACAGCGCGGCCGGCCTGCCCCCACTGCGGCCAGGATGCGCAGTGGTCCCAGTGCGGGAGATCACCCCGCGGCGGGTCAGCACCCGCTGCAGGTTGGTGGCATCAACCTGGTAACCCAGCGCGGCGCCGTAGATGTCACGCAGCGTGGAAACGGCGAATTCCTTTGGTGCCAAGGCGAACCCGATATTCGTATAGGACAGTTTGGCGGCCAGCCGGGAGTGGGCGTAGGCCACCATCGGTTCGTGGTCGAAGGCCATCGGCGGCAGATCGGTGACCGGGTGCCAACGGGTGTCCGATGGAAGTGCGGGTGTCGCGGGGGAGGGGACCAGCCCCAGGAATGTCGAACCGATGACCCGGCCACCGGGCACCCGGTCCGGATCGGAGAACACCGCCAGTTGTTCGAGATGGGCAACCTCGCGCAGGTCCACCTTCTCCGCGAGTTGGCGCCGCACCGAGGTGCTCAGGTCCTCGGCGGCGCCCAGTCGGCCGCCGGGCAGTGACCATTTGCCCCGCTCGGGTTCCAGGGCGCGCTGCCACAACAGCACGTCGAGATCGGGTTTGCCGGACGCCAGACCGCGCACCTGGAATACGACGGCAAGCACTTCGTGTTCGGTGCTAGTATGGGGCATGTTTTCGATTATAAGTCGAAAACCTCGGACGAACAGGAGGCCACGATGACCGTCGTGGATTCGCTCGCAACCCGCGACAGCGGGCTGGCCGGTCGCATCGTCGACGGCCCCGGCGGCTACACCGGCGTCGAAGGTGACGCGCGGTGGGCCGAGGAGGTCCGTCGGCTGGCCCGGTTGCGCAACGCGACCATCCTGGCGCACAACTACCAGCTACCGGCCATTCAGGACGTCGCCGACCACGTCGGGGACTCCCTGGCACTGTCGCGGATCGCCGCGGAGGCGGCCGAGGACACCATCGTGTTCTGTGGTGTGCACTTCATGGCCGAGACCGCCAAGATCCTCAGCCCGGAGAAGACGGTCCTGATCCCCGACCAGCGGGCGGGGTGTTCGCTCGCCGACTCCATCACCGCCGCGGAACTTCAGGCGTGGAAGGACGAGCATCCCGGCGCCGTGGTGGTGTCCTACGTCAACACCACCGCCGCGGTGAAGGCGCTCACCGATATCTGCTGCACCTCGTCCAATGCCGTGGAAGTGGTGGAGTCGATCCCTGCCGACCGCGAGGTGCTGTTCTGCCCGGACCAGTTTCTGGGGGCCCATGTCCGGCGGATGACCGGACGGACGAACCTGCACGTCTGGGCCGGGGAGTGCCATGTCCACGCCGGTATCAACGGTGACGAGTTGGCCGCGCAGGCCCGCAGCCATCCGGACGCCGAACTCTACGTCCACCCAGAATGCGGTTGCGCCACCTCGGCGCTGTACCTCGCCGGTGAGGGGGCCGTTCCCGCGGACCGGGTGAAGATCCTGTCCACCGGCGGCATGCTGGACGCGGCTCGCGACTCGCACGCCAAACAGGTTCTGGTGGCGACCGAGGTCGGCATGCTGCACCAGTTGCGCCGCGCCGCGCCGGAGGTGGACTTCCAGGCCGTCAACGACCGGGCGTCCTGCCGCTACATGAAGATGATCACCCCGGCGGCGTTGCTGCGCAGCCTGGTCGAAGGGGCCGACGAGGTCGACGTCGATCCCGACACCGCCGCCCGTGCCCGGGCCAGCGTGTCGAGGATGATCGAGATCGGCCAGCCCGGCGGTGGGGAATGAGGACGGGATTCTCCTGCGGCGCCGGAGCGGCCGGCCTGGACTGGCAACAGCGTGCCGACGTCGTCGTCGTCGGCACCGGGGTGGCCGGCCTGGCCGCGGGTCTGGCCGCACACCGCAGCGGCGCGCGGGTGGTCATGCTCAGCAAGGCCGACGAGACGGCCACCTTCTACGCCCAGGGCGGGATCGCGGTGGTGCTGCCCTTCACCGACGACACGGTGGACTCGCACGTCGCCGACACCCTGGCGGCCGGGGCGGGGCTGTGTGACCCCGACGCGGTGTGCTCGATTGTGGCCGACGGATACGCGGCGGTGGCCGACCTGATCGCCGACGGCGCCCGCTTCGATGAGAGCGCCCCGGGGCGGTGGGCGCTGACCCGTGAGGGCGGCCACTCCCGGCGGCGCATCATGCATGCCGGCGGGGACGCCACCGGCGCGGAGGTGCAGCGGGCACTCGACCGTGCCGCGGCCACCCTCGACATCCGCCGCAACCACGTTGCGCTGCAGGTGCTGCACGACGGCGTGGCGGTCGGCGGCGTGCTGGTTCGTAATGCCGACGGGCTCGGGGTGATCCACGCGCCGTCGGTGATCTTGGCCACCGGCGGGTTGGGCCATCTCTACAGCGCCACCACCAACCCGGAGGGCTCCACCGGCGACGGTGTGGCGCTGGCGTTGTGGGCCGGTGTCGGGGTGGCCGATATCGAGTTCGTCCAGTTCCACCCAACCATGCTGTTCGACCGCCTGGGCAGCGGGCGGCGCCCGCTGATCACCGAGGCGCTGCGCGGGGAGGGTGCGGTGCTCCGCGACGCCCGCGGCGATTCGGTGACCGCCGGCATCCACCCGATGGGGGATCTGGCCCCGCGCGACGTGGTGGCCGCGGCCATCGACGCCCGCCTGCGGGAGACCGGTGACGAGTGCGTGTACCTCGACGCCCGCGCCGTCGAGCGCTTCGCCCAGCGCTTCCCGACCGTGACCGCGGCGTGTCAGGCTGCCGGGATCGACCCGACCCGGCAGCCGATCCCGGTGGTGCCCGGTGCCCACTACAGCTGCGGCGGCGTGGCCACCGATGTGTACGGCCGTACCGAACTGCCGGGTCTGCTCGCCGCCGGCGAGGTGGCCCGCACCGGGATGCACGGCGCCAACCGGCTCGCCTCCAACAGCCTGCTGGAAGGTCTCGTCGTCGGCGGCCGGGCCGGCCGGGCGGCGGCCGGGCATGCCCGCGCGGCCGGGCCGGTCACGGCACAGGCCCAGGAGTTCCGGCCCGGCGCGCTCGACCGCGGCGATCTGCAGCGGGCCATGACGCGTTGGGCCTCGGTGGTCCGCGACGGTGATGGTTTGGCTGAGCTCGGCGCGGTGCTGCGGGACGCGCCCTCCCGGGTGATCCGCACCCGCGCCGACTTCGAGGACGCCGCGCTGACGGCCACGGCCCGTCTGGTCGCTGCCGCGGCGCTGGACCGCGCCGAGAGCCGTGGCTGCCACCATCGTGCCGACTACCCCGACACCGATCCGGCGCAGGCCGCCAGCCGCACGGTCCACGGTCAGCCGGCCGCGGCCGTGCCGCTGTGATGAAGCTTTCCGCCGACGAGAGGTCCGAGGCGCTGGCCGTGATCGGCCGTGGGCTGGATGAGGACCTGCGCTACGGCCCGGACGTGACAACGAACGCCACCGTGCCCGCCGACGCCGTCGCCGAGGCCGCACTGGTGGCCCGCGAAGCGGGGGTGGCGGCGGGCGTCGAGGTGGCCCTGATGGTGCTCGACGAAGTCCTCGGGCCGCAGGGCTATCAAGTGGAAGACCGCGTCGAGGACGGCACCCGCCTGCAAGCCGGCCAGTCGCTGCTGCGCCTGCAGGCACCCACCCGCGGACTGCTGACCGCCGAGCGGACCCTGCTGAACCTCGTCTGCCATCTGTCCGGGATCGCGAGCGCGACCGCGCGGTGGGTGGACGCGGTCGAGGGCACCGAGGCCAAGATCCGCGACACCCGCAAAACCCTGCCGGGGCTGCGGGCGCTGCAGAAGTACGCGGTGCGGGTCGGCGGCGGAGTGAACCATCGGATGGGTCTCGGCGATGCCGCCCTGATCAAGGACAACCACGTCGCGGCGGCCGGATCGGTGGTCGCCGCACTGCGGGCGGTGCGCGCCGCCGCGCCGGATCTGCCGTGCGAGGTCGAGGTCGACACGCTCGAGCAACTCGACGAGGTGCTGGCCGAGGACGTGCAATTGATCCTGCTCGACAACTTCCCGGTCTGGCAGACCCAGATCGCCGTGCAGCGTCGCGACGCCCGCGCGCCCGGGGTGCTGCTGGAGTCCTCCGGCGGCCTGTCGCTCGACACCGCCGCCGAGTACGCCGGAACCGGGGTGGAGTACCTCGCCGTCGGCGCGCTCACGCACTCGGTGCGGGTGCTCGACATCGGTCTGGACCTCTAGATTTCACCGCCGAGTGAGGACTCGCACAGACAAAGTGCGAGCGAACCCCTGCGAGGTTACTCACTCAGTTTCGGCGGACCCAATGTCGGCGACGAACACCCCAAGCCCGCGGCGGGCGGCGAGTCGGGCCATCAACGGCAGCGACGGGTCGTCGGTCCCCGCCTCGACGATGCGCGGATTGATCAGGTGGACCTCGCCCCCGCCGAGTCGGATGTCGGCCTCGCCGGCGGCGAGGATGTTCTTGACCCAGTTCGTCTTGCCGTGCGCCAGCATGATGGCGACGGTGCCCCCCTTGCGATAGGCCGACACGGCGGTCTCGAGGCTCCGGCCCGACTTGCGGCCGCGGTGCTTGATGACGGTGACGCCCGGCACGAAGCGGGCGATCGGCACGGCGATCGGGTTGATGAACCTGATCTGGAAGTTCTCGAACCACGGTGGAAACTTCATCGGCACGCCGGGCGCATTGTTGGGGTGGTCTCGGGCCCGCATCACCGCAGCACCTGTCCGCCGTCGACCATCAGGTCGTGGCCGGTGACGTAGGAGGCGTGGTCGCTGGCCAGCCATAGCACCGCCTTAGAGACCTCCGCAGGATCGGCCACCCGACCCAGTGGGATGGAGCCCGCGACCCGTCTATCCCGGTCGCCGTCGGTCTCGCCGGCGCGCAGCGACATCGACGTCGCCGTCACCCCCGGACTGACGCAGTTGACCCGAATGCCGTGACCGGCCACCTCGATCGCGGCCGTCTGGGTCAGCACATGCACACCTGCCTTGCTCGCGACGTAGGGACCGAGATTTTCCCGGTTCTTGGCCACTCCGAGACTGGAGGCGGTGTTGACGATCGCCGCCGGCCCTTGCTGGGCGATCATCTGGGCCAGGGTGTGTTTCATGCACAGCAGCGTGGCGGTGAGGTTCACCGCGATGGTCTGGTTCCAGTCCGCCAGTGCGGTCTCGACGATCGGAGTCGGTGGCCGGAATACCCCGGCCAGGTTGGCCATCGCGTCAATGCGTCCGGAATGCTCGGCGGCCGCCGCGACGGCGTCGCGAACGCTGCGTTCGTCGGTGACGTCGATCGCCACCGAGTGCGCCCGACCGCCCGCCGCGCCGATCCGCTCCACAAGATCCTGCAGCGGACCGGCCACCTTTCGCGCCCCGGCGACAACCGTCGCGCCGGCCGCGGCGAAGTGTTCGGCCACCACCGAGCCGATACCGCCGCCAGCCCCGATGACCAGCACGGTCCTGCCGCTGAAGTCGAAGTCGTCGCTGCGGCCACGGTGTGAGCCCACGGCGGAAATCCTAGTCAGGCGGGTGCACCACGGCGAACCAGCGAGAGCACCAGTGCTGCCACCGCGAACAGCCCGGACATGGTCCGGTTGAGGATCGTCTGCTGGCGGGGTGTGCGCAGCCAGCCCAGCAGCCGGGCGGCCAGGCCGGTGTAGGCGCACATGACGACGACGTCCACCACCACCATGGTGGCCGCGATGGTCAGGTACTGCGGCAGCAGTGGCCGGCCGAGTGCCACGAACTGCGGCAGAACGGCCAGCAGGAACACCAGCCCCTTGGGGTTGGTGATGTTCACCAGTGCGCCGCGGACCAGCAGCGCGAGCCGCCCGGTCCTGTTGTCGGCGTCGACGACCACCTGCGCAGAGACGTCCTCGGTGGTGGCCCGCCATTGCCGTACCGCCAGGTAGACCAGGTAGAGCACGCCGACCCACTTGATCACGGTGAAGGCGAGGACGGACTTCGCCACGGCGGCCCCGAGCCCGACGGCCACCACCGCCAACTGCGTCATCAGCCCGATCTGCAGGCCGGCCACGCTCCAGACCCCCCGGCGCAGGCCGTGGCTGAGCCCGGTGGCCATCGACTGGACTGCTCCGGCCCCCGGGGAGACGCTGATGGCGATCGAGGCGCCCACGAACGCCAGCCAGAGATCCCAACCCATCCGTCGAGTATGAAGCCCGACCCGGTCACACTTTCCGCCGGCCGATGCGTAAACGATTTTCAATCGGATGCGCCGATCAGCGACAATTGCCGGTGATGAGCACCCCAACTGTCCGGCTGTCCCGTATCGACCTGCGTGGCCGCTCGCTGACCGCCGCGCAACTGCGCGCCGCGCTGCCCCGCGGTGGGGTGGACGTCGACGCCGTGGTCCCCAGGGTCCGCCCCATCGTCGACGACGTCGCGCAGCGCGGTGCCGTCGCGGCGCTGGAGTTCGGGGCCCGTTTCGACGGCGTCCGCCCGGACAGCGTCCGGGTACCGGTTTCCGAACTCGACGCCGCCCTCGCCCGGCTGGATCCGGAGGTGCGCGCCGCCCTCGAGGTGGCCATCGACCGCACCCGCGCCGTGCATGCAGATCAGCGGCGCACCGACACCACCACGCTGTTCCCCTCGGGTGCCGCGGTCACCGAACGCTGGGTGCCCGTCGAAAGGGTGGGCCTGTACGTCCCCGGCGGCAACGCCGTTTACCCGTCGAGCGTGGTGATGAACGTGGTGCCGGCCCAGGCCGCCGGTGTTGAGTCGCTGGTGGTGGCCAGCCCGCCCCAGGCGGACTTCGACGGACTGCCGCACCCGACGATCCTGGCCGCGGCCCGACTGCTGGGCGTCGACGAGGTGTGGGCGGTCGGCGGAGCCCAGGCGGTGGCACTGCTGGCGTTCGGCGGCACGGACACCGACGGCGGGGAGTTGGCCCCGGTGGACATGATCACCGGTCCGGGCAACATCTACGTCACCGCCGCCAAGCGGATCTGCCGCTCGCAGGTCGGAATCGACTCCGAGGCCGGGCCGACCGAGATCGCGATCCTGGCCGACCACACCGCCGCCCCGGTCCATGTGGCTGCGGACCTCATCAGCCAGGCCGAGCACGACGTGCTGGCGGCCAGCGTGCTGGTCACCGACAGTGTCGCGCTGGCAGAGGCCACCGAAGCCGAACTGGCCGCCCAGTTGCAGACCACGGTGCATCGGGAGCGGGTTGCCGAGGCGCTGAACGGCCCGCAGTCGGGCATCGTGCTCGTCGACGACCTCGAGGCGGGCGTGCGGGTGGTCAATGCCTACGCCGCCGAACACCTGGAGATCCAGACCGCCGACGCCGCCGGGGTCGCGGCCCGGATCCGCGCCGCCGGGGCGATTTTCGTCGGTCCGTGGTCACCGGTGAGCCTGGGCGACTACTGCGCCGGCTCCAACCATGTGCTGCCCACCGCCGGTTGCGCCCGGCACTCCAGCGGTTTGTCGGTGCAGACTTTCCTGCGTGGCATCCACGTCGTGGACTACACCGAGGCCGCCCTCAAGGACGTCTCCGGCCACGTCATCACGCTGGCCAATGCCGAGGATCTGCCGGCGCACGGCGAGGCGGTGCGCCGGAGGTTCGAGCGGTGAGCATCGGTGAGCGGGTTCGGCTCGACGACCTGCCCTTGCGGGAGAGCCTGCGCGGCAAATCCGCCTACGGCGCACCGCAACTCGATGTGCCGGTGCGGTTGAACACCAACGAGAACCCGCACCCGCCCAGCCGAGCGCTGATCGATGACGCGGCCGAGGCGGTGCGGGCGATCGCGGTGGCGCTGCACCGTTATCCCGACCGCGATGCGCATGCGCTGCGCCGTGATCTGGCCGGCTACCTGAGCCGGACCACCGGTGTGCCGGTGGGTGTCGAGAACGTCTGGGCGGCAAACGGATCCAACGAGATCCTGCAGCAGCTGCTGCAGGCCTTCGGCGGGCCCGGCCGCAGCGCGTTGGGATTCGTGCCCTCCTACTCGATGCACCCGATCATCGCCGACGGCACCCAGACCCGCTGGGTCGAGGCCCTGCGCGCACCCGATTTCAGTCTCGACGTCGACTCTGCGGTGGCCGCGATTCGCCGGGACCGTCCCGACGTGGTGTTCGTCACCAGTCCGAACAACCCGACCGGACAGACTGTTGCACTGGCGGATCTGCGTCGGCTGCTCGACGCGATGCCGCACGGTGTGCTGATCCTGGACGAGGCCTACGCGGAGTTCTCCGCTCACCCGAGTGCGATCACCCTGATCGAGGAGTATCCGGCGCGATTGGTTGTCAGCCGCACCATGAGCAAGGCCTTCGCCTTCGCCGGTGGCCGCCTGGGTTACCTGGTCGCCGCTCCCGCGGTGATCGAGGCGGTCCTGCTGGTGCGGCTGCCCTATCACCTGTCGGTACTCACTCAGGCTGCGGCGTGCGCCGCGTTGCGGCATGCCGACGAGACGCTGGCCTCGGTGGCGGCACTGGTGGCCGAGCGTGACCGGGTCAGTGCGGCGTTGGGGAACATGGGATTCCGAGTCATCCCCAGCGACGCCAACTTCGTGCTTTTCGGTGAGTTCGCCGATGCTCCCGGCGCGTGGCGGCACTATCTCGATGACGGGGTGCTGATTCGTGACGTCGGTATCCCCGGATTCCTGCGCGTCACCATCGGACTGTCGGAGGAGAACGACGCGTTCCTGGCGGCCAGCGCGAAACTCGCCGCCGCCGACCTGACCCTTCGTGCAGGGCCTGAGCCGCAAGGAGCACCATGACCGAGAAATCCCGGCGCGCCCGAGTGGAGCGCAAGACAAGAGAGTCCGACATCATCGTCGAGCTCGACCTCGACGGCACCGGTGTGGTCTCCGTCGACACCGGGGTGCCCTTCTTCGACCACATGCTCACCGCGCTGGGCAGCCATGCCAGCTTCGATCTGACCGTCACCGCCCGCGGGGACGTCGAGATCGAGGGCCACCACACCGTCGAGGACACCGCCATCGTGCTGGGTACCGCGCTCGGGCAGGCGCTCGGCGACAAGAAAGGCATCCGCAGGTTCGGCGACGCCTTCATTCCGATGGACGAGACGCTGGCGCATGCCGCGGTCGACGTTTCCGGACGGCCGTACTTCGTACACACCGGCGAACCGGATTACCTGGTGGACTTCACCATCGCGGGTGCGGGGGTGCCGTACCACACCGTGATCAACCGGCACGTCTTCGAGTCGCTGGCCGCCAACGCCCGGATCGCCCTGCATGTGCGCACCCTCTACGGGCGCGATCCGCACCACATCACCGAGGCGCAGTACAAGGCGGTGGCCCGGGCGCTGCGGGCGGCCGTCGAGCCGGACCCGCGGGCGGCGGGCGTACCGTCCACCAAAGGCGTTCTGTGACATCGGTTGTCGTCCTGGACTACGGCTCGGGAAACCTGCGATCGGCCCAGCGTGCGCTGGAGCGGGTCGGGGCCGACGTGCGGGTGACCTCCGACGCCACGGTCGCGCTGGCTGCCGACGGTCTGGTGGTTCCCGGAGTCGGGGCGTTCGAGGCCTGTATGAGCGGTCTGCGCTCCATCGGCGGGGACGAGATCATCGCCGAACGGGTGGCGGCCGGTCGGCCGGTGCTCGGGGTGTGCGTAGGGATGCAGATCCTGTTCGCCCACGGGGTGGAATTCGGCGTGGACACCCGCGGCTGCAGGTTGTGGCCGGGATCGGTGACCCGACTGGAGGCGCCGGTGATCCCGCACATGGGCTGGAACGTCGTCGAGGCCGCACCGGGCAGCAGGTTGTTCAAGGGGCTGGCGCCGGACACCCGGTTCTACTTCGTGCACTCCTATGCCGCCCAGACATGGGAGGGCGACCCCAAGGCATTGCTGACCTGGGCGACGCACCACGTAAGGTTCCTTGCCGCCGTGGAGGACGGGCCGTTGTCGGCCACGCAATTTCATCCGGAGAAGAGCGGCGACGCCGGTGCGGCGCTGCTGGCGAATTGGGTTGAGGGGCTCTGAGTTATCAGATGAACAGTGGGACAGAACTGATTTTGTTGCCTGCCGTCGATGTGGTCGAGGGCCGGGCCGTGCGGCTGGTGCAGGGCAAGGCCGGTAGTGAGACCGAATACGGCTCGGCGCTGGAGGCGGCGCTGACCTGGCAGCGCGACGGCGCGGAGTGGATCCACCTGGTGGATCTCGACGCGGCCTTCGGTCGGGGCAGCAACCGCGAACTGCTCGCCGAGGTGGTGGCCGCCCTGGACGTCAAGGTCGAGATGTCCGGCGGGATCCGCGACGACGAGTCGCTTCGGGCCGCGCTGGCCACCGGGTGCGCCCGGGTCAACATCGGCACGGCCGCCCTGGAGAACCCGGAGTGGTGCGCCCGGGCGATCGGGGAGTACGGCGAGAGGGTCGCGGTGGGTCTGGACGTGCAGATCGTCGACGGCGAGCACCGGTTGCGCGGCCGCGGCTGGGAGACCGACGGCGGCGACCTCTGGCAGGTGCTGGAACGACTCGACAGCGAGGGCTGCTCGCGCTTCGTGGTCACCGACGTCACCAAGGACGGCACGCTGACCGGGCCCAACCTGGACCTGCTCGAAGGCGTCGCCGAGTGCACCGACGCCCCGGTGATCGCCTCCGGGGGAGTGTCGAGCCTCGATGATCTGCGTGCCATCGCCACCTTGACCCCCTGCGGCGTCGAGGGCGCCATCGTCGGCAAGGCGCTCTACGCGGGCCGTTTCACCCTGCCCCAGGCACTGGCCGCGGTGAGCCGTTAGCGTGCCGGACCTTGAGGCGCTGGTCGCCGAGGCAGCGGTGATCCTGGACCGGGCCTCGGGTCCCTTCGTGGCCGGACACCGTGCCGAGTCTGCGGTGCAGAAAAAAGGCAACGACTTCGCCACCGAGGTCGACCTGGCACTGGAGCGCCAGATCGTCGCGGAGCTGGAAGCGGCCACCGGAATCGGCGTCCACGGTGAGGAATTCGGCGGTGCCGACCTCGGCGGCCCCCTGGTGTGGGTTCTCGATCCGATCGACGGCACCTTCAACTACGCCGCCGGTTCGCCGATGGCCGCCATCCTGCTCGGCCTGCTGCGCGACGGGGAACCGGTTGCCGGACTGACCTGGCTGCCGTTCACCGGTGACCGCTACACCGCCGTCGAAGGTGGGCCGGTGTACGTCAACGGCGTCCCCCATCCCCGGCTGGGCAACGTCGGTCTGGCCGATTCGATCGTCGGCATCGGCACATTCAACGTGGAATGGGGCGGGCGTCTCCCGGGTCGCTACCGGCTGGAGGTGTTCACCGAACTCTCCCGCGTCTGCGGCAAGCTGCGGATACACGGCTCGACCGGGATCGACATAGCCTTCGTCGGCGCCGGGATCATGGGCGCGGCAATCAGTTTCGGCCACCACATTTGGGACCACGCCGCGGGTGTGGCGCTGGTGCGGGCCGCCGGTGGTGTCGTGACGGATCTTCACGGGGCGCCATGGACGGCCACCTCGACGGCGGCGCTGGCCGCGGCCCCCGGAGTGCACGAGGAGATCATGGAGATCCTGCACCGGGTCGGTTCACCGGAGGAGTACCGCTGATGGATGTCGCCGTTCGCGTGATTCCCTGCCTGGACGTCGATGCCGGCCGAGTGGTCAAGGGGGTCAACTTCGAGAATCTGCGCGACGCCGGAGACCCGGTGGAGCTGGCGGCCGCCTACGATGCCCAGGGCGCGGACGAACTAACTTTTCTGGACGTGACAGCCTCGTCCTCGGGACGGGCCACCATGCTCGAGGTGGTGCGCCGCACCGCCGAGCAGGTGTTCATCCCGCTCACCGTCGGCGGTGGGGTGCGATCGGTCGACGACGTCGACGCGCTGCTTCGGGCCGGCGCGGACAAGGTGTCGGTTAATACCGCCGCGATCGCCCGTCCGGAGCTGCTGGCCGAGCTGTCACGGCAGTTCGGTTCGCAGTGCATCGTGCTGTCGGTGGACGCCCGGACCGTGCCGCCCGGCGGTGCCCCGACGGCGTCGGGGTGGGAGGTCACCACGCACGGGGGTCGGCAGGGGACCGGTATCGACGCCATCGACTGGGCAATGCGCGGGGCCGAGCTCGGTGTCGGTGAGATCCTGCTCAATTCCATGGACGCCGACGGCACCAAGGCAGGGTTCGACCTGCCGATGCTTCGTGCGGTGCGTGCCGCGGTCAGTGTGCCGGTGATCGCCAGCGGCGGTGCGGGAGCGGTGGGCGATTTCGCGCCGGCGGTGCAGGCCGGTGCCGATGCCGTGCTCGCGGCCAGCGTGTTCCACTTCGGCGAGCTGACCATCGCCGACGTAAAGGCCGCAATGGCGGCGGCGGGGGTTACCGTCCGATGAGCGCCAGCGAAGAGGACAAGTCGGGTTCGGTTCCGATGAGCGCCAGCGAAGAGGACAAGTCGGGTTCGGTTCCGATGAGCGCCAGCGAAGAGGACAAGTCGGGTTCGGTTCCGATGAGCGCGCTCGATCCCTTCATCGCCGCCAAGCTCAAGCGCAATGCCGACGGCCTGTTCGCGGCGGTCGCCCAGGAGCGCGGCAGCGGAGCGGTGCTGATGGTGGCCTGGATGGACGACGCGGCGCTGGCCCGCACCCTTGCCACCCGTCAAGCCACCTATTTCTCCCGCTCCCGCGGCCAGTACTGGGTCAAGGGGGAGACCTCCGGACACACCCAATATGTGCACTCGGTGCGACTGGACTGCGACGGGGACACCGTGCTGCTGGAGGTCGACCAGCACGGCGCGGCTTGCCATACCGGCACGCACACCTGTTTCGACGCTGAGGTATTGCTCGGACCCGGCACCTAGCCCGCCGAGCGTTCCCGCAGTACCTCGAGCGCCTGGTCGGCGTGGGTGTCCATGTTGACTTCGCTGGAGATCACCTCCAGCACGGTGCGGTCGGTGTCGATGACGAAGGTGGTGCGCTTGACCGGCATGAACTTGCCCAGCAGTCCGCGCTTGACCCCGAACATCTGGGCCACCGTGCCGTCTGCGTCGGACAGCAGCGGGTAGTCGAAGCGCTGGGAGTCGGAGAACCGGGCCTGCTTGTCGACCGGGTCGGTACTGATACCGACGCGGGAGGCGCCCACCGCTGCGAACTCCGCGGCCAGGTCGCGGAAGTGGCAGGCCTCCTTCGTGCACCCCGGGGTCATCGCCGCGGGATAGAAGAACAGCACGATGGGCCCGTCGGCGAGCAGGCCGGACAGTGAACGGACCGTCCCGGTCTGATCGGGCAACTCGAAGTCGGGGGCGCTGTCGCCCCGATTGATCCCTGGTGACATGGGTGACCACGCTATCGCCGGTCGGGCTCCGGCGACAGGTCTGGGAGGATGTACCCCGTGCACACCACCACGCGCGATGAGTTCCGCGCGCTGGCCGCCGAGCACCGCGTGGTCCCGGTGACCCGCAAGGTGCTCGCGGACAGTGAGACCCCGCTGTCGGCCTACCGGAAACTGGCGGCGGACCGGCCGGGGACCTTCCTGCTGGAATCCGCCGAGAATGGCCGGTCCTGGTCCCGATGGTCGTTCATCGGCGCCGGCGCCCCGTCGGCGCTGACGGTTCGCGACGGCGAGGCGGTCTGGCTGGGTGCCACCCCCGACGGCGCTCCGAGTGGGGGCGATCCGCTGGAGGCCTTGCGGGCCACGATGGAACTGCTGTCGACCGGTCCGCTGGCCGGTATGCCGCCGCTGTCGGGCGGGCTGGTGGGCTTCTTCGCCTACGACTTCGTCCGGCGTCTGGAGCGGTTGCCCGAACTGGCCGTCGACGACCTGGGGCTACCCGACATGCTGCTGCTGCTGGCCACCGACCTCGCGGCGGTCGACCATCATGAGGGCACCATCACACTGATCGCCAACGCGGTCAACTGGGACGGTAGCGACCGGCGCGTGGATGAGGCCTATGACGCGGCGCTGGCCCGTCTCGACGTGATGACCGAGGCCCTCGCCCAGCCACTGGGCTCGACGGTGGCGACCTTCGGCCGTCCCGAACCGAAGCATCGCGCCCAGCGCACCCAGCAGGACTACGGGGCGATCGTGGAACGGCTGGTCAAGGAGATCGAGGCCGGCGAGGCATTTCAGGTGGTGCCCTCCCAGCGGTTCGAGATGGACACCCCGGCCGACCCGATCGACGTGTACCGGATGCTGCGGGTGTCCAACCCAAGCCCTTACATGTACCTGATGCACGTCCCGGACGAGTCCGGGGGAACGGCGTTCTCGATCGTCGGATCCAGCCCGGAAGCCCTGGTCACGGTGCAGGAAGGCTGGGCGACCACGCACCCGATCGCGGGCACCAGATGGCGCGGCCGCACCGAGGAGGAGGACCAGCTTCTGGAGAAGGAGCTGTTGGCCGACGAGAAGGAACGGGCCGAACACCTAATGCTGGTCGACCTCGGCCGCAACGATCTCGGACGGGTCTGCGTACCGGGCACCGTGCGAGTCGAGGACTACAGCCACATCGAGCGCTACAGCCACGTCATGCATCTGGTGTCCACGGTGACCGGATTGCTGGCCGAAGGCCGGACCGCGCTGGACGCGGTCACCGCCTGCTTCCCGGCGGGCACCCTCTCGGGAGCGCCGAAGGTGCGGGCGATGGAGTTGATCGAGGAGGTGGAGAAGACCCGCCGCGGCCTCTACGGCGGTGTCGTCGGATACCTGGACTTCGCCGGCAACGCCGACTTCGCCATCGCCATCCGGACCGCGCTGATGCGCGCCGGCACCGCTTACGTCCAGGCCGGCGGCGGGGTGGTGGCCGACTCCAACGGGCCCTACGAGTACACCGAATCGGCCAACAAGGCCAAAGCGGTGCTCTCGGCGATCGCCGCGGCAGAGACGCTGAGTGCCCCGTGATCCGGATTGCGCAACTGCTGCTCATACTGGCCGCTGCAGCGCTGTGGGTCGCCTCCCGGCTCACCTGGGTCTCGGTCACCTCATTCGACGGCCTGAGTCCGCCGAGGACCTCGACGCTCAACGGCGCGGAATGGTCCACGGCGTTGCTGCCGTTGGCGCTGCTGCTGCTGGCCGCGGCCCTGGCCGCTCTCGCGGTACGAGGGTGGCTGCTGCGGGCACTCGCGCTGCTGGTGGACCTGGCCTGCCTCGCCCTCGGGTATCTGGGGATCAGCCTGATCGTGATGCCCGATGTCGGTCCGCGCGGCGCCGAACTGGCAGGGGTTCAGATCGTCAATCTCGTTGCCAGCCAACGGCAGATCGTTGGCGCGGTGCTGACGATCGTCGCCGCTGCCGCGGCACTTTTCGCCGCGGTCCTGCTGATGCGCTCAGCGGTCTCCTCGGCGCACGAGGCCAGGAAATACGCGGCACCGGGTGCATCCGGTGCGACCGAGGCGACGGAGTTGTCCGAGCGCAGCATGTGGGACGCCCTCGACGATGGCTACGACCCGACCCACGGCGGGATTGGCGCACCGGGATCACCCGGGTCCGACGCCGAGGGGCGGTGACGGGTGCGGACCGGAGGACGGCTACCCTTTCACCGATATCGGCATCGGACGACACCGCAAGAGGGGAACCGGCTGTCATGACTTCGGCAACCGTGCTCGACTCCATTCTCGAGGGAGTCAGAGATGACGTTGCCGCCCGCGAGGCGATCGTGAGCATGGCCGCCGTCAAGGCCGCCGCGGAGGCGGCACCGCCTCCACTCGACGCGATTGCGGCCTTGCGGGCGCCAGGCATCGCGGTGATTGCTGAAGTGAAGCGGGCCAGCCCGTCCCGGGGCCAGCTCGCGGCCATCACCGACCCAGCCGATCTGGCGCGGTCGTACCAGAATGGCGGCGCCAGGCTCATCAGCGTGCTCACCGAGCAACGCCGTTTCCAGGGCTCGCTGGCCGACCTCGACGCCGTTCGCGCCGCCGTCACCATTCCGGTGCTGCGGAAAGATTTCATCGTGCGCCCCTATCAGATCCACGAGGCGCGGGCTCACGGTGCCGACATGCTCCTGCTGATCGTCGCGGCCCTCAGCCAACCGGCTCTGGTCTCGATGCTCGATCGCACCGAGTCGCTCGGGATGACCGCTCTGGTCGAGGTGCACACCGAGGAGGAAGCCGATCGGGCACTGCAGGCCGGTGCCAAGGTGATCGGTGTGAACGCCCGCAACCTGAAGACCCTGGAGGTCGACCGGAACTGCTTCGGGCGGATCGCCCCCGGCCTGCCCACCAACGTCATCCGGGTCGCTGAATCCGGGGTGCGCGGGCCAGCGGACCTGCTCGCCTACGCCGGAGCCGGAGCCGATGCCGTGCTGGTCGGCGAGGGCCTCGTGACCAGCGGTGACCCCCGCGGCGCCGTGGCTGATCTGGTCACCGCGGGGGCCCATCCCTCGTGCCCCAAACCGGTACGCTGAGCGCCGTTCGACTCGTCTGGAACCCGACCATGGCCGATACCTCTTCCCCCAGCCTGCCCCGCGCGAGCGCGGCCGTCGCGGAGCCCACCGCGCACGAACCGGACTCCCGCGGTCACTTCGGCGTCTACGGAGGCCGCTACGTCCCCGAGGCGTTGATGGCCGTCATCGAAGAGGTCACCGCAGCCTACGACAAGGCCCGTACCGATCAGACCTTCCTCGACGAACTCGACCGGTTGCAGACCCACTACGCAGGCCGGCCCTCACCGCTCTACGAGGCCTCCCGCCTGAGCGCCCACGTCGGCGGCGCCCGGATCTTCCTCAAGCGCGAGGACCTCAATCACACCGGTTCGCACAAGATCAACAACGTCCTCGGTCAGGCGCTGCTGGCCCGTCAGATGGGCAAAACCCGGGTCATCGCCGAGACCGGCGCCGGGCAGCACGGGGTGGCCACCGCCACCGCCTGCGCTCTGCTGGGTCTGGAGTGCGTGATCTACATGGGCGCCGTCGACACCGCACGTCAGGCACTCAACGTCGCCCGGATGCGGTTGCTCGGTGCCGAGGTCGTGGCCGTGCAGTCCGGTTCCAAGACGCTCAAGGACGCCATCAACGACGCGTTCCGCGACTGGGTCACCAATGCCGACCGGACCTACTACTGCTTCGGAACCGCTGCCGGTCCGCATCCGTTCCCGTTGATGGTGCGCGATTTCCAGCGGGTCGTCGGGTTGGAGGCTCGGGCGCAGATCCTCACCCAGGCCGGCCGACTGCCCGATGCCGTCACCGCCTGTGTGGGCGGTGGATCGAACGCGATCGGCATCTTCCATGCCTTCATCGACGATCCGGGAGTCCGCCTGATCGGCTTTGAGGCCGCCGGCGAGGGTGTCGAGACCGGCCGGCACGCCGCCACCTTCAGCGGTGGGACACCCGGCGCCTTCCAGGGTTCGTATTCCTACTTGCTGCAGAACGAGGACGGCCAGACCATCGAATCCCATTCGATCTCAGCGGGACTGGACTACCCCGGCGTCGGCCCGGAACATGCCTTCCTCAAGGACCTGGGCCGCACCGAATACCGTCCGATCACCGACTCCCAGGCCATGGACGCCTTCCGCCTGCTGTGCCGACTTGAGGGCATCATCCCCGCCATCGAGTCCGCCCACGCCGTGGCGGGAGCGGTGGACCTCGCCGGCGAACTGGGCCCGGAGTCGATCATCATGGTCAACCTGTCCGGCCGGGGTGACAAGGACGTCGAGACCGCGGCCCGTTGGTTCGGGCTGCTCGACGGTGCGGGGCCGGGAGCCTCGTGACCATCCAGCACAGCCCGCCGGGCCGGTTGGGTCCTATTTTCGAGGCATGCCGGGCCGAGGGTCGGGCGGCGCTCATCGGCTACCTTCCAACCGGGTATCCCGATGTTGAGACCTCGGTCGATGCCATGGTCGCGATGAGCGCCGAGTGCGACATCATCGAGGTCGGAGTTCCGTATTCCGACCCGGGGATGGACGGTCCGGTGATCGCGACCGCCACCGAGACCGCACTGCAGCACGGTGTCAGGGTTCGTGACACCCTCCGGGTGGTCGAGGCGATCAGTGCGGCCGGGGGCAACGCGCTGGTGATGACCTACTGGAATCCGGTGATGCACTACGGGGTCGACGCGTTTGCCCGGGATCTCGCCGCCGCCGGCGGCCTGGGCATGATCACTCCCGACCTGATTCCGGACGAGGCCGAGGACTGGCTCGCCGCCTCAAGCAGCCACGATTTGGATCGGATCTTCCTGGTGGCTCCGTCCTCGACCCCGGAACGGCTGGCTCGCACGGTCGACGCTTCCCGCGGGTTCGTCTACGCGGCGTCCACCATGGGCGTCACCGGTGCTCGCGATGCCGTGTCCAACGCTGCGCCCGAGCTGGTGCACCGGGTCAAGGAGATCTCCGACATCCCGGTGGGGGTCGGCCTCGGCGTGCGATCGCGGCAGCAGGCGGCTGAGATCGCCCACTTCGCCGACGGGGTTATCGTCGGTTCCGCTCTGGTGTCGGCGCTGACCGACGGCGGGGTGGCCGCCGTCCGCAGTCTGACCGCTGAACTTGCCGTCGGGGTCCGAGAGAAGGAGCCTGCCACGTGACGACAACGGTGCTTGCCTATTTCCCGAGCCCGGCACAGGGCGTCTGGTACCTCGGCCCGATCCCGATCCGGGCCTACGCGCTGTGCATCATCACCGGCATCATCGTTGCCCTGATGCTCGGCGACCGCCGCTGGGCGGCCCGAGGCGGCGAGCGTGGTGTCATCTATGACATCGCGCTGTGGGCGGTGCCCTTCGGCCTGATCGGTGGTCGGATCTACCACCTCATGACCGACTGGAAGACCTACTTCGGATCCGGCGGTGCCGGTCTGTCGGCGGCACTGCGCATTTGGGAAGGCGGCCTGGGCATCTGGGGGGCAGTGGCCTTCGGTGGTGTCGGTGCGTGGAGCGCGTGCCGCCGTCGGGGCATTCCGCTGCCGGCCTTCGGAGACGCCATCGCTCCGGGCATCGTGTTGGCCCAGGCAATCGGCCGACTCGGCAACTACTTCAACCAAGAGCTCTACGGCCGGGAAACCACCGTTCCATGGGGAATGGAGGTCTTCTATCGACGGGACTCGTCGGGAGTGGTGGACGTGCACTCCCTCGACGGTGTGTCGACTGGTCAGGTGGCCGCCGTTGTCCACCCGACGTTCCTTTACGAACTGCTGTGGAACGTCCTGGTGTTCCTGGTACTGATCTGGGCGGACCGCAAGTTCCGTCTCGGGCACGGCCGTCTGTTCGCCCTCTACGTAGCGGGCTACTGCGCGGGCCGGTTCTGGGTCGAACTGATGCGCGACGATACCGCGACGCTCATCGCCGGCATCCGGGTCAACGTCTTCACTGCGACGTTCGTGTTTATCGGTGCTGTGGTCTACATGGTGTTGGCGCCGAAGGGACGCGAGGATCCGGCCTCGCTGCGGGGCAAGCAACCCCCGGAGGTCGAGGCGGAGTCAGCTGTCGAGGAGTGGGCCGAGGATCTGGTTGCCGCGGCCAAGGGGAGCGGGATCGTGGCCGCCGCGGCCGTGGCCGGTGAATATGAGGGTGCTGATGCCGAAGCCGTGGGCGATGTCGACGCTGCGGGAGAGGTGGACGCTGATGCCGGGGCCGAATTCGTAGCGGAGGTCGAAGCCGAGGAGCAGGCCGTCGAGGCTCAGCTTGAAGAGGAGATCTCCGAAGCCGAAGAGCAGGTGGCCTCTGAGAAAGAGGAGGCCGAGGCTGCGGCCGAGGCTGAGTCCGAAGCGGCGCCGGAGCCGGAAGCTGAAGTGGAGTCCGAACCCGAGGTCGAAGCGGAGTCCGCGCCCGAGGTCGAAGCGGAGCCCGAGCCTGAGGCGGCGGCAAAGCTGGAGCCTGAAGGGGAGCCCGAGCCGGAGGCGGAGGTGGAGGTCGAGTCTGCGGCACAGGCTGAGTCCGAAGCGGCGCCGGAGCCGGAAGCTGAAGTGGAGTCCGAACCCGAGGTCGAAGCGGAGTCCGCGCCCGAGGTCGAAGCGGAGCCCGAGCCTGAGGCGGCGGCAAAGCTGGAGCCTGAAGGGGAGCCGGAGGCGGAGGCGGAAGTGGAGCCTGCGGCAGAGGCTGAGTCCGAAGCGGCGCCGGAGCCGGAAGCTGAAGTGGAGTCCGAACCCGAGGTCGAACCGGAGCCCGGGCCTAAGGTGGCGGCAAAGCTGGAGCCTGAAGCCGAGCCCGAGCCGGAGGTAGAGGTACAGGCAGCCGTAGCGCCGGAACCGGAGCCCGAATCCGCCGACGGCCAGACCGATCAGAAACAGCCGGGATTCGCATCGACCCTTCGCCGCCTGTTGTGGGGGGTCAACGCCCGTAGCGGTGACTGAGGTCTCTGGCATGCTAATGGCATGACTGAGCCGCCGTTCGGGGGGGCCGGGGAATCGCAGCCCCCGCCGGGGCCGCCGCCGCACTACCCGCAGCCGGGTCCGTTTCCGCCGCCGCTCAACTACCCGCCGCCCGGCTACTACGTCGATCCGGCGGCGCCCTACGGCCGCCACCCGTTCACCGGCGAACCTCTGTCGGACAAGTCCAAAACTACGGCCGGGCTGTTGCAGCTGCTCGGCCTCGTCGGCGTGCTGGGGATCGGCCGCATCTATCTCGGTTACACCGGACTCGGTGTCGCCCAGCTGGTGGGCTGCCTGGCGATCGGGATCCTCACCTGTGGCTTCGGCTTCATCGTGCCCGTCGTGTGGGCCATCGTCGATGCGGTCATGATCCTTTCGGACAAGGTGCGCGATCCCTACGGACGGCCGCTTCGTGATGGCTTCTGAAAGCCACCGCAGGTCACGGCTATACACCGGGCTGACCTCCGGCGCGCTCGGGCTGGGAGCGTTGGCCTATGTCGGGCTGGTCAATCCGCATCAGCCCGGTTCGCTGTTCCCGCCGTGTCCGTTCAAGCTCCTCACCGGGTGGGACTGCCCGGCATGCGGCGGGCTGCGGATGACCCATGATCTGCTGCACGGAGAGTTCTCGGCCGCCGTTGTCGACAACGTCTATCTGCTCATCGGGCTACCGCTGCTCGCTGTGTGGTCGTTGTGGCAGGCCCGACGGGGGCGCCCGGTGCTGAGCCCGGTTCTGCTGGTGATGCTGGTGGTGACGGCCACGGCCTGGACCGTGGTGCGCAACCTGCCCGGGTTCCCCCTGGTTCCGACAATGCTCGGCCCCTAGACCCGCCGACGCGACTATGCTCAGGCGTCGTGACGCGGCGCGCAAAAATCGTCTGTACCCTCGGTCCGGCCACCACCAGCGACGCGATGGTCAAGGCGCTGGTCGAGGCCGGTATGGATGTCGCGCGGCTGAACTTCAGCCATGGCGACCACGGCGACCACGAGGCGTCCTACCACCGGGTCCGGAAGGCATCCGAGGCCACCGGGCGCGCGGTGGGCATCCTGGCCGACCTGCAGGGTCCCAAGATCCGCCTCGGCCGGTTCGCCGAAGGCAAGACGGTGTGGGCCAACGGCGAAACCGTTCGTATCACGGTGGATGACTGTGAAGGCACCCACGACCGGGTCTCGACCACCTACAAGCAGCTCGCGGCCGACGCCCAACCCGGTGACCGGCTGCTGGTCGACGACGGCAAGGTCTCGCTCATCTGCGAGCACGTCACCGGCAGCGACGTGGTGTGCACCGTCACCGAGGGCGGCCCGGTGAGCAATAACAAGGGCCTCTCCATGCCCGGGATGAGGTTCTCGGTGCCGCCGCTGTCGGAGAAGGACATCGCCGATCTGGAGTTCGCGCTGAAACTGGGCGTCGACCTGATCGCGCTGTCGTTCGTGCGCTCGCCCGAGGATGTAGAGATCGTCCACGAGGTAATGAACCGGGTCGGCAGGCGGGTCCCGGTGATCGCGAAGCTGGAGAAGCCCGAGGCCGTCGAGAACCTGGAAGCCATCGTCAAGGCCTTCGACGCCGTCATGGTGGCCCGGGGCGACCTCGGGGTGGAACTTCCGCTCGAAGAGGTCCCGCTGGTGCAGAAGCGGGCGATCCAGATCGCCCGGGAGAACGCCAAGCCGGTGATCGTGGCGACCCAGATGCTCGAGTCGATGATCGAGAACTCCCGGCCCACCCGCGCCGAGGCCTCCGACGTCGCCAATGCGGTACTGGACGGGACCGACGCGGTGATGCTCTCCGGGGAGACCTCGGTGGGCCAGTTCCCGATCCAGGCGGTGCGCACGATGGCGCGGATCATCTGCGCGGTCGAGGAGAACTCCGCGGCCGTGCCCCCGCTGATATCCGTTCCGCGTACCAAGCGCGGGGTGATCTGCTACGCCGCCCGCGATATCGGTGAGCGCCTTGAGGCCAAGGCCCTCGTCGCGTTCACCACGTCGGGGGACACCGTGCGGCGGCTGGCGCGGCTGCACAGCCGACTGCCGCTGCTGGCGTTCGTCACCGTGCCTGAGCTGCGCAGCCAACTCGCCCTCACCTGGGGTACCGAGACGTTCATCGTGCCGCACACCGACAGCACCGACGACATGATCCGGCAGGTCGACCACTCCCTGCTGGAGCTGGGCCGCTACCAGCGCGGGGATCTGGTGATCATCGTCGCAGGCGCTCCGCCGGGCACAGTAGGCTCGACCAACCTGATTCAGGTCCACCGGATCGGCGAGAACGACCACTAGCGGGGGACACGACGAGAGGCGGCGCGTGCCTGAGACATCGGGACAGTCTGATTTCGACGAACTGTTGTCGGTCCTCCAACTCTCCCCGGTCGGGCAGGACGTCTATCTCGGGCGCCATCCCCGGAAGAATCCCGTGCGCACGTTCGGCGGCCAGTTGATGGCGCAGGCGTTCGTCGCGGCGAGTCGAAGCCTCGAACACGATCTGCCGCCCAGCGCGCTGTCGACGCATTTCATCGCCGGCGGGGACCCGTCCCAGGACATCGAGTTCCACACCGTGCGCCTGCGTGACGAGCGCCGGTTCGCCAACCGCCGTGTCGACGCGATCCAGAACGGCACCCTGCTGGCCACCGCCCTGGTTTCCTACCTGGCCGGCGGCCATGGACTGGAACACAACTTCAGCGCCCCCGAAGTTCCCGAGCCACATGGGCTGCCGGGCATCGACGAGCTCCTGGTCGGCTACGAAGAGGTCGTGCCGCACTTCGCCGAGGCGTTGCGCCCGATCGAGTGGCGCTATACCAATGACCCGGCGTGGGTGATGCGGGACAAGGGCGACCGGCTTGACCGGAATCGGGTATGGATGACCGCGGCCGGCGAGATGCCCGACGACCCGGTTCTGCACACCGCCGCCATGGTCTACTCCTCGGACACCACGGTGCTGGACTCGATCATCACCACCCACGGTCTGTCCTGGGGGTGGGACAGGATCTTCGCCGTCACGGTGAACCACTCGCTCTGGTTCCACCGGCAGGTCGACTTCTCCGACTGGGTCCTCTATTCGACCGCGTCGCCGGTGGCCGCCGAATCACGCGGGCTGGGCATGGGGCATTTCTTCAACCGCGCCGGGGAGGTGGTCGCGACCGTCGCCCAGGAGGGGATCGTCAAGTACTTCCCTGGAAAGGCGCGATGAGTTCGGTCACCGGCCCGGTGGCTGCGTCTCACTGAATTTGTTCTCCACTGACTGCCGGAACTGTTCGGAGCACTGCTCCACCTTGGCCCGGTCTTGGCCGGCCTGCTGCAGGCAGTCGAAATAGTCGCCCGCGCCGACCTCCTTGAACAGTCCGACCCAGATGGCGATGAAGATCAGACCGACGACGATCGCGACGACCCCGAGGATGATGCCGGAGAGGGCGACACCACCGTTGTTTGCCTCCCCACGTTTGACCCGGCCCCGGCCCAGGAAGCCCAGGATCACCGCGACGATGCCCAGGATGATCCCGCCGGCAACTGAGAACGAGGAGATCAGTGCAAGGATCGCGACCACCAGTGCGGCCACGCCGAGTCCGTTGCGCGGTGGCGTCTGTGCCGCGGGGTAGTAGTCCCCGTACGGCGTCTGCGGCGGGGGATAGCCGCCCGGGTAGGGCCCGGGGGGATAGGAATAGGGGTTGGGCGGCTGCCCGTAAGGGGGTGAAGGCGGCGGAGTCGGCGCACTCTCCGGTTTGCGCGGCTGCTCCGGGTAGTCGGTCATGGCTCCTGCTTCACCTCGTATGGACAGCGACGGCTGTCAGGGTACCCGTCTGGGGAAGTTGCGGGACAGGCTCGGGACAGCTTCACGGCACCCTCACGACAAAAGGCGCGGGTTGCGGTTCGACAGCAACCGCAACCCGCGCCTTTCAACCGTTCTCAGCGGGTACCGAGCGCCTCGCCGACGGCGGTCCGAACCTCGTTGCCGGCTTTCCGGATGCCGAAGGAGGCGATGATCTCCATCACGCCGATCACAACCAGCCAGATACCGGTCACCCAGATCAAGGTCGGCAGCGACTCGAACGGGTAGGCCAGCACGATGACGCCGGCGATCAGGGTCACGATGCCGATGAAGATCTCCCAACCGCGGCTGGGGGTGCTGCTGTCGCTGATCGCGGCGGCAGCGGTGGCCACTCCCCGGAAGATGAACCCGATGCCGATCCAGATGGCCAGCAGCAGAATCGAGTTGCCGATGCTGCGGAAGCACAGCACGGCGAGCACCAGGGATGCGGCGCCGCTGATGAACAGCAGCGCCCGTCCGCCACCGGAGATGTGCAACGTGAAGGCGTGGAACACCTGCGAGACGCCGGTGACCAGAAGGTAGACGCCGAAGAAGATCGCCGCCACGAGAAGGGTCGGACCGGGCCAGACCAGGACCATGACGCCGAGGATCAGCGACAGGATGCCGGTCAGCAGTACGGACTTCCACAAGTGCGGAACCAGAGTTCCACCGGTTTGAGTTGTCATGCGGGCAGCTTACAACTAGACCTCCGAACGCCCTGGTAAGACGCTTCGGCGGGCTGGCAACGGTGTTTAGCTGTAGTTTTTGCACCGGCGACTGAACATTCGGCAGTGTCAGTAATCGGCGGTGGCCGGCGGAAAGGGCAACCATGTTGACAGGATCTGAAAGCCGGCCGCGTTGGTGGCGCGCCGCGGGGACGTTCGCGATGGCGGGGGCACTGATGATGTCGGGCTGCGCGAAGAACAGTGAGACCGGCTCGGGGGACGCGGCTTCGCCGACGACCTCGACCGTCGCGGTCACGGCCCAGAAAGTAGAGGAGATCGCGGCGACCGTGCCGGAGGAGATAAAGAAATCCGGCAAGCTGATCGTCGGGGTCAACATTCCCTACACCCCCAACGAGTTCAAGGACTCCAACGGTGAGATCGTCGGCTTCGACGTCGATCTGATGAACGCGGTCGCCGGCACGTTGGGACTGGCCGCCGAGTACCGCGAGTCGGACTTCGCCAAGATCATCCCGTCGGTTCAGGGTGGCACCTACAACGTGGGCATGTCGTCGTTCACCGACACCAAGGAGCGCGAGAAGCAGGTCGACTTCGTGACCTACTTCTCCGCGGGCAGCCTTTGGGCCCAGCGCCCGGGGGAGGCCATCGACCCGAACGACGCCTGCGGCAAGAAGGTCGCGGTGCAGGCCACCACGATTCAGGAGACCGACGAACTGCCGGCGAAGAGCAAGGCCTGTGTCGATTCCGGCAAACCGGAGATCGAGATCATCAAGTTCGACGGGCAGGACGCCGTCACCAACGCCGTCGTCCTCGGCCAGGCCGATGCGATGTCGGCGGACTCGCCAGTCACCGCCTATGCGATCAGGCAGAGCAACGGCAAGCTTGAGGGCGCGGGGGAGATTTTCGACTCGGCGCCCTACGGTTGGCCGGTGCAGAAGGGCTCGCCGCTGGCGCAGTCGCTGTTGCAGGCCTTGGAGCACCTGATGAAGACCGGCGACTACAAGACCATCGCCGAGAATTGGGGCGTGCAGTCGGGAATGATCGACAAACCGGTCATCAACGGAGCGGTCAGCTAGCGATATGGCCGTCGAGCCGTCGGGCCCCGCCGGCATTGATGCCGTTCCGCTGCGGCATCCCTGGCGGTGGGTGGGGGCGGCCGTCATCATCGCCGCCGTCGCGCTGTTCGGCTACGGCGCGGCGACCAACCCGGCCTACAGCTGGGCTACCTACCGCAAGTACCTTTTCGACCACCGGGTCTCGGAGGCCGCCTGGAACACCCTGCAGCTGACCTTCTGGTCGATGGTGCTGGGCCTGGTGCTCGGGGTGGTTCTCGCGGTGATGCGATTGTCGCCCAACCCGATTCTCAAATCGGTGTCATGGGTGTATCTGTGGGTTTTCCGCGGCACCCCGGTTTATGTGCAGCTGGTGTTCTGGGGTCTTTTCCCCACGATCTACCAGCGAATCCAGCTGGGCGTGCCGTTCGGGCCGACGTTTTTTCACCTCGATCTGCGGAACCTGTCGATCAGCTTCATCCTGGCGATCGTCGGGCTGGGGCTCAACGAGGCGGCCTACATGGCTGAGATCATCCGTGCCGGAATCAGTTCCGTCCCAGAGGGCCAATTCGAGGCCTCCACCGCGTTGGGTATGTCGTGGTGGATGACGATGCGCCGCATCGTGCTTCCCCAGGCGATGCGGGTGATCATCCCGCCCACCGGCAACGAGCTGATCAGCATGCTCAAGACCACCTCGCTGGTCACCGCGGTGCCCTACACCCTGGAGCTCTACACCAGGACCAGGGACATCTCCGCGGTGATCTTCGAGCCGATCCCGCTACTGCTGGTTGCGGCCACCTGGTATCTGGCGATCACCAGCCTGCTGATGGTCGGTCAGTACTACCTGGAGCGGCACTTCTCCCGCGGTATCTCGCGCAAGTTGACCGCCAAACAGCTCGAGGCGCTTGCCGGCGCACAGACCGGTGCCAAGGAGGGGCACCTGTGAGCGCCGCCGGCGCCGGCGGCCCGATGGTCGACGCGCAGGGGGTGTGCAAGGACTTCGGTGCCCTATCGGTACTCAATGGCGTGACGCTGTCGGTCGACCGCGGGCAGGTTCTGGTAATGGTTGGACCCTCCGGCTCGGGTAAGTCGACGTTCCTGCGCTGCATCAACCACCTCGAGAAGATCTCGGCCGGAAGGCTTTATGTCGACGGTGAACTGATCGGCTACCGGGACAGTCGCGGCCGGCTCTACGAGATACCGCCTCGGGAGGCGGCGAGGCAGCGCCGCGATATCGGCATGGTGTTCCAGCACTTCAATCTGTTCCCCC
This sequence comes from Mycolicibacterium sp., assembly GCA_020637165.1. Classification (GTDB taxonomy): domain Bacteria; phylum Actinomycetota; class Actinomycetes; order Mycobacteriales; family Mycobacteriaceae; genus Mycobacterium. The sequence continues at coordinate 338,719 of JACJWN010000003.1, read as the reverse complement.
ATCGCACCGCGCTGGAGAACATCGTCGAGGCACCGGTGCACGTGAAGGGTGTCAAAAGGTCCGACGCCGTCGACCGGGGGCGTGAATTGCTCGCCCAGGTCGGCCTGTCGGACAAGGCCGATGCCTATCCGGCGCAGCTCTCCGGCGGCCAGCAACAGCGCGTCGCCATCGCCCGGGCGCTGGCCATGGAACCCAAGCTGATGCTCTTCGACGAGCCCACCTCCGCACTGGATCCGGAGCTGGTAGGCGAGGTGCTCGGTGTTATGAAAACGCTTGCCGCGGCGGGCATGACGATGATCGTGGTGACCCACGAGATGGGGTTCGCCCGGGAGGTCGCCGACGAGTTGGTGTTCATGGACGGCGGGGTGGTCGTCGAGAGCGGCCCGCCGCACCAGGTGCTGGCCAATCCCCGGCACGAACGCACCAGGGCATTCTTGTCGAGGGTGATGTGAGACGGATCAGCGGTGCAAGACGGGTCAACCCGCCGGCGTGTGCAGGCCGACTTCTCCGGCCTGGTCCAGCGACTCGCCACGCACCGGGGTCGGCTTGCGCCGGACCAGGAACCAAGTGGGCATCATGCCCTTGCCCTTGATCTGGACCTCCCCGCGCTCCTCCAGCACGAAGTCGTTCTCGAGGCGTTCGAAGACGTCCCGCGGCACCTGGATTCGCCCCTCGACGCCGGTGGACTCCATCCGTGAGGCGACGTTCACCGCGTCACCCCACACGTCGTAGAAGAACTTCCGTGCGCCCACCACACCGGCGACCACCGGACCGGCGGCGATCCCGATACGGATCGGGACCGGATTGCCCTGGGGGTCACGCAGGTCGGCGATTGCCCGCAGCATGTCCAGGGCCAGGGCGGCGATCGCCTCGACGTGGTCCGGCCGTGGGTTGGGCACCCCGCTGACCACCATGTAGGCGTCGCCGGTTGTCTTGATTTTCTCCAGCTCGTGCCGATCGACGAGGCGGTCGAAGGTGGTGTAGAGCCGGTCGAGGAATCGGACCAGTTCGGTCGGCGGGATCTCCCCGGCGCGTTCGGTATATCCGGCGATGTCGGCGAACAGGATCGACGCGTCGTCGTAGCGATCGGCGATCACCCCGTGCGAAGGGTCTTTGAGTTTCGCCGCCACGGTGTCGGGGAGGATGTTGGCCAGCAGCGCCTCGGAGCGGTCATACTCCACCTCCATGGCGGCTTCCGCCCGCGAAACCTCCCGCAATGCGTACCAGACGGTGGCGAAGATCATCAGACACGCACCTGCGGTCGCGAAGATGAATCCGCCGTCGAGCGCCCACCGGGGCTGGATCCCGGTGTCGGCGGGAACCAGGAACTGCATTCCGATGACCAGGCCGATACCGATCGCCACCACGGTGCCGGCCAGCGCGAGGTGGTCGACGCCGAGCACCAGCACCGCCAGTGAGGCAGACACCAGGTAGTAGAACTGCACGCCGGAGTCGGTGCCGATCTGGGATCCTACGAACGTCAGCGAACTGAACGAGACCACGACGAAGAACAGGGCGGGGACGAGGTCGCCGAACCGGTAGAGCATGGGAATGGCCAGGAAAACCATCGCGGTGGCGAGATTGATGACCCCGATGTAGAACACGCCGTGGCCAGTGACGGTCTGCAGGATCCCGAGTACGGCGGTGATGAACGCCGCCAGCCAGGTGGCGATGGTCAGAACCTGCTGCGGTCGGCTGACGGCGTCGGCCCAGTGTTGGTTGCGCGCGGAGGGGCGGCGCTGAAGGCGCTCGCAGTCCGACAGCCGGAACCGCACCCCCTGCAGTTTCGGTCCGGCGAATCTCCGCTCGGAACTCACATACGAAGCCTAACCGGCGGTTAGCCTCACGGGATGCCTCTTATCTGTATGCGGGCCGGTTCGTGAGTGATCGCGAGGTCCGTGTCCGGAGGGCCATCGCCGCGCCGCCGGCCCGGGTCTGGGAGCTCATCAGCGATATCACCGTGATGCCCCGGTTCAGCACCGAACTGCAGAGCGTCGAGTGGGCGGACGGCTTCGACCGCCCAGTCATCGGGGCGCAGTTTCTCGGTGTGAACATCCACCCCGCAGTCGGGCAGTGGACCAGCCGGTCCCAGATCGTCATCTTGGACCCGCCCCGACGTTTCGGTTGGGTTGTCGGCGATCCGGAGACGCCGTCGGCCGATTGGACATTCGAGGTGAATCCCGCGCCGTCGGGAACCGAACTGTGTTTCACCGCCCGTATCGGGCCGGGCCCGTCCGGGGTGTCGATGATGATCGAGCGGCAACCGCATCTGGCCACCGAGATTATCGCTGGGCGGTTGGGGCAGTTTCGCAAGGGCATGGAGGACACCCTGCGGGGAATAGGCGAACTCGCGGAGGGCGGCTCCGACTAGCGGCGCACGCGGCGGCGTTCCGCGGAACTAGTCGCGGAACGGCGAGCCTGGCTCGGCGGTGCCCACCACCATCGGTGAGTCGATCGGCGGAGACTGGCAGTTGATCGCGTTGTTCGGATCGGTGCAGTCCACCGGGTTGGTCGGCGCGTAGGAGGGGCTCGCGGTATCGGTGGCACCCACGGGATCGCTCGGTGCGAGTGGGGCCTCGACGGCCTCGGCGCTCAACCCGCTGAGCGGGGCGTCCAGACCGCGGTCGGCGAGCGCGAGGATTCCCATGCACGCCAGCGCTGAACTGCCGGCGATGAGGGCGAACCGGTGGAAGGCACGATCCGAGGCCATGAAACTCTCCTGTTGTTGGACCCGTTAAAGCCCGGATCTTCCACCGGGCTGCCGGCTTTAGCGCTCGTCCGAGCCGAAACGTTACATCGGCGCTGAGGATCTGCTCGCCGGTTCTGTTACCGGACTAGCCGTTCCAGCCGGGCTCGGAGACCTCGGCCTCAGTGAGGTTTTCGTCGTTGATCGACGGTGCCTGCACCGGGGCTCCGTTGGTGTCACCCATGGGCGCGGGGGCGCAGTTCATGGAGAAGCTGCCGGTGGTGTCGACGACGTTGTCGCAGCCGTCCTCGGCGAGCGCCAGTGGGGCAGACGCGGTGGACGCCGTCAGTATGCCGAGGAACGCCACTGCGACGCCGGCGACGAGGTTGCGGGCGAGGGGCGCCAACCGACGGGACCGGGCAGGTGCGGGGTTTCCAGTGACGGAGGTGTCTGTAAAGGCCTTCATCCGGGCTCCTTGCGCTGTCTCTGTGCCACCTGAGCGACACCGAATTCCTGGCCGATCCAGCCGCCAGGATCGACGTTGCTCTCTAAATGGTTGTTCGCGAACCGTGCCTTCAACGTTACAGGGGGGCCAGCGGCATCGAGCCGACGAAGACCGCCCGGCGGCCGCTGACCAGGCGTTTCTGGTGCCCTCGGTGAGATTCGAACTCACACTGCACGGGTTTTGAATCCGTCCTACCAGGCGTTTGCGGCCTCAGGCTGCGTTGGACGTGTTGAGAACGTGCAGGTCAGAGCGTTGGCTGTCGCAAGCTGATCGCGACTGTCTTGAACGTGCTGCGTACCGCCTGCGTACCGGGCGCGTACCAGCCACCAGCTACGCCACCTCGGCCTGACGCGACTTGCGGCGCTCTGGCGGGATCCGGCCGGCCACCACACCGCCGGGCCGCTCGCGGTCCGGCAGGCCGTCGAACCACATCCCGCAGGGCTGTAGTGCCGGGCACTGCAGGCACAGCGCCTGGGCCGCTGCGTGCCGATAGCTGGCCTCGTCCCTGGGCTCAGCCTCGTCTCGCGGGTCGAACAGTTCATGCCGGTGCCTGCAGCGCGCTCCGGGCAGAGCAGGCAGCGTGCCGATCGCCAACAGCGCGGCCACCGCCTCGGTGGAAGTCACACGACGATAGTACAAAGCACGGTACAAAACACTTGTGACGCTGGGAGGGCGACTAGAGGGGCCGGGGCTGGCCGCCGCGCTTGCGGTCCCGGCGCCGGCGCAACTCGTCCAGCCGGCTCGGCGCCGCCGGGGCGCTGCGGCCCACCGCGGCCAACGCCGACTGCAACTCCTTGGACAGCGCCGCCACATTCACGCCCGGCGGGGCCGCCTCGATCCGGCGGGCCAACTCCAGCGCCAACTGCCCGGCCACCGTGCCGGTGCGATCCAGCGCGGCCACCTCGGCGGTCACCGCCTCCAACAGCCCGGAGCGCGCCGGGGCCGGGGCGGCGGCGGTGCGGGGGCGGGCGGTGATCCCGTTGCGGGAAGCGGCCTTACGGCACCGATCGGAGCACCACTTACGGCTTGGCTTCTGGGCGTCGGGGATCTCGGCGCCGCAGCGCTGGCAGTGAACCACTCGGGACTCCTATCTCGTGTGTCCGTGACCCGACTTCGGCCGGAGAGGGAAATGGCTGCAACGTCCGCGGGGTCACTTCACGGCCCTCCCACGATGGCGTACCGCCCCCCTGGGGGCTCGGTGCCCGCCGGCCGGAAGGAGGGACGGCCGGCGGGCACCGAGGGTGGCGGCGGGGTGCGGCAGGGCAAGCCAGTACAGCCCGCGCACTCCCGCCGCCGTCGCTGCGCTCAACCGCTAAGAAAAACGCAGCGAACTGGTGGGCGATCAGGCCGCGGTCGGCACGTTCAACAGCCGGATCGCGTTGTCGACCAACACGTCGGATCCGGTGCGGAAGTGGCAGTAGAACCCGCGCTGACCTGTCGGCCTGCGATTGCTGCCGAAAACGTGCGGAACCAGCTCAACCACGGTCCCGATCTTCGTCGCGATCAGGAAGTGACTCCAATCGCCTACCGCAATCAGATAGTTCGCCTCCGTGGCTGCCGCGTTGACCGCGGAGTCCATGGTCGACGCCTCGTAGACCGGCCTACCCAGCAGCGTCGGCGGGCTGGTTTGCAGCGACGGATACAACAACGCCCCGGCTGATGTCTCGGCAATCCGCAGCGTGTTCAGCGTGGGCAGCGCCGCGAGGAACGCGCTGTTCGGCTGGAACCGCGGCGGCAGCGCGTTCTGCAACTTCACCGGATCGGAATCGGCCAAAGCCTCGGACCCGTCACCGGTAACCACCGATGCACCGCCGGCCAGCGCGGTGACGAACCCGGTGGGCTCACCCGACCCGGATCCGGTGACGTACGCCGTGGCGGTGAGCTGCTCGATCGAGTCGAGCAGCAGCCGGGTGACCTCGGCGACGAACGCGGGCGCGTCCTGTTCGACCTCGATCGAGAACGGCACGAACGCGGCACCCTTGTAGAGCGGCACCGACGGCTGGGCCAGCGTCGGGGAGTCGTCGCTGACCTCGGCCGCTTCGGCGTCCCAGGACGCCGTCACGCCGGCGGAGCTGACGCCGTTCCAGGTGTCGCCGACGGTGACCTCGGTGCGGGCGATCTCCCGCAGCGGATTGGTGGATCCGTTGGACGACAACAGGATCGCGGCGTCGAGGGCGGCCGGGATCAGATATCCACCCGCGTTGTCGGTGGTGGACATCGCGCGCTCGGACATCAGGGCGGCGCCGGCGCGGAACGCCTCGGCCTCCCGGTCGGTGAACAGCATGTGTCCGCGCACCGGGTCGGCGACCACCTTGGCGAACGCGGTCAGGTAGTCGTTGTCGCCGGTGGTGGCGGCCCAGCGGCCGGCCCAGTTGCGGTGCTGCGGTGCGCCGGTGCCCATGACGGTCTCGATGGTCTCGGCGCCGCGGGCGGCCATGGTGCCGGCGCTGACGGCGGCGTCGAGGGTGCGCAGGGCGGCGTCGCGGGTGGAGTCGCCGTGGCGGCGGCCGTCGCCGGGGGTGCCGGCCTCGATGCGGATCCGGCCGTCACCGCGGCCGTTGGCGGCGTCGACCATCGCGCGGCGCTCGTCGGCGTCGAGCTGCTCGACGTGGCGCATGAGGCCGTCGGTCTCGGTGGCCAGCTCGGCGAACTCGGCCTCGTCGGCCGCGGAGAGCCGGTGCTTGCCGTTCAAGCTGGCCATGCGGGCATGGTTGGCGGTAATGCGGGTGCGCGCCTCGGCGCGGCTGAGATTACTCACTGTGTTTCCTTAGGGTGCGCGGAACCGGCGCGGCCGGGACCGCTTGGGGCATAGGGGATTCGGCGCGGGGTGCGCGGCTACCCGGGTCGGTGCCTGCGCTGCGCAGCGCGTGTGCGTCGGAGCGCGGTTCCCGGTGGTGGCCCGGCGGCCGGTGCACGCACACTGGGCGGGTGCTGGTCGGCGGGCGCGTCCCGGCGGGGTCGCGGTCCTGATGGTCATTCTACGTCGGCGGGGCCGTCAGGCGGTGCGACACAGAGCCCCATGGCGGCGTCGATGCGGGCCAGCGACGAGGCGCCGGTGGCCCGCTCCAGGGCGCCGGTCGCCCGGTCGATATGGCGGGCGGCGTCGCCGTAGAGCCACAGCACTTCGAACAGCAGCCGCAGCAGCTTCCCGCGGCTGAAGGTGCTCGCGTGGACCAGCACGGCGTCCATGAGGGTCTGTTCGGTGCGTCCGTGGGCGGTGCTGGCGTAGATCAGGGACCGTAGCGGGCCGCGGGGTGCGGGGGCGGTCATGGCGTCGTCCTATCGGGGTCGGGGTCGGGTGCCGGTGTCGGGTCGCCGAGCAGCTCGGCGGGCGTGGGTTGTCGTGGCCGGCGCCGGGGCGGGGCGGGGCTGTAGATCCGGCCGGGGCCGCAGTCCGAGCACTTTGACGTGCCGGGTTCGCGGTGGCGCTTGAAACATGTCGCGCACAGCGGGCGGGCGACGTTCATTGGTTCCTCTCGGTTGTGTGGATGACGGTGGCGGTCAGTTCCGCCATTACCAACGCGATGGCGTCGGCGAGGATCATCGGTTCCTGACTGTCGGCGGGCTTGCCGCTCAGGCGGGCGTTGCGGGCGACGAGCTTGCATTCGGCACACAGCCCGGTCACGTTGTGCCGGTTGAGGACTGCGGCGCAGACCTCACAGCGGGCGGTCACTGTCCTGTTCCCGTCGGGGTAAGTGTCGGAAGTGTCGTAACCGTCGGTAAACGGTTGTTGACCAGCACATTTGCCGCGTTTCCGGGAATGTTGAGCAAGTGTCGGAAAGTGTCGCGGAAGTGTCGGCCGACGGTTCGGCGACACTTTCCGACGGTTTCGGTCTTCACTGGTTTTCATCCTTCCCGCGCTGCTCAGGACCGGTTTCGCGACGGTCCGACACTTCGCGACGGATATAGCGGCTGAAAGCGTCCGTGAAGTCCGCGGCGTGGTAGCCGCGCGCGGTGTAGCCGGGGCCCGGCCGTGGCTTGACGTCGAAGTGCTTCAGGTGGCGAGCGAGCTTGTGCGGTGTCAGCTCGGCGTCCCGCCAGGGCGATTCGTCGCAGTCCTTGAGTTCCTTCACAAGGACGCTGGATCGCAGGAAAGGTTCGGCGGTGGCGCTGAAGATCTGGTGAATGTCAACGAGCAACTGGACGTCGTTGGCGTCGTCCTCGGCGGCGCCGGCCAACTCCTCGCACGCGGCGCGGGCCAGCGCCGGCCAGTGCTGCCCGGCTTCGTCGGCGACCGCGATCAGCGGTTCCCACGCATCCTGCGCCCGGTCCTCGACCCCGGCGGGCATCTCGGGTTCGCTGTCAGCCATGCGCGCCACCCGTTCGGCGTTGCGGGCCCAGGCGGTGAGCTTGTCGCGCAGCGCCTTCAACGGTTTGGTGTCGCGGCGCATCCGGAACCGGGCCACCGTTTCGCCGGGTTTGCGCCGCTTCAGGTCGATGATGGCGGCGCGGTCCTCGATGGTGTCCGGTAGTGACTTGATCGACGCCAGGGCGCACATGGCGAAGGTGTGGAACTCGGTCGGGGTCTGGTTGGGTCCGACGCATCGGCGGGTGACCCGGCCGCGTTGAAAGCCGGAGTTGAGCAGTCCGCGCAGATCCTCGTTCTGCTCGGCCTTGGCCTTCGTGCCGAAAAGCGCGTCGGCCTCGTCGATCAGCAGCGTCGGGGTTTTGGTGTCGTCGTCGCCGACCGTCCGATAGATCACCGCGGTCGATACGTCACTCGACAGCATCGAGTTGAACGACAGGAACGCGACCATGTCGAGCAGTCGCGACTTCCCGCACCGTTTCTGCGGTGACCGGATGACGAGCCGGGTGGCGTGCTGCCAGGCCGGCAGGGCGTGTGTCGCGGCGACCCACAGTGTGGTGGCGATCGCGGCGGCCTCGGTGGGGAAGATGACGTAACGGGTCAGCGTGCCGAGGATCTCGTCGAGCAACTCGGCCCCGTCGGTCACGGGCGCGGTGGGTGCCACGATACGTTCGGCCTGACGCTCGGCGGCGTCGAGTTTCAGCCACACCGCCGCCATGTCGTCGTCGGGGCGGTCGTCGAGACGGGTCCGCAGATCCTCGCGACTGCGGACCACCCAGCGGGCCTCTTCGAGGGTGAGCCCGGCGCTGCGGCATTGCTTGGCGACGCGGTAGGTGTCGGCACTGCGGTCGCCGCTGTTCTCGTCGAGAGCCTCGCGGATGGCCGGGTACTGGTCGAGGTTCACCGGGCATCCGGTGGTGTCGACCTTCGGCTGCCGTGGCGCGCCGGTGTGTGTAACCGGGTTCGCCAGATCCACGCCGAGCTTGTCGGCCAACTCGCGCGGCTCGACGGGGCCCTCGGCGCACCACACCGCCTCGACGTCGGCGGGATCGCCGCCGTCGGTGGCCGGCTTGTAGTTCAGCGTGCCGGGTGGCCGCAGCAGATCGTTGTCGCTGTACTTGTGGTCACCGCCAAGCTTGTCGGCCAGGCCGCGGCATAGCGCCTCGTGCTGCTCCGGTGTGACCGGCCAGGCTAATAGCACATACACATGGCCGTGGCCGGCGGTGCCGGACCGGATAATAAACCCTCCGAGATCCTTGACCGCCTGCTCGTCGAGGTCCTGGTCGATGTCGGCGTGGATCAGTACCCGCGAGGCGGCTAACCCTTTGCGCCGCTTGGGTTCCCGCATCAGATAGGGGCAGAGGTACACGTCGCCGAGGTCAGCGGCCTTCGTGGTGAACTCGATGGCGCGGTCACGGTCCTGCGGCCACGCGAACGTGCATTCTTTCCAGGTTTCGTGTTTGTACTTGCCGTTGTCGTCGCGGTACGGCTTCAGTCCTACAGCCGCACACAGGTGGCCTTCGGTAGTGCCGATAATCGCGTCGAGGTAAGTGATCAGTTCGGTATTCGTCACGCGCGTTTACACTTTCTGTATATCCATGGGGTTATGGATTGAAGGGCCGCCTACCCGGGCTAGCGGGCAGGCGGCCCTTCGTTTACTCCGCGGTCCGCTTACGGACCGTGACCTCGTAGTCGAGGAACCCGGCGAACTTCATAACCGTCATGCACAGCTCCCGGAACTGGTCGTGCAACTTGATCGACCAGTCATCGAGATCGTCGGCGACGTTCTGTAGGTCACGCTCGAAGTCGTCGACAGCACTGACCGGGATGGTGACCTCGCTGGGCAGCTCAGCGGCGGGGTTGTCGGTATCCGGGATCGTCAGCCCGCCGAGCCCGTATCCGATCTGACGGACCCGTTCGGCTGTCGTCATCTCTCCGATCACTGCGCCGTCTCCTCGTCACGTTCGCGGCGCATCCGGTCGAGGCGGTCGTCCTGGGCTCGGTCCAGTGCCGGGCCCGGATCGGCCCGCACCGCATGCCCGCGCCACATGCCGCGGCGGGACTCCGTGAGATCCGCCGCGGCGAGCAGGATCTCGCCCAGCGCCCGCGCCTGCTCGACACTGAGATGGACCGCCGCACGTTCGGCCATCTCCCATTCACCGCAGAACGTGTCGCGGATACGGACACTCTCGGCGCTGGCGATCACCACCAGGTCCCGCGTCGTGACCGCGCCGGTGCTGATCTCCCACAGTGCGCCCACGTCGAGCGTGTAGCCCTCCCGCGGGTAGTGGTTGTGTTCCAGGTACTCGGTCATCAGAAACCGGCCTCGGGGGTGACCTCGGCGGCGTAGACCTTCATCGTGCGGCCCGAGCGCAGCGTGCGGTCCTCGACGTACTCGACCTTCAGCCGCGCCCCGACCTCGAGGTCGGATTCGCCGGCCTTGTCGAGGGCGGCGTTGACGGCGTCGACCATCTGCGAGCGGACCCACAGCTTGTGCTTGCCGCCGTCGTCGCCGGCCAGCGTGACGACGGGGACCTGCCGCCCGGGGTTGTTGGTGTCGTCGACCATCTCGGCCGCCTCGACGGTGCCCTCGACGCTGTCGCCGTAGACCTCGAACTTCGCTGTCGGTGTCCCGGCGAGCGCCTTGAAATTGATACCCATGGGGTTGTTCCTCCTGAGGTTGGGGTATCGGATTGCCGCCGGTGCCGCCCGCGGCCGCGGTAGCGCGTCTAGCCGGCGGTGGCCGGCTGGCTTTCGATCCACTCGATGGCGGTCGAGCGCTTCCAGACCCGTCGGCGGCCGAGCCGCTGCGAGGGCGGCCCCTGCCCGATCGAGGCCCAGTAGCGCCAGGTGCTCGCCGGGGTTCCGGTGAGCGCCTCGAGCTCGTCGGCGCTCATGTACTGCTTGTCCATGTCCACCTCCTCGTTGCGATTAGTTGGGGTATTGCGAATACCGTTCTAGTCAACGGCGGTTGCGCTGGTCAACGCGATTAGCGCTATACTGCGAATATGGCAATAAGAAAAGGCATGGGTGACTATTTCCGCAAGCGTTTCAAGCTGGAACGGGAACGCCGCGGCTGGTCGCAAGCGGACATGTCAAAACTGCTGGCAGAGAAGAAGATCGGTATATCGACCACAGCAGTGGCAAAGCTCGAAGCGGGAACACGCGAAGTGAAAATCGACGAGGCAGCGGCAATCGCCGATACTTTCGGCGTCAGCCTCGACAGCCTCCTAGGCCGCACTGGCGGGCAGAGCGATAAGTCGCACGCAATGGCGGTGCTCGCCGCCGAGGCGGCCCGGCTGATCCCGGCGGTCACCGACATGACCGAGAAGGTCCGTCAGGCCTATGACGACCTGCAGGACGAATTCGGGTTCAGTGAAATCGGCGGTCACTTCCCCGACCTTCAGCAGTGGATCCTGTGGTTGAACGGCGGCACCGACGAGGAGAACATGCGCGCAGGGCTGATGTGGGCCGGCCGCGACCGGATGCTGGGACACCTTCACGCGGTCATCACCGAGCTCGCCGCGATCAGCCGCTACCGTAGCGCGCCGGTGACCGAGCTGGCTGACGACGGCGAACAGCGGCTCGACTTGTTCGCCGCGCAGTGGAACGCCCACGCCCCGGAGGCGTTGGGCGCGGAGAAGAAGAAGTGACGCGGCGCAGCCGGCGCTCGGGCGTCGAGGATCTATGGGTCAGGACCGTCCGCAACGCTGACGGCACCACCGCGAAGGTGAACAGCAAGCGCCACGGCAGGGGCTCACGCTGGCGGGCCCGCTACGTCGACGACCGCGGCCAGGAGCACACCAAAGCGTTCGGTCGTAAGTCCGACGCGCAGGCCTGGCTCGACGAGCAAGCCGCGGCCGTCGTCGGCGGCACCCACGTCGCACCCAAGCGGACCGCCGTGAAGTTCAGCGAGATCGCCGAGACCTGGTTCAAGACGAAGGCCACCCGGGCGGCTAAGACCGTCGCCGGATACCGCTCGCTGCTCGACACGGTGGTGCTGCCGCGGTGGAGCGAGACGGCGCTGCGCGATATCGCGTTCGAGGACTATCAGGTGTGGATCACCGGCCTATCGGTCGACGGCTCAACCAAGCGGCCCGGTAAGGGCCTGTCGGCGTCGCGGGTGATTCAGGCCCACCAGGTCGTCGCCGCCGTGATGAAGTTCGCGATCAGGACCGAGCGCCTTGGCAAAGATCCCACCGCTGGTGTGGAGCTGCCCGACAAGATCGACGGCGAGCAGCGGTATCTCACCCACGCGCAGCTTCACAGCCTTGCTGTGGCGGCCGGGCGCTTTCGCACGCTGGTGTTCGTCCTGGGCTATTGCGGCCTGCGGATCGGGGAGGCCAGCGCGCTACGGATCCGCGATATCGACATCGAGGCCCGCCGCATCACGGTGCGCCGCTCGGTCACCTACGTCACCGGGCAGGGCATGGTCGAGGGCACCACGAAGAACAAGACCGTCCGCACCGTGCCGGTGCCGGCGTTCCTGGCGCCGCTGCTGGAGACTGAGATCGGCGACCGCGGCCCGGGCGAGCTCGTATTCCCACCGCGCCGCGGCGACTACCTCGGGCCGGGGGAGTTGCGGTGGACATTCGACCCCGCGGCCACCGCGATCGGCGTGCCGGGGCTCAAGCCGCACGAACTGCGCCACACCTGCGCGTCCCTGGCGATCGCCAGCGGCGCGAACATCAAGGTGGTTCAGCGCCTACTCGGCCACAAGACCGCGGCGCTGACGCTGGACCGCTACGGGCATCTATACGGCGACGACCTCGATGCGGTGGCCGAGGCATTCGACACGGCGGCCACCCGGCTGACCATGGTCAAGTAATGCCTCCTGCGTACCGCCTGCGTACCGGCGGCCTCGTCGAGGCGGTACCGGCCAGCCAATAAGCCGCTGACCAGGCAGTTCTGGTGCCCTCGGTGAGATTCGAACTCACACTGCACGGGTTTTGAATCCGTTTCCTCTGCCAGTTGGGATACGAGGGCGGCGCAGGTTGCGGTATTCCACGATAGTGGATCGGCCGGACTGACCGACCCCGGTGGCCGTCCGCCGCAGCCCGGGACACAATTGAGCCCATGACCGACCCCGACGGTGAGCCCGTGACCGACCCCGACGGGAATCCGCAGCGGCGGGTCCTCATCGCCGAGGATGAGGCGCTGATCCGGCTCGACCTGGCCGAGATGCTGCGCGAGGAGGGCTACCTCGTGGTCGGGGAGGCCTGCGACGGCCAGGAAGCGGTGGATCTGTCCGAGAGTCTGCGTCCGGACCTGGTGATCATGGATGTCAAGATGCCCCGTCGTGACGGTATCGACGCCGCAGCCGAGATCGCGTCCAAGCGGATCGCCCCGATCATCGTGCTGACTGCGTTCAGCCAGCGTGACCTGGTCGAGAAGGCCCGTGACGCCGGCGCGATGGCGTACCTGGTCAAGCCGTTCTCGATCAGCGACCTGGTCCCGGCCATCGAGGTCGCCGTCAGCCGGTTCCGCGAGCTGACCGAACTCGAGCGCGAGGTCGCCGACCTCGGTGAGAGGTTGGAAACCCGCAAACTCGTCGAGCGGGCCAAGGGAATCCTGCAGGCCAGCCACGGAATGACCGAGCCGGAGGCGTTCAAGTGGATTCAGCGCGCGGCGATGGACCGGCGCACCACGATGAAACGGGTGGCAGAGGTGGTGCTGGAAACTTTGGACGGGCGAAAGGGCCCGCCGCAGGGGCGCTAGACCCGGGCGTTGTCGGGGGCACGATGCGCGCTTTCCGGCGCTGTTGGCTATGTTCTACCGGGAGCGTCGGCGTACGGGCCCGGAGTCGGCCTGTCTGCCTGACGCCGCAAATGTTGATTGACCCGGAGGTTGAAACGTGCGCGGTCGTGCGACACGCAGTGCCATCGCAGTGAGTTCAGCTGCCCTGCTGATGCTGGGTGGGGCCGGTTGTAGCCAACCGGCGCCGGGCGGTGAGTCCGCCAAGGGCAGTGAGGCGGCATCGGGGGATGCCTCCGCCCCGGTTGATCTGAAGATTGTCGAGCAGGTGCAGATCGACAAGGACGGCAAAGAGATCAAGCCGGAGGCCGGCATCAAGCCCGCCGACCCCGTCGGCGATGGTAAGGCCACCTGCGAGCCGGTGAAGATCGCGATGGCCGGAGCGCTCAACGGTCCGGACGCCGCGCTGGGCATCAACATCAAGAACGGTGTGCAACTGGCGCTGGACAAGCACAACGCCGCCAACCCGGGTTGCCAGATCGAACTGCGCACCTTCGACACCGAGGGCGATCCGCAGAAGGCCACCGCCATCGCCCCGCAGATCGTCGACGACGAGACCATCATCGGTCTGGTCGGTCCGGCGTTCTCCGGGGAAACCAAGGCGACCGGCGGCGTTTTCGACCAGGCCGGACTGCTCGCCGCCACCGCCTCGGCCACCAACGTGACGCTCTCGGAGCAGGGCTGGCGGACCTTCCTGCGCGGCCTGGCCAATGACGGTGTTCAGGGCCCCTCGGTCGCCAACTACATGAAGAACACCCTCGGGGACCAGAAGGTCTGCGTCGTCGACGACAGCACGGACTACGGCATCGGTCTGGCCCAGGTCGTTCGCGAGACCCTTGGCCCCGTCGCCGACGCCAACTGCAACATCTCGGTCAAGAAGGGCGACAAGGACTTCTCCGCGGCGGTGACCCAGGTCAAGAGCCAGTCACCGGACTCGGTCTTCTACAGCGGCTACTACGCCGAGGCGGCTCCGTTCGTCCAGCAGCTGCGGGACGCGGAGTTCAGCGGTCGTTTCGTCAGCGCCGACGGGACCAAGGATCCCGAGTTCGTCAAGCAGGCCGGGTCGTCCGCGAAGGACTCCGTGCTGTCCTGCCCGTGCGGTCCGGCCAGCCCCGAATTCGCCGACGAGTACACCAAGAAGTTCGGCCAGGCTCCCGGCACGTACAGCACCGAGGGCTACGACCTGGGCACCATCCTGGCGAAGGGGATCGACTCCGGGGCGGTTACCCGGGAGGCGCTGCTGGAGTTCGCCAAGACGTACGAGGGCCAGGGCGTGGCCCGCAAGTACCAGTGGACCGACAACGGCGAGCTCACCACCAACCTGATCTGGATCTACGAGGTCCAGTAACCGGCTGGGCCGGGGGCGGCTATGTTCCATGGATTCGCGAGGCTCCATGGGCTCGCCCGTGACGCCCGACGACTGCTGATCCGGAGGTGTGACGTGCCCGATGCGCGGATGTGGAAGACGATTGCGGCCGGCGCCGCCGGTCTTGCGCTGCTGGGCACGGCCGGATGCGCCAAGCAATCCACGCCGGGTGACAACCCGGCGCAGGGTGATCTGAAGATCGTCGAACAGGTCCAGATCAACCCGGACGGCGAGTCGATCCCAGCGGCCGCCGACGGTGCCGCCCCGGTCACCCCGGCGGGCGACGGCACGGCGAGTTGCCCGCCGTTGTCGCTGGCGATGGCAGGTCCGCTGACCGGACCGGATGCGCCCTTCGGGGCGAACGTCCGAGACGGCGCGCAACTGGCCGTCGACCAGCACAACGCCGCCAACCCCGGCTGTCAGGTCCAGCTGAAGACCTTCGACACCGAGGGGGATCCGCAGAAGGCCGTTTCGATCGCGCCGCAGATCGTCGACGACCCGTCCATCATCGGACTGGTCGGCCCGACCTGGTCCGGGGAGACCAAGGCGACCGGTTCGGTATTCGACCAGGCCGGGCTGGTGGCGGCCACCCCTTCGGCCACCAACGTCGCGCTCTCCGAGCAGGGCTGGAAGACCTTCCTCCGGGGCTTGTCCAACGACGGTGTCCAGGGGCCTTCGCTGGCCAACTATCTGAAGAACACCCTCGACGTCGGCACCGTATGCGTCGTCGACGACAGCACCGACGCGGGTGTGGGCCAGGCCGGGGCCGTGCGAGACACCTTGGGGCCGATCGCCGACGCCGCCTGCAACATCTCGATCAAGAAGGGCGACAAGGACTTCTCCGCTGCGGTCAGCCAGATCACCCGCCAGTCGCCGGATGCGGTGGTCTTCGCGAGCTACTACACCGAAGGTGCGCTGCTCCTGCAGCAGCTGCGGGAGGCCGGTTACACCGGCCTGTTCGCCGGCCCGGATGGCCTCAAAGACCCGCAATTCGTCACGGCGGCGGGGGAATCGGCCGCCGGTGCGGTGCTGTCCTGCCCGTGCGGCCCGCCCACCGGGGCATTCGCCGAGGCGTACACCGAGAAGTTCGGCCAAGCTCCCGGCACCTACAGCCTCGAGTCCTACGACCTGGCCACAATCCTGCTCCGGGGCATCGACTCCGGC
The DNA here is from genome assembly GCA_020637165.1 of Mycolicibacterium sp. Lineage (GTDB taxonomy): Bacteria > Actinomycetota > Actinomycetes > Mycobacteriales > Mycobacteriaceae > Mycobacterium. Next base: position 322,938 of record JACJWN010000003.1, on the reverse strand, counting down.
GCCGTGACCCGCCCGGAACTGCTGGAATTCGCGCGGTCCTATGACGGCCAGGGCGTCGCCCGCAAGTACCAGTGGACCGACAACGGCGAACTCACCTCGAATCTGATCTGGATATACAAGGTTCAGTAGCCCCACGATGATTCACCAGTGCCTCAGTGAAGTGGGGGCTCAGTACGCTTGCCTCGCCGGCGATATCGGTTTCAACGTCGAGAACCTGCGGGCGGGCTTCTGGCAGCTGACCGTCGACGGTCTGGCCTGGGGGGCCATTTACGCGCTGGTGGCGGTGGGTTACACCCTGGTGTTCGGCCTGTTGCGGCTGATCAACTTCGCCCACTCCGAGATTTTCATGCTGGGAATGTTCGGGGCGTACTTCTGCCTCGACGTCATTCTCGGCTTCACCCCGAGTGGCAACGCCTACAACCGCGGTGTCGCACTGACGCTGCTATACCTCGGCATCGCGATGGTCTTCGCCATGCTGGTATCCGGTGCGGCCGCGGTCGGTCTGGAGGCGGTGGCCTACCGGCCGCTGCGGCGGCGCAACGCCCGCCCCCTGACCTTTCTGATCACCGCCATCGGCATGTCGTTCGTGCTGCAGGAGTTCGTCCACTTCGTGCTGCCCAAGATCATCGACGGCTACGGCGGCAGCAACGCCCAGCAGCCGATCATCCTCGTCCAGCCAAAGACCCAGTTCCACATCTTCGGCGCGACGGTCTCCAACATCACGTTGATCATCGTCGGTTCCGCGCTGGTGCTGGCCCGGCTCACCTATCTCGCCGTCCACCACACGAAATTCGGCCGTGGTATCCGTGCGGTGGCCCAGGATCCGACGACCGCAACGTTGATGGGGGTGTCCCGGGAACGCGTCATCATGACGACCTTTCTCATCGGCGGTGTCCTGGCCGGGGCCGCGGCGCTGCTCTACACGCTGCGAGTGCCTCAGGGCATCATCTACTCCGGCGGCTTCCTGCTCGGCATCAAGGCGTTCTCGGCGGCGGTGCTCGGCGGTATCGGTAACCTGCGCGGCGCCCTGCTGGGCGGCCTGCTGCTGGGCATCATGGAGAACTACGGGCAGGCCGTGTTCGGCACCCAGTGGCGCGACGTCGTCGCCTTCGTCCTGCTGGTGCTGGTCCTGCTGATCCGGCCCACCGGGATCCTCGGCGAGAGCCTCGGGAAGGCCAGGGTATGAGCGCTCACGCGGCAGGTGCGGCATTGGCGCCCGGCGATGCGCTGCGCCGGTGGTGGGCCGATCTCGGCCGGGTGCAGAAGTGGGGTTTCGGTGTGCTGGCCTTCGGCGCGCTGGCCCTGCTCCCGCTCTACACGCCGGGGTTCCTTGACACCCCCGGAATCAGCTTCGGCGGCACCATGGCCCAGTTCGCCATGCTGGCCATCATCGCCATCGGGCTCAACGTCGTCGTCGGACAGGCCGGCCTGCTGGACTTGGGCTACGTCGGTTTCTACGCTGTCGGCGCCTACACCGTCGCCCTGCTCACCAGCCCGGACAGTCCGTGGAACCAGGTGGGCCCCGACGGGCTTCTCAGCGAGAAGTGGGCCTGGCTGGCGTGCGTGCCGATCGCCATGGCCGCCACCGCGCTGGCCGGCCTGATCCTGGGCACTCCGACGCTGCGGCTGCGAGGGGACTACCTGGCCATCGTCACCCTCGGCTTCGGCGAGATCATCCGGCTGATGGCGGACAACCTCTCCGGGATCACCAACGGTCCCCGCGGCCTGAACGCGGTGGCGTACCCGCGCGTCGGACAGAGCGAGGAGCTGCCCGACGGGGTGTTCTCCAGCGGCAACTCCTCCGGCGACGCCAACTACGGCACCTGGTGGTTCTGGCTTGGCCTGATCCTCATCGTCGTGATCCTGCTGCTGGTGGGCAACCTCGAACGCAGCCGGGTGGGCCGGGCCTGGGTGGCCATCCGGGAGGACGAGGACGCGGCGGAGGTCATGGGCGTCAACACCTTCCGCTTCAAACTGTGGGCCTTCGTCATCGGTGCGGCGATCGGCGGGCTGTCCGGGGCGCTGTACGCCGGGCAGGTGCAGTACGTGGCCCCGCCGACGTTCAACATCATCAACTCGATGCTGTTCCTCTCGGCGGTGGTGCTCGGCGGCCAGGGCAACAAGCTCGGGGTGATTTTCGGGGCGTTCGTGATCGTCTACCTGCCCAACCGGCTCCTGGGTGTCGAGGTCATGGGTATCAACCTCGGCGACCTGAAGTACCTGTTCTTCGGGCTGGCCCTGGTGGTCCTGATGATCTTCCGGCCGCAGGGGCTGTTCCCGGTGCGTCAGCAACTGCTGACCTACGGAAAGTCCGCCCGCCGATTGCTGGGCTCGGCCCAGGCGGGATCATGACCGAACCGGCGATCGACGAGGAGATGGCCGCCCTGCACCGGCAGGTGCGCGCGGCCGAGGGCGAGACCCTTCTGCAGGCAACGGGTCTGACGGTCAAGTTCGGCGGCCTGACCGCCCTGGACTCGATGGACTTCGCTATACGCCGCGGCGAGATCCTCGGCCTCATCGGACCCAACGGGGCGGGCAAGACCACCTGCTTCAACGCCATCACCGGTGTCTACCGGCCCACCTCCGGAACGGTGGTGTTCGACGGTGAACGGCTCGGGCGGCGCAAGCGCCATCAGATCACCCGGCTGGGCATCGCGCGGACCTTCCAGAACATCCGACTGTGGGGCGAGATGACGGCGCTGGAGAACGTCGTGGTCGGTACCGATGCGCGCCACAAGACCTCGGTGCCCGGGGCGTTGGTGCGCACCGCGCGTCACCGACGGGAGGAACGCAGCGCCATCGAGAAGGCCGCCGCCCTGCTGGAATTCGTCGGCATCGCGCACCGCGGCGAGGAGAAGGCGAAGAACCTGTCCTACGGCGATCAACGGCGCCTGGAGATCGCCCGCGCGCTGGCCACCGAACCCAAGCTGCTGTGCCTCGACGAGCCGGCGGCCGGGTTCAACCCCAGTGAGAAGGCCGCGCTCATCGAGTTGATCCGCGCGATCCGCGACGACGGGTACACGGTGCTGTTGATCGAGCACGACATGCGGCTGGTGATGGAGGTGACCGAACGGATCGTCGTGCTGGAGTTCGGCCGCAAGATTGCCGACGGGTTGCCCGCTGAGATCCGGGAGAATCCCGCAGTGATCGCCGCCTATCTGGGGGTGCCCGATGACGAACTCTGAGCCCGCCGCGGCGCCGCTGCTCGAGGTTCGCGACGTGGTGGTCCACTACGGCAGGATCGAGGCGCTGCACGGGGTGTCGCTGGTGGTGCGGGCCGGCGAACTGGTGACCCTGTTGGGATCCAACGGCGCCGGCAAGACGACGCTGATGCGCGCGGTCTCGGGTCTGCTCCCGTTGTCGAAGGGCTCGGTGTGGTTCGACGGCCGCGACATCAGCCGCGTCAAGGCCCACAAGCGGGTCATCGACGGTCTCATTCAAGCGCCGGAGGGCCGCGGTGTCTTTCCCGGCATGTCGGTGATCGAGAACCTCGAGATGGGTTGCTTTGGCAGGAAGTTCGACTCCAAAGCCTCCCATGACGAGCGGCTGGACTGGGTGTTCGCCACCTTTCCCCGGCTGGCCGAGCGGCGCAAACAGGAGGCCGGCACACTCTCCGGCGGCGAGCAGCAGATGCTGGCCATCGGCCGCGCGTTGATGGCACGCCCGCGGGTGTTGCTGCTCGACGAGCCGTCCATGGGGCTGGCGCCCATGGTCATCTCCCAGATCTTCGGGATCATCGCCGAGATCAACGACCAGGGAACCACCGTGCTGCTGGTGGAGCAGAACGCCCAGCAGGCGCTGAGCCGCTCGGATCGGGCCTACATCCTGGAGACCGGCACCATCACCCGCGAGGGGCCGGCTCGGGAACTATTGGCCGACGACAGCGTTCGCGCGGCCTATCTCGGCGTGGGCTGATCCGGTCGGCCGAGCCCGTCAGTCCCGGCCGGCGGCGATGGCCTGATCCACCTCGTGTGCGCGGACAGCCATCTCGGCGTGCGCCTTGTCCAGTTGCTCGGCTTGGTCCTCGTCGGCCCTCATCAGGGCGTCGATGTCGGAATCAGCCAGACCGTGGACGCCCATCTCGGTGAACGCCTTCCGCACTTTGGGACCCCACAGGCCGATGTCCTTGACGATCGGCACGATCCGGCTGAACAGGTGCGACCGGAACTGGATCATCAGCGGTGAGTTGTCCACCCACTCGGCGCACTCCTTGACATTCAGGCCGAGGGTTTCGAATACCTCCTCCCCGCGGAACCGGTCACGCATCAGATAACAGGCCTCGACGACGAACTCCTCCCGATCGTCGCGTTCGGCGTCGGTCAGTGCGGCGTAGTAGTCCTTCAGCGAGATGCGACCGAAGGCGACATGGCGGGCCTCGTCCTGCATGACATAGGCGAGCAACTGCTTGGCCAGTGAGTTCGGTGCTGCTATGTCACGCATGGTGCCGAAGGCCGCCAATGCGAGTCCCTCGATGAGGACCTGCATGCCCAGATAGGGCATGTCCCAGCGCGAGTCGGTCAGGGTGTCTTTCAAAAGGGCGGTCAGGTTGGTGTTGATCGGATAGACCATGCCGACCTTCTCCTGGAGAAATTTCGAGAACGCCTCGACGTGCCGGGCCTCGTCCATGGTCTGGGTCGCGGCATAGAACTTCGCGTCCATATCGGGTACGACCTCGACGATCTTTGCCGCGCACACCATCGCCCCCTGCTCGCCGTGCATGAACTGGGAGAGGTTCCACGCCTGGTTGTGCCGGCGGAACTCGGCGCGGCGCTTCTCGTCCGCGGCCTCCCACGCCGGGCTGCCGAACAGCGGATGGAACTCGTCGGGGACGCCGATCGGATTCGTCGGGTCGACGTCCAGGCTCCAGTCGATCCGTGACTCGGCGTCCCACTGTTTGTCCTTGCCTTTTTGATACAACGACAACAACCGCGCCCGCGGCTCGTCGTACTCCCACGTGAACCTGGTGGCACAGGAATTGTCCACCTCCCACGAGTAGGGGGCCGGGACACGGGTGTATTGGTCTTTGGTGGTCATCTGCCGGCCCGCCTATCGCCTCGGTGGGATTGATGTGACCAGTATCACACGTCGCGATCTATGCGGAACCGCTTGATTCGCGAGGTCGCACCTGAGACCAGCGCCACCCTGCTCTTGGGGACGCCGAGGTGCTCGGCGAGTGTCCGGATGACCGCATCGGTGGCCTTGCCCTCGATGGCGCGTTCGCGAACGTAGACGGTGAGCGAGCCGTTGTCGGCGACTTCCACCAGTGGCCCCTTCTTGCTGCCGGGCTTGACGGTCACCGTTACAACCTCAGTCATCGAACAACGCCGAACGTTCGCTCGCGTTCCGGGGACTCGGGCACCTAGCGGGCCACGACGACCGACGAGCCGTGGCCGAACAGACCCTGATTGGCGGTGATGCCGACATTGGCGCCCTCGACCTGGCGGCCGCCGGCCTGCCCGCGCAACTGCCAGTTCAGCTCGCAGACCTGGGCGATGGCCTGGGCCGGGATGGCCTCGCCGAAGCAGGCCAGGCCGCCGGAGGGGTTGACCGGGATCCGTCCGCCGATCGCGGTGGCCCCGGTACGGAGCAGCATCTCGGCCTCGCCCTTGGGGCACAGCCCCAGGTGTTCGTACCAGTCGAGTTCCAGCGCGGTGGACAGGTCGTAAACCTCGGCCAGGCTCAGATCCTCCGGGCCGATGCCGGACTCGGCGTAGGCGACATCGAGGATGTGGTCTTTGAACACCCGTTCGGGGGCCGCGACGGCAGCGGTGGAATCAGTGGCGATATCGGGCAGTTCGGGCAGGTGCTGAGGGTAGTTCGGGGTAGCGCAGGAGACCGCGCGCACCGAGGGAACCCCGGCGGTCGATCCCGCGTGTTTCTCGGTGAAGGCCCTGCTCGCAATGACCAGGGCCGCCGCGCCGTCGCTGGTCGCGCAGATGTCCAGCAGCCGTAGCGGGTCGGACACCACCGGGCTGGCCAGCACATCCTCGATCGAGGTTTCCTTGCGGTAGCGGGCGTTGGGATTGTGGGCGCCGTGGCGGGAGTTCTTCACCTTCACGGCCGCGAAATCCTCCGGTGTGGCGCCGTAGAGGTCCATCCGGCGCCGCGCCAGCAGCGCGAAATACACGGTGTTGGTGGCCCCGATCAGGTGGAAGCGCTGCCAGTCCGGATCGGTGCGGCGCTCCCCACCCACCGGGGCGAAGAAACCCTTCGGTGTGGTGTCGGCGCCGACCACCAGTGCCACGTCGCACAGCCCGGCAAGGATCTGGGCCCGTGCGGCCTGCAGCGCTTGGGACCCCGAGGCGCACGCCGCGTAACTGGAGGACACCGGTATTCCCGTCCATCCCAGCTTCTGGGCGAAGGTCGCCCCGGCCACGAAACCCGGGTAGCCGTTGCGGATGGTGTCCGCCCCGGCGATGAACTGGATCTGCCGCCAGTCCACGCCGGCCTCGCGCAGCGCCGCCCGGGCTGCGGACACCCCGTACTCGGTGAAGTCGCGGCCCCACTTGCCCCACGGATGCATCCCCGCGCCCAGGATGTACACCGGTTCCGCAGGGCCGGGGCGAAGCGACTCGGGGAGCGTTTCGGTCACCGCGCCACCTTCCACGCGTACACGGTGTGCTGCACGCCGTCGTCGCCGAGGTAGAGAGGCATGGTGGTCAGTTCCATCTCCATCCCCACCTTCAGGTCGGCGGCCAGGGTGCCCTCGACCACCTTTCCCAGCACGATGATGCCCTCCTCGGCCAGCTGCACCGCGGCGATTGCGAAGGGCTCGAACGCGTCGGTCTGCGGGTAGGGCGGGGGCGGTTGATACCGGTTCTCGGTGTAGCTCCACAGCGTGCCCCGGCGCGATAGCGCCACCGCTTGAAGTTCGTCGGCCGCGCAGGCCGGATTGGGGCAATTCCGCTCCCGCGGCGGGAACACGTAGGTCGCGCAGCACGGGCAGCGGGCACCCAGCAGATGGGGCTCACCCGAGTCATCGACGGACCACCAGCCGTCGATCGCGGGTAGTTCGGCCGGTGCGTCCGGAGAAGCTGGCACGCGGCCAGATTACGCGTCGGACGGTGTGCCTACAGTAGGGACGTGAGCGATACGCCGACCTTGATGTTGCTCGACGGTAATTCGCTGGCCTTCCGGGCCTTCTACGCGCTGCCCGCAGAGAACTTCAAGACCCGCAACGGCCTGACCACCAACGCCGTCTACGGCTTCACGGCGATGCTGATCAACCTTCTCCGCGACGAGGCGCCCACCCACATCGCGGCCGCCTTCGACGTCTCCCGCCAGACATTCCGCGCCGACCGCTTCCCGGAGTACAAGGCCAACCGTTCCTCGACGCCGGATGAATTTCGCGGCCAGATCGACATCACCAAGGAGGTCCTGGGCGCCCTGGGCATCACCGTGCTGGCCGAGCCCGGCTACGAGGCCGACGACATCATTGCCACCCTTGCCACCCAGGCCGATGCCGAGGGCTATCGGGTCCTGGTCGTCACCGGCGACCGTGACTCGCTGCAGCTGGTCAACCCCAACGTCACAGTGCTCTATCCGATCAAGGGTGTCAGCTCGCTGACGAGGTTCACCCCGGAGGCGGTGGTGGAGAAGTACGGCCTGACCCCCGAGCAGTATCCGGATTTCGCGGCGCTGCGCGGCGATCCCAGCGACAACCTTCCCGGCATTCCCGGGGTGGGGGAGAAGACCGCGGCCAAGTGGATCCTCGAGTACGGCTCGCTGCAGAACCTGGTGGACAATGTCGAAGGGGTGCGTGGCAAGGTCGGGGAGTCGTTGCGCGCCAACCTCTCCAGCGTGGTGCTCAACCGCGAGCTGACGCATCTGGTTCGCGACGTGCCGCTGGCCCAGACCCCGGATACCCTCCGGCTGCTGCCCTGGGATCGCGACCAGATCCACCGAATCTTCGACGATCTGGAGTTCCGGGTGCTGCGCGACCGGCTCTTCGACACCCTGGCCGCGGTGGAGCCCGAAGTGGACGCCGGATTCGACGTGCGCGGCGGAGCGCTGGAACCGGGAGCCGTGGCGGCCTGGCTGGACCGGCACGCCCGGGACGGGGCCCGCTCGGGGGTGGCGGTGGTGGGCACCCACGCGGTCTACGACGGGGACGCCACGGCGCTGGCGATCGCTACCGCGGACGGCGAGGGCGCCTATATCGACACCGCGGCGATGACCGCCGAGGACGAGTCCGCGCTGGGATCCTGGCTGGCCGACACCACCGCCCCGAAGGCGTTGCACGAGGCCAAGGTGGCGATGCACGACCTGGCCGGGCGGGGTTGGAAACTGGGCGGAGTCACTTCGGACACCGCGCTGGCGGCCTACCTGGTCCGGCCCGGGCAGCGCAGTTTCGCCCTCGACGACCTCTCCTTGCGCTACCTGCGCCGGGAACTGCGCGCCGAAACGCCCGAACAGCAACAACTTTCGCTGCTGGACGACAACGAGGGCATCGACGACCAGGCGGTGCAGACCCTGATGCTGCGGGCCCGGGCCGTCGCTGACCTCGCCGACGCACTTGACGAGGAGCTGGCGCGGATCGACTCCTCGTCGCTGCTCGGCGAGATGGAGCTTCCGGTGCAGGCGGTGCTGGCCGGGATGGAAAGCATCGGTATCGCCGTCGACGTGGGCAAGCTCGAGGCGCTGCAACACGAATTCGGCGACCAGATCAGGGCTGCCGCCGAGTCCGCCTACGCGGTGATCGGCAAGCAGATCAACCTGGGCTCGCCCAAACAACTACAGGTGGTGCTGTTCGACGAACTCGGGATGCCCAAGACCAAACGCACCAAGACCGGTTACACCACCGACGCCGATGCGCTGCAGTCGTTGTTCGAGAAGACCGGCCATCCGTTCCTCGAGCATCTGCTGGCCCACCGGGACGCCACCCGGCTGAAGGTCACCGTCGACGGGTTGCTCAAGTCCGTCGCCGCCGACGGGCGCATCCACACCACCTTCAACCAGACGATCGCGGCCACCGGCCGGCTGTCCTCCACCGAGCCCAATCTGCAGAACATCCCGATCCGCACCGATGCGGGACGGCGCATCCGCGACGGATTCTGCGTCGGTGACGGTTACGCGGAATTGATGACCGCCGACTACAGCCAGATCGAGATGCGGATCATGGCCCACCTTTCCAAAGACGAGGGGCTGATCGAGGCGTTCCGCACCGGTGAGGATCTGCATTCGTTCGTGGGTGCCCGGGCCTTCGGCGTCCCGATCGACGAGGTCACCCCGGAACTACGGCGCCGGGTCAAGGCGATGTCCTACGGCCTGGCCTACGGGTTGAGCGCCTACGGGCTGGCCCAGCAACTGAAGATTTCCACCGAAGAGGCCAAAGAGCAGATGGACCAGTACTTCGCGCGCTTCGGCGGCGTCAGGGACTATCTGCTCGAGGTGGTCGATCAGGCGCGTAAGGACGGTTACACCTCGACGGTCCTGGGGCGCCGGCGCTACCTGCCGGAGCTGGACAGCAGCAATCGCCAGGTTCGCGAGGCCGCCGAGCGGGCCGCGCTCAACGCCCCGATCCAGGGCAGTGCTGCCGACATCATCAAGGTCGCGATGACCGGAGTGGCCGAGGCCCTGCCGAAGGCCGGACTGTCCTCCCGGCTGCTGTTGCAGGTGCATGACGAACTGCTTCTGGAGGTAGCGACGGGGGAGCACGACGCCGTGGAACGGCTGGTCCGCGACCAGATGGGGAGCGCCTACCCGCTGGACGTGCCGCTGGAGGTGTCGGTCGGCTTCGGGCTCACCTGGGATGCCGCCGCGCACTGATCGTTCGGATGCGACCCGGGCGTTCAGCGCACCGGGAACCGGTAACCATTGAGAACGTGCAATGCCGGCCCGGCCGCCGCCCGGGCGGCGGCGACCCCACGGGCCTCCTCCTCCTGCAGGGCAAACACCCTGGCGTCGCCGAACCCGCGGTCGATCCGGTCCCGGGTATAAGCCAGCGCGACCACCTGTAGGACGAAGGCCTTGACCGCCGAGGCGGCCGCCCGCCCGCCGTACCGGGAGGCGCTGGCGACCGCGAGCTTGCGGCCCTGCAATGACCCCAGCCAGGTCGCCTCGCCCGGGGTCACCAAACCGTGGGCCACCAGGGCGGGCAGCTTCCCCGCGATGATGTGCCGTTCCCGGCTCCGGCTGGTGAGCGCCAGCACGATCGCCAGCGCGAAGACCGGCATCATCCACAGCACGTACACGCCCAGGTAGGCGCCGGCGCCCAGCATCGCCGAGCCGTTCCACAGCCCATGCACCAGCACCGCGACCAGATACCCGGCCAGCAGGCAGGCCAGCCGCCCGGCGAGGGAGCGCCGGCGCAACGCGAAGTACACCCCGATGGCGAACATGGAGGTGAACAGCGGGTGGGCGAAAGGACCCATCAGCAGTCGCATGCCGGCGATGGCCAGCGAGCCGCCCAGTGTCTCGCCGCTGGCGATGTAGAAGATGTTCTCCAGCCAGGAGAATCCGACGGCGGTGAAGCCCGCATAGACCAGACAATCGGTCAGGGTGTTGAGCTCATTGCGGCGCCGACCGGTCATCATCAGCAGCAGGAAGGTCCCCTTGGCGGCCTCCTCGACCAGCGGCGCACCGATCGCCACCGTGGCGAAGGCGGGTTGGTCCCCGCCGTCGCCGACGGTCCGCTCGATGACGGTCTCTACGGCCACCGACAGCAGCACCGCGACCGACGATCCCCACAGAAAGGCCATAATCAACAGCCGCGGCGGTTCCGGTTCCCAGCGGTCCAGCCACAGATAACACAGCAGAACCAGCGCCATCGCGGTGGTGGACAGCACCAGCCCCAGCGCGGTGCCTCCCGGGTTGACGGCGGTCAGCAGTCCCAGGATCAGTGCCGCGACGGTGCTGAGGGCGATGATGGACCCGAGTGGGGCGCCGACTTTGCGGACCGGCCGCGGAAAGGGCGGGACTGTGGCGTAGGACACCCCAGGAGAGTAGCTGCGAGGACACCTGGGTTTGGTCGCCTTGTGGTCGGTCGAGTACGCTCAGCCGGTACCCGTGTGCACCTCTTCGGGTACGGACCTGAGAAAAATCGTCCCTTCGACCAACCCTGTCCGGAGCAACCCAACAATATGCCAAGCCCCACCGTCACCTCGCCGCAAGTAGCCGTCAACGACATCGGCTCGTCCGAGGACTTCCTCGCCGCCATCGACAAGACCATCAAATACTTCAACGATGGCGACATCGTCGAGGGCACCATCGTCAAGGTGGACCGGGATGAGGTCCTGCTCGACATCGGCTACAAGACCGAGGGTGTCATCCCCTCCCGTGAGCTCTCCATCAAGCACGACGTCGACCCCAACGAGGTGGTGTCCGTCGGTGACGAGGTGGAAGCCCTGGTCCTCACCAAGGAGGACAAGGAGGGCCGGCTGATCCTGTCCAAGAAGCGCGCCCAGTACGAGCGCGCCTGGGGCACGATCGAGGAGCTCAAAGAGAAGGACGAGGCCGTCAAGGGCACCGTTATCGAGGTCGTCAAGGGCGGCCTGATCCTCGACATCGGGTTGCGCGGCTTCCTGCCCGCCTCGCTGGTCGAGATGCGCCGGGTCCGGGATCTGCAGCCCTACATCGGCAAGGAGATCGAGGCCAAGATCATCGAGCTGGACAAGAACCGCAACAACGTGGTCCTGTCCCGGCGCGCCTGGCTCGAGCAGACCCAGTCGGAGGTCCGCAGCGAGTTCCTGAACCAGCTGGTCAAGGGTGCCGTCCGCAAGGGCGTGGTGTCCTCGATCGTGAACTTCGGCGCGTTCGTCGACCTCGGCGGGGTCGACGGCCTGGTGCACGTCTCCGAATTGTCCTGGAAGCACATCGACCACCCGTCGGAGGTCGTCCAGGTCGGCGATGAGGTCACCGTCGAGGTGCTCGACGTGGACATGGACCGCGAGCGAGTTTCGCTGTCGCTCAAGGCCACTCAGGAAGACCCGTGGCGGCACTTCGCCCGCACCCACGCCATCGGCCAGATCGTGCCGGGCAAGGTCACCAAGCTGGTGCCCTTCGGCGCGTTCGTCCGTGTCGAGGAGGGCATCGAGGGCCTGGTGCACATCTCCGAGCTGTCCGAGCGCCACGTCGAGGTTCCCGACCAGGTGGTCGCGGTCGGCGACGACGCCATGGTCAAGGTCATCGACATCGACCTGGAGCGCCGTCGCATCTCGCTGAGCCTCAAGCAGGCCAACGAGGACTACACCGACGAGTTCGACCCGTCGAAGTACGGCATGGCCGACAGCTACGACGAGCAGGGCAACTACATCTTCCCGGAGGGCTTCGACGCCGAGACCAACGAATGGCTCGAGGGCTTCGACAAGCAGCGCACCGAGTGGGAGGCCCGCTACGCCGAGTCCGAGCGCCGGCACAAGATGCACACCGCGCAGATGGAGAAGTTCGCTGCCGCGGAGGCCGCTGCCGATGAGCGTCCCTCGGGTGCCACCTCGTCGAGCTCGGGCGAGTCGGCCGGCGGGTCGCTGGCCAGCGATGCCCAGCTTGCGGCGTTGCGCGAGAAGCTCGCCGGCAACGCCTGATCCGCTCCGGGCGAGGCGCTGAGCCGTGCTGCGGATCGGCCTGACCGGCGGGATCGGCGCGGGTAAATCCACCGTGTCGGCGACTTTCGCCGACTGCGGGGCGGTGATCGTCGACGGCGACGTCATCTCCCGGGAGGTCGTCCAACCGGGCACTGAGGGGCTGGCTGCGCTGGTCGACCACTTCGGCCGGGACATCCTGGCGCCGGACGGTGCACTGAACCGTCCGGCGCTGGCCGCCAAAGCCTTCGTCGACGAACACCAGCGAGCCAGGCTGAACGCGATCGTTCATCCGCTGGTGGCGCGGCGCCGCGCCGAACTCGTCGCCGCGGTGGCCGAGGACGAGGTAGTAGTCGAGGACATCCCGCTGCTGGTCGAGTCCGGCATGGCGCCGCTGTTCCCGCTCGTGGTGGTGGTGCACGCCAGCGCCGAGGTGCGCCTTCGCCGACTTACCGGCCGGCGTGGCATGGCGGAAGCCGACGCGCGGGCCCGCATCGCCGCCCAGGCCACTGAGGATCAGCGTCGCCGGGTCGCCGACGTCTGGCTGGACAACTCCGGCACCGAGGGCCAGATCGTGGAGGCGGCGCGCGAGCTGTGGTCCCGGCGGATCCGGCCCTTCGCCCATAATCTGGCCAACGGTAGGACGGCCGACGATCCGCGGCGTCCGGTGCCGCCCGATCCGTCCTGGCCCGAGCAGGCCGAACGCATCCGGGCGCGGCTGGCGACCACCTGCGGGCATCGAGCACTGCGCATCGATCACGTCGGATCGACCGCCGTGCTCGGACTGGACGCGCGGGACATCATCGACATGCAGATCACTGTCGCCGGTCTGAGCGACGCCGACGATCTGGCCGCGGACCTGCTGCGGGCCGGCTACCCGAGGCTCGACCAGATCACCGCCGACATCACTCTCGACGGTGGAAATGTGCAGTGGCACAAACGTTTTCATGGTTCGTCCGATCCGGGTCGGCCGACACACGTTCACATCAGGGTGGACGGCAGCCCCAATCAGAGATTCGCGCTGCTCTTCGTTGACTGGCTCAACGCCAACCCCGGGGTGCGGGCGGACTACCTGACGCTCAAACGCGGCGGGGCCGACCCCCAGTCCTGGCTGCGGGAAGCCTACGGCCGGGCGTGGGCCTGGGCCGAGAGCGTCGGCTGGTCGCCGGATCAGGTCAGTTGATCGCGGCGAACGGGTCGGTCGATGGGGACTCGGCCGGGGCTGTCGCCGCTGGAGCCTGCAACGGATCCGCTGTCCCGTCGCCGGAAACCGGGGGCGGTAATGGCAACTCGTCGGCCGGTAGCCCCGGGGCATTGCTCAGCGGGGCGCCACAGTGCATAGCGCCGTAGTCCGGATCGTCCCGGGCCGGCGTCAGCTTGGGGCCGATGAACTGGTCGGCTTGGGCGAACAGTTGGTCGTCGACCAGGATCTCGCAGTGCAGATTGGCCGAGTAGGGCCACTGAATGGAGATCCGCATACCGGCTTCTGAGGGGTCGGTCAGCACAGCGGTGGCCTCGAAGGTGCGGCCGGGGAGCATCGTTGGATCGGCGCTGTTGACCTGGGCGTCGCTGATCCGGTAGGTGATCAGGGCGCCCCGGGCCAGACCGTCGACCCGGGCACGGTAGGTCACATTGTGCTGGTCCCCGTCGCCGGGCTGGGTTCCGTCGTCGGGCGCGACCTCAATGGTCGGCTGGACCTCGTCGCTCGTCGGGGTGTCCTCGGCGGGCCACACCTCGTCGTCGGCGACAGCCACGCCCGTCGACACCGTCACAGCGGCCATGAGAGCCATGGCGGCCCCGAAAGTCGCCACTGGTGTCGAGCGTCCCACGGGAACCGAGCGTACGCCTATTGCCAGATCAGCTCCATTCCGCTGGCCGCCAGCCAGCCGTTCAGATCGTGGCCGTGGGCGGCTAGTCCGTCGACGGCGACGAAGGCGCGGCGCAGCGCGGTCTCGGTGGTCTCGGCGCTGAGCAATCCCATCCGGGCCGCTTCAAGCAACTCGTCGAGGTCGGTCAGTTCGGTGCCGCGGCCGGTGCGCACCACCAGGTCGACGTAGTGGTCCTCGGTCTGCCAGCGGTCGGCCCCGACGGTGATGTGCCCGACGTCGAGGTAGTAATCCTGGTCGCGCTCGTAGCCGGTGTTGAAGTGGAAGATGCTGGCGCGCAGACCCAGCGACGGCAACAGCCAGGACTGCAGGTAGTGGAACTGAACCCGGCCGGGGGTGGCGCGGGCCATATAGAGCCCCCAGGGCAGCACGCGGTACTCGTCCACCGCCCGGACGACTCCCTTGGGGTCGGTGTTGGTGCGTGCGACGAGGTCGAAGGTCTCATGCTTGGGCGGATGGATGGCCGGCGTCCTCCTGAGTCTGCAGATGCGTGTTCGCCGTGAGATTAGGGTAGGCCGCGATCGCCAGCGGAATCGTGTCGAAGAAACGCGACCTGCCGAGCAACTCCGAGAACCCGCCGCCCTTGAACGCACGCTCGGCTCGGCCCTTCTGGACGACGACGAGGAACGGGATATCGCGCAGGGCGGCGATCTCGGCCACATCGGACAGTGCCTCGAAACCGGTGAAGTCGACATCGTCGATCCGTCGCGCGTCGAGAACCAGCAGCTCGGGGCGGCCCTCGCTCTCCTCGTCGCCGTCGCCGTCGTCCTCGTCCTCGGCCGGAAGAACGTCGATTAACTGCATCCGGAACCAGTTGGCGTTGCCGAACCACAGCGGACCGTTCAGGGCGAACGCGGCGATTCCAGGCACCGCGACGGCCCGCCGATCGTCCAGCGGCAGCCACGTCCCCTTCGCGGAGCGTCCCAGCCGCAAAAGTTCCGGCCGGGCCGAGCGGGAGGCCTGGTAGACGAAGGAGACCACCACCGCGAACAGCACGCCGTAGACGATGCCGAGCACCACCGTGCCTAACAGGGCGATCAGCATTAGCGCGAAGGCTCGCCAGGAGTACTGCGCGGTGGCCCTCATCTGGTCGACCCGAAAGATCTTGATCGCGATGTAGATCAGCACCGCCGACAGCGTCGCCATGGGCAGGTGTTCGATGAGCTGGCTGAAGAACAGCACCACGACGGCGATCGCCGAGGCGATCAGCGAGGCGAGCTGACTGCGGCCGCGGGACTCGGCGATGATCGTGGTGGACGGTGGGCTGGCGTTGATGGTGAACGACCCCACCAGGCTGGACATCACGTTGGCCACCCCGAGGGCGCGAAAATCGGCGTTGATGTCGGTCTCGAAACCGCCGAGGTTCGCGGCCGAGCGAGTGGTGGCCGCGGTCTGCGCCAGGCAGAAGATCGCGATGACCAGCGCGGTGGTCAGAACCGCCTCGATCGAGTCCAGCGAGAATGGCGGAAGCTCGATCGACGGCAATCCCCGCTCGAGGGGGCCGAGCTCATCGACACCGCTGTCGCGCAGGTGGAACACCGGCATGGCCAGGGTCGCCAGGATCAGTACGATCAGGGCGCCGGGGATCCGGCGGCTGATCCGGGCGATCGCCAGCAACAGGGCGAGCGAGGTCAGTCCGAGGATCAGGGTCGGGACATGGGCCTCCCTGACCTGGCCGAAGAGCTGGATGATCCGGTCCAGCGTCCTGCCGTGGCCCTCCTCGACCCCAAGGATGCCCGGCAGCTGGTGGACGATGATGATCACAGCTATCCCACCGAAGAAGCCGATCATGACCGGGCGGGACAGGAAATCGCCGACCCATCCGAGCCGGCCCACCCCGATGACGAGGGTGAAGACGCCGACCAGGAACGCGGTGACGAGTGCCAGGCCGATATAGCGGCTGGTCTCTGCCACCGCGCCGATGGTCGTCAGGCCGACGGCCAGAATCGGGGCCACCGTGCTGTCCACGCCCATGGCCAGATGCCGGTTCGTCGAGATCGCCGCGGCGACCAGGGTGGCCACGACGAAGCCGTACAGCCCGGTGATCGGAGGCATACCGGCCAGGTGGGCGGTGGCGAGCTGTCCCGGCATGGTCACCGCACCGAACGTCAGCCCCGCCAGCAGGTCGCGGCCGAGCCACCGGCGGCGATAGCCCCGCAGTGTCGGAAAGAGGCGGAATTCCTCCGTCCAGTGATTCGCCACCGGCCGAGCCTATGAATCCGCACGGCGTAATGCGGTGAGATTGGCAAGATGCAGGACAACTGACGTTCACCTGCCGGACACCTGGGGGACGGCCACAGGACACCTGGCGGCAGGTGTCGGAGCCCCCGCCTAACCTGTATTCATGGCCTTTGCCACCGAACGCACCGCCACCGAACGCCCCGCAATCGAACCGATCCCGACCGCCCACTCCGAATACCGCGCGGTCGAGGACGTGGTGCGCACCGGTCCTCGCTTCGAGGTGGTCAGCCCCTATCAGCCGGCCGGCGACCAGCCTGCCGCGATCGAGGAACTCGAACGGCGGATCCGGGCCGGGGAGCGGGACGTGGTGCTGCTCGGGGCCACCGGCACCGGGAAGTCAGCCACCACGGCATGGCTGGTCGAACGGCTGCAGCGGCCCACCCTGGTGATGGCACCCAACAAGACACTCGCGGCCCAGCTGGCCAACGAACTCCGGGAGATGCTGCCGAACAACGCCGTCGAGTACTTCGTGTCCTACTACGACTACTACCAACCCGAGGCTTACATCGCGCAGACGGACACCTATATCGAGAAGGACAGCTCGATCAACGACGACGTCGAGCGATTGCGGCACTCGGCGACCTCCAATCTGCTGTCCCGTCGTGATGTTGTCGTGGTCGCCTCGGTGTCGTGCATCTACGGACTCGGCACACCGCAGTCCTACCTGGACCGGTCGGTGGAGTTGCAGGTGGGCAGCGAGGTGCCCAGAGACGGGCTGCTGCGACTCCTCGTGGACGTTCAGTACGACCGCAACGACATGTCCTTCACCCGCGGGACGTTCCGGGTCCGCGGCGACACCGTTGAGATCATCCCCTCCTACGAGGAACTGGCGGTACGCATCGAGTTCTTCGGCGACGAGATCGAGGCGCTGTACTACCTGCACCCGCTCACCGGCGACGTCGTCCGTAAGGTGGACTCGTTGCGGATCTTCCCGGCTACCCACTACGTCGCCGGCCCGGAGCGGATGGCGCAGGCGATCTCCACCATCGAATCCGAACTCGCCGAGCGGCTGGCGGATCTGGAGAGTCGGGGCAAGCTGCTGGAGGCCCAGCGGCTGCGGATGCGCACCAACTACGACATCGAGATGATGCGTCAGGTCGGGTTCTGCTCCGGTATCGAGAACTATTCCCGGCATATCGACGGCCGCCCCGCGGGTTCCGCCCCGGCGACGCTGCTGGACTACTTCCCGGAGGACTTCCTGCTCGTCATCGACGAGTCGCACGTGACCGTTCCGCAGATCGGCGGCATGTACGAGGGCGACATGTCCCGCAAGCGCAACCTGGTGGAGTACGGATTCCGGTTGCCGTCGGCCGTCGACAACCGTCCGCTGACATGGGAGGAGTTCAGCGACCGGGTGGGTCAGACCGTGTACCTGTCGGCGACTCCGGGCCCCTACGAACTGGCCCAGACCGGCGGCGAGTTCGTCGAACAGGTGATTCGCCCCACCGGTCTGGTCGACCCCAAGGTCGTGGTGAAGCCGACCAAGGGCCAGATCGACGACCTCATCGGCGAGATCCGAGCGCGCGCCGAACGCGACGAGCGGGTGCTGGTCACCACGCTGACCAAGAAGATGGCCGAGGACCTGACCGACTACCTGCTCGAGATGGGCATTCGGGTGCGTTACCTGCACTCCGAAGTTGACACGTTGCGCCGGGTGGAACTGCTGCGGCAACTGCGGCTGGGGGAGTACGACGTCCTGATCGGTATCAACCTGCTGCGGGAGGGCCTCGACCTGCCGGAGGTCTCGCTGGTGTCCATCCTGGACGCCGACAAGGAGGGCTTCCTGCGGTCCACCCGCAGTCTCATCCAGACCATCGGCCGCGCCGCCCGCAATGTCTCCGGGGAGGTGCACATGTATGCCGACAACGTCACCGATTCGATGCGCGAGGCGATCGAGGAGACCGAGCGGCGCCGGGCCAAGCAGATCGCCTACAACACCGAGCGCGGCATCGACCCGCAGCCGTTGCGCAAGAAGATCGCCGACATTCTCGACCAGGTCTACCGGGAGGCCGAAGACACCGAATCGGTCGAGGTCGGCGGGTCGGGCCGGAACTCCTCCCGCGGCCGCCGCGCCCAGGGCGAAGCCGGCGGTTCGGGCATCATCGAGGGCCGCGACGTCACCTCGATGCCGAGGGCCGAACTGGCTGACCTGATCAAGGACCTCACCGCGCAGATGATGACCGCGGCCCGGGATCTGCAGTTCGAACTCGCCGCGCGGCTGCGCGATGAGATCGCCGACCTCAAGAAGGAACTCCGGGGGATGGACGCCGCCGGTCTGAAGTAACAGTCCATTCGCTGGCCCGCCCGGTTGACGGTGATTCCCGCCGCAGCGGGATAACCGTGACGCTTCCGGTTGGGCACGGTTCGGTCACCCTGCGATTCGCCTCGCGTTCCGCGTCTTACAGGTCTGTAGTTTCGCCTCAGACCTCACTACGGATGGAAAGAGCGATGTCAATGACCACCACTCGGTTGGGACTCAAAGTCGTTGTCGGCGTTGGGTTGTGGGGAGCTGCCTTGGCTCTGGCCCCGGATTCGGCCGCCGGTCCGCTGAAGACCGGCGGATATGAGTGCATCGAGGACGCGGCCGGGACTGCCGCGGCGGGGGCCGCGGCGGCGGCGCCTGGCGCGGCGGGGGCCGCGGGTGCGGCCGCAGCGGCGGGCGCGGGTCCGGCGGCGGGCGCGGCCGGCGCCACTCCGGGCACGGACGAGGCTTGCCTCGGCGCACCCGTCGCGGACATGGCCGGGGTTCCGATGGCGCTGCCAGGCCCGGTTCCAGCGGGGGCCGCGCTACCGATAGGCGCGGCGGCGTCCATCGCATCCATTCCGGTCGGCGCACCCGTTCCGATCGGTGCGCCCGTTCCGGTCGGTGCGCCGGTGCCTATTGGCGCGCCCGTGCCCATCGGTGCGCCGGTGCCGGTGGGGGTGGCGCCGATCGCGGGTGCCGCTCCCGTTCCCATCGCCGCCGCGGCGGGCGCGCCGATTCCGGTCGCCGCCGCGCCGGTGGTGGGTGCCCCGATCCTGGATATGGCCGGGCTGGGAGGCAAGGGCGCACCAACTGGTCCGCCAGCGCCCGGTGATCCCGTGCCCGGTCAGCCGATCATTCCCGGTCCGGCCGCCGGCTGAGGCCGGACCTCGTTCCTGGGCGGGAGTAACAGCGATGCGGGCGGTTGTACGGAGCGTTCTTTGCGTGGTCGCGATCCTCGCGAGCCTCGTCGCCGGGCCGGCCGGCGAGAGCATGGCGGCCGCGAGCCAGGCCCACCGGTTCGGCATCGCATCCGTCCTACCGAAGGCGGGCACGGTCGTGGGCGTGGCGCACCCGGTCGTGGTGACCTTCAGCGCTCCGATCGATGACCGGCGGGCGGCCGAACGTACCCTCAACATCGCGTCCAAACCGACGATGACCGGCACATTCCAATGGCTCGGCAATGACGTCGTGCAATGGGTACCCGACGATTTCTGGCCGGCGCACAGCACCGTCTCGCTGTCCGTCGGCGGTCGGCGGATGACGCTGACCACGGGACCGAAGGTCGTCGGCGTCGCCAGCATCGCCGACCACACCTTCACCGTGACCATCGACGGTGTCGAGTCCGGGCCGTCGTCGGCATTGCCGGCGCCGCACCACCGACCCCGCTGGGGACAACCGGGGGTCTTCCCGGCCTCCATGGGCCGACCCCAATACCCGACCCCGGTCGGCATTTACACCGTCCTGGCCAAGGAACGCGGAGTGGTCATGGATTCGAGCACGGTCGGTATCCCGGTCAACAGTCCGGACGGCTACCACCTCAAGGTGGACTACGCCGTCCGGTTCACCCGCCGCGGCCTGTTCGTGCACTCGGCGCCGTGGGCGGTGAATTCACTCGGGCACGCCAATGTCAGCCACGGTTGCGTCGGCCTGAGCCTCGAGGACGCGGAGTGGTACTTCGACACCGTCAACGTCGGTGACCCCGTCATCGTCCGGGAGAACAACCTCGAGGTTCCCACCGCCCCGAGGTTCGGCTTCGCCTACTGAGAGTCGGACCTATTGGGAGTCGACTGGGACGCGAAATCAGCGTACGGACTTGGTGACCTGCGCGAAACTGAACTGCCAGCGCTCCACCACATGAAATCCGAACCGGCTGGGCACCTGGTAGGCCATGGCCCGTCCGAGTCTCGGACCAGGTGGCAATGCCGGGCCGCGTTGGTGCTCGGGCATGCGGGGGTCGCGTTCGGTGACGGTCCACAACGCCGGGCAGCCGGGCATCTTGTCGGCCCACGCCCACACCGCGACATGGCCGTCCCACAAGCGCTCCCGCTGCAGAGCGGTCCGGCCACGGCCGTGGTCGCGCAGCTTCCGATAGACGTTCGGCCGGGCGGCCGTCAATGGGCGGATCGGCCCGGGTTTCCAGGCCACGGAATTGTCAAGCACAAGGCAGTCACCCGGCGCGGCGTTGCGCTCGATGAGGTCGGCCACCGCGCTGTAGTCCATGTTCTCCTTTGCGTACGGACCACGCTGGGCCAGCCAGTTGGGCGCCGCCGCCACCGTGAAACATGCCAGGACCATCGCGACCCCGATCCGCGAGCGACCCAGTGCGACGACGCAGAGCCCAACTAACAAGGCGAAGGCCGGAGCGGTGAAGGACAGGTACCGCGGGTAGTAGATGGGGTTTCTCAGTTCTGAATAAGCCAGCAGCGTAGCGGTGGGAACCACGATCCAGGTCAGCGCGAGGACGGGCAACAGTCGGCCCGGACGTCCGGTCGCGGGCCAGGTATCGCACACCAGGGCCGCCGCCAGGATCGCTCCGGCGGCCAGTGCGGTCGGCAGCGAATGGTCGAAGTACTGCTGCTCGAGCACCTCGCCGATGGTGTGGCTGCCCAGTGGGGCGATCCAGCGGACCTGGAATAGCTGGGACTGGGCGAACATGAGGAACGGCGTCACCGCTGCGGTGGCTCCGGCCGCTGCCACGGCCCAGAGGCGGACACGCCGCGGCGTACTGCCCGTCATTGCGACGGCCACCCCGTGCGCGGGGACGATCAGCAGGAGAAATACATTGAGCAGCGTCGCCGCCGCCAGCAGCAGGGCGTAGGTCAGCCACCACCACGGCCGGCCGCGGCGCTCGGTCAGTACGCAGAACACCGTCAACCAGACCGCGGCCGCCATGGATAGCGCGTAGGAGCGGGTCTCCATGCCGGCCCAGGTCACCCGGGGCAGAACGGCGAAGACCAGGCCTGCGGTAACGGCCACGGATCGGGTGGAGATCTGCCTGCCGAGTACCACCACACCGGCCGCGGCAAGGCCCACGGCCAGCGCGCTGGAGAGCCGGGAGGCGAACTCGGTAGCCGGAAACACCGCATACCAACCGCGCATGAGCAGGTAATACAGTCCGTGGACAGCATCGATATTGCCCACCATCCGCCACAACTGCGCTGCCGAACGCGTCGAGGCAGAGATCGTCGCGGCCTCGTCGAACCACAGCGAGGGCCGCGCCGCGCCCGCCACGCTGATGCCGACCGCGATCACCGCCACCACGACGGGATCGAGGGACCATCGCCTGGCGGCGGTCCGGTGCACAGGCAGGACCAACGGACGCTGCTGTAGCGAGATGCTCACTTCGGCTGCTCGATGTCCTTTCCGGTTCTACGGCGGTGCCCGCCCCGGGGCAAACCGTATCGCCGGTACGCGGCCGCCGCCCGGCGGCGGCTGTAGCGAACGTCACGGCGCGGTGTTTCCCCTCATCGGAGCGATTCCGGGCTCCGCCGCGGGCGCCGCGTGGACTGAATCGTGTCCCGTCACCGCATGGAGGCACTACTGTTCCGGGTGGCTTCGAAACTCACCACTGGAGGGCACGAATGGGCGGTTACATGACGGTGGTCGTCGGTACGGACGGCTCGGACTCCTCGTTCCGCGCGGTCGATCGGGCCGGGCAACTGGCGTCCGCTCCCGAGGCGAAGGTCATCGTGGCGACCGCCTTCCTGCCCACTACCGAGGACGCTCGCGCCGCCGATGTGCTCAAGGACGAGGGCTACAAGGTGACGGGCAACGCGCCGATTTATGAGATCCTTCGCGAGGCGGGCGAGCGGGCCAAGGCCGCCGGTGCCACCAATGTCGAGGAGCGGGCGATCGAGGGCGCTCCGGTCGACGTCCTGGTCGACCTGGCCAACGAGGTGAGTGCCGACCTGCTTGTGGTGGGCAATCTGGGGCTCAGCACGATCGCCGGCCGTCTGCTGGGGTCGGTGCCCGCCAACGTGGCGCGCAAGTCCAAGACCGACGTGCTGATCGTCCACACCACCGGTTAGCCCGGCGACGGTCGCGCGTTCGTGACCATCACCGATCCGTGACCGTCACCGATCGACGCCCGGACGCGGCGGCCGTGCGTACCCGACTGTGGGTCGACGGCACGTTGGCGCGCGAGAATTTTCCTCTTGAGGACGTCTCGGATCATCTTCGAGAACCGCACGCTCTGATCTGGGTCGATCTCTGCAATCCAGGGCACGGCCTGCTGACTGAACTGGCCGATGAACTCGGCTTCGATGCGCCCGCGGTGCAGGACATCGTCGAGCACGGTGCGCGCACCAAGGCCACCCGGTACGCGACCCACACTTTTCTGACCGTCTACGCCACATCGATCGGGCCGCAGGTGTCCGGCTCTATCGACTCGCGGCTGCTGACCGGCCGCGTGTCGATTTTCCTGCTGCCCGCCGGTGTGGTGACGGTGCGGCACGAGAGTGACCCGTCCCGACCGATTTTCGACATCGACGAGGTGGTCCGCCGCTGGGATGACAACAGCGACCTGTTGCGCCATGGCAGCCCGGCGCTACTTCACGGGATCCTCGACGTGGTGATCGACGAGCAGTTCGACACCATCCAGCAACTCGACGACGGGATCGAGGCGCTGGAGGATGCACTGTTCGACGACCGCTCCCAGACCCGGCAACTGCAGCGGGACACCTACCGGCTGCGAAAGGAACTCGTCGAACTGCGGCGCATCGTCCTGCCGATGCGGGAGGTGGTCAATACCGTCATGCGGCGGGTTTCCCCGGGTTCGCAGGGCAGTGAGCTCGACGGGTGGTATTCAGATCTTTACGACCACGCAATCCGGGCGGGCGAGTGGACGGAGTCCTTGCGGGACATGGTAACCACGGTGTTCGAGACCAACCTTTCACTGCAGGACGCCCGACTCAACACCATCATGAAGAAGCTGACCGGCTGGGCGGCCATCATCGCCGTGCCGACCCTGGTCACCGGCTGGTACGGCCAGAACATCCCCTATCCCGGATACGGCAACAACTGGGGAGTGTGGGCCAGCGCGCTGCTGTCGGCCATCGCCTCGGTGGCGCTCTACATCGGTTTTACCCGGCGCGGCTGGATCTGACCGGACCCGTCCCGGACAAGCCGCTGGATGCAGCGGTGCGCACGTTGGGCGTCGCCGGTACCGATCGCCGCCGCCAATTCCGAGGTCACGCGACGCCGGGTCCGGGACCGCCGGATTCCGGCCTCGATCACCGAGGGCGTGACGTAGCCCAGATACGGCAGATAGATCTCGGCCTCTCGACGGCGGCCCACCCTGATCAGCCAGAGGAAGAAGACGAAGAGGCCCACCTGCCCGAGCACGTAGAACGCCCCGAACCGGTGGGAGTTCCACAGCAGGTGACCGGCAACGGCCAGGGCCACCAGTGACACGGCGACCGCCCAGCGACGGACCCCGGAGCGATCCCCGGCCGTCATCGCGTATCCGACACCGAAACCGGCGATGCCGGTGATGACGATGTGCCCGCTCCAACTTCCTCGAACCACCTCGTGGAGGAGATCGACCGTCAGCGATCCGAGGTTGTCGCGCTGGCCGGGAGGGTAGGACGTGATCGCGTTGTTGATCGAGCGTGCGATGTTCTCCACGACCTCGAAGCCCAGGCCGACGAAGGACCCGACGACCAGCCCGTCGAGGGCGCTGCGCGGCCGGGTGGCAGCCAGCAGGAGAACGACGAAGATACCCAGCAGTTTCGCCGGTTCCTCGGTGAACGGCGTCAGCAGCGACCAGGACTCGCCGTCGCCCCGTGCCGCGAAGTGGTCGCGAATCGCGCGGTTGGCGAGAAGCGGGTACCCGATCGCCGCGAACGCACCCCAGCACAGCGCGAGCCATCGGGCGCTCGGAGCGACCGTGCCGAAGTCGCTGATCCGGCTCAACAGCCAGCCGCAGACCGCACCGAACAACCCGAACCCGATGACGGCCGAGCCGGTCAGGGTCGGCACCTCGGCGGCCGAGGGACCGAAAGCAACAAGGAGGATCGCCGCGCCGCTGAGGACACCGGCAAGGTAGACCACCCGCAACGGCCACACCGAGGGATCCTGGTGGGCTGAAGCGGGCGGGGGAATGGTGAACAATGGCGGCGTGGGCGGGGCGCTCACAGCTGACCGTCCTCCGGGCCGACCCAGAATTCACTGTCGCCAGGATCCGTTTCGGGCCCGGACAATGCCAGCGGGATCCCCACTCCCAGAATGGCTCCGGTCAGCACCACCAGGACGGCGAGTGCCCAGATCCCGAAAGGCGTGGCCGGATACCGCCCCTGCGGCAGTTGCCGCCGAGGTTCGTGGGGGGCCTGCAGGGTGGGCTCAGTCGTCATCGTCGAACGCCGATCCTTCTCGCGTCGTTCATGCCCGGTTTCCCGCGCGGAGGTCCCGGCACGGCCGACGTGGCAAGCCACGCCGACCGTGCCGTTGGTGTGGATCGGGTGTTACTCGGCCGCCTCGTCCTTACCGGTGATGGCTTCCTTCGCCTTATCCACCGCGTGGCTGGCGATCTCGACGGAGTCCTGGACGATGGCGCCGACGCCGCCGGCGATGTCGCCCTTGAGCACCTGCCCGGCATCCTCGACGATGTCGGCGGCCTTCTCGACGGCGTGGGACGCGATGTCCTTGGCTGCGTTGACGGCATTCTTCGGGTCAAAGCTCATCGGATTCTCCTGACAGTGCGTGGGTTTCGCCTCCAGGCTAGGCCCAATCAGGAGCCTGGGTATACGGGTTGATGACCGGTGTTTCCGGCCGCGTGCCCGATCGGCGCGAGGACCACCGGGCGGAGGTCGGGTAGTGGCGCTACAGCCTCTACAATCACCGCGCCGACACAGCGCGGCGGATTGTGTAGCTGCGTCAGGCAAGGAAACAGACAGCATGGACCGGTCGACGGGGGCAAGGGAGCGGAAGAAGGCCGGCGACGTGACGTCCGACTGCAAGCTGCTGGGGTGGCGGGAGTGGGTCTCGCTTCCCGACCTCGGGATAGATCACATCAAGTGCAAGGTGGACACCGGAGCCCGTACTTCTGCGTTGCACGCGTTCTTCGTCGAGCCGGTGATCGAGCACGGGAAGCGCCGGGTGCGATTCGGCATGCGTCCGCTGCAGAACGACGCGAGCGTCGAGCGGATCTGCCTTGCCGACGTCCTCGACGAACGCATGGTCGCCGATTCGGGTGGGCACCGTGAGCGGCGCTTCGTCATCGAGACCACGGTGGAGGTCTGCGGCGAGCGCTTCCGGGCGGAGGTCACCCTCACCGACCGCGAGACGATGCGCTTCAGGATGCTGCTCGGACGAACGGCGCTGCGCGGTCGTTTCCACGTCGACCCGGCCAGCTCCTATCTGGCGGGCCGTCCGCGTCTGGGCACCGTCCGCGGGAAGGGGTCGGTCCGATGAGGATCGCGATTCTGTCCCGCAACGCGAAGCTGTACTCCACCCGACGCCTGGCCGAAGCCGCCGAGCAGCGCGGCCACGATGTCGTCGTCCTCGATCACCTCAAGTGCTATATGGACATCGCCTCGCACAATCCGGCGGTCCACTACCGGGGTGAGGAGCTCGGCTATTTCGACGCTGTCATTCCCCGGATCGGTGCGTCGGTGACCTTCTACGGCTCGGCCGTGGTGCGGCAGTTCGAGATGATGGGGACCTACTGCCTCAATGAGTCGGTGGCTATCACCCGATCGCGTGACAAGCTGCGATCGCTGCAGATTCTCGCCCGGGCCGGAATCGGCCTGCCGGTCACGGCGTTCGCCAACTCCACCGACTCCACCGCCGACCTGATCGAGATCGTCGGCGGCGCCCCGCTGGTGGTCAAACTGCTCGAGAGCACGCAGGGCAAGGGCGTCGTGTTGTGCGAGACCCGTTCGGCGGCCGAGGCCATCATCGAGGCGTTCCGGGGGCTGAAGGCGAATTTCCTTGTCCAGGAGTACATCAAGGAGGCGGGCGGCGCCGATGTGCGTTGTTTCGTCATCGGCAACAAGGTGGTCGCGGCGATGAAGCGCCAGGCCGCCGCCGGCGAGTTCCGCTCGAACCTGCACCGCGGCGGCTCCGCCTCGCTGATCCGGCTCACGCCGGAGGAACGCTCGACCGCGGTTCGTGCCGCACAACGCATGGGTCTGAACGTCTCCGGCGTCGACATCCTGCGCTCCAACCACGGGCCGGTGGTGTTGGAGGTCAACTCCTCGCCCGGTCTGGAAGGCATCGAGGACGCGACCGGCCGTGACGTCGCCGGGCTCATCGTCAAATTCATCGAGAACAATGCTCGGCATGGCAAGACCAAGACCCGGGGCAAAGGGTGAGCACTGAACGGTTGAACACTGACCTGCAGATCGGCGGCGAGTCGATACCGCCGGGCGGCCGTGCCACCATCGCGCTGCCGGTTCCGCAGTTGTACACCCACACACCCTTGACCATGCCGGTACAGGTGGTGCGCGGCCGGCGCGACGGACCGCGGCTGTTCGTGTGCGCCGCGGTGCACGGCGACGAACTCAACGGAGTCGAAATCATCCGGCGGCTGCTGCGACGGCCGGCGCTCGCGCGTCTGCGAGGAACGTTGATCGCGATTCCGATCGTGAACGTCTACGGCCTGCTCCACCAGTCGCGGTACCTTCCCGACCGGCGCGACCTGAACCGGTCGTTCCCCGGTTCGGAGCGCGGTTCGCTGACCGCCAAGGTTGCCGACCGGTTCATGACGGAGATCGTCACCAAGTGCACCCACGGCATCGACCTGCACACCGCGGCCAATCATCGCGACAACCTCCCGCAGATCCGAGGCAATCTCGATGACCCCGAGACCCTCGCGCTGGCGCGCAGTTTCGGGGTGCCGGTGCTGATCAACGCGGCGATCCGGGACGGTTCGCTGCGGGGTGCCGCCGCGGAGTTGGGAATCCCGACACTGCTCTACGAGGCCGGTGAGCCGCTGCGCTTCTCCGAGCCCGCGATCCGACCCGGGGTGCGGGGCATCGTCAACGTGATGCGCGCGCTGGGGATGCTCCCACCGCCGCGGCGCCACCGCCGCGCCCACCCCGAGCCGTTCGTGGCGCGCTCCAGCGCATGGGTCCGGGCGCCCGAGAGTGGAATGTTCCGCAGCTCCAAGCCGCTCGGAGCCCGTGTCGAGCGCGGCGAGCCGATCGGCAAGATCGCCGACCCCTTCGGCGATACCGAGGTCGTGGTGACCGCGGATCACTCCGGGCTGGTTATCGGGCTGACTCAGCTGCCGATCGTGCACCAGGGCGACGCGCTGTTCCACGTCGCCCGTTTCGAGGACGTCGGCGAGGTCGCGCAGCAGGTGGAGGACTTCCAGGCCGCGCATCAGGGGGATTGAATCAGCGCCTCAGGCGTGTGGGGCCTTGGCGGGGTAGGCGTGCACCAGCGCGCTCGACAGTTTGGGAACCGCGTGGGTGAGAGTGTGTTCGGCCTCGTGGGCTATTCGGTGGGCTTCGGCAAGACTGGTGTCAGGTTCGATATCGAGTTCTGCCTCAGCATGCAGCCGATGGCCGATCCAGCGCATTCTGACGGAGCGGACGGCGATGACTCCCGGCTCCGCGATAAGGGCGTCTTCGGCCTTGTCCAAGAAGTTCGGGTCCACCCCGTCCAGCAGGCGGCGGAACACGTCGCGCGCGGCGGTGCGCAGAACGGCCAGGATGGCCGCGGTGATGATCAGGCCGATGATGGGGTCCGCCAGCGGAAACCCGAGTGCGACCCCTCCCGCGCCCAGCAGCACCGCCAGGGATGTGAACCCGTCCGTGCGCGCGTGCAGGCCGTCGGCGACCAGCGCGGCGGAACCGATCCTGCGGCCTACCCTGACGCGGTAGACGGCGACGAACTCGTTGCCGATGAATCCGATCAGTCCTGCGGCCGCGACCCAGCCCACCTGGTGGATTGGGACCGGGTTGCCGAGGCGGCGAACCGACTCCACGCCGGCGATGACGGCGGACACGGCGATCATCGCGATGACGAAGAGACCCGCCAGGTCTTCGGCGCGTCCGAACCCGTAGGTATAGCGGCGGGTGGCGGGTCGCGCGCCCAGAGCGAAAGCGATCCATAGCGGAATTGCGGTCAGCGCATCAGCGAAGTTGTGGACGGTGTCGGCGAACAGGGCCACCGAGCCCGAGAAGTAAACGACCACCAACTGGGCGGCCGCCGTCGCAGCCAGCGCGACCAGGCTGATCTTGACCGCGCGGACGCCGGCCGCATTGGACTCCAACGGGCCGTCGATGCTGTCTGCGGGGTCATGACCGTGCGGAACGAACAACTCACGCAGTGCCCCCGCGAATCCGTGGCCGTGGTCGTGGGGGTGGCCATGGCCGTGATGGGGTTCGCGGCTCGGCGCCGCCCCAGGCACCTCGTGCGTCACGAGCGCCCTCCGCTTCGTCGCGACGGTGCGGCGGGAGTCGCTTCGGTATGCAGCAGTTTCAGGTCGGCACTGTCGCGGTGGTGACCGGGCACGCCGGGTCCGGCATGTTCGGCGTTGAAGACCGCATCGGTGACCAGTTGCCTGACGTGGTCATTGGCCAGACTGTAGAAGATGCTGGTGCCGTGCCGGCGGGTCTGGACCAGTCGGGCCATCCGGAGCTTGGCCAGATGCTGGGACACGCTGGGGGCGGGCTTCCCGACGTGTTCGGCCAGGTCGCCGACCGACATCTCCCGGCGGACCAGTGCCCAGAGAATCTGGACGCGGGTGGCATCGGCCAGCATGCGGAAAACCTCGACCACCAGGTCAACCTGGTCGGCGGGCAGTCGACGGCCACATGACCCACTATCTGCGTTCATACGCAGATGCTAGACCAATGTTCGGCTACCAGCCTCGCTCCCGCCACTGCGCCAGCTGCGGGCGCTCTTCGCCCAGCGTGGTGTCATCGCCGTCGACCTCGAACAGCCGGCTGGTCACGTCGCCGAGTAGTCGCTCGAATGTCCCGGGCTCCCAAGTCTTTCCGATCCCATCCGTCGACACGGGATCGCCACTCATCGGCGGGTGTTCTTCCGCACCGCGTCATGCCCGGGGCGGTTTGTGATTGGGTAATCAGATGTCCACCCGACTCCGGACAATAACCGACGGTATTCATACGGGCCCGCTGTTTCCCGGCTGGCTGTTCAACACCGTCGTGATCGACGGGGCGGACGGCGATGTCGTCGTCGATGCTGGATTTCCGTGGTCGCGGCGGCGTCTGGCCCGGTTCCTGGACGGTCGTGGCGTTGCTGAACACGTCGTGACGCACGCGCACGGCGATCACGTCGGCTCGACAGCCTGGTTGTGTCAACACACGGATGCGCCATTGGCAATGAGCGCAGTTGAGGCTGACGCGTTTGAGCACGGGGACATTGCTTCGCACTCGGGTGCCGCTGCTCGGATTTTGATCGCCCCGCTCGGGCACGCACGTCGCCCGGTAAATCGACGGCTACAAGAGGGCGACTTCGTCGGCGGCTTCAAGGTTGTCCTGCAGGCCGGTCACAGTCCCGGGCTAATTGCGTTCTGGCGGGAATCAGACAAGACCCTGATCGTGGGCGATGGACCCATCAACCTGTCGAAGGACCCCGACCATCCCCGCTGGCTGAGACTTCCAGGCATGCTCGACTACGATCACGCGGCGGCCATCGATTCACGTCGGCGCCTTGCTGACCTCGAACCGACGTTGATCATCTCGACTCATGGGCACCCGATTTGGGGCGTGGACCGCTGGCTGAAGGGCGTGGATGCGGTGTCCGGCTGACACGCCTCTCACCACCCGCGCTCGCGCCACTCCGCCAGCCGGGGTCTCTCCTCGCCGATGGTGGTGTCGTCACCGTGGCCGGGATAGACGACGGTGTCGTCGCCGTAGACCCCGAAAACCCGGCTTTCCAGGTCGTCCATGAGGGACTGGAACTCCTCCGGTGTTGTTGTCCGCCCAGGGCCGCCGGGGAACAGGCAGTCGCCGGTGAACAGCTGCACCGCCGTTCGCCCGCCGGCGGGCCGCAGCGCCAGCGCCACTGATCCGGGGGTGTGACCGCGCAGGTGGATGACGTCGAAGGTCAGCTCACCGATCTCGATCACCTCGCCTCCGGTTAGCAGCCGGTCGGGGGTGACGGGCAGCGGTTCGGCGTCCAGTTCGTGGGCGGCGGTCGGGGCGCCGGTCGCACCGGCCACCGCCGCCAGCGCCTGCCAGTGATCCATGTGTTGATGGGTGGTGAGGATCATTGCCAGTTTGGGGGCGTGTTCTTCGACCATTCGCACCAGCAGGTCTGGGTCGTTGGCGGCGTCGATCAGCAAAGACTCGCCGGTTGTCGCGCAGGTGACCAGGTAGGCGTTGTTGTCCATCGGCCCCACCGAGGCCTTGATGATGCTGACTCCCGGCAGCGAGCGCCGTGCGGCCGTCCGGGACTCGACGTGACCGGTGTAGGTGTCTTCGACCCCTGTCATTCTGAAATCCCTGTCATGACGCCCACCGTACTGCTGTCGTAGCAGGCACATAGCATGGTCACGTGGACCGGCTGATCGTCAAGGGCGCGCGTGAGCACAACCTGCGCAGCATCGACCTCGATCTTCCCCGCGACAGCCTGATCGTCTTCACCGGGCTCTCCGGATCCGGCAAGTCCTCGCTGGCCTTCGACACCATTTTCGCCGAGGGCCAGCGCCGCTACGTCGAGTCGCTGAGTGCCTACGCCCGCCAGTTCCTCGGTCAGATGGACAAACCCGACGTCGACTTCATTGAGGGCCTATCCCCGGCGGTGTCGATCGATCAGAAATCCACCAACCGGAACCCACGCTCCACCGTCGGCACCATTACCGAGGTCTACGACTATCTGCGCCTGCTCTATGCCCGGGCGGGCACCCCGCACTGCCCGGTGTGCGGTGAGCGCATCGCGCGGCAGACCCCACAGCAGATCGTTGACCAGGTTTTGGCCATGCCGGAGGGCACCCGTTTCCAGGTGCTCGCCCCGGTGGTGCGCACCCGCAAGGGCGAGTTCGTCGACCTGTTCGACAAGCTCAACACCCAGGGCTACGGCCGGGTCCGGGTGGACGGCGTGGTGCACCCGCTGACCGACCCGCCAAAGCTGAAGAAGCAGGAGAAGCACGATATCGAGGTGGTCGTCGACCGGCTGACGGTCAAGGCCTCCGCCAAGCAGCGGCT
Source organism: Mycolicibacterium sp. (assembly GCA_020637165.1). Classification (GTDB taxonomy): domain Bacteria; phylum Actinomycetota; class Actinomycetes; order Mycobacteriales; family Mycobacteriaceae; genus Mycobacterium. The sequence continues at coordinate 290,927 of JACJWN010000003.1, read as the reverse complement.
CACCGACTCGGTGGAGACCGCGCTGAACCTCGCCGAGGGCATCGTCGTACTCGACTTCGTCGACCGCGAAGAACACGACCCACACCGCGAACAGCGGTTCTCCGAGAAGCTGGCCTGTCCCAACGGCCACCCGCTGGCCGTCGACGATCTCGAGCCACGGTCCTTCTCGTTCAACTCGCCCTACGGCGCCTGCCCGGAGTGCAGCGGCCTGGGCATCCGCAAGGAGGTCGATCCGGAACTGGTCATCCCGGATCCGGACCTGACCCTGGCCGACGGCGCTGTCGCCCCGTGGGCGATGGGCCACAACTCCGAGTACTTCACCCGGATGATGGCCGGCCTCGGGGAGGCGCTCGGGTTCGACGTCGACACCCCGTGGCGCAAGCTGCCGGCCAAGGCGCGCAAGGCGATCCTCGAGGGCTGCGACGAGCAGGTGCACGTCCGTTACCGCAACCGCTACGGCCGCACCCGGTCGTACTACGCGGACTTCGAGGGCGTCATGGCCTTTCTGCAGCGGCGCATGGAGCAGACCGACTCCGAGCTGATGAAGGAGCGCTACGAGGGGTTCATGCGCGACGTGCCGTGCCCGGAGTGCGACGGCACTCGGCTCAAGCCGGAGATCCTGGCGGTCACCCTGGCGGCGGGGGAGCGCGGGGCCAAGTCCATCGCCGAGGTGTGCGAGTTGTCCATCGCCGACTGCTCGACGTTCCTCAACGAACTCACCCTCGGCCCGCGCGAACAGGCGATTGCCGGACAGGTGCTCAAGGAGGTCCAGTCCCGGCTGGGGTTCCTTCTCGACGTCGGACTGGACTATCTGACCCTGAGCCGGGCGGCGGGGACGCTGTCCGGCGGCGAGGCGCAGCGCATCCGGCTGGCCACCCAGATCGGCTCCGGGCTGGTGGGAGTGCTCTACGTGCTCGATGAGCCCTCCATCGGCCTGCATCAGCGGGACAACCGTCGCCTCATCGAAACCCTCACGCGCCTAAGGGACCTGGGCAACACCCTGATCGTCGTCGAACACGACGAGGACACCATCGCCCACGCCGACTGGATCGTCGACATCGGGCCGGCGGCCGGCGAGCACGGCGGGCGGGTGGTGCACAGCGGGCCCTACGCCGATCTGCTGGCCAACCCCGACTCCATCACCGGGGCGTTCCTGTCCGGCAAACAGAGCATCGAGGTACCGGCAATCCGGCGCCCGGTGGACCGGAAAAGGCAACTCGCCGTGGTCGGCGCCCGGGAACACAATCTGCGGGGAATCGACGTGGCCTTCCCGCTCGGTGTGCTCACCGCCGTCACCGGGGTCTCCGGGTCGGGTAAGTCCACGCTGGTAAACGACATCCTCGCCACCGTGCTGGCCAACAAACTCAACGGCGCCCGGCTGGTACCCGGCCGGCACACCCGGGTCAACGGCCTGGACCATGTCGACAAGCTGGTGCGCGTGGACCAGTCGCCGATCGGCCGTACCCCGCGGTCCAACCCGGCCACCTACACCGGGGTGTTCGACAAGATCCGCAGCCTGTTCGCCGCGACCACCGAGGCCAAGGTTCGCGGCTATCAGCCCGGCCGGTTCTCCTTCAACGTCAAGGGAGGCCGCTGCGAGGCCTGCTCCGGCGACGGCACCATCAAGATCGAGATGAACTTCCTGCCCGACGTCTACGTTCCCTGCGAGGTCTGCCAGGGGGCCCGCTACAACCGCGAGACCCTCGAAGTTCACTACAAGGGCAAGACGATCTCCGAGGTGCTGGACCTGTCCATCGAGGACGCGTGCGAGTTCTTCGAGCCGATCAGCAGCATCCACCGCTATCTCAAGACGCTGGTCGACGTGGGGCTGGGATACGTCCGTCTGGGTCAGCCGGCCCCGACGCTGTCCGGCGGCGAGGCGCAACGCGTCAAACTGGCAGCCGAACTGCAGAAGCGCTCCACCGGCCGCACGGTCTACATCCTCGACGAGCCGACCACCGGCCTACACTTCGAGGACATCCGCAAGCTGCTCAAGGTCATCAACGGCCTCGTCGACAAGGGCAACTCGGTGATCGTCATCGAGCACAACCTCGATGTCATCAAGACGTCGGACTGGATCATCGACATGGGGCCCGAGGGCGGCGCCGGCGGCGGGACCGTGGTGGCCCAAGGCACACCCGAGGAGGTGGCCGCCGTCGAGCAGAGCTACACCGGCGGTTTCCTGGCCGGCCTGCTCGAACCGCCCGCACCCAAGCGGTCATCTCGACGGCGCCGGGTCAGCGCTTGATCAGTCGCGAACCCAGACCGAGATATAGCCGAGGGGAATCCCGGTCCGGCCTGCGATGCACTGGCGGGCGGCCAGTTCGACCGCAGCGCGGGTGGGCGCCCAGGTGCTGTCACTGATCTCCGGGATCCGGATAGTCCAACCGCCGATTTCCTGGCCGATCTCGATTTCGAAGCACTGGCCGGCGACAGCGGGCAGCACCCGGTGTGAGCGCGGGCCGCGGTGGGCGTGCGCCGAAAGACGGCGAGTCCGGTGGTGAGTGCGCATCATCCGCTCTCCAGGGGCGATTCGGGCGCGCATGAAACTACCCCGCCAGCGTCAGCAGAACAAATCCCGGTGCCCGGCGCACCAGTGACTATGCTCCGAGCCATGGGCGTAGCGGTGTTCGTGGGGCGTGCGGGTGTTGTGGCCGCCACAGCGGGAGCGGGAGCCCTGATCGGGTTCGCAACGGCTGCGCCGGCCTCGGCCGAGCCGACGGACTCCTCGTCGCGAACCGCCGACTCAGCCTCGTCTCCACGCCGTTCGGCAGCCGGTCCGGCCAGCGACCGGTCCGTGAAGTTGACCGCCCGCCCAGTGTCCCCTGCATCTTCTCGATCGGTGCCGCGCCCAGCCGCGGCCGCTCGGCCGTCCGCTGCGGCGCCCAGAGCGAGCGCCGCCGATTTGCAGGTTCCGGCGTCGCTGGAACCGGTGGCGGAGGTGGCCGCGGTTCAGCCCACTCGTCGGGACGCCCGGCCGCGCCGAGCCGCCCGGACGGGCTTCAGTGCTGTGTCGTCGGTCCCCGTGCTGTCCAACCCCGTGCTACCCAACCCCGTGCCGTCCACCCCGGCGGCTTCCACTTCGGAGCCGGGCCCGATCGCGAGGTTCCTTGGCGGTCTGTTCCCCTGTGATCCCCGCGGTCGGCTGATCACCATCTACAAGGGCACCCACTTCGCCATCCCGAACAGCTTTGGCTTCTTCGTCCAGCAGGTGAAAGGTACCGGCACCTTCACCGCCAACACCGTGTACGACCTGAAGGACGAAGACCAGCACGATTGGAACAAGTTCACCGGGATCGCCTTCACCCCGCTGGAACCCGACCGCGACTCGGCGATGGTGGGGTGGCGGTACAACCTGGTCTCGCAGGAGTTCGAGATCGCCCCGTTCTACAACGTCGACAAGGTGCGGATCCTGCCGAAGAATCCCGCTGAGGTGATCTCCGTTCCCGCTGACGAGACCTTCGAGTTCCTCGTCGACTACACCGGGGTGACGCTGACCTACCGTGACAAGACGGTCTTCAAGCCCTACCCGGAAGGCTTGGTTCCCAACGTGTGGACCGCAGCCCGGGTCAGTGGGTGGTTCGGGGGCAATGAGGTGGCACCGCGGACCGTCTCGTACTACCTCAAGCTCACATGAGAGTGACCTCCCATTTGCGGCCTCGCACGTAAAGCACCGATATGAAGAAGCCGATGTTGATCGGGCTCATCGTGGCGATAGCTTCCCTGGGCCTGTTGTTCGCCGCGATGCGCGCCGCCCAGGACAGCGGGCGCCACCACGAATCGACGGCCGACGCAGCGGTGAAGAACCTCACGCTGACCATCGACGGCCAGACGTTCGCGCTTTCCGACGGTGCTGCGGAAATGGAGGCGGCACCCGGATCAGCCGCCAAGAACACCGCCGGGATCGTGGGCGAACCGGTCGCCGGAGACGTCAACAGTGACGGGAAACCTGACGAGGCCCTACTGATCCGCAACGATCCGGGCGGAAGCGGGACCTTCTACTACGCCGTCGTTGCGGTCGCCGACGATGGCGGGTACCGGGCCACCAATGCCGTCCCTCTCGGTGACCGCATCGAACCGCAGGGGATCGCGTTTTCCGACGGCCATTTCGTCTACCGCTTCCTGGAGCGCCGACCCGGCCAGCCGAAGTCCGATGCGCCCACTGTTGAGAAAAGCTTCTCGATCCACTTCGATCCGGCAACTGCAGGGATTGCGCCCGGACCCTGATTGAGGAGTCACGCAGACGATGTTCGATTGCGGGTCTGCGTTGTCTCTCACTCGACGGGGAGTCGGCGCGGGACGACAGCCTCGATCAGGCTGGCTGGGCGGCGAAGAACGCGCCGCTGGCCTGCGAGGCGTCCACGGCATACGTCGTCGGCCCGACGATGTTGGCCGGCAGTGAGAAGCGACCGGCCGGCCAGGTGTGGCCGCCGCCGTTGATCCGTACCAGGACCACCTCGGTGCCGTCCGCGCATCCGGCCGCGGTCATCTCTTGGATCTCGCCGGCCGGTGGATCGTCGAGCAGCGGTCCTGGGCAGCGATTCACCTCGCGCCAGCGCTCCGCCAGGGCCGGTGCCGAGAGGATTTCGCTGGCGCCCCCGCGGCCGACCATGGGACCGCCGTTGTAGGGCACCACCGGGTCGGCGGTGCCGTGCACGGCCATCACCGACACCGGTTTCGACGGGGCGCACCCCAGGCCCGCGCCGAGGGTGCCGGCTACCGGTGCCAGGGCCGAGACCAGGTCGGCGCGCTCGCAGACCAGCCGATTGGCCATGAAGGCACCCGCGGACATTCCCGTGACGAAAACGCGCCCGGGCGGGATGGCGAAGTCGCGGGCGAGGCGTTCGATGAGCGTGCCCAGGAAGCCCACGTCGTCGACGCCCTGCCGGTCGGGCACCGAGGCACCGCGGCCGTCGGCCCAGCTGGCGTCGATACCGTTGGGGTAGGCAACGACGAAGCCGTAGCGGTCGCCAACAGCGTCGTAGCCGGTCACAGCTGCCTGATCTTGTCCACTCATGCCGGCCCCGTGCAGGTTGATCACCAGGCCAGCCGGCGGTCCGGGCGGGACGTGCAGCACGTAGTTGCGCTGCAGTCCGCCGAAGGTCAGCGTCCCCGGCGGGTCCGGCGCGTCGGCTGAGACGGGCGCGCTAGCAGCGCCCCCGAGGATGACAAGTGCGGTGAACAGACCCGCGATACGCGACATCACGCCTGTCAGTTTGCCAAACTCGTCAAACCGGGCGCCGGGCCGTCGGCTCAGCCGCAGGCCGCCTCGTCGCGGTCCATGAATTCGATGAGAACCTGGGTGACCTCACGAGAGTAGAGCAGGGACAGGTGCCCGAGGCCCTCGATCGCCACGTCATTGCCGCCCCGGGAGGCCAGTTCACAGGTCGACGGCGGGTGCACGATGTTGTCGTGGGTGGAGTAGACGCTCAGGGTTGGAGAGATCACGGCGCGCTCCCTGCGCTCCTCGTGAAACTGGCCCTCGCGCAATTCCTTGCCCACCTTGCCGAGGATCGGGCCGCGCCACTTAACCCCGGCGTGAGGCGTGCCGATGGTGACACAGTGGGCGACCTTGCCCTGGCCGGTGGGGGAGTGCGCGTACTCCAGCGACACCAGTCCGCCGAGCGAGTGCGCGACGAGGCTCACGCGCTCGCAACCGGTCTCGGTGCACACACGGTCGACGAATCGCGCCAGTCGGGGCACGTTGCGATCGACGGAGTCGAACCACGGATAGTTGAAGCCGTACAGCGGCCCCTTCGCAGACTTGCGCAACTGTCTGGCCATCCAGACGAAGTCGGCCCGATTCTGGAAGTAGCCGTGGATGAAGATCACAGGGATTCCGTCGCCACGACCCAGTCGTCGCCCGATGACGTAGTAGATCGGGATCAGCGGCTGGGTGATCAGCACGTAGTACAACTCACGCGACATCGCCGCTACGGCATGCTGGCCAGGCCGGGGTGTCACGTAGCGGGCCATCAACAGGAAGGATCCGAACAAATAGACCAGTGCGGCCCCGACGAGGACGACGATGACTCCGATTGCCAGCATCTCGGCGACCCTGAGTGTCACGGCGAAATCCTAACGCCCCACCAGGGCGGTTGGCCGCGGTCTCAGCCGAGGGTGTTCTTGACAACCACTCCGTCCTTGACGACGGCGGCGATTCCGGTGCCGGCATCGGCGAGGATTCCCAGATCCGCAGTGGGATCCCCGTTGACCAGCACCACGTCGGCCCACGCACCGACGGTGATCTGACCCAATCGCGTGGAACGGTACGGGTCACGCTCGCCGGCCATGCGCAGTAACTCGGCGTTGCCCGACGTCACCATCTTCAAAGCCTCGACGTTGGTGAAGTATTCGCCGAGCCGGGCGACCATCGCGCTCTGCAGACCATTATGTTCCGGCGCGAAGAGCAGGTCGGTTCCCCACCCCAACTTCACACCGTGGTGCTTTGCCCACTGGTAGACCTGCGCCGTCGCCGCGCAGATCTGCCGATTCTTGGCCGCGCTGTCAGCACTGAGAAAACTGTGGTCGTGCTCGGCGAACGGCTGCATCGACAACCACACCTCGCGTTCGGCCAGCAGTGCGATGGTGGGCTCATCGGCCAGATGGCCGTGCTCGATGGACTTCACGCCCGCCTCGACGGCGCGCCGGATGCCGGGCACGTTGTAGACGTGCGTGGCCACATAGGTGCCGTAGTCGGTGGCGGCCTGCACCGCGGCCCGCAGTTCCGTGGAAGTGAATTGAACCGTGGACAGCGGGTCGTACAGGGAGGCGGCGCCGCCGCCGGCCATCAGCTTGATCTGGGAGGCGCCGAGTTTCAGTTGCTCGCGCACCGCCGCCAGAACCCGGTCGGGGCCGTCGGCCACCCGCATGAAGCCGATCGTCTCGGCGCGCGATTCACTGCCGCCCAGGGCCGTCGGACGTTCGTAGACGAAGCCGAAGTCGCCGTGTCCGGCGGTCTGCGAGATCGCGGCCTGGCTGGGGTAGATGCGGGGACCGAGCGCCGGTTCGGTATCGATGACCTTCTTGATGCCGACGGTGTCGCCCCCCATGTCGCGGACCGTGGTGAATCCGCGTAGCAGAGTGTCCTTGGCCCGTGCCAGGGTGGCCGCGGCGAGTTGGGTCTGTGTCGCCAGCATTAGGTCGACCATGGTGTTGGCCATGCCGACCAGATGGGCGTGGGCGTCGATCATGCCGGGCATGAGGACCCTTCCGGCGCCGTCGATTACCCCCGAAGCGCGGGATTCGGAGATCGGGGAGGCCTCAACGGCGGCGATCGTCCGGCCTTCCAGCAGGACATGGCCCGGCGTGAGCCGGTCGTGGAGCCCGTCGAAGATGTCGACGTTCTTGATCAGCACGCGGCCACTGTCGGCGCTCATGGTCAACTCCCTCCGGGATCCTTCGCCTCTGGCCCGTCCCTCCGCAACACGCTAGCCCGCTGAGCTCGCACCCGGGCATCGACCGGGACGCTCGCAGCAAATCCCGCGCGGTACATTCGACCGCGATGTCGTCGTCGAACGGAGTCGCATGAACGGACGAGTTGAGCAGCTGGAGTTCCAGGCGGAGACCCGCCAACTGCTGGATCTGATGGTCCACTCGATCTACTCCAACAAGGATTCGTTTCTGCGGGAGTTGATCTCCAACGCCTCCGACGCCCTGGACAAACTTCGGCTCGAGGCCTTCCGGAACAAGGAACTCGACGTCGACACCTCCGATTTGCACATCGAGATCGAGCTGGACACCGACGCCCGCACGCTGACCGTGCGCGACAACGGCATCGGGATGTCGCATCAGGAGGTGGTGGATCTGATCGGAACCGTCGCCAAATCGGGTACCGCCGAATTGCGGAAGAAATTGCTCGAGGCCAAGAACGCGGCTGCCTCGGAGGAGCTGATCGGTCAGTTCGGCATCGGCTTCTACTCGACCTTCATGGTCGCTGACCGGGTCGAGCTGATCACACGCAAAGCCGGGGAAAGCGAGGCCACCCGGTGGGAGTCGAGCGGAGAGGGTACCTACACGATCGAATCGCTTGACGACGCTCCACAGGGGACGTCGGTGACGCTGCATCTCAAGCCGGTGGACACCGAGGACGAGCTGCACGACTACACCTCGGCGCACAAGATCACCGAACTGGTCAAGCGTTATTCCGACTTCATCGCGTGGCCCATCCGGATGGGTGTCGAGAGGCGCACCCCGGCCGATGAGGAGGGCGGCGACGACGTCGTGACGATCGAGACCGAGACCGTCAACTCGATGAAGGCCTTGTGGGCACGACCGCGGGATGAGGTGTCCGACGAGGAGTACAAGGAGTTCTACAAGCACATCGCGCACGCCTGGGATGACCCACTCGAGATCATCCCGCTGAAGGCCGAGGGCACCTTCGAATACCAGGCGCTGCTGTTCATCCCTTCGCACGCCCCCTTCGACCTGTTCAACCGGGACGGCGGCGCCGGCATCCAGCTCTACGTCAAGCGCGTGTTCATCATGGCCGACTGTGACGATCTGGTGCCGGAGTACCTGCGCTTCGTCAAGGGTGTCGTTGACGCGCAGGACATGTCGCTCAACGTTTCCCGGGAGATGCTGCAACAGGATCGGCAGATCAACGCGATCCGTCGACGGCTCACCAAGAAGGTCCTGTCTGCCATTAAGGACATGGCAGCGGAGCGGCCGGAGGATTACCGCACCTTCTGGACCCAGTTCGGCAGGGTGCTGAAGGAAGGCCTGCTGTCGGATTTCGACAATCAGGAGACGCTGCTGCGCATCTCCTCCTTCGCCTCGACTCACAGCGAGCAGGAGCCCACCACCCTGGCCGAATACGTAGGGCGGATGAAGGAAAGTCAGCAGCAGATCTTCTATGCCACCGGTGAGAGTCGTGAGCAACTGCTGAAGTCGCCGCACCTGGAGGCGTTCAAAGCCAAGGGCTTTGAGGTGCTGCTGCTCACCGATCCGGTCGACGAGGTGTGGGTCGGGACGGTCACGGAGTTCGACGGCAAGCCGCTGCAGTCGGTGTCACGCGGTGAGGTGGACCTCGACTCCGAGGATGACAAGACAGCGCATGGAGCGGAGCGCGAGGAACAGGAACGGGAATTCGCCGGTCTTCTGGCCTGGCTCCAGGAAACGCTGGGCGATCACGTCAAGGAAGTGCGGTTGTCGCACCGTCTTACCGATTCGCCGGCCTGTCTGATCACCGATACCTTCGGAATCACGCCGGCACTGGCGCGAATGTACCGAGCCTCCGGACAGGACGTTCCGGTGGGCAAGCGGACACTCGAGGTGAACCCGAACCATCCGCTCATCGCCGGCCTGCGGCAGGCGCACCAGGCGGGAGGAGACGAGGCCAAGTTGCGTTCCCTCGGCGAGACCGCCGAATTGCTCTACGGGACAGCGCTCCTGGCTGAAGGCGGGGCACTGGACGATCCGGCCAGGTTTGCCGGACTGCTTGCCGCCAGGTTGGCTCAGACGGTGGTCTAGAACCCCACCCAGCCAGCTCGACCAGACCACCTCGGTGTGCATCCTGGCTTAGCCTGGATGGTGTCGTCGAGATCGACCATCACCGGGTTGTCGATCCCGGGCAGCAGCGGGCTGTGTTCGTGCAGCCCTTCCAGCAGCCGGGTGGCCACGGCGTCGAGTTGGCGGACATGGCCGGAGGTGAACGCCCGCAGAAACGATCCCAGCGTCGACGGGCGTACGGGCGGGCGAAGACCGTACCGATCGCCCCGTGGCGCAACAGGGCCATGTCGGCGATGCTGCCCGCGGCGGCGACCATGCCGGCCACCAGGGCGCTCACCCCTCGCCCCGGCGTGGGCGCCTTTGTCGGTCGGCACGCTGAGCCCACCGGGCGCCTTGTGGTCATTGCATCTACGAAATTGGCCGAATCAGATCCTAGAGAAATCTCACTTTGTCACCGCAACAGCACATTTCGCCGTCATGACCCACTACCCACCGCTACCGAACCGGTGCATTCAGGCTAAAGACAGACAGACTCCCGCGCACCATGGCGGTTTGCTTTCTGCCGATCCAACGATGATCGGGGGGTACGCCCGGCTACGGCTCGAGCGTGCCGCCCCATGAGGCCAGCGTGAACCCGTTGTCCCCGCTGACGCAACTCACCGAGCCCTGATAGCCCACGTAGCACCAGGCGTCGCCGTTGACCAGACGGTGACCCTCAGGCAGGTCGCCGACGCCGTCGCGGGTGAAGGTCGTCTTTTCGGAGTACACGTATTCGGCCGGCTGCTGCGGGCCCGCCACCGTCTGGTTGGTGCCGGGCGGGGGCAGCGGGCCATCCCCCCTGTCGCAACCTATGGTGCCGTCTGGCCCGATGCCGCAGCCGTACTGCTGAGCGCGTGAGGAGTCGGCCTTGGGCCCAGTGGCTCCGGCAGGAAAGAAGAAGGGCTTGAAGAAGATCCAGCCGGGATCGTCGGGACTGGTGAAGTTCCCCTGCCCGATCGGCCAGGTTTCCGGGGGCTGGCCGGCACAGGAGTTCTCGACGCCGGTCTGCGGATCACAGGTGTCGGGTTCGGCGGCCGCGCCGGGTGCCGTGGCCACGGCGGTGCCGAAAATCAGCCCCAGCACCGCGGGCACCGAGGTCATCCATCGAGCCGCAGTTACGTGTCCCACAGCCGCCCCCTTTTCGTTCCCCGGGAAAACCTACCGAAAAGTACGCGTCAGCGGCAATCCTTCGCGTGACGCTCCCGTCCCGAAAAGGCCGTCCGGGGAGGCCCGGATAGCAGCGATCCGGCGGCTACCCTTCCCCTTGAGCCAGGGCAAGAACTGGAACCAGCCCGGCACACCAGACCAGATTCGGATGGCCGAAGAGCGCTGAGGCCACCGGGGCGGGTATGGGATAGTTGCATCTACGAAATGCCATTCAACGTGGCCGGATTTGATCCTTGAGCAATCTGATTCTCCTACCGCGACAGGGTATTTCGTTTTCATGAACCACTACGAACCGCTACCGAATCTGCACCTCGTTGAGAATTCCGGCCGGCGCACGCCGCGGTAGTCGAAGCCGCGTGGAGCCTTCTAATCCGTTGCGCCTGAGAGCTTCGAGATTGCTCGTCTCTTCTAATCAGTTGAGTGGGCTTTGATCGCCGGCGCGTGGGTGGCCAGCAGGTCGTCGTAGGTCTCGCGGCGCACCACGAGGCGGGCGGTACCGTCGGCGACGAATACGATCGCCGGTTTGAGCGCGCCGTTGTAGTTGTTCGACATGGTGTAGGAGTAAGCGCCGGTGACGGCCAAGGCAAGCAGATCGCCCATTCGCGCCGGGGGAAGCGGGGCTTGGTCGACCAGCAGATCTCCCGATTCGCACTGGCGACCCACCACCTGGGCGGTCTCGGTCCAGGGCTCGCCGAGCCGGTTTGCCAGCACCGCCTCGTAGCGCTGTCCGGTAAGAGCGATGTCGAGCTGGTCGGCCAGGCCGCCATCGACCGCGACGAACGCCCGTCCGGTGTGCTTGACCGCAACGACGGTGTAGAGCGTGATTCCAGCGCGCGCCACCAATGACCTCCCGGGTTCGATGAGCAATCGAGCGTCGGCAGGCAGATGAGCGCGGGCGGCTTCGGTCACGGCATCGAGGTATTGCTCGACGGTCGGGGCGTGCTCTGCATAGGTGTAGGACACGCCAAGGCCGCCGCCTACGTCATAGGTTCCGAAAGCTCCGACGCTGCTGAGCCTTTCTACAGCGTCGGTGAATGACTCGGTATCGAGGATTTGAGAGCCGACGTGGACGTGCACACCCTCGAACCGAAAGAGCGGGTTCGCTTGGATGCGCGCGATGGCCCGGGCCGCCTGGTCGAACGGCAGCCCGAATTTGGACGTATTGCCCCCGGTGGCCTGGGAGTGGTGGGTACGGGCGTCAATACCGGGAATCACCCGCAACATCACCGCTTGCGGCCGACGCAGTATTCGTTCCAAGCGGTCCAACTCGTCTTCGTTGTCGACGATGATGGTGCCCACCCCTGCGTCGAGAGCATGAGTCAGCTCGGCATCGGTCTTCGCGTTGCCGTGGAAGTACACCATGGCCGGATCGACGTCCGCGGCCAGCGCCAAGCGCAACTCGCCTCCACCAGCAACGTCGATGGCTAGACCCTCTTCGACGGCGAGGCGGTACATCGCCACCGCGGGGAGTGATTTCGAGGCGAACAGCACTTGAGAATTTGGCCAGCGTCGCGCCAGGCCGGTGACGAAACGTCGGGCCTGGCGGCGCAAACCGGCCTCGTCATAAATGTGCAATGGGGTCCCGTACTCGGCAGCGAGTTCGTCGACCGCGACGCCGCCGATGGTCAGCACACCGGAGGCGTTCGCGGCCGATTCTTCAGGAAGGAGCCGCCACAGCTCATCCAGACGCGTCCCCGGGGTGGCGGGACGACTCGTCTGTTGGCCGACCTGCGCGTCTCGCGTGATGTTGTCCTTCATAACTGGCCTCCGCTGTGTCGTACGCGACAGATGATTGGATCGGTTCAACATTAGGATCCACCCACCGCGGGCAAGTCATCGGACATTCCCTACAGACCTGCTGGTTTGGACGCTTGGTAATTGTCCAAGCCCGAACGGATGTCAGCCCGCCCGACCCATCGGTTCGCCGCGGGGTGTCCCGGTTGGTCGGTACCGTCTCGAGTAGGGCTTCGATTGTCTGGCGGGGGAGGGCTTTGGGGACGGGCCCGGCCAGTGTGGGCCGGCCCACCAGTGGCGGATCGAGGACGCCGAGGGTTTCCGCGTCTGGCGATCGTCGAGGAATCGATGAACCAGCTTCCACCGTCGGGGGGTACGGTCTATCCAATACGTCACAGTGACGGTTTGGCCGGTCTCGTGGTCCGATTGGGGCAACCGCGGGGCTCGAGGCGCTTGGGCTCCAATTCGGGCCGGAGCACTGGACTCGGCGGCGCCATGGAATTCGGGTGGCCCGTCGCTGCCAGGTAGTCGCGAATTCGGACGTCGTGAAGTCGGCGGGAACCGCGAAGGCTCGGCCAGCCATCCAGCGGGCGGCGAAAACGGACAGTTCTCAGATGGCTGCGGAAAGCTGACACGCAGTAACGGAGCGGACGGTTTCAGCACTCGGCCGACAGTCCACCCGGTCCAGCGTTTGCCGATAAGCCACATTATGTCAAGTAAGGTAGGCCATCTTGTGTTGATGCCCAACGTGTCCCGGCGGCAGTCCTGCTTCCCTATCGGTGATTCGGGTGGGTCACCGGCCGCAGTTCCAGTCGGGGAATCCCGGCGAAATCGGCGGGATTGCACGTGTAGAGCGGCATCCCGTGAGCGATTGCGCTTGCCGCGATGAGCGCATCGTAGGCGCGCGCAGCCGGCTTGCGCCCGGATGTGCGCAATGCCGCGGCTACGCCGCCGAACGCCCGAGCGCAATCTCCATCGAACGGCAGTACGTCGAAGTCCGTCTCTGCCTGCTGGAGATGTTGCTGACGGGCTCCGCGCTCGGCGTCGTCGTGCGCGGCATGTGGCCCCACGGACAACTCGGCCAGCGTTATCGCGCTGATCACTGATTCCTCGGGAAGCTCGGTTGGGTCGGATAGCTGACCCAGGAGGATCACGGTGGAGGTATCCAACATCCCCCGGTGGGCTTGCGTCATATCGATGGGTCGATCAAATTGTCAATGTCGCGCCGAAGAGAATCTGGGTCTATCTCTGGGAGATTCTGGCGGCGCCGAATCAGCTCCGCCGGGCCGGGGCTGGAGCGCGGTAACGGGCGTAACTCCGCAACCGGAGTGCCGTCGCGAGTGATGACGATCCGCTCGCCACGCTCGACGCGGCGCAGAACCTCACCTCCACTGTTGCGGAGTTCGCGCACGGTTACCGTATCCATACCCGGAGTGTATCACCGGTGAGACGCCAATGCTCCACGGAACAAAGTGCAGGAATCGAATATGGCGGGTTACCAGCAAGCTGGAAAGATCGAGGTCTGATCCCCCTTGAACAGCTGCTTCACCCGCTCGGCGCGCGAGGGCAGCTATTCGCGCGAACATCACCCGGCGGAGTGACAGCCGCTCAGAATCGGGACGTCACACTCAGACGGTTGTAGTCTCCGCCGGGATCAACCCAGTGCCGACGAATTGTTGTGTTCGTTGCAGTGCCGATGTGGCGGCCCCCAAAGATCGAGGACGACGTGCAAGACCGCGTCAACGTGGCCCAGCTCGACGGAACTCAGGAACCCGATTCTCTTGCTGGCGCCTCCGGCGTCTGTCCAGTGTCCCCGTCCGGACGGAGGGTGCGCGTGCGCCGCTAGGCGGTCTGGGGCAGTGCAACGGTACTAATCTGCCGAGTTTCCGACTGCGTCGCGACGATCCCAACACCGGTGGGCTGGTCCCCTGGCAGAATCGTTTCATGCGGAATCTCTTGCGGCGTCCGACCATCGCGATGCTTGCGGCCACTCCCATCACTGTCATGTCGCTATTCGGCTCCGGGATCGGCTCGGCAGAGCCGCTGAATTGCGTCGACGGACAATTCTGGGATCCGATTACCAACACCTGCCAGACGCCCCGTCCAGCGGAAGACTGTCCGTCCGGTGAGTATTGGAATGCGTTGTCCAACGTATGCCGGCCGCTGGGTCAGCTCTAACGCATCTGCACGGCCCGGGCCTCGGCGCCTTGTTCCGCAGTCAGCGGACCGGCCCCTTCTTGGAGGTTCGATCTTCTGTCGTTAGCGAGCCCCTGCCCGATTGGACTTCAGTTCGTTGAGGCGCCAAACGGTGGCAACAGGTTCTTGAACATCGGGAAATGCTTCACATTCAGCGTGGCCGGTTCGTAGCCCTTGACGTTCGCGGTAGCAGCGACCAGGTAGCGGAAGTGGTCCCCCTATCCGGGCAACATCCGCCATCCGCCGCGGCAGTGTGACCCCGGTCACTCGCCGTGTTAACCTTCCGATTACCGCTGTTCGCGTAAGCGATCCGAAGGGGTTCCCGGGGGTGGTTGGGTGTCTGCGGCCCGTCATATCGGCCGAATCGGGGCGCTGGCGTTTGCGTTAGGAGCCGGTTTTTCGTGGGTTTCCGGCGTTGCGTGCGCCAGTCCCTCCGACCCGTCTGACGCTGGTCCGGCCGGCTCCGCGAGTTCGCTGGCCGGTCGGCCGTCGGAATCATCTGCACGCGGCCGCTCGACAGGTGCATCCACGGGTGGGAACCACTCCCGCGGCCCGCACCGGATTCCTGGGAACGTCGTGCTTGCCGGCCCGATCACTGAACCGAAAACTCCGGTCTTGGACCCAAAAAATACTGGGCCTACGGGGCCAGCAACCCGGGCAACGCGAGTGCCGCGGGGATCCGCCCAAAGCGACGACTGGGTTCGGCAATTCGGAGCCGCGTCGGCCTCCGCGGTGACCGTAACAGGTGGTGTCAGCGAGGTGGTCGCGCCAGTTCGAGCGGCGGCGGCTTCCGGCTCGGCCCAAGCCGGTCCCCCGCCGTTCGGCGACGTTGTCCGCTACACGTTTTTCGGCAAGCAGCCCACGGCGAGCCCGGTCCAGACGCCCGGACAATCGGCTGACGGCGTTGTCACCGGCGACCTCGGGGCGGGCCCGTCCGGTGTTCAACTGGCTTACGCGCTCACCGGGCAACCAGCGCACGGGACGGCGGTGATCGACTCGGATGGCAGGTATACCTATGCGCCAGACCCTGAGTTCGCTCGAGCGGGTGGGATCGACAAGTTCAGTGTCACCATCGACGCCGGGAGTGCCTACCGGCTTTCCGGTCCAGCCGGGGTCTTCCAGACACTGCTCCATACCCTTGCTCAACTCATCGGCCTGAGCGGTCCCGACAGCCTTCTGGTCATGGTCACCGCATCGGTGGCCGGGATCAATCGCCGGCCCACCGCTGTTGCCGACGGATACACCACCAGTGAGGGCGTCCCAGTGACGGGCAACCTGCTGGCCAACGACACCGACCCCGATGCCGATCCGCTGACTGCCTCGCTGGAGGTCAACGCGACCCACGGCATCGTCGCTCTCGACCGAGACGGCGGGTTCATATACACCCCCGAGCAGGACTTCAGCGGCACCGACGGTTTCACCTACACCGTCTCCGACGGCATCGCCGTCAGCCCCGCCACCTCGGTCACTATCACGGTGGCCTCGCTCCCCGATCCGGTTCCTGACCCTGTGCCAGAGCCGGACCCCGCACCGGTCCCCGACCCCCCGCCGGCCCCCGATCCGGTCCCCGACCCCGTGCCAGAGCCGGACCCCGCACCGGTCCCCGACCCCCCGCCGGCCCCCGATCCGGTCCCCGACCCCGTGCCAGAGCCGGACCCCGCACCGGTCCCCGACCCCCCGCCGGCCCCCGATCCGGTCCCCGACCCCGTGCCAGAGCCGGACCCCGCACCGGTCCCCGACCCCCCGCCGGCCCCCGATCCGGTCCCCGACCCCGCGCCAGAGCCAGACCCCGCACCAGTCCCCGACCCCCCGCCGGCCCCCGATCCGGTTCCGGCGCCTGACCCCGACGCCGCCGGCGCGAACCTGCTGCAGAACCCGACGTTCACCGACGGCTTGAGCTCGTGGTCCGCCTCCGGAGCCGTCTCAGTAGCCACTGACGGCGGGCAGGGCGTATTGCTCTCGGCGACAGCGACGGATGATGCGCGCATCACCCAACGGGTGACCGGCCTCAAGCCGCAAACGCTCTACACCTTGTCCGTGACCATGAGCACGACCGGTTCGGAACCCAGCGACGTGTGGGGGGTCTGGGGCGTCGTCGACGGTCCCCAACTCGACAAGACCGGATCCACGCAATCGACTTCGCTGGCCGAACAGCGGCTCACCATCTACACCGGTGCCGACTCGACGGCGGTCACGATCTTTGTCGCAGCCGGCCGTAACGAGCCACCGGGAGTTGTGCACGTCACCGACGTCGTGTTCGTCGAAGGCAGTCTCGATCCGCCTGCGGTGGACCCGACCGTCCTCGGCGCCTCACCTCCAACTCTGGTGACACTGCCGGGCCTCGGCGAAAACCTCGTCGCCAATGGGGATTTCGACTTCGATGCCAGCGCCTGGGTGCTCGACCAGGCGGTGTGGCAGCCCGACGGCACGATGCGCATCGCATCCACACCGGACCAGACTGGTCGCATCGCTCAAGATCTGCCGATGCTCCTGGCGCCCGGGCGCGATTACCTGCTGACCGCCCGCGCCCGCGTCGACGACGGCGACGCCACCCTCACGGTATCCAGCCCGGACGGGTCGATGACCGCGTGGCAGCTCATCACCGACACCACCTGGCAGCCGGTCGAAATCGCTTTCACCACAACGGATTCCTGGACTCCGGTCAAGGTGGTCGCGGAAAACTGGAAGGGCGACGGCAACGCCCTCTACGTCGATGACATCACCATCCTCGCCAACGGAGACGAATGGCTGGATACCCCCAACCCCTACCCCAGTCCACAACCCGCACTCTTCGACGACTTCGACAACGGGATCGACCCGCAGCGGTGGCTCATCGCCGACAAGGCCTGGGGCGGGGACAACGGCGGCGTCGTCCCCGCCAACGTCGCGGTCGCCGACGGGGTCGTGCACCTCAGCGCACATGGCGACGACTACGTCGGAGACGTCCTCGGCCACGGGGAACGCACCACCCGGGTCGGTGCCGTGATCGTCACCCGCGACTACTACGCGTCGGGACGATACGAGGTTCACGCAAGGGTGCCGGAGGTGCTCGGGGCGGCGAGCGCCTTCTGGAGCTTCCACTACATCGAGTACTCCCCCACCCAGCCGGAATACTGGACCGAGGCGAACCGCATCCGGAACTCCGAGATCGACTGGGAATTTCCCACCGCCCGCGACGACGGGTCGCCGAATGACCCGATCACCTTCGATCACGCCCGAGCCAACACCTGGGGCGGCGAATTCGGCGGCGAGGGCGGCAACGTTTCCCTGCGGCCCGACATCGGCGAGCTGGTGGCCGACGGTGAGTTCCACACCTACGCCTATGACTGGTGGGCCGGCGGCGATGGCGTCGCCCCGTACGTCGCCTGGTCCATCGACGGCGTCGAGGTCGCGCGCTACACCGGCGAACTGTTCGGCCAGGACAACGTCCCGCACCGCGCGTCGCGATTCTGGATAGGAATCTGGTTTCCGGCGTCGGGATACCGGGATCAGGTGGGATGGGCCGGGGATCCGGACTTCGACACCGCGTCATTGGACATCGACTGGGTCCGCGTCACACCGACGTACGCCCCGGCGGACACCTATGAACCCGAAACCTGGCCCAACGGGTTCTACGCGTCACCGGACCAATACCCGCGCTGAGGCCCGGCGCGGTTTGTTGTCGCGCCGGGAGTCTGAGGCTTTCGCCGGCGGCAAGTCCTGAGATCTCCGGCCGCTTCGCACCACCCAGACAGTCCCAGGCTATGCGGCATCCCAGCGCAAATAGTCAACGATCATCTTGGCGGGGAAGCGTGTGGTGCTGTCGGGTGCACCCGCCCATGGGCCGCCGACGCCCAGGTTCAAGATGACATACATGGGGCGGTTGTAGACCCACGTCTCCCCTGGTTCGAGCGAATCCGGAGTGAGTGTGCCGAGCGTCAGATCATCGAAGCCGAAGGTGATCTCATCCTCCAGATGGCGGACCCAATAGTTGTGGAAGCCGGTCGAAACATCGGGCAGGTTGGCGATGATCTGGTCTTGTTGCGTGCCGCTATCACCCGCAATGGGGCCGTGCAGCGTCGAATAGATGGTGGTGGTGGTGCTCGGAAGTTCGGCAACATCGATCTCGCCCGACTGTGGCCAGCCAACCGTGTCGGAGTCGGCGCCCATCATCCAGAAAGCGGGCCATAGACCCTGTCCACTGGGCATCTTGATCCGAGCCGTGATTGTGCCGTAGCCGAAGCTGATGTGATTCTTCGTCCAGACCCACCCCGATTTGTATGTGCCGTTCCGAGTTCGTTTCGCCTTGAGAACCAGGTGGCCCCGGCCGTCGAGAACAGCCTTCCTGGCCACGTATTTCTGCTCTCCGGAATCAAAACCGGTGCCGCTTCTGACTGTCCAGAACCGGGGGTCGGGAGCTGCGCCGGCCTTACCGAGGAACTCATCGACGATCGGACCGGTCGAAGTGGCCAAGCTGTCGATGTAGAGCGTGTTTTGTGATGTTGCCGTGGACGAGGAGATGGTGAGGACGTGAGATCCCTCGGCGATCTTGCCGGCGAACATGTAGTCGGCATATGACCGTGCTTCGACCAGGAGGGTGGTCACGGTCTCGCCGTCGATAGACAGTGTCATATCGGGCGCGCCTTGAGAGGATTTGACTCGAATCGTCAGTGCCGTCGACTCGGCAAGTGCCACAGTGGTCGAGGCTGTTCCGCTTCCGCTCAGCGCGAGAGCGTAGCTGCTGGAGGCTTTGCGGTCGAACACAACCCGGACACCGCTCGAGCTCGTCATGTCCTCGGCTTCCACGGTCGTCGTTGGAGTCGAATCGGTACTTGCGGCAGGTGCAGTGCTGACGACGTTCTCCGTGGCTGGGCTTGTCTGTGACCGTGAGGTTCTAACCGAGCGGCCCGCCGCCCAGAGCAGCGCTACCGAAGCATCAGCGGGTGCCGTCGGCTGTCCTCCGGACAGTGCAATCGACAGCGAGCTCAGCAGACCGCTGATGGCCGCTCCAAGGCTGGCGCTGGCAGCAGGTGGGGATGCGACTGTGACGGTCGAACTCGCTTCAAGTGGTGGGGTTCGGTTGGCAGCCCTGGCAATGATGGCTTTGCCCGGCGCAGCAACCGCTACGGCGGGCGCAATCGCTGGGGTGATGCTAGGTGCGTATGCCGGAACTTCTGGCAATTGCAGTCGCTCAGCGGAAGCCGGTGGAGTGGTTGATGCGCTTGCTGCAGGAGTCGGCGGGCTGTTGCGATGGGGGGACTCGGGAAGCGCGGGCAGCGCCGCCGGTGGCTTTGGGGCGGCATCCGGGAAGAGAACTCGCGGCAGAGAAGGACCTGGTGAGGATTCGCTATCTGGGATCGCGGCCGCGTTGTGGGCGGTTGGATGATTTCGGCTGGTGCTGATCCGGGACGGTCTGCCAAGACTGGACCTGGTCCCTTTGGCCGACGGAGAAGCGCTTCTCTCAGCCGGTCGTGATGAGTCGGACTCGGCCCCCGCGTCCGCGTGCGCCGAGGGTGGGCCGATGCCGGCCACGATCGCCGCCTCAAGGCCGAGTGCCAAACAGAGCGGTCCGAACAGCTGCACGCGGCGATTCAGATGACAGATGTCCCGGTACATCACCGGCCCTCCTTCAGCTGAAGGCGGCTTGGCGGCCTAGTGGCCGCTCTGTCAAGCTACCCGTTTGTGCCGTCCGTCACAGCACAACGAGGAATTGCTGATTGAGGCTCCAGTGGAGATTGCCCCAAGCGGAATAATGGGACTGCCTTGCGGACGTTCGCCCGAGTTCGGACCGCTCCACAGGCGGAGCCTTCAGGATGGCACTGCCGCAGGTGGCTGCTCGCCTCCCCGATGCCATCGGCAGGGCATGTAGCGTGTCCGCCGTGAACTACTCTCGCGTCGCACTCGCGGCCTGCGCAGCTTCCCTCGTCCTGCCCGTCGCCGCATGCGGTACCGGCAAGGATTCCTCGTCGGTAAGCCAGTCTTCTGTGCAGAAGGCCTCCACTGAGACCGCTTCGCCGTCCAGTTCCTGCCCGACCTCGGCGCCGGCGGGCGATACCGAACCGGAGTGGACGCTGGACGGCGCGACCGGCAGCGTTGCGGTCACGGGTTCCACCGATGCCGCCGCCCCCATGGTGAAAGTCACCGAACCGTTCAGCGTCAGTGAGACGACCGTGCAGACACTCACGGAAGGCGATGGGCCGATCGTGGCCCCAACGGCGACCGTGTCGGTCTGTTACATGGGCGTCGACGGTCGCGACGGACACGTCTTCGACAGCAGCTACGAGCGCGGGGCGCCGGTCGACTTCCCCCTCGACGGGGTGGTGCCCGGGTTCCAGAAGGCCATCACCGGTCAGAAGGTCGGGTCCACCGTCGCGGTCGCCATGACGTCCGCCGACGGCTACCCCAAGGGTCAGCCCCGGGCCGGTATCGAGCCGGGCGACACCCTGGTCTTCGCGATCAAGATCCTCGACGCTTCCTAGCGGCGCCCGGTGCCGGCCGCCTGACTGCGGAAGTCTCGGCGAGGGCCGCGGATGGGCGCTCGCGATCCGCCCCGATATCCGGCGGCTGGTCTGTTAGGTTCGCCGCAGTGATCGCTCGAGATAGGGGGTTCTTCATTGAGCACTGCCGGTGAGCGCGCGGCGCAGTTGGCGCTGGTGTCCCGTCTCAAGACGATCTTTCCCGAAGTGCCCGAGTGGCCCACCCCCGACGAGATCACCCACGCGCACTGGCGCGCCTACCTGAAGACCAGCCACGACGTGGGCGGCGAGTTGGACTTCCCCCACCTCTACGAGAACAAGCAGGAAGAGCAGTGGGAACTGATGACCTACGTGCTCTGCGAGGTTCTCGCGTGGGGCGGAATCTGGGTTTCCGAGGAGCGTCGCCGCCTGGGCAACGTCGATGTCGGCCGAGCCATCTATCTCGGTCTGCCCTACTACAGCCGTTGGTTGTGGTCGGTCGGCCGCGTGCTGATCGAGAAGAAGTACATAACCTGGGGTGAACTGACCGACCGCCTTGCTGAAGTACAGCAGCGTTATGTGGGAGGCCTCGACGGCCGATCCCCCGAGGCCGCGCCCAAGTGCGAGGGTGACCCGTCAAAGGTCAAGCGCAACAGCCACATCATCGAGGCGATGGGCAAGGGTGACCCTGACCGCTTCGCCGGGCAGGCCGGCCGGGCACGGTTCAAGCCCGGCGATCGCGTGCGGGTGAAAGAACTGCCGGCGATGTTCTACACCCGTACGCCCGAGTACTGCCGCGGTGCCGAGGGAGTCATTGCCGAGGTCGCCTACGAGACCCCGGCTCCCGAGGACGAGACCTGGGATCGTGAGGACGCCACGCCGGAATGGATGTACATCGTCCGGTTCAAACAGGCCGAACTCTGGGACGCCTACACCGGCCCGTCCAACGACACCCTGCAGACCGAGATCCCCGAGCGCTGGCTCGAGGGTGTGTGACCGCCAGAAAGGAACCGCTCCTGACGATGTCTGACCACGGACACGACCACAGCATCGACGGCGACCACATCCGCACCGTCAAACCGATGGTCGATGAGATCACCGACTTCGAGGTTCTCGAGATCGCATTGCGCGAGTTGTGCATCGAGAAGGGTCTTTTCACCGCCGAGCAGCACCGGGTGTTCACCGAATACGCCGAGCAGATCGGGCCAACCCCGGCGGCGCGGCTGGTGGCCAAGGCCTGGCTGGATCCCGAATTCAAGAAACTGGCCCTGGCCGACGCGGTGGCGGCCTCCAAGGCTGTCGGTGTCGACTGGCTCGATCCGACCGGATTCGGCACCCCGAGCGATTTCACCGCGTTCAAGATCCTCGAGGACACCCCGACGGTGCACCACGTGATCGTCTGCGCGCTGTGCTCGTGCTACCCGCGGCCGATCCTGGGCAACTCCCCCGAGTGGTACCGCACGCCGAACTACCGGCGCCGGATCGTGCGCTGGCCCCGGCAGGTGCTCGCCGAGTTCGGCCTGCAACTGCCCGAGGGTGTGGAAGTCCGGGTGGAGGACTCCAACCAGAAGCACCGCTTCATGGTCATGCCGATGCGGCCGGAGGGTACCGAGGGCTGGACCGAGGACCAACTGGCGGAGATCATCACCCGTGACTGCCTGATCGGCGTGGCACTGCCGAAGCCCGGGGTGACCACGAACGTGACTCCGCTGGTGCGGCCGGCCGTCCGCCCGATCGACGAATGACCGGCCCGGACGACATCGCCGGCTGGGAGTTCCGCGTACTCGACGAGATCGCCGGGCGTCGCCAGACCTGGCCGGTGATGTCGGCGAAGTACGGCGTCGAGAACCCTTTGCCGCCGTGGAAGACCAGCCTCGACGGTCTTTGCGATGTGCTGGATAAGAGTTGTGTGACTGACGCCGGGGTGGACTTCACCTTCAAGCAACGCCGGGACGAGGAGGACGAGCTCTCGGCCACCCGGTACGCCGATCTGCCGTTTCCGGAAAGCCAGCTCGTCGCTTTGGCGCACTCGCTGCTGGCTCGCGGGGTCATCAATGAGGACGATCTTCGGCAGCGGCTGGCGGTCATTCGCGCGCGGCTGGAAGCGGAGTAGCGGACCCCAGTCGTGCGACCATCCAGATTCGCCGCCCTGACCGGGTCGTGGAACCGTCGCGACTGGTGGGAGTTCGGTGCTCTCGCCTCCGCGGTGGGCGCTCTGCACCTGGTGGGATTCGGCACCCTGATCCTGCTCATCGCGCCGCAGAACTATCACGTCGGCACCGAGGTCTTCGGCATCGGACTCGGCCTCACCGCCTACACCTTCGGGCTGCGCCACGCCTTCGACGCCGATCACATCGCGGCCATCGACAACACCACCCGCAAGCTCACGGCTGACGGCTCCAAACCCAAATCTATCGGCTTCTGGTTCGCCATGGGCCACTCGATGATGGTCCTGGTGTTAGCCCTGCTCGTCGTAGGCGCCACCAAGGTCGCCGGTGAGCTGATCAACGGCGACTCGGGTACCAAGCACGCCCTCGGCGTCGCGGGCACGCTGTCCTCGGGGCTGTTCCTCTACCTGATCGCCGCTATCAACATCGTTGCCCTGCTGGGCATCTGGCGGGTCTTCCGGTCCATGCGCCGCGGAATGTTCACCGAAGACGAGTTGACGGCACACCTGGACAACCGCGGATTCCTCGCGCGAATCCTTCGGCCGGTTATGAGCCGCATCAGACGACCCGTCCACATGTTCGGTGTCGGACTGTTGTTCGGGCTTGGATTCGACACCGCCACCGAAGTCGCCCTGCTGGCGCTGGCGGGCACCGGTGCCGCCGCCGGACTGCCCTGGTACGCGTTGCTCACCCTGCCGATTCTGTTCGCCGCCGGGATGGCCGTGATGGACACCGCCGACGGACTGTTCATGACCGCGGCCTACGACTGGGCGTTCGCCCACCCGGTCCGCAAGATCTACTACAACCTGACAATCACCGGTTTGTCGGTCGCAGTCGCCTTGCTCATCGGGACGATCGAGCTGGTGAGCGTTTTGCACGACGACCTAGGCTTAGCGGATCCGCTGAGCGAGCGGATCAGTGCCATCGACCTCAACAACTTCGGTTTCGTGATCGTCGGTCTCTTCGTGCTGACCTGGTCCTGTGCCATCGCTTACTGGCGGTTCGCCGGTGTGGAGCGGCGCTGGGCTACGCCGCCGCCGGACGATGCGCCCGGCACATTCACGGTGCTCGACGAGGTCATCGCTCGTCGGCAGGTGTGGCCCGCCGTGGCTGAACAGCACGGGGTCGACGATCCCCTCCCGCCGTGGACGACGAGTCTCGACGGACTGCTCAGGGCGTTGGACCGCTCCCCCGGTGCCGGGAAGTGGTTGGAAACGAACCTCGGCGGCGGCGGGCTGCCCTTTCCGGAGAACCGGTTGGTCTCGCTGGCACACTCGCTG
Organism: Mycolicibacterium sp.; assembly: GCA_020637165.1. Lineage (GTDB taxonomy): Bacteria > Actinomycetota > Actinomycetes > Mycobacteriales > Mycobacteriaceae > Mycobacterium. Next base: position 266,459 of record JACJWN010000003.1, on the reverse strand, counting down.
CTCGCCAACGGGGTCATCGACGAAGATGATCTGCAACGACGCCTCGTCACCGTCAGGGCCCGGCTCGAGTCCTAGACGCGGCTCACCGCTTCGCGGGCAGTGAAGTTCCCGTGGAAGCCCTGCGGCACATGCTGATCCAACTGGGAAGTGGCGATCGGTCCCCGAGCCAGGTCGGCGGCATCGAGGATCACCAACCGTGAGGTGTGCCGATCGGCTTGGTACTCGACGGACAGTAACCATCCGTCGTCCTCGTCGACCGCGCCGGGCCGGGGTGTGAAGACCGGTTCGCAGAAGCTGTTTCCCGGTGTTTGCGCGATGTACGTCGTCTCGGAGTTGCCGGACAGGTCGAGTTTGGTGATCCCGTCGTAGAGCGTTCCCAGGTTCTGCTTGGTGTTGACGTAGGCGAAGCGGTGCGGCCGTCCCTCCCTGTCGGGGTGATGCCGGGGGAATTCACAGGTCGCATCGCTAAGTCGTTCGGCGAGTACCCGACTGTCAGCGGTGATACGGAATCGGGTGAACTCCGAGGAGACCCGGTCCATCGGGCTGGTCCGGAACCGGGCGATGCAGTCCAGCAGATCTCCGTTGCCGTAGGTGATCACATCGACGACGACGTCGCCCCGGTCGTCATAGGCGTTGCTGAGATGGAATTGCAGAACGGCCTCATGCTCGATCCGGCGGATCTTCCCGCCGTCGCGCGGAATCAGGAGGAACGAACTGCCCCGCTCTGGCCGATAGGTCATCCCGTCACCGAAGGATTTGAGCCCCAACGTGATCGGGATGCCATCGGGGATGATCGGCGACACCAGGAACACCAGATAGCGCTCGGTGATTGCGAAGTCGTGCACCATCGCCACATACGGCAGCGACACCGACCGGTAGTGCTTCAGCCTTCCGCGGCGGTTGGTCCGGTAGACCCTGAGGTGCGGGTTCGGAATGAACTCGACGCCGAAGTTGTACATATCCCCGCTGCTCGGGCACAGACACGGGTGTGCCGAATAGGTTCCGGCCCAGCGCAGTTCGCCGGAAAACCGGCGTACCCCCAACGTCTCCAGGGTTTCCGGGTTGATCTCGTGGGGTGGTCCGCCCTCCCAGAGCGCATAGAGATGGCCAGCATGTTCGACGATATTGGTGTTGGCCAGGTTCTGCGGGAAACGGCCGATATTGGCCATCCAGCCCCCGGCCGCATCGGTACCGAGGTGCCTCGTCGCGCCCTTGCCGCGGTAATGCCGGGTGCGCACATAGCGGTTGCGATAGCGGACCGCCCCGTTGTCGATGCGGAACGCCGAGATCATCCCGTCGCCGTCGAACAGATGGTGCAGCGGGCGTCCGGTGTGGTCCTCCCAGCGTCCCGGGCCGTTGCGGTAGAGGGTTCCGCTGAGGCCCTCGGGAACCTCGCCGTCGACGGGGGCGACGTCGCCATCGTGTTCGGTGTACTGGGCCTCGCTGACGCCAAGGCTGCGCAGGTCGGCCGACGACATCGAGGCCAGCCGGGATAACGCCGGGGTCCGTTCAGCGGTGTCGAGGGACTCGAGATAGGCCCGCAAGCCGGGCAGTCCGGACAGGTCCGGGGAAACCTCGACGCGCTGCGGGCTGGTCATCGGCGCTCCTCATGCCGCCGCCTAGCGGCTCACCCTTGTCCCGGCTGATCCGGCCGCGATCTGGTCGATGTCGGCCAGCGAACCGATGACCGCCTCGTTGCCGGTCTTGGTGGCGAACTCGCACGCCGCGGCCACCTTCGGCCCCATCGAACCGGCGGGGAGCTTCATCTCGACCACCTCCTCGACGGTGACGGAACCCAGTCTCGCCTGCTCCGGCGTTCCCCATCCGGTATACACCCCGTCGACATCGGTCGCGATGACGAGGAGGTCGGCGTCGAGTTCCTCGGCCAGCAGCGATGCGGCGAGATCCTTGTCGATCACCGCCTCTACCCCGTGCAGTTTCCCGTCTTCGCCGTACATCGTCGGAATGCCGCCTCCTCCTGCGCAGACCACGATGCACCCCTGCTCGACGAGGGTGCGGATGGGGCCGATCTCGAAGAGCCGCTTCGGCCGGGGGCTCGGCACCACCCGGCGGAAATTGTCGCCGTCGGGAGCGATGGACCAGCCATTCTCCGCGGCGAGTTTCTCTGCGGTTTCCTTGTCATACACCGGGCCGATCGGCTTGGTCGGGTTGCCGAAGGCCGGGTCACTCGGATCGACCTCGATCATCGTCAGCAGGGTGGCGAATGGCTGCTCCGAGGGCAGGATGTTGCCCAGTTCCTGTTCGATCACGTAGCCGATCATCGCCTCGGTCTCCGCGCCGAGGACATCGAGCGGATAGGGATCGACCGCCGTGTACGCCGCGCTCTGCAGCGCCAGGAGACCGACCTGGGGGCCGTTGCCGTGCGCGATGACGATCTCGTTTCCCGGTGCCACCGCCGCGATACGTTCGGCGGCCAGCCGGATATTGGCCCGCTGATTCTCGGCGGTCATCGGCTGGCCCCGCTGCAGCAGCGCGTTGCCGCCCAGCGCAATCACGATCCTCATGGCGTCCCGCTCTACGCCAGGGAGGAGACGAGGACGGCTTTGATCGTGTGCATCCGGTTCTCCGCCTGCTCGAAGCAGATGTTGACCGGGCTCTCGAAGACGTCGTCGGTGACCTCGATCCCGTTCGTCAGCTCCGGGTACTGGGCGGCGATCTTCGCCCCGACCTTGGTCTCGGAGTTGTGGAAGGCAGGCAGGCAGTGCATGAACCGCACCCGCGGATTATCCGCCGCCGCAACGAGTTCGGCGTTCACCTGGTAGGGCATCAGCAACTTGATGCGTTCGCCCCAGCTCTCGATCGGCTCACCCATCGAGACCCAGACGTCGGTGTGGATGAAGTCCACCCCCTTGACGCCCTTCTTGACGTCGTCGGTGATGGTGATGCGTGCCCCGGATTCCTTGGCGAAAGCTTCGCACATTTTGACCAGGTCGGCGGTGGGCTGCAACTCCTTGGGCGCGAGAATCCGCACGTCCATGCCCAGCTTCGAGCCGACCAGCAGCAGCGAATTGCCCATGTTGTTGCGGCCGTCTCCGACGAAGACGTAGGAGATCTGGTGCAACGGTTTGGAGCAGTGCTCGGTCATGGTGAGCACGTCGGCCAGCATCTGAGTCGGGTGATACTCGTCGGTCAGGCCGTTGAAGACCGGAACGCCGGCGTATTTAGCGAGTTCGTCGACGATCTCCTGGCCGGCGCCACGGTACTCGATCGCGTCGTACATCCGGCCGAGCACCCGCGCGGTGTCCTTCATCGACTCCTTATGACCGATCTGCGATGAGGTCGGATCGATGTAGGTGACGTGTGCGCCCTCGTCGTAGGCGGCGACCTCGAACGCACAGCGTGTTCGGGTCGAAGTCTTCTCGAAGATCAGCGCGATGTTCTTTCCGGCCAGGCTGTGCCGGATGGCGCCGGAATACTTGGCGCGCTTGAGGTCCCGCGCCAGATCGAGCAGGTAGATCAAGTCCCGCTCACTGTGATGGACAAGGCTGAGCAGGTCGCGGTTCTGCAGGTTGAACGGCATGTCTGAAATCTCCTCGGTTGGTCGGCGTGCAGTGGAATCAGTAGGCGGGGTCGCGCAGGATCGGGCAGGTCATACAACGGCCGCCACCTCGGCCCCGGCCGAGTTCGCTCGCATCGATGGTGATGACCTCGATGCCGGCCTTGCGCAGTGCGGTGTTGGTCCATGTGTTGCGGTCGTAGCCGACGACCACGCCGGGTTCCAGGGCGACGACGTTGTTGGCGTCGTCCCACTGCTCACGCTGGATTCCGTAGACGTCACCGGCGGTCTCCACGACCGTGAAGTTGACCCCGAGTGCCTCGCCGACGACGTCGACCAGTCCCTTGTCCTCGACCCGGATGTCCATACCGACCGGGGACTTGTCGTCGGGGCGCAGGCTGATCGCCCGAGCGTGGTCGATCACGGGCGCGAAGGCGGTCAGAACATCGGTGTTGCAGAAGGTGAAGACCGTGTCGAGGTGCATGGCCGCCCGTGACCGCGGTAGGACGGCGATGATGACCCGTTCGGCCGCGCCGTGCTGGAACAGATTCCGCGCAACTTCGACGATCGCCTGGCGCGACGAGCGCTCCCCCATTCCGATCACTACGTTGCCCTTGCCAATGGGCATGACATCCCCGCCCTCGAGAGTGGCCGCGGCGTAGTCGTGCGGCTCCCCGTCGGGGTCGCCGAGCCAAATGTCGTAGGTTTCACCGGCGAACGCCGGATGGAACTTGTAGACCGCGGTGGTGATCAGCGTTTCCTGCCGGCGGGCCGGCCAGAACATCGGGTTCAGCGTGACGCCCTTGAAGATCCAGGACGAGTTGTCTCGCATGAACTGGGTATTGGGCAGCGGCTTGATGACGAAACCGGTCTTGCTGGTTTCACCGAAAGACGTCGTGAACGGGCCGGCAACCTCTTTGGGCACCTCGTGGAACGGGATTCCGCCGATCAGCAGTTCGGCCAGGGTATCGGCCGGCATCTCGTCGAGCCACGGCCGGACCTCCCCGGCGATGCCCATTCCGACTTCATTCGGAACGATCTTGCGGTCCAGCAACCACGTTCGGGCCTCCGAATTGCCCATGATCTCTTCGAGCAACACGTTGAGTTGCAGTACCTCGACGTCGTGATCCTCCATCTTGGAGACGAAGTCGAAGTGGTCGCGTTTGGCCTGCTGGACCCACAGCAGGTCGTCATAGAGCAGTTCGTCGGCGGTGTCCGGGGTAAGGCGCTGGTGGGCCAGGCCGGGCGGGCACACCAGCACCCGCCGCAGCTTTCCGATCTCCGAGTACACCCCGACCCGGGGTTGCTTTTCTGACATCCTCTGCCCTTCCCTATCCGGAGATTACTTTTCCGCCCGACCCTCAGCCGATGGCCAAGTCGCCGTGGACGATGAGAACCACGGCCAGTACCGAGGCCGCCGCGACGATGGCGAAGATGATCCATTCCGCCTTGGTGAAAACCGGCAGGCCGTGCTGCTTTCGCGCCCAGACGAACAGTGCCGTCCCGATGAAATAGAACAACGCACCTGTCAGCAGGTACTCAGTGCCGCCGGCGTAGACCAACCAGACGGCATAGACCAATCCGACGGCGCCGATGATCAGATCTCGAGTTCTGCCCTGACCGGACTCATACGTCTCCCCCTTGACCGCCAGCAGGACCTGGTAGGCCGCTGACCACAGGTACGGCAGCAGGATCAGCGAGGTCGCCAGCAGCACCAGGCTCAGATAGGTGCTCTCGTTGGCCAGCGTCCACAGCAGCATCAGCTGGATGCAGCCATTGGTCAGCCACAGCGCCCACACCGGCGAGTGGCGGGAGTTCTCCCGGCCCAATTGCTCGGGCATGACCGCGTCCAGCGCGGGGATCTGCAGGATCTCGGCGCACAGCAACACCCAGGCGATCAGTGCCCCTAGCAGGGAGATGATCAGTCCAATCGAGATGAAGGTCGCGCCCCACGCACCTACCTGCTCTTCCATCAGGCCGGCCATCGACGGATCGGGAAGATCGGCGATCCGGGCTTGGGTCATCAGCCCGTAGGACAGGAAGTTGACCAGCAGCAGCAGTGCCAGCACGCCCACGAAGCCCAGCACGGTGGCGCGCCCGACATCCTTGCGATTGGCCGCCCGCTTCGAGTAGACCGCCGCGCCCTCGATGCCGATGAAGACCCAGACGGTCACCAGCATCATGTTCTTGACCTGATGCATGGTGGAACCCAATGGCTCCCCGTCGACGGTGGTGGCCTCACCCCAGAAGTCCGCCGAGAAGAGACCGGCCTTGAAGCCAACGATCGCGAGTCCGATGAAGGTCAGGATCGGCACGACCTTGGCGATGGTGACAATGGTGTTGACGAACGCCGCGGTATGGATACCGCGCAGGGTCATCGCGTGAACGATCCACAGCAGGATCGAGGCTCCGAGGATCGCCGGTCCGGTCGCGCCGCCCTCGAAGGCGGGAAAGAACGTTCCCAGAGTCGCGAACAGCAGCACCAGATAGGCGACGTTGCCCATCCACGCCGAGGCCCAGTAGCCGAATGCCGAGGTGAACCCGATGTAGTTGCCGAAGCCCGCCCGGGCATACCCGTACACGCCGCCGTCGACACCGGGCTTACGCTCGGCCAGCGTTTGAAAGACGAAGGCCAGCATCAGCATTCCGACGCCGGTGATCACCCAGCCGATCAGCAGCGGCCCAGGCGCCGCGCTGCCGGCCATCTGGGAGGGCAGCGCGAAGATGCCGCTGCCGATCATCGATCCGACGACGATGGCGGTGAGGGCCGCGAGCCCCAGACCGGGCCGGACGGTGGCCGACTGCGCCGGCGGTGCGGTGACATCCGCTGCGGACATGTGCGACCTCCGGAGCCGGGTTCGAGGAGTCAAACGCAAGCTAACGGCTCCCGGTATCCGGCGTGGTGGGATCGGTGATAATCACGGCCCCGCCGGTGATTGATCGACTCAAGTCGGATCATTCTCCGATGTGCAGTACGCCCGCCTGCCAGAGCAAACCGTAGAACTCCCGCATTGGAATGGCCACCACCCGGGTTGCCACATTGACCAGATCTGCGTCATTGAAGCCGACCACGTTGAAGGCGGTCGTCGCGAATGTTGTCATTGTTCTCTCCTCGCCGGTATCTAGGCCCGGCGAGCTCGGCGCAACGACTATTTCACGCGAAAAGCTTGCCGGGGAACGGAGTTGACGAAATTGACATCCCGTACCCATCGGGATTGGGTCTAGCTCCAGGACTCATCTCGCCCTCACCTCCCCTCGGTCGGCAGATCTCATCAGACGGTGCGAAGCCGGAACGCGTGACCGAACGGTCGAATGCATCCCACTCGACCAAGTTTTGGCACTGCACGGCGTACCCGGTCTGTCCCGGGAGCCACTTGGGCTCAACCCTTAAGCCGGGAGGAGCTGTCCTGACCCGGGGCGTCTTTCGACGTTCAGGGTCAGTGGCCTGTATCCGTACTGAAGCCTCACCTATCGAGATGCTTACGGATCTAAGATCTCTCGACCCCGACGGCGATGTCAATATGATCCATGTCGCTCGATCGTGACCGGCAGGAGACCTGGGACGACGGACGTTCGTTGCGTACCGCCGCCCCCGTCGTAAGACTGGGGAGTATGCACGCAGGGTTCATGGGCTACGCATCTCGGCCCCAACACCTGCCGCAGTCGCGCCTGGTCTACGCGCCGACTCGCCGGGAATGCGGCCTGCGGGTGTTGAGCCTGATCGAGCCGGGCCGGTTCGGAATCATCGTCGCCGTTGCGGTGACGGCCATCCAATTGCCGGCGACGCAATCCATCCACCTCTGATGACCGCCCGTCTCGGCGCCGCGCACCACGGGCTTCCGGCCCACGAGGTGGTGCTGCTGTTGGGCAGCGATCCGCAACGCGGACTGTCCGACGACGAGGCCGCCGATCGTCTCAAGACGTTCGGCCCCAACGCCCTGCCCGCAATACGCGGTGCGGGGCTGTTGATCCGAATTCTGCGTCAGTTCCATCATCCGTTGATCTACGTGTTGCTGTTCGCCGGCGTGATCACCGCCGCGCTCGGTGAGTTCATCGACTCCGCGGTGATCTTCGCCGTGGTGCTGGTCAACGCGATCGTCGGGTTCATCCAGGAATCCCGTGCCGAGGCGGCACTGGAGGGCCTGCGCTCGATGGTCCGCACCGATGCCAAGGTGGTGCGCAGCGGCCGGGACCGCATCCTGCCCTCCGAGGAACCCGTCCCCGGTGACCTGGTGCTGCTGGAGGCCGGCGACAAGGTGCCGGCGGATCTCCGACTCGTGCGGGACGCCGAGTTCGCCGTCAACGAGTCCGCTCTCACTGGTGAGTCGGAACCGGTCCACAAGAGCGAGGCCGTCGTCGCGCGGGACAGTGTCGTCGCCGACCGGTCCAATATCGCCTACTCCGGAACGCTGGTGACATCGGGTTCAGCGGCCGGGATCGTGGTGGCGACCGGCGCCGAGACCGAACTCGGCGCCATTCACCGACTGGTCGGGGCCGCAGAGGTGCTGGCGACACCGCTGACGGCGAAGCTCGCGCGGTTCAGCGAGATCCTGACCATCGCGATCCTCGGCCTTGCCGCTCTGACCTTCGCCGCTGGCCTGCTGCGGCGCCAGGACGCCGTCGAGACGTTCACCGCCGCGATCGCGCTGGCGGTCGGGGCGATTCCCGAAGGTTTGCCGGCCGCGGTCACGATCACCCTGGCCATCGGCGTCTCCCGGATGGCCAGGCGCCGTGCCGTCATCCGTCGGCTGCCCGCAGTGGAGACCCTCGGCGGAACCACGGTCATCTGCACCGACAAGACCGGGACCCTGACCGAGAACCAGATGACGGTGCGGGCGATCTGGACTCCGGCCGCAGTGGTCGAGGTCAGCGGCACGGGTTATCGGCTCGACGGGACGCTGAGCGGGTCCGCGCCGGCGGAGAACGCTGCGCTGCGGTGGTCGCTGGTGGCCGGGATGTGCTGTAACGACGCGTCCCTGACGGAGGAGGAATCGTCCGGAGAAGACGGGTCGGCCCGGTGGCAGGTCGTCGGCGATCCGACCGAGGGGGCCTTACTGGTGGTCGCCGCCAAGGCCGGCCTGGACCGGGAAGGCCTGGCCTCGGCTCTCCGCCGGACCGGGGTCGTCCCGTTCAGTTCCGAGCGCCAGTTCATGGCCACCCTGCACCGCGATCCCGACGGCGGGCACATCGTTCTGGTCAAGGGGGCCGTCGAGCGTGTCCTGGACCGGTGTTCGGATCAGCTTCGCGCCGACGGCGTGGCCGAGCCGTTGGACCGTGCCTCGGCCCTCGCCGCCGCGGAGTCGCTGAGTGGCCGGGGTCTGCGGGTGCTGGCCACGGCGGTCCAAACCGGGGCGGATGCGCAGCGTTTCGGACCCGACTCGCTAGGGGATCTGACACTGACGGGACTGCAGGCGATGCTCGATCCCCCGCGCGCGGCCGCGGCCTCGGCCGTCGCCGCCTGCCAGACGGCGGGCATCGCGGTGAAGATGATCACTGGCGACCATGCGGCCACTGCCGCCTCAATTGCCGCGAGGGTAGGGGTTCTCGCCGAGGGTGATCCGGGCGATGACTCGGTGCTGACCGGAGTTGAACTGAGCCGGCTGAGCGATGACGACCTTCCCCGTGCCGCGGATACCGCAAGTGTTTTCGCCCGGGTCTCGCCGGAGCAGAAGCTGCGCCTTGTCAAGGCCCTTCAGGACCGGGGCCACGTGGTGGCGATGACCGGCGACGGCGTCAACGACGCACCGGCGTTGCAGCAGGCCAACATCGGCGTGGCCATGGGACAAGGTGGCACCGAGGTAGCCAAGGACGCATCGGACATGGTGCTGACCGACGACGACTTCGCCACCATCGAGGCCGCCGTGGAGGAGGGCCGGGGGGTCTTCGACAACCTCACCAAGTTCATCACCTGGACGCTGCCCACCAACCTCGGCGAGGGACTGGTGATCCTGGTGGCCATCGCCATGGGCGTCGCCCTGCCGATCCTGCCGACCCAGATCCTTTGGATCAATATGACGACCGCCGTCGCTCTCGGACTGATGCTGGCCTTCGAGCCCAAGGAGGCCGGGATCATGAACCGGCCACCGCGCGACCCGGCGCAGCCGCTGCTCACCCGGGCACTGCTGGTCAGGATCCTGCTGGTTGCGACGATGCTCGTCGCCAGCGCCTGGTGGCTCTTCGAGTGGGAGTTGGGAAACGGCGCCGGACTGGCCGAGGCGCGCACCGCCGCACTCAACCTCTTCGTCGTCGTCGAGGCCTTCTATCTTTTCAGCTGCCGGTCGCTGACCCACTCGGTATGGCGGATCGGTTTCTTCTCCAACCGGTGGATCATCCTGGGCCTATCGGTGCAGGCGCTCGCCCAGTTGGCCATCACCTACCTGCCGGTGATGAACACCCTGTTCGGCACCGCGCCGATCGGCCTGTCCGTTTGGTTGCGGGTCTTCGCCATCGCACTACTGGTGACAGTTGTGGTCGGGATCGACAAGTGGCTGCGCCGGCCGCGACCGAACCGGGCCTGAGGCTATTGCGGGCGGGTGCCGACCTCCAGGCCGACCAGTTCGGACGTTCCGTCGAACAGCAGTCGGCCGGATCGCCGGACCGTGCAGCGCAGCCTTCCGCCGAGATGCTCGAAATCGGTGTCGACATTGCGGCGCTCACCGGGCAGTGGCACCGGCAGCACATGCGGCGGTAGATGCCTGCCGTCACCGGCCAGTTCGATCTCATAGCGGAGCGAACGCCCGCGAATCAGCCACTGGTCGTCGCCGATCTTCGAGCGAACCAGCACGGGCGGCGTCATGCGGATGACCGTGTCGCCCAACCGCACCACCATGCCGTTGACGTCACGAGCGATCGGACCGAGTGACAGCAGACCTCCGGAGAAGGCGACGCAGACATCGTCGACGCCGAAGTCGTGGGCCTGTCCCCACCACCATCGCAGCGGGAATCCGGCACCCCAGTTACGTTCGGCGTAGAGCTTGGCGCCGTCGAAACTCCAGCTTTCGCCGCCGTATTCGACCGTGCCGCTGGCCTTTCCGCCCAGGCAGTAAGGATGCCAGTACTGGTTGAGAAACGGGATCGCCGAGAACACCCCGCCTCCGCCGAACGCCTTGGGCCAGGTGAGCTGTTCGCCGAGCCGCATGTCCAGGCTCAGATCGCCGAGCCGGAAACGCACCCGATCCGTGCCAACGGTGAAGCTTCCCGCGTCATCGCCCGCGGTGACGGTGAATGGCGTGGGTCGGGCCGCGGCACCCCCAAGTGCAGCGGCACGTACGGTCTGGCCGGGATGCACTGCCACCGCGGCAGTCGACCAGTCCCCCGTGGGATGCCGGTTGACACTGCAGAGTGCGACGAGGACTCGGCCGCTCGCCTCATCGGAGACCCGCCAGAACCAGCCCTCCATCTCGGTTCCGTGCGAGGGCAAGGGGTTTCCGAACGGAACGTCGGCGCCGGTGCGGCGGTAGAGGTCAATCAGGCGCGTGAGCATCACTGCCTCACCTTGCCCTGCAGCGTCCCAGCCAGATAGGCGCTGCGGCAGGCGCGCCGTGCCAATTTGCCGCTGGTGGTCCGGGGAATCGCGCCGGCCGGAACCAGGATGACCTCCGCAGGGTGGACACCGTGGCGGTGGGACACCGCGGCACGGATCTCCTCGATCGCCGGCTGCGGGTCGGACCGGGTCGTGCCCGGCGCCCGTTCGGCGACGATCACCAGATCTGGCGCGGTGAAGGCAGTGACGTAGCCGCGACGCACCAGCGGTGACGCGTCGGCGACGGTGGCTTCGACGTCCTGCGGATACAGCGTGCGGCCCTCGATGGTCATCAGATCCACGATGCGTCCGGTGACGTACAGTTCGCCGTCGACGAACATCCCCAAGTCGCCGGTCCGCAGCCAGTCGGCCTCCGGCGCCACCCCCTCGGCGCGGCTTGACTCGGGCAGTCGCGCTGCCAGTCGCGCTCCGAAAGCCAGCCTGGTCTGTTCGGGTTGTCCCCAGTAACCCCGCCCGACGTTGTCGCCGTGCAGCCAGAATTCGCCCACCGAGCCGTCGGGCAGTTCCTCGGCGGTGTCCGGGTTCACTACCACCGCCCGAAGGCTTCGCGCCACGACACCGCAGGACACATGGGCGACAGCGCCCGGGGTATCGGGCCTGACCTTCACCGCCTGTCCGGCGGCGAGTCTCTCACCGTCGAAGTAGGTCGCCTCGGCGCGAGCCCCGGGGGTGATGTTCGCGATAAACAGGGTGGCCTCGGCGATGCCGTAGGACGGTTTGATCGCGGTGGCCGGCAGGCCGTAGGGCCCGAAGACTTCGTTGAACCGGTCGATGGCAGCCATGCTGACCGGCTCCGAACCGATGATCATCACGACATTGGACAGGTCGATGTCCTCACCCGGTGCGGGCTTGCCGCGCTGAGCCGCCCACTCGTAGGCGAAATTCGGTGCGGCGGTCACCACGCGGCCCTCCCGGGACGCGTCCGAGAGCGCCTTGATCCAGCGATGCGGCCGGCGGACGAAGGCCGTGGGAGCCATCAGCGTCGAGTGCCCGCCGTACGTCGCAGGGAACCCGATCATCGACAGACCCATGTCGTGGTAGAGCGGTAACCAGCTGACGCCGTGGGTGTTTCGATTGAGGAGATCGATGGACAGGATCATCTGGGCGAGGTTGGTCAGGAACGCCCGATGGGTGATCTCGATGCCGACCGGTGCCCGGGTGGCCCCGGACGTGTACTGGAGATGGGAGACGTCGTCGATCGCGATGTCGACGGGGGTGAACTCGTCTCGGGCGGAATCCGGGATCTCGTCGACGACGATCAACGGCGGGGTGGGCCCGGGCAGTTTGCGCAGGAACTCCTCGACGGCCTCAGTGGCGGACCGGGTGGTCAGCAGGACGGCCGGTGCGGCGTCGGCGAGGGCCACCTCGAGCCGCTCGGCATGGCCGGGCAGTTCCGGCGCGAACAGCGGCACCGCGATGGTGCCGGCCTTGAGCGCGGCGAAGAAGGATGCAACATAGTCGAGGCCCTGGGGAGCCAGAATCGCCACCCGCTCGGCGCGTCCCACGCTCTGCTGGATCCGCGCTCCGATGGCGCGAATCCTGGCGTCGAGCTGAGTCCAGGTGATCTCCGCGACGTCGTCTTCGGATCGAGCGAAGTCCAGGAATCGGTAGGCGACCGTCCCTCCGACGTTGGCGACATTGCGGTCGATCAGTGAAACCAGAGTGGTGTCCGGCGGCAGGGCGATCTCGCCGTCTGCATCCACGCAGTCTTCGATATCCAGCAGGCCCTCCGGAGCGTCGAAGTCCTGCCCACGGGCCCGCTCCATGACGAGCAGTCTATGTGCGGGGGCTATCGTGGGCCGGTCCCCACCGCCTGAGTCGCTGGAGAAGCATGCCGAGTTGGATCGCCCGACTGGTGGAGCTGCAGCCCGTTGGTCACGGCAGCGGCAGCTTTCGGACATCGAACGCTTTCGGCGCCGGTCCGCGTCTGTTTGGCGGACTGATCGCGGCCCAGGCGCTGGCTGCCGCCGGTGCGACAGTCGATCCCAGCCGGCTGCCCCAGTCGTTGCACGCCTACTTCATCCGGGGAGGCCGGGTCGGTGTCGACGTCGACTACGACGTCGAGACGACCCGTGACGGGCGCTCCTTCGCCACCCGTCGGGTCACGGCCAGCCAGGAGGACGTGCCGATCTTCGAGATGCTGGTCTCCTTTCACCGGCCGGAGGAGACCTTGGACTGGCACCGCCCCGCTTGTCCGCGGCTACCGCTGGCCGAGGCCACCTCCGTCGTCAAGCCCCCGGAGGGATGGATGGGTCACTTCGAGACCCGGGTGGCGGCCGGCCTACGGCCGCAATGGCCTGCCCAACCGTTCTGGTTCCGCTCCTCCGAACCCATCGAGGACGACCCGCTGGTGCGGGCCTGCGCGCTGACGTTCGTCTCCGATATCGGCATGGTTTCCGTCGCCCGCCCGCCCGGCCGCTACGAGCCTGGGCCCGGCGGCGCCGCCAGCCTCGATCATGCATTGTGGTTGCACCGGCCGGTCGATCCGCACCAGTGGCATTGCTATGACGCGGTGGCCGTCAGCCACAACGACGCTCGCGGGCTGGCCTTCGGGTCGATCAGCGACAGCGCGGGCGCCCTGGTGGCCAGTGTCGCCCAGGAATCACTCTGGCGGATCTGAGTACCCGTACCCGCCGTGTTTAGTACCGCGGTCCTTCGGGAATAGCTCGACATTCGACCGGCACGTCGATTCGGGGTGACGGCAGCGAACCGGGACCGGAAAGGCGCGAACCCATGACCGTTGACTACGACGCACCTCGTCGGACATCGGTTGAGACCGACGACGAGCCGCTGGCCGAGCTCACCGGGCGGCGCAAAGACTCCCCCGCCACGGTGGACAGCGACGATTCCGACTCGGCGGACTCCTATGATCTGCCCGGCGCTGATCTTTCCGGCGAGGAACTTGTCGTGCGGGTGATTCCCAAGCGGGCCGACGAGTTCACCTGCAGCAGCTGTTTTCTGGTCCACCACCGAAGCAGGCTGGCCCGCGGCCGCGGTGGCACGTCGATCTGCACCGACTGCGCGTAACCGGGCCGCGGGCTCGCACCTGCGTTCTCTTGTCGGCTCAGGCGATGATGCGCACCAGATAGGGAGCCATGTCGGCGGTTCGCACGGGTGAGACCGCGACGCCGGTATCGGTCACCTCCAGCATCTGGTTGTTACCCAGGAACATTGAAACGCTCTGCGTACCCTCTGGTCCGTAGAAGATCAGGTCGGCCGGCAACGCCTGTGCAGGTGTGACCTTCTGGCCCACGTTGTACATCGCCCCCGAAGACCGCGGCAGCTTGGCGTTGACGCCGGCGTAGATGTACTGGATGAGCCCAGAGGCGTCGAAGCCGACGATCGTGGCACCTGGGCCGTTTCCGAGGCTGGGCCCGTCGATACCCCCGCCGCCCCACGAGTACGGCACGCCGCGCTGGGCGAGACCCCGTTCGATCACGTACTTGACGGCCTGTTCCCGGGAGACCGAAACCGGGGCCGCTGCGGCCTGGGAGGGTCCCAGCATGGCCGTCATCAAGAGCAGCACCAGGCCGACCACGGCCGCACCCATGCGCTTCATGTTCACTCCACTTCTTTCGTTTGTTCGATGTTGCTGTCGGTGTTGCTGAAGTGGCGCTGAGCGCAGAGAGCCCGAACCACATCAGTCACTACAACCACTTTTACAACAACGGATTCCCGGCTACTACCCGTCGACGGATCGGCGCAGGGCGCTTTGCCAAACCGTGACCCAACAGTGCTGTCGGCGAACCTGAACGTGGCTGAAAAGTGGCCTACGAGGTGCGGCCGGAAGGTCGGTAGACTTCGCGCCCATGACCGTGACTGAACCCGCAGCGACAGAACCCGCTGCGACCGCGCATGCACTCCCGAGCGGGCAGGACCGCGACACCGCCATCGCCGAGGGCCGGCGCGCCTACGAACTCGACCGTCGGCACGTCTTCCACTCCTGGTCGGCTCAGGCGCAGATCACACCGATGACGATCGTGGCCGCTGAGGGCGCCTATGTGTGGGATGGCGACGGCAACAAGCTGCTCGACTTCTCCGGGCAGCTGGTGTTCACCAATATCGGCCATCAGCACCCCAAGGTCGTCGCCGCGATCGCCGATCAGGCGGCCAAGCTGTGCACGATCGCACCCCAGCACGTCAACGCCGCCCGCTCGGAGGCCGCCCGGCTGATCGCCGAACGGACCCCGGGCGATCTGAATCATGTGTTCTTCACCAATGCCGGCGCTGATGCCGTCGAGCACGCCGTGCGGATGGCCCGGCTGCACACCGGCCGGCGCAAGGTGCTCTCCCGCTACCGCTCCTACCACGGCGGTACCGAGACGGCGATCAACCTCACCGGTGACCCGCGCCGGTACGCCAGCGACCACGGCAGCGCCGGCGTCGTCCACTTCAACGGGCCGTTCCTGTACCGCTCGTCGTTCCACGCCGAAACCGAGCAACAAGAATCCGAGCGGGCACTGGACTACCTCGAGCGCCTCGTCGAGCACGAGGGTCCCGCCACGATTGCGGCGATCATCCTGGAATCGGTGCCCGGAACCGCCGGCATCATGGTCCCCCCGCCCGGCTACATGGCAGGGGTACGGGAGATCTGCGACCGGCACGGCATCGTCTTCATCGCTGACGAGGTGATGGCCGGTTTCGGGCGCACCGGAAAATGGTTCGCCATCGAGAATTTCGATGTGGTGCCCGACCTGATCACCTTCGCCAAGGGCGTGACGTCAGGTTATGTGCCACTCGGCGGGGTGGCGATCAACGACGCCATCTACTCCACCTTCGCCGACCGGCCCTATCCCGGTGGGCTGACCTATTCCGGACATCCGTTGGCCTGTGCCGCCGCCGTGGCGACCATCAACGCCATGGAGGATGAGAGCATGGTTGCCAACGCGGCCCGTATCGGCGAGCAGGTGCTCGGCCCGGGTTTGCGTGAGCTCGCCGACAAACATCCTTCGGTCGGTGAGGTGCGCGGGCTCGGTGTGTTCTGGGCGATCGAGTTGGTCTCGGATCCCGCGACCGGGGAGCCGCTGGCGCCGTACGGAGCATCCAGTCCGGCGATGAATGCCGTCATCGCGGCGTGCAAGTCGGGCGGCTTGCTGCCCTTCGCCAACTACAACCGCATCCACGTCTGCCCGCCGTGCAACGTGACCGACACCGAGGTGGCCGAAGGCTTGGCGATTCTCGATGCGGCACTCGACGTGGCCGACCGTCACGTCAAGAGCTGACCGCGCGCGGCCGGTAATTGCGGCCCGGTCAGTTACGGGTGGGCGTTCTGAGTCAGCGCGAAGAACGGCAGGCCCAGACAGACCAGGACGTTCAGCGCGATCAGCGCGCCTCCGGCGACGACGGCCCAATGGGTCAGCCGGCGGCGGGTTCTGCCGGGTCCGTCGCTGTCCCGGCGAACAATATTGTCCGCATTAGGGCGAAACCGAGGTCGATGCGTTCCTGTTCGCCGGCGAACCCTACGGCGGTGATCTGTCGTAGACGCGCAGAGGAGATGTCCACGACCACAGTGCCGAACCGGCGGCTCAGCCGCCGGGATTGCACCGCCCCACCGAGGCCGTGCCAGGCCGTCATAACTCTCGGACTGTGGTCCGCCGGCTTGGTTGAGGGGTCTGAACGCCGGACCGCCTCAGTAGTGATAGGTGTCCGACGGTGCCGGTACGTGTACCGCCTGGTCGTCGAACTCCGAGACCTCGATTCCGTAGGAGCGGGCCAGGTTGAGGATCTTGGTGGCGCGGGCGATACGCGGCAGATCCGAACCATTGCGGATCTCCCCACCGTCGCGCTCGTATTCGGCGAAGAACTCCTTTGCCCAGCTGATCTCCTCCTGCGACGGGGAGAGTCCCTCGTTGACGTTGGGGCACTGGTCGGGGGTCAGGCAGATCTTGCCCGTCATGCCGAACTCCGCTGACACAGCGGTCGCCTCGCTGAGCTTCAGGGCACTGGAACCAACGGTAGGGCCGTCGATGGCGCCGGGCAGGTGTGCCGCCTTGGCGGCGATAGTGAACCGCGAGCGGGCGTAGGCCAGGGTCGTCGGGTTCTCGCCGAATCCGGTGTCGCGGCGGAAGTCACCGATGCCGAACGCCAGCCGGAATGTGCCCTTTGCAGAGGCGATCTCAGTGATGCGCTCCAGCCCGCGGGCGGTTTCGACGAGGGCGACGATCGGCACGTTCGGCAGCCGCTTGGCCGTCTCGGTGACGTGGTCGACGGACTCCACCATCGCCAGCATCACCCCGCCGACAGAGGTGTCGGCCAGCATCGCGAGGTCGTCGGCCCAGAATTGGGTTCCGAATCCGTTCACCCGCACCCAGTCGTTGTTACCCTCGCCCATCCAGCGCACCACGTTCTCCCGCGCCGCCGACTTGCCCTTCGGGGCCACCGCATCCTCGATGTCGAGCACGACGATGTCGGCGCGCGATTGCGCGGCGGGCGCGAACTTTTCGTACTGGGCGCCGTTGACCAGCAGCCAGCTGCGGGCCAGTACCGGGTCGATACGGCTTCCCACGTCCTGGGTGTCGGTGCCGGTATCCCATCCGGTGGCTTGGTCGTACATCGCTGTGGCCCTGGCGCCTTCCGCTGCGGCAAAAGTTGACGATCAATAGTGGCACTGGCCGGGGTGTGGGCCAAAACCAGTGGGGGTGATCGGGTGATGCGGGTCCAGTGCCGGGTCAGCGTAGTGTCGGGTCATGGGTGAGGTCGGCCGCATCGTCTCCATTTGGCGATACCCGGTCAAGTCGATGGCGGGCGAACGGGTGTCGAGCGCGCAGATCGGCGAATTGGGTCTGCATGCTGATCGGACCTGGGCGGTCCGCGATGTCGAACTGGGCGCCACCACCAACGCCAAGCGGCTGCCCCGGCTGTTGTGGTGCACAGCCCGATATGCCGACACCCCGCCGCCGAACGCCGGACCCGGGAACGCGCCCGAGGTGATTATCGGACTCCCCGACGGCCGGGAGATCTCCAGCGCCGATCCGGCGGTGCACCGGGCATTGTCGGAATGCCTCGACCGGGAGGTCGAACTGCGAGCGCTGCCGCCGATCGCCGACCGTGACCAGTACCGCGGCCCGAAGGCCACCAAGACCGATTTACGAACCATCTTCGGGCTCGGGCCCGATGAACCGCTGCCGGACCTGTCGATGTTCCCGGTGCGCAAGCTCGCCGAGATAACCCGGTATGCCACCCCGATCGGCAGCTATGTCGACGCCTACCCGGTGCACCTGCTCACCGACCGGGCGTTGCGAACCATGGCCGCGCTGGCGCCCGACTCGGACTTCGATCTCCGGCGCTTCCGGCCCACTGTCCTGATCGAGTCGCCCGACACCGGCTTGAACGTTCATGTGGATCACCCCGAACTCGGCTGGTGCGGCGGCGTGCTGCACGCGGGGCAAGCCACCCTGGCTCCGCTGATCCCCACCATTCGCTGTGTCATGCCCACCCACGAGCAGCCCGAGCTCGCCCGCGACCCGGCGATCACCAGAACCATCGCCGCCCATGCGCGCCGTTGCCTGGGGGTCTACGCCGAGGTGCTGGCCCCCGGCCGGATCGCGGAGGGCGACACGGTGTCGTTGGATCCGCCACACCGATCAAGGTTGGCGGCGACGGCCGGCGCCGCGGCCGGGAAGCTCAAGCGGACAGCGATGCGGACGGTGTCGGCCGCGCTGCCCGAGGGCGGAAGACCCTGATCCACAACGTGGCGTTGGGCGGCTGAAAGCTGTCAGGGTATCGAACTAGTGTTCGATACATGGAGATCTTGGCCGCGCTGGACGACCTCGAGGCGTTGTGGGACAAACTGGCCTCGCTGAAGGTCGACGCACTGAGCGCCGGGCAGGCGCTGGCGGTGCTGGACCGGTTGGAAGTCCACCGGCGCCGCCAGCCCGCTCTCGAGCACTCGCTGATCGGGCACCTGCAATCCCAAGCGACCGCGAAGGATATGGGGGCCAAATCGTGGCGGGCGGTGCTGGCGCAGCGGCTGGGAATCAGCGGATCGGATTCCGGCCGGCGGATCGCCGAGGCCGCCCGGCTCGGGCAGCGGCGGGCCGTGACCGGCGAGCGGCTCGAACCTGAACTGCCGGCAACCGCTGCCGCACAGGCCCGCGGGGACATCGGCACCGATCACGTCACGGTGATCCGTGACTTCATGGACCACCTACCAGCGGATGTCGACCCGGCAACGCGGGCGGCCGCCGAATCCCAGCTCGGCGGACTCGCGGGCGGCCTGACTCCGGAGGGACTTCGCAAGGTCGCCCGGCAATTGCTGGGTTATCTCGACCAGGACGGCACTCTCGACGACGAGCGGGAGCACGCCCGCAAACGCGGCATCACCCTCGGGCCGCAGGGCCTCGACGGGATGAGCCGGCTCACCGGCTGGATCACCCCCGAACTGCGGGCCACCGTAGACGCTCTGTTCGCCAAACTCGCGGCACCCGGATACTCCAACCCCGACGACCAGTCGCCGTGTGTCGACGGTGTGCCGTCCCAGGAGCAGATCAGCGGTGACACTCGCAGTTCCGCCCAGCGCAGCCACGACGCCCTGCAGACCGTGTGTCGCGCCATGCTGGCGTCGGGCACGCTGGGCCAACACAACGGGCTTCCGGTCACGATCGTGGCCACCACGACGCTGGCCGAGTTGTCCGCAGCCGCCGGTCGTGTATACACCGGCGGCGGAACTCAGCTACCCATCCCGACCCTCATCCGAATGGCGGCCGCCGGGGCCCACCCCTACCTGGCGCTTTTCCACAGCCCGCGCGAGGTTCAGCTTTACTACGGCCGTAAGCGGCGTACCGCCAGCGCGGGGCAACGCCTTGCTTTACACGCACTGGAGCGGGGATGCACCAAGCCGGGCTGTACCGCCCCGCCCGACCGCTGTCAGGTCCACCACGCCGAACGTGACTGGCAGCACGGCGGCAACACCGATATCGACGAACTCACCCTGGCTTGCGGGTGCGACAACCGCCTCGTCGACGACTCCCCGACCGGATGGACCACCCGAAAGCGCGGCAGCGACAACCGAACCGAGTGGATTCCTCCACCCCACCTTGACCGCGGTCAGCACCGCGTCAACCACTATCACCATCCCGAAGAGATCCTTCGCGCCGCGGATGACGAACCCGGATAGCCGACACCGGGCAGCGATACAGTTACCTCAATGACCACGACTGCCTTGGTGACCACGACTGCCTCTGTGACCACGACTGCCTCTGTGACCACGACTGCCTCTGTGACCACGACTGCCTCGGTGACCAGACCATCCCGCACCCGTATCGTCGGCTGTGCGCGGTGTTACGCGGCGCACTTCTAAAGATAGCGCTGTACCGAGGCGAGCAGCCTGCGCCAGCGTGCGACCGTCTCCGGGTCGGTGGCGGTGAACCGATCCAGCCGGGCCGGGTCGGGAGCCGAGGGCATCGGAGCGACCGGCAGCCGGCCCTCCACAGGAATCAGCGACCGGCCGGCGCTGACCACGTCCCCGGCCAGCAGCAGGGCGCCGCCGAGGGAGTGGGCGAAGCCGGCGTCATCGAGCACCCCCGCCAGGGCAAGTCCGCCCGCGATGCCGATGCTGCTCTGGACCTCGGCGGCCACCACACAAGGCAGGCCCACACTCTCGGCGACTCGCAACGCACGCCGGACCCCGCCGAGGGCCGCGACGTTCAGGACGGCAAGATCGGCGGACTCAGCCAGCCGCAGCCGCAGCGGGTCATCGGCATCGCTGATTGACCGGCCGACGGCGACCGGTACTTCGACCCGGCGACGCAGCGCCGCGAGATCGTCAAGTCCGGCGCAGGGTTGCTCGACGAACTCCAGCCCGCCGGCGGCACGTTCGAGCACCGGTATCGCCGCCGCCGCGCCCTCGAGGTCCCAGCGGCCATGTGCCTCGCATCGGATGGAGCCCGACGGGCCCAGCGCGTCTCGCACCGCCTCCAGGCGGGCGCGGTCATCGTTGAGGGACCCCTCCCCCACCCGTAGCGCAGCCGTGCGGCAACCGGACTGTGCCGCCAAGCGGTGGGCCTCCGCGGGATCCGACGGCGGGACCGTGACCGCGACCGGCACGCGGCCCCGCACCGGGTCGGGCCACCCGACCGTTCCGACCTCGATGGCCGCCGTGAGTCGGCGCGCCGCCCGCCGGCCGTCACAACCTGCCGGTGGGCTGAACTCGCCCCAGCCCTGCGGCCCCTCGATCAGCATCCCTTCGCAGACGTCCACGCCGTTGACCACGTGGGTCAGCGGGATCGTGAACACGGGTGCCGCGTCGAAGTCGATCCAGGTTTTCACCGTCTTGTGCTCGCCGGGGTTTTGAGGGTGGGGATTGTTGTCACAGCGGTCTACTCACCCGCGGTGAACGAACTCTTTTCACCGGGGTGACCAGTAGTCCAGCATCTCGGCGAAGGTATCGAACGCCGGCCCGGAGTAGCCGTAGGTGGCCTCGAGGTGGATGCTCAACGGGAAGCCCAGGCCGGCCGTGCCGTCGACCACCCTCTTGTAGAGATCCACGATGAGCCGACGTTTGACCGGCGGTTCAGCGGCGGCAAGCTCTTTGACGAAGGCCTGTTCGGCGGCGACGGCGGCGTTGCCGGGATCCTGGATGAGCCAGTTGATCAGGCCCACCCGGCCTTCTACCTTGGGAACGAAACCGAACGACAACAGGATCTCGGGCCGCTCGTCGCTGTTGCGGGCGAACTCGGCCAGGAAGCCCACGATCGCGTCGGAGTACAGCAACTGCGTCATGCCGTAGGTGGCGCCCTGGCGGCACTTGTAGCCGAACCGCTCGGCCTCGCCCCCCCGGGTGGGGATCAGGATCGCGCCGCGATTGGGAACCAGATCCCGAAAGAGGTCCAGTGCGTCGGTCGGAGCGACGCCGCAACCCTCGCCGTCGCTCATGGTTCGGGGCACGCCGACGAAAGCGATGCCCTCCATACCGGCCGAGACCAGATCGGCCAGTCGCCGCCGCAGGGTCGGCTGGTCGGAGAACGCGGTCACCTGGGTGCAAAGCCCCTTGACGCCGGGCAGTTCCGGGGAAATCAGTTTCCAGTAGTCCAGGACGTCGAGTTTCGGCTTCATCTCGACCGGACGGTCCTCGTCCTCGGCGATCATGCCGGGGATCATGACGTGACCGATCTTTTCCGCGATCCCGAGTTCGGCGGAGATCCGGGCGACCTTGCGGGCCTCGTCGAGTTGGTCCGAAAGGCTGCGACCGGCGTTGGGCGGCACCATTTCGACCGCGACCGTGTTGAGTGGCACGATGTGACACCCTACCCAGCAGAAAAACTTGACTGATTCCAGAAAACGCGACAGGATCGAGGCGTGCCTTCCGGGTCGGATTTCGCCGAGCAGTTGCGCTCCGCCGATCTCCGGGTGACCCGTCCCCGTGTCGCGGTCCTCGAGGCGGTGGAAGCTTGCCCACATGCCGACACCGACACCATCTTCGGTGCCGTTCGCGCATCCCTTCCGGAGGTGTCCCGCCAGGCCGTCTACGACGTGCTGGCCGCACTCACCGGAGCCGGTCTGCTGCGCCGCATCCAGCCGTCAGGCTCGGTCGCCCGCTATGAGTCCCGCGTCGGCGACAACCACCACCACGTCGTCTGTCGTTCGTGTGGAAGCATCGGCGACGTGGACTGCGCGGTCGGAGATGCGCCCTGCCTGACTGCCGACGACTCCGGAATCCCGGAAGGCTTCGAATTTGACGAAGCCGAGGTCATCTACTGGGGCTTCTGCCCTGATTGCTCGAATCGGCATAACCTGCGGTCACAACCGTGAGCGCGGCCCATCCACCGGAAGGAGTTCCCGTGACTGAGGACGTCACCAACGAGGAACAGATCTACGCGATGAACGAGTCGGAGCTGCGCGCCAACCTCTTGGCCCGGTTCCACGAGGAGCGACAGGGCGGCCCCGGTGGATGCCCCGTCATGAAGCCGCCGGTCGAGGGTGGCGGAAACCGGGACTGGTGGCCCAACCAACCCAATCTCAAAGTGCTGCAGCACAACCCCGACGTGATCAACCCGATGGGCGGTGACTTCGACTACGCCGAGGCGGTGCAGGGTCTCGATGTCGACGCCGTCCGCGCCGACATCGTCGAGGTGATGAAGTCCTCGCAGGAGTGGTGGCCCGCCGACTTCGGCCACTACGGCCCGTTCTTCATTCGGATGGCGTGGCATGCTGCCGGCACCTACCGGGTGCAGGACGGCCGCGGCGGCGCCGGCCATGGGATGCAGCGTTTCGCACCACTCAACAGCTGGCCGGACAACGCCAACCTGGACAAGGCTCGCCGGTTGCTGTGGCCGGTCAAGAAGAAGTACGGCAAGAACCTGTCCTGGGCCGACCTGATCGTGTTCGCCGGCAACGTGGCGCTCGACGACATGGGCCTGGAGACATTCGGTTTCGCGTTCGGCCGCGAGGACGAGTGGGAGCCCGAGGAGGTCTACTGGGGCCCGGAGCACACCTGGCTCGGCGACGCCCGCTACACCGGGAAGCGTGATCTGGAGAACCCGCTGGCCGCGGTCCAGATGGGCCTGATCTACGTCAACCCGGAGGGCCCCAACGGCCATCCGGACCCGATCGCGGCGGCGATCGACATCCGCGAGACCTTCGCACGGATGGCGATGAACGACGTCGAGACCGCCGCGCTGATCGTGGGCGGCCACACCTTCGGCAAGACCCACGGCGTGGGTGACCCGGCCCTGGTGGGCCGCGAGCCCGAGGCCGCGCCGATGCAGCAGATGGGACTGGGCTGGAAGAACGCCAACGGCACCGGGGTGGGCAAGGACGCGGCCACCAGCGGCCTGGAGGTCATCTGGACCCACACCCCCACCAAATGGGACAACAGCTTCCTGGAGATCCTCTACGGCAACGAGTGGGAACTGACCACCAGCCCGGCCGGGGCACATCAGTGGAAGCCCAAGCACGACGGCTGGGCGAACTCGGTGCCGGAGGCGTTCGGCACTGGCAAGACCCACCCGTCGATGCTGACCACGGACTTGTCGATGCGGTTCGATCCGATCTACGAGAAGATCACCCGCCGCTGGCTGGATCATCCGCAGGAACTGGCCGAGGAGTTCGCCAAGGCGTGGTTCAAGCTGATCCACCGCGACATGGGTCCGGTGACCCGCTATCGCGGGCCGCTGGTGCCCAGCGAGACGCTGCTGTGGCAGGACGTCGTCCCGGCCGGTCAGAGCAAGCTCAGCACCGAGGACATCGCCGCTCTCAAGGAGGCGATCCTGGCATCCGGTCTGACGGTGCCCCAGCTGGTTTCGACGGCGTGGAAGGCGGCGTCGTCATTCCGAGGCAGCGACAAGCGGGGTGGCGCCAACGGCGGTCGCATCCGGTTGCAGCCGCAGGCAGGCTGGGAGTGCAATGAGCCCGACGAGCTCGCCGTGGTGATCCGCAAGCTCGAGGAGATCCAGAAATCGTCCGGGATCGACGTCTCCTTCGCCGATCTGGTGGTTCTCGGCGGCGCGGCCGCAATCGAGAAGGCCGCCAAGGACGGCGGGTTCGCCGTGACGGTGCCGTTCAGCCCCGGGCGCGGCGACGCCACCCAGGAGATGACCGACGTCGAGTCCTTCTCGTACCTGGAGCCCAAGGCCGACGGATTCCGCAACTACCGCGGCAAGGGCAGCGAGATGCCGGCAGAGTTCCAGTTGCTCGACCGGGCGAACCTGCTGGGCCTGTCGGCTCCGGAGATGACCGTGCTGATCGGCGGTCTGCGGGTGCTGGGTACCAATTTCCAAGGATCCGAGCTCGGGGTGCTCACCGACCGGCCAGGGACGCTGAGCAACGATTTCTTCGTCAACCTGCTCGACATGGGCACTGAGTGGGCCCCGTCGCCCAAGGACGACGGCACGTTCGTCGGTACTGACCGTGCCAGCGGCAAGCAGCGCTGGACCGGCAGCCGGGTCGATCTGGTCTTCGGCTCGAATTCGCAGTTGCGCGCAGTGGGCGAGGTTTACGCCCAGGACGACGCCAAGGAGAAGTTCGTCAACGACTTCGTCGCGGCGTGGGCGAAGGTGATGGACAACGACCGGTTCGACCTGGCCCGGTAGTTCGGGGCTGACAAGAGGTCGGCAAACACAAGAAACCCGCGGGGCATCTGCTCCGCGGGTTTCTTGCCGTTCGGGCCTTTAACTGCAGCCGCTCGCGCTGACCCAGCGCCCGTTCCAGCCCACGCAGGCGCTGGCGTTCGGGGTGATCGGCGCGTAGGCGTCCGGGGGAACAACGTATGGGGCCATGACGTCGGACAGGCTGGCGCAGCCGCTGACCGTGACGCGGCGTCCCGCCGACGCACAGACGTCGGCCCGGGCCTCTCCGCTGGGCTCGATGGTGACGATGGCGGCCGGTACGCC
The DNA here is from genome assembly GCA_020637165.1 of Mycolicibacterium sp. Classification (GTDB taxonomy): domain Bacteria; phylum Actinomycetota; class Actinomycetes; order Mycobacteriales; family Mycobacteriaceae; genus Mycobacterium. The sequence goes on along the minus strand of JACJWN010000003.1, from coordinate 241,072 downwards.
GGCGACCGAGAGAACCGCCGCGGCGGCGCCGAACCAGGCACGAACCGACCTGTGGTTGCGAATCGACATAGGACGAATCATATCCGCGGTGCCCGCTCACCGAGCTCGGCGACGCCGGCGTGCGGCGAGGCTGAATACCGCCGGGACGGCCAGTGCCGCCAACGTCAGCAGCCACGGCCACGCCCCGTTGCGGTACACCCAACCCGCCAGCGCACGCTGAACCCGTCCCGCGGCGTCGATCACCGGGTCGGTGGCGCCGCCGGCGCCCACGAACAGACGCAACTCGAACCATCCGTAGTAGGCCACGTAGAGACCCACCAGAATCAGCACCAGACCGCTGATCCGGTTGACGTACGGCAGGATGCGCCGCGTCCGCTCGACCATCGTGGCACTGGCCAGCGCCACCGCAACGGCCAGCACACCCACCACCAACGCAAGACCGAGCGCATAGGCCACGTAGACCAGGACGGTCGTCAGCGCCGATCCGCTGCGCAGGCTGCTGCCGGTAACCGCCAGGAACGGACCGATCGTGCAGGTCAGCGAGGCGATCGCGTATCCCGCCCCGTAACCGACCATCGAACCCAGCCGCGCCGTGGGAACCCACCGTGAGCTCGAGCGCAGCAGCGGTGTGCTGTTCAGTCCGGGCAACGTCCGCCCGGCCAGCAGCCAGATTCCGGCAGCAATCAGTGCCGCCCCGACCGCCAGCGTCGCGTAGGGCAAATGGCGCTGCACCGCGGAGGCCACCGCCACCGTCAGCAGCCCGAACGAGCCGAACACCGCGAGGAAGCCCAGGGTCATCGCGGCCGTCGCAGCCAGCGCCCTGCCGACGGCCGCACGTTTGCCATTCCCGTCCCGGTTGACCACCAGGGTCAGGTAGGCCGGCAGCATCGCGAACCCGCAGGGGTTCAGGCCCGCCACGGTCCCGGCGGCGAATGCCAGGCCGAGCAACTCACTGTTCACGGGGTTAGGACATCAATGCACGCACCCGGTCGGTGAGCTCCTGCTGCGACATCGCCGAGGTCGGGTTGTTGACGAACGTCGAGGAGCCGTCCGGGCGCAGGAACACGTAGGCGGGTTGCCACGGCACCTTGAACTTCGCCCAGATGGACCCGTCGGCGTCGTTGAGGTTGGTGAAGTTCAGGTTGTATTTGGAGACGAAACCCTGCATCGCGGCGACGTCGGCCCGCGTTGCCACCCCGACGAAAGTCACACCGGGGTTGGCGGCCGCGACCGCACTGACGCTGGGCGCCTCCTGATTGCAGAACGGGCACCACGGCGTCCAGAACCACAGCACAGCGGGCTTGCCCTGCAGGCTCGCCCCATTGAACGGTGCTCCGCTCAGCGTGGTCCCGCTGAAGTTCAGGTCGTCGGCGACCGCGGTGGCTGGTCGCGACAGGCCCATCGCCGAAAGACCGAGTGTCACCGCCAGGATTGTCAACACGAGCATCAGGGATCTTTTCATGGCCGCACCTCCAGAACCGACCGTCGGATGCCCCGAGGCTATTGAGCCAACTCGGCCGGCGCCACGGCGGAACGCGGAGGGTCAGAATTGCGTAAGACCGCGCGGGCCCCGCGCAGACGCGCCAATCGCGCCAGCCGGACCCGGTCGACCAGCACGCAGCCGTGCACTTCAGCCAGTTGTGCGGCGGCCCGGGTGTAGGAGTGGTTGGTCACCACCATCGTCGCCGTGCAGTCGTGGACGGCGGCGCCGGCGACCACTTGCTGAATCGCAGCACCGCTGACCGCCCGGGACTGACGCTTGCACTGCACCGCCGTCCGCACACCGTCTCGAACCGCGATCAAATCCACCCCGAAATCCCCGGTGGCCCTGGTCACCTCCACGGTGAAACCGGCCCCACGCAGCACCGCGGCCACGTAGTGCTCGAAATCCACCCCGGCCATGGCATCGACGGCCGCCTGCCCGGTGGCCCGGTAGAGCGCATCGCGCCGAACCTCGTGGCGCTGTCGCAGCCAGGCCGAGAACCACCGCCGCACGGAGGCCAGAAGGGCCGGGACGCTCAGCGCGACGGGCACCCACCACGGCGCTCCACTGACCCAACCCAGGTAAGCCAGCAAAGCCGTCGCCGCACACCAGACACCCACCCACTTGAGGGCCACGGCCGCCGAGTCGGATTCCTCCCGCACGACCACACGGTATGAGAACGGTCTGACATCACCGCCGCGGCAGGACCGCGCGGCAACCGAACCGAGATGATCGCGCCGGTGCCTGAGCGGCGCAAATTCATTCTCACCAGAGATTTAAACACCACACCCGGGCGCCTTAGAGTTACGTCATAACGTCTGTGGTGCGGCCGTTATTCGGCGGTCAGCGGTCGAAACAGTCGACATGAGGGGCGGACACCATGACCAGCTTCACCTCGCGCTACGGCAATCCCGCGGCGGACTATCAGGGCGCCCATATTCGCGGTCACAGTCGGCATGGCGCCACGGTGGTGACTGTCAGCGGCCGGATCGACGCCCGCAACCTCGGCCCCATCTCCGACTATGTGGCACGCTTCGTGCTGTCCGACACCCTGTTCGTCCTCGATCTCAGCGGCGTGACGGCGTTCACCCCCAAGCCCGCCGACCTCCTGGACGCCGTGGATGAACGTTGCGAGGCGGCCGGCGTGAGTTGGGCACTGGTTCCCGGCGAGGTAGTCACCCGGCGGTTGGGCCGTCGCATCGAGACCCTGCCCGTCATCGACTCGGTCGCTGAAGCCGAGCACCAGTTCGACGACGCGGTCCTCAAGCGTCGGCGCATGCTGCTTCCCTTGCTCCGCAAGACCGCCTGACCTCGTCAGCGGTTCGCGACCGCGTACCCTCGGTGACCGTGCGGGTGCTGATGACGAGGATGGTCCTGGTTCTCTGCGTTGCGGCTCTTCCAGTCGTAGTTGTGCCCTCGGCGAACGCCGATCCGGTCACGCCCTCGCCCTCCCCCGGGCCTGAGGTCCCGCCCCCCGCACCGGCAGAGCCCCACGAGATCGGCGCCGAGCCCGGTCCGGCCGCTATGGATCACGACGGCACCTTCACCGTGGGCGCCGATGTTCTCCCGGGCGTCTATACGTCCCCCGGCCCGCTGCCCGGTGACACCTGTTACTGGCGGCGGATCGGCGCCGAGGACACCACCGTCGAGAACGCGCTCACCAAACAACCCCAGACGGTCACGATCGCCCCGACCGACGTCGCTTTCAAAACCAACGGATGCCAGACCTGGACGGTGACCAACGCTCCCCCGCCGGGCCAGAACGCGCCATGGTTGTCGCAGCTCCAGCTGCGGCACAGCCTCGACGTCCTCAACGGCCTGGCCGGCCAATCTGGAAACGGCCAGCTGCCGCCCTACTGATGATTCGCACCGCCCCGGGCGGGCGGCCGCGGATAGCATGCTTGCCGTGCGGATCCTCGCGGCACTGCTGGTCGTGGTGCTCGCCGGCTGCGGTGCCGCGCCACCCGAGCGGCAGCTGGTCGTTTTCGCCGCCGCCTCCCTCCAGGCGGCGTTCACCGATCTCGCCGGGGCCTTCACCCAGGCGGATCCCGGATCCGCCGTGGAACTGTCGACCGCGGGCTCGGCGACCCTGCTCAGTCAGCTGACCCAGGGCGCCGCCGCCGACGTGTTGGCCACCGCCGACACACCGACGATGGACCGGGCCGCCCGGGCCGGCCTGCTCGCCGGCCCGCCGGTCCCTTTCGCCTCCAACGTCCTCACGATCGCGGTTGCGCCGGGTAACCCGAAGTCGATCGAGTCCATTCGAGATCTCGACGATGTATCCCTGGTGGTATGCGCGGTCCAGGTGCCCTGCGGTTCCTCGCTACCGCGGTTGCGGGACGAGACCGGCGTCCGGTTGGATCCGGTCAGTGAGGAGTCATCGGTCACCGACGTTCTGAACAAGGTGACCAGTGGGCAGGCCGATGCCGGACTGGTCTATCGCACCGACGTCCGCGCGGCCGGCGACAGGGTGACGGCCGTGCCACTTCCCGAGGCGGCCGGAATGCCCAACATCTATCGGATCGCGGTTCTGGAGGACTCCCACGATCTCGGCCTGGCAAGCCGGTTCGTCGACTTCGTCACCGCACCGGCCGGCCGCCGGATTCTCACCTCGGCAGGGTTCGGTGACCCGTGACCCACCCGGCGGGTTAGCGTCTGAATCGTGATCGTGCTGCTGCCCCCGTCGGAAACCAAGCGCGTCGGGGGCGACGGCTCCCCACTGCGTCTGCCGGACTTGGGTTGGCCCGAATGCTCGGCGCTGCGCGCGGATTTGGTCTCCGAACTGGTCGATCTCGCCTCAGATCCCCCGGCGTGCCGGCGGGCGCTGGGGATCTCCGCGGCCCAGGACGCCGAGATCGAACGCAACGCATCCTTGCGTAAGTCGCCGACGCTGCCGGCCATCAGCCGCTACACCGGGGTGCTCTACGACGCACTGGACGTCGGATCACTGCGCGGCGCGGCGGCAACCCGCGCCTACGCGCGCCTCGCGATCGGCTCGGCGCTGTTCGGGCTCCTGCGCGCCGGTGACCACATTCCGGCCTACCGCCTTTCGGCGTCATCCAAACTGCCCGGCCGCCCAGGCCTGGCCACCCGCTGGAGACCGGTTCTCGAACCTGTGCTGGCCGAATTGGCCGGCCGCGATCTCGTGGTCGATCTGCGCTCAGCGGCCTACGTCGGCCTCGGTCGGCTCGGTGACGCGGTCCGTGTCGACGTCATCACCGAGCATCCCGACGGGCGGCGAACAAAGGTCACCCATTTCAACAAGGCGCATAAAGGCCGGTTGGCCCGGGCGCTGGCCACGTCAACCTCCGAACCCGACGACGCCGCTGCAGTCGCCGCCGTCGCCGGTCGGGCCGGTATGCGGGTCGAACAAGATGGCAACCACCTGACTGTCATGGTCGATCCCTGACGGTGCAAGGATGGTTGTGTGAGCACCCGCTGGCAACGGACCGAATCGCCGCGCGGTGAGGTCTACGACAGCCGCTGGGAGTCCATGGCCGCCGCCGGGCAGAACATCCACGGCGAGGCAGACCTGGTGGAGTCACTGCTCGCCGAATCCGGCGGACGGTCGGTCCTCGACGCCGGCTGCGGCACCGGGCGGGTGGCCATCGAACTCGCCCGGCGAGGATTCGCCGTCGTCGGGGTCGACGCCGACGAGGCCATGCTCGGCACGGCCCGCGCCAAAGCCCCCGAACTGAGCTGGATCACCGCCGACCTGGCGGATCTGAGCCGGGTTGACGATCAGCTCCCCGACGCCGTCGACCTAGTGCTGCTGGCCGGCAACGTGATGATCTTCACCGAACCGGACACCGAGGGACAGGTGTTGTCCAACCTGTCCGCCCGGCTGGCCCCCGGCGGTGTGTTGGTGGCCGGCTTCAGCATCCGGGCCGACCGGCTTCCGTTGCAGCGCTACGACGACCTGGCGGCGGCGGCCGGTCTGGTGGCGGCGGGCCGGTGGGCCACCTGGGCGCGCACGCCGTTCGCCGGTGGGGACTACGCGGTATCGGTGCACCGGACGGCCCGGTGAAACTCATCGCCGGCGGCATGCCCGATCGGTACTAAGTGATCACCTCGAGGTTGACCACCATTGGCCACCAACGGACCGTGATGCGGGTTGGTGGCGGGCTGTATTTTCCTACTCAGCCTGCCGCCGCTGCTGGCCGCCGCCAACCCGGCCGCCAGCACGATTCCAGGGGCAGGGCACTACTTGCCTCCATACCGCTGGCCTGTGCGGCGCTGGTCGTACCGTGGTTGGGTTATCGGTGGCCGACCCGGGCTCAGTCCATCACCACCGTGGTGCTGGGCTCGCTGTTGTTGGCTGCCGGTTGCGTGGTCTGCGTCAACCCGATGTCCGGGCGTCTGATCTCGACGATATTCCCAGTCACCCTCGGCTATGCCCGATGAGGTGATCGCATTGGCCGTCACGGCGGTGCACCGGGCTCGCCGACGCGGCGGGAACCGGGCCGAGTACCTGCTGGATCCCCCACTCGGCGGGGCGGCCGACGCTGATCCCGTGCCGGGTCAAGACTGAGCTGACCACGGCGGGCTGCCGTTGACGCCCCTCCCGTCGGTGTCCCGGGCGGTAATGTCAGTCTGATGAGCGGCGACCACCACCGGCCCTCCCGTGACCTCCCGCCGGGCATGGCAGAGCAACTCGAAATTGCCTACTCGGGGATGGTCTCCTTCGGGCATCGGCCGTTCCTGACCGAGCCCGAGCAACTCGACTCCTGGAAGCCCGACGTGGCTGTCATCGGGGCGCCCTTCGATGTGGGCACCACCAACCGGCCGGGCGCACGTTTCGGTCCCCGCGCCATCCGCGCCACCGCCTACGAACCGGGGACCTACCACCTGGACCTCGGTCTGGAGATCTTCGACTGGCTGGAGGTGGTGGACTTCGGCGACGCCTACTGCCCGCACGGCCAGACCGAACGGTCCCACGCCAACATCCGGGAACGGGTGCACGCCATCGCCTCTCGCGGCATCGTCCCGGTGATTCTCGGCGGCGACCATTCGATCACCTGGCCGGCGGCCACGGCGGTCGCCGACGTGCACGGCTACGGCAACGTCGGGATCGTCCACTTCGACGCCCACGCCGACACCGCTGACATCATCGAGGGCAACCTGGCCAGCCATGGCACCCCGATGCGCCGGCTCATCGAATCCGGTGCCGTGCCGGGCACCCACTTCGTCCAGGTGGGTCTGCGCGGCTACTGGCCGCCCCAGGACACCTTCGAATGGATGCAGGACCAGGGCATGACCTGGCACACCATGCAGGAGATCTGGGACCACGGCTTCAAGGAAGTTATGCGCCGGGCCGTCGGCGAGGCGCTCGCCAAGGCCGACAAGCTCTACGTCTCGGTCGACATCGACGTCCTGGACCCCGCCCACGCCCCCGGCACCGGAACGCCGGAGCCCGGTGGGATCACCAGCGCGGACCTGCTGAGGATGGTGCGCCAGCTCTGCTACGAACACGATGTCGCCGGTGTCGACGTGGTCGAGGTGGCACCCGCCTACGACCACGCCGAGCTGACCGTCAACGCCGCCCACCGCGTGGTGTTCGAGGCGCTTGCCGGGATGGCCGCACGCCGCCGCGACGCCGCGAACGGCAAACCCGGGCCGCCCTCCCCGCTGGCCGACTGAATGCGCAGGTTCGGGGCAGTTGCCGCCGCCCTGCTGCTCAGCGCTCCGCAGGCCGCCGCGGGCGCACCGCCGGCCGCTCCCGAGGAATTCGTCGTGCTGCAGGATATCGCCGCGAGCATCCTCGCCGACATCCGCTACATCACCCCGCACAACTTCACCGGTGAGCCGGTAGACGGGTACCGGGAGCCCCTGTGCATCCTCACCCGCCCGGCCGCGGAGGCTCTGCGGCGAGCCCAGCAGGACTTCCTCGAAGACGGCTACAGCCTGAAGGTCTACGACTGCTACCGGCCGCAGCGGGCGGTGGACGACTTCGTGGCCTGGGCGGAGAACCTGGCCGATCAACGTATGAAAGCTGAGTTCTCCCCCCGCGTCGACAAGTCCGTGCTGTTCGACGACGGCTACATCGCCGAGCGGTCCGGCCACAGCCGCGGCAGCACATTGGACGTGACCCTTGTCCCCCTGTCCGCGACCGCTGGCCCGGCCGCTTCGTACATTCCCGGCCAACCGCTGGTGGACTGCGCCGCCCCGCAGGACCGCCGGTTCCCGGACGACTCGATCGACATGGGCACCGGCTTCGACTGTTTCGACACCCTTGCCAACACCGCAGACCCGCGTATCGGCGGCGATCAGGCCAAGAACAGGCTACTGCTCCTCGAGGGCCTGCAACGGCAGGGATTCGTCAACTACGACAAGGAATGGTGGCACTTCACCTACGCCCCGGCCGGCGTCGGAGAGCCCTACCCAGACACCTATTTCGACTTCCCCGTCGAGCGGGCTGCCCTGGCCCCCGGCTGACGGCCGGAAGCCCTTCAGGGTGTGGCGCCGGTCAGCGCGCGGCGCAGCATGTGCATCGCCACCGTTGTCGAGCGTTCCCTGACATCGGCGCGCCCGCCCGGTACCCGGACACACCGGGTCACCGCCTGTCCGTCGCTCAGCGCCAAGCAGAACCACACCGTGCCTACCGGCTTGTCCTCGGTGCCGCCGCCGGGCCCGGCCACCCCGGTGATGGCGACCGCGGTGTCGGCGTCGAACCGACGCAATGCCCCGGCTGCCATCGCCTCGGCAACCTCGGCCGACACGGCCCCGTGCTCGGCGATCAGCGCGGCATCCACACCGAGCAGGGCCACCTTCGCCTCGTTGGCGTAGGCGACCACCCCGCCGACGAGGTAGGCGGACGAACCCGGCCGGTCGGCCAGCCGCGCGGCCAGCATCCCCGCGGTACACGATTCCGCGGTGGCGATCCGCCGGCCCGCCAGCAGCCCGGCCACCTGTTCATCGATTCCCGAGCCGTCCTCGGAGAAGATCGCGGCGCCGTGCCGCTGCCGCAGGAGTTCCAGCAGCGAGCGGTAAGTCGGCTCCCCGCCGGGTTCGTAGCGGGTGACCACCTCGAGTTCGCCCCGCCGCAGACAGGTGGTGATCTCCAGCTCTTCGAAACCGGTCACCAGCCGTTCTGCCTCGCGCAGCGTTTCGGCCAGGCCCGACTCCGCCACCCCGAACATCAGGACGGTCTCCTGCCGGTACACCGTGCGTCCGGCCAGGGCCTGCCGCACCGCGTCGGCGGACACCGCCGCCGCCCACATCCCCTGCAATTCCTTGGGCGGCCCCGGGAGCACCACCACCGTGGGTTCACCTGGCACGACCACACCGGGCGCGGTTCCGACCGGATCGAGCACCTCGGCGCCGACGGGCACCATCGCCTGTTTGCGATTGGCGGCGCGGAGCGCCTCGGCGTCGACGTCCGGGAAACGAGCCATCCATCTGGCCACGATCTCGCCGATCCTGGCCTCCATCGCCTCGTCCAGCACGAGTTCGAGACCACAGAAGCTGGCGACCGCGGCGACGGTCATATCGTCGGCGGTCGGACCGAGGCCGCCGGTCGTCACGATCAGGTCCACACCCTCGGAGCGCAGAAACCTCAACTGGGCCTCGATATCGGCGAAACGGTCTCCGCAGATCGTGAGGTGGGCCAACTCGACGCCCAGCTCGAGCAGCCGATCGGCCACCCACGGACCGTTGCGGTCGGCGACCCGGCCGGTCAGCACCTCGGTCCCGGTCACCAGGATTCCTGCGCGCGCGCTCATCGGGTTGCAGACTATCGGCGCAGCGGAACCGCCGCCTCGAACTCGGCGTCTTTCCCCCCGGACTGCCAGCGGTACCACCGCTCCCACCTCCGCAGGGCGAAGCGCTGCCAGCGCCGGTCCACACCGGGAATCACCCGGCGGGCGACTTCCACCCCCGCGATCAACGGCGCCCGCAGTAGCAGCAGCGCCATCCCCGGTGCCGGAGAGGGCAGGTCATAGCGCTTTCGATTCCACGGCAGCATGAACAAGCCGGAATAGCCGGCCTGCACCCGGTAGTGGTAGCCGGCGCGCAGCCGGTTCAGCCCGCGTTGGCCCGGTTTCGGGGCGAAGGCCGGAACGAAGGACTCGACGAGTTCTGCGCCGGTCTGTGCCGAGTCATAGCTGCGGGCCGAGTCGGCCATGAACAGAATGCGCCACGCGTCCAACACGGTCTCCGGGAAATAGCCCTCGCAGCGCACACCGACGAGATGTCCGCAGTACCGGTTGAAATGCAGCACCGCGCGCATCTCCCGGGGTGAGGTGAGAAACCCCAGCGCGGTCAGGCCCAGCGCCGGTGCGACGCTGCCCCCCAGCAGGGTGAGCAGCATCGCCGACTGGCTGATCGGCAGGCCCAGCCGCTCGAAGTCCCATTCCGGGTGCTCTTTGACCCGGGCGCGGACACTGACGTGCATGACCCGCACGTGCAGCGAGATGGCCCTGGCGACAGAACCCGGCCGCAACACCGCTCCGGGGCTGCTCACCTCGATCCACCACCGGGAGGTCTCCATATAGCGATGCAGCGCCCGGTCGCCGGCGTAGCCGCCCGACAGCGACAGCGGCAGCGCCAGCCAGCTTTCGGTGTAGGTGTCCATGGTCCCGGCGTTTCCGACCGCGCCGAGCGCATAGGCCCACCTACGCCAGACCGCCGCACCCTCCTCGACCAGGTCGGTGTCCACCCAGTCCGGGATGTTCTCGAAGTCCTCGAGAAGCTCCCGCAGCGACTCCGGCACCTCACCGACGTTGTCGATGCCCACCTGAAGGGCCTGCTCAACGAGTTCGCGAGCCTTCCGGGCGCCGAGTTCACCGTGATAGGTCTCGGCCACGAACCGCTCCGCGACCGGGTCCCCTTCGGTGAGGCCACTGATGAACGCCGCGGCGACGTCATCGGTGGGGAAAAGGTCGACGCCGCTCAGCCGCAACACCCGGTCCCGGATCCGAGCATGCCCGGTGCCCGTGCGGGCCTCCGGATACCTGAAGGCCGCCGGAACCGCTGCCACCCCTCAGAAGCCGCCGGGCGCGCGCACCACCAGCGGGACAGCCGGAAACACGGCAGCCAGTTCGGACCTTGACTTGCGCAGGGCCGCGGTCCCGTAGCCCTTCTTGCGATGGGTGGGGTGGATCCAGATCCGGACATTCACCTCGCCGCCGGCGAGTTCACCGAACACCAGCCCGACCTTCTCCTCGCCGTCGAGGGCGACGAACCAGGCCGCCTCCTCGGCGCGCAGACGATTGCGCGCCGAGGTGATCTCGTCATCGAGGTTGCCGGCCGGCGATCCGGACCCGTCGCCGGCGGCACCGATCTCCTCGGTGCGGGCACCGAAGAGATCGCGATCGGCGTGGTCGGAGAAGGGCCGCAGCCGCAGGGTGTCGTCGGCGCTCGCGGGCCGCTCGCTGACGGTGAAGCTGAGCTGGCTGTTGAGGTCATCCAGTTCGGCGGCGATCTGGCGCCGCGACTCCTTGGTGAGCTGGTCGAACGACATACCCATCACCGCCTCCGCCCCGACCCGGGACTTGCCCAGCAGCGCGGTGACGGCCTCGACCGCGGACTCGCGGTCGGCGGACTCCACGATGGCATCGAGGACTTCATGGCGCCGCTCCAGCGCTGTCAGTAGAGCATCGGCGATGGCGCGGCGAGTAACGGCACGGTCCTGATCGGTCATGGCACAAGCCTAGACCTCCGTTGGGGTTTCAGCCCATCCGTGAAGATCGCATGTCGGCCCCCACCGTGACTGTTGCCAGTGCCCGCCCCGCAGGCTCTGCCAAGATCAGGCATCGTGGCGAGGACCTGGCTGGCGATCTCCGCGATCGTGCTGCTGGTGGTGTGCGCCGGTGATTACCGGGGTTTCACCCCGCCCAGCCCGCTCACCCCGCCCGCCGGGCAGGACGTCGAGTTGTCCGGGGGCTGGAAACTCACCTCTGCGACCGGCCTGCCCGCCGATGGCGCCGCGATCTCCACCGCGGGTTATGACGACACTTCCTGGACCGCCGTCCCCAGGATGCCGGCCACGGTGTTGGGGATCCTGCAGGACGCCGGTGTCTACCCGAACCTCTACTACGGGATGAACCTGCTCACCGAGGTTCCCCAGGACCTCTATCTGCAGGATTGGTGGTACCGCACCACCTTCAGCGCTCCCGCGGGCTTCGCCACCTACCTGCTGGACTTTCCCGGCATCAACTACCGGGCCGAGATCTGGCTCAACGGCCGTCGCATCGCAGACAGCGACCGGGTCGTCGGCATGTACACCGACCATCAACTCGATGTGACCCCGGCAGTCACCGCGGTCGCTGTGAACACGCTGGCGGTGAAGGTCACTCCGGAACGGACGATCCAGGACCTCGACGGCGTCGAACTGGCCGACAGCTGGTACGACTGGATCAACTGGCGCTACCTCGGCCACCGGGAAGGGGTCTCCTTCGTCTCCGACCGCAACGCCGGAGTCTGGAAGCAGGTGCACCTGCGAGCCTTCGGCCAGGTGGGCATCGGCCCGGCAACGGTGACCACCGACCTGCCACTGCCGGCCACCGACAGCGCCCGGCTGACCGTGTATGCCGACGTCCGCAACCACTCGGAGGTGCCGGCTCACGGAGTCCTGCGGGCTACGATCACCCGCGAGGGCAAGGACCCCGTCCGGGTCGAGCAAGCGGTGTCACTGAGACCCGGAGAACGGCGCGAAATCGCCTACTCCCCCGACGAATTCGGGCAACTGACCATCGACGGCCCGGACCTGTGGTGGCCCTACACCCTGGGCCGGCCCGATCTCTACGACCTCCAGCTGGACTTCCTGCAGAACCGCGTCCCGACCGCGACGTCGGCTCTGCGTTTCGGCATCCGCACCATCAGCGGAGAACGCGACGCCGACGGCGACGGCGATTTCTTCCTTCGGGTCAACGGCCGGGACTACCTGGTCCGCGGCGCCACCTACACCCCGGATCTGCTCTACACCTACGACCCGGAGCGCGACGCCGCCATCCTGCGCTACGCCCGGGATCTCGGGGTCAACATGCTGCGGCTGGAATCAAAGATCGCCTCGGCCCGCTTCGTCGAGATGGCCGACGAGATGGGCATACCGCTGATGTACGGGTGGATGTGCTGCAACCAGTGGGAGCGATGGCAGCAGTGGGACGACGAGGATCGCCGCGTCGCCCGGGACAGCCTGGCCTCCCAGATCGCAATGCTGCGCCCGCACGCCTCGGTGTTCCTCTGGGCCAACGGCAGCGACGGCCGGCCGCCGGATGACGTTCGACGCGAGTATCGGCGGATTCTGGAGGATCTGCACTGGCCCAACGCGATCGTCGACACCGTCTCCTCCTTCGCCCGCGATTCCGACGGCACCCCACTGTGGGACGGGATCGAGATGGCCGGCCCCTACACCTGGCGCCCGCCGTCCTACTGGTTCTCCGGCCGTTACCGCGCGGCTCGTGGATCCAGCGCCGAGCAGGGCGACAACGAGCACATCCCGCCGTTCGCCAGCCTGCGGTCGTTCATCCCCCCGGACAAGCTGTGGCCGATCAACGACACCTGGTACTTCCACGCCGGCGCGAATCCGGGCAACTCCGGGCTGACCAGCATCCGGCGGGTGATCGACCTGCGATACGGCCCCTCAACCAGCGCCGAGATGTTTGCGGACAAGGCTCAACTCGCCCACTACGAGTCGACCCGGGCCCAGTTCGAGTCCTTCGCCGCCAACGGCTGGGACAGCCACAAGATGACGGTCTACTGGATGCTCAACAGTCACTGGCCGTCGTTCTTCGGCAATATCTTCGATTACTACCTGCGGCCGGGCGGGGCCTACTACGGCGCCAAGAAGGGTTTGCGCCCGCTGTCGGTGGTGTTCGACTCCTACGCCACCGGCGAGCACCGACGGGCCCATGTGCGCGTTGTCAACCAGGGTCCCGACGATCGCAAGGGCCTGCGGGTGCGGGTGCGGGTCTACGACGTCTCCGGGCGGGTCCGCGACGATCGCCGGGCCGAGAACATCGACGTCGAGTCCGGCGGGGTCACCGCCGCACTCACGCTGGGAGCCGGCCCGCCCGATTCGCCGGTGTTCTTCGTTCGCGCCGAGCTGCTGAACAACGACGGAACCAGATTGACCGAGAACGTCTACTGGCAATCGCGGCAGATCGACGACCTCGGATCGCCGGAGAACGACACCGCCTTCGCCACCACCCAGGTCAGCTGGGCCGATATGACCGCACTGAACACCATCGCCAGGCCGCGGATGGACATCTCCGCGCGCGCCGGGGGCACCGACGGAGAGGTCACCGTCCGGCTGAGCAACCCGACCCCGAATCTCGCGTTCTTCTGCCGGGCGGAGCTGCTCACCTCCCCCGATTCCGACGAGATCCTGCCGATCGAGTACGACGACAACTACGTGACGGTCTTCCCCCATGAGACCGCGGAGATCCACGGCCGGGTGCTGCCCGGCGGGCCCAGGCCGGGCTGGGTGCGGGTCACCGGATACGGCGGCGAGCCCGCCCTTGTTCGGGTGGACTGACACGGATCGCGCAGGCGCGCCCCGGCCAGGTCCCGGTGACCTACATTCGTCAGGGGCACCGGACCGCGGGCCACCGACGCCGAAGGGACAGCGACCTTGTTCGAGCACGCCCTCGTAGTGGCCGCCGCGCTGGCCAGCGCGGTGTTCATCGCCATCGGCATCGTGGTGCGGCAGCGGGCGACCATGGACGTCCCCGACCACCAGGGCGTCAGCACCGTGATGGTGACCACGCTGCTGCGCCGGCCGCTGTGGTGGGCGGGCACCGGCGCGGCCGTCACCGGGTACGTGTTCCAGGCGATCGCGCTGGCCTTCGGCTCACTGCTCTTCGTCGCCCCCCTGCTGGTTTCGGCGTTGCTGTTCGCCCTCCCGCTCAGCGCCCGGCTCGCCAACCGCCGGGTGACTCGGACGGAATGGGGCTGGGCCCTGCTGCTCACGCTGGCACTCGGGGTGTTCGTCGCTCTGGCGCGGGCCGCTCCCGGTGACTACGAGGGATCGGAGCGGCCTGCCGTGGCCGTGGCGGCCGTCGCGATGGCGCTAGCCCTCGGCACCGTGCCGGTGGCGAGCCGGCTGTCCGGCTGGCGGCGCGCCCTGCTGCTGGCCACCGCGGTCGGTGTGCTGTTCGGCGTGGTGGCGGTGCTGACCAAGATCGTCATGAACACCGTCGCCGAGGGGGCCCCGGCACGACTGCTGGCCTCGCCGGTCGCCTACGTTCTGGCGCTGGTCGGAGTGGTCGCCACCCTGTTGCAGCAGTCGGCGTTCCACGCCGGATCGCTGCGGGCGTCGGTACCCGCGATGCTGGTGCTGGAGCCGGTGGTGGCCGTCCTGCTCGGTCAGATCGTCCTGGGAGAGCATCTCGCGGTGACCCCGCCAACCGCCGTCGTTCTGGGGATCGCCCTTGCCGTGATGGCGGCCGCCACCATCGCACTGGGCCGCGACGAGGGCGCCTACGAGGAGGAACTCGAAGCCGAGGTCTCGGCCCGGAGCGCAAAGGGCCTGCGGCCGTGAACCCGGTGTCCGACCCGCTGGCCGCGATCGCGGCAAGTCCCCCCGGACCGGCCGTCGGGGCCTTCTTCGACCTCGACGGCACGCTCGTCGCCGGCTTCACCGCCGCTGCACACGCCGGCGACCGGCTGCGCCGCGGCCAGGCCCGCATTGGCGAGGTGCTGGGTGTGGTGGAGGCATCGCTGCGCTACAAACTGGGCCGCATGCAGTTCGAGCGCCTGCTGGTGCGCGCCGCGGGCTATTTACGTGGTGAGTCGCTCGCCGAGCTCGACGCCGTCGGCGAGCGGGTATTCGCCGAGCAGGTGGCCCCCAAGGTCTATCCGCTGATGCGCCAGATCATCGGTGCCCACCGCGATCGCGGCCACACCCTGGTGGTCAGTTCCTCGGCGCTGACCATTCACGCCGAACCGGTCGCCCGCGCACTGGGAATCGACGATGTGCTGTGCAACACCTTTGAGTTGGACGCCGACGGGCTGCTGACCGGCCGGATCGCCACACCGATCATCTGGGGGCGCCAGAAAGCCGCTGCGGTGCAGCGGTTCTGCGGCGAGCGCGACGTCGAATTGAGGAGGAGTTACTTCTACGCCGACGGCGACGAGGACGCCGCGCTGATGGAACTCGTCGGCCACCCGCGTCCGGTCAACCCGCGGCCGGGGCTGGCGGCGATGGCCGCCGCTCGGGGATGGCCGGTACTGCACGTCAGCGCGGGCGGCCGGCGCGGACCGGCCGACGCACTCGGCCATCTGCCGGCCCTGGGCCGGGCCGCCCTCGCCGCGGCCTTCAGCGGGATGACGTTGCGCGGGCGGCGCAAAGGGGGCTGAACCCAGTCACATCGAGCCCCCAGTCACATCGAGCGGTGCGGCACGTCGGTCACCAAGCCGCCGTCTACTACATACTCCGCACCGGTGGAGAACGAGGACTCGTCGCTGGCGAGGAACACCACGAAGGTCGCGACCTCCTCGGGTTTCCCAGGTCGGCCCATCGGCGCCGAAACGATGTTGTCGGGCAGGTGCTTGGTCATCGGGGTCCGGATGAAACCGGGATGGATCGAGTTGACCCGGATCTTCTCCGGGGCCAGTTCCAGGGCGGCCGATTTGGTCAGCCCGCGCAGACCCCACTTCGACGCAACGTAGCTGTGCATCCAAACAGCACCCCGCAGACCCTCGATCGAGGAGATATTGATGATGGATCCCCCACCGGCGGCGACCATCGGCTCGATGACGGCCTTGATGCCCAGCATCGGGCCGGTCAGGTTGACGTCGAGGACCTTCTGCCAGCGGGTCATGTCCACCGTCTTCAGCGGTGCCGCCTGGGCGATGCCGGCGTTGTTGACCAGAACATCGAGCTTGCCGAAGGTTTGTACGGCGGTGTCGACGGCGAACTTCCAGTCCTCGGCGCTGGTCACGTCGAGGTGCACGTAGTGGGCCGCCTCGCCCAACTCCTCGGCCAGCGCCGTACCCTGCTCGTCGAGGATGTCGCCGATCACCACCTTGGCGCCCTCGGCCACCAGCATGCGGGCGTCGGCGGCACCCATCCCCCGGGCGCCGCCGCTGATCAGTGCCACCTTGTCGTCTACGCGTCCCATGGGGCGTCAGGCTACCCGGCACCCGCGAGGGGCCCCGCATACCGGCCCGGGGCGGCTACGGCCCGGTGAGGGGCTCAGCGGGCGCCGGCGTCACGGATGGTACCCGGGAACCAGGACGGCGCCGGGATACCAGCCGTAGCCGCCGTTGACGTAGAGCGAGAGACACTGCGCCCTTAGGGCATCGCTGCCGATGTTGCAGTTGAGCAGCGCGGTCTGATCCGGGGCGGATCCCAGCGTGCGCCGCGGGCGTCCCGGCAGCGCGCAATTGTCTACGTAGGGATTCAGCGGAAAGACGCCGTTGTAGCAGGGAGCCGATGGCACCGGAACCGGGTCGGCCGACACGACTGGGGCGGTGGCGAAGCCACCGGCAAGAAGTGCCCCCGACACGGCGGCCGCACTGATCGCGGCCCTGGCCGATCGCG
Organism: Mycolicibacterium sp.; assembly: GCA_020637165.1. Lineage (GTDB taxonomy): Bacteria > Actinomycetota > Actinomycetes > Mycobacteriales > Mycobacteriaceae > Mycobacterium. Next base: position 224,105 of record JACJWN010000003.1, on the reverse strand, counting down.
TGAGAGTAATTCCTTCGAGAGTTGCCATGGAACACCTCATTCATCGGCGACCCTCTACGTTGAGGGCAATGTCCAATCTACTCCTACCTGGAGGACGGATGACGGTTCACATCATGACGGCCTGCGCGGGCTTCCTGCTGGCGGTGCTGTGGATGGACCTCATCTTCGACACCCAGATCGCCCGTTGGGGCCGCGGCGGAAAGGAAGGGGCCACGTCCGCACTGGAATCGATCTGCGGCTATTACCGCCGGGCGACGACAACCTCACGGCCGATGAGCGCTCTGATCCCCGCGGTGATGGGAATTCTGCTCGCGGCGTTGGCCTTTGAAGCAACGCGCGGGATCAGGCCCGCTTGGCTGATGGCCCTGTCCGGGGTGCTCGCGGGCGGCCCCATCCTGCTGGCACTGCTGCGCACAGTGCCCAATGCCGCCCGTCTGGGCCGACGGACTGACCCGGAAGGTGAACAGATCCGACTGGCCCAGGCGATCCTGGGCGATCACCTGCTCTGCCTCGTCGCCGTGGTGACATTCCTCGTGATCTGGCTGGTCGGCGGCTAGACTCGAAACCAACTGGAACACGTTTCAGTTTTTCCGTCCCGAGGAGCCGGCCATGCACACACCTCTCTGCGACGAACTCGGCATCGAGTTCCCCATCTTCGCTTTCACCCACTGTCGGGATGTGGTGCTGGCGGTCAGCAAGGCGGGCGGCTTTGGCGTACTGGGCGCGGTCGGCTTCACTCCCGATCAGCTCGAGATCGAACTCAACTGGATCGACGAGCGCATCGGCGAGCACCCCTACGGCGTCGATATCGTGATCCCCAACTCCTACGAGGGCATGGACGCGAACATGTCCAGTGAGGAACTCGCCGACATGCTGCGAAAAATGGTCCCCCGGCAGCATCTGGACTTCGCCAAGAAGATCCTCTCCGACCACGGGGTGCCGACCGACGACGCCGATTCGAACGCACTGCAGTTGCTCGGGTGGACGGAGGCAACGGCGACCCCTCAGGTCGAGGTGGCGCTGCGACACCCCAAAGTCGCGTTGATCGCCAATGCGCTGGGCACCCCGCCGGCCGAGATGATCGCTCACATCCACTCCAGCGGGCGCAAGGTCGCCGCCCTGTGCGGGTCTCCCGCCCAGGCCCGCAAGCACGCCGAGGCCGACGTCGACATCATCATCGCCCAGGGCGGGGAGGGCGGCGGTCACTGCGGCGACGTGGGTTCGATCGTGTTGTGGCCGCAGGTGGTCCGGGAGGTGGCGCCGCGACCGGTGCTGGCCGCCGGCGGGATCGGCAGCGGTTATCAGATCGCCGCCGCGCTGGCCATGGGCTGCCAGGGGGCGTGGTCGGGGTCGCAGTGGCTGATGGTCGAGGAGGCCCAGAACACCCCCGTCCAGCAGGCCGCATACGCGAAGGCGACCAGCCGCGACACGGTGCGCAGCCGCTCGTTCACCGGCAAGCCGTGCCGCATGTTGCGCAACGACTGGACCGAGGCATGGCAGACGGCCGGCAACCCCGAGCCGCTCGGGATGCCGCTGCAGTACATGGTCTCAGGGATGGCCGTCGCGGCCACCAGCCGCTACCCGGACGAGACGGTTGACGTCGCATTCAACCCGGTCGGCCAGGTGGTGGGCCAACTTTCCCGAGTGGAGAAGAGCGCCGCCGTCATCGAACGGTGGGTGCAGGAGTACCTCGATGCCACCGGCCGGCTCAACGCATTCAACGAGGCGGCCGAAGCCGTCTGACGGCGCCTACCGTCAGCCGACCCGGTCGAACTGGCTGCCGTTGCCCCAGGGGCCATTGCGCAGGAAGCCGGGCTGCCAACCCTGAGCGCCCAGGCACAGCATCGGGAGCCCATCGGGCGACTGCGCCGCCGCCTGCGAACCGGGGCACGCGGACCCGACTTCCTGTACGCCATACAGCTTCGGCGAAACCACCCAGAAGCCGGTACCCTCGGGCGGCCGGTCCATGCCCACATAGGACTGACCCGCGATGAAGTGGCACGCGAGCGCTTGTCCCCCTGGGCCACGGCCGAAGATGAACCGGTCCCACCGGTAACACGGCGCGCTCAGGTGCGCCTCGTAGTTCATGCCGGGGACATCACCGGGGTACGTCCGCTGGGTTCCGTCGGCAACGGCGGACGGGGCAGCTCCCAAGGCGCCGCCGGCGAGGACGGCCGCGATGACCATGTGGCGCAACATGCCCAGAGCGTAGCGGTTCGCCATCGGCGCTCTCGGGCAAACGGGCCAGGCACGCGCAAAAAGCTCACGGTTTCCTTGCTAAGCTGCGGCGATCAGCCAGGCAAAGAGGACTGAAATGGTGGGAAAAGGGCTCGGGTCCGAGTCCGGCGTCCGGGCCGGGAGGCCCGGGTGTGACGGTTTTTCCGTGCCCGCCCCGCACTCCTTCTCGGTGCGATACTCCTCAGCCGATCACCCAGGGTACTGGCACGAGGTGGCCATGCTGGGCAACGGTCGCACCGGCATTCTCGTGGGCCGATGCACCGACCCCGAGTCGGCTGACCGCTGCCGTTCGGCCGCCCGCAGCGCGCTGCTCGAGACCGGGGACCCGGTGCGCAGTCTTGAGGATGTGAAGGAATCGACCGTCTCTGCGTTGTGCGCCGTCATCGACGCCACGACGATCAGTTACCGCACCCATGGCGACTCCGACACCGCCGTCGCGGTTCCGGACGCCACACCGCAGCTGCTCGAGCACGCCGAGGGCCGGGTGCAGGTGGAGAAACTGCCCCCGGGCGCCACAGTGCTGATGTCCGCCGGCTCCGTGGGCTCGGCGGTCATGGCCCTGGACAGCTGCGAATCGTTGGGCACCGAGCAATTGGCCGAAGAGGTGATCGCCCGCATGTTGGGTGCCGGCGAGCAGGGCGTGGCGGTGGTGCTCTACCGCCACCCGCCGGAGCCGCTGCGGATCACCCTTCCCGCCGAGGCGTCGAATCTCGCGGTGAGCCGGGGGCGCTTGCGCCGATGGTTGGCCGCAGCCGACGTCGACCCCGAGTCCGGCGCAGATCTGGTGCTCGCCGCCGGCGAGGCCGCCGCCAACGCGACCGAGCACGCTGTGGTCGGTGCGGACCGCAGCGTGATGATTACGCTCACCGCCGCTCTCACCGGGAACCGGCTGCGGCTTACGGTGTCCGACACCGGCGTGTGGAAACCGGCCCCGGAGTCGCCAGGACATCGCGGTCATGGACTTCCCCTGATCAACGCCCTGGTCGATTCGGTTGAGCTGAGCACCACGGCAGAAGGAACCACCGTCTCCATGCTCAAGGAGTTGCACTCATGAAACACGCCTGGTTCGCCGTCACTCCCGCCGCCGCGAACCGGCCGGCACTGGTGGTCGCCTCCGGGGATATCGACCTGGCCAACGTCGAGGAGTTCCGCACCGCGATGACCAAGGCCTGCAACGGCTCGGATGCGCTGACCATCGACCTAACCGAGGTGAGTTACTGCGACAGCACCGCGGTGGGTGCGCTGTTCTCGGTTGCCGCCACGACCACGCTGACCTTGATGATCAGGCCCTCCGGGAATATCAAGACGCTGCTGAGGATCTCCGGCCTGGACCGGGTTGCGACCGTCGTGACGAAGGAGTAGGTGCCCCGGTGCCCGTCCCGCCCTTCCACCCCCGCGCGGAGTCCGCACACCACCAGTTGTTCGACCGCATCCTTGAACGGGTGCAACACGACCTGCCCGATGCCGTCGCGCTCGCCGTCACCGTCCACCCCAGAACCGGCGGTGCCACGGAGTACGCCTCATGCGGGTTCGGCAGCGCCTACCTCGCAGCGCAACTCTCCGGCCTCGGCGGCCCAGCCGTCGACGCCGCCGAGTACCAGGTTCCGGTGTTGAGCCTTGAGCTGTGGTCCGATGACCGCTGGCCGGCGCTGACGGCGGATTCCATTATCGACCGGGTATCCGGTCACGACGATCAGGTGCGGTCCGCCAAGGGCGCGGCATCCGTGCCCGGGATCTGGCGCTCCGACGAGACTGTTGTGCTGTCCTGCCTACTGAACCGGCCGGCCGATGCCGGCACGATGGCCACCCTGGTCGGCTACGAACAACTCATCTCCGCGGCGCTGATGACCTCAGCCGCGCAGGAGGGCAATGATGTCGCCGACATGCTCGCGGTGCTGCAGTCCCGCGGCGCGATCGAGCAGGCCAAGGGAATGGTGATGGCGTGCTTGCGTTGCGACGCGGACGAAGCTTGGGCCACCCTGCGTCGGGCCAGCCACGAGTCCAACGTCAAACTGCGGGTACTTGCCGTCGCCCTGGTCGAGCACGTCGGGCGCACCCCGGCCGAACAACCGGGCAACGCCGCGCCGATAGCCCCCGACGAGCGGGCCCGAAAGGCCGCGCGGCTACTGTGGGCGGTTCTGAGCCGCGCCTTCCGGCCGGCCTCAGATGACGACTGAGTCGGAAAGGTCGATGGTGGTGGCCACCGCCACGATCTGCGGGGTCGGCGGCGCCGAGGAGAATCCGAAGCCGGCCGGCGGAAGCAGCGGGGCGATCGAGCCGAGGTCCTCGCCGCCGAAGTGGCCGGTGATCTAGTCGATCAGCCGCGTCCGGCGCACACCGTAGTACTGCCGCCTGCCGTTTCCGGCGCTGCCCCCGGTGTGCATGTCTGCATCACCCGAGATTACGAAACGGCGCCGAAACACCGGGGCGGCAGCACGGGATTCGGGTCTGAAGATGGTTGGCTTGAGGAATGTCTCATCGTGCCCGCCCGGTAGGCCCCCTTCTCGCCACGACTGCTCTGGCCGCCGCCACCGCTATGACCGCGATGGCCCAGAGCGGTTTACCCGAGGCGGGCGCGGAGCCCACCACCTCGACCACCGCACCGTCCGGATCCAGCTCGGCTTATCCCAGTGACGGCCAGGGTTACACGGACTCCGCGGCTCGCTGCGATGAGGGCCAGACCCTGATGGCCTTTGGCCGCACGTCGCGCGCGCTCGTCACGATCTGCGTCGGTCCCGACGGCCAACTCGAGTACCGAGGGGTCAGGCTCAGCGACAACTCGTCTTTAACGGTATCGGCGGGCCGCGCCTCGGACGGCTCGATCGTCGCCACCAACGAAGGGGTCACCTACGCGGTTTCCCCGGAGATGCTCCTGGTCTCCGACGGCGATACCGTCCTCTACCGGGATTCCTGGGTGGAGTTCCGCGAGCCGGGATTCTCCGGGGCGTCCTCGACTCCTGAAACCTCCTCCGAGGAGAGCTCCTCCGCGGAAACCTCTTCTGCGGAAACCTCTTCTCCGGGGACCCCGACGGTGTCCACCACGACCGTCACCGTGACCGCCACGACCTCGACCCCGGCCGGTTAGTCGGCGCGCCGGGAGCGCGGGCCCGCCCCGGCAGACCGATACGATGGGCCGATGACAGAGTCCAATGGTTCCTCGAGGTCCGGTGGATCCTCGAGTTGGTCGCTTGATGCCGATTCCGGCGAACTGCGCATTCTCACCGGCGTGGCCGGCCGGGCTGCCAAGATGGGCCACCGGCTGACCATCGCCATGCGCTCCTGGACGGCAACGGTGCAGTGGGAGGGCGGCGAGCCGATCAGCGCGGAACTGAACGTCGTGGTGGATTCGTTGGAGGTCCTCACCGGTGAAGGGGGCGTCACCCCCCTGGCCGGACCGGAGAAGGGTGTGGCCCGCTCCAATGCGCTGAAGTCGTTGGATGCCAAAAAGTTTCCGCAGATTCGCTTCGAGACCTCCGATATCTCCCGGACCGCGCAGGGCTACCGGCTCAGCGGATCGGTGGAGATCCATGGAACCGCACGCCCCCAGGTGGTCGATCTGACCATCGAGGATCGTGGCGCGGTCTGGGGGCTGTCGACACAGGTGAAGCTGACCCAGAGCGACTTCGGCGTGAAGCCCTACTCGCTTTTCATGGGTTCGCTCAAGGTGGCCGACGAAGTCACCATCGACTTCGCCGCGACGCACCCGAAGTAGCCGGGATCCAACTCACCAGTTGATGACCACGGGGTCACCGATGCCCACCTGGTTGAAGTACCACAGCGCGTTGTTGGGACTGAGGTTGATGCAGCCGTGGCTGACGTTGGCGTAGCCCTGGGAACCGACCGACCAGGGCGCGGAATGGACGTACACCCCGCCCCAGGTGATCCGCACCGCGTCGGCAACAGTCAGCTTGTAACCCTCGGGGTCGCTCAGCGGAATGCCGATGGTGCGGGAGTCCATGATGATCGACTTGGCCTTCTCCAGCACGGTGAACGAGCCCACGGGTGTCGGGAACCTCGGCTTGCCCATCGATGCCGGCATCTGACGCATGATGACCCCGTCGATGCTCACCGTGAAGGTGTGGTTTGAGAGGCTGCCGACGGCGAGCACGGTCGACCCGGTGCCGAAGCTGCGCCGCTGCCCCCCGGCCATCAGTGTGATGTGGGAGTGGGCCGGCCAGAACTCGTCGGGCACCCACGCCACCACGTTGTCGGCACGCCACTCGAACCGGCCGGTCATATCGGTCGGTGCGGTGACCGTGATGCCCCGTTCGGCGGCCGCGCGGTCAGCGACCGGACCGGTGAACGTGACGATGATCGGGTGCGCCACGCCGACGGTCGAGCCGTTCACCGGTTGCACCGACGCCACCACCCCGTCAGCGACCGACGGGGCCAGGGCCGCCGCGCTCGTGGGCGCCGCCGCCACCAGCGTGACGACTGCGATCCCAGCAGCGGCTAGCGCCCGTCGAACTGCTCTGGCCATGGCTCCCTGTCCCGTCGTGGTCTACAGCAAATTGCAGTGTAGATGCTGACGCGGCGTACCACCGGTGGTCGGTGACGAAACATCAGCCCGGACAGGTACCAGCCCGGAGTTGCTGGGCCCCTACAATTCCCGGCATGAGCGAACACGGGCACAACCACGACGTCCTCAACGACCTGCGCCCCCAGCATCGGGCGTTGCGGCAGGAGATCCCCGACGTCTACCGGGCGTTCAACGAGCTCAGCGGTGCCGCTTTGGCCGACGGCGCGCTGCCAACCAAGATCAAGGAGCTCATGGCGATGACCATCGGCGTGGTGCACGGCTGCGACGGCTGCATCGCCTCGCACGCCCGCGGTGCGGCCCGCGCCGGGGCCACCACCAAGGAGGCCGCTGAGGCCATCGGCGTCGCGATCCTCATGCAGGGCGGTCCCGCCACTGTCTACGGCGCCCGCGCCTACACGGCCTTCTGCGAGTTCGCCGCGGCCGAACCGTCGGCCTGAGACCTACTTGCGCGGCAGTCCGGCGACCATGGGAGTGTCCACCCCCACCGGTCCGAGGTCGGTGGCACTTCCCGGCGTCCCCAGCGGGGCGCTGCGGCCGGGCAGGGTCTCGGCGAAGAAGGCGGCGTTATCGGCGAGGAACTTGCGCTCGCTCTCCGGGAGGTCGTCCTCGTGGTAAATGGCGTCGACCTCGCACAGCAACCGGCAGGCGCCGCAGTCGACGCACTCCTCGGCATTGATGTACATCGTCCGGTCGCCCTCGTAGATGCAGTCCACCGGGCATTCGGCGGCGCAGGACTTGTGCTTGACATCGACACACGCGCTGGTGATCACATAAGCCATAGGTCGCAGTCTATCTGTGACTCGCCGTACCAGACACGGAGAAGGTCCCGCCACGCCGGGGACCAAAGTCCCTAATTTCGGCCGCCCAGCATTACCGAGCCGAAGGCGGCCATCACGAAACCACCGAGTAGCAGCGCCGCTGGATCGGTGATTTGGCTGTAGAAAAGGACCGAGCAGGCCGTTCCGGTCTGCAAGATCCAAAACGCACCGCGACGAACACAGCCTCGGGCGGGTAGCCGGGATCCGCTGCAACATGCTCGGCGGCGTCCGGAGACCAGGGGGCCGTCAGTTCTTGCCGCCCAGTTGCTCGGTGACGTCGACGAAACCGATCGTGTCGAGACTGTGGTCGGTCATGTTGCGGCACTCCCCGTTGATCTCCAGCACGCCTCGGTCTTGAATATCGGGGCTGCGGTAGTACACGGCGGTCACCCCGTCCTTGGCCAGGGTGCGCCCCCCGGGGTGGCGATTGGGCGCGAGCCCCTCGTGCCAACCCCGGGCGGTCATTGCCGCGGCGATGCGACGGAAGTATGCGGGCGTCTCGGTGATGCTGGGAACGTCGAAGTTCAGGTAGACGGATCCCTGATACAGCGGCTCCTCATCGTTGGTGCACGACATCAACAGATAGCTCGCCGACGGGGACTGCAGACCGGCCGCCACGAATTGGCGGGCCGGTTCCAGCACCTGCTGCCTGCTCTGCGCGTCGCTCAGCGGATCGACGGGCCTCATAGCGGCGCCGCGGAGATCGTAGATGCGGTGCGTCACAACGAAGCCCACACCGAGCACAAGCGATATCAGCAGGGCCGCGGCGATCAGGGCGATGGCCGCCCGGTTGCGGAGGTGAACCTCACGTTCCAGGAGGTCAAGTCGGCCTAGGACGTCCGCGACGCTCTCCACCCCTTCGGATGTTACCGGCGATCTCGGGGCAGAGCCCGCCGTGGTTGTGAGCAACGTCTCCCGAAGGCCGCCCGGGCCGCGCCCCGGCAGCACCGGCGGGCCGGTCATCGCGGCCTCAGTCGCGGACCGGGCCAGCCGTCAGAACGGATATTTGCGAATTTTCGGCCGAAGCGGAGTGCCTTTTTGCGGTGTTTTCAGGCAAAGTTGATGTCATGGCTCTACTGTCACCGCGTCATGCGGTCCGTCGGGCGCGCCGGCTGGCCGGTGCGCTTGCGACGTTGACCCTGCTCGCCGGCCTGTTCGCCGCACCCGGCACCGCTGCTCCCGAGCTCCCTCCGGCGCCGCGGGCCCCGCTGGATCAGTCTGCTCTGCTCAGCCAGGTGGTACCCGGGCTCGTCGACATCAACACATCGCTGAGCTATCAGGGCGCCGTCGGCAACGGCACCGGAATCGTCATCGACCCCAGTGGTGAGGTGTTGACCAACAACCACGTCATCGAGGGCGCCACCGAAATCACCGCCTTGAGCCTGGCCAACAGCGTCTCCTATGCGGTCGACGTCATCGGATTCGATCGCGCCAGCGACATCGCCCTGATCCGCTTGCGCGGTGCGGGCGGACTGCCGACCGCCAACCTCGGCACCTCCTCGTCGGTGGCCGTCGGCGACCCGATCGCGGCCATCGGCAACTCCAACGGTCCGGGCGCCCCGCCGTCCTACGCCCCGGGTGCGGTGACCCAGCTCGGTGCCAGCGTCCGCGCCTCCGACGAGTCCGGCGGCGGTTCGCGGGAGTTGTACGACCTGATCCGGGTGGCGGCCAACATACGGCCGGGCGACTCCGGAGGCCCGCTGGTCAACAGCGCCGGACAGGTGGTCGGCGTGACGGTGGCCGCGACCCTGACCTACCGCATGGGCGGCGTCACCGGCGGGGAAGGCTTCGCCATCCCGATCGACCGGGCGATGGGCATCGCCAACCAGATCCGCTCGGGCGTCCCCTCGCCCGCGATCCACCTCGGCGACACCGCCTTCATCGGCGTGGGGATCGCTGATGCGCCGCGGCTCGGCGGTCCGCCCGGCGCCATCGTCCGGCAGGTTCTGCCCGATACGCCCGCGAGCCAGGCCGGGTTGTTCGGCGGTGACCTGATCACCGCCGTCGACGGGATTCCGGTCAACTCGGCCGCCGATCTGTCCAACCTGATGGATCAGCGCCGACCCGGCGACACGATCATGCTGTCCTGGATCGACCGCGCCGGTAACCCCCGCACCGTTCCTCTGGTTCTGACCAAGGGGCCGGTGGGCTGACCGCTCTCAAGGCGGCGGGGGCCGCATTGGTTCTCGCCATGGTGTCGGCCCCTGCCGCCATCGCCGAGCCCGGCGATCAGCCGGTTATGCCGCTTTATCAGCTCATCGACACGGCGGCCGAACGGCTGCAGGCCGCGGACCCGGTCGCTGCCAGCAAATGGATCAACGGCGGGCCGATCACCGATACGGCGCGCGTGCATCAGGTCCTCGCCGCCGTCGGGGCCGAGGCCGAGTCCGACGGGGTCCCGGTGGACTACGTGAGGACCCTGTTCACCGATCAGATCAACGCCACCGAGGCCATTCAGTACAGCCGGTTCGCCTGGTGGAAGTTGAACCCGGCCGCCGCGCCGGCGACGGCACCCGATCTGTCGACCTCGCGGACAGGGATCGACGCCCTCAACCACCGAATGGTCGCCGAGATCGCCGCGCAGTTGCCCGTGCTGCGGTCTGCGGACTGCTCGATCGAGCTGGACGCGGCGAAGGCGGCGGTAAATGGGGCCCGGGCGCTCGACCCGCTCTACCGCCAGGCACTCGACGCCGCTACGCGTTCCTACTGCCGGCCCTGATCGGGCCCTACCGGATCGGGACCTGCGGGCCGGCCGACCAAACGGTCGATCCTGGCCAGCGCGGCCGCGCACACCGGCAGGTAGGCCATGGCCCACCAGGGCACGTCGAAGCTCGCAAGGCAGCCCTGCTCGGCAACGCTGACCTGATGGCCGGTGGCGGGCACTCCCGCCACGGTCCAGTTCCACCGGCGGCCGGGTTCGAACTCGGTGACGGTGAACGGCAGCCGCACCCCGGCTCGGGTCCACACCGTGCCCCGCGCTCCGGCGCTCAGCTCTTGGGCTCCCCCGTGCAGCTCGGCCCGGCGCACCGACGGACCCCATCGCGGCCACTCCCCGACGTCGACCAGAAGTCGCCACACCTGCTGCGGCGGCGCGGCGATGAACCGGTCGACAACGGCGACCGGTGGTCTCAGCGCGATGCCCACGACCGCGACGCTACCCCCGGCTGTTACCCCGCGCAGCCGGGCCCGAACCGTCCGGCCGGGCAGGCATACACTCGGCTCATGGAAGGCTCAGTGACGGTGCATATGTTCGCCCCTGCCCAGAAGATCTGGGATCTCATCGCGGACGTCCGCAACACCGGCCGCTTCTCCCCCGAGGTGTTCGAAGCCGAATGGCTCGACGGGGCCACCGGACCCGAATTGGGCGCCAAGTTCCGTGGGCACGTCCGGCGCAACGAGATCGGGCCGGTCTACTGGACCACCTGCCGTGTGACCGCATGCGAGCCGGGCCGGGAGTTCGGTTTCGCCGTGCTCGGACCGGGAGACCAGGCCGTCAACAACTGGCATTACCGGTTGACCCCCGCCGGCGACGGCACCGACGTCACCGAGTCGTTCCGGCTCAACCAGTCACTTCCGGTCAGGGTGTTCTGGATGTTCGCCGGATACCTGCGCGGCCGGCGCAATGTTCGGGATATGCGCACCACCCTGGAACGCATCAAAAAAGTCGTCGAACAGGACTGACCGCTGCACCGGTCCATCGGCCTCTAGGGTGGATTCATGGGCATCCCGACACTCGTCAACGGCCAGGCGCCGCCGCACGTACCGCTCGGCGAGATCGAGATGGGAACGCTGGACTTCTGGGCCCGTGACGACGCCTACCGCGACGGGGCCTTCGCCACCCTGCGGCGGGAGGCCCCGGTCACCTTCGTCAACGAGATCGAGTGGGAGGGATTCGAGACCGGCCCGGGTCATTGGGCCCTGATGAGGTTCGACGACGTCCACTTCGCCAGCCGCCACCCGGAGATCTTCAGCTCCTACCCGAATATCACCATCGCCGACCAGGCTCCCGAGGTGGCCGAGTACTTCGGCTCGATGATCGCCCTGGACGATCCCCGGCACGCCCGGCTACGCAATATCGTCCGCAGCGCCTTCACCCCCAGGGTGGTGGCGCGCACCGAGGAGTCGGTCCGCGAGCGGGCCAGGCGGCTTGTGACCGGCATGGTCTCCAACCATCCCGACGGCCACGGGGATCTGGTCTCGGAGCTGTCCGGACCGCTTCCGCTGCAGGTGATCTGCGACATGATGGGCATTCCCGAAGCCGACCACCAGCAGATCTTCCACTGGACCAACATCATCCTCGGCTTCGGTGATCCCGACCTGACCACGGACTTCGAGGAATTCATGAAGGTCGCCATCGACATCGGCGGTTACGCGACCGCCCTGGCCGAGGACCGCCGGGCCCACCCGCGCGACGACCTCACCACGGCTCTGGTGGCCGCCGAGGTCGACGGCGAACGGTTGAGCTCATCGGAGATCGCCTCCTTCTTCATCCTGCTCGCCATCGCCGGCAACGAGACCACCCGCAACGCGATCAGTCACGGGGTCCTGGCACTGACCCGTTACCCCGAGCAGCGCGAGATCTGGTGGAACGATTTCGCCACCCACACCCCGACCGCCGTCGAGGAGATCGTCCGCTGGGCCTCGCCGGTGGTCTACATGCGCCGAACCACAACCCGCGACGTCGAGGTCGGGGGCGTGACGATCGCAGCGGGCGACAAGGTGACCATGTGGTACGCCTCGGCCAACCGCGACGAAACCAAGTTCGACAATCCGTGGCTGTTCGACGTGACCCGCACACCCAATCACCATGTCGGGTTCGGCGGCGGTGGAACGCATTTCTGCCTGGGCGCCAACCTCGCCCGCCGGGAGATCGCGGTGGTCTTCGAAGAGCTACGCGAGCGCATACCCGATATCGCGGTCAGCGGTACCCCGTCGATGCTGTTGTCCTCGTTCATCCACGGCATCAAGACCCTGCCGGTCAGCTGGACCGCCCCCGTATGACATCCAGCCGCATGACACCCAGCGCCGTCAGACCCAGCGCCATAACACGCACCGATATCAAGCAGCGACTCAATTGGCTGGCGCTGCACGGCGTCGTGCGTTCGGTGGCCCGCGCCTCGGCCCGCCGCGGCGATCCGCAGGCCAGGCTGATGGCCGACCCCGCGTTGCGGGCCGACCCGTTCGGCTTCTACGAGGAACTCCGCGGCCGGGGCCCACTGGTCTCCGGCCGGCTGAGCCATCTGACGGTCGATCACGCGGTCGCCCATGAGCTGTTGCGGTCCGAGGACTTCCGGGTCATCGTCCTCGGGGCCAGCCTGCCCCGACCTCTACGCTGGCTCGAGGAGCGCACCCGAACCGACGTCCTACATCCGCTTCGGCCCCCGTCTTTGCTGGCCGTCGAACCCCCCGAGCACACCCGCTACCGCAAGACCGTCTCGGCGGTGTTCACATCGCGCGCGGTCGCCGGACTGCGCGAGGGGGTCGAACGGACCGCCGCGACGCTGCTCGAACGGCTCGACGCCGCGCCGGAAGTGGTCGACATCGTCGACCGGTACTGCTCCCAGCTTCCGGTCGCGATCATCAGCGACATCCTCGGGGTGCCCGAGTCCGACCGTCCCCTGGTGCTGGAGTTCGGCGAACTGGCTGCCCCCAGTCTGGATTTCGGGCTGAGTTTCGCCCAGTTCCAGAGTGTCCAGCGCGGCCTGGACGGCTTCGGCCGCTGGCTGGAGGCGCACCTGGCGAGATTGCAGGCACAGCCCGGCGCGGATCTGATGAGCCAACTCATCGAGGTCTCCCAGGACGGTATCCGGCTGGACGGCACCGAGTTGCGGGCGGTCGCCGGCCTGGTGCTGGCGGCGGGGTTCGAGACCACGGTCAACCTGTTGGGCAACGGGATCCGCATGCTGCTGGACTCTCCGGATCAACTGGCCCTGCTCGCCGACGACCCGTCGTTGTGGGCCAACGCCGTCGAGGAGATCCTGCGACTGGACTCCCCCGTCCAACTCACCGCACGAGTGGCCCGCTGTGACACCGAGGTCGCCGGAAAGCCGGTGCGGCGCGGCGAGGTTGTCGTCATCTGTCTGGCCGCCGCCAACCGGGACCCCGCCGTGTTCGCCCACCCGGACCGATTCGACGTCCGGCGGGCCAACGCGGGCCGGCATCTGGCGTTCTCCGGGGGCCGGCACTTCTGCCTGGGAGCGGCGCTGGCCCGAGCCGAGGGCGAGGCGGGATTGCGACGCTTCTTCACCCACTTCCCCGACGCGCAACTCGCCGGCGAGGGGGTCCGCCGCGATACCCGGGTACTGCGCGGGTGGTCCCGGCTTCCGGTTCGGCTCGGGGCGCCGGCCCGGGTGGTGGGTTAGGAAGCCTCCATTCCGATGGCCGGCAACAGCAGCGACGGCACCGCGGCCTTCGAGCGGATGATGGCCCGGCTGGACTATCCGATGTTCGTTGTCACCACCCGCGCCGGCACCGAGCGTTCCGGGTGTCTGGTCGGCTTCGCGTGCCAGGCGTCGATCCATCCGCCGCGGTTTCTGGTCGGCTTGTCCAAGCTCAACCACACCTACCGGGTCGCGCGCCGGGCCAACCACCTGGCCGTTCACCTACTGACCGAACGGCATCGGGAATTGGCCGGGCTGTTCGGGGCCGAGACCGGTGATCGCATCGACAAGTTCGCCCACTGCGGGTGGGAGGACGGACCAGCCGGGGTGCCGATTCTCACCGATGCGGCGGGCTGGTTCGCCGGGCGGGTGCTCGACCGCCTCGACCTCGGCGACCACGTCGGCCATCTCGTCGAGCCGGTCGCGGGGGTCGTTCCGGCCGGAACAGCACCCCTGCTCACCTACTCCGACGTGCACGGTCTGGACGCCGGCCATGAGGCCTGAACGGTCTGCCGACCGCCTTCCGGCGGTACCCTACCCAGACAGGCGGTAGACCCGTTCGGCATTGCCGCGGCCGATCAGTCCTGCGACGCGGAGTGCGTTATCCGTCGACCACTCCGCGCGGTCGACGAATCCGCTGAGCACCTCCGCGATCGCCGTCCGCCACAGCCGCGCGCCGAGATAGTGCAACTCCGGCGGGCCGAAGGCATCGGAGGAATAGAGAATCTTGCGGAACGGGGCCAGTTCCAGGGTGCGGCCGATGAAGGTCGCCGCCCGCGCCCCGAGGTGGTTGACGCTCAGCCCGATGTCGAGGTGGACGTTGTTGAACGCCTGGGCGAGGTAGCCGGCCTCGCGTTCGTAGGGGTAGCAGTGCAACAACACGATCGGCGTTTCCCGGTGCGAGCGCAAAAAGTCCAGCAGTAGAAGCGGATTGGTGCGGTGCAGATCACAATCCCGATCACCGAGGCCGACGTGGAACTGCAGCGGCTTATCCAGCCGCAGCGCCTCGTGCAAGCCGAAGCGCAGCAGCACCCGGTCGGTCAACCGGGTGGCGCCCGCCTCGCGCCAACTGCGTGCCGCGGCCGCCACCTCCGCGCCGGAGGGCTCCGACAGGTCGCCCTCGAAACCACCCCTGTAGGCCAGAACGGTCTTGGTCGCAACCGCCGAAGTGCCTCTGTCCCAGAGTATTTCCCGGAAGCTGTCGGCATAGCCGTCGTCCTGCGCGGCCGCCTGCACGGCGACCTGCTCGAGTCGGACGATCTCGTGGGCGGCAGCTCCCGAGACACCCGCCATCTCGGCCGGGCCGGCGACGTCGGGCAGGCCGGTGTCCACCAGCCAGTGGCTCGCCCCGGCGGCGGTGAGGAACAGCCGAGCCAGTTCGGTTGCGGTCAGCGTGCTGCGCCTTGCCCAGTAGGACTGCGGGTCCGCGTGCGGCGGCAGTCCCAGCAACGGAGCGCAGTGCGCCCGCACCGCGAAGCCGAGTTGGGTGTCGAAACCGGAGTCGAATTCGGCCAGCGGACCGGTGTTGGCCTCGTTGAGGCCGTTCTCGAAACGTCCACGGTCCACCTCGCCCGGCCAATAGCCGTGGACGTGATTGTCGATGAGGCGCAGCGTTGCTATGTGTTCGTCGAGTACCCGGCGGGCCGTCACAGACTCCAGGCCATCCGGAACTTGTCGGCCGCGTCGGCGGCGGTCAGGCCCGCGTAGTTCTGCTGCTCGTAGCGGCGCACCGCCACCAGCGCGTCGACGACGGGGTCACCGAGGATTCCGCGTAGGCGGTGCGAACCGTCCAGTGCTGCAAGGGCATCGGCCTGATCGTGGGACAACTGCACGGCACCGGCGGCGTCCCGTTCGGTCTGCGACAGCGTGTGCGGGTCCACGGTCACCTCCGGCGGGAGCTCGGCACGGTGTTCGATGCCGTCGAGCGCAAGGCCCAGGATCGCGGCGCTGGCCAGATAAGGGTTGGCCGAAGGATCGATGACCTTCACCTCGGCGTTGGCGCCGTGGGGGTTTCCGAGGGTTCTGGGCAGGAACCGCACCGCGGCCTCCCTGTTCTCGGTCCCCCAGCAGGTATAGGCGCCGGCCCAGTTCCCCGGCCGCATCCGCTGCCCCGACACGACCGAACCGGCGAAGATCAGCAGCGCCTCGGCCACACCCGAGACCACTCCCCCGATGGCGGCCATACCCTCGGGTGTCAGTCCGTGCGGGCCGTGCCCGCCCGAGAACAGCGGGGCGCCGCCGCGATAGAGCGAGAAATGCTGATGGGCGCCGGATCCCACGCTGCCGGCGAACGGCACCGGGGACAGGCTGATGCGCAGGCCGTGGCGGCGGGCCACCCTGCCGATCAGAATCCGGGCCAAAACCAGTTGGTCGGCCGCGGCCACCGGGGAGGCCGGCGCCAGCGACATCTCGAACTGGTTCACCCCGTACTCCGGATGGAACTGTTCGACGCCGACGCCCGCCCTGTCCATGGCGGCCATCACGTCGCGGACGAAACCCTCGTGTTCGAGCACCCCGGCCAGCCCGTACTGTGCCCACAATTCGCCGGGGACCCGCTCTCCGGCCGCATCGACGAGCAGGAACTCGATCTCGTGGCCGATCCGGGCCTGTAGGCCATCCTGCTCCAGCCGGGACTCGAGACGGCCCAGTGTGCCCCGGGTGCAGGCGGGCACCGGATTGCCGTCCTGGTCGAAGAAGGAGGCCGGAGCCCACGCCAGTCCGTCGTCGATCACCCGCATCGCATGCCGGTCGATCCGCAACCTCTCATCGCCGACCACACTGATCGCTTCGGTGAAGGCGATGCCGGCCCGGTCGATGGCGAAGCCGTGCCAGGTCGGACTCGCGCCCAATCCCGGCTCGGTGAACCTGCCGACCGCTGCGGCATCGACCACCTTGGCCAGCGTCAACCCGGCGGCGTTGACGATCGTCCCGATCACGACCTCGTCGGTCACCTGCGGCGGCGTCATACCAGACCCCGGTCGGCGTCCTCAGCGAAACTCCCGGAGGCGAACTCCCCGATTCGGCGCATGTCTGCGATGCTAGCCGCACTCGGCCGCCGGTTCAGTGTGCCTAACCGGCGCGATCCCACTCCCGCTGCACCAGGATGCGATGCGCGATGCGCTCCAATGCCGCCTCGACCGCAAGGCGGTCCGGCCGCCCCGAGAAGCCGGGCGAGGCCTCCAGCTTGTGCACGATCCCGGCGACGATGACGCTGGAGACGGCATCGACCTCGCGCAGCCCGGCCTGGGTCAGCCAGAGTTCGTCGCCGGCGTGCAGCGCGTAACCGTCGGCGACCACCCGGTCGAAGGCGGGCGCGAGCACCTCCGCGGGCACCCGCAACCGGGCGGCGATATCGGTCAGCCGTGCCGATCCGAAGACCCGCCTGTTGCGGTAGATCTGGAGCAAGGCCCACAGCCGGCCGATGTCGAGGCGGCAACCCGGGCGGCTCACCAGGGATCGCAATCGCAACTCGGGCGAGTCGCGCATCATCCTGCCCACCGAGACCTCCAGGATCTCCTCGGAGTTCTCCGCCGACGGCATGGCGAAACCCTCGCCGAGGTCCACCGCCGCCGTGTCGACCTCCCGCAGCGGAACCTCCTTGAGCAACAGCGCCAGAACAAACCCCACCAGCGCGACCGGGGCGGCGAAGAGGAATACCCGGCCGATCGCGTCGGCGTAGGCGGCGACGATCGGGGCCGCCATGGCCTCAGGTAGCCGATGCAAGACCTGCGGGGATTCCGCGGCCACCGCCGGCGCGCCGCCGGCGGCAAGCGCGGGTCCGATCCGGTCTTCGAGGAAGTTGGCGAACAGCGACCCGAAGATCGCCGCGCCGAACGAGCTGCCGATGGTGCGGAAGAACGTCACTCCCGAGGTGGCCACTCCGAGATCGGCGAAGTCGACGGTGTTCTGCACGGTGAGAATCAGCACCTGCATGCACAAACCGATGCCGGTGCCCAGGACGAACAGGTACAGCGACTGTCGCCACATCGGGGTGGCCGCGGTCATCTGCGACAGCAGAACGAATCCGAGGGCCATGACGGCGGTACCGATCACCGGGAAGATCTTGTAGCGCCCGGTGCGTCCCACCAGGGCACCGCTGCCGATCGAGGTGATCAACAGGCCGATGACCATCGGCAGGGTGCGCAGGCCCGACTCGGTGGCCGAGACCCCGTCGACGAACTGCATGAACGTCGGCAGGAAGGTCAGAGCTCCCAGCATCGCGAAGCCCACGACGAAGCTCAGGCCGCAGCACACCGTGAACACCGGGCTGGCGAAGAGCCGGATCGGCAGCACCGGCTCGGCCGCGCGCAACTCCACCCGCACGAATGCCGCCAGGGCCACGGCCGAGCCGACGAAGAGTCCGAGGATCACCGGCGAGGACCACGGGTAGGTGCTGCCGCCCCAACTGGTGGCCAGGGTCAGTCCGGTGGCCCCCACACCCATCAGCAGGATCCCCGGATAGTCGATCACCGCCCGCCCGGCGCGGGGCAGCGACGGGATCGTCAGGGCCGCGACGACCAGAACCACCAGGGCCACCGGCACGTTGATCCAAAACGCCCAGCGCCAGGACAGATGATCGGTGAAGAAGCCCCCGAGCAATGGGCCGATCACGGTGGTCACTCCGAAGACCGCCCCGAGAGCGCCCTGGTAGCGGCCGCGCTCCCGCAGCGGGATCACCTCGCCGATCACCGCCATCGCGGTCACCATGACCGCCCCGCCCCCGATGCCCTGCAGCGTCCGCGAAGCCACCAAAGTGGTCATCGTGGTGGACATCCCGCACAACACCGACCCAGCGAAGAAGAACAGGATCGACACCTCGAACACGGCTTTGCGGCCGAACAGGTCACCGAGCTTGCCGACTATCGCTGTGGTGATCGTCGAGGCCAGCAGGTAGCTGGTGACCACCCAGGACTGGTGACCCGCACCGCCGAGGTCGGCCACCACGGTCGGAAGCGCCGTCGCCACGATGGTCTGGTCCAACGCGGCAAGCAGCATGCCCAGCAGGATCGCGGCGAAGATCGCGTTACGCCGTTGCGGGCTGATCGCCGCGGCCAGCGACTCCGGATCGGGCCCCGTCCCCGACGCTGTCACCATGACGGGTTCCTAACGCCCGCGATGGAACTCGGCTAACGCCTCGGCGTTGGCCCGCTCCCCCATCAACCTCGCGAAGTACCCGTTCTCCCGGGCACTTGCCGCGGCGATCCCGTTGCGGGTCGGCTCGGCAATCGTCTGCTTGACCGCGATCAGGCTCGAGATCGGCTTGGCGGCAAGGATTTCGGCGTGCCGGCGGACCTGTGGCATCAACTCGTCGGGTTCGCACACCTTCCAGACCAGGCCCATCCGAAGCGCTTCGGCGGCGTCGACCCACTCCGAGGACATCAGCAGCCAGGCCGCGTTCTGCCGCCCGATCAGCCGGGGCAGCAGATACGACGACGCTGCCTCGGGCGCCACGCCGAGGCTGGTGAAGGGACACTTCAGCCGCGCGGTGGCCGACATGAACGCCAGGTCCGCGAAGCCCAAGATGGTCGTTCCGATGCCCAGACCCACACCGTTGACCGCACAGATCAGCGGTTTGGGGAAGGCGGTCAACGCCTCGATCAGTCCGGGGAAGCCGTGCCTGCCGGGGGTGAAGGCCGGATCGGTGATCCGGGCCTGCATCTCGGTGAGATCCTGGCCGGCGCTGAACGCGCGACCCGCCCCGGTGATCACTACGACGGCGACAGTCGGGTCCTCGGCGGCAGCGCTCAGGGCCTCGGCGGTGGCGTCGTAGAGCGCCTCGTTGAAGGCGTTGAGGGCATCGGGCCTGTTGAGGGTGAGCGTGCGGATGCGGTTGTCGTCGGCGATTCCGAGGGGCACTTGCGCCAGCCTATGTCGGCCGGTCGCCGAACGGGCTGCGGAACACGTACCGCCCGGTGCCGATGGTGTCGATGTTCTCGTTGGCGCCGAACGCGGCGGTGCTGGCGATCATCCGGCCCATCCGCTCGGCGAGGTCGGCGTCGTCGGCAGTGCCGAAGAAGGCGTGCAGGCTGCCCACCGCCTCGATCGGAAACATCTCCTCGACGATCGCCGACACCGGCGGGGCATCCGCGGTCAGCGGGCGCACCACATAGTTCTGCACGTAGCCGAAGGTCGACTGGGTGGCGATCGCCACCGGTGTGTGATCGCTCAGCCAGCGGGTCAGCCAAGTGGGCTCGTCCATCTGAGCCGGGCGGCGTAACAGGGCGATGTTGGCGAGGCCGGCGACGCGCTGCCCCGGCGGGCAGGCCGGCGGCGCCATCGGCACCGATTCGGTGACCAGGTACCCGGCCAGCAAGTCGGCCTCTCCCGCCAGCAGATCGAGGGCCCGACGAACCGGTTCGCCATAGTGCTGGTCGGCCCAGAGGCTCACCAGTGCCACCACCGGCGGATCCAGGGTCGTCAACGTCATCAGCGACTCACGCACCGGGGCGTCACGAACGTTGACCGTCACCCCGGGCAGATCGAGGGTGAGCAGCTCGGCGGCGACCGGTCCGCACAATCGCTCCGCGAGCCCGTCGTCGGCACTCACCGACCGCAATGCGACGATCACCTTCTCCATCGCACGTCCTCTCCTGCGAGTCCCTGCAGCATCAGTCGCGCAGCCAGCGCGGCGCGATGAAGACACCCTCGGCTTCCACAGTGATGCCCTCGGCGTCCGAGATATGGCCGGTGCAGTAGGTTTTGACGCCCTCGGTCCGGGTGCGGATCGCTTCCGCCCGCAGCGGTCCGAGAGCGGTGGCGCGCACATACCGGACGGTGATGCTGCCGGTGAAACGGGGTTTGCCGTCGGGGCTGGCGGCCTCGCCCAGCAGGTGGTCGAGGATCAGCGCCGAAACCCCGCCGTGGACGTGTCCGGGCGGCCCCTCGTACGCCGCACCCAGACGGAAGTCCGCCGAGACCCGTCCGGACTGCTCGTCGCGGCGGGTGCGCACCGGCGGTGCCAGGGCGTTGCGAATCCCGATGACGGCGTTGCCCCACGCCAGGCTCTGCCCCGATGCGGTGTTCCGGGCCCCGAACGCGCCGTCGATCTGACGCTCCCGCAGCCGCGCCACGACGGCGTCGACATCACGCTTGACCGCAGCGACGGTCTCGGCGTCGGCCTCGGTGCGGATGGCCGCGTCGACGAGGTCACGCACCGATTCGGCGAGCGGTTCGTAGATACCGCGCAGCCGCGCGATGTCCTCTGCCGACCAGTCCTCGACGGGGAACTCCAGCACTCCTGCACTAGAACACGATGCCAGCGACGGTGTCCATCGGTACGGGGTCCATCGGTACCGGATCCATCGGTGCCCGGCCACTGCGTACAGTGGGCAACCGTGCCGGGATCAAATGGGCCGGACTGGGTGCGCCACGCGATCTGGTGGCAGGTCTATCCCCTCGGATTCGTCGGCGCCTTCCCGTCCGCCACACCACCCGCCCTGGCCGAGCATCGGTTGGCTCGGTTGGTCGACTGGCTCGACCACGCCGTCGAACTCGGCGTCTCGGGGATCGCCCTGGGGCCGGTGTTCGCCGCGCGTACCCACGGCTACGACACCACCGATCACTTCCGGATCGACCCACGGTTGGGCGATGACGCCGATTTCGACCGGCTCGTCGACGAGGCGCGTCGGCGCGGTCTTCGGGTGCTGCTGGACGGGGTCTTCAACCACGTCGGCCCCGATTTTCCCCGGTACCGCGATGCGGTCGAGGGCGACGGTGAGGACGCCGCAAGATGGTTCCGCGGCCGACCAGGACGCTTCCACACTTTCGAGGGCCATGCCGACCTGGTCACACTCAACCACCGCAATCCGCACGTCGCCGACTACACCGTCGAGGTGATGACGCACTGGCTCGGCCGCGGCGCCGCCGGATGGCGCCTGGACGCCGCCTATGCCGTCCCGGATTCATTCTGGGCCGCAGTGCTTCCGCGGGTCCGCCGGGAGTTTCCGGACGCCTGGTTCGTCGCCGAGATGATTCACGGTGACTACAGCGCGTTCGTCGAGGCCTCGAGCGCGGACTCGGTGACCCAGTACGAACTGTGGAAGGCGATCTGGAGCAGCCTCAACGACGGCAACTTCCACGAATTGGACTGGGCGCTGCGGCGGCACAACGGATTTCTCGACACCTTCGCGCCACTGACCTTCGTCGGAAACCATGACGTCACCCGCATCGCCAGCAAGTTGGCGGATCCGGAGCACCTCGGCCACGCCCTGGTGACGTTGTTCACCGTCGGCGGCGTTCCCACCATCTATGCCGGTGACGAACTCGGGTACCGCGGCGTCAAGGAGGACCGCGCCGGCGGCGACGACGCGGTGCGGCCCGAGTTCGGCGCCCCGCCGGCGAGCACCGACGGGGCCGCCGGCGATTGGCTGAACCTGCATCGCCATCTGATCGGGTTGCGCCGTCGGCATCCGTGGCTGCACGAGGCCCGGACCGAGACTCTTCGCCTGGACAATCGGGGCTACGTCTACCGCAGCCACTGCGGCGAGCACGCGCTGATCGTGGCGCTCAACATCGACGACTCCCCGATGCCGTTGCCGGTGACCGAACTCTACGGGGCTCCCGCTGAGATCCTGGCGGGTGCGGGCGCTCCCCCGCCGGAGATGGTCGAAGCCGTGGTGGTGCCACCGCACGGCTGGCTGGTGCTCAGCCCGCGTTGAGCATCTGCAGCGTCCGGGTGTCCGGCCGGCCTTCGTAATACTTGTCCAGCACGGCCTGGAAATCGGTGCGAGACTTGGCAGCGGAGTCGGCCGCCGCCGCGAACAGCGTCATCGACGAGCGCACCTTGAGGTCATCGGGCCAGCCGAGGATCTCCGTTATCGAGCGGCCCCGGATATGGCTGAGCAACCGGGCGCACTCCCGCAACCGTGGGCCCAGAACCGGGTGAGCCAGGTAAGCCCGGGCTTCGGCCAGCGAACTGATTCCGTAACGCAGCGCGGTCGGACTGCTGCCCAGGCCACTCAACTGCGGGAAGATGAACCAGATCCAGTGGCCCAGTTTGCGTCCGGACCGCAGTTCGTCGCACACCTGCTCGTAGCAGCCGTCCTGAGCTTCGACGAAGCGCCGCACGTCGTACGGATCCCGCACATCGGACAAGTTACCCTCGCTGGGGTCGACCGAAAGGAACCCGATGTCGGCACCGCAAGAGACCGCCGAGGACCCGACAGTGCCCGACCCCATGGGGCCCGAAAACCCCAAGGCGCCGCACGCGCGGTCGCCGCTGGCCGAGAAGTTGCGACGCCGCAAGGCCAAGCGCAGCCTGTTCGATCGGGTCAGCATCCAGTCCAAGCTGATGCTGATGCTGTTGGCGATGACAATCCTGGCCACCGCTGTCGCGGGCGGCATCGGATTCGAGTCCGGCCGAACCTCCCTGCGGGCCGCGGTGTTCGAGCGCCTGACCGGCATTCGGCAGGCTCAGTCCCAAGTGCTCGAGCTCGGGTTGTCCGATCTGCGGGGTTCAATGCAGATATTGTCCCGCGGGAGCACCCTGAGTGAGGCCCTCAGGGCGTTCGACGCGGGCTTCGGTGAGCTCTCCGATGCCACCATCACCCCGGCGCAGAGTAAGTCGCTCACCGACTTCTATGACCGCCGGTTCGCCGAGGCGGCCGAGAACGGCGTCGACGTCACCGCCCTGATGCCCACCTCGAACGCCGCCCGGTACCTGCAGGCCACCTACACCGTCCCCTTCCCGGAGGCCAAGAAGGCCGTCGAGGTGGACGACGCGGGTGACGGCAGCGCCTGGTCTGAGGCCAACGCCCGCTACAACAAGTACTTCCGAGACGTCGCCCGCGGAGCGGGGTTCATCGACGTGTTCCTGATCAACGCCGTGGGCGATGTCGTCTACAGCGCAGACAAGGGTGTCGAGTTGGGGATGAACGTCCTCACCGGCCCCTACCGCGGCGAGGGATACCTTCCGGATGCCTTCCGCAGGGCGATGGCATCCAACGACGTCGACTATGTCGCCAGCACCGACTTCGCCGACTATCTGCCCTCGCCCCAGCCGATGGCCTGGATTCTGGTTCCGATCGGTGCACCCGGCCGGGCGACGGGCGTGTTGGCGGTCGGCTACCCGGCGTCCATCATCACCAACCTGGTTACCGACAACCGCGGCTGGGAGCAGGCGGGGATGGGACGCACCGGGGAGACTTTCGTGGTCGGCCCCGACAATCTGATGCGCTCGGACTCCCGGTTGTTCCTCGAAGACCCTGAGGCCTACCGCCGCGAGGTCATCGCCGCCGGGACGCCGCCGGAGGTGGCCGACAGGGCGATCAAGGAAGGCACGACCGTTCTCATACAGCCGGTCGGCACCAAAGCCACCGAGGCCGCGCGACGGGGTGAGACCGGCACCTTGATCGCCACCAACTACCTCGGCCGCCGGGCCCTGCATGCCTACGCCCCACTGAATCTGAAGGGCCTGGACTGGGTCATCATCGCCTCGATCGACTCCGGGGAGGCTTTCGCGCCCGAGTCTGCGTTCGGTCATCGCCTGGTTCGCGCCACCGTCCTAGTCATCTTCGTGGCCTGTCTGTTGGCGATGGTGTGGGCCAAATTGTTCGTACGTCCGATCAAGCGGCTCGAGGCCGGAGCCGAGAAGATCAGCACCGGCGACTATGACGTGACGCTGCCGGTGGCCTCCGGCGACGAGTTCGGCGACCTCACGGTGGCATTCAACGAGATGAGCAGAAGCCTGGCGATCAAGGACCAGTTACTGACCCAGCAGCAGCAGGAGAACGATCGGTTGCTGTTGTCGTTGATGCCGGAGAAAGTGGTCCAGCGGTATCGCGGCGGCGAGCAGAGCATCGCCGAGGACCACCAGGATGTCACCGTCCTCTACGCCGACCTGATCGGCCTGGACGAGTTGTCCGGAGACCTTGACGCCGAAAAGTCACTGGAGGTCATCAACAAGCTCGTGCACCAGTTCGACGCCGCGGCCGAGACCCACGGTGTCGAGCGGGTGCGCAACACCCACAACGGGTATCTGGCCAGCTGCGGACTCACGGTGCCACGGCTGGACAACATTCACCGCACGGTCGATTTCGCCCTCGACATGCAGCGCATCGTCAGCCGGTTCAACGCCGAGACCGGGCACAACATCCGGTTGCGTGCGGGTATTGACACAGGGGCGGTCACCAGCGGACTGATCGGACGGGCCGGCCTCGTCTACGACCTCTGGGGCGGGGCGGTGCACCTGGCATCGTCGATTCGGCGCGGAGCGGCACAACCCGGTGTCTACGTCACCCAGAAGGTCTACGAAGTCACCCGCGACACCCGGCAGTACGCGCCGGCCGGTGCCATCACCGTCGACGATCACGAGGAACCGGCGTGGCGGCTGTCGGAGGACCAGCGATGAGTGTCCTCGGGGCGCCGTGGTTCTACTGGTCGGTGATCATCGCCGTCGGACTGCCGACGCTGCTGGTAGTGCTGACCGAGCTGCAGCAGTCGCTGAGCCGGCGCGGAAACTTCCTGGCCAAACCGGTCGGGCTGCTGCGGAGCTACGTCGTACCGTTGGGAGCACTGCTTCTGCTGATGTTCAAGACCACGTCGATCTCGGTGGAGACCACCGGGGTTCGGCTGCTCGCGACGGTGTTCGGCATTCTCGTGCTGATCATGGTGTTGTCCGGTGTCAGCGCCACGGTCTTCGACAGCGCCCCGGCCGGCAGTTGGCGGCGCCGGATGCCGTCGATCTTCATCGACGTGGCCCGGTTCGGCATCATCGCCGTCGGGGTGGCGATGATCTTCGCTTACGTGTGGGGCGCCAACGTCGGTGGTCTCTTCACCGCCCTGGGCATCAGTTCCATCGTGCTGGGCCTGACGTTGCAGAACTCGGTCGGCCAGATCATCTCCGGGCTGTTGCTCCTGTTCGAGCAGCCGTTCCAGCTCGGAGACTGGGTGAAGACCACCTCGGCCAGCGGCCGGGTGGTTGAAGTCAACTGGCGGGCCACGCACATCAACACCGGCAGCGGACTGGAGATCATCCCCAACTCGGTACTGGCCGGTCAGGCGTTTTCCAATCTCAGCCGACCTGCCGGCGGCCACACCATCACCGTGGACGTCAAGTTCGCCGGCACTGATGCGCCGGATGCGGTCTGCACACTGCTGAGCGAGACCGCACTGGATCTGCCGCAGGTCCATCCGGACGGCCGCCCGGTGGCCAATGCGACTTCCAGCACCGATTACACGGTGAGCATCCCGCTGCGCTCCCCCGCCGACGGCGTCGCCGCACAGTCGACCTTCCGGCGCTGGCTCTGGTACGCGTCCCGCCGCGCCGGCCTCCGGCTCGACAACCTGGAGGACGATTTCTCGACCCCGGCCCGGCGCGCCGAGGCGCTGCGCAAGATCGCCCCGATCCTGCGGGCGAGCAGCACGGAACTGGAAACCCTGCTGCCCAAGGTCGACATCGTGCGTTTCGGCTCCGAGGAGGTGATGCAGCGCAGCGGCGAGGTGCCGACCAAAATGTCCTTCGTGATCAAGGGCCGCGTTCGCATGGTCGTCGGTGGCAGTAACGGCGAGTACCTGCCCGTCGCCACTCTGCACGAGGGCGACTTCCTCGGCCAGACCGCCCTTACCCGCGAACCCGTCATGGGCAACGGCTACGCGGTCGGCGAGGTCACGGTTCTGCGCGTCGATCGCGATACCTTGGAGCACTTGGTGTTTCGCAAGCCAGACCTGCTGCAGGATCTCAGCCAGGCGATCGACGAGCGCCGCGAGCGGACGCGCGAGGTTGCCGCCGCGCATGACGCCACGGTTGGCCTGGATACTCCGCAGTAGACGGAATAGCCTCCTCCCGAGCGTGTTTCAGCGCGTGACCTGATCGTTGCGCAACTGCGACTGGGCACACCGCGTCGCGTTCCTTCCGGGCTCGACCAGCGGTGTTTGACTACCCACGCACAGCATGGACGCTGACGTATTCGTACGAACGGTGATGGGAGTCGTCATGAAGTTGGTCGAGAAGTTGGGAGGCAAATGGATGCGGCGCACGGCCGCAGCCGTTGCCGCCGCAGCCTGCCTACCCGGGTTGATCGGTGCCACCGGTGGTTCGGCCACCGCATCGGCTTTCTCCCGGCCCGGGTTGCCGGTGGAGTACCTCGATGTGCCGTCGGCGGCCATGGGCCGCGATATCCGCATCCAGTTCCAGCCCGGCGGTGAGCACGCTGTTTTCCTGATGGACGGCCTTCGCGCCCAGGACGACTACAACGGCTGGGACATCAACACCCCGGCGTTCGAATGGTTCCTGAACTCCGGGCTGTCGGCCGTCATGCCGGTCGGCGGGCAGTCCAGTTTCTACACCGACTGGTACCAGCCGTCGCAGGGCAACGGTCAGAACTACACCTACAAGTGGGAAACGTTCATGAACCAGGAGCTGCCGGTCTACCTGAAGGAAAAGAAGGGCATCAACCCCAACGGCAATGCGGTGGTGGGCATTTCGATGGCGGGCAGCTCGGCGCTGACCTACGCGATCTACTACCCGCAGAAGTATCCCTACGCGGCGTCGCTGTCGGGCTTCCTCAACCCCTCCGAGGGGTGGTGGCCCATGCTGATCGGCCTTGCGATGAACGACGCGGGCGGCTTCAACGCCCAGAGCATGTGGGGTCCGTCCTCGGATCCGGCATGGCGGCGCAATGACCCGATGATCAACGTCAACCAGCTGGTCGCCAACAACACCCGGATCTGGATCTACTGCGGGACCGGAACCCCGTCGGATCTGGACACCTCCGGTGGCGGTGGCAACCTGATGGCCGCGCAGTTCCTCGAAGGTTTCACGCTGCGCACCAACAAGACCTTCATGCAGAACTACCTCGCCGCGGGAGGTAAGAACGGCGTGTTCAACTTCCCGACCAACGGCACGCACAGCTGGGGATACTGGGGATCCCAGCTGCAGCAGATGATCCCCGATATGCAGCGGGTTCTCGGCGCTACCCCATCCGGCGCCTGAGGATTCGTCAACCAGCAGGCCTGTCGCCCTCGCGGGCGGCAGGCCTGCTGTCATGAAGGGGTGGCCTTGCCGACGGTGAAGCGGCGCTCGACTAGCCGTGCGTCTTGAGGCTCGCGGTTCCATCGGCATGCACTCGCACTGGGATGCCTCCGATGTCCTCGACGATGGTGACCGCCGCCTCTCCGGGATCGGTGATCACCGCGAGGGTCCGGGCCCCGTCGGGCGTGCGCACCGACAGGAACGCCTTCTCCGGATTGCCGTCCCGGTCATAGGGAGTCGTCCAGGACTCGACGGTGCCGACACCGTCCCACTCCGCCAGGGCCGTGCGGGTCGGCTCGCGGTCGACCTCGTCCTGGACGTCCTCCCAGCGAAAGTCCTGGGCCGGCGGGGTGGCGCTGTAGACCCCGAAGCTGTGCTTGGTGAGATACCCGCCGTTGGCGGTGACAAGTCCACGGGCAGAGGGATTTTCGCGCAAGCGTTCGACCATCGTCGCGATCGAGTGCATGACGTAGTTGTTCCAGGGGCCGCCGGCGAAGGTCAGTCCGCCGGTGACCGTGAGCGGCCGGTCGGGATCCCCGATCGGGAGGCCGATCTCGCGGGCCGCCACCTGCACCGCCGAGGGGAAGCAGGAGTAGACGTCGATGTAGTCGAGGTCGTCGACCCCGGCCCCGGCCAACTCGAGCACGCGCCGCCCGCCGATGCGGATAGCCGGGCAGCGATGGAACTCGTCGCGTTCGGAGATGTCATAGGTGTCGTGTGAGTCGGTGCCGGCGTGCGGGAAGACCCAGGCGTCCCGGGGGATCTGCAGATAGGTCGCCTTCTCGACTGAGCACAGCACCACCGCGGCCGCCTGGTCGACCATGTTGTTGGAATTCATCAGCTTGGGATAGGGCCAGCTGATCATTCTGTTTTCCGGACCCGGCCGGACGATCTGGTCGGCCGTCAATGCCTCGCGACTCCAGGCGTGCGGGTTGGTCTGGGCCACGGCACTGAACTGTGCCCACAACTCGCCGATGCGCCGGCGGTGGTCCTCAACCGACATCCCCTCGGCGATCCGCAGCGCCTCGTCGAACATGGGATAGACGTAGGACGGGCGATCCAGGCCGATGCGCTCATCGCCGGGGGCCGACATCGGCACACTGCCCTGGCCCCCCGGCGGCACCGGCACCGTGTCGTCCTGTCGGGTCCAATCCGGTCGCAATCCCCTGGCCCGCAGCCGCATCCGGGTTCGCCAGGTTTCGCCGCCGGCGAGCAGCACGGCATCGGCGCGGCCTTGCCGGATGTCCAGACAGGTCTGGTTGAGCAGCGACTGCGGGGTGTTCCCGCCGATGCCGGTGTAGACGGTGGCCGCGTCGGGGCTCCCGATCCGCCGGCCGAGCAGCAGACCCGGATCCCGATAGCGCCAGGAAAGCAGGTTCACCACCCGGATCGAATCGAGCGCCCGGAACACCCGCGGGTCGACTGCCTCCCGGGCGGCCAAGGCCATCAGGTCGACAGGCTCCACCTCAGGTGCCTCATCGCGCTGGTTGACCTGACCTACGCCGACGATCACCGGCGTGCGCGGATCCAGACTCATCGGCGACCCTTTCTTTGACAGGTGTCAATTTAGCACCGGCGGGATCGCCGGCCGGTCACCTGCGGAGCCGGTTGTCGCGGCGCAGGAGGAACCCCTTTCTCGGAATCCCTCAACCGCCGACGGGTCCGGTCCGGTAGATCGACTTGAGCTCGAAGAACTCCTCCAGGCCCTCCGGACCGAGTTCACGGCCGATACCGCTGGCCTTCACACCGCCGAACGGCGCATTGATGTCCAGCTGATAGTCGTTGACGCCGACCGTTCCCGTCCGGATCTCTCGCGCCACCTCGGTGGCCCGGTCGGTATCGGTCGACCAGACCGTGCCCGCCAGGCCGAACTCGCTGTCGTTGGCCAGGGCAACGGCCTGCTCGTCGCTGTCATAGGGGATGACCGCCAGGACGGGTCCGAAGATCTCCTCCTGGGCGATCCGGTCGGAGTTGTCGACGTCGGCGAACACCGTCGGCGAGACGAACCAGCCGCGCGGCTGATCACGCGGTACGCCCCCGCCGACAACGAGCTTGGCCCCGCTGTCCTTTCCGGCCTCGATGTAGCCCAGCACCCGGTCGCGCTGCCGGGCACTGACCACCGGCCCGATGTCGGTGGCGGTGTCTAGGGGATCGCCGACCGTCATCGAGTGGACCAGGGCGGCCAGCGCGTCGACGACCTCGCCGTAGCGGGACCGCGGCGCCAAAATCCGCGAGCCGAGGAAACAGGTCTGGCCGTTGTTGATGAACGACACCGATCGCAGGCCCTCGATGGTGGCCGACAGGTCGGCGTCGTCGAGAATGATCGCCGCCGACTTCCCGCCGAGTTCCAGCGTCACCGGGCGCAACAGCCGGCCGCAGGTCTCCCCGATGATGCGCCCCACCGCCGTTGATCCGGTGAAGCTGACCTTGTCCACCCCCGGGTGCGAGACCAGGTGTGCCCCGGCTTCCGTGGCACCGGGAACCACGTTGAGCACGCCCGCCGGAAGACCGCACTCGAGGGCCGCCTCGGCGAAAACCATGGCGTCCAAAGCAGTTTCGGGCGAGGCCTTGAGCACCACCGTGCAGCCCGCGGCAAGTGCGGGGGCGATCTTGAAGGCGGCGAGCGCCTGCGGGTAGTTCCACGGCACGATCGCCGCGACGACGCCGACCGGTTCCCGGCGCACGATGGTGTGACCGGTCGCGCTGGGCCGCACCTCTTCGATCGGAGTCGAGGTGACCAGCTTCGCGTAGTAGCCCATCAGCGCCGCCGGGAAGAGTCCGTTGGCGCTGCGGGACAACGACATCGGCATCCCGTTCTCGCGGGTCACCAGTTCGTCGGTGGCGTTCGCGCGTTTGCGCAACGCCGCGGCGAAGGCCCGCAGGACAGCGGCGCGGTGGTCCGGGGATGCCAACGACCACTCCGGCAGTGCCGCCCGGGCCGCGGCGACCGCGGCGTCGATATCGGCCTCGGTGGCGCTGCCGCCATCGCCGAGCAGCTCACCGGTCGCCGCCTCCAGCACCGGCTCGGCCTTGTCCGCGATGCGGAACTCCCCGTCGATGAACAGCTGTGGCGGGGTCTTGACAGTCATGACTACTCTCCCTCTCTGGCGGCTCCCGCCGGGTCGTCCGCCGCGGCGAACAGCACTCCTGCGGCGATCAGCCGGTCGGTCTCCTGAGCACTCATCGCCAGCACGTCGCGGCAGATCCGGCGGGTGTCCGCGCCGGGCAGCGGGGCCGGACACTGCCGTGCCGGCGGGATGTTGCGGTAGGGAGCGGGACCGGCCTCGGCCGGCAGCGTCACCTCGAAACACGGATGGGCCATCTCGGTCAGCACGCGGCGGTACGTCAGCTGCGGGTCGGTCAGGACCTCATCGGCCCGCTGCATCGGGCCGGCCGGAATTCCGACGGCCTGCAGCCGCTCGGCAACCTCGACCGGACTGTGCCCCTTCGCCCACCGCGACAGCGCCGCGACCAGGTCGGGATCATCGCCGGCGCCGACCGCCGCCGCCAGGGCACGGCCGTCGCCGTCACCGTTCAGCGACACCACGCACCACTCGTCCTCACCGGCGCATTCCAGAACCAGGTTCACCGAACGGTCTTCGCGCACGTCGCCGTGATGGGCCTCGGCTGCCAGCATGACGTAGCGGGTGTCGAGCTGGTTGATGACGGCTTCGGCCTGCGAGACGTGGATCCGGGAACCGGAGCCGGTGCGCCGGCGGCGGATCAGCCCGGCCAGGGCCCCGATCGCGCTGATCCGCCCCACGACGTGGTCGGGGAAGATCGTCGTCGCGTCATAGAACGGATGGCGGGCGTTGGCCGTGTCGTCCTGCTCGGAGGTCCACAGCCGAGTCACACCGGTGCTGGCTCGCACCAGCGGTCCGTACCCCATCCGCCCACTCCACGGGCCGGTGTCCCCGAAAGCGCTGCTCTCGGCGAGTACCAACGCCGGGTTGAGCTGCCGCAGCCGGGGATACGGAAACCCCAGTCCGGCAAGTGTTCCCGGCTTGAAGTTGGCGAAGACCGCGTCGGAGACCATGACCAGTCGCTCGAACAGGGCCGCACCGTCCGCGGTACGGAGCTCCAGACCAAGGCCGAGGTGGTTACGGTGCGCCCGGGCGAAGGATTCGCTGATGGCCTGACCCGGGCGCTTCTGGCGCAGGCCGTCCGGATAGGCGGCGCTCTCCACCTTGAGGACTTCGGCGCCGAGGTCGCCGAAGAGCCGGCTGAGTTCACCGCCGGCCACGATGATCCCGAGGTCCAGTACCCGGATGCCCTCCAGCGGGGGTGCACCCACCGGCCCGGTGGGTTCGGGGTCGAATCGCGGCGCGCACCACTGCGGCTCGCTGCTGCCGAGTCGCGGTGCCGGCGTGCGATAGCCGACCCGGTGGCCGTCGACCGTCCAGTAACCCGCCGGCACCCGGGTACGCACCCCGGGGGCCAACTCGGTGTCGGCCAGCGCGGCGACCTCGCGCAGATGCTCGGACTCCAGGGCGTCGGACGGCGTCAGGACGGCCGCGACGGGAACGCCGTGCGCCTGTCCCTCGGCAACGAGTTGATCCATCGTCGACTCTGCGCACAGCCCGGCGATCAGGCCGCCGAGGTCGTCGAAGGCCGCCACCCTCGCGGCAATGCTGTCAAACCGCGGATCCTGGAACCGCGCGGGCTCACCGAGCCAGGCCCGCATCCCGTGCCACTGGCGGGGCGAGAGCACGCAGATCCGGACGAAACCGTCGCGGCAGCCGAAGATCGGGTAGAGGTCCTGGTTCTTGGGCCGGCCACGCCAGCGCGGACCCTTCGACCGCGCGATCGCGGCCTGGCCCTGGGTGCCGAACGGCGCGTCCAACGCCAGCACCACCGCGTCGAATCGGGCGAAGTCGATGTAGTCGCCCGCTCCGCAACGCAACCGGTTGAAGTAGGCGACCAAAACCGCCCACGCCGCCTGAACCGCCGCGGTGGCCGAGGCGATACCGTCCGGGGGAAGCACCGGGGTGCCGGTGGTCGGCCCGGATCGCGACAGCGCGGTCGACATGGCGTAGAGCACCGGATCGGTGGCCTGCCAGCCGGCCCGCGGCCCGTCGGCGCCGAAATCGGTGACCGTCATCGTCACCAGGTGCCCGAACCGGTCCGCGAGGTCCTCGCACGAGGCCCCGTACGCGGCGGCCCCACCGGGCTGACCGCTGTCGACGACGATGTCGGCCCCAGCGGCCAGATCGAGAAATCGGCGCCGGTCGGCCTCATCGGCGGGGTCGAGCACCGCGGCGCGTTTGTTGGCGTTGTGCAGTGCGAACGGAATGCTCACCCCGTCCAGGGTCGGCAGCGCCGTCCGCGCCGGGCCGCCCCCGGGCGGCTCGATCTTGAGCACGTCGGCGCCGAGGTCGGCGAGCAGGCGGGTGACGCCGTCGGAACGGTCGTCACACAGGTCCAGAACCCGCACGGAAGCCAGCAGGGGCTCGCTGTCGGTCAATCCGGGCCTCCCGTCCTCCGGCGCCGAGCTTAGCCCGCGTCGCTTAACCCTGGCCGTGACCCCGAACACATGTACTAATGGAATGTTCTGCGCCCGCGTAGCATTACGGAGTTATGCCCGATCAGAGCGCCGCCGTCGCGCACCACCACCCCGTGCTGGCGCAACTGTCAGCGCTGCACCACCTGCGGGTCTACGTCGATATCGGCGTGGTGATCGTGGTACTGGCCATCACCAACCTTGTCGCGCACTTCACTACACCCTGGGCCGCAGTTGTGATGGTCCCGGTCGCCGCCGTGGGCTTGCTGGCGCTGGTGCGGGCGCGCGGTCTGGGCTGGGCGGAGCTCGGCCTCGGCCGCGAGCACTGGCGATCCGGTGCCGGCTACGCGCTTGCCGCCGTCGGTCTGGTGCTGACGGTGGTCGCGGTGGGCGCACTGCTGCCCTGGACCCGGCCGATGTTCCTCAACGACCGCTACTCGACGATCTCCGGGGCGGTGGTGGCCTCGATGATCATCATTCCGTTGCAGACCGTGATCCCCGAGGAACTCGCGTTTCGGGGGGTGTTGCACGGAGCCCTGGACCGGGCCTGGGGCTTCCGCGGTGTCGCCGCCGCCGGCTCCCTGCTGTTCGGACTGTGGCACATCGCCTCCTCGCTGGGACTGACCAGCGGCAACGTCGGGTTCACCCGGATCCTGGGCGGTGGGGTCTTCGGAATGGTGGCCGGTATCGTCGGCGCGGTCCTGGCGACCGCTGCCGCCGGCTTCGTCTTCACCTGGCTGCGTCGGCGCAGTGGCAGCATCATCGCGCCGATCGCCCTGCACTGGTCCCTCAACGGCATGGGCGCGCTGGCCGCAGCCCTGGTCTGGCACTTGTCCTCGTAGAGACTCGGGCACATCCCGCCACGGTGAATCCGCCCGACATTGCCAGCCCCACCCGGAACGGCTACGGGCCAGGCCCCAGGTCATGTCGTTTCGTCGTCGGCAGGTTTGCCGTCGGTCGGGCCCAGCTCTTCCTCCGACCACCGACGCAGCTCCTCGAGGAAGCGTAATGCGGTCTGTCCTTTGGTCGTCATCTGGTAGGCAACGCCAAGCGGCCGCGTCTCGAGCACGCGCCGGTCGATCAGACCGTGGGCTTCGAGGTGCGTCAACCGCTCCGCAATCATCTTCTTGCTCGCCCCACCGACCATTCGGGCGAGGTCGTTGAACCTGACGGGCTCGTCCTTGAGGTGCCACAGGATTGATCCGGTCCACTTCCCGCCGAGCACGCGCATGCCCCGCTCGATCGCGCATGGCTCTGTGCAGGGCTCAACAGCGATCTTCCGGCCACAGTCATCGCTCTCGATCCGGGCTTCCATGAACCCTCCCCTCAAGGTTACTAAAAGTAAACTAGTTGACTATGGAAATCTGTCAACTAGATTCTGGCGCGGTTGGCGAACCACCGCGCCCACTGAACTCACGAACCAATGGAGGACAGCTTGAAGAAGGTATTGATCATCAATGGCCACCAGCCGTATCCCTTCGCGAAGGGGCGGCTGAATGGGACCTTTGCCGCGCTCATGCGAGAACACCTTGAGCGCCGTGGCTACCAGGTCGAGTTCACCGAGGTGTCGAAAGGCTGGGATGTCGAGACTGAGGTTGCACGGCACCAATGGGCGGACGCCCTCGTGATGCAGTTCCCGGTGAACTGGATGGGGACACCGTGGTCCCTCAAGAAGTACATGGACGAGGTCTACACGGCCGGGATGGACGGGCGTCTGTGCCAGGGCGATGGCCGCCGAGGCCCCGGTCAAGATCACCTCTACGGACTTGGCGGCGCGCTCACCGACACGCGCTACATGCTCTCGCTGACGTTCAACGCGCCTCGTGACGCGTTCGGGAACCCCAACGCCGCGTTCTTTGAACAGCGAACGGTGGACGACCTCCTTTGGCCGATGCACCTGAACCTGAGGTTCTTCGGCATGACGGCGCTGCCGACCTTCTCGGCCCACGACGTAATGAAGAACCCGGACGTTGAAGGCGACCTGGCTCGCTTCCGCGCGCATCTTGAGGCCACCTTTCCGGCGCTGACTTCAGGCACGGAGGTCGCTTGATCTTAGGGGACACGCACCAGGCGCTCCGCAGCCTACGGCACGAGCACGGCGGCCCCGGCGATCCTGCCCTCGGAAAGGTCGGTCAGCGCCCGGTCGGCGTCAGTCAATCGGTATTGCGGCGTCGTCACCTCGATGTGGTGCCGGCCGGCGAAATCGAGAAACTCCCTACCATCGGCACGGGTGTTGGAGGTGACTGAGCGCACTTGACGCTCTTGGAACAGGTGGCGTTGGTAGTTCAGCGGCGGGATGTCGCTGAGGTGGATGCCGGCGACGGCCAGCGTGCCGCCCCGGTCCAGCGCCTCCAGCGCCGGTAGAACCAGGTCGCCGACCGGGGCGAACAGGATCGCCGAATCCAATTTGACCGGAGGAGGATCGGCTGCCCCCTGGGCCGAGGCCGCCCCCAGGGCCAGGGCGAGTTCCCGTGCCTGCGCCCCCCGGGTCATGACGTGGACCTCTGCTCGGCGGGCAAGGGCGACCTGCGCGGTGATATGGGCGCTGCCACCGAAGCCGTACAGTCCGAGCCGACCGCCCGGCGGGAGTTCCGCACGCATCAGCGAGCGGTAGCCGATGATCCCAGCGCACAGCAGTGGGGCCAGTTCGGCATCGGTGTACCCGCCTGGCAGCCGGTAGGCGAAGTCCGCGGCGACGGTCGCGAAGTCGGCGTATCCGCCGTCGGCGTCCCATCCGGTGTAGCGGGACTGCGGGCACAGGTTCTCTGCACCTCGGCGGCAGTAGACGCACTCCCCGCAGGTGTGCCGCAGCCACGCGACACCCACCCGATCGCCCACCGCGAAGCCGCCCGCGCCCGGGCCGAGGGCGACCACGTCGCCGACCACCTCATGTCCGGGGATGACCCCGCGCCGGTGCACCGGGAGATCCCCCTCGGCGACGTGCAGGTCGGTGCGGCACACGCCGCAGGCGCGAACGGCGACCAGCAGTTCGCCCGGCCCGGGTTCGGGGACCGGCACCTGATCGTCGAACTCCATCGGCCCAGCGCTAACCGGCCCGGGACGCCGGACCCGCCAGGCACGCATCGAACCGGTCATGTCTCCATCGTGCCGGGACCGGGGACCGGCGGCCAGCGCAACGGTTCGGCGGAGAGTTCTAGCTGCGAACCTTTCCGACGATCCACAGGAGGATCACCGACCCCAGGATCGCGGTGAACAGGGTGAACCACCACCCGCCGGCCGCGGTGTCCAGGAAGTAGCTCAGCAGGAATCCGCCGATCAGAGCGCCGATCACCCCGATCACGATGTTCATCAGCAGGCCCGAGCCGCCGCCTTTGACGAGCTTGCCGGCGATCCATCCCGCCAGCGCGCCGATGATGATGTAGCCGATCCAGCCCACGCTGGTCAGCGTGGACGAACGGGCCAGTAACTCGGTTGCCGCCATGATGTCCATCGGACCTCCTCCGGTGCCTCACGCCCGGCGACCACCGGCCGTGTCCTTCCGGTATATCGCGCGATGGTAACGATTCGCACGCCGAAAGGGCCACGTTCCGGCGGTGATCCGGGTCAGGCCGGCGGCATCATCTCCGGAACCGGTGTCACAACCGGGATGGGAACGCCGACGCGGTCACCCGGAGGCGGCGGAACCGCCGGGGCGTTGGGGTCGGGTTCCGGCGCGGGCGGCGGCGGCGGAGGCGTGTAAGGCCGGATCGACTCGGCCAGCGCCTTGGCGGCAGCGGCGTCGACGGGATCCTTGGCGGTTCCCAGCCACACCACGAACCACCGGTCGGTGGGTTGGTTGCGCTGGGTGCCCGGGGTACCCACGACACCTGCCCAGATCTGGCCGTTCGGCTTGGCCGTGTCGGTGAACTTGACGGTGTAGGACGACGCCGACCCGGGCATGTCGCCGGCCTGCAGCGGGGTGGTCTGCTGGTTGATGCGGGATCCGGGGAAGGGCATGAAGAACTCGCCCATGTCCGAGGCCAGTCGGATCGCGGCCTTGGTGTTGTCCGCCTCGGCCCCGGCGAACAGCTTCAGATCGAGCCGGCCCAGCAGGATGCTCGTGTCGTTGGCCGTCGGTGCGGGCTGGCCGGGCAGCGGCGCCGGGCCGGTCTGCTTGAGCAGCAGCGCCTGGCCGTAGCTCAGCCGGGACGCGTCGGCGACCTCCCAGCCGGCGGGCAGGACGTAGCTGAAGCCGCCGGAGGCGTTCTCGACCCGGCCGGCGTTCGGGTCTGCCGGGGCAGGGGCCGGTGCGTTGGGATCAGCCGGCGCGGCTGGGGCCGGAGCCGGTTCGTTGGGATCCACAGGCGCCGGTGCGGGGGCGGGAGCATCCGCGGGAGCCGGGGCTGGGGCCGGGGCATCCGCGGGAGCCGGAGCCGGAGCCGGGGCATCCGCGGGAGCCGGAGCCGGAGCCGGGGCATCCGCGGGAGCCGGAGCTGGGGCCGGGGCATCCGCGGGAGCCGGAGCCGGAGCCGGAGTATCCGCGGGAGCCGGGGCTGGGGCCGGAGCCGCGGTGGTGCTGGGCGGCGGCGGTGGCGGCGCTGGGTCTGCTAGGGCCGCGTTCGGTATGGTGATCGCCACGGCGCTGGCGCCCGCGACTGCTGAGACGGCCACGGCCATCCACCGGCCCGGGCGTCGTGAGGACTGCTTCATGGCGCAAAACCTACCGTGTCGCCCGCGCGAAGCAAGCGTCCGCCCGTCTGTGTCCGTTGCCGTTTTGGTCACAACCCGGCCAGCGGCCGATAGGCGGCGTGCAAACCGACTTCCTGGGTCTTTACTGTGAACCACACCCGGTCGCCCACGGTCAACGCGAGCTCGGCCAGCGCCTCGGGGGTGACGTCGGCGGCCAGTCCGGGGCTGCCGTCGCCCTGTTCCTCAGCCCGGACCCGGACCACCGCACCGTTCACCTCCAGCCCCGCGATCCGCACGAGGACGGCGTTGCGGGGGCTGCCGTTCGGCCGATCGGGATAGACCGCCACCGAGGCAGGGGCGAACACCGCCACCGCGGCCGCCCCGACGGGCAGGTCGTCAGCCGGGACGCCGTGCCATATCTGCCCCGATCCCCGAGCGGTCCCGGTGCGCAACTCCCCCGGTCCCGACACCGCCCCGCGCGCCAGGTTCACCCCGGCGAACCTGGCGCCGAACCGGCTCCGCGGTGCGGCCAGCACACCGGCGACCGGGCCGCTCTCCGCCACGCGACCGTCTTCGAGTACCAGAACCCGGTCGGCCAGTGCCAGCACATCGAGTAGGTCGTGGGTGATCAGCACCACTGGGCGGACGCCGTCGGCCAGCACCCGTCGCAGCGAGGCGCGCACCGCGGCCGCACCGGCCACGTCCAGCCCGGCCAGCGGCTCGTCGAGCACCAGCGCGTCCGGATCCGCCGCCAGCGCCCGCGCCAGCGCCACCCGTTGCGCCTGGCCGCCGGAGAGTTCACCGGGCCGGCGATCGGCGAGTTCAGCGGCTCCCACCCGGTCCAGCCAACCCCGGGCCCGTTCGGCGCGGTCGGAGCGGCCACGGATCGCGAACGCCACGTTGCCCAGCACGGTCAGGTGCGGGAACAGCAGCGGATCCTGCGCCAGCAGACCGACCCGGCGGGCGTGCACCGCCACGGCCACACCCCGCTCGGTGTCGGTCAACACGCGCTCACCGACCCGCACCACCGCGTGATCGGCCTGCAGCAGCCCGGCAAGCACGGCCGCCGTCGTCGATTTGCCGGCCCCATTGGGCCCCAGCAGCGCGAGCACCTCCCCGGCCGCCACCGTGAAGTCCACGTGGAGGCCGCGGGCGGCGACGGTGGCAGCAACATGCAGGTCAGCCATCGGACTTCCCCGCTGCGGCCCAGCCGGTCAGCCGTCGCCAGCCCAGCCCCGCGACGATGCAGGCCGCGACGGCGATCAGCAGGATCGACAGCGCGATGGCGGCCTCGGGGTCGCCCTCCCGCTGCAGGTAGATCTCCAGTGGCAGGGTGCGCGTCACGCCCTGCCGGGATCCGGCGAAAGTCAGCGTCGCGCCGAACTCCCCCAGCGCGCGGGCGAAGGCCAGCACCGCCCCGGACAGCAGTCCGGGCGCCAGCAACGGCAGCGTCACCCGCCACCACACGGTGGCCGGGGGCGCGCCCAGGGTGGCGGCCACCGTGTCATAGGCGGTGCCGGCGGTGCGGGCGGCACCCTCGATGGCGATCACCAGGAACGGCAGCGACACGAACGTCTGCGCCAGGACCACCGCCGTGGTGGTGAAGGCGATCCGGACACCCGCGGCCTCCAGGTAGTGACCGAGCAGCCCGATCCGGCCGAACACGTAGAGCAGCGCGAGGCCACCGACCACCGGGGGCAGCACCAGCGGTAGCAGGATCAGCGGGCGCACGACGCGGACCAGCACGCCGTCATGCCGTGCCAACACCAGAGCCAGCGGAACGCCGAGGAGCAGACACAGCATGGTGCTCGCGGTGGCGGTGCGCAGGCTCAGCAGCAGCGCCGAGCGCGAGGCCGGGCTGCTGACCAGACCCGCGAAGCCGCCCCAGTCGACCTTGACCGCCAACGCGGCCAGCGGCAGTACCACTAACAGCGCCCCCGCCGTGGCGGGAAGGTAGACCCAGCGCGGCAGCGACGCGCCACGCTGCCCGACCGGCCCCATGGCCCTCACCCTAGGTCGGCGTTCGAGTAACCTTCGCGCTGCACTGGCCAACGATGGAGGTGGACGATGGACGTGCTGGTCACCGGCGCCGACGGCGATCTCGGCCGCGCGGTCGCGGAGGGCTTCCGCGCTGCCGGCCACCGGGTGGTGGTCACCGGCTTGGCACCCGAGCAGCTGGAGCTGGTTGCCGGCGAACTTGGTGTCGAGGCCGTCCTCTGTGATCCCGCCGATCCGGCCAGCCTCGCCGCGTCTCAGCCGCGATTTCCCCAGCATCTCGACGCCGTCATCACCGTGCCGGGCCGGTCGTGGCCAGGCGCGGATCCGTCGAACTCCACGGTGCCCGACACCGCATTGTCCTGGCGGTCGGCCTTCGATCGCACGGTCCTCTCCGCGGTTCTGACCGTGCAGGCCGTCGGCGACCAACTGCGCTCCGGCGGAGCGATCGTGGCCGTCGCCCCCGCACCCGACCGCGGTCCCGAAGCCGCCGCCAAGGCGGCGCTGTCGGACTGGACGGCCGGGCAGGCCGCCCATTTCGGAACCCGCGGGATCACCGTCAACACCATCGCCTACGGGCGCCTCGCGCAGCCCGGCTACGACGGTCTGACCGCCGCGGCACCCTCGGGTCCGGCCGAGATCGCCCGGCTGGCGGTCTTTCTGGCCACCCCGGCGGCCCGGCACATCACCGGTCAGACCCTGCACGTCGGGCGCAGCACCGGCATCGTTGCCGGCTCAATCGGTCGGGGCTGACGCCGCTTTCTTCGTCGGAGCCGTCCCGCGGAGAGTTACTGTCGGGCCGTGACGATCCGATGCGGCCTGCAGATCCCGAATTTCTCCTACGGCACCCCGGTCGCCGATCTCTTCCCAACCGTGGTCGCCCAGGCACGAGAGGCCGAGGACGCCGGGTTCGACTCCGTCTTCGTAATGGACCACTTCTACCAACTGCCCATGCTCGGCGCCCCTGAGGAACCGATGCTGGAGGCCTACACCGCACTGGGAGCCCTGGCGACCGCGACCGAGAAAGTCGCCCTGGGCACCCTGGTCACCGGCAACACCTACCGGAACCCGACCCTGCTGGCCAAAGCCATCACCACGTTGGACGTGATCAGCCAGGGAAGGGCCGTGCTGGGTATAGGCACCGGCTGGTTCGAGCTCGAGCACACCCAGTTGGGCTTCGAGTTCGGAACGTTCACCGAACGGTTCGCCAAGCTCGACGAAGCGCTGCAGATCATCATGCCGATGATCCGCGGCGAGCGGGTGAGCTTCAGCGGCACGTACTACCGCACCGAGGACGCAATGGCCGCGCCCCGTTTCCGCGACCACATCCCGCTGATGATCGGTGGCAGTGGCGAGAAGAAGACCTTCGGTCTCGCTGCCCGCTACTTCGACCATCTCAACGTCATCGCCGCATTTTCGGAGTTGCCGGGCAAGGTCGAGGCGCTGACCCGGCGTTGCGAGGAGGCCGACCGGGACCCGGCGACGCTGGAGACCAGCGTGCTGCTCACCGCGATTCCGGACCCGAACTTCACCGACGACATGATCCCGCCCGCCATGCGCGGCCGATTGGCGGTCGGCAGTCCGGCGCGGATCGCCGAGACGGTCCGAACCCAGGTGCTCGACGCCGGGATCGACGGCGTGATCGTCAACATGCCCAGGTACGTGCCGGGCTCGATCGCCCAACTCGGCGAGGCTCTGCTTCCGCTGCTGGCGGGCTGACTTTTCACCGGCCCGCTGACCGCCCTCTCCCAATGCTGCGGGGGGGCTCCCGTAGTACCGTTGGCTGCAGTCTTTACGGTTCGGCAAACTCAGGAGCGAAGATGACCCATCCCGGCGCGACCCCGTCGGATAAGCACAAGGTCGTCATCATCGGCTCGGGCTTCGGCGGCCTCACCGCGGCCAAGAAGCTCAAGCGGGCGGACGTCGACATCAAGATGATCGCCAAGACCACCCACCACCTGTTCCAGCCACTTCTGTACCAGGTGGCGACCGGGATCATCTCCGAGGGCGAGATCGCCCCGCTGACCCGCGTGGTGCTGCGCAAGAACAAGAACTGCCAGGTGCTGCTCGGTGAGGTCACCAACGTCGATCTGGCCAACAAGACCGTGGACTCGGTGCTGTTGGGCCACACCTACCGCACCCCGTACGACTCGTTGATCGTGGCCGCCGGAGCCGGTCAGTCATACTTCGGCAACGACCACTTCGCCGAGTGGGCGCCCGGCATGAAGACCATCGACGATGCCCTCGAGCTGCGCGGACGCATCCTCGGCGCATTCGAGCAGGCCGAGCGGTCCAGCGCCCCGGAGCGCCGGGCCAAACTGCTCACCTTCGTGGTGGTGGGCGCGGGTCCGACCGGTGTCGAGATGGCCGGCCAGATCGCCGAGCTGGCCGACCACACCCTCAAGGGGGCATTCCGGCACATCGACTCCACCAAGGCCCGGGTGATCCTGCTCGACGCCGCCCCGGCCGTGCTGCCGCCGATGGGCGAGAAGCTGGGCAAGAAGGCCGCGGCCCGGCTGGAGAAGCTGGGCGTGGAGATCCAACTCGGCGCAATGGTCACCAACGTCGACCGCAACGGCATCAACGTCAAGTACGGGGACGGCCGCACCGAGCGCATCGAGTGCCAGACCAAGGTCTGGTCGGCCGGTGTCGCGGCCAGCCCGCTGGGCAAGGTCATCGCCGATCAGGCCGGCGCCGAGGTCGACCGGGCCGGCCGGG
This sequence comes from Mycolicibacterium sp., assembly GCA_020637165.1. GTDB lineage: Bacteria > Actinomycetota > Actinomycetes > Mycobacteriales > Mycobacteriaceae > Mycobacterium. The sequence goes on along the minus strand of JACJWN010000003.1, from coordinate 181,318 downwards.
TCAAGGTGCTGCCCGACCTGACCGTGCCGGGTCATCCGAACGTCTTCGTCGTCGGCGACATGGCATTCGTCGACGGCGTTCCCGGCCAGGCCCAGGGCGCGATCCAGGGGGCCCGCTACGCCGCCAAGCTGATCAAGGCCGAACTCAAGGGCGCTGATCCGGCCGCCCGCGAGCCGTTCAAGTACTTCGACAAGGGCTCGATGGCCACCGTGGCGCGGTACTCGGCGGTGGTCAAAGTGGGTCCGCTGGAGTTCGGCGGGTTCATCGGCTGGCTGGCCTGGTTGTTCCTGCACCTGATCTACCTGGTGGGCTTCAAAGCCCGGCTCACCACGGCGATGTCCTGGGTCAGCACCTTCATCGGCAGCCATCGCGGGCAGCTCACCATCACCGAGCAGCAGGCCTATGCCCGCACCCGGATCGAGCAACTCGAGGAGATCGCCGAGCGGGCCGAGGAGTCCGAGATCGCGGCGTCCTGACCCCAGCGTGGGAGTCGGGTCACCTCGATAATGGAGGGGAACATGCCAGCCGCACGTCGATCCCTTTTCCGCGCAGCGGGGGCGGTACTCGGCGCCGGCGCGATACTGATCTCCGTCGCAAGCCCGGTCAGGGCCGACGACCCCCCTCCGAACTGCACAACGGCCGATATGACCGGGGTGATGTCGGGGGTGTCGGCCGCGATGGCGACCTATCTGTTCACCCATCCCGACGTGAACGCGTTCTTCACCGGTCTGCAGGGGCTGCCCAAGACCCAAGCCCGCGACGAGACCGAGGTCTACCTCGACGCCAACCCCACCGTCCGCGCCGAACTGGAGGCGATCCGCCAGCCCGGCCGGGACTTCCGCGATCGCTGCAACCTCCCGCAGCGCGCCATGATCCTGGCCGACGCGGTCTAGCCGCCATGGCGCCGACCGGTGCCGTGCCGCACACCCGGTGCTCACGGCGGTGAAACCCGACGAAGTCTTCTACCGGCTGTTGCAACGGCTGCCCAACCGGATGCTGTCGCTGCGCACCATCGTCATCACCGCCGCACTGTCGGTGGTGATCCTGGTTCTCACCCTGGGCACCTGGGTGTGGATCGGCGTCACCAATGACCAGTACAGCCAGTTGGACCGCCGACTGGATTCGGTGAGCAGCCTCGGCGATTTCAGCGCACTGCTGTCCAGCACCCCGGCCACCGAAAGCGCCAGTCCGGACGGGAACCTGGTTCGCACCGTCCGGGTCGGGTCGATGGCCATGTCGGTGCCGCCCGGGGTGGTGTTGCCGAAGCTGGCCGACGGCTATGCCAACACCACCATCGAGGGCGTGGAGTACCGGGTGCGGACCTTCACCGTCGGCGGCGCCACGATCGCCCTCGGCGCCCCGGTGGCCGAGACCCAGCGTCGGATCTCCGAATTGCACTGGCGGGTGGTGCTGATCTGCGGCGGGGTGATCATCGGCACCGTCGTCGTCGGCTGGTTCTTCTCGCTGATCATGATCGACCCGTTCCGGCTGCTGGCCCAGCAGGCTCGCGCCATCAATGCCCAATCCAAACCCGAGGAGGTCCAGGTCCGCGGGGTGCGGGAGGCGGTGGAGATCGGCGAGGCGGTCGAGGGCATGCTGGCCCGGATCGGCAATGAACAGGCGCGCACCAAGGCTGCCCTGGAGTCGGCTCGGGACTTCGCAGCGGTCGCCTCCCACGAACTGCGAACACCGCTGACCGCCATGCGCACCAACCTCGAGGTGCTCTCCACGCTGGACCTCGGCGCCGAACAGCGCCAGGAGGTCATCGGGGACACCATGCGGACCCAGACCCGGATCGAGGCGACTTTGACGGCGCTGGAGAGACTGGCCCAGGGGGAACTGACCACCACCGACGACTTCGTGCCGTTCGACATGACCGAACTGCTCGATCGCGCCGCCCACGATGCCGAGCGCACGTATCCGGGTCTGCGGGTCTCGCTGGTGCCCTCCCCTGCGGTGCCCATGGTGGGCCTGCCCGCCGGCCTGCGCCTGGTGATCGACAACGCCATCGCCAACGCCGTCAAACATGGGGGCGCCACCCGCATCCGGCTGTCCGTCAGCAATTTCGCCGACCAGATCCGGGTCACCGTCGACGACAACGGCAGCGGGGTTCCCGAGGAGGAACGCACCGCCGTGTTCGAACGGTTCGCCCGCGGATCGACCGCCGCCCGCTCCGGATCGGGCCTGGGACTCGCCCTAGTGGCCCAGCAGGCCGAACTCCACGGCGGCTCCGCATCGCTGGAGGCCAGCCCGCTGGGCGGGGCACAACTCGTCCTGCGGCTGGGTGGCCAAGGACCGGCCGGTCCGCCCGTCTGATCACCCGGGAACGACCCCCATGCCAAGTGCGGCCGCGCCGGCGGCGAGTCGGGCATCGAAGGTGGCCAGCTGCGCGGCCGGCTGAATCCGCGCCGTGTGGAGCACGCAGCAGTCCGGAAGTTTCAGGCCCGTACGGACCCGCAACCGGGCCAGTTCCCAGGCCGCCTCGGCACCCAGGCCTAGTGACTGGACCTGCAGGTCGGCCAGTGCCTCTCGGACTTGTTCGCCGCGGTCGGCCCGGATCGCCCCGACCAGCACCTCAGCAAGTGTGACCGAGCTGGCTGCGAATTCGTCATGGCAGTTGTCCCTCAGGATGCCAGTCGCTCGAGCGTGGTGGCCGTCCGTCTTCTCCAGGTGCGCGATGAGGACACTCGCGTCCAGGATGATCACTCGGGCCAGTCCTGGCGAACATCATCCAGATACCCGGGCTCGTACACGCCGATGAGGATGCCGGAGGTCCGATCGATGGCCCGACGACGGCCTTCGGCAGCCTTGCTGCGCCGCGCCTGGAGGGCTTCTTCACCGGTGAGGATGAGCCGGCGCAGCAAAGCGCCCGGTTTGTCGGCCAACTCGGGCCAGACCGCGCGTGCGGCGTCAAGGGCCGCCGCGATGTCATCGGTTTCGGTAACCGCGTGGCGGCGATGGGCGGTCGGCATGCCAAAGTGTAACACCAACGCAATTGGTGTTACACCGGCTCTAGGCCTCCAGGTTCTGCAACCGGACCTGACCCCGGGCGACCAGCCGATCCCGATCGTCACGAATGCTCACCTGCCACAACTGCTGGCGGCGGCCGCGGTGCACCGGTTCGGAGACGCCGTAGACGGTGCCTTCGGTGACCGCGCGCAGGAAGTCGGTGCTGTTGTTCACCCCCACGACGTGTCCGCCGCCGTTGGCCGAAAGCCATACGTAGGCCGACACGCTGGCCAGGGACTCGACCACCGAACACCAGACGCCGCCGTGGACGATGCCCATCGGCTGCAGCAGCGTAGGCTTAACGGTCAGTTCCGCTCGGACGCCGTCGGGGGTGACCTCGGTGTAGGTCAGGCCGATCTCGGTGTCGAAGGGCGCGGTGAGCGGGTCGGGACGGGTGGCATCTGGTTGCACGGATTCGTGTCTACACCCACGGCCGGTGCCGATCAGCCCGGGGGGTGGCGTGATGAGGACGGCCACAAAAGCGGCGCGAACGTGCGGAGCGCGGAACTTCGCGGGCACTGCTGGGAGTTAAGAGACCGAATCCCGGGTACGACGTTCGGTAGTAACCGCGAGTAGCCTTGATCGCAATGGAGATGGGGACATGGCCAAGCTGACGGGCCTCGGCGAGTTGGAGCGCGCCGTCATGGACCATCTTTGGGACGCTGACAAGCCGCAGACGGTGCGGCAGGTCCACGATGCCCTCGCCGCGCGCCGCGAACTGGCCTACACCACCGTCATGACCGTGTTGCAACGCCTGGCCCGCAAGGCCCTGGTCGTCCAGATCCGCGCCGACCGCGCCCACCAGTACACGCCGGCACACGGCCGCGACGAACTGGTCGCCGGGCTGATGGTCGACGCACTGGATCAGGCCGCCGACTCCGTTGACCGGCAGGCAGCGCTGATGCACTTCGTCGGCCGGGTGGGCGCCGACGAGGCCGACGCCTTGCGCCGGGCGCTGGCGGACCTGGAAGCTCGGGACGCCCTCGGCTGACCGAGAAAATCCGCTTCCCGATCCGCTGGCGACGCACCGTCGGCTAGGGGAGACTGGCAGGCGTGTCAGCGCTGGCCTTCACGCTTCTCGCGCTCGCACTCGTCGGCCCGGTACCGGCTCTCCTTGCCCGAGCGTCCTGGCCGATGCGTGCTCCGCGTGCCGCGGTGGTGCTGTGGCAAGCCGTCGCCGTGGCGGCGGTGCTGTCGGCGTTCAGCGCCGGCTTGGCCCTGGCGGCCCGATTGTTCGTCCCCGGGCCCGATGGTCGACCGACCGCCGACGTCCGAGCGGAGATCGCCGCCCTCGGCTGGCCGCTGTGGTTGGCCTCGGTGGGCGTCTTCGCCCTCACGCTGCTGATCGGCGCCCGGCTCGGCGTCACCGTCTGTCAGGTGGCGATCGGCACCCGGCGGCGCCGTGCGCGCCACCGCATGCTGGTCGACCTGGTCGGCGAACGCCGTGCGGAACTAGGCGGGGCCAGGGTGCTCGACCTGGCGGAGCCCCTCGCCTACTGCCTCCCCGGTATGCGCAGCCGGGTGGTGCTCAGCCGCGGCGCGCTCTCGGCGCTCACCGACGAGGAACTGGCCGCGATCCTGAGCCACGAACGGGCGCATCTTCGGGCCCGGCACGACCTGGTGCTCGAGGCTTTCACCGCCGTGCACACCGCCTTCCCGCGATTCGTGCGCAGTGCCAGCGCCTTGAACGCCGTCCGATTGCTGGTCGAACTGCTGGCCGACGACGCGGCCGTGCGCTCGGCCGGACCCCGACCGCTGGCCCGCGCACTGGTCACCTGCGCCTGCGGGCCGACCCCGGCGGGTGCGCTGGCTGCCGGCGGCCCCACGACGGTGATCCGGGTGCGCCGGCTGTCCGGGCCGCCCAATAGCCTTCCGCTGTCCCTGGCGGCCTACAGCGCTGCCGCGGCCGTGCTGGTCATACCCACCATCGCCGTCGCCCTTCCGTGGCTGACCGAACTTCAGCGGCTCTTCCAGACCTGACACTCCCCCGCACAACCGAAAGGCGCCCCGATGAGCCCCTCGCAGCAACCCACCGCCCAGATCGGCGTCACCGGACTGGCGGTGATGGGGTCAAATATCGCGCGGAATTTTGCCCACCACGGCTACACCGTCGCCGTTCACAACCGCTCCATCGCCAAGACAGACGCCCTGCTGGCCGACCACGGATCGGAAGGCAACTTCGTGCGCTCGGAGACCATCCGGGAGTTCCTGGACGCGCTGGAACGGCCGCGCAGGGTGCTGATCATGGTCAAAGCAGGCGAGCCCACCGACGCGGTGATCAACGAACTCGCCGACGCCATGGAGCCGGGCGACATCATCATCGACGGCGGCAATGCCCTCTACACCGACACCATCCGCCGCGAGAAGGCGATGCGCGAGCGTGGTCTGCACTTCGTCGGCGCAGGCATCTCCGGCGGCGAGGAGGGAGCCCTCAACGGGCCCTCGATCATGCCGGGCGGGCCCGCAGAGTCGTATGAGTCGCTGGGCCCGCTGCTGGAGGAGATCTCCGCCCACGTCGAAGGGGTGCCGTGTTGCGCGCACATCGGCCCCGACGGAGCCGGTCACTTCGTCAAGATGGTGCACAACGGTATCGAGTACTCCGACATGCAACTCATCGGCGAGGCCTACCAACTGCTGCGCGACGGTCTTGGCCTAAGCGCCGGCCAGATCGCCGACGTCTTCACCGACTGGAACTCCGGGGATCTGGACAGCTTCCTGGTCGAGATCACCGCCGAAGTGCTCGGCCAGATCGACGCCAAGACCGGCAAACCCCTGGTCGACGTCATCCTCGACGAGGCCGAGCAGAAGGGCACCGGCCGCTGGACGGTCAAGTCCGCCCTCGACTTGGGTGTCCCGGTGACCGGCATCGCCGAGGCGGTGTTCGCCCGCGCGCTGTCCGGATCGGTGCCCCAGCGGCGGGCCGTTGCCGGGATGGCCTCCGGGCATCTGGGCCAACGGCCCACCGACACAGAGCAATTCATCGACGACGTCCGCCGGGCGCTGTACGCCTCGAAGATCATCGCCTACGCCCAGGGCTTCAACCAGATCCAGGCCGGCTCGGAGGAATACGGGTGGGGCATCACCCCCGGCGTGCTGGCCACCATCTGGCGCGGCGGCTGCATCATCCGGGCCAAGTTCCTCAACCGGATCAAGGAGGCCTTCGACGCCGACCCCGACCTGCCGACGCTGATCGCCGCGCCGTACTTCCGCAGCGCGATCGAGTCGGCCATCGACAGCTGGCGCCGGGTGGTGGTGACCGCCACCGAACTGGGCATCCCGATTCCCGGGTTCTCCTCGGCACTGTCCTACTACGACGGGCTGCGCACCGAACGACTGCCGGCCGCGCTGATCCAGGGTCAGCGCGACTTCTTCGGCGCCCACACCTACGGCCGTATCGACGCCGACCCCGCCGCGCGGTTCCACACCCTGTGGAGCGGCGACCACAGCGAGGTCGCCCTCTAGCGTCTCCTGCGCGAACAGACGCAAAAGTCCCCCTAATCCCGGCGTGTCGGGGACTTTTGCGTCTGCTCGGCAGGGGGAAGCGGGGCACTAGGCTCTAGCCCGTGCGCTTCCTTGACGGTCACCTGCCCGCTCACGACCTGACCTACAACGACGTCTTCGTCGTGCCTGGCCGCTCCGAGGTCACCTCGCGCTTCGACGTCGACCTGTCTACCTCCGACGGCACCGGAACCACCATCCCGGTGGTGGTGGCCAACATGACCGCGGTCGCCGGCCGCCGGATGGCCGAGACGGTGGCCCGCCGCGGCGGCATCGTCGTGCTGCCCCAGGACCTGCCGATCGAGGCGGTCACCGCGACGGTGAACTTCGTCAAGAGCCGCGATCTGGTGGCCGACACCCCGGTCACCCTCTCCCCCGACAACTCGGTGTCCGACGCCGTCGCGCTGATCCACAAACGCGCCCACGGTGCGGCGGTCGTGGTTGATGACGGACGCCCGATCGGCCTGGTGACCGAGGTGGCCACCGCCGGGGTGGACCGGTTCGCCCGAGTGCGCGACATCGCGGCGACCGACTTCGTCACCGCCCCATTGCACACCGACCCGCGGCGGGTCTTCGGAATGCTCGAGCACGCCCCGATCGGGGTGGCGGTGCTCACCGCGCCGGACGGGAGCCTCGGTGGGGTGCTCACCCGCACCGGCGCGGTGCGCGCAGGGATTTACTCCCCCGCGGTCGACGCGAAAGGCAGGTTACGGATCGCCGCGGCAGTGGGCATCAACGGCGACGTGGCCGCCAAGGCCGCGGCACTGGCCGAGGCCGAGGTCGACCTGCTGGTCATCGACACCGCCCACGGCCATCAGACCAAGATGCTGGAGGCGATCAAGGCCGTCGCCGCACTCGGCTTGGGCATCCCGCTGGTCGCCGGCAACGTCGTCTCCGCGCAGGGAACCCGCGACCTGATCGGCGCCGGCGCGTCGATCGTGAAGGTCGGTGTGGGCCCCGGCGCCATGTGCACCACCCGGATGATGACCGGCGTCGGCCGCCCGCAGTTCTCCGCCGTGCTCGAATGCGTTTCGGCGGCAACCGAGCTCGGCGGACACGTCTGGGCTGACGGCGGCGTGCGCCACCCGCGCGACGTGGCGCTGGCGCTGGCGGCCGGTGCCTCCAACGTGATGATCGGTTCCTGGTTCGCCGGCACCTACGAATCCCCGGGAGACCTGCTGTTCGACAGGGACGGCCACCCCTACAAGGAGAGCTACGGAATGGCCTCCAAGCGTGCCGTCGCCGCCCGGACCGCCGCCGACAGCGGGTTCGAGCGCGCCCGCAAGGCACTGTTCGAGGAGGGCATCTCCACCTCCCGGATGGCGCTGGATCCCGACCGCGGCGGCGTCGAGGACCTGCTGGACCACATCACCTCCGGGGTGCGCAGCACCTGCACCTACGTGGGCGCCTCAACCCTGCAAGAACTACACGAGCGGGCGGTGCTCGGGGTGCAGTCTGCGGCCGGGTTCGCCGAGGGCCATCCCCTGCCGACCGGCTGGTAGGGGGTGGCCGCCGGGACTGACAGCAATGAGATCCCGAGGATGTTGACGTTCCCGCTGCCGGGCAGTTCCAGGGACGGCCTGGTTTTGCCGTCAGGTTTCGCGAAGAGGTAGCCGAACACGTCGGCGCGGTCGCCGGTCCAGCTGCCTTTCTGGCTGATCTGGGTGCCGGCGTTGACCGGGAATTGCCCCTGTTGGGGAAGTTTGCCCCTTGGGCCCTTCCTCGACTCCGTCAAACCAGACATGACCTGAGTCGAGGGGTTGGAAGTGCCGTCGGTGTTGTGCACTGTCATATTCGCCACCCGGCCGCCCCGAGCAGATATCGATCCTCGACGACCTCTCCTTCTCGACGACTTACCCATCCGCGGGTTCGTCCACCATGATCTGCCCACCGTCGGTCTGCACGATGTTCTTCGGCCCCTACTTCCCCCGACCTGGCTTTGCTGGCCGGTTAGGGGCCGGCGGATGACAAACAGATAACGTGCTCCCCCGAACCCCCGTCGGACAGCCAGAAACCGTGCCGGCAACCGCGGCGGCAAGGCTGCGCTACCCTTCTTCTAGAGCACCCGGGGTTCTACCAATCCCCAGGAGAATGACCCGCCGTGAGCTAGCAGACAGGAACGTTCGCGCCCCGCCGCCCATGAACACCAGCGAACCCCGAAGACCCCGGACCGCCCGGCCGCAAACGCTGCGATGAGCACCATCTCCATCGTGCTGAGCTTGCTCGGCTTCATCCTGCTCACCCTCGGCACCGCGGTGTTCGTAGCCGCCGAGTTTTCCCTGACCGCCCTCGAGCGCAGCACCGTCGACGCGAACGCCCGCACCGGCGGGTCCCGTGACCGAATGGTCCAACGAGCCCACCGCACCTTGTCCTTTCAGCTCTCCGGCGCCCAGATCGGCATCTCCATCACCACGCTGATCACCGGCTACCTGGCCGAACCGGTGATCGCACGGCTGCTGGCCCCAGCCCTGGACGCGGCGGGCCTGCCATCCGCTTGGGTGGAGGGCTCCGCCCTCGCCCTGGCCCTGTTCATCGCCACCTCGGTGTCGATGGTGTTCGGGGAACTGGTCGCCCAGTACCTGGCCGTGGCGGTGCCGCTGTCGACCGCGCGGTTGGTGGCGGGCCCGCAGGTGCTGTTCTCGGCGGTGTTCACCCCGCTGATCCGGCTGACCAACGGGGTGGCCAACTGGATGCTCAAGAGATTCGGGATCGAACCCGCCGACGAACTCAGTTCAGCCCGCTCGCCCAAGGAGCTGATATCGCTGGTACGCACGTCGGCCCAGCAGGGCTCGCTGGACCAGCCCACGGCGATCCTGGTTGACCGCTCCCTTCAGTTCGGCGGCCGCAATGCCGAGGAGTTCATGACGCCGCGTTCCAAAGTTGAATCGCTGGACGCCGACGCCACGGTGGCCGACCTGCTGGAGAAGGTCCGCAAGACCGGGCACTCCCGGTTTCCGGTCACCCGGGGCGACCTGGACGAGACGATCGGAGTGGTGCACGTCAAGCAGGTCTTCGAGATCCCGCTCAACGAGCGGGTCGGTACCGCTCTGGCCGTGCTGGCCCGAAAAGTGCCGGTCGTGCCCTCCACACTGGACGGCGACGCGCTGATGGAACAGATCCGAAGCGTCGGGCTTCAGACGGCGCTGGTGGCCGACGAGTACGGCGGCATCGCCGGCATGGTGACCATGGAGGATCTGATCGAGGAGATCGTCGGCGACATCCGCGACGAACACGACGAGCAGGCTCCCGAGGTCGTGAAAATCTACGGCGGCCATCGGGTGTCGGGTCTGCTGCGCATCGACGAGGTCGCCGAGCAGACTGGCTTCCGCGCCCCGGAAGGGGACTACGAAACCATCGGCGGACTGGTCATGGCCGCGCTGGGCCACATCCCGGCCGCCGGCGAATCGGTCGACCTGACCGCGTTTCACCCCGACGCGTTGCCCGATCACGCACCCCATTGGCGGGCCACCGTCGCCCGGATGGACGGCCGCCGCATCGACCTGCTCGACCTGGTGAAAGTCGCCGAGAAGACCGGGGCGGGCTCCGATGGGTGATTTCTTCGGGGTCCTGCTGACGCTGTTCCTGATCGCCGCCAATGCGTTCTTCGTCGGCGCGGAGTTCGCGCTGATCTCGGCCCGCCGCGACCGACTGGAGGCGCTGGCCGAACAGGGCAAACGCAGTGCGGTCACCGTCATCCACGCGGGTGAGGAACTCGCGATGATGCTGGCCGGCGCTCAGCTGGGCATCACGGTCGGCTCGATCGCACTTGGTCGGGTCGGTGAGCCGGCGGTCGCCCATCTGCTCAGCCCGATCTTCGAGCTCTTCGGGGTGCCCGAGCCAGTACTGCACACCGTGTCGTTCGTCGTGGCGATCACCATCGTGGTCGTCCTGCACGTGCTGCTCGGCGAGATGGTGCCCAAGAACATCGCGCTGGCCGGCCCGGAGAAGGCCGCCATGCTGTTGGTGCCGCCCTACCTGCTGTGGGTCAAGGCGACCCGGCCGATCATCGCCGTCTACGACTGGTGCGCCCGCACCGTCGTCCGGGCGCTGGGCGTTGAGCCGAAGACCGAGTTGGAGAACACGGTCTCGATGGTCGAGTTGGCCGAAATGATCGCCGAGTCGCGCTCGGAGGGCCTGCTCGACCCCGAGGAGCACCTGCGGCTGGCCCGGGCACTGCAGATCCGCAATCGGGTGGCCGGCGACGTCGCGGTTCCGCTGGAGGCGATCCACACCGTCCCGGTCGCCGCGCCCGGGAAGGGCCCGCGGGTGGCCGACGTCGAGCAGGCCCTGGCCAGTACCGGCTATTCGCGTTTTCCCGTAGTGGACTCAGCGGGCAGGTTCATCGGCTTCGTGCACATCAAGGACATGCTCGACCTGGTCGACGATCCCGCCGCGGTGGTCAGCGCCGCCACGGTGCGGTACCTGCCTCGGCTGACCTCGACCATGCCGCTGCCGGAGGCGTTGTCCCGGTTGCGGCAGAACAACAGCCACCTTGCGCTGCTGACCGCCGCCGACGGCACCGTCTGCGGGATGGTGACCATGGAGGATCTCGTCGAGGACCTGGTGGGCACGGTCCGCGACGGCATGCACCGTGGCTGAACCTCAGACCCTGACTCAGTCCGAATGGCTGCCACTGGCGCAGGCCCACCGGTCCCGCGCCGACGGTTTCACCGCCGCGCATCGCGAGCGCGCCCGACGCGGTGAAACGCACCCGGTCTGGGACTTCCTGTTCAGCTACTACAGCCTGCGCCCGCGCCAACTGAGGGTCTTCCATCCCGGGTACGGCACGGTGCTGGCAGGCCCCGCCGGCCGCGAGTACCAGAGCCGAAGCGGCTACGTAGGCGTCGCCGCGGGGTTCACGGTGAGCCAGGATTACCTGCGCGCCCGCGGCGAGACGCTGCGTTTCGTCGCGGGGTTGTTGAAGTCGACGGAATCTCGGCCGCCTCGGTTCGGGTGCTTCGGGATGCACGAGTGGGCCATGGTCTACCGCGCCGGCGAAGTGCGTCACGCGGGGGTTCCGCTACGGCTGGGTGCCGCCGGAACCGACGCCGTGCTGGAGTCGATACCGCTGCGGTGCAGCCACGTCGACGCCTACCGGTTCTTCACCCCGGCCGCCGTCGCCCGCAACGAGGGCACCCCCACCCGTGTCACCCAGGCCCAGTGGGAGCAGCCCGGCTGTCTGCACGCGAACATGGATCTCTACAAGTGGTCCTACAAGCTCGGACCGCTGGTGGACTCTGGACTGCTGATGGACTGCCTGGACCTGGCCGCGACCGCCCGGGAATTGGACATGCGGGCCAGTCCCTACGATCTGCGCGAGCACGGGTTCTCACCGATCGCCGTCGAGGAACCCGGCGGCCGCGCCGAGTACGTGCGCCGGCAGAGCGAGATCGCCGAGCGGGGCGCCGGGCTGCGCGCGGTACTGCTCCGGCGCTGCGAAAACCTGCTGGTCGAAGCCGATGACACAGCGGCGGCGTCGGGTCGGCGGTGAACGGCCGATAGGATCAGACGACTTTCCCGCAGGGAGGAACCAATGAAGAAGTCGAAATCCGATCGGGTGTCCGTGGGCAATCTGCGGGTGGCACGCAGCCTTTACAACTTCATCAATGACGAGGCCCTGCCCGGCACCGGGGTCGATCCCGATAGTTTCTGGTCCGGCGTGGACAAGGTGGTCGCCGACCTGACCCCGCGCAACGAGGAGTTGCTGGCGCGGCGCGCAGACCTGCAGGCCCAGATCGACAAGTGGCACCGCCAGCGCATCATCGGCGGTTTCGAACTCGCCGACTACCGGCAGTTCCTGACCGATATCGGTTATCTGCTGCCCGAGCCGGCCGAGTTCACCATCACCACCTCCGGCGTCGATGCGGAGATCACCTCCACGGCCGGCCCGCAGCTGGTCGTGCCGATCCTCAATGCGCGCTTCGCCCTCAACGCCGCCAACGCCCGCTGGGGCTCGCTGTACGACGCCCTGTACGGCACCGACGTGATCAGTGAGGAGGGCGGCGCCGAGAAGGGCTCCGGTTACAACCGGGTGCGCGGTGACAAAGTCATCGCCTACGCACGGCGTTTCCTCGACGAGGTGGTCCCGTTGAGTTCCGGCAGTTACAACGCCGCCACCGCTTTCCGGGTGGAAGACGGGCAGTTACAGGTCGAACTGGGCGACTCCAGCGTGGTCGGGCTGGCCGACCCCGGTCAGTTCGCCGGCTACACGGGGGATCCGGAGGCCCCGGAAACGGTGCTGCTGGTCCACCACGGACTGCACATCGAGATCCTCATCGACCGCGATTCGCCGATCGGGTCGACCGACCCGGCCGGCATCAAGGACGTCGTGCTCGAATCGGCGGTCACCACCATCATGGACTTCGAAGATTCGGTGGCCGCCGTGGACGCGGCGGACAAGATCGTGGGCTACCGCAACTGGCTGGGCCTGAACAAGGGCGACCTCGCCGAGGAGGTTGAAAAGGGCGGCACCACCTTCACCCGGGTGCTCAACGACGACCGCACTTACACCGGACCCGATGGTCAGACCATCACCCTGCCCGGCCGCAGCCTGCTGTTCGTCCGCAACGTCGGTCACCTGATGACCAACGACGCGATCGTCTTCGGCAAGGGCGAGTCCGAGGGCCGCGAAGTCTTCGAAGGCATACAGGACGCACTGTTCACCAGCCTGATCGCGTTGCACGGCCGTAACGGGCAGAACAGCCGCACCGGCTCGATCTACATCGTCAAACCCAAGATGCACGGCCCCGACGAAGTGGCCTTCACCTGCGAGTTGTTCAGCCGCGTCGAGGACGTCCTCGGCCTGCCCCAGGGCACCCTCAAGGTCGGCATCATGGACGAGGAGCGGCGCACCACGCTGAATCTGAAGGCCTGTGTGAAGGCCGCCGCCGACCGCGTGGTCTTCATCAACACCGGGTTCCTCGACCGCACCGGTGACGAGATCCACACCTCGATGGAGGCGGGCCCGATGATCCGCAAAGGCGCGATGAAGACCCAGCCGTGGATCCTGGCCTACGAGGACCAGAACGTCGACGTGGGCCTGGCAACCGGGTTCTCCGGACGGGCACAGATCGGCAAGGGCATGTGGGCGATGACCGAGCTGATGGCCGACATGGTGGAGCAGAAGATCGGCCAGCCCCGCGCCGGCGCCACCACGGCGTGGGTTCCCTCGCCGACCGCGGCGACCCTGCACGCGATGCACTACCACTACGTCGACGTCTACGCGGTGCACCACGAGCTTGCCGGCAAGAGCCGCACCAGCATCGATGAACTGCTGACCATCCCCCTGGCCGGTGAGCTGGCCTGGTCCACGGGCGAGATCCACGAGGAGGTCGACAACAACTGCCAGTCGATCCTTGGCTACGTGGTGCGCTGGATCGACGCCGGAGTGGGGTGTTCGAAGGTGCCCGACATCCACGACGTCGCGTTGATGGAGGACCGCGCCACCCTGCGCATCTCCAGCCAGCTACTGGCCAACTGGCTGCACCACGGCGTCATCACCGAGGACGACGTGAAGACCAGCCTGCGGCGGATGGCCGCGGTCGTCGACGAGCAGAACGCGGGCGATCCGGGCTATCGCCCGATGGCGCCGGACCCGGATGCCAGCATCGCCTTCCAGGCCGCGCAGGAGCTGATCCTGTCCGGAGCCACCCAGCCCAGCGGCTACACCGAGCCGATCCTGCATCGCCGCCGTCGCGAGTACAAGGCCAGTCTGGGGCTCTGAGCGATGGGCAGGCACAGCCTCCCCGGCTCCGGGGACTCCACGTCCGGGCCCGCCGACCACGGCGGCAGTGACGAACCCTCCGGCCGGATCCCGCGGGCCGACGGCGGCTGGCAGGGTCGGCGCCGCCGCACCGACGGCGGCCGCCGCGGCGTCAGCGTCGGGGTGATCGCGGCGCTGATCACGGTCGTGGTCCTGGTCGCCGGGGTTTTCCTGTGGCGGTTCTTCGGCGGCGTGCTCTCGAAAAGGTCCGCCGACGCCGCCCAGCAATGCCTGGAGGGCACCGCGGAGGTCGCCGTGGTCGCGGACCCCTCGATCGTCGAGAACATCGCGTCCTTCGCCGAGGAGTTCAACTCCCAGACCACGCCGGTGGGCGATGTGTGCGTCAGGGTCGCGGTGCGGGAAGCCGGTTCGGACGCGGTGTACAACGGACTTACCGGATCCTGGCCGGGCGACCTGGGTGCGATTCCGGCGCTGTGGATTCCGGCCAGTTCGGTTCAGCCGGCCCGGCTGCAGGTCGCCAACGGCAAGCAGGCGGTGATCGACGCCCGCTCCCTGGTGACCACCCCGGTGGTGCTGGCCGTCGCGCCGCAGGTCAAGAATGCGCTGGGCCAGGACGACTGGGCGGCGCTGCCGGGCTTGCAGACCGACCCGAGCGCCCTGGACGGCCGCGATCTGCCGGGCTGGGGCTCGCTGCGACTGGCCCTTCCGACGGTGGGCGACGCCGACGCCACCTACCTGGCCGCAGAGGCCGTAGCCACCGCATCCGGCCCGGACGGGTCGCCGACCGAAGGACTGGGCGCGGTCAGCACCCTGCTGTCCGGCCAGCCGCAACTGGCCGACAACACCGCCGGGACGGCGTGGAACGCCCTGATCGCCCCCGGCGACCCCGCCGTGGCACCGGTACATGGCGTGGTGATGACCGAGCAGCAGGTGTTCGCCCGGTCCACCACGATGCCCGATGACGCCAGCCCCGTCGCGTCCTGGCTTCCCTCCGGGCCGGTCGCCCAGGCCGACTACCCCACCGTCCTTCTCTCCGGGCCGTGGTTGACCGAAGAGCAGGTCGACGCGGCCAGCCAGTTCGCCCGTTTCCTGCGCAAGCCCGACCAAGTCGCCAAGCTCACCGACGCGGGTTTCCGCGCCCCGGGCGCGGTCATGGAGGGTAACGACGTGGTCGGCTTCCCGGAACTGGGTGACTCGTTGGCGGTCGGTGACGACGCGCTGCGTAGCGCACTGGCCGGGGCGGTCGCCCCCGCGGCAGGCGCGGTGACGACGGTCATGCTCGACCAGAACCTCACCGGCGTGACGGGGCCCCTGGAGGGCCGCATCGCCGCACTGCCGCCCGGAGCGGTAGTCGGGTTGTGGACCTTTGACGGCACCGAGGGCTCCGAGCCCGTCCCGGCCGGACCGCTCGGCGAGGACCTCGGCGGGCAGCCGCGTTCGGCGGTGCTGGCCGGTGTGCTCGACGGCCTGGCACCCACCGGAAGCGGGGCGGTGTCGTTCACCACCCTGCGCCTGGTCTACGGCGACGCGGTCGCCGGTTACCTTCCCGGACAACCCAATTCGGTTCTGGTCGTCACTTCGGGGCCGCACACCGACCGCACCCTCGACGGCCCGGGCCTGGAGGACTATGTCCGCTCCGCGCTCGATCCGGAGCGGCCGGTCGCGATCAACGTCATCGACATCGGCGACGACCCGGATCGGCAGACCTGGGAATCGGTGGCAGCGATCACCGGCGGCGGATATCTGAACCTGCCCGCCGCAGACTCCCCCGAGTTGATCTCCGCGGTCGGTCGGCTGCTGGGCTAGGCGGCCACGTCGACCGGCCCCGCGCGGGTGAACACGGCGAAGGTCCGGGTCATCCGGCGTCCCCGTTGCCGACAGCGGGCTACTCTGCGATCACTGAGAGCTGATTCGGGGTGCGGATGAACCGTTCCAAAGTGACCATGGTTCGCAGTTGTCGGGCGGCCGTCGTCGTGGCGCTCATCTTGACGGCGGTTGACTGGCTCGGCTGGGCGACGGGGGTCCTGTCGCTGACCAGGCTCGTCACGGGCGGTCCCCCGATGACGCCATGGAGTGCGGTCATGGTGACCGGATTGGGAATCGCGATCCTGCTGCAGTCCGGGGTTACGCGCCCGGCGCGCGTCAACGCCGGTCGTATCCTGGCCGCGACGACCGGCGCCTTGGCGCTGGTGTTCATCGCCGAATACCTGGCCGATAAATCATTCGGCTTGGATCAGGTCTTTTTCCGCGAAGCGGTGGCCGTTGTTCAGCCCGATTTTCCCGGTCGACCCAGCCCTCAGACCGCGTCGTCGGTCGCGCTGCTCGCGGGAGCGCTCGTACTTCTGAGATTTCAGCGCCAGTGGGCCGCACCGGTCCGGCTGCCGATCCTGGCCCTTGCGGCGGTGATCCCGTCGGCCGCGATCATGGGCAATCTCTTCAACCTCGCCAGCGTGGCGAGCATTTCCGCCTCGACGGGCATGAGCACCCTGACTTCCGGGGCCATGACGCTGCTCATCGTCGCGGCCGCACTTGCTCGCCCGGATGATCCTCCGGCATCCTGGCTGGCCGCTCGGCGCGACCATGAGATTCTGCTCTGGGTAGTCGGCACCTTCGCCGTCCTTCCCGTCGGTGTCGCGGCTTCGCGGCTCGTGATCAGGGCCTTGGGTGCCCGTGGAGACGCGGCCTGGGGACTGTCGCTGATCCTGGTCGGTATAGCGGCCGGATTCGTCCTCCTCACTGTCGGCCACCGTTTCCAACTACGGATGGCCGATGCGCTGACACAGAGCCGAACACGCGCCGAGGCGTTGGAATCGACGCAGGAGACGGTGATTGACTCCACTATGAATCTGGTCAGTCTCCTGACCGAAAACACCGTCGATGTCGTCGTGCACCTGCGGGACGGCAAATTCGTCTGGGTCTCGCCGTCGATCGAAGATGCCTTCGGATGGCCGATCTCATGGTGGCTCGGAAACGACATGACCCGCACCACCTACCCCGACGATCTCGAGGTCGTAGCTGCGGGAATAGCCGAGATCGGGGAAGCAGGTGCCGCCGTCGCGCGGTTCCGGGTCCTAACGGCCGACGGCGGATATCACTGGGTCGAGGGCCACGGAAAGCCCTTTATCGACGCCGAGGGCAACCCCAATGGGTTAATCGTCGCGTTGCGTGTCATCGACGATCAGGTCGCGTTGGAGAAGGAGCTCCAGGAAGCGCGCGACCACGCCGACGTCATGAGTCAAGCGATGGCCGACTACGTGGTGACGGTCAGCCACGAGATCCGCGCTCCGCTCAACGCCATACTCGGGTTCTCCGAACTTCTGGATAACCAGCTGTCCTCCGAGGGCCGCAGTCTGACCGCGGAGTGGTCCAGGCTGATCCGCACCGAAGCCGAACGTCTGACCCGTCTGATCGAAGATCTCCAGGACCTGTCGAGACTGGAGGCGGGTCAGGCCAAGGTAGCCTCCCGGCCGTTCGCGCTCCGCAGGATTCTCGACGGGGTGATTCAGATCTCGAGGGTGACGGCCGCGGAAAAGGGTCTGGAACTCAACGGTTCAGTCGATCCGAGCCTCTCGGACTGGCGCAGCGGCGATCCCGACAAGTTGCAGCAGGTGATGGTGAACCTCGTCTCCAACGCCGTGAAGTTCACCCGCGAGGGTCGCATCGACGTCGAGATCGCGCCGGCGACCACCGACGTGGCCGCAGATCTGGTCCGGTTCGCCGTGACCGATACCGGCCCGGGAATTCCCGCCGATCAGGTTGAAAAGATCCTAGAGCCGTTCGCACAGGTGTCGGCCACCGACGCCACCCGGGGCAGCGGCCTGGGACTGGCGATTTCGGACCGGATCGTCAAAACTCTCGGCGGTGATGGGCTTGCCATCGCCAGCCTGGAAGGTCACGGATCGACGTTCCACTTTACGATCCCCCTGCCGGGGGCGGCACCGCAGGACCCGTCGCCGAATCCCGCCCGCAACGTCGCCGACGAGACCGGGTCGGGGCTGACCATCCTCGTGGCAGACGACAATCCCACCAACCAACTCCTCATCGAGGCGCAGCTTGAGAAGCTCGGATACGGCTGCGTGATCACGTCCAATGGCGCGGAAGCCTTGGAGCAGCTCGAGGCGCGACGATTCGCGGCGGTGTTGATGGACTGCAACATGCCAGTGATGGATGGCTATGCGGCGACCCGCAACATCCGGGCCGGCGAGCGCAGCACCGGCGTTCACACACCGGTCATCGCACTCACGGCCTCAGCGACGGCGGCGAACCGCGAAGCGTGCAAGAGAGCCGGGATGGACGGTTTTCTCACCAAGCCGCTGCTGCTCACCGCACTTTCCGAACAACTGACCCGCACCCTGGGCCGGGTCGAGGGGCATGGTTGCGGTCTCGACGCCGGTTCCGGTCCTGAGCCCGGAGCCAACCGCTCCGCTCCGGAAACGCCCGTCGCACCCATACTCGACGACGCACGAATCGATCGGCTTCTGGAGGAGCTCGGTCCAGGTCCTCTACAGAAGGTCGCGCTGACATTCGTCAACGAAATTCCGCGACGGCTGGCCGATCTGCATCGGGTGGCAGAGGCCGCCGACGTCGAGGCGGTGCGGCGCAGCGCACACGTTTTGCGCTCACCCAGTGCGATGCTGGGAGCGGTCGCGCTGGCAGAGCGGCTCAGAGCTGTCGAGGAGGCGACGGACCCGGTCGCGAGTCTGTCCGAAGCGCCACTGGATGATCTCGTAGAAACCACCCTGAGGCTGCTGCACACGAAAATCTTTCCCTGCGCGAACCAGGAAGGCACCCGATGAAGGGAGTTTTGTTCAACGCCGTCGAAGAAGCCGTATCGCGCGAGTGGGGTGAGGATGTGTGGGATGACCTGCTGGACGCCGCCAATGTGGACGGGGCCTACACCGCACTCGGAAATTACCCCGACGAACAACTCGTCGCCCTGGCCGAGGCGGCGGCAGAACGTCTGAACGCCCCGTTCGAGGACGTTCTGCGGACACTCGGAAGGATCACCTTCGTATCCTTGCTGACCCGCTACCGGGGCCATCACAAGGAACCGCCGTCGATGCGCGAATTCCTACCTACCGTCAACGACATAATCCACCCCGAGGTGCTGAAGCTCTACCCCGGTGCTTCCGTGCCGAGGTTCGTCCTGCGGGACGCCGGTGACCATCTGGAGTTGGACTACCTGTCGGTGAGGAACATGTGCACCCTCGCCGAGGGATTGGTGTTGGGGGTAGCCGACCATTACGGTGAGCCGGTGGTCGTGGACCAACCGAGCTGCAAGAACCGTGGTGACTCCCGGTGCACGATCAGAATCAAGTCGACGACTTGAGCGAGCCAACCGACGAATCAGCGTTGATTGCACGCCTCCGGGCTCGGCTTGCCCGGGAGAAAGCGGCGCGCCTTGAAGCGGAGGCCATCGCAGAGCAGGTGGCCTCCGATCGCTGGGAACTCCGTCAGCAGCTACAGGACAAACTCGCCCTGCGGACCTCGGAACTGGAGGCGGCGCGGCGGACCGCTGCTCGGGCGCTCAGTGAGCAGGAGCGCTTCGCCTCGGCGGTATCCCACGACTTCCGAACCACCTTGGCAGCCTTATTTTTTCTGGCCGGCTCGCTGTCCCCGGACCAACCCCCGCGTGTACAACAACTCACCGAATTGTCAGATCTGCTGTCAAAATTGCAGGCCATCATGGATGCCCAAGGGTCTGCGTCGACCGCTGCGGGCGGCGACGGCGGCGGCGAACCAGAGTCGGACTCGAGATCGGAGGTACTGCTGGATGATGTCGTCTCGGCCAACGAGGAAAAGTGGCATCAGGCCGCCGCCCGCTCGGGAAAGTTATTGATCCTCGGGATTGAAAACCCAACGGCAAAGTTATCTGCCCGTCAGGCGGAGGACATCAACCGGACCGTGCTCACCGCGATCGGCGACCGGTCCGAAACGGCCGAGCCGGTCATCGAACTTCATCTGAAGTTCGGGCCCGAGGGCTTCGCAGTCAGTTAAGCCCCAGCCGCAACAGCCGAGCGGCCACCGCGGTGAACTCCATGGGTATCTCGATCTGCGGATAGTGCCCGATACCGGGCAACTCGACAGTCTCGGCCCCGGGGCGTAATTGGCGCAGCCCGGCCAGCACCGCCGGAGTGGCCACCGGATCGTCGATCGCCCACAGGAAGGCCAGCGGTTTGGGCCAGTCGCGCACCGCACCGTGCCAGCGGGAAGCGAAGTCGACCCGCTCTGTGAGGTAGTAGCACAACAGGTGCAGAATCCGATGGCCGTCGTCGCGGGCCAGCAACGCCCACTGCGCGCGCGCCTCGTCCTTGCTCAACGGGTGAGTGTCACCGAACAACTCGGCGAACCCGCGCTGGAAGCCGACCCGGTTGGTCAGCCGGGCGGCCAACGGCCCGAGCGGCCCGCGCAGGACCTTCTGGATGGGCCGCAGGCTGGCGCGCTCGAGGATCACACTGCCGTTGGTGAGCACCGCGCGTTGCAGGTCGAAGGGCAGCTTGCCGGCCAGATCGCGGGCCAGCAGCTCGGTGGCCACCGAGGTGCCCATGTCGTGGGCGATCAGCACCACCGGTCCGACGCCGGCGTCGGCCACCACCGCCTCGACGATATCGGCCTGCTCCATCAGGCTGTAACGGTGCGGCCGGGGCTTGTCGGACAATCCGAACCCGAGGAAGTCCAGAGTGAGCCAGGGCACGCCGCCGAGCCGATCGGCGACGCCGCGGAAATCGTAGGAGCTGGAGGGAAACCCGTGCAGCATCAGCACGGTCGAGCCCCTGCCGTCACCGGGGCCGGAGCGGACGAACACCCTTCCGGCCGGGGTGCATACCATGCGGCCGCCGTCGCGCCACTGGCGGACCGCGGTGGGCAGCGCCGGGGACATCAGCTGCTGCCTGCGGCTGCAAAGGCTTCCACCGGCGGGCAGGAGCACACCAGGTTGCGGTCGCCGTAGGCGCCGTCGATGCGTCGCACTGGCGGCCAGACCTTCGGACGGAACGCCGCGCCGAGCGGGTAGGCGGCCTGTTCGCGGGTGTAGGGGTGCTCCCACTGCGCGACCAGCAGGCACTGAGCGGTGTGCGGGGCATTGCGCAGCGGGTTGTCCTCGGAGGGCCACTCCCCCGCACCGACCTTGTCGATCTCGGCGCGGATGGCGATCATGGCCTCGCAGAAGGCGTCCACCTCGGCCAGGGTTTCGCTCTCGGTGGGCTCAACCATCAGTGTGCCGGCCACCGGGAAGCTCATGGTGGGGGCGTGGAAACCGTAGTCCGCAAGGCGTTTTGCCACATCGTCGACGGTGACGCCGGTGGCCTTGGTGATGGACCGCAGGTCCAGGATGCATTCGTGGGCCACCATGCCGTTCTCCCCGGTGTAGAGCACCGGGTAGTACTCGTCTAGGCGGCGGGCGATGTAGTTGGCCGAGGCGATCGAGGCGAGGGAGGCCTTGCGCAGGCCGCTCGCTCCCATCATCCGGATATAGGCCCAGGTGATCGGCAGAATCGACGCCGAGCCGTAGGGCGCCGAGGAGACTGGCGCGCCGTGCGGCAGCTCCGGGGCCAGCGGATGGCCCGGCAGGAACGGGGCGAGGTGGGCGCGCACCGCTACCGGGCCGACGCCCGGGCCTCCCCCGCCGTGCGGGATGCAGAACGTCTTGTGCAGGTTCAGGTGGGAGACGTCGCCGCCGAACTTGCCCGGCCGGGCCAGGCCAACCAGCGCGTTGAGATTGGCCCCGTCGACGTAGACCTGCCCCCCCGCGTCGTGCACCGTCGCGCAGATATCGGCGATGTCGTGCTCGTACACGCCGTGGGTGGACGGATAGGTGATCATCAGCGCCGCCAGCTCGTCGGCATGCGCGGCGACCTTGGCCCGCAGGTCGTCAAGGTCCACATCGCCGTTGTCCTTGCAACCGACCACCACGACCCGCATCCCGACCATGGCCGCCGAAGCGGCGTTGGTGCCGTGCGCACTGGACGGGATGAGGCAGACATCGCGCCGGGCTTCGCCCCGATCGGCGTGGTAACCGCGGATCGCCAACAATCCGGCGTATTCACCCTGGGATCCGGCATTGGGCTGCAGGGAGATCTCGTCGTACCCGGTGATACCGGTCAGCCATTCCTGCAGATCGGCGATCAGCCGGCGCAGGCCCGCCGCGTCGTCCGCCGGCGCGAACGGGTGCTGCCGTCCGAACTCCGGCCAGGTGACCGACTCCATCTCGGCAGCGGCGTTGAGCTTCATCGTGCAGGACCCGAGCGGGATCATGCTTCGGTCCAGGGCGATGTCCTTGTCGGAGAGCTCCCGCAGATACCTCATCATCGCCGTCTCGGTGCGGTAGGAGCTGAATGCCGGGTGGGTGAGGAAATCGGTTGTGCGCGCAGCGATGTCAGGTCCGGGGAAGTCACCGGCCGGCGCGGCGCCGAAGGCCTGCAGCAGTCGGGCAACATGCTCGTCGGTGGTCGCCTCGTCACAGGACACCGACACGTGGTCGGCATCGCGGCGCCAGATGTTGATTCCGCGCGCCCGGGCCGCGTCCTGGATATCGGCGGCCCGGCCGGGCACGTGGGCCAGCACGGTGTCGAAGAACGCGTCGTGGACCACCTCGACACCGGCCGCACTGAGACCGGCCGCCACCGAGCGGGCGTGGTCATGCACCCGGCGGGCGATGGCGCTCAGGCCGTCGGCGCCGTGATAGCTCGCGTACATCGCCGCCATCACCGCCAGCAGCACCTGCGCGGTGCAGATGTTCGACGTCGCCTTGTCCCGGCGGATGTGCTGCTCGCGGGTCTGCAGCGACAGCCGGTAGGCCGGCGCCCCGTCGGCGTCCTGGGACACCCCGACCAACCGGCCAGGCAGCTGGCGAGCGTGCTTGGTGTGCACGGCCAGGTAGCCGGCGTGCGGCCCGCCGAAGCCCATCGGCACCCCGAACCGCTGCGCGGTGCCGAAGGCCACGTCGGCCCCGATCTCCCCGGGCGGGCGCAGCAGCGTCAGCGCGAGCAGATCGGCGCCGAGCGCGACCAGCGCGCCACGCTCGTGCGCCTGCTCGACGAGTTTCGACCAGTCGGTGACCCGGCCGCTGGCGCCCGGAATCTGGGCGATCACCCCGAAGAAGTCCCCGTCGGGCAGGCCGTCTCGCAGGTCGGCGGTGACGATCTCGATACCCAGCGGCTCGGCGCGGGTCGCCAGGATGGCGGCGGTCGCGGCGAACAGGTCCTCATCGACGGCCAACCGGTTCACCAATCCGCGCACTGCCCGGTGCATCAGGGTCATCGCCTCGGCCGCCGCGGTCCCTTCGTCGAGCATCGAGGCGTTGGCGATGTCCAGATCGGTGAGGTCGGCGACCATCGTCTGGAAATTCAGCAGCGCCTCCAGCCGGCCCTGGCTGATCTCCGGCTGGTACGGGGTGTAGGCGGTGTACCAGGCGGGGTTCTCCATGATGTTGCGCAGCAGCACCGGCGGAGTCAGGGTGTCGTAGTAGCCTTGGCCGATCATCGACACCGCGACGGTGTTCGCCTCGGCCAGCGCCCTCAGTTCGGCCAGCGCCTGGTGTTCGGTGGCCGGCTCCGGCAGCGTCTCCAGTCCGGGTGCCACGCCCTGATCGGTGAGGGCATCGAGGATGCCGGCGGGCAGGGCTTTGGCCGCCAGGTCGTCCAGCGACGCTACGCCGATGACGCCGAGCATTCTCGAAAGGTCGTCGTTATCGGGGCCGATGTGGCGGGTGGCGAAATTCGTTTGATCGGACACTCAGCACTCCTGACTCTGGCGTCCTCTCCCTCTGTCGTGGGTGCCTGAGAGATTCGGCGCGCCGGGCGCCTTTCCCCATGGGCGGGCGACTCTGCAGGTCGCCGCTTTCCAGAGGCATCGCGTCCGGGCGCGGTCCGGGTGCCTGAGAGGTTGACGGAGAGGTGTTGCTCCTTCGGCGTCCGGGACTGGCTGCCTCGGATCTCTCCCGCGCGCGGTCGATGCGGGTCTGATTCTAGCCGCGCCCGCCCCCTCGCGCGAGCAGACGCAAACGCCCCCGACACGCCGGGGAATTTGGGGTCGTTTACGTCTGCTCGCGCGAGAAAAGCGGGGGTCAGCCGATCTTGCGGTCGCGGTTCTTGCGCCGGGAGGCCAACTCGTCCTCGGGCGTGGCGATCGACTCCCCGCCGTCCGCGCGCTCGCCCGGGAACTCGGCGATGGCGCCGGTCAGTTCGCGCATCGCGCCGCTGACCGCGATACCGAAGACGCCCTGGCCGCCCTGCAGCAGGTCGACCACCTCCTCGGCCGAGGTGCACTCGTAGACGGTGGTGCCGTCGGAGAACAGGGTGATGTTGGCCAGGTCCTGCACCCCACGCTCGCGGAGGTGGTCGACGGCCACCCGGATGTTGTGCAGCGAGATCCCGGTGTCGAGCAGACGCTTGACGATCTTGAGGACCAGGATGTCCTTGAACGAGTAGAGGCGTTGGCTACCTGAGCCGGCAGCACCCCGGATGGACGGCACCACCAGCGAGGTGCGGGCCCAGTAGTCGAGTTGGCGGTAGGTGATCCCGGCGATCTGGCACGCGCTGGGGCCGCGGTAGCCGACCAATTCGTCGGGCACCGAGTCATCCGGGAACAATCCGCCCTGCACGGGCGTGCTCACCGGGGCGACGGAAGGCGGGGCATCCTCGTAACGGCCGTTGGTGACAGCGAAATCCAGCTGTTCCTGACGTGGCTCGTCACCCACGGTGTTTCCTCTCGCCGATCCAACCAGCCGCCCCCGACCGCGCACAGCCATCTGAGCATACGCCTGTCGACGGGCGGTCGTGGCTCTGCCGCAACCGGAGTCGCCCTCGCAGTATGGCCGTCGGCGGGTGCCTGCCGACGGATCCGATTGGCGTGTCGGAGAGGCATGCCCCAGATGAGACGCATCCGTGATCTCGGGGCGGACGTCGGGTTTCAGGTGGCCTTGAAATCGTCCGGCGAGATGGTGTCGAGGAATTCCTTGAACTTCTCCACCTCGTCCTCTCGGACGGTGCCGGCGGACTCCTCGTCCCTGTCGTCGGGGATCAGCAGACCGGCCTCGGCGAGGACAGCCTCCTCGACGTGGATGGGCACGCCCATGCGCAGGGCGATGGCCACCGAGTCGGACGGCCGGGCCGACACCCGCACGTCATGATCGAAGATCATGTCCGCGTAGAAGGTGCCCTCCTGCAGGTCGACGATGCGAACTTCCTTGAGCGAGTGGCCAAGAGCGCCGATGACATCGCGGAACAGGTCGTGGGTGAGCGGACGGGCCGGTTCTACGCCCTGCTGTTCGAGGATGATCGCGTTCGCCTCGTTCGGGCCGATCCAGATGGGCAGGTAGCGGTCACCGCCCTCTTCACGCAGCATCAGCACCGGTTGGTTGGCCGGCTGTTCAACTCGAATCCCGACCACTCGAACCTCGGCCATACGCTGATCTCCGCCCACTCCTTCTCGGTCACCACAGTCTAGTCCTCAGCGGTCGAGTACGTCTCGCACCGCCGACTTGATCAACGAGGTGTGCAAGGTGATCGCCAGCGCCGCGACCTCGCGGGCGAGGTCGTCGGCGCGATCGCGGGCACCGGTTCGGCCGGCCTTGCCCACCGGCCCGGCGATCTGCGCGATCAGATCGGACTGCCGGTCCGCGGCCGACCGGAAGGCCCGCAGATGACGCGGCTCCACGCCGTAGTCCCCCAGAGCCGCGGCGCACTGCGCGATCACCACCGAGTGCTCATCGAAGAATCCGCCGGGGCCGGTGGTGATGACGCCGGCGCGACACAGCGCGGTGATCAGGTCGTCGGCCACCCCGGAACGCTCCAGCAGGTCCTCCCGGCTGAGCCGCACCGTGGCCGGCATCCGAGGCCCGTCCTCGCGGTCGGCGCCCCGGCCGGAGTCGGCGGCGACCAGCCGCGGAGCGGGGTAGGACGAATTCCGTTCCGGTAGTTCACCGTCCGGCTGGGCGTCCAACTGGGCCTTGATGACCTTCAGCGGCAGGTACTGCTCGCGTTGCGCGGTGAGGATGAATCGCAGCCGCGCGCAGTCGTAGGCGGTGAACCGTCGATATCCCGATGGACTGCGGGCCGGGGTGACCAGACCCTCGGCTTCGAGGAAGCGGATCTTGGAGATCGTCACATCCGGGAAGTCCGGCCGCAGCAGATCCAGCACCGCTCCGATCGACATCCCGGCCGGTGCAGGACTATCGGGAGCGGTCACTAGCCCTCGGCACCGCCCGGGGTCTGTGCCGGCCGCGGTCCGGTCAGGAACACCAGTCGGAACTTGCCGATCTGCACCTCGTCGCCGTTGGCCAGCGTCGCGGAGTCCACCGGTTCCCGGTTCACGTAGGTGCCGTTGAGGCTGCCGACGTCGACGACCTGAAAATCGTTGCCGTCGAGGCGGAACTCTGCATGACGGCGGCTCACGGTGACGTCGTCGAGGAAGATGTCGGAGTCGGGATGCCGACCCGCCGAAGTTGTCGGCTGATCGAGCAGGAACCGGGAGCCCGCGTTGGGGCCGCGTTTGACGACCAGCAGTGCCGCGCCCACCGGCAGGCCCTCGACGCCGGACACCGCCTTATCGCCGGCGGGGCTGGCGGGCGCCTCGAGATCGTTGAGGAAATCGGCCCGGAAAACCGAGGTCGTCTCTACGGTGACCTCGTCAGAGGTCTCGTCGGCCCCCGATTGCCGGTCCATGTCCGTCACCCGTCACTCCTCCGTCGTTGCACTCGACCGTACCGTCCGGCGGTCGACGGCGTATCCCACCACGGCGGGATAGCCCGTTGTCGAAGGAACCATAGCAACAGAAGTCCGCAGACCCGCCCAAGAGCAGCCCAAGAGCAGCCCAAAAAACGGCATTGTCAGTCCAGGGTGTCTCGATAGGCGTCGGCGTCCAGCAACCCGCCCAGCCCCTGCTCGAGCGCATCGGGGTCGGCGCGCAGCTCGAGCAACCAGCCCTGGCCGTAGGGGTCGGAGTTGATCAGCTGCGGGCTGTCCTGGAGCGCTGCGTTGACCCCGACCACGGTGGCCGACACCGGCGCGTAGAGGTCGGAGACGGATTTGGTGGATTCCACCTCGCCGAAGGTCTCGCCCGCGGTCACCTGGGTATCGGCCTCGGGTAGCTGCACGTAGACCACGTCGCCGAGGGAAGACTGGGCGAAGTCGGTGATGCCCACCCGGACGGTGTCCTCGCCGGTCCGGCGGACCCACTCGTGCTCGGCGGTGTAGCGCAGGTCGGCGGGTATCTCGCTCACGATGCTCCTCGGTTGGCGGTCGGGCTGTGGCTGAAGGTCATTTGACGGGCTGAGCGTATTGGCGAGGTTTCGGTTGCCGCAAGGCGCTGACGTCCACTCGGTCGGACTGCCGCACCGTCATCGAGCCGCCGACCCGCTCCACACTGTCCACCGCTCCCCCGGGAATCTTCATCGCGGCGGCCAGCGTGGGGGGATCACCGATCGCATCAATCGAGTACGGGGGACGCAGAGTCAGCGAGTCGACGACCAGCGCGCCCGGGCTGCCGAGTATCCAGGTGTCGAGGCCGACGCGGACCGCCTCGCTGCCGGCCCGGATTTGCATGGTCTCGGCCCCGGCCGCACGCAATTCGTTGATGACCTCCACCATGGTCTCCGCCGCCACGCCGGGACCGGGGTCATCGACGGTGATCTGCACTCCGGGACCAGTGGCCGCCACGGTGCCGGTCAGGATCGACAGCGCGGCCAACCGGGCCCGGGCGTTGGCGATCGCGGCCTGGTCGGTGCTGCCCGCCTCCTCCATGGCCGTCAGGTTGCGCCGGAGTTCGGAGACCTCGGAGTTCAGCGCCGCCTCCCGCTGCTGCAGCGAATCCAGCAGCACCAGCAGATCCGCCGGCCGGGCATGCTCCAGGGCGTCACCGGACCTGGTCTGGCGAACCTGGGTGGCAATCGCGACCCCGAGCAGCAGACACAGCAGCGCGGCCAGCACGCCGAACACCGACCTGGCGCCCCGGCCACGGGAGGGGGCACCCGGGGGCATCTCGTGGCGGCCGTGCCGGATGCCGTCGTCGTGAGCGTCTGGGGCGCCCATTCAGGCCCCGAAAAGCCGGCGACGTAGGGCGGCGGCGTTGCCGAAGATCCGGATACCGAGCACCACGATGATCGCCGTCGACAACTGGGTCCCGACCCCCAGCTGATCGCCCAGGTAGACGATGAGTGCCGCGACCAGGACGTTGAAGACGAAGGAGATGACGAAGACCTTGGCGTCGAAGATGCCCTCCAGATAGGCACGCAGCCCTCCGAACACCGCGTCCAGTGCCGCCACCACGGCGATCGGCAGGTAGGGCTGGACGACATCGGGCACGCTGGGCCGCAACACCAGGCCGATGACGATGCCGGCGACCAGGGCCGCGATGCCGATCATCGGCGCCCCCTCATGATTCGGCCCGCCGGGCAAAGGTAACCCCCCGGGCCGGGGCGGCGGGCAGCGACAGACTGTCGGCGACGCTGACGCGCACCCCGGCGCCGTAGGCGGCCTCGAGCAACCGCAACCGCTGCAGTCCGCGGCTGCTGTCGAAAGTCTCGGCCATCGACTCCGGCGGCCCGGCGGCCAGTACCGCGTACGGACTGGCGATCGGCTGGTTGTCGACCAGGATCGAACCGCCGGCCTGCCGGATGGTGACGCCGGGGCCCATCCGTACACCGCCCACGGAGATGGCCTCGGCGCCGCTGGCCCACAGCGCATTGACCACGAGCTGCAGGTCGCGGTCCAGAATCACCTGGCGGCGACCCGCGATCCGCTCGCCTGCCACGTCGGTGAGATCCGGGCCGGCACCGGGATCGGTGACGACGAGATTCAGCCCGGGTCCGCTGACCGGGGTGGTCGCGCCGCTGAGCGCCAGGTCGTCCAGCCCGGCCAGCAGCGCGCGGCCGGTCGCGTCATCGGCCAGTTCGCGGCGCTGGACCCGGTCCGTTTCGGCGGCCAGCGTGGCCCGCTCCCCGGTGAGCCGCTCGACGCGGGCCTGGGTGTCGGCCACACTCTCGGCGAGCACGTCTCGGGCCGCGCTGACACCCGGCGCGGTGGATCGCGCCTGGGCGGCCGCGGCGGCGAACACCACCGCGACCAGCAGCGCCGCCAGTGCCTGCCAGAGCCGCTCGGCGGCCGGGCGGCGGACCCGACCGGTCAGCCGTCGCCGGTCGGCCGCCGCGGCGTAGCCGGGATCGAGGTGCTCGGAGAGCAATGACCGCAGCAGCGACGGCATCCTGACCGCGGGCGGCGCCCCGTTATCGGGGGGCGTCATGGTGCACCCTCGGCAGCGTCCGCACCACCAGACGCACCTGGAGCAGGTA
Organism: Mycolicibacterium sp.; assembly: GCA_020637165.1. Taxonomy (GTDB): domain Bacteria; phylum Actinomycetota; class Actinomycetes; order Mycobacteriales; family Mycobacteriaceae; genus Mycobacterium. The sequence continues at coordinate 151,802 of JACJWN010000003.1, read as the reverse complement.
CAGCACCGCCGACCACAGGTACATCCCGGTGCCCCAGATCACGAACCCCCAGCCGAGGGCCCCCACTACCCGGCTCCAGTCGGAATCCCACTGCCCGAGCAGGACCAGCGGGAAGCCGGACATCAGCGCGAACGTCGCGGCTTTGCCGACGTAGGTGACCGGCAGGGCCGTCACTCCTCGGCCGCGCACCAGCGGAAGGGTGGCCGCGAGCACGGCGTCGCGACCGAGCAGAACCCCGACCAGCCACCACGGCACCACGCCGGCCAGCGCAAGGCCGACCGGGACGGTCACCATGTAGACGCGATCGACGAGCGGGTCGAGCAACTCCCCCAGCCGCGAGGACTGGTTGTCCACCAGGCGGGCGATCTTGCCGTCGGCCCAATCGGAGACCCCGCTGAACATCAGGATTCCGGTGGCCGGGCCGTAGGCGTGCCGCACGAGCAGCAGGTACAGGAACACCGGCACCAGGACCAGCCGGATCACGCTGAGGACGTTCGGGATCGTCAGCACCCGGCCCGGCGCCGACGGCGCCTCTCCGGTCAGCGGAACACCCCGGGCAGGCTCAGCGCCGACATGGTGTCGTCGCGCATCGGATTGTCGTGGACCATATAGGTCCACGTCGACGTCGGGCGGGCCAGCTTGGACAGGTCCAGACCCGGCTCCTCCTCCAGGACATTGGCCGTGTCGAAGGTTTGCTGGGACGCCTCGATGGCGTCGGCGGCCAGGTGGGCGAACGCGTCGACGGCCAGCCGGTGGAACTCGTCGAGCGGGTTCTGCCGGCCTAGCGCTCGCAGGTGGATGCTCTCCCGGATGTCCGACAGGTAGGCCAGGTGGTCGGCCCAGCCGCGGTCGAGGTGATAGAGCATGATGTTGCGACAGATACGCTCCATGTTCTCCTCGGCGTCCTCGCCCAGGGCCTCGGTCAGCTCGTCGTAGCGCTCCGGGGAAAGCTCCTGGAGTTCCTCGCGGGCGGTCGCGGTGCTCAACAGGGTGTTGCGGCGCTCGACGATGATCGTGCGCTGCTGGGCGATCAGCTGGTTGTACCGCCAGGTGTTGGCGTGTACGTCGAGCAGACGCCCCTCGGCCACCCGCTGGGCGTGGTCGAGCAGGGCGGTGGCCTTGGGGCTGGTGACCCGTCCGGTCTCATCGCATTCGGTCGGCAGCTTGGTCGGGTCCAGGTGGGCGGTGACGACGTCGTCCTCCCAGCTGGAGAAGAACACCGACGAGCCCGGATCACCCTGGCGACCGGTGCGGCCGCGCAACTGGTTGTCCAGCCGCTCGGTGGGGTGCCGACCGGTTCCGATCACATGCAGCCCGCCCAGCTCGGCGACGCTCTTCTTGTCCTCGGAGTCGTCGGCGGCCGCCGAGCCGCCGAGCCTGATGTCGGTGCCCCGGCCGGCCATCTGAGTCGACACTGTGACCGCCCCGAGTTTGCCGGCCTCGGCGATGACCCGGGCCTCCTCCTCGTCGTTCTTGGCGTTGAGCACCACCGCAGGCACCCCGCGGCGCAGTAGCCGGGAATGGAGGTCCTCGGATTCGGCGACGTCCTGGGTGCCGACCAGGATCGGCTGACCGGTGGCGTGCACCTCGATGATGTGGTCGACGATGCCGTCGTTCTTGGCCGCGGCGGTGACGTACACCCGGTCGGGCTCGTCCTCGCGGACATTGGGCTTGTTCGGCGGGATCGGCGAAACACCGAGCTTGTAGAACTGCCGTAGCTGCTCGCCGGCGGCCAGCGCGGTGCCGGTCATCCCGCACACGGTGGGATACCGGTTGATCAGGGCCTGCACCGTGATGGTGTCGAGGACCTCACCGGTCTCGGTGGTCTCGATGCCCTCCTTGACCTCGACGGCGGCCTGCAGGCCGTCCGGCCAGCGCTGCAGCGCCGCGATGCGGCCACGGGAGGCGTTGATCAGCTGCACTGCGCCGTCGCGGACGATGTAGTGCACATCGCGCTGCAGCAGGACGTGGGCGTGCAACGCCACGTTGACCTCGGTCAGGGTGGTGCCGACATGCTCCTCTGCGTACAGGTCGATACCACCGAGCGCCTTTTCCAGTTTCTGCGCGCCGCTTTCGGTCAGATGCACGTTGCGGCTGTCGGCGTCGGTCGCGTAGTCCTCACCGGGGTTGAGCTCGCCGACGAGGCGCACGATCTCCAGTTTGGGAGTCTCCCGGTGCGTGGTGCCCGCCAGCACCAGCGGAACCAGGGCCTCATCCACCAGCACCGAGTCGGCCTCGTCGATCAGCGCCACTTCGGGATTGGGCGAGACCAGGTCCGCCACATCGGTGACCAGCTGATCCCGCAGCACATCGAAGCCGATTTCGTTGACCGACGCGTAGGTCACGTCGCATTGGTAGGCGGCCTTGCGTTCCTCGCGGCTGGATTCCCCGGTGATCCAGCCGACCGTCAGGCCCATCGCCTCGATGAGCGGCCCCATCCACTCGGCATCGCGCCGGGCCAGGTAATCGTTGATCGTCACCACATGCACGTTGCGCCCGGCCAGCGCGTACCCGGCCGCGGCGATCGCCCCGGACAGCGTCTTGCCCTCGCCGGTAGCCATCTCGATGACGTCCCCGGCCAGCATCCGCAGCGCCCCGAGCAGCTGCACGTCGAACGGCCGCAGCCCGGTGGTGCGCTCGGCGGCCTCCCGGGCGATGGCCAGGAACTGCGGCATATCGGCCGAAACGGCCAGTTCCTCCAGGTTCAGCAGGCGGGCGGCCTTCGCCAGTTGCTCGTCGTCGAGGTCCTTGGCCTTGGCGTCGAAGGCGGCCGAGGCCTCGACCTCGGCCATCGACTGGGCCTTGACCTTCTCGGTGCTCGCGCCGAGCATCCGCCAGAAACCGCGGCTGATCCGGCCCTGGCCGGAGGCGGCGCTCCGGGAACTCTTCGTAGTCTTCGCCACGGCGTCAACGGTACCGGCGACTAACGCCGATCAGATTCAGGCCAGGTTCGAGCGTCGCGGGTAGGCGACGCCGGGATCGGTCAGGGCGTTGACCACGGCCGGCAGGCCGCTGTCGAAGGCGCGGCGCAGCGCCGGCTGCAGTTCGGCCGGGGTGCTGACGAGTTCGCCATGACCGCCGAGGGCTCGGACCACGTCGTCATAGCGGGTCCCGGGGCGCAGATCGGCCACCACCGAGTAGCCGTAGACCATCTCCATCGGGTGCTTCTCCAGCCCCCAGATGCCGTTGTTGCCCACCACTGAAACCACGTGCACACCGTGGCGCACCAGGGTGTCCCACTCCATCCCGGAGAACCCGAACGCCCCGTCGCCCTGCAGCAGCACCACCTGGCGGTCCGGGCGGGCCAGCTTGGCCGCCAGTGCGTAGCCGGGACCCGACCCCAGGCAGCCGAACGGCCCGCTGTCCAGCCACGACCCGGGGGTGTAGCTGTCGATGACCCGGCCCGCGTAGGAACCGAAATCCCCGGCGTCGATGACGATGATGGCGTCGTGGTCCAGCAACGGCATCAGTTCGGCATAGACCCGCATCGGGTGCAGCGGGGTGCGGTCGTCGGCCAGTTCGGCGACTTCGGCGGCCCGGGCCTCGGTTTCCACGGTGCGTAGCGCGCCGATCCACTCCTCGTGGTGGTTCGGAACGGCCGAGGCAAGCGCGGTCAGGGTGGCCGGGAGGTCGCCGTACAGGCCGGCCGCCACCGCCCGGGGGTGCTCGCGGTCTGGTTCACAGCGGTCGGCCACGATCAGCTGGGTGTTCGCGCCGAACACGCCGCCGAATCCGAGCCGGAAGTCCATCGGCACGCCGATCACCAGCGCCACGTCGGCCTGGGACAACGCCGCCGAACGTGCCCACGAGAACGCCAGGTCGCGGTCGGCTCCGACGATTCCCCGGGCCATTCCGTTGGCCAGGACCGGAATTCGCAGCCGCTCGGCCAGACGCAGCAGCTCGTGTTCGGCGTGCCCCCACCACACGTTGGTTCCGGCCATGATGACCGGACGCTGAGCTGCCGAGAGCAGTGCCACCGCGCGGTCCAGCAGGTCGGGGTCGGCCTGGGGGGCGGCCGGAAGTTCCATCAGCGCACCCGGTCGGCCGTGGTCGACGGCCTCGCCGAACACGTGGTCCATCGGGAAGTCGACGAAGGCGACCCCCGACGGCGCACCCACGGCTGCGCGCAGGGCGTCGTCGACCCGGTCGCCCACCGCCGCGGCGGATTGTGCGGTGGCGGCGTAGCGGGCCAGCGGGGTCACGAACGGTACGTGGTCGATCTCCTGCAGCGAGCCCATGCCCCACCGCAGCGCAGGTGCCCGCCCGCCGAGCACGACCAGCGGGGACTGGTTCTGGCTCGCCGCGGCCATCGCGCTCATCCCGTTGGTGACTCCGGGGCCGGCCGTCAGCGCCACCACGCCGGGAATCCGGGTGACCTTCGACCAGCCCTCGGCGGCGAAGGCCGCGGTCTGCTCGTGGCGGGTGTCGATCAGCCGGATGCCCTCGCTGCGGCAGCCGTCGTAAATGGAGAACAGATGCCCGCCGGACAGAGTGAACACGGTGTCGATGCCGCTGGCCCGCAGCCGCCGGGCGATCAGCCGGCCGGCATGAACGGTGTCGGCGGCATCGGCGTCGGTCCCCATCTGCTGAGCCTAACCAGCGCCGCGTTAACCTCCGCGCCCCGATGCTGAGGTAGCTTTCGCCGGAGAGTTCCCGCCGCGGGAAGGGAGAGCGCGTTGGAGCCGTATAAACCGTCGATGGACTGGGGCCATGAACTCCTCCCGTCGCTGATGTGGGTTCTCAAGGCGTGGGCGATCGCCGCCCCCCTGACGCTGATCGCTCTGTTCCTGATGGCCCGCTTCACCGTGTGGGGCCGCCAATACTGGCAGATCACCGGCGATTACTTCAGGGGCCGATCATCGATCAAGGTGTGGATCTGGCTGGGCGTGCTGTTGCTCTCGGTAATGATCTCGGTGCGGATCAACGTGCTGATCAGCTTCTTCAGCAACGACCTGTACACCTCGCTGCAGGTCGCCTTCGAGGCCACCAGCGCCAAAGAGAACGCCATGCGCGCGGACGCCATCCGCGGCTTCTGGAACTCGCTGATCATCTTCGCCATCCTGGCGACCATCTACATCAGCCAGGTGATGGCGGACATCTACCTGACCCAGCGATTCATCATCCGCTGGCGGACCTGGCTGACCTACCGGCTCACCGCGGACTGGCTCGGCGACCGCGCCTACTACCGCGGCCGATTCACCAACGCCCACACCGACAACCCCGACCAGCGCATCCAGCAGGACGTCGATATCTTCACCACCGGGGTCGGCTCATCCCCAAACTCCCCGACGATCGGAACCGGGTCGGTGCTGCTGTTCGGCGCGATCGACTCGGTGTCGACGGTGATCGCCTTCACCCCGATCCTGTGGAACTTGTCCTTCGATGTATCGCTGTTCGGCCTGACCCTTCCCAAGGCTCTGTTCTGGGTGGCATTCGTCTACGTGTTCTTCGCCACCGTGGTGGCGTTCTGGATCGGCCGCCCGCTGATCCGGCTGAACTTCCGCAACGAGTTGACCAACGCGGCGTTCCGCTACGGGCTGATCCGGCTTCGCGACTCCGCCGAGGCGGTGGGTTTCTACCGGGGCGAGGACACCGAACGCGGGCTGCTGCGGACCAGGTTCGACAACATCATCAGCAACTACCGACGATACGTGCGCCGCACCCTGGAGTTCACCGGCTGGAACCTGGCGATGAGCCAGATCATCACACCGCTGCCGCTGGTCGTGCAGGCGCCCAACCTTTTCAGCGGCAAAATGGACTTCGGCGACGTCACCCAGTCCGCGAGCGCCTTCTCCAATATCAGCGACGCGCTGTCGTTCTTCCGCAACGCCTACGACCAGTTCGCCGGCTACCGGGCCTCGATCATCCGTCTGCACGGACTCGTCGAAGCCAATCGCATCGCCGGGGAAATGCCCAGCCTGGAGACCACTGCCAGCCACGACGGCTCATTGGAGTTGCGCCGAGTCGAGGTCCGCACCCCCGGCGGCAGCCAGCTGGTTGACCCCCTGGACCTGCGGCTGGAACCCGGCGACACCATGGTCGTGACGGGCCGCTCCGGAACCGGCAAAACCTCGCTGCTGCGCAGCCTGGCTCAGATGTGGCCCTACACCACCGGCCTCGTCCGGCGTCCACTGGAAGGGCACGAGACCATGTTTCTGTCCCAGATGCCCTACGTCCCGCTGGGCGACCTGCGCACCGTGCTGTCCTATCCGGCCCACGCCGGCGAGATCGCCGACCGCGACCTTCAGACGGTGCTGGCCAAGGTGGCCCTGTCACACCTGATCCCCCGGCTGAACGAGGAGGAGGACTGGGCCAAGGTGCTCTCCCCCGGCGAACAGCAGCGGGTGGCCTTCGCCCGGATCATGCTCACCAGACCAAAGGTGGTGTTCCTCGACGAAGCAACCTCCGCGCTCGACGAGGGGCTGGAATTCGCGGTCTATGACCTGGTGCGCACCGAATTGCCCCGCACCATCCTGGTCAGTGTGAGCCACCGGCCGACCGTCAACCGCTATCACGAGCAGGAGCTGGAACTGCTCGGCGAAGGTGCGTGGCGGTTAGGACGGGCTGCCGGAGCTCCGGTGTAACGCCCCGGCCGGCGAGGTGCGCGGACATCCACCAATCGCCCCGCCTGTCGCCGGCCAGCTGAAAAACTGGGCCCCGTGGAGATGTACGCGCCCTCGCTGGACTGGGCGAACGAACTTCCGACCTCGCTGCTGTGGGCGGGCAAGGCCTGGCTGATCACGGCGGCGGCAACGGTGGTCGTACTGGTGTTGCTGGCCCGCTACACGAGCTGGGGTCGCCAGTTCTGGCGGGTCAGCGGCGGCTACTTCCGGGGCCGCACGAGTATCGGGGTGTGGTTGTGGCTGGGCGTGCTGCTGTTCTCCACCCTGATCGCGGTGCGGCTGGAGGTGCTGCTCAGCTACTTCGTCAATGACCTCTACTCCTCGCTGCAGGTGGCCTTCGAGGGCGCCGGGGCCGGCAACGACGCGGTCCGCGACTCCGGTGTGCGGGGATTCTGGACGGCGATCCTGACCTTCGTGCTCATCGCAGCGCTCTATGTGAGCCGTCAGTTGATCGACATCTATCTCACCCAGAACTTCATCATCCGCTGGCGGGTCTGGCTGACCGACCGACTCACCGGGGACTGGCTCGATGGCGAATCCTTCTACCGCGGGCGGTTCATCGACAACCCGGTCGACAACCCCGACCAGCGCATCCAACTCGACATCGACGCCTTCACCGCGTGCACCGGGACCGGTCCGAACACCCCGACCGTCGGCACCACCACGACACTGTTGTTCGGCGCCATCAACGCCATGGTGTCGGTGGTGGCCTTCACCCCGATCCTGTGGAACCTGTCCGGGCCCCTGACGTTCTTCGATGTGACACTGGATCACGCGCTGTTCTGGATCGCACTGGTCTATGTGTTCGCCACGACGGTGATCGCGTTCTGGATCGGCCGCCCGCTGATCCGGTTCAGCTTCCGCAACGAACTGACCAACGCCGCGTTCCGCTACGCACTGGTCCGGATGCGTGACGCCGCGGAGTCGATCAGCTTCTATCGCGGTGAGGCCGCCGAGAAGTCGGTACTGGGCAAACGTTTCAGCGCGGTTATCGCCAACTATCGCGGCTATGTGGTGCGGACCCTGGCGCTGCTGGGCTGGAACCAGTCCATCACCCAGGCCATCAACCCGCTGCCCCTGGTGGTGCAGGCGCAGAGGTTGTTCTCCGGAAGCATCACCTTCGGGGACGTCACGCAGTCGGCCAGCGCCTTCAACAGCGTCCACGACTCGCTGTCGTTCTTCCGGGCGGTCTATGACTATTTCGCCGCCTACCGGGCCACGATCATCCGTCTCGTCGGCCTCGTCGAGGCCGACGAGCAGGCCCGCGCCCTGCCCCGTCTCACCGCCGAGCCCAGCACCGACGGCGCAATCGAGCTGCGCGACATCGAGATTCGCAATCCCGCGGGCAAGACGCTGCTCGCCGGGCTGAACCTGCGATTGGAGCCCGGGGACTCCCTGGTGATCACCGGGCCCTCCGGGTGCGGCCGAACCAGCCTGCTGCGCAGCATCGCCCGGCTCTGGCCCTACGCCAGCGGAAGCATGAGCCGACCCGACGGGGACGGCGAGGCGATGTTCCTGTCCCAGACGCCCTACCTGCCGCTCGGCGACCTGCGAGCGGTGCTGTCCTATCCGCGAACCGAGTCGGCCATCCCCGACGGTGACCTCGTCGCCGCGCTCGACGCGGTCACACTGGGGCACCTGGGCGGCCGCCTCGACGAGGATCAGGACTGGGCCAAGGTGCTCTCCCCGGGCGAGCAGCAACGTATCGCCTTCGCCCGCGTGCTGTTGCAGAAGCCGAAGGTGATCTTCCTCGACGAGTCCACCGCCGCGATCGACGAGGGACAGGAGTACGCCATCTATCGGCTGCTGCGGTCCCGGCTGCCGGAGAGCATCATCGTGTCGGTGACCCACCGCGGGACGGTCGAACAGCACCACCGGCATCACCTGCGGCTGATCGGCGACGGTCGATGGAAATTGGACCGCCGCCCCGAGCCGGCCGGGGTGTGAGGCCCGACGCTCAGACCCGGCCCAGGCACGTCGCCGCGTGCGTGCCCGCGCGGCGGCCGAAGAACGACCCCGAGCCCAACTGCGTCCCACTCGAGTACCCCTTGCCGTCTTGGGCGAGGGTCGACGAGCACGCCCCAGCCGCGTAGAGCCCGGGGATGGCGGTCGCGTCCTGCCGAAGCACCCGCCCGTCGACGTCGGTGGCCAGGCCCCCGACGGTGAACCCCGAGTACATCGCCTTGCCCAGCGACAGATCGAATGCGGCCCAGGGCCCCGTGTCCTGGGGCGCAAGGAATTCCGGTTGCTTGTGGAAGTCCGGATCCCGCCCCAGGGCCGCGTGCCGGTTGTAGCGGTCCAGCGTGGCCCGCAGATTGCCCGCCGGCAAGCCCAGGGCGGACTCCATCTCCTCGACCGTCTCCCATCCGTCGATGAACTTGATCAGTGGGAACTCCGGGCGCTGGAGGTGCCGCTCGTCGACGATCAGGAAGGCGGCCCGGTCCGGTTGATCCATCACGAAGCCGGACGTTCGGGAGTGGTAGGAGTCCTCGGCGACGAAGCGCTCGCCGCGCTTGTTGACGATGATCCCGGTCAGCAAGATCGCCGGCGGGTAGACCGGTGCGGTGATGAAGGCCTGGCCCATATGCTTGGCGGCTGCGCCGACCGACATCCCCAGCCTGATCCCGAGGCCGTCGTCGTAGCTGTTGCCGAGCACGAACAGCTTCTCGGCGAGTTGGGGGGTATACCTGGCGACCATGTCCGCGTTCATCACGAATCCGCCCGCTGCGATGACGACGGCCTTCGCCCGCACCGTGCCGGTCTCGCCGAAACGCCGCCAGCGCACGCCCGCCAGCGCCGCGTCGGAGGTCCCCGGGTCGCTGATCACCAGGTTGGTCGCACCGGTCTCGTAGTGGATCCGGACACCGAGGTCGGCGGCGCGCCGCAGCAGCAGGTCTATGACCATGGCCGCGCCTCCGGTGTCACCCTGCACTGGGACCTTGTGACCGCGCGGCGCGGGAACGGCCAAATCCTTGAAGGGCCAAACCTTTTCGTTGCCGGTGTACATCAGCCCCTCGGTGCCGGGCTGAATCACCGCCTTCTCCGGGTAATAGCTGCGCTCGAAATGGACACCGAGATCCTCGAGCCAGTTGAAATGCTCGACACTGCCTTCGCAGTAGGCGCGGATCTTGTCGTACTCGGGTTCCCGCGACATCGCCACCAGGTAGGCGTACATCTGCTCGGCGCTGTCGGGATGCCCGGTGGCCTGCTGCACCGCGGTACCCCCGCCGAGATAAAAGTGGCCACCGGCCAATGAGGTCGTTCCGCCAGCCGCGGCGGATCTTTCGAGCACGAGAACCCGGGCGCCGGCGGCGGCCGCGCTAACCGCCGCGCACCCGCCGGCGATCCCGAATCCGATCACCACGACGTCGGCGTCGTCGGACCAGTCGGACACCTCGGCAGCGTCGAGGGTTGCGGGAAGTTCCAGTCCGCTCATCTCCCCGAGAATATCGGCGGCGAACCCCCGTGGCTAGAACGTGTTCTAGTTTGCTGATGCCTCTGCGGTGGCCGCGACGTTGAGCACGGCACCGGGAGCGCCGCCGTCCTCGCTCACCTGCTGCCGGGTGGCCCTCCAGGACACCGCCGCGGGCAGGTTGCCCCAAGTGCTGTTGAACAGTCCCACCAGCACGGCCGTGCCGTCCTCAGCCGGCATGTACACCGGACCGCCTGAGTCGCCCTTTCCACTGACGACGCCATTGGCCATGGTGAACCAGCCGTTGTTGACCCGCTCGACGGTGCCGCAACTCTCCCCGGTCACCACACCGAAGTGACAGATCGGCTGGCCCTGGCCGACTTGCACAGCCGGGTTCACGACCAGCTGCCGGCCACCGGGCAGAACGGTGCTGACCAGAACCTCGGGGGCCAGGGTGATGGTTTCGTAGTCCGAGATCACCTGGTCGGTTCGCACGACGGTGCCGTTGGGTGTGTTATCGCGAGCGATGGCGACCGTGCCGATGAACCGGCCGTTGCGATCGGTGACCGCCTCGGCGCTGCGGCAGTGGCCTGCGGAGAACGCGATCCGGGCGACTGGATCGACGAAGCCCAGGGTGCAGACCGTGACGCCCTGACGGATCTCCATCCCGGGAAAAACTTGAACGCCCTGGTCTGCCGTGGCGGCCGGCGCCACAGCGATGAGCGCAGCACCGGCCGCCACAGCGAGGACAAGGGATCGCGGAAAACGGGCCACCATACACCTCGATCTGTCGGCGACCCGTCAACGACGCGGATCGCAATAGCGTGTCGATTATGTATCGGCCTCGATGGCCGATCGTTACCGACTCTTTATCGCGAATCTGCGCCGCTGCGGCGATCCTCCCCGAATTTCGGGTCAGGGGATGGTAATGACCTGGCCGACCTCGATGTGATCGGGGTTGGGGATGTTGTTGGCCGCCGCGAGTTCCATGTAGCGGTTGCCGTCGCCCAGATACTGCTTGGCGATGTTGAACAGGGTGTCGCCGGCCACCACGGTGTGGGTGCGCGGCTCGGGAGCCGGAACCTCGTTGGCCACCGGAGCGACCTCGACCTCGACGACCTCGACGGGCGGCGGGGGGGCGTCGGTCTCGGTTCGCGAGGACCAGGCCGCGCCGTCGGCCGCGTACAGCACGACATTGCGGTCGTCCTGGATGACCAGCTTGACGTCCTTCTTGCCCTTGGTGTCGCTGTGCCACAGCGGCTTGTCACCCGCGTACAGCACGAAGTTGCCGTCCTTCTGCACCTCGGCACGGTCCACGCCCTGCCCGTTGGTACCGGTGGCCCACACGGCCTCCCCGCGCACCGCCAGGACCAGGTTGCCGTCCTCCTGCAGAGTCAGGGTGTACGCCCCGTTGTTGGATGTGAGCGAATCGCCCCGACCCAGCTTCTGTCCTGCGGTGAGTGTGTCTCCCACTACTGATTTACCTCCTCTAAGCCGCCCTCCTACTCGGGCGGGCGACGCCGAGCCTACTGGAAAATCCGCCGCCGCCGGGGGCGGGTGGCAAACAACGATGGTCAGGAGTCGAACCCCAGCCCCAGCCGGTCCAGGGTCCGCAGAAACAGGTTGCGCCGTCCCGCGTTGTGGTCGGCGCGGTCCAGTGCCCATCGCGTGGTTTGGATCCCGATACTGGCCAGCGGTTCGGGCGGAAACGGCAGCGGGCGACGGCGGACCATCCGCAGTTGGGTGCGCTCGGTGGGCCGGCCGTCGAGCAGATCCAGGCAGACGTCGGCCGCAAAGCGGGCGGCGCCCACGCCGAGGCCGGTGAACCCGTTGACGTAAGCGATCCGTCCCCGGCCGGCCAGCCCCCAGTGCGCGCAGAAACGGGTGTTGGTGTCGATCGCACCGGCCCACCGGTGGCTGAACCGGACCTCCGCGAGCTGCGGGAAGGTGATGAAGAAATGCGCGGCGATCCGCCGGAACGACTCCGGCCGGTCCTCGTAGCGCGGGTCGACCCGACGACCGTAGTAGTACATCGCGTCGTAGCCACCCCAGAGAATCCGGTTGTCGGCCGAGAGCCGGTAATAGTGGAACTGGTTACCGGAATCGCTGATGCCCTGGCGCGCGCGCCATCCGATGCTGTCCAACTGCTCCGCGCTCAGCGGTTCGGTCGCCAGAACATAGTCGTAGACCGGAACGGTGAACGGCCGGTTGCGCCGCAGCAGACTGGGAAAGACGTTGGTGGCCAGCACAGCACGCTCGGCGGTGACGGTTCCCGACGCGGTCGCGACACGCACGGCGCCGGAATCCCTCGCGATGCTCAGCGCCGCGGTGTGCTCGAAGATCCGCACACCCTGTTCGGTGCAGGCGCGCGCCAGCTCGAAGACCAACCGCGCCGGCTGGACGATCGCGCAGGTGTCCGGCGCGAACAGGCCGCCGAGGTAGGTCGGCGAGTTGACCTGGGCCCGCACCGCCGACTCATCGAGGAACACTCCCCCGTCCTGCCGCGCCGCGTCGCGTAACCACCCCACCTGGTGGGGTTCGGTCGCGACGCTGAGCATGCCGGTGCGCTCCCAGTCGACCTGCATGCCGTAGGCCTCGATATCGGCCTGCATGCCGTCAAGGTTGGCCGCTCCGAGGCGCTCAAGCTCATCGAATTCCCCTGGCCAGCGGGATTTTCCGTTCTCAGCGCCGTGGGTCAGGCTGGCATCGACGAAGCCGCCGTTGCGACCCGAGGCCGCCCATCCGATCCGCTCGGCCTCGACGAGCACGATGCGCGCGCCGGGATTGCGTTCGGCGGCGTGCAATGCCGTCCACAACCCGGTGTACCCGCCGCCGACGACCACAAGGTCACACGCCACCTCACCGGCCAGACGCGGATACTCCGGCACCTCGCCCACGACCTCGGGATCAAGCCACACCGATCCGAAGACCGCAGGCGCGAGGGCGGTGGTGATCAGACGCTGGTCGACCTCACGGTCGAAAACGGTCCGCATATCGGGAATAGTGCCACGGGCCGGACGCGACTACTTGGCAAAGCGAGTCAGTATCGGTCCGACGATCGCCAGGATGAAGACGTAAGGGGTCGCGACCGCACTCAGTGCCTGCACGCTGGTTCCGGCCAGACCAATGATCACCAGCGAGAATTCCCCGCGCGCGATGAGCGCGGTGCCCGCCCTGCGTTGACCACGCCGGGCCGCGCCCTCGCGCCGGGCCGCGTAGGCGCCGGTGATCACCTTGGTGACGGCGGTGATCGCTGCCAACGCCAGCGCGAACGGCAGCATGGGGAGCAGATCGGCGGGATTCACGGTGAGTCCGATGGCCACGAAGAACACTGCCGCGAACAGATCACGCAGCGGGCTGAGCACGGTTCGGGCCCGGTCAGCGGTCGGCCCGGTGAGGGTCAACCCGACCAGGAACGCTCCAACGGCCGCCGAGGCGTGCAGATGTTCGGCGACTGCGGCGGTGATCAGGGTCAGGCCGAGGATCCGCAGCAGCAACTGCTCGTCCTCCGGGTGTCCCAACACCCGCCCGACGTGGTGACCCCAGCGCAAGGACACCAGGAATGCCAACCCGAGCGCCCCGAGTGCCACCGCCGTCCAGATCAGCGCTTGAAAGACCGTGCCCCCGGACGCCAGCACCGTCAGCACCGGCAGGTAGGCGGCCATGGCGAAGTCCTCGAGCACCAGCACCGACAGCACCGCCGGGGTCTCCCGGTTTCCGAGCCGGTCCAGGTCGCTCAGCAACCGGGCGATAACACCTGAGGAGGAAATGTAGGTGATGCCTGCCATTGCGACTATCCCGACGACGTCGAGACCGAGCAGCCAACCCGCGACGGCGCCCGGGATCGAGTTGAGCAGCAGGTCAACTCCCGCCGACGGCAGATGCCGGCGCAGCGATTCGGAGAACTCCCCGATCGAGAACTCCAGGCCGAGGGTCAGCAACAGCAGGACCACCCCGATCGAGGCGCCGGTTCCGACGAAGTCGGCGGCGGCCGGAACCGGGGCGAGCCCGCCGGTTCCGAGGAACAGGCCGGTCAGCAGATAGAGCGGGATGGGCGAGAGCCCGAATCGCCTTGCCGCCGAACCGAGGATGGTGAGCGCGACCAGGATGGCACCGAGCTCGAGGAGCAGCGGCGCCGAAATGGCCAACGGGTCAGCTCCGGTCGACCAGGTGGCGGACGGCGGCGATCCCGTCCGCGGTGCCGATCACGACGAGCACGTCATGGGGGCGCAATTCCTCGTCCGGACCGGGCGAGGCCAGCACCTGCTCGTCGCGAACGATTGCCACGATGGAGGCGCCGGTTCGGGTACGCGCCTTGGTGTCCCCGAGAAGACGGCCCGCATAGCGGGAGCCCTCCCGAATAGCGACCTGACCGGCACTCAATCCGGGCACCTCTTTGGTCAGGTCGGCGTAGCTCTCCACGATTCTGGGTGCGCCCAGGATCTGGGCCAGCGCCTCGGCCTCGCGGTCCTTGAGCCGGAACACCCGTTTGGCGGTGTCGGGGTCCGAAGAGTTGCACAGGAAGACCTCGAAGTCGCCACCTCGGTGCGCCACCACCCCGACGCGGTCACCGTCGGAGTTCTCGAACTCGTAGCGCAGCCCGACGCCGGGCAACAGGGTTTCCTTGACGTCCATGCAGTTAACCTTCCGCTCCGACCGGCGTCCTAGCCCCGGCCCGGGTCGGCTCCCAGCCCGGCGGACCGAAGATGTATCCCAGCTTGTCCCGCCAGCGACACGCCGATCGCACGTCACGAGCGATGGCGACGTACTCGCGGGTCTCAAGGGTCCAGATGTTGAACGTGTGCACCGGCTTCGTCAGACCGTAGTGCGGCCGGAACGTCTCCGGCTGGAAACTTCCGAACAGCCGGTCCCAGATGATCAGGATGCCGCCGAAGTTCTTGTCCAGGTACTCCGGGTCCATCCCGTGATGAACCCGGTGGTGGGAGGGGGTGTTGAAGACGAATTCGAAAGGCCGCCAAAGGGTGCCGATCCGCTCGGTGTGGATCCAGAACTGGTAGACCAGGCTGATCGAGAAGCTGGTGAACACCATCCAGGGCGGAACTCCCAGCAGTGGCAACGGCATCCACATGATGATTTCGCCGCTGTTGTTCCACTTCTGCCGCAATGCGGTGGCGAAATTGAAGTAACGGCTGGAGTGGTGTGCCTGATGGGTGGCCCAGATCAGCCGGACCCGGTGGGCGATCCGATGGTAGGCGTAGAACAGCACGTCCACGCCGACCAATGCGATCACCCAGGTAGACCAATCCCGTGGCGACAGGTGCCAGGGCGCGACGTACGCGTAGAGCGCCGCATAGCCCAGCAGGCCCAGGAACTTCCAAGCGCCCATCGTGGCCACCGATACCAGGCCCATCGAGATCGACGCCCGAGCGTCGCGGCTCAGATAGGCACCCCGGGCCGGCCGGCCCGACTCGGCGTCGGCATCGGCGGCCGGGGTGTCGGCGGCCGAGGCGTCGAGGTGCTCGAGCTTGCGCGCCGCGGTCCACTCGATGGTGAGCAGCAGCAGGAAGAACGGTATGGCGAACAGCACCGGGTCGCGCATCGGTGCGGGCAGCACTGACAGCACCTCGGCGAGTCGGTCCACTGACACCTCCGCGAGTTTAGTCCGGCGATATCGTCCTCACCCATGCGGAGATGGGCGCTGTTGCTCGGCGCGATCGGCACCGAGGTGACCGGCACGCTGTCCTTGCGGGCGTTTCAGGACCACCGAGGCTGGCTGGTGCTGGTCCTCGTTGGTTACGTGGCCTCGTTCGTCCTCCTGACCATGGTGCTGCGAGCAGGCATGCCGGTTGGCGTCGCCTACGGCATCTGGGGCGCGTTGGGCACCGCCGTGACCGCGGTGCTCGCCTCGGTGATCTTCGGCGATCCCTTTACCAGGCCCATCGTGACGGGCATCGCGTTGATCATCGCCGGGGTTCTGCTCGTCGAATTCGGCTCACATCCGAGGAAAAGAGTCGAGACGTGATGTGGCTGACGCTCGCCGGCGCCATCGTCATCGAGGTGTTCGCGACCCTCGCCTTGCGCGCCTCCGACGGCTTCCGGAAACGAGTGTGGATCGCACCGGTGGTCGTGGGCTACCTGATCTCTTTCGTGCTGCTGTCACTGACGCTGTCGCTGGGCATGCCGGTCGGCATCGCCTACGGCGTCTGGTCCGCATGCGGGGTAGCCCTCGTCGCGGTGATCGCCCGGGTGTTGTTCGCCGAACCGCTGACGCCGATGATGACGGCCGGTATCGCGTTGATCATCGGCGGTGTGCTGACGATCGAGTTGTCCGACTCGGCAGGCTGAGCTGAGCGCGTCATGCCGATAGACCCCGCCTCCGCGGGTGACAGAGCAAGATGACGGCTATGACCGATCCGTCCCTGGCCGCGCTCGCCCATCGCTTCGGAGTGGCCACCACGTTCCATGACTGGGTCGGCAACCCGGTGGCCGTCGACGACGAGACGGTGATCGCGGCTCTGGCCGCGCTCGGAGTGCACGCGAGCAGCGAAGAGGACTGTGCGGCAGCGCTTCTGGAGCACGATCGCCGCTATTGGTCGCGCGCCCTGGCGCCGGTGATCGTCACCCGCTCCGGAGTCGAGGCGAGCTTCTGGGTGCATGTCATCCACGGAGCTCCCGCGGAGGTGTGGGTGCGGCTGGAGGATGGCACCATACGCGGCGGGATCCGGCAGGCCGACAATTTCACCCCTCCGTTCGATCTGGACGGCCGTCTCGTCGGTGAGGCCACCTTCGTGCTGCCGGCTGACCTCCCGCTGGGGTATCACCGGGTGCACCTGCGGTCGGGGACCACGGAGTTCGACACCCGGCTGATCGTCACGCCGGCCTGGCTGGGCCTGCCGGACCGGCTGGGCAACCGGCAGGCCTGGGGACTGGCTGCCCAGATCTACAGCGTCCGGTCGGAAGGCTCGTGGGGTATCGGCGATCTGACAGACCTCACCGATTTGGCCGTGTGGGCGGGCGCGCAGCATCGCGCGGACTTCGCTCTGGTCAACCCGCTGCATGCCGCCGCGCCCACCACACCCATGGAACCCTCGCCCTACCTGCCGACCTCGCGGCGCTTCGCCAGTCCGCTTTACCTGCGGGTGGAGGCGATACCGGAGTTCGCCCGGGTATCCAAGCGCGCCAAGGTGGACAAGCTGCGGGCCGCGATCGTGTCCCGGTCGGGGAAATCCGAGACCATCGACCGCGACGCCGCGTGGGCGGCCAAGCGGAAGGCGCTCAAATGCGTCTACCGGGTGCGGCGTTCGGCGGGCCGGGAGTTGGCCTTCCAGGCCTACAAGCGCCGGGAGGGGGCCGCACTGGATAGGTTCGCCACCTGGTGCGCGCTGGCCGAGAAACACGGCGGTGACTGGCGGGGGTGGCCGCCCGAACTGCAGCACCCGGGCGGCCCTCCGGTGGCTGAGTTCGTCGAGCGCCACCGGCGCGCGGTGGATTTCCATTGCTGGCTGCAGTGGCAACTCGACGACCAGCTCGCCCAGGCGCAATCCCAGGCCCTGCGCACCGGGATGGCGCTGGGCATCGTTCACGACCTCGCCGTCGGTGTTCATCCCACCGGGGCGGATGCCTGGTCGATGCAGGACGTCCTCGCGCTGGGCGTCACCGCGGGAGCCCCGCCGGATGAGTTCAACCAACTCGGGCAGGACTGGTCCCAGCCGCCCTGGCGCCCGGATCGACTCGAGGAGTTGGGCTACGAGCCGTTCCGGGCTCTCATCTCGACAATCCTGCGCCACGCCGGCGGGGTGCGCATCGACCACATCATCGGCTTGTTCCGGCTGTGGTGGATTCCCGAGGGGCTCCCGCCGACCAAGGGCACCTACGTGCGCTATGACCACGAGGCGATGATCGGCATCGTCGCGCTGGAGGCGCACCGGTCCGGCGCGGCGGTGATCGGTGAGGATCTCGGCACCGTAGAGCCGTGGGTACGAGACTATCTGCGCGACCGGGGCCTGCTGGGAACCTCGATCCTGTGGTTCGAGTTGGACCACCACGGCAACGGCGGTCCGCTGGCCGCGGATCGCTGGCGGGGACTATGCCTGTCCTCGGTGACCACCCACGATCTGCCCCCGACACCGGGGTATCTCGACGGTGAACACGTCCGACTCCGCGACGAGCTCGGGTTGCTCACCCGCCCGGCCGAGGACGAACTCGCGGACGACCACGCGCAACGGACGGCGTGGATGGCCGAGTTGCGCAGGGTCGGCCTGCTGGGCAGCGATGGCGATGAAGAGGACGAAGAGGACATCACGACAGCCCTCTACCGCTACCTCGGCCGCACACCGTCGCGGCTGCTGGCCCTGGCGCTGACCGACGCGGTGGGCGAGCGGCGCACCCAAAACCAGCCCGGCACCACCGACGAGTATCCGAACTGGCGGGTGCCTCTCGGCGGGCCGGACGGCCGGCCGATGTGGCTGGAGGACGTCTTCACCGACCGCCGCGCGGCGGCGCTGGCCGAGGCGCTGCGGACCGCAACCGATCCGGAAGCCGGATAGGTGCCGGTTCGCAGCGCGGGCCTGCTGCTGGTTCGCACCCGCGGCGATGTGACGGAGGTGCTGATCGGCCATCCCGGTGGGCCGTTCTGGGCAGGCAGGGACGAGGGCGCCTGGTCGATCCCGAAGGGCGAGTACACCGAGGGTGAGGATCCCTGGCAGGCCGCGAGGCGGGAGTTCGCTGAGGAACTCGGGTGCCCGGCTCCGGCCGGAACACCGTTCGAACTCGGAACCGTCCGCCAGGCCGGCGGCAAGGTGGTCACGGTGTTCGCCCTCTGGGCCGACCTCGACCTGTCCGGGTTCCGCAGCAACAACTTCACCCTGGAATGGCCGAAGGGATCCGGGCGGTTCCGGGAGTTCCCAGAGTTGGATCAGGTGGCCTGGCTGCCGCTCGGGTCGGCCCGGCTCAAGCTGCTCAAGGGACAGCAGGTTTTTCTGGACCGGTTACAGGCGTTTCCCCTGCGAGCGAGGCGCCCCTAGCGCATCCCCTGCGCGGCCTCGGCCAGAGCCTCCCGCGCCGCACGCCGGCGCATCTCGATGGAGTCCCCGATCTGCCGGGCGAGGCGCGCGTTCCGCTGGACGACGGAGTCCATCGCCTTGCGCGAGACCGCCACGATACTGGTGTCCTCCAGCGCGACGGCCCCGGTGATCATCCGCTGCCGGGTCAGGGCCGTCGCCCCGAGGAAATCGCCCGCCCCGACCTCACCGAGGTCGAGTTGTCGTCCGTCATCGGCCATGACGAACATGCCCACCCGGCCCTCGGTGATGAAACCTACCGCGCTGGGGATGCTGTTCACCGACTGGACGATCTCACCCTCGGCGAACAGCAACAGGCGGCCACCGCCGATCATGGTGTCGACCGCGTCGGCGTCAAGCCCGAAGTGTTCACCAACCAAGCGCAGTTCGGCCTCGACGTAGTCGTGGGTCGGCTTGAGGATCGCGCGGTCAATGTGCAACCCGGCGCGCTGAGCGGCGTACCAGGCACGATGCAGCAGGAGCGTCCTAGTGGAGAAATCGTCGGCCGGGGAGTCCACCGGCACGTACACCTTGTACTGCCCCACCCCCAGCGGGACGACTTTCGCGGGTTGGTCGGCGAGCTTGGCCGGCAGCGAATCGGCGACCGACAGCAAAGCCTTAGCGACCACCCCCGGCGGATCGGCCGCTGCGAATTTCAGTACGGCGATGGAGTTGAAGGCCGGCCCGACTGCCCGGGACAGATTGGTGAACGAGCCGGCCGCCAGCGTGGCGTTGGGCACCACCTGGATGCCGTTGAAGGTGTCGATGTGGATCGCCCGCCAGTTCACCTCCACCACCCGGCCTTTCACGGTCGGGGTTTCGAGCCAGTCGCCGATCTTGAACGGTTGCTCGAACAGCAGCAGCAGGCCTGCGATCACCGGGCCGACGGCGCCCTGCACGGCCAGACCGATGACCACCGAGGTGACACCCACCGCGGTCACCAGACCGCCGATGTTGGCGCCCCATACCCACGACAACAGCAGACCGATACCGATGATGATCAGTACGAACTGGCCCAGGTCGATGAATATGGACGGCAACCGGTCCCGCCAGGTACCCGATCGCGCCTCCCCGAACAGCGCCGCGTTGGCGCTCGACAGCAGCAGGAGGATCACCAGGAAGCCGACCACCGTGGCCGAGATCTTCGACCACGTCGCGTTGACGTCGCTGTATTCCAGTTGGTCGACCAGCAGATACACGGCAAAAATGGGGAAGACCCAGTTGCGCAACAGCAGAACGGGTTTCGCGTAGGCGCTGCCTCGGCGAACCAGCGAGGCGTGCAACTCGTGCAGGACAAGCAGGGCCACCGGCAGGCCGACGACGACGGTCAGCGCCGGCCAGAACCAGGGCTGGCCGGTGACGGCGCTCATTGCGGCTGCCCCCCGCCGGTCTCCAGCCGCCAGACCGTCTCGGTGCCATGCTCGCCGGTGATGGTGCCGGCGCGGCTGAACGGGTAGATGCCCTCGACTGCACGATGAACCCGGTCGCTGACGAAAACCCCGTCGGACACTGTGGCGGAGTGCACCCGGTGGGCCAGGTCGACGGCCTCACCCCATAACGCGTAGACCGTCGATCGCTCCCCCAACAGGCCGCTGGTGACCGCGCCGCTGTCGATGCCCACCCGTACCGTCAGCCGCGCCCCGTTCCGCTCGTTAAAGCGCCGGACCGTCTCGGTCAACTCCTTGGCGAACGCGATGGTCCGACTGGAGTGGTCAACCCGCGGCACCACCAGACCGCATGTGGCCAGCAGGCCGTTGTCCTGCATGCTGCGCACCTTCTCGACACCATGGCGGTCGGCGGCGTCATCGAATGCCTCCACCAGGGCGTTCAGCATCGACACCGACTGCTCGCTCGGCATCGAGCGGGAGAACTCGTCGAACCCGATCAACTGGGCGTAGATCACCGAGACGTCGCGGTGCTGGGTGCTGATGTTCGACTCGCCCTCGCGGTAGCGGTCGGCCACGGTCTCGGGCATCAGGCTGGCCAGCAGCTTGTCGTTCTCCTTGCGCTGCTCTTCGATGAGTTGCTGCTTGGTCTGCAGGCTGGCGCTCATATCGTTGAACGCCGAGGCCAGTTCCCCGAACTCGTCCCTGGAGTTGACCGCGACGTTCACGCCGGTTTGCCCACTGCTGACCCGCCGCACCGCGTCGGCCAGGGCCCTGACCGGACGAGTCAGGATCCGGCTGAAGATCAGGGCCAGCAAGCACACCGTGAGGACGATCGCCGCGGTGGACAGTGCGATGTTGCGCGCGAAGGCCGACAACGGTGCCAGCGCCTCAGCTCGGTCGATCCGAGCGATGAGGGCCCAATCCAGGCCCGGGATGCCCAGCGGTTCGGAGGCGACCAGCGACACCTGTCCGGTGTAACTCTCGTCGGTGGTCGCCCCGGTCTCACCGGCCAGTGCCATATCGACGCCGGCGTTCCGAACCGGTTGCAAAAGCACGCTGTCGCCGACTTCGACCTGACGTTCGGCGACTTTCTGGGGTGTCCCGTTGGCCACGACGTCCTTGACGAAGCGTTCCGGGTCCTCGATGAGTTCTCGCGAGATCGAGCGCATCAGGTGATCGCGACCGACCAGGTAGGTTTCGCCGGTCTTGCCCAGTCCCTCGTCCGCCCAGTTTCGATCGCTGGTCATGACCTTGTTGATTCCGTCGGCGGAGAGTTGCAGGGCCAGCGCTCCGTGAATGCCTTCGGAGTCGCCGATCGGAGTGACCACCCACGGCGTGGGGGCGCCGTAGGACGGGGCGTAGGACTCGTAATCGGTGAACACCACCTCGTCGACCGACGTGGCCCGCTCGACCTTGCGGTACGCGTCGGCCAGGTCTGTCGTTGCGTAGGGCGCCTTCAGAACATTGGCGCCGAGGTCGACACCCTTGTAGGCGGTGTAGACGATATTCCCGCTGGTGTCGAGCAGCAGGACGTCCTCGAACGCGAAGCGCTCCACGAAATCGGCGAAGAACGGCTGATACTTCTCGTTGAACTTGGCCCAATCGCTGGAGTCATCGGTGTCGACGATGGCGATCGAGCGTTTGAAATCGCCGTTGGCCGGCACGGTGTAGAGGTTTTGCAGGTAGGTCTGGGCGTTGGAGGTGGGTTTGTAGAGTTCGGGGGCCGCTTCGGTGCCAACGCCCTCCGAGAGCCGCGGGCCGAAGATGTTTTCGTAGTAGTTCGACACCGACTTGGCCGCATCGGGCGGCAGCGGGGTCTTCTGCAGTTCGGCGAACGCCACGCCGAAGTCCTTTACCGCGTCGATGGTGGCGGCCGAGTGGGTCAGAACGGTGGCGGCGTCGGAGATGTTCTCGAAATAGTTGTGCATCTCGCGGTACCGGGACTCCCGGAGCTGGGTCAGCCGTTGGAACTCGGCGTCGCGCAGCGAGCTGGTCCCGGAGCTGTAGCCGATAGCCCCGGCGACGAGCACCGACACCGCGCTCACGGTGAGCAGCATGATCAGCAGCTTGGACTGGAAGCCCAGCGACCGCCGTCGGTGTGATCTGGCTTTGACAACAGCCACGCGCGAGTTCTCCTGAATCCGGTCCGTCCCGAACCGGTGGCAATCCGTCCGTCAGGCGCATGGTAGTGGACCGTCGGGAGGTTCTTGGCCGGGGAACCGAAACGGGCGACCCGATCTAGACTTCGGAGATATGCCGCAACCGGACATCCCGCTGTGGCTGTTCGCCGACCAGCTCGGCCCGCACGTCCACGGCGGTGAGCACGCCCACCGGCCGGTGCTCCTCGTCGAAGCCACCTCCGCGCTGCGGCGACGGCGGTTCCACCGTCAGAAACTGCACCTGGTGCTCTCGGCGCTGCGCCACGCCGCGGCCGATCTGGGTGAGCGGGCCAGTCTGCTCCGCGCCGACACCTACACCGAGGCGCTGCGCACGTACGGCCGTCCGGTTCTAGTCCATCAGCCCACCTCGTACGCGGCCGAGCGGTTCGTGCACCGCCTGCGAAAGACCGGCCTGGTCGCCGATGTCCTGCCGACCCCCACCTTCGCGCTGCCGCGATCCGAGTTCGCCCGGTGGGCGGGAGGGCGGTCGCGGTTCCGGATGGAGGATTTCTACCGAGAGCAGCGGCGGCACTTCGGAATTTTGATGGACGCTGACGGCCGACCCGCCGGGGGGCGGTGGAACTTCGACGCCGACAACCGCGAACCTCCCCCGAAGGTCCGCGCCACCCTCGACGCCCCGCAGCCCTATGTGCCGGTCGAGGATGATATCGACGCCGGCGTCCGCCGCGACCTCGACGAGATGGCCCTCGACACGGTCGGGGTCGACGGCCCCCGGTTGTTCCCGGTGACACCGGTTGAGGCCCAATCCGCGCTGAACCACTTCGTCGAACACCGGCTGCCGCTCTTCGGCCGCTACGAAGATGCCATGCTCAGTGGCGACTGGGCCATGACGCACTCGCTGCTGTCGGTGCCGTTGAACCTCGGCGTCCTGCACCCACTGGAAGCGGTGCGGGCCGCTGAGCGCGCGTATCGGGGCGGCGCGGCCCCGCTGGCGGCGGTGGAGGGTTTCATCCGCCAGGTCCTCGGCTGGCGCGAGTACATGTGGCAGCTCTACTGGCATTTCGGCCCGAAGTATCTGGACAGCAACCAACTCGACGCGCACACCGCGCTGCCAGAGTGGTGGGCCGATCCGAACCCCGACGCGGTCAGCGCCGAATGCCTGCGACAGGCGATGGCCGGGGTCCGTGACCGCGGCTGGACCCACCACATCCAGCGCCTGATGGTGCTGGGCAACCACGCCCTGCAGCGCGGCTACCACCCGCGCGCGCTGTCGGACTGGTTCGCCAGCTCCTTCGTCGACGGCTTCGCCTGGGTGATGCCGACCAACGTGATCGGGATGAGCCAGCACGCCGACGGCGGCCGGGTGGCCACCAAGCCGTATGCGTCGGGAGGCGCCTACATCAACCGGATGAGCGACCACTGCCGGCACTGCCCGTTCGACCCCCGCAAACGTCTGGGTGAGGATGCCTGCCCGTTCACCGCCGGTTACTGGGCCTTCGTTCATCGCCACCGGGACCTGCTGGCCGCCAACATGCGCACCGCCCGCGCGGTCTCCTCGATGCGACGCCTGTCCGATCTTGACGCCGTCGTCGAGCAGGAGCGGTGCCGGGAACATTTCTGAAACATCCCCTGCTGAAACATCCGCTGCTCCCCCGGCGATACACCTGCGACGGGCCCGTGGCCTCGCGCTGCGCTAGGTTCGAACCGGTACGGGAAGGTTCGTGGACGTGAAAAAGCTAATGATGGCGCTCAGCGGCGCGACTGCGGCCGTCTCGGCGGCCGCAGCGCTCGGAATGGCCGTCAGCTCCGCCGATCCGGCCTCCAACAGCATCTACAACGTCGTCGGGGAGCCCTACGCCAAGGCCGTGGCGATCCTGCGCGCCCAGGGCATCCCGTCCACATTCGGCGGTTCGGTGGGCAGCGACGTCCCGCAGGCACGGTGCATCGTGAGCAGCCAGAAGGTGCTCGGCACCGGCAAGATGCAGCTGATGCTGGACTGCTCCGAGGAGGCTCAGCCGGAAGCGGCGGCACCCACCGCGGTGGCCCGGACTCCCGGCGCCCCGAGCGGCGACGGCGGCGGCGGCCGGCCCACCGCGGGAGCCCCGGGCGTGGTCACCGTCATCCCGACCCCGGTCGGCTGACGGTCGGCTTCCGACCGCCCGGCCGCTAGACTTCGGGGCAGGCCCGAACGGGAGGTGTCCAATGTTGCGACCACGTCGTTTCGCCCAGGAGGTCGATCCCGGGCCGGTGCAGATCCAGGCCCGCAAGGTCGGTTTCGACGTCTCGCAGTCCCCGTTGCACTGGATTCCCGGCCATCCGGTGGCCTCCCACATGGTCAGCCTGCTCAACGTCGTGCTGCCGGCCGCCGAGCGGTGGTTCGTCGCCACCTACAACGAGGCGCTGCCCCTGGTCAAGGACGAGCGCCTGGCCGAGGACATGCGCGGTTTCATCGGGCAGGAGGCGGTGCACGCCGACACCCATGAACGGGCGTTGCACGAGTTCATGGAGCGCCAGGGCGTGGACCCGAAGCCGATCCTCAAACAGGTCGACTACGTCGTCGCGAAGATTCTGGCGCCCAGCACGTCAGAAGACCCCCGGCGCCGCTACAACCAATTGTGCGAACGCCTGTGGGTGATCGCGGCGATCGAGCACTACACCGCCGTGCTGGGTGACTTCGCGCTGAACTCCGCATGGGACGACTTCGGCGCCGATCCGACCCTGGTCGACCTGTTCCGCTGGCACGGCGCCGAGGAGGTCGAGCACCGCTGCGTCGCCCACGACGTGGCTACCTACTTCCACGACAGCTACCCGGCCCGCATCCGGGCCATGGTGATGGCCGCGACGCTGATGTACTCGTTCTTCGAGCGGGCTACCTACTACTTGTGCCGCACCGATCCCGACGCCCGGATGAGCTGGTGGCGGATGGAGCGGTCGCGGATGCGCGATGCGAAACTCGGGCTGCTCCCGGAGTTCCGCAAGGTGTTCGGCAGAACGACGCTGGCCTACTTCCGCCGCGACTACTCACCGCTGGAGGTCGGCTCCACGGCGCAGGCGGTGGCCTATCTAGCCAGCTCACCGGCCGCCCGCGCCGCGCACGTCTGAATGGCACCCAGCCTGAACGGTCCACTTGACCACCTGCGCCGCCTGCGCTCCGCCCCGACCCCGCTTCTCGCCCTGGCCGACGCCACGGTCACCGGCTTGTGGGCCCTCACCGGGCTGCGGCGCCCGGTCCCGCCCCGCGAGCATCTCCACACGCTGACTCTCTCCGTGATGGGCCGGGAGGTGGTCGCCCATGACGAGAACGTGGTGGCGCTGACCCTGGCCGCGCCCGACGGCGCCCGGCTGCCTGGGTGGCACCCCGGTTCGCATCTGGACGTTCATCTGCCCAGCGGGCGGGTGCGTCAGTATTCGCTGTGCGGAGATCCCGGGCGCACCGACCGCTACCGGATCGCGGTCCGGCGCATTCCCGACGGCGGCGGGGGCTCGATCGAGATCCACGACGCACTGCCGGTGGGGGCGACAGTGACCACCAGCGGACCCCGCAACGCCTTTCCGTTCAGTGTCCCCGGCTACGGCTCGCCCACCCGGCGGGTGCGGTTCATCGCCGGCGGTATCGGCATCACCCCGATCCTGCCGATGCTGGCACTGGCCGAGCGCCTGGGCGTGGACTGGTCGATGATCTACGTCGGCCGCAGCGAGGACTCCATTCCGTTTCTCGACGAGGTGCGCCGGTTCGGCGATCGCATCGAGATCCGCACCGACGACGTCCGGGGCGTTCCCACCGCAGATGACCTCCTAGGCCAATGTCCGGATGGGACAACCGTTTACGCGTGTGGGCCTGCCGACATGATCAGCGCGATCCGGGAGCGGCTGATCGGCCGCGACGATGTCGAACTGCATTTCGAGCGATTCGCGGCGGCACCGGTGATCGACGGCGAGCCGTTCACCGTCGGCGTCGGGTCCGTCGAGGTGAGCGTGGCCGCCGACGAGACTCTGCTGGGCGCGCTGCAACGCGAGGGGATCCCGGTGCCCTACTCATGTCAGCAGGGATTCTGCGGCACCTGCCGCACCCGCGTTCTCGACGGCGTCGTCGAGCACCGGGACACGTTGCTCACCGACACCGAACGGGAAGCCGGGATGATGCTGGTCTGCGTATCCCGGGCGCCGGGGGGCGGGCACCTGAGGCTGGACCTCACCTGAGGCCGCAACACCTCGGGCTCAAGCGTCCCACGAGCTTTCCACCTGGTTGGCGACGTCGATGATCTTGGCCTGCTGGGAGGCCGGGCTGTCGATCTCCTCGGCGACGTAGGCGGCGACGAACCGCCTGATCTCGGTGTCGATCCCGCCGATCAACCGCACGATCTCCCCCCGCAGCGACTTGGATGTCACGTGCACCGCGATGTCCGACGGCCGAGGTTTGGCCACGTCGATGACGATGAGCAGCGGCTCAGCGGCCCGTGCGGTGGCCCGCAACGCGATATCGCCGTCGACGACGAAGCGTTGTTTGTCCAGTCGCAGGTCCACGGTGAGCTCGATGAGCAGCGGGATGCGCACGGCGAAGGTGATGGTGTCCCCGAGGCTGCGGCGAACATGCGGCTGTTGGATGTTGACCTTGGCGGTAACCTTCGCCAGCCCGGCCGGCCCCTGGGCCATCGGGCCCATCTGGATGTCTCCCCCGGCGATCTCGGCGAACGCCGCGGCCACACGCTCCTCGGTCACCGCCTCCTCGAAGAACCGACGACCGAATTCCTCATAGGTGACGTAATTGTGCGTGTGCATAAGCGTTCACTTTCTCATGCCGAGGGCGCCCGCCGGGGCGCGGAACGGTAACAAGTTCACCGGACTCTCACAGCTCCAGCAGCACCGTCACCGGGCCGTCGTTGACGAGTTCCACCTGCATGTGCGCGCCGAACACCCCGGTCTCGACCACCGCGCCCAGTGCGCGCAGCGCCTCGGCGAAGCGTTCGACCAGGGGCTCGGCCACCGCGGCCGGCGCGGCCGCATTCCAGGACGGTCGCCGGCCCTTGACGGTATTGGCATAGAGCGTGAACTGGCTCACCACCAGGATCGGAGCGCCGATGTCGGAGGCGGACTTCTCGTTGTCGAGAATCCTGAGCTGCCAGAGCTTTTCGGCCATCCGGCGGGCGACGCCGGGGTCATCCCCGTGGGTCACACCGACCAGCGCGAGCAAGCCCTGGGTATCCGGCCGCACGGCGCCGACGACACTGCCGTCCACCCGCACCGCGGCCGAGGTGACGCGCTGGACCAGCACCCGCATCGCTCAGTCGCCCGGGCCCGGGGTCCCGTAGCCCACGATGCCCTTTGTCTCCAAATACTCCTCGAGGCCGAATTCGCCCCATTCCCGGCCGTTTCCACTCTGCTTGTACCCCCCGAACGGGGCATTGATGTCCAGGGCGTGGTTGATCGCGACGGTCCCGGCCCGGATCCGTCGTGCGACGGCCCGGGCCTCGTCGAGGTCGGCGCCTGAGACGTATCCGTACAACCCGTAGTCGGTGTCGTTGCCGGTCGCCACCGCGTCGTCGAGATCCTCATATCCCAGGATGCACAGCACCGGACCGAAGATCTCCTCGCGGGCAATCGTCATGCCGTTGTCGACGTTGGCGAACACGGTCGGCCGGACGTAGTAACCGGTGTCGATCCCATCGGGACGCCCGGTGCCGCCGGCCACCAGTTCGGCACCCTCGTCGATCCCGGCCTGGATGAGCCGTTGGACCTTGTCGAACTGGGCCCGCGAGGCGACCGGGCCCAGCGCGGCGGCATCGGCGGGATCCCGGACCCGCACCCGCTCGGCGGCCGCCCTGGCGACCTCGACCGCTTCGGCCATTCGGCTCGCCGGAACCAGCATGCGGGATGGAGCGTTGCAGCTCTGCCCGGTGTTGAGCATCATCGCGGCCACACCGGCCGCCACGCTGCCGGCCAGGGAGTCGTCGTCGAGGACGATGTTGGGGCTCTTGCCGCCGAGCTCCTGGGTCACCCGCTTGACCGTCGCGGCGGCGTTGCGGGCCACATCGACGCCGGCCCGAGTCGATCCGGTGAAGGACACCATGTCGATGCCGGGGTGGCTCGACAGCGCCGCCCCGACCCCGGGTCCGTCCCCGTGCACCATGTTGTAGACCCCGGCGGGAACCCCGGCGGCCTCGACGATCTCGGTGAAGATCTGCCCCGAAAAGGGAGCGATCTCCGAGGGCTTGATGACCATCGTGCAGCCGGCCGCCAGGGCCGGGTACACCTTGCAGGCGATCTGGTTGAGCGGCCAGTTCCACGGGGTGATCAGCGCGCACACCCCGATGGGTTCGCGTACCAGCAGCGTCGCGCCGCGGGACTCGGAGAAGTTGAACTTCTTGAGCACGTCGATCGTGGTGCGCAGATGACCGATTCCCATCTGCACCTGCGGACCGGCCGCCAGAGCCGGAGGCGCCCCCATCTCCTCGGTCACTGCCTCGGCCAGATCACCGGCCCGGCGCTGATACTCGCCCAGCAGTGCCTGCAGCAGGTCCAGGCGCTCGTCGCGGCTGCTCTGCGACCAGCTGACGAACGCCGCCCGGGCGGCCCCGACGGCGCGGTCCACATCGGCCGAGGCGCCGATCGCGATCCTGCCGCACACCCGCTCGGTGGCCGGGTTCTCGACATCGAGAACACGTAGTTCGACGGGCTCGACCCAGCGGCCGTCGATGTAGAACTTCAGGTACTCCCGCATGGGGCCATCCTGCCCGAAAGCGCCGCCGTGCGGGGCTGGGTGCCCGGTACCCGCATCGCGATCAGCGATGTGAGGGAGGACACCCCGGCAAAACCCGAACGGGTGCCGGCACTGCGACCCGAAACGGCGACCCAAGGTAACGGCCGGGCAACGCCAGCGCCGAATTCACTGCTAAATCGTCGATTTGCTGTTTCGGAGAAGTATCACGCTTCGTATTCCTTCGGAAACAAAGGCGGTTTTTATTTTCCAACTGGGCAAAAGCAATCGAAAGTGAGCCCAGACACAGGCTTGCAGATAATTCAACAATCGCTGTTAGCGTTTTTTTCATGTTTGCTCTTGCAGCGCTCATGTCGCTTATTTCGCAAGTTTCGGGTACGCCTTACATTCCCGGTGGCGATACACCGGCGGGCACCGACTGCTCCGGGCTGGCGTCCTGGGTGGCCAATGTGGCTTCCGGCAGGCCGGCTTTCGGCAGCAGGTTCCACACCGGCAACATGGAGTCGGCCCTTCTGGCCCGCGGCTTCCACTACGGCAGTGCACCGAACTCGGTGGTCATTGGATGGAACAGCGCCCACGCCGCCGTGACGCTGCCCGACGGCACCCCGGTGTCCAGCGGCGAGAGCGGCTCGGGCGTGCGGGTCGGCGGCGGGGGCGCCTACCAGCCGCAGTTCACCGTTCACATGTACCTGCCGGTTGAGGCCCGGGAAATGAACACCGGCACCGAGCCCGCGGAGGCCGATACCGCGACCGAGGGCGCCCCTGCGCCCGGGGCTGACCCCGCCGCCGCGGACGCCCCTCCAGCAGCGGACCCCGCGGTGGACCCGGCTGCCCCGGAGGCTCAGATGGAGCCCGTCGACGGGGTGCCCCCGGCCCCCGAGCCGACAGCCCCCGAGCCGACAGCCCCCGAGCGGGCGCCCGCCGGAGCCGACGCCCCCGCGGAGGTCGAGCCGCCCACCGAGGCCTCCCCGGCCGAGCCAGGTTCCCAGGAGGGTCCGGGTACGGATGTGGTCGAGACGGTACCGGCCTGACAGACCTCTGGACTGACATACGACGGCGGGGCCGGCGGCACCCCTTTCACGAGGACGCCGCCGGCCCCGTGACGTCGCAGACACCGCTGCCCGACCCCGACCGGGGCGAACCGAACCGCAGAGGGTTAGATGAAAAGTGCACCGGAAGCTCGGTCAGGGTCGACAAGGAGCACTCATGTCCATCTCCGAATCAGAGGCACTCACGCAGTTCGACCAGCAGGTCGCCGAGACCCAGCACTATTTCGAAAGTGCCCGCTTCGAGGGCATCACTCGGCTCTACACCGCCCGCCAGGTGGTCGAGCAGCGCGGCACGATTCCGGTCGACCACACGGTGGCGCGCGAGGCCTCCACCGCCTTCTACGCGCGGTTGCGCGAGCTGTTCGGTCAGCGCGCATCGATCACCACCTTCGGCCCCTATTCGCCGGGCCAGGCGGTGACCATGAAGCGGTGCGGCATCGAGGGCATCTACCTGGGCGGTTGGGCGACCTCGGCGAAGGGTTCGACTACTGAGGACCCCGGACCGGATCTGGCCAGCTATCCGCTCAGCCAGGTGCCCGACGAGGCGGCGGGGCTGGTCCGGGCCCTGTTGACCGCCGACCGAAATCAGCAGTACCTGCGGCTGCAGATGACCCCCGAACAGCGGAGCGCAACGCCCGCAATCGACTACCGGCCGTTCATCATCGCCGACGCCGACACCGGCCACGGCGGAGATCCACACGTGCGCAACCTGATCCGCCGTTTCGTCGAGGCGGGTGTGTCCGGCTACCACATCGAGGATCAGCGGCCGGGCACCAAGAAGTGCGGCCATCAGGGCGGCAAGGTCCTAGTGCCCTCCGATGAGCAGATCAAGAGACTTAACGCCGCACGGTTCCAACTCGACGTCATGGGGGTGCCGGGCATCATCGTCGCGCGCACCGATGCCGAGGCGGCCAACCTGATCGACGGCCGTTCCGACGAACGCGATCAGCCGTTCCTGCTCGGGGCGACCAACCTCGAGGTTCCGCCGTACAAGGCCTGCTTCCTGGCCATGGTGCGCCGGTTCTACGAGCGCGGGGTGACCGGACTCAACGGCCACCTGCTCTACGCATTGCCCGAGGGCGAGTACGCGGCCGCTGACGGCTGGCTGCAGAGCCGGGGAATCACCGTGCTGATCGACCAGGCCGCCGAGAGCTGGGCCAAGGATCCCGGGCAGTCCCTCGACGACCTCTTCGACGGCGTTGAGTCGCGGTTCGTCGACGCCTGGCAGTCCGACGCGGGGCTGGATACCTACGGCAACGCCGTGGCCGAGATCCTGCGGTTCAAGGAGGCCGAGGGCGAGGCGCTGTCGATGAAGCCCGCGGAGTGGACGGAATTCGCCGCGACGGCATCGCTGTACGCGGCCATGGAGAAGGCCCGCGAACTCGGCGTCGAGGCACCCTGGGACTGCGAACGGTCCAGGACGCCCGAGGGGTACTACCAAGTGCGGGGCGGGATTCCCTACGCGATCGCCAAGTCCCTGGCCGCGGCACCGTTCGCCGACCTGCTCTGGATGGAGACCAAGACCGCCGACTTGTCCGACGCGCGCGAGTTCGCCGAGGCGGTGCACGCGGTCTACCCGGACAAGATGCTGGCCTACAACCTGTCCCCCTCGTTCAACTGGGACACCACCGGAATGAGCGACGACGAGATGCGCGCCTTCCCCGTCGAACTCGGGAAGATGGGGTTCGTCTTCAACTTCATGACCTACGGCGGCCACCAGATCGACGGCGTGGCCGCCGAGGAGTTCGCCACCGCCCTGCGCCAGGACGGCATGCTCGCGCTGGCGCGTCTGCAGCGCAAGATGCGGCTGATCGAATCCCCTTACCGCACACCGCAAACGCTGGTTGGCGGCCCGCGCAGCGACGCTGCGCTGGCCGCGTCGTCGGGCCGAACGGCAACCACCAAGGCGATGGGCAAGGGCTCGACCCAGGTTCAGCACCTGGTGCAGACCGAGGTCCCCAAGAAACTGCTGGAGGACTGGCTGGCGCTGTGGAGCGAGTACTACCAACTCGGCGACCGGCTTCGGGTGCAGCTTCGTCCGCACCGGGCCGGCTCGGATCTGCTGGAGCTGGCCATCATCGGGGACGCGGCCGGCGAGAAGCTGGCCGACGTGGTGTTCGATCCGATCACCGACCGGCACGGCCGCAACATCCTCACCGTCCGGGACCAGAACACCTACTCGGCCAAGCTGCGGCAGAAGCGTCTCATGACGCTCATTCACCTCTGGCTGGTGCACCGGTTCAAGGCCGACGCGGTCTACTACGTCACGCCCACCGAGGACAACAAGTACCAGACCGAGAAGATGAAGGCCCACGGCATCTTCAGCGGCGTCAACAAGGACGTCGGCGAGATCATCGTGGCCGACGTCAACCAGGCCCGCATCGTCGAACTGCTGGATCCCGACCGGGTGGCGCTGCAGAAGCTGATCCGCAAGCAGGATTGAGTTCGGGCGGCCGCCTCGACATATCGTCGGACTGTGGTCATACAAGTTGGAACAGGTATGCGAATGCGGACCGGGTGTAGCTGATTCCTCGACCGTTGCGCCTGATTGCATCTGGATCCGCAGCCGCCGGAGTCTTGGGCTGCAAGTAGCTGTCGAGTTCGTCGGTGTCGAAGTGGTAGCGATCGGCAGCGGCCTCATGCACGACCGCGACCAATGTGAGATGTGCGTCGAGTGCCGCGATGCTGGCATCTCCGTGGCTGGCGTTGGCCAGGAACAGCCCTCCCGGCTTGAGATATTTTCGGCAGTGGTCCCAGAGCGGGCCGGTATAGAGCGAAATGAGCAAGTCGAACGCCGCCTCGGCAAGGCCGAAGGCAGTCGTGTAGTCGCTGTGGAAAAACTCAATGTGCGGGTCGATGCCGGCACGCGTGCGACCTCGCAGCTCGGCGGCCACACGGTCGCGAGAGCCGAAGTAGCGGGCTGCGCGGCGGTCGGTGTCTACGTAGGTGACTGCGGGAATCGCCGTCGAGGGCGATAGGTCGAGATAGCAGCCGGGATAGAGCGCGCTTGCCGGCGCCCAGGCGGCGGCGAGGTTCCCGAACAGCTCCGATCTGTCTCCGATCGTTGTCCGGTAAGTGGCCCAAGACGGGTCGGGTGTCCGGGGGTGGCCGCTGTGTCTGCACTCATGTGACCCCATGTCTAACAGCGTGCCAGTACCTGCTCGAGCGCCCTGCGCTCCTTGGCCGACAACCACAGGCCGTAGGCGGTCTTGACCTCGATCTGGCGGACCGCGAACTCGCACCGGAATGCCCGGTTGGGAGGAAGCCACCCGGCGGCGTCGCGGAACGACTTGTCGAAATTGGCCCCGGGGCTCACCGCGAGAAGATTGCGGGGGTCGTTGGCGAAGTCCAGTCGGCGCTGGGCAGCCCAGGCTCGGGCACCCTTGTACCAGGCATCGGCCAGCGAGACGACGTGATCGATCTCCACGCTGTTGGAGGTCTGCGGGCCACGGATGAAGTCGATGACGGATCCGGTGTAGGGATCGACCAGCCTCCCACTCTCGGCGAAACACGTGAAGGGGCGGACCACGAGGTTCGTCAGGTCCCGGCGCAGGATGTCGTCGCGGGTGTTGCAGCCGTTGTGACCGAACTCGACATCGACATCGTCGCTCCAGGGCTGGCCGAACTGGTCACGGCGGAAGTCCGAGGTGCGGTCCCACCCTCGGACTTTCAGCTCCGCGAGCTGCCGGCGGGCGATCTCGAACCGCGATGGCGGGGTGCCGGGCTCGGAGGGCGGCGCGAGCGGGGGTACCGAGGCTCCGGGTTCGGCACGCCAGGTCGGCGACGGCCCGGACGTCGACTGCCGGGCGGCATTCTGCTGCAAGAACAGCACCCCGGCCACCGCGCCGACCACCAGAACCGACAGCACTGAGGCAA
The DNA here is from genome assembly GCA_020637165.1 of Mycolicibacterium sp. GTDB lineage: Bacteria > Actinomycetota > Actinomycetes > Mycobacteriales > Mycobacteriaceae > Mycobacterium. Next base: position 117,599 of record JACJWN010000003.1, on the reverse strand, counting down.
GAGCGCGCCGCCGCCACCGGGCCCGCCTCGGTGTGCCGGATGCCACCCTCACGTTTCTAGCACCGGCGAACGTTCGTACCGGCTCAGATCGCGCGCAGCGGCAGGTCGAGGGTGATGCCGGAGACGTCGATCAGGCCCAGGGTGGTGAAGTTCTCGTAGTTGATCGCCGAGCTGGTGATCTGCAGAGTCAGTGAATCCCCGGGCGCCACCGTGTAGGCGATGTCCTCCAGGGAGATGGTCACCGTGCGCTCGCGACCGTCCAGGATCACCGGGACGGGCGTGACGTTGTTACCCGGCACCAGCCCGGTGGCGTCATCCACCAGCTGGGCATAGACGGTCCGGCTGGTCCCCACGCCCCGATAGCTGAAGCTGAGCGTCGGCGAACCCACGATCTGGCTGCCCTCGGGCGGAGTTGCGCTGAGGTTCAACGCGTTCCACGCCTTTCCTGCGTTGGTGATGGAGAACGGCAGGTCACCGATCGGCGCCGGCCCGGAGCCGCCGATGATCGGGCCGAGGCCCAGAACTCCGCCGCCGCCCTGTGTGCTGTAGGGCTGGTCGGTGTTGAAACCCTCCTCCCAGGGGAGTTTGTCGGCTGTCCAATACAGGCCGTCCTGGTCGTACCACTGGAACGTCGGGATGTCATCGGCCGGGGTACCGGTGCCGGCGACGTACTGGTCGAGCCACTTGAGGTTGTCGATGAGCCCACGCGCGTCCTGCTCGACCGGCGGGTTGGCGATGTCACAGGTTCCGTGCCCACCGCAGAACCAGACCAGCTTGAAGGGCGTGTCCCACGGATTGGCGGTGATGGTTTCGCCGACGGCCACCGACTGCGACAGCGGAAACAGGGTGTCGTCGATGCCCTGGAACATCAACGTCGGTGCACGCTCCTGATTGAGCAGCGCCGTCGGCCCGACGCTGGCCAGCACGGCCTGGGAGTCCTCACTGAGCCAGCCGAACAGGATCCCTGTGAGGATGCCCTGGTAGATCGCCGGGTTGACCCTGGCGCCGGTGAACGCCAGCGCCGCGCCCAGGATCGTGCCGAACCCGGTCTTGAACTGGCTGTCGTTCGGGTAGAGCGAACTCAGCAGCGAATACCAGGCGATCTCCGGGACGATGGCGTCGATCCGCGGGTCCACCGTGGTCAGCTGGATCCCGCCGCCGTAGGAGCCACCGGTCATACCGATCAGCGGATCGCCGTCCAGCGCCGTCATCACCTGGTTGCGCGCCGGGTTGGCCGCGCTGGACAGCCAACTGATGATCGACGACACGTCCCGGCCTTCATAGAAGGGATTGTCGATCTGGAGCTGTCCGCCGGAGGCGAACTCTCCGCGCGGATCCCAGGTGATGACGTTGTAGCCGCCGCCGCCGTCGTAGGACGGGCCACCCGGAAGCGCCGAGGCGAACGCGTCTTCCCGCAGCGGTTTGATGCCCGGGGTCAGGCTGCCGAACTGCTCACTCGGAAAGAGTTGGCCGTAGACGGTGTTCGGGTCGGTGTTGGCCGCGCAGGCCAGACCCGACGCGGCCAGGACGGTCGGCGCGGAATCGGCTTCACCGTTGGCGACGTTGACGGCGGGGAAGTAATTGACGCTGATCGGGGTGCCGTCGAAGGACGGCATCATGTAGGTGAACGCTGTTGCGCGACCGGCGGCGAGGTTGTAGGGGCTCTCCTCGAACGTCACGATCTTGGCCTGGCCGATGATCGGTGACAGCAGTTCGCCGACGATCGGGATACGGTGGATGACCGCCAGCACCTGGGGAACGAGCAGGTTGCCCAGCGGTCCCAACAGGTTCTCGACGAACTGCACGACCGGTGAGTTCTCCAGAACCATGATCCGGAACTTCTCGGTCTGCGCGGGATCGGTCAGGGTGCTGGCGTAGGGCACATAGGTGAACGAGCCGCCCGGGCCGAAGTTGGTCAGCGGCAGCAGCGGCCCCCCGCCGATCTTGCCGCCCAGGCTCGGCTTCGAGATCACGACGTAGCTCAGCCGGTCGCCGGAGGCGGTGCTGGCGTCCAGCGTTCCGCTCAGCACACCCTCGTTCCACACCACCGTCGGGTCGACGGTGATCGAGTCGCCGGAGAGGGCCGAGTCACCGACCTGCTGGGCGGCTCCGGCCGTCGAGAGGGCGACCGACTGCTGGCGGCGGGTGGTCGCGGGCAGTTCCGGCGACGGCGGCGCCTGAGCCGGGGCCGCGGGGCCCGGCCCGGCAGGCGCACCGGCTGTCGGCTCCGTCGCCGCCGGACGCACGTCCATCGCCACCGGTTCAGGGGCGGCGGGGGCCGGCACGGTGATACCTACGGGAATGTCGGTCGGTATCTCCGTGTCGGCCGCCCCGGACCCGGCCGGGGCGATCCCAAAGGTCTCGGCGGTCGGCCGCGACCGGGAACCGACGGTGGCCGCCGGGTGCGGCAGCGAGACGCGGGCCGAAACCGAACCGCCGGCGCGTGCCGGGCCCCGCATCGGAGCATGCGCCGAGGCCGCGCGTGAGGGCCCCGCCGACGCGGTTGCGCCGCCCGTATCTGACGATTCCTCAGCCCAGGCCACCGCCACGCCGCCGAACACCGCCGCGCCGACACCGAGCGCAACCGCGAGTCCGCCGACCCGGCCCACACACTGTCCCGCACCCATTCCCAGCTCCTTGAGAACCGCTCCAGCAGGGGCTCCCCGGATGGAAGCACCTCGCGGTGAGCTTTCGACGGTGCCACACGGCGGCGGGCGGTACCGGGATTTGCGCCCCGCCGCTCCCGGCGGGTCCCAAAAGCCGCACAGCGGAGCTGCGACGTTGTTACTTTCCCGTGCATCCCCTCCGGAAAGGACCGGCGTGCAGTGACTGTCAGACGGACCCCCTTGCTCGGCGAGTGCTCCGCGGAGTTCTTCGGGACGATGCTGCTGATCCTTTTCGGATGCGGTGTGGTCGCCCAGGTGGTGACCGGGGGCTTCCCCACGACCACCGGCGCCACCGGGGACTACAACTCGATCGCCTGGGGATGGGGCCTCGGGGTGGCGATGGCGGTTTACGTCGCCGGCCGTCTCAGCGGCGCCCACCTCAATCCCGCCGTTACCGTCGCACTCGCGACCTTCAAGGGTTTCCCGGTGCGCAAGATCATGCCGTATATCGGCGCCCAGGTCGCCGGCGCGTTCGTCGGGGCGCTGCTGGTCCGGTTCACCTACTCCGACGCCATCAACCGGGTCGACCCCGACCACACCAAAGCAACCCAGGGCATCTTCTCCACCTCACCGGACATCGGTGTCACCCTGTTCACGGCGTTCTTCGACCAGGTGATCGGCACGGCGATCCTGGTGGCGGTCATCTTCGCGCTGACCAGCGCGGTGAACAACCCGCCGATGGCCAACACCGGACCGTTGATCATCGGGCTGCTGGTGGTCGGCATCGGCCTGGGCTGGGGCGCCAACGCCGGGTACGCCATCAACCCCGCCAGGGACTTCGCTCCGCGGTTGGCGTCCTGGCTGACCGGGTATCACGACGCCTGGTTCTCCACCAACGGTCCCGAGATGTACTTCTGGGTCCCGATCATCGCGCCGCTGATCGGCGGACTGATCGGCGGCGCGCTCTTCGTCTTCTGCATCGAGAAGTTCCTGCCGGCGGCGATCACCAATCCTGCGGAGATCGGCGTCGTCGAGCCGACCCCGCTGCGCTAGCCCCATGCGTCGCCTCGACCGTTTCTTCGAGATCACCGAACGCGGGTCGACCCCCGGCGCGGAGGTCCGCGGCGGAGTTGTCACCTTCATCGCGATGGCCTACATCATCGTGCTGAACCCGATCATCCTGTCCGGCCCGAAGGACGTCGCGGGCAACCAGCTGCAATTCACCCAGGTCTCGGCGGTGACCGCGCTGGCGGCCGGGTTCATGACCATCCTGTTCGGCCTCGTCACGCGGCTGCCGTTCGCCTTCGCCGCGGGGTTGGGCATCAACTCATTCCTGGCCACCTCCGTGGTGGGCGTCGTCACCTGGCCGGAGGCCATGGGCCTGGTCGTGATCAACGGCCTGATCATCGTGGCGCTGGCGGCCTCGGGCCTGCGCCGGATGGTGTTCGACGCAGTTCCGATTCAGCTGAAGTTGGCCATCACCGCCGGTATCGGCGCGTTCATCCTCTTCATCGGTCTGGTCGATGCCGGGTTCGTCGGTTCTACCGGGCTGCCCTCGCCGCCGGTGGGACTCGGCGGCAACGGCCAGGGGTCCCTCTCGGGTATCCCGACCGTGGTGTTCCTGGTGACGCTGCTGCTGACCGGCGTCCTGGTCGCCCGGCGGGTCCGCGGCGGAATCCTGATCGGGCTTGTCGGCGGCACCGTGATCGCGATCGCCGTCGAAGCGGTTCTGCATCTGGGATCGGCGGCCGAGCGGCCCGGCGGCTGGCGGCTGTCGGTGCCGGCGCTGTCCGGTTCGCCCTTTGCATGGCCGGACCTTTCCCTGGTCGGCGCGGTCAGCCTGGGCAGCTTCGAACGGATCGGCGCGCTGGCCGCCAGCGTGCTGGTGTTCACGCTGGTGTTCGCGAACTTCTTCGACGCCCTGGGCACCTTCACCGGGCTGTCCCGGGAAGCGGGACTGGCGGCTCCGGACGGGACCTTCCCCCGCCTGCCATCGGCGCTGATCGTGGAGGGCGCCGGAGCGGTCGCCGGCGGCGTGACCTCCGCCTCGTCGAACACCGTGTTCGTCGAATCCGGCGCCGGCATCGCCGAAGGCGCCCGCACCGGCCTGGCCAACCTGGTCACCGGGGCGCTTTTCCTCGCCGCTATGTTCGTCGCACCGCTGGCCTCGATCGTCCCGACCGAGGTCGCCGCGGCGGCACTGGTGATCGTCGGGGCGATGATGGTCTCGCATCTGCGCCACATCGACATCTCGGACTTCTCGATTGCGCTGCCCGTCGTGCTGACGGTGGCCATGATGCCGCTGAGCTATTCGATCGCCAATGGGATCGGAGTGGGCTTCATCAGCTGGGTGGTGCTGCGGTCGGCCGTCGGAAAGGCCCGCGAGGTCAGCCCGCTGTTGTGGATCGTCGCCGTCGGATTTCTGGTGTATTTCGCCCGTGACGGCATCCAGACGCTGGTCGGTGCCTAAATTCGGACCGTCGCTTCAGCGTCCGCATGGTGACGGGCAGAATGGCCGCTCATGAGCGATGTCACCATCACCCCGTTGACCGACGGCCCCCTCCAGGTGTCCGGCGAGGTCGAAATCCTCGCCGCCGACGGCACTCCGTTGAAGCGTGGGAGCAAGTCGTACCTGTGCCGCTGCGGCCACTCGGCGAACAAGCCGTTCTGCGACGGCGCGCACAAACGCGAGGGTTTCACCGCCCCCTGAGCGCGTTCGCCGGCAGCGGAACATCCGAGGTCGTAGCCGCGCGGGAACACGCCGGCGACTAGGGTGGTTGTCAGAAGGGTAGCCGCCCCCAGGTTCAGCACCCGGGAGCGAGCGGCCCGATCTGACGATATTGAGGGGAAAAACCATGAGCTCTGCTCGCCTGACGGCCCGAATCGCGCTTTTCGCCGGCGGTGCCGCCATCGTCGCCATGGGTGCGCTGACCTCCTGCAGTTCCGGCACCGAGAAGGAAACGCCGTCGACCACGCCGAGCTCGCCGGCCACCAGCTCGGCGGCCACCCCGACCCCTACGGAAAAGGCCCTCGGGCCGGGCGACAACTCCTTCACGCCGTCGATCAACCCCGCCCCGCCGGGGGCAGTCTGCAAAGAGGTTGTCAACGGCGTCTGTGTGCGGTGACCCGGCCACGCCCACCGGTTTCCATGAAGGCCGCAGCCGCCGTTGCGGTCGGCACGGTGGTCTGCGCCCCGCTGGCGCAGGCTGAACCCCCACCGAGTTGGAACGGTTGGTACCGGATCACCTTCCACACCGATCAGAAATCGGGCACCAGCGCGGCGGCCGAGCAGGCCGAAGAGGCCTACACCGCCTGGTACAAGTTTGAGACGGACTGCTCGTCGGGAAACTGCGAGGCTTCGGTGGTCGACGGTCCCGCCCCCAAGGACAACGTCGAACAGGCCACCAGGTTCGAGTGGACCGGATCGCAGTGGTCGCGCACCAACAGCTGGCGGTGGGATTGCCTGCTGCCGGACCGCACCATCACCTTCGACTCGGCGAGTTCGGTGACCACCTACTCGCCGAAGCCGGACGGTTCGCTCACCGGAACGTTCGCGACCAACATCGGCGAAGGAGCATGTGCGGGAACCGTGTACATCCCGCTGACGGCGGTGCCGGCCGACCCCGGCAGCACCGCCTGAGTCGACAAACCGGCGCTGACTCAGATCGGCATCCGGAAGCCGTAGAACTCCTGGTCCTCGTTGTAACCGCCCTGGCCGGCCCCGAGGTGTTCGAAGGTCTCCACGAACTCGATCGCTTCGATCCACTTGACCTGCTTGAAGCCCAGTTCGACCTCGTTACGCAGCCGCAGCGGAGCCCCGTGCGACTCGTTGAGCGGCTCGCCGTTCATCTCGTAGGCCAGGATCGTCAGATCGTGGTACATGCTCGCGATCGGGTGGCAGTCGTAGTAGCGACCGCCGACCGGACCGTCGGAGAACGAGTAGAACACCACCCACTTGGCATTGTCGGCCGGTCGCACCAACTCGCAGATCTCACGCATCGGCACGCCGGCCCATTTGGCCACCCCGGACCAGCCCTGGATGCAGAAATGCTGGGTGACCTGCTCCTGTTTGGGCATCGCGAGCAGTTCGGCGTAGCCCAACTCCACGGGGTTGCCCACCAGTCCGCCGACCCGCAGCCGATAGTCGGCCCACCCTCCCTCCTTGAGCGCCGCATAGCGCTCGCTCTGCGGCCGCTCGCCGTTGGTCCAGAAGTAACCGGAGATGTCGGCGTCGGAGTACGTCGCGGTGGGGTTGGTCCGCTCCAGCATCGCTTTGAGCCAACCGACCACGAAGCGACCCGCCCGCTGAATCGCCCGCGGGTGTCTGGTGGTCAGCGGGGAGGCCACCAGCCAGAAGGCAACGACGACGGCCATCCAGGCCACGTACAGCGCGACACCCCTCCAGGAATTCGTGTCGGTCCCGAGGGTCATGTGGTTGACATTGCCGACGAACCCGGTCACAAAGATCATCAGGGTGTGGACCGCGATGAACATCAGCATCCACAGCAGCACCCCGAAGTGCACCGACCTCGCGACCTGACGGTTCAGCAGACCCGCCCCCGTCCCGAATCGCCCTGCCACCGACGGGGCCTGCAGCAGACCGGTCACCAGCGCCAGCGGAGCGGCGATGAACACCGTAATGAAGTACGCCAGCAACTGCAGGGCGTTGTAGGTGCTGAATCCGGCGTTCTCGGGAAGATTGAGCGAGAGGTACTGCAGCGCCGTCGACAGCGCGTTGGGGAACACGTCGAGAGAGGTGGGAATCAGCCGCTTCCATTCGTCGGTGCTGAACAGCAGGACGTAGAACAGCGCGCCGTTGACCAGCCAGAGCAGATCGAAGGAGAAGTGCCACCACCGCGCCAGTCCGATCGAGTGGCGAAACCCGGGGATTCCCAAGTGTTTCGGCAGCGCGACGGCATCCTCCTTGGCCGTCCAGACCGTCTCGGGATCGTTGCTGTCGCGCCGATCGGCCGGGACCGGGCCGCGCAGGCGCAGCCATTCGCTGTCTGGTCGGCTGCCGGAGTTGAGGTACAGCCGCGGGTGGTCAGCCAGGATCTGCAAGCCCGCCCTGATGATGAACATCATGAACAACAGGTTCAGGAAGTGCTGCCAGCGCAGCCACCAGGGAAACCCGGTGCTGACCGGTTGCACGTAGCTGTCCGAGGTCCCCGGGTAGCGCGCGATGAAGTCGGCGAACCACGGCTGGCGGGCCAGCTCCCTCACCACGGCGATCGAGAGCACCAGCGCGACGATGCCCAGCGGGATCAGCCACAGGCTGGAGAACCACCGCCGTCCGAGGCGCACCGACGGAAGCTCGGCGCGATCCTGGGGTATTCCACCGGCCCAGTCATCGACCTCGATGGGTCCGTTGCGGTGGCCCTGGTTGTAATACGGGAGCAGGGCCTTTTCCAGCGGGTCGGGTTCAGCCGGTGTCATCGGGCCCCCTCTCGGATCAGGTCATCGTAAGACATCGGCGAAGACCCCTACGATCACTCCGCGACCAGTGGGATTTCCAGCAATTTCTCGTTCGGGCAGTGCTAGTTTTGGCGGTCAGCCGGGCACCTGCCGGTCGGTACCCGACGCGCGGGAGGCGGTTCAGATGGGCCAGGTCGACTCACACGTTGACTGGGAGACGTTGCGGGAATCCGCGGTCGCGGCGACCGCGAACTCCTACTCCCCATACTCGAATTTCCCTGTCGGAGTTGCGGGCTTCGTCGACGACGGCCGCCTGGTCTCCGGCGCGAACGTCGAGAACGCCTCCTACGGGATCACGCTGTGCGCGGAGTGCTCGATGGTCTCTGCGCTCTACGCCACCGGCGGCGGCCGACTTACGGCGGTGTATTGCGTGGATGGAAACGGCGACCCGCTGATGCCCTGCGGGCGTTGCCGCCAGCTGCTCTACGAACACGGCGGCCCGGACCTTCTGGTGATGACGCCGGAGGGCGTGCGCACCATGGCCGAGATTCTTCCCCAGGCCTTCGGCCCGTGGGATCTTGTGGAAAGGAAGTCCCTCCGTGACCGGTGAGACCGTGGCCTCGCCGGTTCCGGCCGGGGAGAAGGCCGGCAGGGCGGCGTGGGCGATTCTGGCCGCCATGGGGTTCGGCGCGCTGATCGCCCAGATGTTCTCCACCGTGATCGGCCCGGCCCTGCCGACCATCAAAGAGGATCTGGCGTTGGGACTGTCCGCCCAGACGTGGACGATCACCGCCTACAGTCTGGCCTTCGGCGCCGCCCTGGTCGCCGGCGGCCGGATGGGCGACCTGGTGGGCGAGGTCAAGATGATCGTCGTCGGCTTCGTCATCTTCGGGGGCGGGCTGCTGATGTCGGCGATCGCCGTCGGCGGGCCACTGATGATCAGCGGCCGCGCCGTGCAGGGCATCGGCATCGGTATCTCGGCGCCCGCCACGCTGTCCATCGTGGTCAACTCGTTCCCGGTGGCCCAACGAGGCTTCGCAGTCGGCGTGTGGGGTTTCGCCCATGGGTTCGGTCTGCTCGTCGGTCCGCTGTTCGCCGCCTGGATGATGGACGTCGCCAGCTGGCGGTGGGTGTTCTGGGTCGCCCTGCCGCTGACCGCCTTGGTCATCGTGGTGACGCTGGCAGCGACCCGGGGCTACAAGAGCGTGCTCGCGAGGGGCAGCTACGACTGGTGGGGCCTGATCCTCGGCGGCAGCGGCATCACCCTGCTCACCTACGGCCTGCAGAACTCCGCGGCGAGCTGGTCGGCGACGGCGACCTGGGGTTCGATCCTGGCCGGAATCGCCCTGCTCGGTGTGTTCGGCGTGGTGGAGAACCGCATCGCGCACCCCCTGGTCGATTTCAGCCTCTGGAGGGAGCGCCTGTTCTCCGGCGGGTTCTTCGCGGAAAGCGCGGTGGGCTTCGTCTACATCCCGTTTCTGACCTTTATCGGCTCGCTATATCTGATCAACGTCCTGGATTACTCCCCCGGCAAGGCCAGTTGGGTGATCGTCATCACCACCGGCATCTGCATGCTGTTCGAACCGCCCGCCGGCCGGTGGGTGGACAAGGTCGGACCCGGCCTCCCGATCACCGTCGCCTTGCTGATGCAGGCGGTCGCACTGGCCTGGATCGGTCTGACCTTCGGCCCCGGAACCACGCTGATGCAGATGGTGATCCCGTTGGCGCTGATGGGCATCGGCGTCGGCATCGCGTTGCCGGCCTGCAACACCGCGGGCATGTCGGCCGTCGACGCCCAACGGGCCGGCATGGGCTCGGGGCTGATGCAGATGACCTTCAACATCCCGGCTGCACTCGGGGTGGGACTGGTGACCTCGATCATCGGCACGCTGACCGCCTCCAAGGTCGGTCCAGGGCTTGGCGAGCGCACCGAACTACGTGATCTGGCGGCCCAGTACGCCGACGCCGTGCAGGCCGGAGATATGGGCCGCGCCGCCGACGCCCTTGCCGGACTGCCGCAGGACTCGGTCGACGCCATCACCAATGCCGCCGTCAGTGCTTCGGCAGGTGCCATCACCATCTCCATGCTGGTGCTGGCGTTCGTCGCCCTGGCCGGGGCGGTTTTCGCCTGGGTGGTCATCGGCCGCCGCCGGACCCCCGAGCACATCGAGATGACGCACGCGGCCGAGGTTTAGCGGCCGGCGGCCTAAAGTCCGAGCGACGCCGCGACGTCGGCCCGCAGCGCCTCGAGCTCGGCCTGCGCTGCTGCCCGGGCCTGGGCGATCTCGCCGTCGACCGGCACCACCACCTGCAGGTAACACTTGAGCTTGGGTTCGGTGCCGCTGGGCCGGACGATCACCCTGGCGTCATTGAGGCCGAATCGCAGCCCGTCGGTCGGCGGCAGTCCGCCGGCGCCCTTTTCGAGGTCCTCGAACGCCAGCACCTTCCGCCCGCCGAGCGAGGACGGCGGGGCGGCCCGCAGCCGTGCCATGGCATCGGTGATCTGCGCGAGGTCCGAGACCCGCACCGACAGCTGGCTGGTGGCGTAGAGGCCGAACCGGCGGGCCAAGTCGTCGAGCACATCCTGCGGCCCCCGGCCCTCGGCTTTGAGCACCGCCACCATCTCCAGCATCAGCAATGAGGCGGTGATGCCGTCCTTGTCCTTGACCGCCTCCGGGTCGCAGCAGTAGCCGAGCGCCTCCTCGTAACCGAACCTCAGGTCGGGCACCTTGGAGATCCACTTAAACCCGGTCAGCGTCGTGGCGTACCCGAGACCGGCCTCGTCGGCGATCCGCTCCAGCAGGGTCCCGGAAACGATGGACTGCGCGTACACCCCTCGCGTCGGGGCCCCTTCCCGCCGACCACGCTCGGCGATCCACCAACCGAGCAGCGCACCGACTTCGTCCCCGGTGAGCATGCGGTAGTCGTCCCCCATCCGGATACCCGCCGCGCAGCGGTCGGCATCCGGATCGTTGGCGATGATCACGTCGGCCTGCTGCGCCCGGGCATCGGCCAACGAAAGGTCCATGGCCCCCGGCTCCTCCGGGTTGGGGAAGTTGACCGTCGGGAATCGTCCATCCGGGTCGAACTGGGCCGCGACTTTCGTCGGAGCGGCGAAACCGGCTTCACCCACCACTCGCATGAAGACCTCCCCGCCGACGCCGTGCATGGCGGTGTAGACCGCCGACACCTCGCGCGGACCGTCACCCAGCAGCGAAACCGCCCGCGCCACATAGGAATCCAGCACTGAGCCGTCCAATGTGCGGTAGTCGTCGGCGCTAGGGATCGAGTCCATCGCGCCGACGGCAGCGATGCAGGCGGCGATCTCGGCGTCCGCGGGAGGGACGATCTGGCTCCCGTCGCCGAGGTACACCTTGTAGCCGTTGTCGTCGGGCGGGTTGTGCGATGCGGTCACCATCACCCCCGCATCGCAGCCGAGTTCCCGGATGGCGAAGGCGAGCACCGGAGTCGGCAGCGGCCGGGGCAGCACCATCGCGGTGATTCCGGCGCCGGCCATGATGCGCGCGGTGTCACGGGCGAAGACGTCGGAGTTGCGCCGCGCGTCATAGCCCACCACTATCGAGGTCCCCCCGGTGGACCTCAGGTAGGCGGCCAGCCCGGCGGCGGCCCGAGCCACCACCACGCGGTTCATCCGGTTGCTTCCGGGACCCAGTCGCCCGCGCAAACCGGCGGTGCCGAACTGCAGGGTGCCGTCGAAGGCATCGGCCAACTCGGCGAGCGCATCGGCCTTGCCCGCCTCCGCGTCGACGATCAGCGCCGACAGTTCGCCGGCGGTCTGCGGATCGGGATCATCGGCGAGCCAAGCTCGGGCCGTCTCGGCAAGATCGGCATCGAGAGCCATCAGTAGTCGCCCGCCGCGGCCTCGCCGCCCGCCACGATGGCTACCGAGGACGAGGCGCCGATCCGGTCCGCGCCCGCCTTGAGCATCGCCTTGGCATCCTGACGGGTCCGGACCGCACCAGAGGCTTTCACACCGAGCCTGTCCCCTACCATCGCGCGCATCAGAGCGATATCGTGCGCGGTCGCGCCCCCGCCGCCGAAGCCGGTGGAGGTCTTGACGTAGGCGGCCCCGGTGCGCAGCGCGATCAAGCACGCGACGGCCTTCTGCTCGTCGTTGAGCATGCTGGTCTCCAGGATCACCTTCACCGGAGCGGGCCGGGCGGCACCCACCACGCCGAGGATGTCGTCGTAAACCGCCGCGAGATCGCCGGAGATCAGACCACCTATATCGAGGACCATGTCGACTTCGTCGGCGCCTTCGGCGACGGTGATCCGCGCCTCCTCCGCCTTGGCGAGGCGGGTCATCGCCCCGAGTGGGAAACCGACCACCGTGCAGACCATCACCGGCGAGGACGCCAGGCGCTCGGCGGCCGTCGGAACCCAGCGGGTGTTGACGCACACCGAGGCGAAGCCGTGTTCGATCGCCTCGTCACAGAGCCTCTCGATCGCCGGCAGGGTGGCATCGGCTTTGAGCAGGGTGTGGTCGATCCGTCCGGCCAGGTCCTCGGCCGTCCGCAGCGCCTTGGGCACCTCGACCCCGTCGGGGGCCCGCCCCAGGGCGGCCGTCACCGCCTGGTTTGCGTGGTTGAACAGGCTGGAGTAATCGGGCACATAGCTGTTGGCGGGGTTGTTCACCATGATCTCCTTGAACGGTCTCCTTGAACGCGCGAGTTCAGCTGTCGAGCAGGCTGGCCTTGAGGTAGTTGAACAACGCGACGCCGGAGTCCTCGCTGAACTTGTGCAATTGCGCCGGTGTCGCGGTGACCTGGTCGCCGTCGAGGCGGTTGAGCAGCGTGCAGCAGATCATCGCGAACTTGGGGAAGCCCCAGTGGTTGAGATAGCCGGCGAGCATCGCGCCCTCCATCTCGATATTGCGGACGCCGTTCTCGTCCAGCCACCGAAGCCACGCCATCTTGGCTTCGGGGGTCTCGAAACACACCGCCCCGTCGAGCCGGAACTGCTCGAGGAAGAACTCGTTGCCCGCCACCGTCCTGCCGGAGACCACCTCAAAATCGGTGTCATCGTTGGCCGCGATGATGGCCGTGCGGGTGGCGGCGGGGAAATGCCCATCGAACCAGTACTCCCCCTCGCCGCCGCGCAGCAGTCGGTAGGGCTTGAGGTCGGCGAGCACTCCCTCCGAGGACACCACCACCGTGCCGCCGGGCAGTCCGACACCGCCACTGGTTCCCACTCGGCACCAGAACACGTCGTCGAGGGCGTCCAGGTCGCCGCGCTTGAGGAAGAACACCAGCCGCATGAGTTCCTGTAGCGCAATCGACGCGCTGGGCATACCCATCCCGTGCGAGGCGAACAGCACCCCGCCGGTGAACCGGGTGACGAACCGGTCCTCCTTGGGGAAGGCCACGATCTCCGATCCGCCGCACACCTCGCTCCACCGCTGCGCGAACTCCTTGATCCGACCACCCGACCCGGCGAGTATCACCGCCCGCACCCCGCGGAGCTTGTCCAGGAGCGGATCTGAGGAGGCGATGCCGAAGTGGTAGTAGACGTCCTCGTGGCTGCCGTCGAGGACGCCGTCGAGGAACGCGTGATTGATGTTCTCGGTCTTCACTGCGGCCTCCGGTCGACTCGCTGCCGCGACGCAATCTACGCGGTGCGCCCCGGCTGTGACGGGTGTTTGGGGCAGCCGCACCCGGCGTGGCCATGTTGACGGCCCAATCTCGGCCCCGATAGATTTCAATTCCAAGCTAATTCCCCTTTGCGGGGAAACAGGGGTGTGACGATGTCGGCCGTCAAACATGCAGCGCGAACCGCCGCGGCGGTGTTCGTGCTCGGCCTGTCGGTGACCGCGTCACCGGCCGTCGCCTTGGCGGACACAACCGAGGAGGCGGCCCCGGCATCAGAGGCAGCCGACTCCGCCGCCACTTCGATCTCCGGCAGGACCGCCGCCCCGAAGACCTCGGGACCCGGCCGCGCAGTGCGAGGGCCGGCGGCGAACGCTCGCGGCGCCCACCGGGGGGTGACCTCCCCCCAACCCGCCGCCTCCCGAACGGCGTCTCCGGACGCCGCTGCCTCTCTCGACCTCCCGGCGGCCGACCTCAACGTCCCGGTCGATGCGTCACCGCCGGTGAAATCCCGCCCGCAGCGCCGTGAACGGCCCCTGGCCGCGTCGACGGTTCCGGCCGATCCCGCCGCGGCGCGCCAATCGGTGCCCATTGCGACGAGCAATCCGACCCCAGTGGCGATTCCGGACTACCCCGCCGCAGCCCCGGCGGAGCCCGCCGGCCCGGGGTCCGCCGGGCTACCGGTCGCCGCCGAGGTGAACGCCCTACCAACCGACCCTGCGCCCGTGCGTGCGGTGTCGGCGGCGGCGATGGCCGCGGCTGCCGGCACCGCCGCCGCAACATCGGTGGCCGACCTCCTCACCGATTTGCTGGCCCCCATCCGCGAGTTCTTCGAAGGGGCGGCACTGCTGGTGCGGCGCACCTTCTTCAACCAGGCGCCCACCGTCGACCCGGTTCAATTGACCGGCCAGAGCGAGGGACCGATCACCGGCGTCATCAACGCGGTGGATCCCGAGGGCGACCCGCTGGTCTACAGCATCAGTCAGGCTCCCCGCTACGGCAGTGCCGTGGTCAACGCCGACGGCAGTTACACCTACACCCCGGGACCGGGCTTCACCGGCATTGACTCGTTCATCGTGGAGGCCGCTGACACCGGTCTTCACATCAACCTACTCGACCTGTTCCGCGCCGCCGGCACCTCGGGAAACGTGGCTGTCTCCCAGGGCGATTCCGTCCCCAGGGTGCAGTTCGAATTCGTCTACCGCTACGGCGCGCAGTTCTGGTCCTCGGAGGCCCGCGCCACCTTGGAGTCGGTCGCGACCGCCCTGTCGTCCGTGCTGGTCGTCGATGCTCCGGTAACGGTGACTTTTGATGTCACCGGCGAATCCTCGTCGATGTCGGCGACCCTGGCCTCAGCGGGCAGCGATCTGATCGGTTCCGATCCCGGATTCCTGCAGACCGTCGTACAGAACAAGATTCTGACCGGCCAGGACGCGAACGGACTGGACGCTGACGGGACGATCAGCTGGAACTTCGGCCGGGTATGGGATTACGGGAGCAACGTGGCCGGTAACCGGTACGACTTCCAATCCACCGCAATGCACGAGCTGCTGCACACGCTCGGTTTCCTGTCCTACACCGAACGCCCCGGGGCGAACACCGGGCTGAGTTGGACCGTTTACGACAGCTATCTGGTGACCTCCGGTGGCACCGCGGTGATCGGCGGCGACTACCGGTGGAATACCGCCTACAACGCCAACCTCCTCGGCGGCGGGGGTGGTTTGTACTTCGGCGGACCGAATGCGGTCGGGGTCTACGGCGGCCCCGTTCCGTTGTTCACTCCCAGTTCCTGGGATTCCGGCAGTTCCATCTCCCACCTGAACGACCGCACCTTCACCGGCTCCAACCAGAAGTTGATGAACGCGGTGGTCGACCTCGGTTTGGGAGTCAGGGTCATCAGCCCGGTCGAGGTGGCCATCCTCGAGGATCTCGGCTACACGTTGGCTCCGGGAACGGGTTCGGTGGCATGGGCCCTGATCGGCGTCGTCCTCATCCGGCGCAGGCGCCGGCGGGACTGAAGCGCTCCGACCCCTGCGTATCATCGCCGCTATGCATCCTGCCGAAGGTCACCGCCCGACCGGAACGCCGCCCCCCGGCTGGTATCCGGATCCGTCGGGAGCCCCGGCGCAGCGCTACTGGGACGGAGCGGCGTGGTCAGCGGGTCCTCCGGTGCCGGCCGGCGGCGCACCCGCAGCCCGGCGCGACAGCAATCGGCGCGGATGGGTGATCGCGACGGTCTGTGCCGTGGTTCTGGTCCTGCTGGTGGTGCTGTGGGCAATGCGGCCCAGCCGTCAGGGCCAGCCGGGCCAACCGGGCCAACCCGCGCACTCCGGCGGGGCGGCGGCCCCCACCCTGGTGGTCGAGTCACCCGTCGAGCAACGCTCCGTTCCGCTTTGATCGGATCGGTTTTCCGCCGTTTGGCGACGCGCCGCCCTCGCGGCACCTACCGTTTTATCGCACACGCGCACGTGGGAGGCAACGGTGGCGATCAACGAGACGGTGGGAATCAGGGAGTCGGCTAGCGGGGCGGTGCGCATCGACCGTGTCCGTATCGGTGTGGCCGCATTCGCCCTTGGGATGGCGGTCGCCGGGCCGCAGGCCCTTGGCGTGGCGAACGCGGACAGTGCCGATGCCGACAACGACTCCGCCGCTACCAGTACCCAGCGTTCAGCCGGCCCAGCGAATTCCCGTGCCGCGTCCGGCCCACGCCCCGGCGGCACCGCCGCCGGCCGGGCCAGGGTGCCGGCGGGACCCCCGGCCGCGACGCTCGCGAGGGTGGCCCAGACGGTACCGGCCGGAAGGACGACGGGCGCCGCACCCGAGATCACCTCCGCACCGACCGCCGATGACCTCGCCGTGGACGTCGCGAGTCCACCCGGAACGGCCGCTGCCGGCTCCGCCGCGGTCGTTCCCTCCCCCGCCGCCCCGGTCGCCCCTGCGCCCCTGGAAGCGCTGCTGGCCCCGCTGCGCCGCGATCCCGGCGCCGCCGTCGCCGTCGCGCCGGCCGCCGAGGTTCCGCAGAGCGTGGCCGCGGCGGTCGCGGCCGGCCCCGACCCGGACGGCACCGTCGCCACCCAGTACGGCGACCTGGGACAGTGGATGTTGCAGCCCGACGGCCAGATCGCCGATTGGGTGGGCCTGCCCTACCAGGGCAAGACCCTGCTGGAGGGCATCAACGTGGTCTTCGTGGACTCCACGGCCACCAGTGCCCGGTTGTCGGCCCGCAACCTCAACGTGTGGATGCGGAGGGCGGCCTTCGGCGCTTGGCCGTTCAGCAGCACCGGATATCAGGGCATCATCGGTGACACGACCTACAGCCAGGAACCGACCGGCGCGAACGAGGCCTACCGGGACGCCTTCTTCCTGCTGACCAACTCCCACGGCCGGGCTTTCGGGCCCTACCCCAATCCGAGCGGGCCCGGATATGTGTGGATCGGCGCATGGAGCAAGGAAAACCTCGACATCGCCAACCTGACCCACGGGCACGAGTCGTTCAACGAGGCACGCGACGCTCTGCTGACCGCCATGGTCGACAAGGGCGCCACCAACCTCGGCTACATCGACATGGCGAACACCTACAACACCGCCGACTACTCCACCGGCGACTCCGACGGCATGGCGATCGTGCTCGGCCTGGATCTGCCGATCGGAGTCTCCCGGCCGTACCGCAGCGCCCCGCCCCAAACCGCCGCCTAGCCGACCGGACTATTTCTGCACGGCCTTGAACTGCGGTTCGGCCATTTCGGACATGCTGAGGTAGGCGTCCTGGTCCCCATCGTCGTCGGTGGTTCCCTGGACCGCCGGCATCAACTCGCCCTGGGTGCCGTCCCGGTCGACGGCCGTCCCACTGCCCCCCGTGGCCGTGATCTGCATGCCGGCGGCCGCGGCGGCCGGACAAGTCCCCATCGCGAGTGCGGCCGCAACGGCCGCCGTGACCATCACTCTTTTGCTGCGCATGGGCCCGACTGTAACGAGCCGGGGCTCTGATCGGATTGCACGGCAGCGGAATTCACAGCGAACCACCACCCTTCGCCCAGCGCTCCCGCAGACTCCCGCGGCAGGGGACTGATATCCCCTGACGGGTTTCCGGGCGCTGGACCCACGGTCCGAACTACCATCAACGTCCATGACCGACCGTGAGGCGCCGCCGGAAGGCGACCTCTCCGACTGGCTGATCGACCAACATGGCGATACGGTCGTAGACGACTGCGCCGCCTGGGACGAGTGGGGCGCCTGGGACGAGTGGCGCGACCAGGACGAATGGTGCGGCTGGGACGGAGATCCGGGCGCCGGCACGCAGCACCCGGTCGGTCCACCGTTCTACCGGCGCCCGGGCTTGATCCTGTCGTTGATCATGATCGCCGCCGCGGCACTGGTGGTCGCCCTGGCCCTACTCATCGCGAATGACGGCCTCGGCCGGACCCCGGACAAACCGCATCCGAGTAGGCTGACCCCGCCGACCCCGAGCGCGCTGCCCACCCCGAGTGGCACACCCAGTGCCGAGACTCCGTCGCCCGCCGAAGCTCGACCGGAGCCCTCGCCGACGGAACCGCCCGAATCCGACCAGGACCTCCAGAGCACAACGGCAGAGCCGCAGCCGGCGGCCGACGACGTCCCCGCCCCGGCGGCCGCCGAGCGTGGGACGCAGAACTCGCCCGGCCCGCGGATCAACGTCACCCGCACCCCGATGAGCTTCACCCCGGGGTCAGCCCGGAACTGACGCCGTTGAATCGTTGCCGGGGTCGTCGACCACGGCGTGCACGAAACGCATCTTGTCCAGGACGGGGCCGGACAGCGTGAATGGGTAGAGATCGGGTTTGCCCATCGATCGGTTGACCATGTTCATCGACCAGGACAGTGGCAGCCACACCTCGATCAGGGTGTCGAAGGCGCTGGGACCGAGGACCCGCCGCTCATAGGTGGCGCTGGCCGGGGCCAGACCGTAGGAGGCCGCGGTGTCCAGCGTGCTGCGGATGTGCAGATAGTGCGCGAAGGTCTCCGCCCAGTCCTCGGCGGGATGCATGGTGGCGTAGGAGGAGACGAAATCCTGTCGCCATCCCGGCTGCGGCCCCTGGCTGTAATGGCGGTCGATCGCCGCCTGGTAGTCGGCGCCCGGATCGCCGAAGATCCGGTGGAACTCCTCGCCGCGCTCCGCTGTGGGCTGGACAAGCCGGTAAAAGTAGTAGTGGCCGATCTCGTGACGGAAGTGTCCCAGCACGGTGCGGTACGGCTCGTCCAACTCGACCCGCAACTGCTCGCGCCGCACATCGTCCCCCTCGGCCAGATCGAGGGTGATCACACCGCTGTCGTGTCCGGTGACCACCGGTTCGTCGGCACTGGACAGAAGATCGAAGGCCAGCCCGTGGTCGGGATCCCGGTCGCGTCCCACGATCGGTAGTCGCAATTCGTGAAGTTCGGCGATCAGCCGGCGCTTGGCCTTCTCGGCCTCGGCGAAGGCGGTCAGCGCCGCGGTCTCGCCGTCGTGCGGCCGGGTTCGGGTGAGCGAGCAGGAGCTGCACAGCCGATGGACCGGCTCGACCTCGACCAGCCAGTTACATTCCGCCAGAACGCGATTCGCGCAAATCTGATACACGCGCGAATCGACGGTACCGTCCTGACCTTCGCCTCCCCCCGGCGCGAGGATCAACAAGGCCATCGCGTCGAGGGAAAACCCCACCTGACTGCCGCAGGACGGACACGCCGCGTCCTCGAAGGCCAGGTGCCGGCCGCAGTTCGGGCAGGTGAAGTCACGCACCGGCAGGATCTCCGGTGAGTGGCTCCACGTCCACAGACACGTCGATCACGCTGCACTCGGAGTCGGTGTAGATGATCCCGCGCAACGGCGGCAGGTCCGAGTAGTCCCGCCCCCACCCCACTGTGACATAACGCTCATCGACGAGTTGGTCGTTGGTCGGGTCCAGGCCGAGCCAACCGTTGCCGGGAGTCCACACCGCGGCCCAGGCATGGGTGGCGTCGATCCCGAACACCCGTTCCCTGCCCGGTGGCGGATCGGTCGCGAGGTATCCGGAGACGTAACTGGCGGCCAGGCCGTTGGCCCGCAGGCAGGCTACCGCCAGCCGGGCGAAATCCTGGCACACGCCCTCTCGGGCCTCCAGCACCTGAGTGACCTGGGTGGAGACCGTGGTTGAACCCGACCGGTAGGTGAAGTCCGCGAAGATCCGGGCGTTCAGGTCCCGCAGCGCCTCGATCAGGGGACGCCCGGGAGCGAAACTCGGCGCGGCGTACCCGATGACGTCGCCGGTGATCTCCGGGGGGCTGAAGTCGAGGCAGAAATCCGTGGCCAGCACGCCGCCGGAACCGTCCGGGCGGGCCGACTCCCAGGGTTCGAGCGCCGCGCCGGAGGAATAACGCCCCGCAGGCGGCGGGGCCACCTCGACGATTGACCTGCCCAGCACCGAGAGTTCCCGATGCGGGCGGGTGACCTGGAAGTAGGTGCTGATGTTGCCGTACCCGTCAAGACTGGTGGAGCGATCGGCGGGTTCGGGATCGATGTCCAGATCGAAGGACAGGCACCGCTGGCCGGCGGTGTCCCGGGGAGTCAGGTGACCGCGGCCGTAGGAATTGGTCACCACATCCGAGTAGCGGTACTGAGTGTGATGGGTGATTCGGTAGCGCCGATTGGTCATGGCATCGCACGCCTTTGGTCGGGACCCCAGAGCGGTTGCATACCGCCCGGCAGCGAGAGTTGGGTCCGGGTGATGACGTCGGAGAGCTCGCGCAACGTGTCATATGCCTCGGACAGCAATTCGACGAGTTGGAGGCGCCGGCCGCGAGCATCCACCTGTTCGAGGTCCTCGGGGTCAATCCGCCGCAGCCGGGCGCTGACCTCCTCGACCAGCCGTTCCGGTCGCGTGGCCCCGGACGCACCGGGCAGGGAGCGAAGGTCCGAGCGAAGCCGGTCAAGCTGGAATGCCAGCGATCTCGGGTTCCGCCCGTCGAAGAGCAGCAGCCTCGCGATGGCCGCCACGCTGGCCTGCCCGAGGTTGCGGCGACGGTAGATGACCGAGGACTCGCACACGACCAGAACCGAGTCGGTGATGTTCTGTTCGACCACCGGGCCGCGTTTGGCGGTGATCGTGACCCGCAGCAGCGCGCACAGGGACAGTGCGCGCTCGATGCGTTTCCCGATGTCCATCATCGTCCACCCGGCGTCCTGGACCATCGATTCGGCGGCCATCCCGGACAGCGCCAGCATCGCGCCCAGTGTGCGCTGCTGTGCGGTGGCCAGCGCGGTGTCGTCGTACAACACGGCGCCAGGTCCGTCGCCGGGGTCGGTGTCGGCCAGCCGTGCCAGCGTCCGTTCCACCACGCCCAGCACCATCCAGGTGTCGTTGGACATCTGGTCCCGCACGGCGCGGGCAGCCAGGCCCAGTCCCTCCACCGATTGGGCCAGCGACCCGGCCCGCGCCCGGTCGGCGGTCAGCGACCACAGGGTGTGGGGTGCGGACCGGACCGCCTCGTCATCCGGCTTTCCCGCGGTCACGTCGGCGTCGGCGAGTCTGTCCAGAGCGTTGACCAGCACCGGCAGGCATTCGCTGCCCTCGACATCGCGGCGGTTGCGGAATTCGTGGTAGCGCTCGCGGGCGACGATGAGCAGCCTCGCGAATGCCTCGCTGCGTTCGGCGTAGCGGCCGATCCAGAACAGATCGGCCAGAACCCGGGGTGAGCTGATCGAAGGGGTGCCGCTGGGCAGCTTCACCGACGGCACCGTCACGGCGGCCGCAGCCCGCGCGGGCGGCCGGATCCAGATGTCCTTGGCCGCTACCTGGTTGAGCTTGAACGCGCCGGGCCCCGGGCTGAGCACGTAGCCCAGCCCACCGACCATCGGCGCGTAACCGCTTCGCTGCGCCACTGTGAACAGCCGCAGACCGACGCCGGCCGCCGACATGCCGCCCGCGAAATGCCCGGTCGGGGCGGTGGAGAACTGCGGGAGCTCCTGTCCCACCCACTGCCAGGGCGCCGCCTCGATACGAGCGCCTAACTCGGCGCGCTCGGCTGCCGAAAGGACCGGCCCCACGATGGTTTGTTCGCCCACCGTCGACTTGATCAGCAGTGATTCCAGACGCGACAGCAGGTGCGAGCGCTCGGCGTCGATTCCGGCCCAGTAGTGCTGCGGGCTCTCCAGCAGCGGCGATTCACCGAGAAGCAGTTCGGACAGCTCCGGCAGGAAGCGCCGCAGTCCGGGGCTCTCCAGGATTCCGCTGCCCAGGCTGTTGACCACGCTGATGGCGCCTCGCCGTTGTGTCTCGACCAGCCCCACCACCCCGAGGCGGGAGTCCGGCCGCAAATCGAGCGGATCGGCGTACTCGGCGTCGACCCTTCGGAAGACGACGTCCACCTGCTTGAGCGTGCCAAGCGAACGCATCCACAGCTTGCCGTCCTGAACCACCAGGTCGTCGCTCTCGAGCAGCGGAAAACCCAGCACACTTGCCAGGTAGGCCTGGTCGAAGGCGGTTTCGGAATGGATGCCCGGACTGAGCACCACGACAACCGGATCCTCGGCCGCTTCCGGAGCCGCCTCGATCAGGGCCAATCGCAGCGCTTGTGCGAACGGGGAGGCCGACCGGGGCCGGATCCGTTCATAGACGTCCGGATTCGACCGAGCCACCAACCGACGGTCGGCCAGCGCGTACCCGGCTCCGGAGGGGGCCTGCGTCCAGTCGGCGTTGACCAGGAACCGTCCGTCGGCGCCCCGGCTGACATCGCAGGCCAGCATGAACAGCTGATGGCGGCCCGGGTTGCGGATACCGCGGACGGTCCGGAGATAGCCGGGGTGGCCGAACAGCAGACGCGGGGGAAGAACGCCGCTGGTGAGCGAGCGCCGCTCACCGTAGAGATCGCGCAGCACCGCGTCGAGCAGCCGGGAACGCTGGGCCATACCGGCTTCCAGGGTCTGCCAGTCCGAGTCGGCCAGCAACAGTGGGATGCAGTCGAGGTGCCACGGGCCCGGCATCGCCATACCCTGGCCGTCGGTGACCGTCTCGCCGTGCCGGTCCACCTCGATATAGGTGATCCCGTTGTTGTCGACCAGACCGCGCAGCAGTTCGCGCAACCGGTCCAACCCGGCCTCGCCACGCTCGTCGAGCAGCTCGGCGAGCTCGCGCCACGCGGGCCGGACCTTCCCGTCGCCGTCGATCAATTCGTCATAACCGGTGCACCCGAACGCCGGGGGGCCGGATGTCTGGTCACTGGTCATCCGACGGCGCTCGCTGGCGGTCCGATACTGCTCGAGCAGGTGCATCGGGTCATACCCGGGGCCGCTGAGGCCGGTTCCGGTGATCGACAACGACACCGAATCAACCTCCTGTCTGCACCTTCATTCTGGGGCCCGGGCCCGGGGCGTCAAGCCCCCCGCCGCCGGACGTCCGGCGGTCTCCGGGGGCTATCAGCTTTCCAGAACCGTACGCACCCGGCGCAGATCCAGGATTCCTGGGGCACCGACATCGGTGGACTGGCGGGCTTGTCTCTCCCGCAGCGTCGTGATGTCGATGCGACCGGGGGTGAACCCGTGCGCCTCGAACCGCCGGCCGCGCCGCGACTCGGCCTCCACCGCATTGACCGGCGGGGCGTCATAGGCCCGCCCGCCCGGGTGTGAGACGTGGTAGGTGCAGCCGCCACGCGAGGTCCCGGTGCCGATGTCGACCAGTTCGAAGCGCAGGGGGGTGTCCACCGTGAGGGTGGGGTGCAACGCGCTGGGAGGCTGCCAGGCCCGGTACCGGACTCCGGCAACCTGCACATCGGGGTTGTCGGTGCCCAGCATCGGAATGGGGTGACCGTTGCAGGTGACGATATGGCGCTGGCGGTCCGCACCGATCGTGCGCACCTGCAGGCGTTCAACCGAGGAGTCGACGTAGCGCGCGGTCCCGCCGGCGGTCGACTCCTCGCCGAGGGTGTACCAAGGCTCGATCGCACCGCGTAGCTCGATCTCGACGTTGTCGAACACCGCCGTACCGACCCGCGGGAACCGGAACTCGGTGAACGGGTCGAGCCAGCTGGTGTCGAAGCCGATACCGCGCGCACGCAAGTCCGCAGCAACGGCTGCGATATCGTGAATGACGAAGTGCGGCAGAAGGAAACGGCCGTGAAGATTCAACCCGTGACGAATCAGCGGCGCGCGCAGCGGCTCCTCCCAGAACCAGGCCACCAAGGCGCGCACCAGCAGCGACTGGACCATTGCCATTTGATAGTGCGGCGGCATCTCGAAACCCCGCAGTTCCAGCAGTCCGAGTCGACCCCGGGGGCTGTCGGGGCTGTAGAGCTTGTCGATGCAGAACTCCGCGCGGTGCGTGTTGCCGGTGATGTCGGTCAGTAGGTGACGCAGCGCCCGGTCGGTGACCCAGGGATCGGGGTTTCCGGATCGGCTCAGCCGGGCGATCTCGGCGAAGGCGATCTCCAGTTCGTAGAGGGCTTCCGACCGCCCCTCGTCGACCCGCGGGGCCTGCGAGGTGGTGCCGACGAAGCGGCCCGCGAACAGGTACGACAGGGACGGGTGGCGCTGCCAGTAGGTCAACATCGAGACCAGCAGATCGGGCCGGCGGAGCAGCGGCGAGTCCGCCGGGGTGATCCCGCCGAGGGTGATGTGGTTCCCTCCCCCGGTCCCGCCGTGGGTCCCGTCGAGATCGAAGCTCTCGGTGGACAACCGCGCCAACCGAGCTTTCGCGTAGAGGGTCTGCAACTGCTCGCTCTGCTCGGCGAAGCTGGCCGAGGGGGCGAGATTGACCTCGATGACGCCCGGGTCCGGGGTGATCGACAGCGACTGCAATCGCCCGTCCGGCGGCGGCCCGTATCCCTCCATCACCACCGCCGCACCCACCGCCGCCGCGGCCGACTCGATCCGGGCGGTCAGGTCGACGAAGTGCTCGAGGGCGTCGGTCGGGGACATGAACACGTAGAGCACACCATCGCGGACCTCGGCGACCAGGGCCGTGGTGGGCGCGGTTTCAGCATCCTCGAGGACCGCCGGTTCCGGCTCGGCGCCGACGGACAGCTCATCGTCGGCCGTCAGCGGATCGGCCTGGAAGGTCGGGCGCGGCGGCCGCCAGCTGATGGAGTCCAGGGGCAACCGGAGTCCGGCCGGGGAATCACCGTCGAGCAGCACGATCCGGCCGCGACGCAGCCGCCAGTCCGCGCTGGCCCAGCCAGAGTCGTCGTCGCGGCGGTGCAACGGCAGCACCCAGGCGGCCGGCTCGCTGGTCGGCTCGTCGAGCCGGGCCAGCAGCGCGGCCCGCCCCGCCGCGGTGTCGCTTTCCAGATCGTCGTCGGGTTCCACCGCGGCGCCCGCCGGCTGCCGCACCGACTTCTCCAACCGCACCAGGGGGTCTTCGTAGGCCGGCCGGACCTGCGTCGCGGGAAGCCCGAGCCCGGAGGCCACCGCGGACAACAGCTGCTCGGCGACACCGGCGGGCAGCCGCCGGTCGCCGCCGTCCCAGGGATCGGCGAGCAACCCAGGGTCCTTCCACAGCGGTTTGCCGTCGCGGCGCCAGTGCAGACCGATCTGCCAGCGCGGCAACGGCTCTCCCGGATACCACTTGCCCTGGCTGTACTGCACCAAGCCGGTCGGGGCCCAGGCGGACTTCAGCAGGGCGGTCAACGCTGAGACGCGCTCCCTCTTGTGCGGTCCGTCGGCATC
This sequence comes from Mycolicibacterium sp., assembly GCA_020637165.1. Classification (GTDB taxonomy): domain Bacteria; phylum Actinomycetota; class Actinomycetes; order Mycobacteriales; family Mycobacteriaceae; genus Mycobacterium. Next base: position 92,322 of record JACJWN010000003.1, on the reverse strand, counting down.
TGTGGTCCATTCCGGATCGACCTGATTGTCGATCGAGACGAAGGTGGGTTCCCCGCCCATCGTGAGCCGGACGTCTCCGGCGGCCAGACGGTCGTCGATCTCTGAGCCCAGCGCGGTGATGGCCGCCCACCCCCGGTCGGTGTACGGGAGGGTGACCCGCGGGTCCTCGTGGATGCGGGTCACCGTGTTGGAGAATTCGAAGGTGGTCTCGGCGAACCCGGTGGCGCCGGTGATCGGCGCCGCCGAGGACGGATGCGGAGTGGCTGCCAATGGGATGTGACCCTCGCCCGCGAACAGACCCGATGTCGGGTCCAGGCCGATCCATCCCGCCCCGGGGATGTAGACCTCGGTCCAGGCATGCAGATCTGTGAAATCCGCGGCCGGCCCCGACGGGCCGTCGAGAGCCTCCACATCGGAGGTGAGCTGAACAAGGTATCCGGACACGAACCGGGCGGCCAGGCCCAACTCGCGCAGGATCGACACCAGCAGCCAGGCCGAGTCCCGGCAGGATCCGATCCGAGTCCGCAGCGTGTGGTCGGGGGTCTGCACACCGGGTTCCATCCGGACGCTGTAGCCCACCGCGGCGTTGACGGCCTGATTGAGGCCCACCAGGAAGTCGATGGTGCGAATTCCCGGGTTGATGGGGTGGTCGCGCACCCAGGATCGCAGTAGCTCGCCGGGCCCGGAGCCTTCCTCCCCCTCGTCCACCGGCCGCAGGTAGACGGCGAGATCCTCGCGCAGCCCCTTGGGGTATGCGAACGGGAAGGTCTCGGCGAAGTCCTCGATGAAGAAGTCGAACGGGTTGACCACCTTCAGGTCGGCGATCAGGCCGACGGTGATCGTCAGGGACCGGGTGGGGTTGGGAAACACCAGGCGCGCCAGGAAGTTGCCGAAGGCGTCCTGCTGCCAGTTGACGAAGTGGTCGGCCGGTTCCACCTCCATCGAATAGGCCTCGATCGGGGTGCGACTGTGCGGGGCCGGTCTGAGTCGCACCACATGCGGATGCACCTCGACCAGTCGGTCGAAGGTGTAACTGGTGCGATGCTCCAGCGCCACTTTGATTCCCACAGCGACCCATCCCATCACAAGGACCGGTCTCGCACCCTGAGGAGTTGTTACGGGCGTGCTAATCATTTGGCCGTTCGGCGACACCGCACCGTCGGGCGTTGTTTACTTTCTTGACTTCTTCGACCCTTACCTCGACTACCCGGTGGGAGATCCGAATAGTGCGGCTGATCGACTTCAAGGCCAAGACACCCCTCATCGGGATGTCCATGGTGTTCCTCGCGATGGGCGTCGTGGCGGTCACCGCCTACCTGCGGGTCGGCTGGTACTCGGCGATCGGTTATGCGATCGCCGCGGCCATCGCGGTGTTCGGCTTCATCTTCACATTCCGCGACATGCCCGCACCACCGCACAGCCCGACCGATCAGAGCAACGGCGGAGCATCGCGATGACCACCGTGTCCGGCCCCGCCGAACCCTCTGCCCTCACCCGTGAGGACGCCGGGTATCACAAGAGCCTCAAACCGCGACAGCTGCAGATGATCGCCATCGGCGGCGCGATCGGGACCGGACTGTTCCTCGGGGCGGGCGGCCGGCTGGCCAGCGCCGGCCCCGGGTTGTTCCTGGTGTACGGGTTCTGCGGTGTCTTCGTGTTCCTGATCCTGCGTGCGATGGGCGAACTGGTCCTGCACCGACCCTCGTCGGGTTCCTTCGTCTCCTACGCGCGGGAGTTCCTCGGGGAGAAGGCCGCTTACGTGGCCGGGTGGATGTACTTCCTGAACTGGTCGATGACGACGATCGTCGACTCGACCGCGATCGCCACCTACTTCCGGTTCTGGGGCGCCTTCGATGCCATCCCCCAGTGGGTGATCGCCCTGGCCGCGCTGGCCGTGGTGCTCGGCGTCAACCTCGTATCGGTGTCGGTCTTCGGAGAGTTCGAGTTCTGGGCCGCCCTGGTGAAGGTGGTCGCGCTGCTCGCCTTCCTGGTCGCCGGCACGATCTTCCTGGCCGGGCGCTACGAGATCGACGGACATCCCACCGGTTTCAAGGTCGTCGCCGACAACGGCGGATTCTTCCCGGTCGGCATGCTGCCACTGGTGGTCGTCACCGCCGGGGTCGTCTTCGCCTACGCCGCAGTCGAACTGGTCGGCACGGCGGCCGGCGAGACCGAGGAGCCGGAAAAGGTGATGCCCCGGGCCATCAACTCGGTCATCGCCCGTATCGCATTGTTCTACGTCGGCTCGCTGTTCCTGCTGGCCGTGCTTCTCCCTTACACCGCCTACTCGGCCGACGAGAGCCCGTTCGTGACCTTCTTCGACAAGGTCGGCATCAGCGGCGGCGGCACGATGATGAACCTGGTGGTCCTGACCGCGGCGTTCTCCAGCCTCAACGCCGGGCTCTATTCCACCGGCCGGATCCTGCGCTCCATGGCGATGAGCGGCAGCGCACCGAAGTTCACCAGCCGGATGTCGTCCAAAGGCGTTCCCTACGGCGGGATTCTGCTGACAGCCTCCATCGGGCTGATCGGCGTCCTGCTCAACGGCGTGGTGCCCGACCGGGCCTTCGAAATCGTTCTCAACATCGCCTCGCTGGGCATCCTGGCGTCGTGGGCCACCATCATCATCTGCCAGATCCAGCTGTACCGCTGGTCGCAGCGGGGCATGATGCAGCGTCCGTCCTTCCGGATGTGGGGTTCGCCCTACACCGGCTACTTGACCCTGGTGTTCCTCGTCAGTGTCCTGGTGCTGATGGCCTTCGACTACCCGATCGGCACCTGGACCGTCGGCAGCCTGGCGGTCATCATTCCCGCTCTCATCGGCGGCTGGTTCTTGGTCCGCGAGCGGGTTCTGGCAATCGCCCAGGACCGCATCGGCCACACCGGGGACTTCCCGGTTGTGGCAAACGTCCCTCCGCCCCGGGACCGGAAGAAGAAGCGATGAACCGGCGGCGGTCACCTGCTGTGAGCCGCTGAGCGGGGTACCCGACGGAGATGACGCCCCTGCAGCGCTACATCGCCGAGGAGATCGCCACCGATCACGTCGACGGCCTGCTGTCGCGCCGGGAGGCGTTGCGCAGGCTAGCGCTGCTGGGCGTAGGAACGACGGCGGCCGGCGCACTGATCGCCGCCTGCGGTGACCGCCGGCGGAGCGGATCCTCGACCTCGTCAGCGACGCCGCCGGAAACAGCGCCCACCGAGACGCCACCGCCCGGGATGCAGACCGCCCGGCCCGTCGAACCGATCGAATGGGCCGGTCCACACGGACAGCTCCAAGGCGCTTGGGCACCGGCGGAGGACCCGCGCGGAGCGGTTCTGGTCATCCACGAAAACAAGGGACTCAACGACTGGGTCCGCTCGGTGGCGGCCCGACTCGCCGGCGCCGGATACTCCTCGCTGGCCATCGACCTGCTCTCCGCGCGGGGCGGGACGGCGACCTTCAGCGACCCGGCCGCCGCCACCGCGGCGCTGGCGGCGATCGGGCCCGACCAGTTCGTCCCCGACCTGAGGTCCGGTCTCGACGAGCTCCAGCGCCGCGCACCCGGGCAGTCGCTGGGCGTGGTCGGCTTCTGTTTTGGCGGCGGACTGGTGTGGCAACTCCTGGCCGCGGGCGAGCCCCGGCTGGCCGCGGCCGCACCGTTCTACGGTCCGTTACCGGCAGCCCCCGACTTCGCAGGCTCCAAAGACGCCGCCGTGCTCGGCTTTTACGGCGCTCTCGACGAGCGGGTGACGTCCTCCGAACCGGCCGCCCAAGCCGCCCTCGACCGCGCCGGGTTGGTCAACGAACTGGTCATCGAACCGGATGCGGACCACGCCTTCTTCAACGACACCGGACGGCGCTACAACCCCGTCGCCGCCGCCGACGCCTGGCGCCGACTGCAGGGCTGGTTCGGCAGGTACCTGTCCTGAATCCGGCTCTCCCGGCGGCTCAGCCGGCCAGCGTCACACCGATCAGCGGCCCGAGAATGAACACGAACACGCCGATCTTGTGGACCGCCATCCCCCCGTAGTGCAGCGCGTCGAAGCTCTCCCGGGACAGCTGGAACCACCGGGTGTGGGCGCGGTACAACCAGTCGTGGGCCAGGCTGAAGACGGCGAACCAGACCAGCAGTATCCCGAAATTGATCACCAGGGCCCAGATCAGGACATGTTGCAGAGTGCTCGGATCCATCCCTCTATTGTGGTTGCACATGACCGCAGAAGCCATGGGCGGCATCCTCGATGCGCACGGCGGGATGAGCTACTGGCAGTCGTTGTCCACCGTCGACCTCAATGTCTCAATCCGCGGTTTCCTGTTCACCGCCAAGCGAATACCTGTTCTTCGCAACGCCGCGATATCGGTCAACGTCCGCAAACCCGAAGTGGCCCTTGAGGATTTCCCGGAGCCAGGTCAGATCGCGGTGCTCGACGGCGCCAACCGCGTCGAGATCCGGGATCTCGCCGGAAACGTCCTTTCCTCCCGGACCGATCCGCGCGCGAAGTTCGGCCAGTGGCGACGTTCGCTGTACTGGGACGCCCTGGATTTCACGTATTTCTGCGGCTACGCGATGTGGAATTACCTGACCCTGCCGTTCCTGCTGACACATCCCGGGGTCAGGGTTGACACGATCGGCGAGCCCTCCCCCGACGGTGAGACCCGGCTGCGGGCCCGCTTCCCGTCCGAGCTTCCCACCCACTGTCCTGTCCAGGACTTCTGGTTCGACCGCGATGGACTGCTGCGCCGACACGACTACACCGCCGAGGTGATCGGCTCATGGGCCAGGGCGGCGCACCTGTGTGAGAAATACCGCCAGTTCGGCGGCCTGTCGATTCCCACCCGCCGGCGCGTCTACCCGCGCGGGCCGCTGGGACGGCCGCTCGCGTTCCCAACACTGGTCGCCATCGACATCCACGAGGCGTGGCCGCGCTGAGCCGGGCCGGCGTGGCACCGGCGCTGCAGATCGGCCCGGATCGGGTGCGGCCCCGCTTCCCGCGGTCCATGCTGGAGGGATGGACGGTTTTCCCCGCTGGATCGCCTCGGAGTTGAATTCCAGACTGCGCAGCAGCGAAACCGCTGCGTTCGTGGCAGGTATCGAAAGCAGCCTCACCAGGCGCCGCCGCGAGCAGAAGATGAAGTCAGGGATCTTCCGCGGCATGCACGTGGAGGTCTACCGCGGCTTCGTGGCCGCCGACGGTGTCGCCAAGGTGCGGGTGCGGGTGACCGAAACTCCTGAACTGCCCGGCGGTAGCCGCCTGCCGTATTGGGATGTCGCCCAAGCCAATCTGCACCGGCACGCCGCGTTGCGCATCGTCGGCGCCCAGGTTGAACTTCGCATCGGTGAGCACAGTGCTACCGAGGTCACCGACAGCAACGGGTTCGCGAACTTCTCGCTGCCGGTCCCGGACCTGCCGGCGGGCTGGCACGAGGCACGGGCGGTGATCACCCCGATCGAGGACGGCGAGTGCGCCTCGGGTACCGGCCGAGTCGTTAAACCGTCGCCGAAGGCACCGTTCCTGGTCATCTCCGATATCGACGACACCATTTTGCTCACCGGCCTGACCGAGGGGGCGGCGATGGTGGTGCGGACGGTTCTGCGCGAGGCCAGTGAGCGGTCGGCCATTCCCGGGATGGCCTCGCTGTACCGCGGGCTGGTTCGCGGCATCGCCACCCGTGCCGGCAATCGCAAGCCGGCGCCGACCTTCTTCTACGTGTCCACCGGCAGTTGGTCGTTCTACCCGGCGTTGCAGGAGTTCGTGCAGTTGCGCGGGTTCCCGGTGGGTCCGATGTTCCTCACCCACTGGGGGCCGACCGAACGGTACCTGCAACGCAGCGGACCCGAGCACAAGCGGACCGCCATCCGGCGACTGATGGAGGCTTACCCGCGCATGCCGTTCGTGCTCATCGGCGATAGCGGCCAGCGCGATCCGCTGACCTACGAGGAGATGGCGCGTGAGTTCCCGGGCCGGGTCAAGCTGATCCTGATCCGGCAGGTCGGGGACGACGATGACGAGCGCAACACCGAGTTGCTCTCGCACGCAGAGACTCTGCGCGACGAGGGGATTCCGCTGCATCTGGTTCCCGACGCGTCGAGCGCAGCGGCGATCGCCCACAAGCTCAAGCTGTGCGACGCCGAGACCCTCACCGAGGTCGGCACCGAGCTGGGTTCGGGTTAGAGACTGGTCTGGTCCGGATCGACGATGATCTCCGGCATGGTTCCGGCGGGTGCATTGGAGGCCAGCCCGGCGAAGTAGGCGCCCGACCAGATCCACAGACCGGCCTGCAGGCGCAGCGAACTGCGGGCCACCGCGGTGTCACCGCCGGCGTATCCGAGCATGCTGGCGAGCACGGCGCCCTTGCTGATCATCAGGTAGGCCGAACTCAGTTCGACGAGCGCCCGGTAGGAAGCCGGCGAGAACCCGCCGACGCCGGCGATGGCCTCCCACACCCCACGGCCGGCGCCGGTGGCACCTTCCAGTAGCGCGGTCCACAGCCGCATCTCCTGCCAGGCGAAGCTAGGCGGGTTGTCGAGCAGTCCGAGGGCGGCGTCGTAGCGCGTGCCGATGTCCACCGGGAAGGCGGTGGAATTGCAATCCAGGAAACCCTCGCAGGTCAAGGTGTCCCGCATCGACGGCACACCCGGCGGGGGGTTCTCGAGCAGGACATCCAGATAGCCGCGGTTGTACCCGTAGAGGGCCAGCAGGACCGGCACCGACGCGTGCGCGGCGGTGCGGGCGAGGAAGCCGGGCGAACTGGCCGCCCCCATCAGTCCGGTCGCCAGCGCGTCAAAGATGCGGATACCGATCGTCGAAGCGGTGAGGTCGACCCCTGCCGTCATATCCCCTGCGGTCACATCAGGGGCCGCCGCATCCGGCGCCTCGCGCAGGTTGTCGCGCAACCAGATTCCGCCGAAATAGCCCGAGACGGCCAGATTGCCCAGTTGCACACGGGCATCCTCCGGCGTCAGGTCCACGCCGGCCAAGGCATCGAGGCTGCCGACCGCGAGGTCGCCGAAAAAGAACCGGGCACCGTCGGCCGGGTCGCCGCCGCCGGCGACGTAGTCGGCGGCCGCCTCGGCGATCTCATCCTGGGAGACGGTGAACGACCAGCCGTTCTCCACCGGCATCCGCGGAAGGACGACGCTGACTGACCCGGCGGCGAGGCCGTCGGCGGTCGACGCCGGCTGTGTTGCCGCGGCGGTGGCGGTGAGGGCCGTTGTCTCGGCGGTAGCCGTGATCTCAGCAGGTATCGGGACCACGGGAACCGGCTCGCCGACCCGGGCCGAGCGGCTCGCCCTGCCGGGCCGGGAAGGCCGACCCTCCACCGATGAAGCCGTGCTCACCGCGGGCACCGTGCTCACCATGGAATCGGCGGCACCGAGACCCGCCGCGGCACGCGCCGGCCGGCGCCCGGGCCCGCTGCGGGAAGGCCCGGCTTCCCGCGAACCCGATGACGATGCCGACTCCCCACCGTCGGAGACACCCTGCGCCGGGGCCGCGGCCGCGACACCCTGCCCGAGCCCGAATACCGCCGTGCCCAGGCCCAGCGCTATCGCCAGTCCCCCGATACGTCCGATGTGCTTGGAGGCCGCCATCATGTCCTCCCCCGCAAAGTCGTTCACCTCGTGTTCGACGGTAGCAGCGCTATCGGTTCGGCAAAAATTTCGCCGACGTCGCAGACGTCCCGACACCCGCGCCGCCGAGAGCGTCATGATGGCCCGGTGTTCAAGGTTTCGGTGCCGTTCAAAAGCCCTCCCCCGGCGCTGGCCCCGCCGGATCACCACGACATCGGTGATGTGGCAGCGATGCTTCGCGAGATCGGGACGGCCCTGATCGAGGTGGCCCAGCCGATCCAGGTCGTCGAGACACGGCTGCGCGATATGGCCGGGAAGTACACGAGCGAACCGGTCCAGCTGGCGGCGCTGCCCACCATGCTGATGCTCCAGATCGGCAACGGGGCCTTCGAACTGGCAGGTTCGGTGCAGCCCTCCGGCCAGTTCGACATGGCAGCGCGCGTCGACGGGATCGCCGCGCTGGCGGAAGCCGGCGCGATAGCGCCCACCGATGCTGTCGCGGCCATCCGCGCCGCCCGCCGGCAGCCACCCCGCTTCGGCGCCGTCGCCACCACACTGGGCTACGTGCTGACCACGGTCGGATTCGGCATGTCCGTCGAACCCTCCTGGCGAGGGATGCTTGCGCACCTGTCCCTGGGTCTCGTGGTGGGCGTGATCATGCTGACCAGCCGGCCGCTTCCCGGGCTGGGGCCGATCCTGCCGACCATTTCGGCGCTGGTCGTCACGCTGCTGGCCACCTGGTTCGTCGTCGACGTCGCCCACGATGGCCTGCTGCGGGTGATCACCCCCGCCCTGATCGCGACACTGCCCGGGATGGCGCTGGTCGTCGGCTCCATCGAACTGGCGGGTTCCCGGATCATCGCCGGTGCGAGCCGGCTGGTCTTCGGCGTGACACAGCTCGCCCTGATGGTCTACGGCGTGGTGGTGGGAGTGCAGATCGCCGGCCAGGTGTCGCCGCAGGGTACGGCACCCCCGATGGGGTCGTGGTCCTACGCCGTGTCCATCGCAGTGATCGCGGTCGGGCTCTACCTGTACCTCTCGGCGCCCCCGGGATCACTGGTCTGGCTGCTGCTGATCATCGCCGTCGCGATGTTGACCCAGAGCGCCGCGGGACTGGTGCTCAACTCGACGCACTCCGGGTTCGCCGGAGCGATCGTGGCGATCCCGCTGGCCATGTTCTTCGCCAGGATCCGCGGCGCGCCGCCGGCCATTGTCCTGACGCTGGCCGTGTTCTGGTCCCTGGTGCCGGGCCAGTTGGCCTTCATGTCGGTCAGCCGCGGTCCCGCCGGGGACTACCTCAACCAGGCGGGCATCGGCGCCGCCGGCGCCGCGATCATCTCCATTGCGCTGGGCACCTTGGCCGGCTGGACGCTGGTTCGCACCGCGGGGCACCGGGCGGCCGGCTGAGCACCTGCCGTGCGGGCGCGCGCCGTGTCACCAATGGCCGCCATGTCACCAATGGTCGCCATGTCAGCAATCGCGCTGTGTAACCATTGCGGTGATGCCCGAGAATCGCACCCGCCGATATGTCCTGGCCGCACTTCCGGCCCTCGCAGTCACCGCGGCCGCCTGCGGCTCCACGGAATCCCCTCCGGCAGCCGAGTCCTCTCCCGCATCGCCCACGCCGGACCGGCCCCCCGCACCCCAGCCCGCAACGCCCGAAGATGCGCTCGAGGTCCTGATGAAGGGCAACACCCGCTTCGCCGCCCGTACGCCGGCGATCCGCAACACCGCGGAGATCGACGCCATCTGGACCCGCGGTATCGACCGCGGGCAGGCCCCGTTCGCGACGGTTCTCGGTTGTGCCGACAGCCGTCTGGCCCCGGAGATCATCTTCGACCAGTTCGTCGGCAACATCTTCGTGGTCCGGGAGGCGGGAAACATCGCCCAGTCCCCGACCAACCTCGGCAGCCTTGAGTACGGGCAGAAGGTCCTCGGCTCGAAAGTCCTCATGGTGCTGGGGCATTCCGACTGCGGGGCGGTCGATGCCGCCTACCGTGACGCCGCGCCGGGGGGAAACATCGAGTCGATCGTCGCTGCGATCAGGCCCGGAATCGCCGGCGCGCGCGACCTCGAGGAGGCCGTGAAACGCAATGTCGGCGCGGTGATCGACCACGTGCGCAGCAACAGCGCGCTGCTCGCCGAAGCGGAGAAGGCCGGAGAGCTCAAGATCGTCGGTGCGGTCTACGACATCGCCAGCGCCAAGGTGCGCCTGCTGTAGAGCACCGTTCTCAGTCAGACCCTGCACTCAATCGGGCTGGGTCACGAAGTCGATGAGTTCCTCGACCCGGCCGATCAGTTCCGGCTCCAGGTCGGCCCAATCGCGCACCGAACCGCGGATGCGCCGCCACGCCTGGGCGATATCGGCCTGATTGCCGTGCGGCCAGCCGAGAGCCTCGCAGATGCCATGCTTCCACTCCACCGTGCGCGGCACCGTCGGCCACGCCGCCAGGCCGACCCGCGCCGGCTTGACGGCCTGCCAGATGTCGACGTAGGGGTGCCCGACGACCAGGGTGTTCACACCGCCGGGCCCGCGCCTCACCGACTCCGCGATACGGGCCTCCTTGGACCCCTTGACCAGGTGATCGACCAGCACCCCGAGCCGCCGGCCAGGGCCGGGCCGGAAGGACCTGACGACCTCGGCCAGATCGTCGACACCCCCGAGGTATTCCACGACGACACCCTCGATCCGCAGGTCGTCACCCCAGACCTGCTCGACGAGTTCGGCGTCGTGCCGGCCCTCCACATAGATGCGCCCGGCCAGTGCCACTCGCGCGGCGGCGCCGGCGATCTTGATCGACCCGGAGGCGGTGCGTTGCGTCGAGGGGGCGGCGGTGCGGCGCGGGGCGGTCAGGATCACTGGGCGGCCTTCAATCAGGAAGCCGGGGCCCAGCGGGAACACCCGGGTGCGCCGATGCCGGTCCTCGAGTTCGACCCGGCCGCCCTCGATGCCCACCACCGCGCCGACGAAGCCCGACTGCGGATCCTCCACGACCGTCCCGATCTCCGCGCAGTGCTCCACCGAGCGCACCTTGCGGTCATTGTGCGGGTCGTTGGCGAGCACATCGGTGCCATAGCGGTCGGCCACCCGGTGATCGTAGGGAAACCCCGACGCGTTCCGGCGCAACCGGCTACGGCGGGTCGCCGACGGGTGCACGATGTTGCCCATGGCGACCCAACAGCCCGTAGCAACCGGAACCGGACGTCCCAGAGAGCCGCGGGGTCTGCTGGTCGGCGGGATCGCCGCCGGCCTCGCCGGCGTGATGGCAGACCTGCTCAGCCCGTTGTACGCGACCTCGTTCCACGAGGGATTCGGGCTGAGCAACACCAAGGCCGGGCTGCTGGTCACCGCGGCGCTGGGCACGATGGGCGTCGTCGAGCTGAGCCTGGCCCACTCGATCGGCACCCGTAACCTCAAGCGCACCGCGAGCTACGGCATCTTGCTGGCTTCTGCGGCGCTGTTGTACATCAGCAATGTCAGCGACAACGGCTTCTGGTCGCTGTTGGCGGGAATGGTCGTCCTGGGTCTCGGCTGCGGTCTGGCCTTCGTCGCCGGCAATGCCGCGTTGTCCTTCGCCAACAACAGCGAGCGCGCGTTTGGTCTGATGACGACCTGGTACATGATCTTCGTCTTCGTCATGATGAGCGCCAATCCCTATCTGCGCCAGATCTATCCGATCGTGCTGCCCTACGCGGCCATGGTGGCCGTCCAACTGCTGTGCCTGGTGCTGATCTGGTGGAGACTTCCCGACACGAAGGCGATCGCGGCGCAGCGGGAAGCGGCCGAAGCCGCCGTGCGGGAGCGGGACCCCGAGGTCGCCGCCGAACTCCGGCGCGACGCGCCGGCCCTGAGTCTGTTCAGCCCGCTGCCTATTTTGCTGGGTCTGGCCATCGCGCTGTCCCAGTTCGCGGTCGCGGGGTTGTGGACCTTCGCCCAGGAACTCGGCACCAGCGCCGGCTTGTCGGCCGGGACCACCGGCAGCTTCCTCGGTTTCTCCCAGCTGATCGGCCTGCTCGGGACCATGGCTCCGTGGCTGCTCGGGCGGTGGGTCGGCCGGGCGCCGCTGGGTGCGGCGGGTCTGCTTCTCTCCGGCCTCGGTGTGCTCGTGGTCCCGCTGATCCACGAACCGGGCGCTTACATCGCCGGGAACCTGGTGATCAACCTGGGTTACTGGGTGACGTTGCCACTGGCGCTGTCGGTCGCGGCGGACCTCGATCGCAATTCCGGCCGGCTCGTCGCGCTGATGCTCGGCATGTCCTCGATCGGACTGGCACTCGGCCCAAGCCTGGCCGGTCCACTACTGGGCGGTGCGGACACCACCCTCGGTGCCTGGGTGTTCGGTCTTATCGGGTTGATCGCCGTTCCGCTCATCGTGCCGCCGGCGATCGCAGCCGACCGGGCGGCCCGCGCCCGCCGGGACGAACAGAACGCCGAGGCGCACGCGGGCGGGCTCTGAGGCAGCCCGGCGGGAACTTGGCTCGACCCGCCGACGAAGTAGCTGGTCCCCATCGGAATCGCCGGATCGGTTGCCCGATGCCCGGTGCCGTGGGATGGTCGAACGACTCCGCGGATATTGAAACACCAGGTCGCAACACGGGAGCATTCGATGGTTGGGAAGTGCGCAGCGACACCGCTGACGGCGGCGGCCTTGGCCGCCGGAGTTCTGGGCACCGCCGGCCTAGGTCTGGCCCCGTCTGCCGGGGCGACCTGCGCCTCGCTGTTCGGGTTCAGCACCGACCCGGCGCGCTGTACCAGCAGCCCCCTGGGTATCGCCGTGGCGATCGGTGCGGGCGCGGGAGCCCGCGCGGCCGGTCTGCTTGGTATCGCCTTCGCCGCCGGACCGGACTCCGTGGCCGACAACTCCGGCGGTGCCCTCAACGTGGCCGTCCAGCTGGGCGCAAACGGCACCGCGGTGGCCGATGGATTCCTGAACATCGCGGCGAGCGTGTCGCTGGGCACAACTGTGCCGAACGGGTCCGAGGTCCGGGCGCAAGGCGGGTTCGGCAACATCGCGTTGAACCTGTTCGGCGATGGCACGCAGCCACCCGATGAGGGCCTGTCGGTCATCGCCGACGGGATCCTGAACTTCGCGGGTAACCTCGGCGGGGCCGACAACGCTGTCCTCGCCGGGCGGAACGGCGACAACGGTGTGCTCAACGCGGCGGTCAGCATGCTGGGCACCGGCAGCAACGTCGTCGCCGGCAACGGGTTCCTCAACGCCGCCGCCCAATTCGGCGGCACCGGTAACCGGGCCTTCGCCCTCAACGGAACCGCCCTCGCCGCCGCGCAACTCGGGGGTTCCGGAAACGCGGTCTACGCCAGAAACGGATCAGCGCTGGCCGCGGCCCAGATGAGCGGCTCCGACAATCAAGTCGACGCCCAAAACGGATTCCTCAACGGCGCAGCACAGTTCGGGGGCACCGGAAATGTCGTCATCGCCGCCAACGGGGCCGCCAACTCGGCATCGCAGATCAATGGCAACTACAACACCGTCCGCGCCGGCGGGGACGGCGCGGACGGATATTTCACCTCCGCCTTCAGCGTCCTGAGCAGCGGCCGGGACGCTCTGCAACGAAACACGGTCCTGGCATCGCCCGGCCCGCTGGCGATCGCCGGCTCTGTCGGGCAGGACTCCGCGGCCGTGGTGCAGAACGGGCCCGGGATCAACATCAACCGGTCTTCGGCGGCGGCCCGCCGCGCTTCCGCGGCCGCGGGGTCGACGCAAGCCGACAGAGCCATCGCGGCCACTGGCGGAACGGGCAAGGCCTCCGGGGGCGCCCGGGCCTCGGCCCGTCGCTGAGCGGCCCGGGCCAGCCCGGGCGAGGGATCAGTCGAATCGCAGCTTGCCCCGGAACTGCAGCAGAAGTGCCACCATCGCGGTCCAGCCGGTCTGGTGGCTGGCTCCCAGACCCCGCCCGGTGTCGCCGTCGAAGTACTCGTAGAACGGTACGAGGTCCCTCCAGTTCGGGTCGGTCTGAAAGTACTCGTTGTCACCGTGCACGGCGCGCCGACCGCTGCCGTCGCGCACCAGCAGTCCGGTGAGCCGACGCGCCAGATCGTCGGCCACCGTCGCCAGGTCGACTCTCCGGTCCGAGTCGGCGGGGTCGGCGACGGTGAAGGTGCCACCGAGGAATCGGGCGTATGAATCCAGCGCCTGGACCAACAACACGTTGATCGGCAGCCAGACCGGACCGCGCCAATTGGAGTTTCCACCGAACATCCGGCTGTCGGACTCGGCCGGCTGGTAGCTGACCGCGTACTCCCGCCCGTTCGTCCGATAGGTGTACGGGTGCTCGAGGTGGAATCGGGACAGTGACCGAATCCCGTGATCGGAGAGGAACTGCGCGGGGTCCAGCAGGCGATCCAGCATGGCTGAGAGCCGGTCGGGGTGCACGATCGCGATCATGAAGTGCGACCCGTCTCCGCCGGCCAGTCGCAGCCGGACGTCGGCATCGGTGTGTTCGTAGGCCTCGGAGAGGTCGTCCAGGCATCGGTTGATCGTCTCCAGCGCCTCGACGGACGTGGTCGGGATCGCGATGGCCGCGAACAGCGGCACGATGGACTGGATAGAGAACACCCGCAGGGAACTGTTTGTGCCGGTGGGGTTTTCGATCACATCGTGGTAGAAGCCGGTGTCGTCGTCCCAGAAGCTGACCCGGCCACTGCCCTTCTCCAGGGCGTTGGCGACCAGCCAGGCGTCCCACAGCCACCGGCCGAACATGAACAGGTAGTTCGGCTCGTACCGGGACAACTCGATGGTCATCTCCAGCAGATGGAAGATCAGCGCGGCCATCCACGCCGTTCCGTCCACCTGGGCCAGTTCTCCCCCGGTGGGCAACGGCTGGTCCCGGTCGAAGACACCGATGTTGTCCATGCCGAGGAATCCGCCGCCGAACACCCCCCGATCGGAGCTGTCCTTCTGGTTGAGCCACCACATCGCGTTCAGCGTGGCCGAGCGGTAGATCCGGGCCAGGAAATCCCGGTCGCCCGCCCCGGAGTGCCGTCGGTCCAGTTGGTAGACCTGCCATGCGGCCCAGGCGAGCACCGGCGGGTTGGTGTCCCCGAAGGACCATTCGTAAGCGGGTATCTGTCCGTGCGGATGTTGCGCCGTGGACTGCTGCAGGACCAGGATCTGCTCCTTGGCGAACTCCGGGTCGATCAGCGCCATCGCCACGCAGTGGAACGCCAGGTCCCATGCCGCGAACCACGGGTACTCCCAGGCATCGGGCATCAAGATCACATCGGTGACGGCGAAGTGCTGCCAGTCGCTGTTGCGGCCGCTCCAGCGCGTGTCCGGGGGCGGCGGCTGCCCCGAGTCGCCCTTGAGCCAACGTCGGACGCGGTAGTTGTAGAACTGCTTGGACCACAACAGCCCGGCCAGCGCCTGCCTTTGCACCAACCGTTCGTCCTCGGTCAGATCGTCAGCCGCCACGGCCCGGTAAAACTCGTCGGCTTCGGCTTTGCGGATCGCCAGTACCTGCTCGGCGTCATCGAACGGTCGTCCGAGTTCGGCGGAAGCGAATCGGACTGTCACCGTGAGGGTTTCGCCGGGCTGCAGGGTAGCCGCCACAAGGGCGGCCATCTTGCTGCCCGATGAGGTGTCGACGGCGTCCCGATCGCCGTGCACCAGAAAGTCGTTGATGCCGTCCTTGACGGTCGCCGAGGTGTTCGGCGCCCCGAAAACCCGATCGCGGTTGGTTTCGTTCTCGCAGAACAGCAACGCGGGCTCCTCACCTGTGGAGGAGGTGACCGAGTACCAGCGCTCACCGAGCACGGGATGGGAGGTCCGGGCGGAAGCCGCTGCGCATTTGGTGATCCGCGGTGCAGGCTCCCCCGGGTTCCACGACCAGGTGTTGCGGTACCACAGTTGCGGTAGGACGTGGATGGGTGCCGCATCGGGCCCGCGATTGGTCACCGCGATGCGGCAGTACACGTCCTCCGGGGTCGCCTTGGCGTACTCGACGCCGACGTCGAAATAGCGCTGCTGCAACCACTCGTCACGCAGCGCGTCGAACAGTTCGTACTCGCCGACGTCCTGACCACGGTTGCGATTCGTCGCGAGCAGGTCGACATAGGGGAAGGGCACCTGGGGATACTTGTAGACCATCGACGCGAAGGCATGGGTGGGCAAGTTGTCGGTGTAGAACCAGTACTCCTTGACGTCCTCGCCATGGTTGCCCTGCTCATTGGTCAGCCCGAAAGGACGTTCCTTGAGGATCGGATCGCATCCGTTCCACAACGCGACTCCCATGCAGACGGTCTGGTCGCGGTCACACCATCCGGCCAGGGCGTCCTCGCTCCAGCGGTAGGCACGGCTGTGGGCGTGTTCGAAGGGAAAATAGGTCCAGGCATCACCGTCGGCGCTGTAGTCTTCGCGAACCGTTCCCCAGGCCCGCTCGCTGAGATAGGTACCCCAGCGGCGCCAATCGGCGATGCCGGCCTTGACCTCCTCGAGCCGGTCTCCTTCGGCGGTGGTCATCGTCATGGTCCCCTTCGGCTGAAGTCATGGGTAAGGCAGAACCTAAACGAGGCATCCGAGGTCCGTGAACTGCCCTCGTGGCGCTGCCGCCTCCCGCCGTGCGGAACTGGCAGGATTCCCTCGAGCGGTTGAACTGAAGACAACCCATGCGGAGGACTCATGAGCTGCCCCAGCCGAATCACCGTCACCCTGGCGGGCCTGGCCGTCATAGCTCTGGCCGCATGCTCCACCGAGGGGGCGAGACCGGCAGCCAAGACCAACACGACGCCCGCGACCTCGAGCGCCAAGACAGGATCGGCACCGGCGACCAGCACCACCACCATTACCAAGACCACGACCGTGACCTCGACCGCGAGTGCGACGACGAGCGCGACGCAGTCGGATAGGGCGGCGACGAGCACCCCGATGGCCGGCGGGATGACCAATTGCACGAGGGAAGCGCTGACAGCACCTGCGACCCAGGCCGCCCAGGCGCTGAGCCCGGACAACGTGTACACCGTTGACGGCCTGACCTGCTCGAATGGGTGGGCGGTGACCAGCGGTCTGTTGGCCGGCAAGGACAACCCGGAGATGGGCGCACCAACCTCGTTCGTCTTCGAGCAGCAAGGGCAGTTCTGGGTGCTCAAGGACAAGGCCGAGGTCTGCGGCACCGATCCCACCAGCAGCACCGCGCCCATCGACGCGGAGATTCCGACATCGCTGTTCCTGCCCGGGTGCGCCGCCGGCTGAGCCTGCGCCCCACAGAGGAAAGCCCCGGGAAGGGCTACCAGCCGCCGGACAGGTACAGCTCCCTGACCTTGACGCGTTGGATCTTCCCGCTGGTGGTTCGCGGGATGGCCCTGCGCGGCACGAGGACCACGTCATCGAGCGTGAACCCGAAGACCCCGCGCACCGCTGCAGCCACCTGAGCGCGCAGGCTCGTGCTCTTCCCGTCGTCGGCGGCGACCGTCCCGACGACGGCCACAGTGCGCTCGACACCCCTGTTACCGCCGGATACCGAGAACACCACGGCATTGCCCTGCCCCACCTCGGCGATATCTCCGATCGCGCATTCGACATCGTAGGGCGGCAGGTTGCGGCCGCGGATGATCAGCATCTCTTTGCTTCGCCCGGCGACGAACAGCTCTCCGTCGCAGAGCAACCCGCGGTCACCGGTGTCGTGCCAACCCCCCGGCGGTGCAGCCACGGTGCCGTCGGCGTTCTGATATCCGCTCATCAGCGAGTAGCCGCTGATCCGGATGTCGCCCACTCTCCCGGGGCTCACCTCCGATCCGCCGGAGTCGACGATCGCTATCCGCATGCCCTCTATCGGAGGGCCGCAGGAGACCAGCGGCGCATCACCGGCATCGGCCCTCAGACATCTCACCCGACCGAAGTCGCCCGGTCCGGCGGGCGCGGACCGGGTGGCCAACGTGGTGGCCAGCACCGACTCGGCCATCCCGTAGGACGGGACGAGGGCATCCGGGCTCAGGCCCAGCGGGCCGAAGCTCTCGGCGAAGTCGCGCAGCGTCCGATACCCGATCGGCTCGGCTCCGACGAAGGCGTGCCGCAATGCGCTCAGGTCGATGTCCCCGCCGCCGGCAGCGGAGCGCCGCAACGCCTCGGTGACGGCTCGGTAGGCGAACGTCGGCCCGGCGGTAACCGTAGACCGGTGGCTGGTCATATGCCGCGCCCACGACAGCGGGTCGCGTAGGAAGCCCAAGGGACTCATCAGCGCGACCGGAGCTCCGTAGAACAAACCGCCCAGCACCATGACGAGTCCCATATCGTGGTAGAGGGGTAGCCAGCTGAACATGCGGTCGCCGCCGGGCCGCACAGCCATGGAGTAGGCGAGCAGGCCGAGGTTGTGCGCGACGTTGCGATGTGTCAGCAGCACCGCCTTGGGCTCAGAGGTGGAGCCCGACGTGAGCTGGATGTGGTGGATGTCGTGGGGACCGGCGGGCGGCAGTGGCGGCAGCGGCCGTCCTCGCCCGCCGGAGAGGTCTTCGTAACGCAGAACGGCATCAGACACAGCGCCAGCGTCATCGGGCACAGCGCCAGCGTCATCGGGCACAGCCACCGCCGCGGCCGCCGGAACCACCACGAGTTTGGGGCCGAGGACCTTGATCGCCGCCCGCAGGTGCCGGACCCCGGCGGAGTCTGACCGGGACGGCGCCGGAGGGGGTGCGACCGCGCAGGGAACCGCGCCGAGAAGCAGCGCCCCGACCAGCGTGGTGAGGTATGCCTCGGTGTTGTTGGCCACCATGAGGATCCGGTCGCCGGCAACCACACCGCGTGCGGCAAGCGCGCCCGCCCTGGCCCGGGCCTTATCGGCGAACTCGGGGCCCGGCACGGTGGCCAGGTGCCCGCGGCTGTCGAAGAAGTCGAACTGGGTGCCGCACTCGTCCAGCAAGCCGCAATAGTCCAGCACGCCGGCCGCCAGTGCGGGGGCATTGGCGCGCACATGAGCCAGGACTTCCTCGGAGAAGGGGGTCATGTGCCGTCGATCCGGTCCGCCCGCGCCGTGATCCGATTCCGGATGTAGTCCGCCACGTCACCCACCGACTCGAACCCGAACGCCGCCTCCTCCTCTATGAATACGGTGAAGGTGTCCTCGAGTTCGGTCATCATGGCCATCAGGACCGCCGAGTCGACGGGCAGACTCAGCAGCGGCGTCGCGATATCGAGCGAGTCGAGGTCCACCTGGGCGAGGTCTTCGGCGGGCAACAGTTTGACCAGCGCGGTGCGGATCGCCGAGACGACGTCGGCTGGTTCGGGCAACGCCGGCCGATCCTGACCCGGGCTCATCGGCGAAACGCCGTCGCGGGATCGACCCGGGTCACCCGGAGCAACGGCACCAGCGATCCGAGGGCGGCCATGACGGCGGTGGCCACCGCCATCAACCCCAGCATCCCGGGGGTCACCGCGATGGTCACGTCGCCGAGCCGGTCGCGGATGAGGAACTGCAACGCATAGGCCAGCGCGGCGCCCACCAGATATCCCAGCGCGGCGATGAGTGCGGCCTGCCCGGCCACGGCGCGCAGCAACTGGGCCGGGCGAACTCCCACGGCCCGAAGGACGCCGAAGTCGGCCATCTGTTCGTTGGTGGAGGCCAATACGGTCAACCCGATCAGGGCGACGCCGACCAGGGTGGCGATGGCGATCATCGCCTTCAGTGGGCGGCCGATCATCGAGATGATGATGTCGCGGCTATTGTCGGCGAACTGCGCTGACGTCATCGCGTCCGTCCCGGGTACCCGGTCACGGATTGCGGCTGCGGTCTGTTCGGGGGTGTAGCCAGGCGCGGGCTGGACCAGGACGTAGGACACCCGATTTCCCGCCCGCAACAGTCGCGCGGCCTCGGGCAGCGAGACGAAGGCGTAGAAGTTCCCCAGCGCGGCGGTCTGATTGGACAGCCCCACCACGGTGAAGTCACCGTCGATGATCTGGACGGTGTCGCCGAGTCCGATATCGTTCTTGTCGGCCAGCACACGGTCGAGCACCACCTCGCCCGGGCCACTGATGTCGCGCCCCGATGACAACTGCCAGGGTCCCCCCACGCCGGTGGCCGGGTCGTAGCCCAGGACGAAATAGGCGGTCTGCTCGCCCTTGTGGATGAAGTCCGAGGGCTGACCCAGGATCGGGTCGGCCGAGGCCACCTCCGGCAGCGCCGTCAGTTGGCTCGGGGTGTCGGCGGGCAGCCACGATACCGCCCGAAACATCTGCGACACCCCGGGCTGAACGGCCCAGACGGCGTTGCGGGAGTGGTCGATGTAGGTGGTGACCTGACGCGTGGTGCCGACGAAGATCCCCGCCATCACCAGCACCAAAAGCACCGCGAAGCCGACGCCGAGCACCGAGAGCACCAAGCGGGTGCGTTCGACGGCAAGGTTCTTGACGGCGACAATCAATGGATCCCGACCTCCTGAAAATCGTTGTGTTGCAGTGCGTCGTTGCACTGCACTGCGTCGAGACACGACCGGTCGAACTCTCCGGCAGTCGGGGAATCAATGTCGGTAGGCTTCGGGAGATGGAGGACCGTTACCTCAAACCCACTGCCCTGCTGGATTTCGGCGATCAGCGGATCGCCGGAATCGTCGACCGGCAAGGCTGGTCCCGACTCCCGGAAGAGGAGCGGATCGGCGCGGTCTACGACTTCGTCCGGGAAGGAATCCCGTTCGGCTACAACGCCTCCGACGATCTTGCGGCCTCGGCCGTGCTGGCCGACGGGTACGGCCAGTGCAATACCAAAACCACCTTGTTGATGGCGCTGCTGCGAGCCAGTGGGATCGGCTGCCGACTGCACGGTGCGACCATCGACAAACGACTTCAGCACGGCGTCATGGTCGCCCCGCTGTACTGGTTCGCCCCGCGCAGCATCATCCACACCTGGGCCGAGGTCCGCCTCGGCGACCGGTGGGTGGGCCTGGAGGGTGTCATCCTCGACGGCGGCTACCTCGACGGCGTTCGTAACCGAACCGGTCAGCACACCGGGCCGTTCCTGGGCTATGGCGTCGGAACCCCGGATATCGGCGATCCCCCGGTCGATTGGGCCGGAACCGACACCCTCATCCAGGCATCGGGTATCGACCGGGACTTCGGGGTCTTCGACGATCCCGACGCCTTCTACCGGGCACACGGCGTGAACGCCCGGGGGATCAAAGGCTGGCTGTACGGCAACGTCATGCGCAAGGCGATGAACAAGCGGGTCGGGGCGATCCGCACGACCCGCGTACCCGCGGGTGCACTGGAGAACTGACACCGATCAGACCGCCGCCTCGAGGATTCGGCCGTCCTCCAGATGAACCACCCGGTCGGCGATATCGTCCAGACGCGAATCGTGGGTGACGATGAGCACCGCCGCGTTGTGGGCGCGCGCCGCCGACGCTAGTTGTTCGCTGACCTTGTGGCCGGTGACCGAGTCGAGGTTGGCGGTGGGTTCGTCGGCAAGAATCAGGTCGGGACCCATTGCCAGCGCGCGCGCTGTAGCGACCCGTTGCTTCTCCCCCCCGGAGAGCTCCGTCGGCCGGTGGCCGGCCCGGTGCGCAAGGCCGAGAGAGTCCAGCAGTTCGGTGGCCCGGGCCAGCGCAGCCGACTTGCGGACACCGGCATACCGCAGCGGAACGGCCACGTTCTCGGCACTGGTCAGCGAGTTGAGCAGGTTGTAGTCCTGGAAAAGAAAGCCCAGCCGCAGCAGCCGCATGCCGGCGCGCTCCCGTTCGGCCAGGGTACCGACGTCGCGGCCGCCGATCCGCACCGTGCCGGAATCCGGGGTCAGCAGAAGGCCCATCACCAGCAGCGCGGTGGTCTTGCCGCCCCCCGAGGGACCCACCATCAGCACCACCTCACCGCGGTCGACCGACAGGCTGATGCCCTGCAGTGCTTGCACCGCGGCCTCGCCGGTCCCGTAATGGTGGGTGACACCGGCCAGTGCCAGCACCGGGTCGGGCGCCTCGTCCAGTAGTGGCCGGTTGCAGTTGGTGCATCGCGGCGCTGATGCGTCGTGATGACAGATCGGGCAACGCATGGCATTCCTCTCCGAGTTTCAGCGCCGGAACGCGATCGCAGGGTCGATCTTCGACACGCGTCGTGCGGGCAGAATGGATCCGAGGCCGGCCATGAGCGCGGTGCCCATGGCAACGACGGCCAGCATGGTAGGCGTGATCGCGATGGTGACATCACCCATCCGGTCGCCGAGTAGAAGTTGGGCGGAGTAAGCGATGGCCGCCCCGATCAGATACCCCACCGCCGCGATGACCCCGGCCTGGCCGAGCACAGCGCGCCACAACTGATTCGGGCGCACCCCCAGCGCTCGCAACACCCCGAAATCGGCCATCTGCTCGGAGGTCAAAGCCCAGACCGTCAGACCCACCAGGACGACTCCCACCAGGGCGGCGATGGCGATCATCGTCTTGAGCGGCCGCCCGATCATCTTCACGATGATGTCGCGGCTGTTCTCGGCGAACCTCGGCGAGGTGAGCGCATCCATGCCGGGAACGCCGGCCTGGATCGCCGCGGCCAGTTGCTCCTCGCTGTAGCCCGGATTGGGCTGAACCAGGAAGTAGGACACGCGATTGTCCGCCCGCAGCAGGCGGGCCGCATCCGGCAGCGAGATGAATGTGTAGTAGTTCGTCGCGGCGGCGGTCTGGTCGGACAGGCCGACGACGGTGAAATCCTCATCCACGATCTCGACGGTGTCCCCGAGGCGAATCCCGTTCTTCTTGGCCAGGATGCGGTCGAGCACCACTTCCCCGCTTTGGCCGACGTTGCGCCCCTCGGATAGCGACCACGGTCCCCCGACCCCGCTCGCCAGGTCGTAGCCGACGACGAAGTAAGCGGTGTGCGAGCCGTTATGGACGAAATCCGACGGCAGTCCGAGAATCGGCTCAGCGGTGGCCACCTCGGGAAGCCCCAACAATCGCTCGCGGCCGTCCGCAGGCAGCCACGACACCGCCTTGAACATCTGAGAGACCCCGGGCTGCATCACCCAAACGGCGTTGCGGGAATGGTCGATGTAGGTGGTGACCTGGCGTGTCGTCCCCACGAACAGTCCTGCCATCACCAGCATCAGCAGCACGGCGAGAGCAACCCCGAGCACCGAGAGCACCAGGCGCGTCTTCTCGGCCAGCAGATTCTTGACCGCGATCAACGATCCGCCCCCACGGCACCGGCCATGCGGCGCAGCCTGCCGACGGCCGAGGCGGTCACCGCGACCACCCGATCGACGTCCGCGGAGCTGACCCCGGGACCAAGTGAGAAGCGCACCGCGGACCGGGCGTCCTTCTCGCTCAGGCCTTGGGCGGTCAGGACATGAGAAACGGTCTCGTCTCCGGCATGGCAGGCCGAACCGGTGGAGACGTAGATGCCGTGCAGATCGAGAGTGTCGGCGAGCGTGTCGCCGCGGATCCCCCGAAACCGGAGGCTGACCGTCTCGTCCACGACCGGCCCGGAGACATTCGCCTCAACTCCGCCCACCTCGAGCAGGCCGGAGACCAGCCTCTCGCGCAGTGTGCGTATCCCCCGCCGGTAGTCGGGGCTGATCCGCTCCAGGCAGGTTTCGGCGGCGGTGGCCATCCCCATCGCCGCGGGCAGGTTCTCGGTTCCGGCCCGCAATCCCCTTTCCTGCGAGCCGCCGCGGATGAGCGGCACGATCCGGTGCCCGGCACGCACCGCGAGCGCCCCGATCCCCCGCGGGCCGCCGAACTTGTGCGCCGACACCGAGATCATCGTCGCCCCCACCGCGGCGAGATCGAGTTTCCCCGCCGTGTGCACCGCGTCGGTGTGGAATGCCACCCCGGCACGATCGGCGATCTCGGCGATCTCGCCGACGGGCTGGATCGCGCCGGTCTCGTTGTTGGCGTGCATGACCGAGACCAGCACGGTCTGTGGACGCATCGCCGCGGCGATATCGGATGCGTCGATGTGGCCGGAGGGTCCCGGATCGACGACGGTCAGCTCGACGCCGAGTTCGGCAAGCGCACGCGCGTTCTCCAGAACCGCGGAATGCTCGATGGCGGTGGTGACCAGATGCCCGGAGAACCCGCGGGCGGCGAACGTTCCCCATAGCGCCGCGGTGTCGGATTCGCTGCCACCCGAGGTCAATACGACTTCATCCGGGGCCACGCCGAGCAGACGCGCGATGGATCCGCGGGCGGCCCCGAGAGCGTCAGCGGCCACCCGCCCCGCCTCGTGATCGCTGGAGGGGTTGCCGACCAGACCCTGACCGACCGCCATCGCCGCTGCGGCGGCAGGGAGCAGCGGGGCGGTCGCCGCATAATCCAGATACACCGGTTGCGGATACATCTCAGCCGGCGCTCACCGGGGAATCGTCGATGACGCCGTCGCGGTAGTTCCGCGCGAGCCGATGGGCGACATCGGCCCCCAGGGTGGCAACGTGGCGCTGGTCGGGAGCCAGTCCACCGGACCAGTCGACGATACGGTCCTCGTCCAGAGCGGCCAGGCCGGCCAAGGACATGCCCGACAACCGCTCGGTCAGTATCGAGGCGACCGCCAGCGATGCCGAACAGCCGAACGCCTCGAAGGCGACCTCGGCGACGGCGCCGTCACAGACCCGGGCGGTGAGCAGAATCTGGTCGCCGCACACCGGATTTCCGACGAAAGCCGCGACATCGGGGGCATCGAGCCGACCGCAGCTTCGCGGGTTGGTGAAGTGGTCGATCACCTCTGCGCTGAACCGCGGCATCGTCATGGCCTTCCGGCCGCGTCGACGAGCTCGCACTCGGCCACGAGCTGATTCTCATCCAGGTATTTCTCGATACTGACTGCACAACAACCTAATTCGGCACCCTGCCGGCGCCGCCGGAACCGCACGGTCTGACCGGTACGGCCACACGGGCAGTCACTCTCGTCAACCTCCCCGACGTCATCGGAGAGCAGGAAACCGGGATAGGCGGTGTTCAGGGCGTCCAGGATCGCGATACCGCCGGTCTTGCCCGGAGCGAGTTCCACCGCCGGGTCGGTGATATCGCGGATCGATACGTAGCACCACGGCGGCACATGCTTGCGGTGGTGCTCGCATTCGATCGCGAGCATGTTGGACTCGATCATCCCGTACATGTCCCGGATTCTCGAAGGGTCCACACCGAGGAGCCGCTGCGCCTTGGCGTTGAACTCGTCACGGCTGATCGAACGCCCGGTGTACTGCTTCCAGCCACCCAGCATGATGATCATCGACTCCGGGTCGAGGGTCAGCGGAATCGACTCCAGTTCGAGGAACCGCATGAACCGGGCCACGATGAACGGCGGCCCGATGATGTGCCGGGTCATCCGACCCTCCCAGCCGCGCAGGTAATCCAACGCTTCCTGGGCGTCAAAGGAGTAGCCGCGCACCAGATATCGGTGGTCGTCGAGCATCGCGGTCATCAGATTGAACACCTTGACCATGCCCATCTCGGGAACCTCGGCCGTCGACGGGCACAGGAACATTCCGGCGCCTTTAGAGATCCCGAAGAAGTCCCGGTAGCCACCCAGGATGCCGACAGAAGCCCGCGTTGTAGTCAGCGGGTCGCGTCGGGCCACCGACGGCACTCCACCGGTACCGGTCGAGCGGATCTCGGTCTCGATCTCCGCCAGGCCGGCGGTCAACAGCACATGCGCGCCGGCCTGTTTGAACATCCCGACCGGCAGCAACGGGATCTTGTGCAGGTCTTCGTAACCGGTGATGTCGGCCGGTGACACCCCCTCACACTGCGCCCGGTAGAAGTCATTGTTGTCATAGTGGTGACGAAACGCCTCGCCCACCGCACCGATCAACGACTGGCGCCACTGTGACCGTGGTACGCGCAGCGCCTCGCCGGGCATACCTACCATCGCCGCGATATTCATAACCAACTCCCGTCCCTGCACTGCTGACATGCCGAACCCGCGAACGGCACCGTGATGTCGTGCGTTCGCGGGGTCGCCCTGCGCCGGTTCATGGCTGAGATGCCGCCATACCGTGCATTCCTCCGCCCATCATGCCGCCGCCGCAACTCGGGGATCCGCTGGTGCCCATCTCGCTGAACAACATCCCGCCCATTCCGCCGGTGCCGCCGCAACCACCGACACCGGCTCCGTTGCCGCCGTTACCGCCGTTGCCCACGATCGGGGTGGCGTTGCCTCCGTTCCCGCCGTCGGCGGGCCCAACTCCTTCGCCGGCGTTGCCGCCGTTCCCGGCGTTGCCGATGAAGATCGAATCCCCGCCGTCCCCGCCGTTGCCACCGGAACCGGATTCGGAGGCTCCGCCGACACCCCCATCCCCGCCGTTGCCCATCACGCCGCCGATACCGCCGCGCCCACCGGCACCGCCGATGGCGTTCATGCTGCCGGCCTCACCACCGTTGCCGCCCGTACCGCCGTTGGTCATGCCGACGCCGTTGCCGCCGCGGCCGCCGTCACCACCGTTGCCCATCCTCAGGCCGGCACCGCCGTTCCCCCCGGCGCCGCCCGAGCCGCCGAACAGCCATGCTCCGGTGCCCCCGTTACCGCCGGTTCCGCCGGTGACCGAGCCGACCGTGACGCCCTCGCCGAAGCTGCCGCCGTCGCCGCCGTTGCCGCCGGGGCTGAACAGCAGCATCCCCATGGCGCCGTTGCCGCCGTTGCCGGCCGTACCACCGTTGACCCCGTTGACATTTCCGCCGTCGCCGCCGTCACCGCCGTCGCCGGTCAGCCAGCCGGCCATGCCGCCACGTCCGCCGTTGCCGGCGGTGCCGCCACCCATTCCGGTGATGTCGCCGCCGTTCCCACCGGTGCCCCCGGCGCCGATGATCGCGGCCATTCCACCGCTGCCGCCGGCACCCGCGGTGCCCATGACGGAGTTGCCACCTGCACCCCCGTTCCCACCGTTGCCGTAGAGACTGGTGGGAAGCCGCATACTGCCCAGGGTCGTCAACATTCCCGCCATGCCGCCGCGGCCGCCGGCTCCCCCGCTTGCCATCCCCAGGGCCGCCGCGCCGTCGCCACCGTCGCCACCGTTACCGAACAAGATGCCGCCGCGCCCGCCGTTGCCGCCGGCACCGCCGGCAGTGATTGCGTTGCCGCCGGCACCGCCGTTGCCGAACCAGCCGGCCGCACCCCCGGCGCCGCCGTTATAGCCGTTGCCGCCGTTGCCGATCAGGCCGCCATTGCCGCCGTTGCAGGCCGCCGCGGCGGTGCAGTAGGTGTCGTCGAAAGCCGTGTAGCTGTAGCCGTTGCCGAACAGGATCCCGCCGTTCGGGTTGTCGGCGGTGCCGTCACCGATGAACGTCCGGATCAGGTCCGCGATCGGGTTGGCACCAACGGCCGCGGCGCTGGGACTGCTGACGATCGCCGCCGGGCTCGTAGTGTTCACGATCGGGGCGGCAACGGCCGCTATGCCGGTGCCGGTGCCGACCGGCATAGACGCGGCTGCGGACACCGTGTCGCTTGAGGGTCCCGCGATCGCGGCCGGCACCCGGGACGGGCCGGAGGAGTGAACGCCGGCGGCCGCCTCGACCGGGGCAGTGACAGGGACAGGGATCGTCTCGTCACGATCGGGGGCCGCGGCCGCGGCCGGGGCGGAACCTCGGGCCTGTGGCGAGGCGGCCTCGGCTGCCGCCCGCGACTTGCTGCCCCGCTGTGACCGGTTCGCGCTCCCGGAAGCCCCGGTACGGGCGTCGCGTGATCCCGCCGAGGACTGCCGTGGCGAAGAGGACGTGGAGTCGTCGGCATCGGCCAGGGCAATCGGAGCGGCGTACCCCAGTCCGACGCCCAGCGCGACGGCCAAGGCGCCGACCCTGCCAATCAGAACTCCAGCGGTCACAACGTGTCTCCCATCCTTGGCCCGTTACGTGCTTCTCATGCACACGGTTCGTCAGGGTGTTAGTCGCGGCCCGGCGGAAAAAGTTCCGCTCACCACGAAATACTGACGCCGAAGTTCAATCACTTGTTCTGGCAGCAGACCGGGACCTCGCCTCGGAGCCGGGAAACCACCATGTAGGGCCCACGGCCGAGACAGATGCCGAATGCGGCCCGCATGAGAGCGGCAAACAGGGCAAATCCGGCCGCAATGAGGCCCACCAGTGGTGCGCCCAGCGCGAAACCGATCGCGCCGATGACACAGAAGCAGACGCCGAGCAGCATGGAGAACCGCAACTGGGCGACGTAGTCCCGTTTCGTGACCGGACCGAGGCGCGGGGCGATCACGGCGCTGAAGAACGCGCCGTAGGGATGGCGCTGAGGTCCCCACACAGCTCCGACGGCGAAGACAACCGCCTGCGCGGCCAGAATCAGCGCCGCCGCGACGGGGCTGACGGTCGACACCGCCAGTGCGGTGGCGACCACGGCCGCGTTGATCGTCGCGGTGAAACGCGGGATCCGCGCGTCGATTTCGGCGGGCGCGGTTGCCGGCGTGGTGCTGGTAGTCATCGGTGTTTTCTCCTTCCGCGGTCCGGGTCAATTCACCCGAGGCGAACCGCACGAGGATTGGTCGTCCCGCGGCGGCGTCTGGTTCCCGCGCGCCGATAGTCCGATCACGGGAACCAACCGGCCGTCGTGCGCGACTATGGACATATGGATTGCGACACAGCTCGGGAGGCGCTGTCGGCCCGCATCGACGGGGAGCGTGAACCCATCCCCGCCGCGCGGGTCGATGAGCACCTCGCCGACTGTGATGGGTGCCGCCAGTGGCAGGCCGAGGCCGTTGAGCAGACCCAGTTGTTGCGCCGGCTGGCTGGGCGGTCGCAGCTCGCGGCGGTGCGGCCGCTGGAGCCGGACCCGGCAGCGCGGAAGGGATCATCCGCTGATCGCTGGCCGCGATGGGCGCTCGGCGGGATCGGCGTGGTGCAGTTGATCCTGGCGACGGCGCAGGGGCTGGGAGCACACCTGGGAGTTCCGCACGCGGCGATGGGCGGTCATGTCCTCAACGAGTCGACCGCGTGGTCGGCGGCCTTGGGAGTAGCGATGCTTGCCGCGGCGCTTCGGCCCGTTTTCGCAGCCGGGCTGACGACCGTGCTCGTCGCCTTCGTCGCGGTCCTGTCGGTCTATGTGGTCGGCGACGCCGTTGCCGGGCGGGTCACCGTGGACCGCGCCCTGACCCATGTGCCGGTGGTCGCCGCGGCGGTACTCGGATGGCTGGTGTGGCGGTGGCACCGCCCCGGGGGGAGCCATCCGGATCAGAGCGCCCTCGGCGAGCCCGGCGAGATCGTGCTGCCGCAGAACGCTACCCGCGGGCGCCGGCGCGGACACCTGCGGCCCAGCGACGGCTCGGCTGCCTGAGCCTTAGAGCATCACGCCGAACATGATGGCCATTCCGGTCGCCATGGCGAACTGGCACAGCACGCCCAGACCGCGGTTCTCGGAGCCGGGACGCCCGGCGAAGAAGCGGTAGAGCCAGAACACCGCGGCCACCGCGAAGCCGATGGTGAACGCCCAGTTCAGCACCCCCGGCCAGACTGCGGCGTCGGCGGTGGCGTGGCCGGTGGAATGCGAGCCGTGCCCGGTATGCCCCGCGTGCCCGGAATGCGCCGGGGCCGCGTCCATCGACGGCATCGCGGGCATGTCATGGTCAGCCGCCTTCGGAAGCGGCAGGCCGCCCATGGCCGCGTACATCCACGCCATCGCCAGCATCATGATCGTGTGGTAGCCGTTGGCCACCCGGTGTCCGCTAGTTTTGAAGGTGATCACCGCGAACCACAGCGCGGCCAGCGCGAAGAAGACCATCGGCGCCCGGGTCGGCAGGTCGGCACCCCGAGGCCAGGCCATCACAGCCATCGCGATCGCCATCAGAGCGTGCAGAAGGTGGCTGACCAGGTTCGTCGCCGAGTGTCGGCCGGCAAATATGGCCCGAACACACACCGCGGCGCTGAAAACGAACAGCGCGGTGACGAGCCAGCGCAGCGCTAGGTCATGAATCATCTCGTCACTCCTGGGCGGGTAGCTGAGCGAACAGGTCGGTACCGGCATTGGTCACCAGCATTGGTCGCGGCCGTGGCCGGGAAAGTTCCCGGTACCGCACGGCACAGTAGACGGTTCTACACTCGGCGATGACGCAGTCAGAATGGAATCAATGACGTCGACGCATCCTGACCCCGCCCCACCGGCGGAGGCCCCGAAACAACAGCCCGGGACAGCGCAGGCCCGACCCCGCGCGACGGGCCGGCTTCTGCTGGCCGGCTACGCCGCCGCGGTCGGTATCGGCGCGGTCTATGCGCTCACTGTCCTGTCCCCCGCGGTCCCGACCCCCGCGACGGCAACGGTCGTCGCGCAGTTGGTCGGCTATTTCACGGCCGCGCTGGCCGGCTCGGCCTGTCTGGGCGCACTGGTGATGGTGATCATCACCGCGCAGCCCGACGATCGCGGGGTCGTCGACCCCACCGCCTTCCGCGCCCACCTCGTGATCGAACGGCTCTCGCCGCTCTGGCTGGTGGCGGCGCTGACGATGGTTGTCGTCCAGGCTGCGGTGGATTCCGGTGTCGCGGCGGCCCGGTTGTTGGTCAGCGGGCGGCTCCCCG
Organism: Mycolicibacterium sp.; assembly: GCA_020637165.1. Lineage (GTDB taxonomy): Bacteria > Actinomycetota > Actinomycetes > Mycobacteriales > Mycobacteriaceae > Mycobacterium. Next base: position 62,346 of record JACJWN010000003.1, on the reverse strand, counting down.
ATGCGCTGGGCGCATCGGAAAGCGCACGCGCCTGGGTGGTCGTCACGGTCTGCGCCGCCGTTCTGGCGATCACCTCGCGGTTGGTGCTGCGGTGGGAATGGCACCTCCCGCTGATGATTCCGGCCGTCGTGGGAATCGTGGCGGTTCCGGTCTCCGGAGATGCCGGCCAGGGACCCGATCACGACTACGCGACGAGTTCGGTCATCGTCTTCGCCCTGGCGATCGCGATCTGGGCCGGAATCAAGATCGTGGGGGCCGCTGCTCCTCCCGAGTCCGCGGTACGCCGTCGCGTCCTGATCGTCGAGGTCGCCGCCGGGGCGACCGCACTGGTTTACGGGACCCTGCTGCTGTTGCTGCGGGCCGGTATCGGCGGCCTGATCGGATCCGACTACGGAATCCTCGGTCTGCTGGCCGCCGCTGTGCTGCTGGCCGCGACAGTGAAAAGCGCATATGCGCTGCGCGCGGGCAGTACGTCGAGCGGGCCGGGCGGTGCCATCGCGGCGATGGCCACGCTGGTGGCACTGTCGGCGATGACGATCCAGACCTCCCCCCGGCTGCTCGACGGCAAGCCGACCATCTGGGATGTCCTTCTCGGCTACGAGCTGCCCGGTGCGCCCACGGCGCTACGGTTGTCGACCCTCTGGCGATTCGACACCTTCCTCGGTGTTGCAGCGGTGCTACTCGCCGGCCTTTACGTGTACGGGGTGCTGCGCCTGCGCCGCCGGGATGTGCACTGGCCGCTCGGCCGCACGGTCGCCTGGGTCGCCGGGTGCTCGGCGCTGCTGCTCGCGACCGGGTCGGGCGTCCGCTCCTACGGGTCGGCGATGTTCAGCGTGCACATGGTCGAGCACATGACCTTGAACATGTTCGCCCCCGTTCTGCTGGTGCTGGGCGCTCCGGTCACCCTGGCGCTGCGCGTCCTACCGGCCTCCGCCCCGGGTCAGCCCCCCGGTCCGCGGGAGTGGATCGTCCGGTTCGTGCACTCCCGGATCACGGCCTTCCTCTCGAATCCGATAACGGCATTCGTGCTGTTCGTCGGCTCGCTATATGCGGTCTACTTCACCCCGTTCTTCGACACCCTGGTCCGTTACCACTGGGGCCACGAGTTCATGGCCGTGCACTTCCTGATCACCGGATACCTCTTCTACTGGGGCATCATCGGCGTCGATCCCGGTCCGCGCCGACTCCCCTACATCGGCAGACTCGCCCTGCTCTTCGCAGTCATGCCCTTCCACGCCTTCTTCGGCATCGCGATGATGACCATGACCTCCACCGTGGGGGGCAACTTCTACCGCAGCCTCGCCCTGCCGTGGGTCGCGAACATCAACGAGGACCAGCACCTCGGGGGCGCGATCGCCTGGGGGGCGAGCGAGGTGCCACTGGTGGTGGTTGTGATCGCCCTGGTCACCCAATGGGCACGACAGGATCGCCGGGACGCGGTGCGCTCCGACCGGCATTCGGAATCGAGCTACGCCGATGACGAGATGGTGGCCTACAACAACATGCTGCGCGAATTGGCCAAGAACAGGCCCTGAACCAACAGGCGCTAACGCCTCAGGAATCGACCTTGGCCATCTGCTCCCCGCAGCACATCTCGACGTGGTCGCCGGCCGACTTACAGCAGGGACAGGCCTTCTCGTACACCAGGGCCGCGCCGCATTGTCCGCACGCGTACCGATCTCCGACAGCTCGAGGCATCGCCTTGCTCCCTATCTCCCCGACGTCCACACTGACCCGCCGGAAGGTCTTCACCTGACCAGCGAGTAGTCGCCTTCTTCCGCGAGGGCGGCCTGTACTTCATCATCCCCCAGCGGACGGGATGCGTCGACATAGACCTTCGACGGCGCGTCGCTGCCGAGGTCGACCCGCACGGAGTCGACGCCCGGAAGCGCGGTCAGCGCGGTGGTGACGTGCTTGACGCAACTCTGGCAGCTCAAGCCGGTGACGGAGAATTCCTGAGACACTGACTAACCCTTTCTTTATTCAGCATGATTGTCTACGGGCTTTCGGACGCCGTCATGAGTTGGGGGCCGAACCGCCTCGTCCGAAGTTCCGCAGACGCAGGCTGTTGGAGACGACGAAGAACGACGAGAAGGCCATCGCAGCACCCGCGATTAGTGGGTTCAGCAGCCCGGCCGCGGCGATCGGGATGGCCGCCACGTTGTAGCCGAACGCCCAGACCAGATTCATCCGGATGGTGCGCATCGTCGCCCGCGCGAGATCGAGCGCCTGCGGCACCGAACGCAGGTCATCACGCACCAGGATGACATCGGCGGCCGCGATCGCCACATCAGTACCCCGCCCGATGGCCAGTCCGAGATCCGCCGAGACCAGGGCGGGCCCGTCGTTGATCCCGTCGCCGACCATGGCGACAACGCGACCCTGATCCCGCAGCTGCTCGATGACGTCGACCTTGCCCTCGGGCAACACCTCTGCGATCACATCGTCGATTCCGACCTCGGCGCCAACCTCGGCGGCCGCCGTTGCGTTGTCGCCGGTGAGCAGGGTCGTTTGCAGTCCCCTTTCATTAAGCGCGGCAACCGCTTCGGCCGCGCTGGGTTTGACCGCGTCGGCCACCGCGACGACACCGCACACCCGCCCGTCAACCGACACCAGAACAGCGGTCTGCCCATGGGCCTCGGCGGCGCGCCGGGCCACATCGACCGGATCGGGAACGCTCCCCTCCCGCCCCACCCATTTTGGCCGCCCGACCTCGACGGTGACCGTTTGTCCGACCGGGCCGACGGTCCCGGTCACGCCGTTGCCCGGAAGTGCGCGGAACCCGGTCACCGGTTCACGGCGATCGGTGGCCCCCAGAATCGCCGTGGCGATGGCATGTTCAGAGCCGGACTCCACGGCGGCCGCGTAGGCCAGGACATCATCGGGTTGCCATCCGACGGCGGCGGTCACCCCAGTCACCGAAAGATGTCCCGTCGTCAGGGTGCCGGTCTTGTCGAAGACGACGGTGTCGACATTGCGGATGGCCTCCAGCGCGCGGTAGCCCTTGAGGAAAATGCCCAGTTGGGCCCCTCGGCCCGAAGCCACCATCATCGCCGTCGGTGTGGCCAGACCCAGAGCGCAGGGGCAGGCGATGACCAGCACCGCCAACGCCGCGGAGAACGCCTTGTCGGCACCGGCGCCGGCGAGCAGCCAGCCCGCGGCAGTCGCCGCCGCGATGGCGAACACCGCGGGCACGAAGATGCCCGAGATGCGGTCGGCCAGTCGCTGCGCGTCGGCCTTCTGGACCTGGGCTTCCTCGACAAGACGCACCATGGCGGCGAAGTGGGTGTCCGCCCCGACCGCCGCCGCTTCGACGACCAGGCGTCCGTCCAGCACCACCGTTCCCCCGACGACGCCGGAACCCGGATGCACGCGGGCGGGTTTGGACTCGCCGGTCATCGCGCTCGTGTCGACGGCGGCGTCGCCGTCGACCACCAAACCGTCGGCGGCGATCGTCTCTCCGGGCCGAACCACGAAGCGCTGCTGCTCCTTGAGTTCTTCGGCGGGAATGACCATCTCGCTGCCGTCGGCGTGCAGCACCGCCACGGTCTTGGCGCTCATCGCCGCCAGAGCCCGCAACGCACTGCCGGCCTTCGACTTGGCCCGCGCCTCGAAGTAGCGCCCGGCCAGGACGAACACCGTGACCCCGGCGGCAACCTCCAGATAGATGGCGTCGCTGCTCATCAGCGCCTGCCAGAGTCCGGTGGTCTGGCGCTGCGGATGGGCAGCGAAGATCGTGAACAGCGACCACAACGTCGCCGCCGTGACGCCCACTGAGATCAGCGTCTCCATCGACGCGGTCCGGTGCCGGGCATTGCGCAACGCGACCCGGTGGAACGGCCAGGCGGCCCAGGTCACGATCGGCAGCGCCAGCGCGGTGAGTAACCACTGCCATCCCGGGAAACGGGTCGACGGCAGTACGGCGAACATCACCGACAAATGCGACAGCGGCACGAAGAAGACCGCGGCCACGCCCAGGCGGATCAGCAGTGACCGTGCGGCGGCGTCGTCGGGGTCGGGACGCTCCTCGGTGCCGGGGGCCCGCAAATCGGCCTCGTAACCGGCCCGCCGGACCACCTCGCACAGATCGTCCGTCGAGGTGGCCTCCGGCGCGTCGACAGTGGCCACCCTGGTGGCGTAGTTGACGGAAGCCCGGACGTGATCGAGCTTGTTCAGCCTCGTCTCCACCCGGGCGGCACAGGCCGCGCACGTCATCCCCGACACGTCCAGTTCGACGCGGCGCAACGGCGGGGCGTCGGTTCCACTGGCGACGGTCGTGGTGGTCATCGTCCTCCTCGGGGCCCTACTGGTAGGGCCTGATAGCGCACAGTCGCCTTATTGGTCGGCTGCCACCGGCCCAAAGTTCCGCGACGCTGCGTCTCAAATTACCCCTCGATCGCGGGTCCGCGCCCCGCCCTGCGGCGCGATCACCTAAGGTTTTGGTCGTGACCGACGAGGATCCGCTGACCGGGCTGGCGATGGCTGCCGGTCGAGGTGACCGCGGGGCCCTCGATCAATTCATCAGGGCGACCGAGCGCGATGTGTGGCGAACCGTCGCCTTCCTAGCCGATCCCGGCAGCGCCGACGATCTCACCCAGGAGACCTACCTGCGGGTGATCGGTGCGCTGCCCCGGTTCGCCGGCCGCTCCTCGGCGCGCACCTGGCTGCTCTCGATCGCCCGCCGCGTCGTCGTGGACCAGATCCGCCGCAACCAGGCCCGCCCCCGGACCACCACTTCGGTGGATCTCGAGGGATTGCTCGGGGCCACTCCGGGAGGAGCGCGGTTCGAAGACGTCATCGAAGTCAGGATGCTGCTCGACGGGCTGGAGTCCGACCGGCGGGATGCTCTGGTCCTCACCCAGGTACTGGGTCTGTCCTACGCCGAAGCGGCCGAGGTCTGCGGGTGTCCGACGGGCACCATCCGCTCACGGGTGGCACGGGCGAGGGAAGATCTCATCACCGCGGCACGACGCGATGACCGCGCCGGCTGACGGCTGAGGTAATTCGGAACCGAAAGAGAAGGATCGCCGCCATGAGTGCCACCATCTGCGAAAACCCGAACTGCACCTGCTCTCCCTGCACCTGCGGACCAGACTGCAGTTGCGGCCAGAACAACGCCTGCGACAACCCGAACTGCACCTGCACACAGTGCTCCTGCGGCCCCGACTGCGCCTGCGGAACCAACTGAGCGACAACCGGCGGCGTCAACTGACGGCCCGGATTCGGCGATGACCGACGACCCATACGCGAGCGCCCACGAACTGGGCCTGATGGAGGGCTTCCCACCTCCGCCCGGCAAACGGGTCGACCGTTCCAACGCGCTGATGACGCCGCCGTACAACCGGTGGGCCTACCTGCACATGCGGACCATCTTCCCGTCCGCTCCGGTTCCCAACGGTGGACCCGTGCGGCCGCTGCACGTCGACCTGGACACCGACATCAGCAACCTTCGGGTGAATCGCCCTGCAGGCGGCAGCGCGGACTTCTCCGACTTTCTGCGTGAGACCTTCACCGACTCGTTCCTGGTGACCACCCCCGATCGGCTGGTCTACGAGCACTACTCCAACGGCATGCACGCCGCGCAGCCTCATCAGATGATGTCGGTGACCAAGTCCTTCGCCGGACTGATCGCGTTGATGGCCGTCGATGACGGCCTTCTCGACGAGAAAGCCCAGGTGGTCGATGTGGTTCCCGAACTGGCCGCCGCGTCGGCATTCACCGCAGCGACCATCGGTCAGGTGCTGGACATGACGAATTCCATGGATTTCAGCGAGGATTACGCCGACCCGACATCGAGCATCGTCCGCTACGGTCGGGTGCTCGGCTGGCTGGACGCCGAGCCCGGGGACGACGCGGCCGGTCTCTACGACTTCCTGGCCACCCTGCAGAAGGATCCCGACCGTGATCACGGGGCCGTGTTCCGGTACCAGACACCCAAGACCGACGTGGTCAACTGGCTCACCAACCGGGCGACCGGCACGTCGTTTCAGGACAAGCTGTCCACAGCGCTGTGGTCCAGACTCGGAACCGAGGCCGAGACCTACGTCCTGCTGGACCGCTGCGGCACACTGGTAGCCGGCGGCGGGCTCAATGCCGGACCCCGTGATCTCGCCAGGTTCGCCATGATGCTGCTCAGCGGCGGTATCGCCGACGGACAGCAGATCGTTCCCGCCGGCGTGATCGCGACCCTTGAGCGAGGAGGGAGCCGGGAGAAGTTCTCCCGCGGACCCGAGGCGGTGGGTCCCTGGGCCGGTGGTGACTGGAGTTACCGGGCGCAGTGGTGGATTCGCCACACTCCCGGTCGTGAGGCGATCACCGCGATCGGCGTCCATGGACAGTGGGTCTACGTCGACCGCCGGCGAGGGATCGCGATCGTGAAGCAGTCTTCGCAACCGGTGTCGTCGGATCCGGATATGGATGAGTTCATTCTCAATGCGTTCGACGCGGTCATCGACCACGTCACGGCCTGATCTGAGTTTCCCGGCTGGGGCCGTGTAATCGGCCCCGGTTGCGGGTATTCGGACCGACGGATGCTCCGCCTTTCGCAGCGAATCGATGACGGTTGGCCCTATGTGTGCGGCGTTCGGGTGAGTACCGTTGCGGCGAGTGCCCTTCCGGGGAGGGGCCTTCCGGGACATGCCCTTCCGGAATATGCACAGTGGGAGGTGTTTTTTGGCCGCCGCCGACCAAGTGTCAGCAGAGGTGCCACTGGAGCAACTGCTCGACGAACTCGACTGCACTGCAAAAGGTTTGAGCACCGCCGATGCGGCGAACCGGCTGCAGCGCTACGGCCCCAACGAGATCAGTGAGCGCCGTCGCAACCCGGTCCTGATCTTCCTGGGCTATTTCTGGGCGCCCATCCCGTGGATGATCGAAGTGGCACTGGTGCTTTCGGTCCTCGTACGGCATTGGACCGATGCGGCGATCATCGGGGTTCTGCTGTTGATGAACGGCGTGGTCGCCTTCGTCGAGGAGCATCAGGCCGCCGGAGCCATCGCCGCTCTGAAGAAGGGGCTGGCCTCCTCGGCGAGGGCACTGCGCGACGGCGCGTGGTCGACCGTGGCTGTGCGCGAACTGGTTCCGGGCGATGTGGTCCGGGTGCGCCTCGGCGACGTCATGCCCGCCGATCTGCGGGTGCTGGAGGATGTCACGATCGAGGTGGACCAGTCGGCACTGACCGGCGAGTCGCTGGCCGTGCCCCGCGGACGGGGACAGGTGCTCTATTCGGGTTCGGTGCTGGTTCGCGGCGAAGCCGACGCCGTGGTCTACGCCACCGGCGCGTCATCCTTCATGGGCAAGACCACTGCTTTGGTGCAGACGGCGGGCAGCGTCAGCCACTTCCAGCGCGCCGTACTGCGCATCGGCAATTACCTGATCGCCCTCGCCGCGGTACTGGTCGCGCTCACGGTGGTGGTGTCCCTGATCCGCGGGAACCCGTTGCTGGAAACCCTGGAGTTCGCCCTCGTCGTCACCATCGCCTCCGTGCCGGTCGCGCTTCCGGCGGTCCTGTCGGTCACCATGGCGGTCGGCGCCCGCAAACTGGCCCGGCACCAGGCGGTGGTCAGCCACCTGCCCGCGGTGGAGGAACTTGGCGGAGTCGACCTGCTGTGTTCGGACAAGACCGGCACCCTCACCCAGAACCGGCTGGCGTTCGTCTCCTGTTGGGCGGCGCCGGGGGTTGCCGATGACGATGTGCTGGCGGTGGCGGCGTGGGCCTCACGAGCGGAGAACAACGACCCGATAGACCGGGCCGTCCTCGGCGCGGCAGGATCGGCCGCCGAAGTGACCGTCGAGAGTTTCACCCCATTCGACCCGGTCAACAAACGCACCGAGGCAGAGGTTCGCAACGCCTCAGGAGAACGCTTCCGGGTCAGCAAGGGCGCTCCGCAGGTGATCGCGGCGCTGTGTCACCGGGACGGCGTGGACGATGAGGACGGCGCGGCCGCCCGAGTGGACGAGGTCGTCAATGGGTTCGCCGATCACGGATACCGCTCACTGGGGGTCGCCCGAACCGATGGGCAGGGCGCCTGGCGACTGATGGGCGTGCTGGCACTGGCCGATCCGCCGCGCGAGGATTCGGCCGAAACCATATCCGCGGCAAAGGAACTCGGTGTCGAGGTCAAGATGGTCACCGGGGATCAGGTCGCGATCGGCCGGGAGATCGCCCGCCAGGTCGGACTGGGTGACCGCATCGTCGACGCCGCGGGCCTGGACGGGTCCACGGTCGACGGCGAACTTGCCGCCAAGGTCGCCGCGGCCGATGGTTTCGCCCAGGTATTCCCGGAGCACAAGTTCCGCATCGTCCGGCTGCTTCAATCCGACGGGCACATCGTCGGGATGACCGGAGACGGGGTCAACGACGCGCCCGCCCTCAAGCAGGCCGACGCAGGGATCGCAGTGGCTGGCGCGACCGACGCCGCCCGCGCCGCCGCCGATGTGGTGTTGCTGGCCCCCGGGTTGTCGGTGATCGTCACCGCGATCCGGCAGGCTCGCGAGATCTTCGCCCGGATGACCAGCTATGCGACGTACCGCATCGCCGAGACCATCCGAATCCTGCTGCTGATCACGCTGTCGATCGTTTTCGTGAACTTCTTTCCGGTGACCGCGGTGATGATCGTGCTGCTGGCACTGCTCAACGACGGCGCAATCCTCACCATCGCCTACGACCGGGTCCGCGGCGCCACCAAACCGGCGGCCTGGGACATGCGCGGCGTGCTCACCGTCGCCACCGCGCTGGGCCTGGCCGGGGTAGCAGCGACGTTCCTGCTGTTCCTGCTCGCTGACAAGGTTTGGGGCCTGGACCGCGACGTGATCCGCACGCTGATCTATCTCAAGCTTTCGGTGGCCGGGCACTTGACGGTTTTCGTCACCCGCACCCGCGGCCCGTTCTGGTCCCGGCCCGGCCCCGCGCCGGTGATGCTCGGCGCGGTTGTCGGGACCCAGGTGATCGCCACCCTGATCGCCGTCTACGGGCTACTGATGACACCGCTGGGATGGATGTGGGCGGCGGTGGTGTGGGGATTCGCCTTTGCCGAATTCCTCATCATCGACCGCGTCAAGCTTCTGACCTACCGGTGGCTCGACGCCCACCCGGCCGGCCGCAACTGATCCTTCCGGCGAGGCCGTAGGGGCCGCCGCCTTCACGGGCACCGGGTCATCCTGGTGGTTTTTCCGCTGCTGTCATTGGTCGACTCCATGCTCTGGCCGTCGATGACGGTGACGCTAATCAGTAGATCCGGGGCATCGGCGAAGCTGATGATGCCGTCGTCGTAGGTCCAATCCCCGAACGGGCCGTCGCTGGTGCCGTCCGCGCGCAGGTCGATGGCCAGGTCGCAGTCGCCGTCGGTTCCCCACTTGCCGAACAGGAAATCCTTGCCGGGCTTCTCCCCCGCCGACGGGGCCGCGGCGGAGGTCGCCGTGGCCTGACCGGAGGCCGACGTATCGGTCGGATCCGCCGCGGTCTGCGCTGTGCCCGCACAGGCGGTGAGGGCGAACGCCGTCGCGGCACCCAAAGCCGTGTGCATCTTCTTCGCGTTACTCATGGTGTGGCCCTCACTGTGGGTTCCCGCTTTCGCTCCGGTGGATGGCCGTTCGGCCTTTGCTGATGACCAGCCAGAGCTGACCGGCCAACAACGGCAGCGCACTGGCGAGCATCACCAGGGCCCACCCGCCAACACCGATGGTTGCGGTGCCGAGCGTGTCGGCCAGTGCGGGCACCGTCACGGCTCCGACCAGCAGAACCGCACACAACAGCAGTGCGGACCAGATCAGCCGGTTGGTGGTGACGGCGTTGCGCAGGACGGAACTACCCGGTGTTCGCATGTTGAAAACGTGCCACAGCTGCGCGAAGGCGATCGTCAGAAAGGACACGGTCCGCGCCGCGGCCGGACTGAGCCCCAGCCAGTGCAGGGCGACGAACTGCGCCGCCATGGTGCTGAGCGCTATCGCAGCGGCGTAGGCCGCCATGATCCGCCACAAACCTCGGGTGATGATCGGCTCGCGCGGCGGTCGGGGGGGACGATCCAGGACATCGCCCTCGCCCTCCCCCGCGGCCAGCGCAAAGGCAGGGAACACATCGGTGACCAGATTGAGAAAGAGGATCTGCAGGGGCAGCAACGGCAGCGGAAGGCCGACGACGATGGCCAAGGCGACCACAAGCACCTCGGCGAGGTTGCAGGACAGCAGGTACACCGAAAACCGCCGGATGTTGTCGAAGATCACCCTGCCCTCGCGGGCGGCCTTGACGATCGTCTCGAACCGGTCGTCGAGGAGCACCATGTCGGCGGCCTCCCGGGCCACCTCGGTCCCCCGCAGGCCCATGGCGACCCCGATGTCCGCCTTGACTAGTGCCGGCGCATCGTTGACACCGTCGCCGATCATCGCCACCACGGCGCCGTCGCGTTGGAACAGCTCGATCAGCGCCAGTTTGTCCTCCGGGCTGACCCGTGCGAAGACCCGACGTCCGGTGGTCCCGCCGTCGGCGCAGCGCTCCTGCCACTCCGGTAGCTGCTCTCCCGTAGTGACCACCGAAGTCGGACCGGCGATACCGACGGCGTCGGCGATGGCCACTGCCGTCGCCGGATGATCACCCGTGGCCATCACCACGTGGATTCCGGCGCGGCTCAGCTCATCCACCGCATCGGCGATGCCGGCCCGGGGCGGGTCACGCAGTGCCGCAAGACCCAGGAACGCCAGTTCCCCGGAGATCACCCGCTCGGGATCACTGCAGGGACCGGCTGCCAGCGCCAGCACCCGCAACCCCTCGCCGGCCAGATCCTCGGCGATCCGCAGGAATGCGGACCGGTCCTGCTCCCCCATCGGCCGGCCGGCCAGACCGGCCTTCGCGGTCAGCGCGAGAACGGCTTCGGGCGCCCCCTTGAGCGCGGTGAAATATCCGTCGCCGTCGCGGTGCACGGTCGCCATCCACTTGGTGGACGGGTCGAACGGACGCTCCGCCACCTCCGGATACCGTCGGAGCTGCTCGGCACGCTCCAGACCAATCACCGAACCGGCGCGCACCAGGGCCACCTCCATCGGATCGCCGGTGCCCTTGGCCTCCTCGGGGTCATAGTCGGCGTTACCGCACAAGACCCCGACCTGCAGCGCCCGCCGAAGCTCGGGGGTCGATCGCGGGTCGGCCGGCACCCCACCGTCCAGTACGGCGCCCCCGGAATAGTCGAAGCTGAAGGTTGCCTCGGCGGTGGTGAGCCGTTCCACCTCCATCCGGTTCTCGGTCAGCGTCCCGGTCTTGTCGGTGAGCAGGACCGTCGTCGATCCCAGCGTCTCCACCGCCGCCAGTTTCTCGACCAGCGCGTGATCGCGTGCCATCCGCAGCATTCCGCGCGCCAGTACGACGGTAGCCACGATCGGCAGGCCCTCGGGGATCGCCGCCACGGTCAACGCGATGGCCGTCTCGATCATCAGGGGCACCGGCCGGCCGGTGAGCGTTCCGGCCAAGGCGATACCTGCGGCCAGCGCCAGCGTCAGCCACACGAGTTGCCACGACAGGCGCCTGAGATGACCCTCCATGGGCGACTCGCCGGAATCGGCAACCTCGACCAGTTCGGTGATGCGGCCGAGTTCGGTGGCCAGCCCGGTGCCGACGACGATCCCCTCGCCGCTGCCCCGGACGACATGAGTCCCCTTGAAAAGCATCGCCGAACGTTCATGCAATCCGCTTCCGGCGGGATTGGGCCCGGGGTCCTTGTCCACCGGAACCGATTCACCGGTCAGCGCGGACTCATCGACGCCGAGTGCTGCCGCGCTCAGGCATCTCAGATCGGCGGAGACCACATCGCCGGCATCCAGCAGCACCACATCCCCGGGAACCAGATCCTTGGCGTCGACCATCGCGGACTGTCCATTGCGCCGAACCCGCGCAACCCGGCCCCCCAGGGCGCGCAGCGCCTCCATCGAGCGGAGCGCCTTGCGCTCGGTGAGGTAGCCGATCGCGGTGTTGATCAGCAGAACGATGCCGATCGCCGCGGCCTGCTGCCACTCGCGGAAGAACAGCGACAACACCATGCCCGCGGCCAGCAACGCCACGACAGGGCTCAGAAGCTGCCGAACCAGCAGTCGGAACTCCGATACCGGACTGGGCGCCGTGAGGAGATTGGGCCCGACGACTCGCCGGCGGTGGGCGACCTCGGCGTCGTCGAGCCCAACAGTAGGGTCAACCCGCAGCATCGTCGCGACCGCGCCGGTCGGCCGCGAATAATGTTCGGGCGAAACCACATCCAGCCACGCCGATGACGCTTGCGATTCCCCGACCAATTACCGCCCCGTCCGGCCTCCGCGGCCTCGTGTGGTGACTCCGTTCGATGATAAGGGGGATCCAGGGTGATGGCGCGGCCACGGCCGAAGGGCGGTTACGCGGCGCCCTAGGCACCCAGTAGTCAACCCGACTTCGCCGGACGCCTGTTGTTCCAGAGCGCGTAGACCCCACCGACGACGACGGTGACGAGGCCGTACAGCGCCACGGCGGCGCGCGCATCGGCCGCCGGAAAATTCGCCGCCGCCAGGGCCAGAGCAGTGGCCGGGTGTCGGCAGGCGGTGGCGAAGGCCAGCACCGTGGCGTCGCGTCGATCCGGCCCGCCGAACAAGTGGCCGACGGCGAAAGCGCTCAGAATAAAGATCCCCAGCACCATCAGTGTGTGGTTGCCGATCAAACCCCACATTTCCGGTGCCGATGAGATCAGCAACACGACCATCGCTATCGGCAGCAGCCACAGTTGCACCCGGTGCAGTGGTCTTTCCAGACGCGAAGCGGTCGAGGGCGAGACCTTGGCCACAAGCATCCCGGCCAGCAGTGGGCCCAGTACCGAGAGAAGCAGCGATGTCGCGATCGCGAACGGGGTAGCGACGTAGTCCCTGCCGAACACCGCACCCAGAATCTCGGCCGAGAGCAGAATGCTCGGAACCGCGAGCACGGCGAGAACCAGGACGAGACCAAAACCGTATTCCGGCTTGCCGCCGGCCTTCCCGCTCCGGCTTGGAAGCAGTGGCGGCAGCGGCGAAACCGACAGCGCGACAAGAGCGATCGCGATGTCGTGATCGAGGTTGAAGATGGCCACCAGGGTCAGCGCCAACACCGGAGCGACGACGAGCACGGCAAGCAGGGAGCGGGCCAGCAATCCCGGCCGGCGTAGCAGCGCGGCCACATCACCGAATCGGGCGCCGAGTCCCGAGCCGAAGACCAGGACGGCCAGACTCAGCCCGAATGCGAACTTCGCCGCAGCAACCCAATCCACGGGACAAAGCCTTACATGAGAGCCTTACCTGCCGGGACCTTAGATGCCGTAATCCGGAAGTTCGAAGTCGTCGCGGAATTCCCCGGCGAAGACCCTGGTAAGCGGTGCGAAGTTCATCGCACGCATCGCCGCGTTGCGAAACCACAATCCGCGGCGGGTGCGGGCGGCGAAAAAACCGATGAAGCGAACGGCCGCGGCTTGTTTGGACTCGATGAACGGATGCAGCCGACGCTCGTACCGTTCGAACGCCCTGCGGTGATCGCCGCCGGGGTGATCGCCTCCGGCTCGCATCAATTCGCCGGCCAGCACATAGGCCTCCGTCATAGCCAGGCCCGTCCCCTCGCCGCCGAGTAGGGAGATACATCCCGCGGCGTCGCCGATCAGCAGAACCCGGCCCCGCGACCACCGGTTCATCCGGATCTGGCTGACCACGTCGAAATAGAGGCCCTCACCGTCGCCGAGAGCGTCCAGGATCTGCGCGCATTCCCACCCGGCTGCGCCGAACTGGTCGCGCAACTCCTCGATGGCCGGAACGCCGGTGTCGGCGCGCTCGGCGCGATGGACGAACAGGAACATGGTCCGGTCACCGCGCAGGGCGAACCGGGCCACCTGCCGGCCCGGAACGTTGTAGGTGACGTAGGTCAGTTCGTCACGGGGCCGGTAACCGTCGACGACGCAGGCGGCTACCTTGCAGCCCAGGTATTGCTCGAACTCCGATTCCGGGCCGAAGGTCAGTCCGCGAACGTTCGAGTGCAGCCCGTCGGCGCCGATGAGCAGGTCGAAATCGCGTGATGCGGAGTTGGCCAAGCTCAGCCGAACACCATCCGAACGCTGCTCGACGGCGACAATGCTCTCCCCGAAGAGGGTTTCGCAGTCGCCGTCGACGCTGTCGAAGACCGCAGCGGCCAGATCGCCGCGCGGCAGGCTGGTGAAGTCCTCACCGATCGCCCTGCGTATGGCGTCGGTCCGTAGATCCGCCTTCACTTCCCCACCCGGGCCGACCGAGCGCACACAGCGGACCTGGTAGCCGGCGTCGCGAATTCGGTCCTCGATGCCCATCCGCTTGGCGACCTGGTATCCGACGCCCCAGAAGTCAATCATGTAGCCGCCGGCCCGGAAGGCCGGCGCCTGCTCGATCAAGGTCGTGGTGTGTCCGGTGCGCTGCAGCCAGTAGGCCAACGCCGAACCCGCCACACCCGCACCGCTGATGGCGATCCGCATACCCGATTGTCCCGCGTATCCGGCCGAAGCGACAGGGGACCCGACCACCCGTGACTGAACCGCCTTCCCGGTGATGGCTATAGTCCGGGTCGGTCAGATGGGAGCCGCTCGGAGATTGAGGATGGCCCAACATGGTTAACGCCGACGAAGTCAAACGCGCCGTCCTCGACGCCGCGCGCGGTATGTATGCCCGGCAGGGTTACCTCGACACCACGATCAAGGGCGTTGCCGCCGCCGCCGGCGTCGCGCCGGACCTGGTCCGTCGCTACTACGCCAATCGTGAGGAACTCTTCGCCGCGGCCATGCGGTTGCCGAGCGACCCCGGGACCGCCATCGCCCAGCTCCTCGCGCCGGGGATCGATGGCCTCGCCGAGCGCTTGGTGCGGGTGACGTTGCGGATGCTCGATGAGCCCGAGACACGCGAGCGGATAGCAGCCATGGTGAGCGACGGCGCCGGCGCGGCCAAGGCGGTCGCGCCGCTGCGCGAGTTCCTGGAGTCGGTGATCGTCGACCGGGTGGCAGCGTTCCTCGGGGTGCCCGACGCCCGGATGCGCGTCACGCTGGCGGTGTCCTACGTAGTCGGGGTGGTCGGGTCGCGGTATGTGATGCGGATGGAGCCGCTGGCGTCGGCGACCGAGGACGAGCTGGTCCGGCTGGTGGCCCCGGCGGTGCAGTCGGCTCTGATGGGTTCCACGGACACCGCCACCGGGTAGCGGCGGTCGCCGTATCCTCAGGCCATGAGCTCGCTGTTCGACAGGACCCGGACGCCCGAACAACGGCGTAAAGCCGTTTCCAACCTGTTCGACTTCGTGGTCAAGGGCGGCATGGCCGACACCACGCGGATGCCCTCGGAGGTCATCAGCGAGGGCCATAAATCTACTCTCCATCGCTACCTGCCGGCCGGCGTGCCGCTGGGCGGCGACCCGATTCTGCTGGTACCGCCGCTGGGCTCGCAGTCGGCGTGCTTCGACCTGCGGCGCGGTTGTTCGCTTACCGAACATCTGCTGAAGGAAGGCCACCGGACCTACCTGGTGGACTACGGCGAGATGGGTCTGTCAGACCGCGACCTCGGTATCGAATTCTGGGTCACCGATGTGGTGCCGAACGCGATCAAAAAGGTCTCCGAGGACTGCGGCGGTGCGCCGGTGCATCTCATCGGCTGGTGTCTGGGAGGCCTTCTGGCGCTGTTGACCACCGCGGCCGATGACACGCTGCCGGTCAAGTCGATCGCCATGGTGGCGAGTCCCTTCGACCTCAGCAAGCACCGGATGGTCGCGCCCCTGCGCAGCGCAGGGAAATACACCGGCGGCCGGATCATCGGGACGGGACTCAAAGCCCTCGGCGGGCTGCCGGCCCAAATCGTCGGCCCCGCCTTCAAGGCAACGTCGTTGACGACGTACCTCAAGAAGCCGGTCACTCTGATCAGGCACCGCGACGACCGGGAGTTCCTGGCTCAGGTCGAGGCGGTCGACGGGTTGATGAACAGCATGCTCGCCTATCCGGGGCGTGCCACCCTGCAGATCTACCAGCGACTGGTCCAGCGAAATGAGCTCGCGCAAGGCAAGGTTGCCGGCCCCAACAAGGTGGTGGACCTCGCCGACGTGCGGGTGCCGGTGATGAACGTGGCCGGAACCAGTGATGTGCTCGTTCCCGTCGAGGTCGCCCATCAGGTTGGGCAATTGTTGCCCAACGCTCCTCAGGTTCGCCTCGAGACCGCCCCCGGCGGACATCTCGGAGTCCTCACAGGGCGCTCGGCGCCCGCGACGACCTGGGTGATGATCGACGATTTCCTGGACCAACAAGCCGGGTGAGAGCCCGGTAAACCGTACCGCCTCAGCTGTTGCGCTCTATCCAGTCGCTGAGCGCGGCTTCGAGCGCGCCCGAAACGGTGACTCCGGCTGCCCCGGCGGTCTTTTCAAACTGACTGATCAATTCGACTGGAACAGAGGCATTGACCTTCGAACGTGTCGGTTCGGGCGGAGCTGACGGCTCTGGGGTGACGGGGGTGTGTCGCTCCGCGGTGGCGTCGATAACCTCCCGAAGGGCGGGAATTTGGTTCAGCAATCCGGCCAGATCCTCCGCTTCGATGCGCAGCACCTCGGTCGGCCCGGTCGTCGTCACCGTCGCGGAACGAAGCTTGCCCTGGCGGAGGACGGATTCACCGATCACCTCGCCCGGCCCGAGGGTGGCGATGTGCTCTCGGCCGACGTACACACCGACCTCGCCGCTGAGCAGGATGTAGCAGGCATCTGCCGGCGTCTTCTCATGAATCAGCGGCCATGGTGCGGATGTCGAGTCGTGGTGTGCAACGCCGACCAGGTGCCTCAGTTCGGCATCCGAGAAGTTCCCGAATGCCGGGAACTGCCGCAGACGGCGGGCGTCATCCGCCTCCTGGAGGTCAGTCCACGACTTGTGGCCAATCTTCTCCTCGGCGCCCATAGTCGCGAACTCCCTTCTTCGTGGTGTCGACCCTCGCGACATCCGTCGGTCCAGTATCGGCTCTGGCGGGCAACCGCGCCGAGAATCCGTCGATATCGGACACTCGGGCTGGCGGGAGCGACCCCGGCAGGCATGAGGGCCCTGACGCACCGCCGACCAAGGGGTTTCTACCGCTTTCGCCGTCCACCCGCAGACCGAGTCAGCGTCACGGCGACCGAATTGGAAATCGGCAGGCCCGGAATTTGAGCCGAACTTGACGATTCCCTGTCTTCAGCCTTGCATCTCACCCCTTAGTTTCAGCGATGAGGCCGATCACCGGCCCAACGTGGCACCAAATAACGATATCTACGAGGTGAAACCGAAATGGACGCTGATATTCTCGCCGCCTTCCGCAACACACGCCGACTCCGCCGATCCGCGTGGACCGGTCCGGCGCAAACCCCTCGGCGGCGTCCCCCGGCGATCGATCGGGGGGAATCTGCGGACAGGAGCGAGGGTGTGGGTTCCTGGAGTGAAGCGGCGTAAGCCGCATCGGCTGTTTCGCTCGCCGGAGGTCACCGTTGGCGGCAGACGACCGGACCGCCACACAGCCTCCCTCCCGGGCGCCGTGCTGGTTCCGATTCCACGGTTCTCTGGGATGGGGTTGACGATGGCGCAGCCATTGGTTCTGGCCTGAACTGCACACGGCCGGTGGCCGTCTTGTCAGCGCGAATTGCCGCGAATGGCGCCTGCCAGCACGTCGGCAAGGTCGCCGAGGCCGCCGGTAAAGGGATTGCCACGCAGCAGCACGTACTCCCCGGTCGGTGTGTGGACCACCAGTTTCAGCGAACTCGATCCCACCTGCAGCCGACGATGGAATGTGACGGCGTCCAACGGGGCCACCGCCCGTCCGTCCCCGTCGAAGTAAGTCCGGGCCGCCCGGTCGAAGACGGCGACGGGACGATAGTTGCCGATCGGAGCGAAACGGGTCCGCCCTATGCGACGGACCATGGCCACGACGGCTACCGCTGCGACCGCCCCGATCGCGAGCATCGCGATGCACAACCCCAGCGGCAGCCCGGCCCCATGGCCGGCCGCGGCAGTGAACAGCGTCAAAGTGCCGAACCCACCGAACACCATTGCCACGACGCCGGTCACGAATGCCACGATCGCGAGTGGGCCATTTCCCCGATCGACGACCAGCACTCGTGGGCCGTCCTCGGCGATCACCAGACCACCGACCTCGCCCAGGATTCGAGGTCTGCCGGGATACATGTGCCGGAGTCTGCCCTTGCGCCAGTCTTGTTACGGGGCCGGCGGCGGTGCCGGACCGTTTCAGTTCGCTGCGGATCCGGCCTCGAGGCAGCCCATCGAATCCGGACTGAACCCGCAGACGGAGGCAGCGCCACCCTGTTCCCACTCCATGCACGCCACCGAGGCCACGTCCCAGGCACAGGGACCGGTATCGCTGGAGCCGGGGTCGTCGGAGTAGCCGGGGTCAGCAAAGCTGCTCGGCGCGAGCGCAATGCCGATCAGCGGCAGCGCGGCGACCGTGAGACCGGCGGCCCAACGTCGCAGCTGGAACGTGCTGTTGTTCATCGGCAAAAGGTAGTGCAGCTTCGCCGGACACATCCGTGGATTCCGGCGATTAGTGGCGGAGGGGTATGTGGGAAGCCGGCGCGATCGGCCAACTCGACATCACGCGGTGCTAGCCGTGTGACTTTGGCCCCCCTCCCCGGCGTGTCGCATCCCCTGCCGCCGTGACTGTCACAGCCACGTTGGACACTCGATCTTGCAGACGAGACCGGAGAGGATCCCTGTGAGCTACACCGCCGCCGACATCACCGAACTGGACGACGTCCAGCACACGAGGCTGCGTCCGGCGGTCAATCTCGGGCAGGAGGTGTACCTGACCGCGATGCGGGAGATCGTCGACAACGCGGTCGAGGAGGTCGCCGAACCGCGCCACGGTGGGTCGACGGTGGCGATCACCCTGCATACCGACGGCTCGGTGACGGTGGCCGACGACGGCCGTGGACTGCCCGTCGACACCGACCCCGGCACCGGTAAGAACGGCATCGTCAAGACCCTCGGCACAGCGCGGGCCGGAGGGAAGTTCTCCGCCCACACCGACGCCACGACGACCGGCGCAGGCCTGAACGGGATCGGCGCGGCGGCCGCGGTGTTCATCTCCTCCCGCACCGATGTCACCGTGACCCGCGACGGCAAGACCTACGTTCAGAGCTTCGGCCACGGCTACCCGGGAACCTTCAGCGGGACGGGGTTCGACCCCGGTGCCGAGTTCACCCGCAACGACACCCAGCGGCTGCGCGGAAGAACCAACCGCACCTCCAACGCGCACGGAACATCGGTGCGCATCCTGTTCGACCCCACCGTCGCCCCGGATTGCTCCCTGGACATCGCCGAGGTGTTACTGCGGGCCCAGGCCGCGGTTCGCATGTGCCCGGGTGTGCGCCTGCGCGTGGTCGACGAGGGCTGGCCGCACGGATCGGTGCCGGAGATGTTGACCGAACCGTTCGACGGACCCTGGGGAACCGACGCGCTGCTGGAGCTGATGTGCAGCGCGGCGGGGACACCGAGACCTGAGATCAGCCTCGCCGTGGAGGGATCGGGCTCCTACACCACAGGCCGCGGTCCGACACCGATGCGGTGGTCGGTCGCCGCCGGCCCCGCCGAACCGGCCACCGTCGCCGCGTTCTGCAACACCGTTCGGACCGCCAACGGCGGATCGCACCTGTCTGCTGCGGTCAAGGGCCTCACCGAGGCGCTGGCCGACAAGGCGAGCCGCATGCGTGACCTCGGCCTGGCCAAAGGCGAAGACGGCCCCGAGGCCCAGGACTTCGCGGCGGTCACCGCGCTGGCGGTGGACACCCGCGCACCGGATGTGTCCTGGGACTCCCAGGCCAAGACCGCGGTGTCGTCGCGGTCGCTGAACCTGGCGATGGCGCCGGAGGTGGCCCGTGCGGTCACGGTGTGGGCGGCCAGCCCCGCCAACTCCTCCGCGGTCGGCACCTGGGTCAAGCTGGCATTGGAGTCTGCGCGGGCACGCCGCAGTGCGGAGGGCGCCAAGGAACGCTCCCGCGCTGCGTCCAAAGCCAAGGGGCTGGGGACCAACCTGTCCCTGCCGCCCAAGCTGCTGCCCAGCCGCGAGAGCGGCCGAGGCAGCGGCGCGGAGCTGTTCATCTGCGAGGGCGACTCGGCGCTGGGCACCGTAAAGGCCGCCCGCGACGCCACCTTCCAGGCGGCCTTCCCGTTGAAAGGCAAGCCGCCCAACACCTTCGGGTGGACCGCCACCAAGGCCCGCAGCAAAGACGAGTTCGACGCCATCGAGCGGATCCTGGGCTGCGGGGTGCGTGACCACTGCGATCCGGAGAAGTGCCGGTATGACCGGATCCTTTTTGCCTCCGATGCCGACCCGGACGGCGGCAATATCAACTCGAGCCTCATCTCGATGTTCCTTGACTTCTACCGCCCTCTCGTCGAGGCCGGAATGGTGTACGTGACGATGCCGCCGCTGTTCGTGGTCTATGACCCCGACACCCGGATCTACTGCCAGGACGAGGCCGAACGCGACGAGGCGGTCACCCGCCTGAAGGCCGCGTCGAAGAAGAAGGTAGAGGTGCAGCGCAACAAAGGTCTGGGCGAGATGAACGCCGACGACTTCTGGAACACCGTCCTGGACCCCGCCCAGCGCACCGTTTACCGGATCAAACCCGACGACAAGGCAGTGAACCTGCACCACACCCTGTTCGGTGGACCGCCGGAGGGTCGCCGCGACTGGATGGCCGCCGCCGCCGCGCGGATCGACACCGCCGCCCTCGACCTCAACTAAGGAGAGACCGGACCGATGACCGTCATCGAACAGAACCCCGATCTGGTCCACGACGTCTCCGCGGACGACTACTGGAACCGCTACCAGCTCCAGTTCGCCCTCTACAGCACCAGCGATCGGGCCATACCCAGCGCCTACGATGGCCTCAAGCCCGGACAGCGGCGGCTGCTGTACCAGATGTATTCGTCGAATCTGTTGCCCGGCAACAAACCTCAGAAGAGTTCCAAGGTCTGCAGCGCCGTTACCGGCAATCTGCACCCGCACGGTTCCACCGCCATGTACGGCGCCGCTGCGCTACTGGCAGCCGACTTCCAGCGGGTCAAGATCATCGACGGGCAGGGCGCGTTCCCCCGCATCCAGGGTGACATCCCCGCCGCCGACCGCTACACCGAGATGCGGCTGTCCCCGGCCGGCGCGGCGCTCACCGCCGAGCTGTCCGACAAGGGCGTCCCAATGGTGGACACCTTTGACGGCGAGTGGGTCGAACCGGTGATCCTGCCCGCCCGCTTCCCGGTGCTGCTCGTCAACGGAGCGGTCGGGATCGCCGAGGGGTGGGCCACCAAAGTGCCGGCCCACAACCCCCGCGACGTGATGGCCGCCTGCCGGGCGCTGCTGGCCAAACCGAAACTGTCCGACGACCAACTTATGGAGCTGCTCCCCGGACCCGACTGGGGCAGCGGCGGAACGGTGGTCGGCTCCGACGGGCTGCGTGACTACATCACCACCGGACGCGGCTCGTTCACCGTCCGCGGGAAGGTGACGGTGGAGGGCCGCAATGTCGTCATCACCGAACTGCCCCCGGGGGTGGCAAGTTCCACCGTTCAGGAACGTATCCGCTCCTTGATCGCCGGCGGCGACCTCCCCGGCGTCTCGGACATGTCCGACCTCACCGACCGACGCAACGGTCTGCGCATCGTGGTCAGCGCCAAACGCGGTCACGACCCGCACCAGTTGGTCACCGCGCTGCTGGCACTGACCCCATTGGAATCCACCTTCGCCGCCAGCCTGGTGGCCCTCGATGCCGACCGGGTTCCGCGGTGGTGGTCGGTGCGGGAGCTCATCGGAGCGTTCCTGACGTTGCGCGACTCCGTGGTGGTCCGCCGCAGCGAACACCGGCTGGAGAAGGTCAAAGCTCGCCGGCATCTCGTGTCCGGTCTGCTGCTGGTGCACATCGACATCGACGCCGCCGTCGCGGTGATCCGCGGCAGCGACACCGTCGACGAGGCCCGTGCCGGTCTGTGCGCACGGTTCGATATCGACGACGTGCAGGCCGACTATGTGCTGGCGATGCAACTGCGCCGGCTGACCCGCCTCGACGTCATCGAGCTGCGCACCGAAGCCGAGAAGCTCGAGAATGAGTTCACCCGTCTGACTGAGCTGCTCGAGTCCCCGAAGGCCCGAAAGAAGCTCATCGACGCCGAGTTGAAGGAAACCGCGAAGCTGTTCGAGGCCGCGGAGTTCGACCGGCGGACCAACCTGGACTTTGACGCCGCGCCGGTGTCGGCCGGCAAAGACAACGACGGGCCCCGTAAACCCAACGCCGCCTGGCGTCTTGATCACCAGGGCATCCTGTCCGACAGCCACGGCGAGCTGCTCTCCGCCGGGCTGGGCTGGGCGGTGTGGACCGACGGCAGGGTCAAGTTCACCACCGGCGCCGGGCTTCCCACCAAGGTCCGCGACGTTCCGGTCGCCCCTGACATCACCGGTCTGCTCTGCGCGGGAGTGCTGCCCGAAGGGGCACACCTGGCGCTCGTCACCCGCCGCGGCAAAATACTGCGCATCGACCCGTCGGCGGTCAATCCGCAGGGCGCGGCAGGCAATGGCGTCGCCGGGGTGCGCCTGGCCGCCGACGGCGACGAGGTCATCGCCGCGCTGCCGCTCACAGGCGCGGACAGCGAGGCCATCCTGTCGGTGTCGGATAAGGGCTGGAAAGTGACCGCCTGCAACGACATACCGGTCAAGGGACGCGGCGGCGGCGGGGTCGGTTTCCATCCGTTCATCTCCGGGGAGGACATGCTGATCTCGGCGTCGGTCTCCCCCACCGGGTTCACCCGCAACGGCAGGAGGGTGCGGGCCGAGGCCCGGGCGAAGTCGACCGTGAAGAGCCGCCTACAGGGTGTCGTGCCGGCGGAGGGCTGAGTGCGGATGCCCTCGCCGATCCCGCGCTATAGCGGCGGTCAGGACTCCGCCGCTGTCATGGCCTCCCGTTCGGCCAGCGCAAGCTCCCGGATCCTGGCGAGGTCTTCGTCGGTATAGACCCCGTTGACACCGGAGATCGCGGCAAGCTTCATGCCGTGTTTCAACCCGAGCCGATAGATCTCCTTGACCTTCTCCCATTCGATATTGCGCCCGACGGTGAATGTCTCGTAGCGGCCCTCAAGTGCCAGCACGATGGTCTCGGCCAGGCAGGCGTAGGCGACGCCCTTCGGCAGGCCGATTCCCTTCATGTGCGGATCTCCGGGCAGTTCGATCTCGCCGGACTCGATGACCAGCACGTCGGGCCGTTTGGCCACGTCCTCGGCCGAAAGGTCCAACGGCCGCGCGACATCGGTGATGACCGCACCCGGCTTCACCTTCATGATGTCGAGGACCTTCTTGCCGGCCCCCGAGGTGGCCGTGACAATGACATCCATGTCGCCGATGTGCTCGTCGGCGCTGGCGCCCACGTGGATCGTCGCCCGGTGGTTGTCCCGTTCGATATCGGCCTTGAGCGCCAGCAACTTCGCCGGTTCGATCGAAACCAGCCACACCTCGTCGGCGGCCATCGCCAAGAGTCGCGCACACACCGAGCCGATCGCGCCGGTCGCCCCGACCACCATCGCCTTGCCCTTGATATGTCCCTTGGCGTCCACTTCGGCGATGCCGAGCCGGCGAACCGCGTCGTGAGCGGCCCACAGCGCACCCGAGGCGCTGTAGGAGTTGCCGGTGGTGATGGGAAGCGGTGCGCGCTTGGCCACCGTGACACCGGCGTCGCCGACCACCTTGGTGAACGCGCCGAGGCCCATGATCTGCGCGCCCATCTTCTGTGCCATGTCGGCCGCCGCGAGCAGGCGCGAGTAGGTGAACTCCGGATCGTGCGCCATGAGTTCCTTCGGGGTGCCGCCGACGGTGATGAGCCAGCCCTCGACCTCGGCGCCGGTCGGCGACGTGATGCCGGTGACATGGCTGTAGACGAACGGCGGCGCGTGCGCCATCAGCTTCTCGATGCCGTCCATGAAGATCCCCGGCGCCACGTCGGCGACGGCGTCGAGCGGCTTCACATTGCGGAAGTACTCCTGGGACAGCGGATGGATCACGAAAGCGAACCGCGACTTCCGTTTGAACCCGCCCGGGTAGAGGATCCTCGGCTCCAACTCCGCCGACTGGATCATCTCGAGCAGGTCGTCGTCGGACAGCCGTGACTCCTCGGCTTCGCCCGCCACCAGCATCAGCGCCTCAAGCGTCGCCTCATTGACCACCACAGAGGCGAAGGGCTGCGGCACATCGTCAAGGATGAGGTCCACTCCCCGCTCCCGCAGACTGTTCAGCCGCTCGGCACCGATGGACGTTGAGATCAGGGTCTTGCCCTTCAGGTCGTCCATCTCGAACTGGGCGAGTTCCCGGAAGGTGGCCACCACGACATCGCAGTCCTGCAGGGCCTTTCGCACCCGGGAATCGATGAGTTTCCGGCCTGGGCTGGTCGCCGTCGACACCACCACGGAGGGCAGCTTCTCGAGAAGCCAGCCAGAGGCGGACACGGCACGCTCGAACAGTTCGAAGGGGGTGTGAATGTCCGCGAGACCGTATTCCACCGCCGGGTCGGCGAAGAACATGTTCTGCGTGCTCTCCGAGAGCACTCGGGTGGTGCGGTAGTGGTTGGGTCCACCGAGCACGACCACCCGCGCGTTGTTGAAGTAGCCGGGCAACTCGCCGGCCAGATGCCGAATGGTCCACTCCTGCAACACGGTGCGCAACCGGTGGCCATCGGTGACTACCGGCCCGGCGAACGGGTCGGTGGCCTCGTCGACTGCCTTGCGAAGTTTGCCGGGATTACCCTTGCACGACCCGGAAACCTGGGCGTCGTGGACGCCGCTGACTCCGATGGCCGCGGCCTCCCCGGACCACTTGCGCAGTTCTTCTATCGCCCGTTTGACGCTGCCGCCGACACCTACCCGGACGATTCGGAAGGACTTTCCCAGGAAATCCACCGACTCGTCGTAATCCCGTCCCGGGTCGCTCAGGCTGATATTGACGACCAACGATTGCTCAGTCATGGGGTCTCTCTAAACCATTGCCTGTGAGTCGAACTCCGGGTGGGCCGCCATGTAGTCGAGCAATTTGTCGGCGTAGTCGCGGAAGCGGGGACATGAGACCCCGGTGCCTTCGAGGTCGGCAACGGCGTGTGCGGTGCCGTACGTGGTGGGGAACGCGAAGTAGTCCAGGGTCTCCGCGGGTAGCCCGGTGAGCAGTTCCATCCCGGGGACCGTGTCGAGCAGTCCACGAACCACCGATACCGGGATGGGCAACCACACGAGTCTCTTACCGAGGTGCCTGCCGAAGATCTCGGCCACCTCGCGGGCCGTCGGTGGATCGGGGTCGGTCAACTGGTAGGTCTTGCCCTCGGAAGTGTCCATCACGCTCAGTTCGTCCATCGCCGCGATGACATAGTCCCGTGGAACCAGCGATGCCATGACCGTCTCCTCGACGTCCGGCAGGAACGCCACTACGGGAAGACGCTTCATGTAGGCGGCCACGAAGTAGGGTCCGTCGTACTTCTGGGTCTCACCGGTGTGCGAGTCCCCCACGACGATGCCGGGGCGGTAGATTGTCGCCGGCAGGCCTTCGGCCATCGCGGCGCGCACCAGTCGCTCGGCTTCGTATTTGGTTTCTTCGTAATGGTTTTGGAATTCCTGGCCCTCCTCGAGCATCTCCTCGGTGAATTCGCCGTCATAGCGGCCTGAGACGTAGCAGGTGCTCACGTATTGCAGGCGGCGGAAGTTCGAGCGCTCCCGGCAGAATCGCAGGATGTGCTCGGTGCCGCCGACGTTGACCCGCTTGGCGATGCCCTCGGGTACGGACAGGTCGTATACCGCCGCCAGGTGCCAGACCTCGGTGACGTCTTCCACCGGCACCGAGTCCGAAAGCCCCAGGCCCGGTGCCGCGATATCGCCCTCGACAAGTTGGACCCGGTCAACGGTGTGGGGATGGGCTGCCTGAATCTCGGCCAGCTTCGCCCTCGCCTCATCCAGGTGCGCCGCCTGCACGAGGCAGACGGCAATGACCCCTTCCCGCTTGGCGAGGATCCTGGGAAGCAGAGCCGATCCGAGAAATCCCGGAAAACCCGTCATCAAGACTGCACTCATTCTTTCCCTCGCGTTCAATTGCCGAAAATCGGCGGGCCCTTCGCGCCCGACGCAGGTGTGTCTCCCCTACCCGCCATGCTTCCAGAACGTGCCCTGCGAGACAGCTGAATCGGCCTGAGGAGGCCCCGGCAGTGCCGCGGGTTGACCTCGTCCGACAGCCGCCGACCCGCCACCCGGTGGCTCGGTAGATCCACGGCGGGACGATGGAAAATGGATAATCTGAAATTCACCGCTTAACGACAGTTCGCCGCGCAATGACGGAGGTGAGACCGCTGGCGCCCCCCTTCCCGGACAGGATCACGCTGGAGAACGCGCTCGGACTCGCCGCCCGTGCGCCCTCTGCGGGCAACCTGCAGCCCTGGCGGTGGGAGGTCAACGGCGCCGCGATGCACCTGTATGCCGATTGGCGCCGGCAAGCGGGGGAATCACCTACGGATCGGCGCGATGTGCTGCTCGGTTGCGGGGCGGTTCTGGACCATTGCGTTGTCGCACTTGGCGCCGCAGGCTGGTCACCGCGGGTGCGGCGTTTCCCGGACGGCCGAGATGACAGTCACCTGGCAATACTCGAGGTCGTAGAGCAGCCGCCCGAGGCAGCGCAGCTAGAGTTGGCCGCTGCCATTTCTCGGCGCCGGGCCGACCTGCGCCGATATCCGGCGCGCCAGATCCCGCCTGCCACGTTGGAGTTGTTGTACATCCGCGCGGCACGATTGGGCGCGGCGATGGCCGTCGTTCCACGATCTCGTTGGATTCGCCACGAAGACGGTAGCCTCGCTCTGCTCTCTACCGATGCGGCCGGAGAGCCAGACGATGATGCGGTTGTGCTGGTGCTGGGCACCCGGCAGGACAACGATGGCATGCGGCTACTGGCCGGCGAGGCACTCAGTCACCTCACGTTGACGGCCACCGCGATGGGCCTGGCCAGCTGTCCGATGACCGAGCCGTTGAATGACATGCGCACCCGTTTGGGATTGTCCTGCGAGGTGTTCGACGGGGAGGCCCATCCCCAGGCGCTGATCCGCATCGGTCTTCCCCCCGCGGACGACATGTCGCGACCCGGGACCGAGCGCAGACCGGTCAGCGAAACCACCACGTGGACCAACTGAGCACAGCGTCGCGACAACCCTCACTTCAGCTCAACGCTTTGAGTACGGCCGCGGCCGCCCGCCGACCGCTGACCAGAGCCCCTTGAATCGAGGCGGTGTCGCGGTAGTCGCCGCACATCCAGAGTCCCGACGCATCCCGGATCGACTGACGCACGACCAGCGGAGGAGGCTGAACCGGCAGCGCATGTGGGATGACATGGCGGGTGATCGGCTGCCAATCCGAGGCGTCGATACCGAGGATGGCAGCGGCGTGTGCCCGCATCTGCGCCTCGGGCGGTTCGGGATGTTTGCTGCCCAGCAGCGCCGAGGCCGCGATCAGATGCCGTCCGGGCGGGGCGTAGGTAGACGCGGCGGCACTGATCACCGAGGTGTTGACGACGGGCCCCGGCCGGCCGGGACGGCCGTCCACCCAGAGCATGGGCGGACCGTCCCACGGCCGGTCAGTGGCCCACCAGTCGGTGACGACGCCGCGGGTGGGAGCCGGCGCTCCCCCGATCCACTGCGCCGCGGCTGTCGTGTCGGTGGCGATCACGACCTCCCTGGCGTGCACCGCGGCACCGTCCTCGGCACTGACCCGCCACCCGCGACCCGAGGCGTTGATGGCGGACACCCGGCGGTTCAGCGACAGCCGTTCACGCACCGGCACGGCCAGTTGCTCTGGCAGAGCGGTCATTCCGCCGGCGGGCAGCCCGGGAACCCCGAGCGCGAACATCCGAACCAACAACAGGGCGAACGCGTTGGATGTCGCCCCGGTGTCGTCGAGAACGACGCCGGACAGGAACCGGTCGATGACGCGGCGCAGTTCGCCGGACACCCCGCACCGGTCGAGCGCTGCCACCAGAGTGGCGTCCTCGCCGGGGGAATGTTTGAGGCGGCCCGGACGCAGCGCGGGGCTCGCCCACCGGGCCAGCGCCACCAGATCGCGGGGCCGTAAGACCCCTCGAGCGATCATGGCGGGCACTCGGGTGGGCGCCCGCAGCGGATGGACCAGAGCTACCGAACCCCCTTCCCGGCGTACTCCCATTCCCGGCGTGAACGGCTGCAGTCGCAGCCCGGCACGGTCGACGCAGCGCTCCAGTTCGGGATAGGCGGGGTTGAGAACCTGGAATCCGCGATCACAGCGGAAACCGTCGATCACGTCGGTCCTGATCCGGCCGCCGACCTCATCGGCGGCTTCCCAGATCCGCACCTCGCGGCCCGCCTCGGTGAGCAAAGCCGCGCAGCGCAATCCTGCCAGCCCGGCACCGACGACCACTACCTCGACGTCTTCGACATCCATCGGGCCACGCTACCGCGCCGCGGGTGACTCCGAATCGCACTGCGCCGCTCTTTGCGAGCAGGTCATGCACCCTCGGCGCTCGACGCCGTGGCCCCGTTCAAACGGGCATCGAGTTGTCGAGATCCGCTGTTCGTCCGGTGATGGATTCGCCGACCCGATGCCTCGCGAATCAGAATGATCCGGCCGGCTCTTGTTTGCGGGGTGCGTGCGGGCATAGGCTCCCGATGTAGTCAGGCAACCACTTGACGAGGAATCATGGCACTGAAACGTCCGCCTCGCGCCCTCACTGTTCTGGTTGCCGTCTGGTCCGTGGTTGCGCTTCCCGCTCCGGCCGCGGCCGACCCGATGGACCCCGTACCCGGGAACGGCTTCTTCGTCGTTGGCCCCGACATTGCTCCGGGCTTGTATCGCACAGGTGGATCGGGTTCGGCCTGGGGCGTGTGGATCAACAATGTGCCGACCGAGGACTCAATGTGTCTGTGGTTCACCTACAGCACGCCCGATGCGAACAAAGACCATGTGGTCGAGACGAATATCTCGATGGGCCCGATGTACGCAAACATCAATTCGACGGTGAAGGCTTTCGAGTCGCGGAACTGTCAGCCGTGGACCCGGGTCAACTGAGCCAAGCGCACCGTCCGACGATCGGAGAACGTCGATGCTGCAGTGCGAGTCGAGGGCGCATCGGAAATCCCATCAACGGTATGGCTGATTTCCGAAGCGGTCGAAGTGGACTACCTCACCGATAGGTCTCCGGGTAGTGGGGCCGTAGCGTCCCTTGGCCCAACCGATGGGGATGATGCAGACCGGAACTATGTTGCGGGGCAACCCGAGGATGCGCCGCACCGCGGGAACCCACCAGATCGGCAGCGTCTGAAGCGATGCGCCGAGGCCCACGGCCCGGCACGCCAGCAGCAGATTCTGAACAGCGGGGAAAACCGAACCGTAAAAGGACGCCACCGAAATCTGGGGGTGTCCGACTGGCCGGTGTTTGAGTCCTCTTCGATAGCAGGGGATGACGAAAACCGGTAATTGCTCGAAGTTCTCGGCCTGCCATTGGCCGGGTGCGATGGTGCGTCGCTCTCGCTCGTCGCCTCGCGCCCGACGTTCGATAATGGGGTTGATCACTCGGTAGAGCCGGCGGTACAGCTTGGCCAGCCTGGCCTTCTGGGCGGCGTCCTCCACCACCACGTAATGCCAGTCCTGGGTGTCGGAACTCGTGGGCGCTTTCAGCGAGAGTTCGAGAAGTGGCAGCAGGACGTCATGCGATACCGGCTCGAGATGCAGCCGGCGAACTGCGCGCTGGGTGCGCATCGCATCCTCCATCGGCATGCCGAGGCGGGCCAACGCCTCGTGCGGTGCCGGCGGTAGAAACTGCGCGTTCTGATCGCTTCCTCCGTCGCCGTCCACCAGCACATGGTAGGCGGCCGGGTGATGGCTCGCGGGGTGCTCGCGGATCTGCTGTTGCGAGGCCTGGTACGGCGATGCCGCCGCCCTGATGTGTTTCAGGGCGGCGGCACGTCACGTCGCTGTGTCAGTGCCTCGCTGGGTTAGAGCGCAGCCACCACGGCGCGCAACTCAGCGGCCAGGCTGCCGGATCCGCCGTCATATAGCGGTCCGGTGCCGTCGGTGAGCAGCATCCGCAGCCGGGCCATCCCGCGCGGGTGGACCGGGCGGGGCGACTCCAGCAGCGAAGTGATCTGATCGATCTCCGCGCGGCTTGCCGCAATTCGACCCGAGTGAATCGGGAACGGAGCCCTCACGCCGCGCCAGGGGCTATCGGTCGCGTCGACGGCCCGGCGCAGTCCGCGGGCCAGGGCCTGGCGCTGCTTCACCGAAGTGAGCCGTGCCACGTGTGCGGCCAGCGGAGTTCCGGGGACGACCATGGCGCCCGCTTCGACCTCGCGGTCGAGCCTCGACGCCGACAGACGTGCCTGCAGCCGGGCTGCCAGGGACGGGCGGCCCATGTCCTGCTCTGGGGCCGCGATGTCAAAGCTGCGGTCCAGGACGATGTCCTGGTTGATGTCCTGTTGGAACTGATTCTGCCTCATGGGCGCTACCTCCTCCCGGGATGACGATCTGTCATGACCCGTTTCTAGCGCCTTCGACGGTAGGCAGCCCCACCGTGACCAGTCAAGCTGGTTTACCGGTCACGAGCCATTAGAGTGGGGTGATGTTGCCGACACCTGAGAAGGGGCCCGGCGCTAGCTCACCCGATACCGAGACCAGGCCCGCACCGGAACCACTGAACCGTGTCCAAGCCCTGATCAACAGCGTTGACCTGGTCTCCGGCATCGACCGGCTGGCCGATCCGGCCAGTTCGCAGCAGTGGCTGGAGGCGCAGGGACTGGTTTCCCCGGGCGGCTGTCCCACCACCGAGGAACTCGCGACCATCCGCGGTTTCCGGGAGGCACTACGCGCTCTGGTGGCGCACCACAGCGGTGGCCCGGCACCAACGGAAGAGCAGCTGGCGCCGTTGAACGGCATCGCCCGCCTGGCCACTGCCTACGTCCACCTGGACGCCGACGGCAACGTACGGTTGGCCCCGGTCGGCGAGTCCATGGCTGGGCGGTTGCTCGCTCTGCTGCTGGTCATCGCCGACGCTCAGCGTGAGGGCAGCTGGGCACATTTCAAGACCTGCGCCAACGAGGGTTGCCGGAGAGCCTTCTACGATCGCTCCCGCAACCATCGCAGCACCTGGTGTGACATGGGCAGATGCGGCAACAGGGTCAACAACCGGATGTTTCGTGCCCGCCGGGGCCATCGAGATACCGACAGCTAGGCCCACGGCCCGATGATGGCTCGACAATCCGTATCACCCGAACCGCAGATCCAGGCGGCCCGCCTTGGTTGGGCGCGGCGGCGCTCAAGTCCCGATAGCGTGCTCGCCGAGCACTACGAAAGGGTTCACACCGTGATTCGCTGCGTGCGTTTGTTCACCGGAGCCGACGAGCAGTCCCATGTCCAGATCGGCCACATCGACCTGGCACGCGGGCGTAACGACGACCTCGTTTCTTCGGCGATAGCTTCGACCCGGGTGACCGTGGAGGAGACCGCCAGCGGCGGCGCGCTGGCCTGGCACACCGCGCCGGTGCGCCAACTCGTCGTGACACTCACCGGGACCCTGCTATTCATCACCCGCGACGGCGAGGAGTTCACCCTGGCCCCCGGCGACGTGCTCCTGGCCGAGGACACCACCGGTTCCGGCCATCAGTGGAAGCTGGTCGGCGACGACCCATGGCGACGGATCTACATCGTGCTCGCCGAAGGTGCCGATGTGCCCTTCATCGCGGATTAGCGGTCATCAGACTTCGACGCATTCGCCACCGCGCTGCTCGATCGACATCGTTGGCATCACACGCGTACCCGAAAAGCAACGGGGTAGGCAAAACCTCACCAGCTACCCGGCACTGTCCGTGGCACTCCGATCGCACCGCGCCGACGCCCGGAACCGACTGGGCGAGCTTCCCGTCCACCGGATGAAGGCGCGGGTGAAACTCGCGGTCTCCGCGTAGCCGAGTTGGCGGGCCACAGCCTCGATCGGCAGATCGTCGTTCAGCAACCGCTCGGCTCGCCCGCGTCGCACGTCGGCTACCAGGTTCCGGAACGAGGTTCCCTCGTCGGTGAGTTTGCGGCGCAGCGTTCTCGGGTCGAGGTGAAGTTCGTCGGCGAGCTCCTGCATCGACGGAAAAGCCGATTGATCGTGCATTAAACGGCTGCGAACCTGGCCGGCTACCCCGACGCGGGACAGCCGTCGTTCGAGCAGTTGCTGGCACTGCCGCTCGACAACCCTAGCCGTGTTGGAATCAGCCTGCGGTAGCGCAACATCGAAGGCGCCGGCAGGAAAGGCGATGCGATTGATCGATCGACGGGGACGGATGTCGCATGTCGCAGACCAGCAACGGGCAAGGCGCTCAGCGTGTTCGGGGGCCAGCGAGGTCTCAATCCATTCCGGAACCAGATTAACGTTGGCCCCCTGAAGGACCGCCGCCAGTCCGCCAAGGTCCCGTTCGACGACGAATGACCTTATGTCTGCGGGAATGTCGCTGTCATCGGCCCTGATGTAGTCGTGCGCATCGTCACCGCCCAGTGACAGGGGCATGTGCGAGGGCGCCAGCGCCAGGTACGGGATCGTACGCTCGAAGCCGTCACGAACGGTGGCGCTGGTGAGGAATGCGTAACCGACGATGCCGGTGCGCCCCAATGTGCTGAAGCCCCCGATCTCGGTACCGCGGCCGGGTTGATCGCCGAGCCTGCCGACGATGTTGCGTACGACGGTGAACTCCTGGTGCGCCCAGATCTCCGCGTCTTCGTCGGCGAGATCCGATTCGTCCAGACCGGTGCCCGCCAGGCACTCGGCGATCGACATACGCCCGGCGACCGCTTGGGTCATGATGCGAACACCCTCAGTGCCGCGCGGCACCGCCCAGATCGGAGGGGCGGACGCGGCGACCATCGCCCGAAAATATCAAATTCGTGTCCGATCAGGACATTCTTCCTGCGGTGTCACCCACCTAGCCTGGATGTCATGTCTGCTCCTGCCGGGCTTGTCACGGTCGACCGCGGATCCTGTGACACCCCTCTCGTCGAAGAACTTCAGAGCCTCTATGCCCGCACCCGGGCCGCGATGGGCGAGGATGACCTCGCCCATATCCGCAATGTCGCCGCCTACGGGCAGGCGATCGACGCACGCCGCCGTGAACTGCTGCGCGCCGGCGGTCCGGGCGCGGTTCGCCGCGCCGCCGTACTTGAAGCGCTCTACCGGCTGCTGCAGTTTTCCGAACTCGGCCACAACATCCTGCACGGCTCCTACGACCATCTCGACGACAACACCGGTTACCACTCTGACCTCTATGCGTGGGACTTCAACGTCGATGAAGCGCAGTGGAAGGTGATGCACCACGAGGGCCATCACCCGTACACCAACATCCTCGGCAAAGACCACGATCTGGGGTACAGCGTCGTTCGCGGTCAGCCCGCCCAGGACTGGTTCGGCCACCACGCGGTGCAGTTGGCCATTCTCGGCGCAGTAGCTCCCTTCTTGTCCCAGGTGGCACCGTTCCTCGTCGCGAACTGTGCGCGGCTGATCGACGGCAGGCCGTTCTGGTCACGAGAGACTCTGCGGGACCCGGTGCGGATCGCCTGGCAGGACACCGTGCGCCGGCTGATCACCGAACCCCGGGAAACCGGGCGGAACTTCCTGCCCGCGATGATCGCCAACCACGTCGGCGGCATCGCTGGCTATGCCTCGGTTCTTTTCCTCGTCGCCATCGAGCACCACGCCGGAGACATGGAGGTCTTTCCCGATCCAGGTCCGGACGAGACCCGCGACGAGTACTACCGGCGGCAGATCCGCGGTACGCGAAACTTTCTGCGCAGCGAAAGCTTCGACTCCAGGATCGAACGGTTCCTTGAGGAAGAGGTGCCCTTCGACAACCGCCCGGACTTCAGGGTCTTCTACGGTGGGCTGGACACCCACGTCGAGCACCACCTGTTTCCCGACCTGCCTCCCAATCGCCAACGGGAAATCGCTCCACAAGTCAAGGAAATCGCGTTGCGGCACGGCTTGCCCTATTACGAGACCCCGATCGGCGAGACCGCTTCCACATTGTTCAAGGCCGTCACCGGCTTGTCGATCCCCGTCGGCGAATTCGAGAAGTCGAGGCCGCTGAGCCTGCTGCGCCGACCCGCGGCCCTGACCCGCAGGCTCAAGGCGGGTCTGAGCTATCGGACCCTGCCCGAGGCTCCATATTTGGAGAAGACCCGCTGGTACGGCGTGCCGGTCCGGGTCATCTCGACGCAGCGACTCGCCAAAGGTTCGGCATTGTTGATCCGATTGGAGAAGCCGAGCGGCTGGGACGAGGTGTGTTGGGAACCCGGGGCATTCCTGTCCCTTCGGGTCGATGTCGGGAGGGATGCACTGATTCGTCAGTACAGCCTGCTGCACGACAGCGAGGGCTCGGACACGATGGACATCTGCGTCAAACATGTTGAAGGAGGCCGGGTCTCCAACCTGCTCAACGATGTTGAACCCGGCAGTTACCTGACCGTCCTCAAGCCGCCGGTCTCAAGCGGGGGCCTCGCCGTGGCCGAGGTTCCGAGTGGCGCGCTCTTCATTGCCGGCGGCGTCGGAATCACTCCGATCCTGAGCCAGTTGAGGGCACTGGTGCGGTCGGGGAACGGCGAAGGGGCGGTGCTGCTGTACTTCAATCACGACAGCGACTCGGTTCTCTTCGAGCGGGAGATTCGTGAACTCGCCGCGGCCGGAGGCATCTCGGCTCACGTTTTCACCGGGTGCCGGCCCACGCCGGAACTCATCGCAAGCCTCGTTGGCCATGTCGACCGCGAGACGTTCGTTTGCGCACCGCAGGGACTGGTAGACGCCGTCCGCGGATACATGGCCGATATGGGCCAGGCGCCGGAACGCTTCCACACCGAGTCCTTCGCCGCGCCCTTGCTGGACCGGCCGGTCGACGACGGCCGCCGCTACACAGTGACGTTTAGCCGCACTCACCGCAGCGTCGAAATCGACGGTGCGACAACGCTGCTCGAGGCGGCAAACCGGGTCGGTATACGGGTGCCGACCGGGTGCCGCAGCGGGCTGTGCCGAGCCTGCGTGACCCACAAGATCCGCGGCGTGACCAGCGCGGAGGCCGACGGTACGGAAACGGACCGGATCACGGTGTGCGACAGCCTCGCCTTTTCCGATATCGAACTCGACCTCTAGACCACCGGCCCAAAGAGGATCGGTCTGGAGCCCTCAATCGTCCTGGAGTGATCGCCTTTGCCGGGCCGCAAGTTTGGTGCCCCCTCGCAGCTAGCGAACTAGAATTTGACCATGACCGAGCCAGGCTGGTTTCCCGACCCGTTGGGTGGCCCGGGCAACAGGTACTGGAACGGGCATGATTGGGAAGCAGCGCCGGCCGCCGAGGATTTTCCCGAGGAACACCATCAGGAGAAGCAATCAAAAACCCGCCTGCTAATCACAGTGCTGGTCGGGCTTGTCGGCCTAATGGGTGGGATGCTGCTAATGCTGCTATGGCCCAAGAGCGAGCCCCCCGAATCGTCGGCTCCGACTCCAGGCGCTTCACCCACTGCGGCACCAACGATGACCACTCCGACGGGAGTGCCGTCCGAATCGGTTGCCGCCACCGTCCGTGAGTCGATGCAGCGCGATATCGACAATGACCCAGAGTTGGGAAAGCTTGGCCTCAGAGTCGTCGACGTGAACCTGGTCCACAAGTCCGGCAACGAGTACAAGGGGATCGCTACTGTCAAGACCCGCGACGGGGTTACTCATGACGTTTCGGTCGATGTGACCGCTGATGGAGCCGGTGTGCTTTGGGAGACTCCGCCGGGTGCGTTCGCCTTCGCGAAAGACGAGCCGCCGCCGGCACCCCGACTCCCACCGCGCCGGCTGCCGCCGCCAGCCCCGCCTGTGGTCCCGCCGGATTACGAGGATTTCACCATCTGCCCATCAGGTTTAACCGGTGTTGCCTCGGAAGACACCAGTTGCGCTTTTGCGGACAACGTTCGGAGGGCTTGGTATTCAACCCTCGGGGCCGCCACTCTCAGTGTCTACAGCCCGATAACCCGACAGGAATACACAATGCGTTGCGTTCCGGCCACGACGACCGCATGGCCCAATGCGAAACGGTGTGCCGGCGAGAACGCTGCTGGTGCTTCGCTGGTTGTCTACATCAGCTAGCCGTTGAAAATTTCGCTGATCTCATTGCGCTTGTCGGACAACTGCTTCTCGATATAGATAGCATTGAACAGCGCGAACACTAGGCAGATCGTGGCGACGACGCGGACCCACTTCGTAGCGCCGAGAAAGTAGGACGTTGCTGTGGCGGCCCCGACGATTGCGACGCCGGTCCAGATCGACCCGGTGCCGCTAAACAGACTCACCGACTGCATGGTCATAAACAGCCCGATAGCGGCAAGGATGCATACACCGATGGCAACCGCGGTTTTTTTGCTGACGCCGGAGCCATCCTGCTTTTGCTGCGGCTGCTGTGCCGGCGGCACGCTGGGCGGCCGACTCCAGCTGGTTCCGTCCCAGTAGATGTTCCGGGAAGGGTCCGATGGGTCGGGATACCACCCGGCACTTGGCGGCTGACTCACGC
Source organism: Mycolicibacterium sp. (assembly GCA_020637165.1). Taxonomy (GTDB): domain Bacteria; phylum Actinomycetota; class Actinomycetes; order Mycobacteriales; family Mycobacteriaceae; genus Mycobacterium. The sequence goes on along the minus strand of JACJWN010000003.1, from coordinate 25,751 downwards.
GAATCCCCCTCTACGCAGATGTTTGCGGCGGGCTCAGGTTAACAAGTCGAGCAGCGAACCGCCCCGGCCATCGGGGGGATGTGGCCGGGGCGGTTCGGGCGCTGACGATACGGGATTCACACCACCGGCGGCACCAACCCATCCCGCCGCGCGGCATCGTCGGCGGCGGCGATCAGCGCGGCGGCCAGTTCGCGCGCCTGCTGGCCGCTCCGATCGACGCCGACCGGGATCAGCCGGCCATTCACTGCCAGCGCGTCGGGCAGCGACACCGCGACGTTGTTGATCGTCCAGCCGTCACGGGCCTGGGAGCCGACGACGCTGACGTTGATATCACCGAAAGCCGTCGGGGCACAGCGGTACAGGCGCTCGCCGGCCACCCAGGGGCCGACCTCGACCGCGCCAGCGGGGGGCTGCGGTTCTGGCGTGGTCATCGTGCGACCGCCCGTCGAATGAAGTCCTGGGCGGCCTGGCGGGTGGGGTAAACGTCGGCCAGGCGCTCCCAGTGGTTGCCGACCAGCTGCCAGATGGCGAAGCGGTCGGCGCCGATCTTGCGGGTGCGGAAGTCGGACGTGACAAGTGCATGCATGGCGTGCTCCTCTAGTAGGAGCCACGCTGTGTCTTGCACGTTTGTTGCACGGACTTGCGTTCGTGCTGGTCAATGCGTCGAGCTGACAGGATTTGAACCTGCGACCACTTGACCCCCAGCAAATGGGGCTGGCATGTTGCGCCTGTTCACGCTCGGTATGCGCGTTATTCGATGCCTGCGGATCGGGCGTAAACGCGCAGTTCGTTCAGCAGCGCGCAGGACGCTTGGTCCCAAATTGGTCCCACCACATGCTTGCGCCCGCCATGGGCAAGCAGGCCACTCCGCTCAGCCGCTACGGCTGGTCCTCGAACGCGCGTAACGCGGACGCCGCAGTAGACATCTTCATAACCAGCCGTCCCCTGCGCTTCTTCACCGGCGTGAAGTCGAAGCATTCGTAGAACCCATAAGCCTCATCGTCCATTGCATCGACGACGATGAGTCGTCCCCCGCCGATTTCAGCGGCCTTCACCACCTTTCCGAGTGCGTCGAGAAGTAGCTGTGCACCGTATCCGCGCCCCTGCAGCGACGCGTCGAGAGCCAATCGGGCAATGAGATAACCCGGTATCCGGGAGTATCCGCCGGCCAATGACCCCGAAATTCCGGCGTCGGTGCGAATGACCTCAGTGGGGCAGATCGCGTAGTAGGCGCAAACCTTCTGCTTCCCGGCTGGCGTCCATACGTAAACGTGGGCAACTCCACTGGAGTCTGCGCGCCGCGCTTGGCCGTGAAGCCAGGAGTTCAATGCCGCTTTGCCGCAGTCGAACTCGTCGAGTTGGTGGTGGTCACCGAGTCGTGCCGATTCAAACATCCGGTTCGGTTAGCGACGTGTGAACACTGCAGGTGTGCGCGCAGCGGCGGCAAGCCGAGGTGCCTCGTCTGCGACGTCGAGGCACGCCATCAGCTCGTCGAATTGCTCCGGCTCCATCATCGTCACCAACTCGTTGCGCAGCACCTCCTCCGCCCGCTGCAGAGCCGCTTTACGGACGAATTCAGAGGTCTGCTCGTGGACCGCACCGGCTGCTCGCTGGATGCGATCCAGAGTCGCCTCCTCCGCGCGAATCTCAATACGCTTTGCCTTAACTGCCATTACCGCTACCTCCCGAACGCCAGCGTACGGACAAAAACCGTACATCGCTACCCGCTCTGTTCACCGGTCGCCGCATCAAGGCGTCACTGGAACGAAGGTCGTCCAGCATGTCGCCCAGGACTTCGGAGGCGCACGAAGCGCTGGTGCGCATCGCATCAGACAAACAGGGCACTCTGAAAAATTCCCGGCGCCCTGCTCCGCACCGGCGCCTAAACGAATCCCTCGCATCCAGCTGGTGTCAGCCGCACGGAGTGCACTTGACCAGCGGTCAAGTGGCCCTGGATTCTGGGAGAGTTACGGCGGGTGCATAGTCGCACTTAACATGCATTGGCGCATACAACGTGCGCACGAAGGCCGTCTGAACCCTGTTCGAGACCGCTGCGGCGGGCCTCTGGGACCCAGATTGGCCCCGACACCGGCCTGGACGGACCGAATCGGTGGCCAAAACTCAAGGAAAACCGCTGATCAGAGCCGGTTTCTGTTGTCGGGCTGACAGGATTTGAACCTGCGACCACTTGACCCCCAGTCAAGTGCGCTACCAAGCTGCGCCACAGCCCGCGGCGCTGCCGGGATCGCCGGCAGCAGGTCGAAAGCCTACCCCAGCAGCCGGCCGAGACGAACTTGGGTACGCCGTTCATACGCCGAGCAGCCGGTACAACCCGATCAGGCCAACGGCCACGATCACCACCCGCAACGCGGTCGGCGACAGTCGCCGGCCGTAATGGGAACCGAGCCAACCCCCGAAGAGAGAGCCGATCGCGATCAGGCCGGCCGCCGCCCAACTCACCCGATCGAAGGCAACGAGGGTGTACGCGACCGCGGCGACGATGTTGACCAGCAGCGACAACAGATTCTTCGCCGCGTTCATCCGCTGGACGTCCTCGGGCAGCAACGCCCCCATCACGCCTATCAGCAGGATGCCCTGGGCGGCGGTGAAGTAGCCGCCGTACACACCGACGATGAACGTCCCCAGCACCAAGGCGGCCATCCGAGCAGTCGAAACGTGCTCAGCCGAGCGCCCAGCGGCCTCGGCGCGCCTCCTCGCATACGCCTGGATCCGCGGACCCGCGATTACCAGTAGCAGCGCCAGCACCAGTAGCACCGGGACGATCTGAATGAACACCCGCTCCGGAAGGTGCAGCAGTAGGAATGCGCCGATGACCGCACCGATGAGCGACGCCGGGATCTGCCAGCGCAGCCGCCGCCATTGCCCTGCCAGCTCGGCGCGATATCCCCACGTGCCGGACACCCCGCCGGCTACGAGTCCGATCGCGTTGGACATCGTCGCCGTCACCGGCGGAAAGCCGAGAGCGATCAGGGTCGGAAAGGTGATCAGGGTGCCTGACCCCACGAGTGAGTTGATCGCCCCAGCCCCCAGCGCGGCGAGGACGATGACGACCATGTCGGCGACTGACACCCTCCGAACCCTAATCGGCGCCCGTAGGCTCGGAAGGCATGGCCGCTACTCCGAACCCGATACCGTCCAACGACGAGGCGATCGCCCGCCTGGACATGCCACTGCTGGACGCCATGATGACCCAGCGGGCGGTGCGCCGGGTATTGCCGGATCCGGTCGACGACGCCGTAGTCCTGAAATGTATTGAACTTGCCCTGCGGGCGCCCACCGGGTCCAACGGGCAGAATTGGGAGTTCCTGGTCGTCAAGGACCAGCACGTCAAGAGCCAACTCGCCAAGCGGTACCGGCAGGCCTGGGCCCTCTACGGCGGCGTGGGCAAGCGCGTCGCCAAGGGCGACGAGTCCATGACGAAGATCCTGCGGGCGGTGCAGTGGCAGGTCGATCACTTCACCGAGATCCCGGTGCTGGTCGTCCCCTGCCTGCGCGGGGGCATGCGAGCCCCCTACCTGCCCTCGCCGTTCGTTGGCGAGTCCTCGTTCTTCGGCTCGATCTACCCGAGTGTTCAGAACCTCCTGCTGGCTGCTCGCGCGATGGGGCTGGGGGCTTCGCTGATCACCCTGCCGCTGTGGAGTGTCACGTCGGCACGCAAGATCCTGAGCCTGCCCCTGTCGGTCACCCCGGTGTGTGTGGTCCCGATGGGCTGGCCTCGGGGCCGCTATGGACCGACCACACGCAAACCCGTGGAGCAGGTGGTGCACCTGGATTCCTACGGCAATCGGGCGTGGCTCGAGTGAGTCGCTATTCTTGTCAGTGGGCAGACCTATGATTCGAACATGCTTTCGAACCCGGTCGCCGAGGCGTTCGCCGCTCTGGACGCCGCCGTCCAGACCGTCGGCGCGCTGGACTGGGACGCTCTGCCAGCCGGGGAGCGTCTCGAGGCGCTTGACCGTTTGGAGATCGCGACTCGAAGTCAACGCGCCTCGTCGCACTCCATCACCAGCTCCTTGGACCGCAACGACAACGGCGAGATCGGCCGGATACTGCCCAGGGTCATCGCCGACGTCCTGCGCCTGAGCCTCTCCGAGTCGCGCCGCCGGCTCCGCGACGCACGCCAGCTGAGCGCACGAACGACGCTGACGGGCCAGACACTGCCGCCGCAGCTGCCCGCCACCGCGAAAGCATGGGAAGCGGGCCAGCTCGACCCCGAACATCTCCGGTCGATACAGAAGTTCTTCCGGGATCTTCCGGCCGATCTATCCCCGGCCGCAGTGGAGGACGCCGAAAAGTTCCTCGCAGAAAAAGCTCTCGAACTGCGCCCCGACCAGTTGGAGAAGGTCGCCGACAGGCTGGCGCTGCAGCTGAATCCGGACGGCAAATTCAGCGATGAAGAACGCGACCGGCGGCGTGGGTTCACCTGGTGCGGCCGGCAACGGCCAGACGGGATGAGCGTCGGGCGGCTCGTCGCGACGCCACAACTCAGGGCCGAGATCGACGCGTGGCTCGCCAAGTTCGGCGCCCCGGGAATGTGTAATCCCGCCGACCAGAGCCCCACCGTCACCGGAGAGCCGACTCAGGACGTCGTCGACGGCGACATGCGAAGCCACGCCCAACGCCAGCATGACGCGCTCAGCGCGTTGGTTCGCGGACAACTCGGAGATCCGAAACTCGGTAAGCACAACGGCTTACCCGTGACTGTGATCGTCAGCGCGACACTGGAGCAACTGCAGACCGGAGCCGGTCACGCGGTCACTGCGAGCGGCACGTTGGTGCCCATGCGGGACGTGATCCGGTTGGCCAGCCACTCCTGGCACTATCTGTGCGTTTTCGAGGAGCATTCCCAACGTCCCATCTACCTCGGTCGCACCAAGAGGATTGCCTCCGCTGACCAGCGAATAGTTCTGCACAACAAGGACCGTGGGTGCACCGCGCCGGGATGTGACGTTCCTGGCTACCTGACCGAAGTCCACCATGTCGATGAATGGGCCACGGGCGGCCTGACGAACATCGACACCCTGACCTTCGTCTGCGGTCCGCATCATCGGCTCATCAAGCAGGACGGATGGCGAACCCGCAAGCTCAGGGACGGCCGCACCGAATGGTTACCCCCGCCGCATCTGCCACTGCGCGGCGGCACCAATTCCTACCATCACCCAGAGCGGATGCTGCCCCGAGACCACTAGCGCGGCTTGGCTTTACGCTTCTCGCGGACGCGGACATTGATCCGGATCGGCGAGCCCTCGAACCCAAAGGTTTCCCTGAGCTTGCGCTCGAGGAAACGGCGGTATCCGGCCTCCAGGAAGCCGGTGGTGAACAGCACGAAAGTCGGTGGACGCGCGGTTGCCTGGGTGGCGAACAGGATTCGCGGCTGCTTTCCGCCGCGCACCGGTGGCGGCGTGGCAGCGACGACCTCCTTGAGCCAGGTATTCAGCTGCCCGGTGGAGATGCGGGTGTCCCACGAGTCCAGCGCGGTTTCCATGGCTGGAACAAGCTTCTGAACCGCGCGTCCGGTCTTCGCGGAGATGTTGACCCGCGGCGACCACTGCAACTGCGCCAACTGCAGGTCGATCTCACGGTCCAGCAGGTAACGCCGGTCCTCGTCCACCAGATCCCACTTGTTGAACGCCAGCACCAGCGCGCGGCCAGCCTCGATCACCATCGACAGCACGCGCTGGTCCTGCTCGGTCAGCGGTTCGGAGGCGTCGACCAACACGATCACCACCTCGGCGGCGTCGATGGCACTGTGCGTGCGCACCGAGGCGTAGAACTCGTGGCCGCTGGCCTGTCCCACCTTGCGCCGCAGGCCGGCGGTATCGACGAAGCGCCAGATCCTGCCGTCCAGTTCGATCAGCGAGTCCACCGGGTCGACGGTGGTGCCGGCGGTGTCATGCACCACCGACCGCTCCGCCCCGGCCAGCCGGTTCAGCAGCGAACTCTTACCGACGTTGGGCTTTCCGACCAGCGCAACCCGCCGCGGCCCGCCGCCGGAGCGTGCCGACTCCGACACCGTGGGCAGCTCCGCGATCACCCGGTCGAGCAGGTCGGCCACGCCCCGGCCGTGCATCGCACTGATCGGGTGCGGCTCCCCCAGTCCCAGCGACCACAGCGCCGCGGCCTCTGCCTCGCCCTTCTCGTTGTCCACCTTGTTTGCCACCAGGAACACCGGCTTGCCGGAACGGCGCAGGATTCGCGCGGCCGCCTCGTCACCGGCGGTGGCGCCGACGACGGCGTCGACCACCAGGACCACCGCGTCGGCGGTCTGCATGGCCACCGCGGCCTGATCGGCGACCAGTTGCTGCAGGCCCTTCGCGTCGGGTTCCCAACCGCCGGTGTCCTGCACCACGAAGCGGCGCCCGCTCCACAGCGCGTCGTAGGACACCCGGTCCCGGGTGACGCCGGGCAGATCCTGCACCACCGCCTCCCGTCGGCCCAGGATCCGGTTGACCAGAGTCGACTTGCCCACGTTGGGACGCCCGACCACCGCCAGCACCGGCGGCGGCGCGGCCATCTCCTCCGCCTGCTCGATCAGCTGGTCCTCGGCGATCTCCCAATCGCTCTCGTCGGACCATGTCTCGCCGTCACTCATCTCATCGCCCCCGTCCGCTGTTCAACCAGATTCTGCAGATGGTGGATGACCTCGCTCTGTGTCATATCGCTGGTATCCACAATCAGGGCGTCCTCGGCCGGTCGCAACGGTGACACCGCACGGGTGGAATCCAGATGATCCCGCAGTCGCACGTCGGTCAAAACCGTCTCGTAGTCGTCGGGCAATCCGGCGGCGACGTTCTGGTCATTGCGGCGTCGGGCCCGCGTCTCCGCCGAGGCGGTCAGGAAGATCTTGACGTCCGCCTCTGGCAGCACCACGGTTCCGATATCGCGGCCCTCGACCACCACGCTGCCCGCTCCCGATGCCATTTCACGCTGCAGGACGACCATCTGCGAGCGCACTGCCGGCACCGCCGCGACCGCCGACACCGCACGGGTCACCTCATCACCGCGAATCGCCGCCGAGACATCCTCGCCGTCGAGGTAGACACACTCCACCTCCGGATCGAATCCCACCGACATCGATACCGGCGACGCGGAGGCGATCGACTGTGGGTCGTCGAGATCGACCCCGGCGCGCAGCATCGCCAGCGTCGCAATCCGGTACATCGCACCCGTGTCGAGATATCGCGCACCCAGCGCCTGAGCCAAACCCCTTGACACCGAGGACTTTCCGGTTCCGGCCGGACCGTCGATCGCGATCACCACACCACTCACAGACCCACCGCCCGATACAGTTCGCCGACCTCTTTCCGCGTCAGGGCCCGAATGCTGCCGGGCCGCTGGTCACCCAGCGCCACCGAGCCGATGTCCGTCCGCACCAACGCCTGCACCGGAAACCCGACCTCCGCCAGCAATCTCCGGACGATCCTCTTGCGTCCCTCGTGCAGGGTCACCCGAACCAGCGTCTTGCCCGGAACGGCGTCCACCACGGCAAAGTCATCGAGTTTGACCGGGCCGTCCTCCAATTCGATCCCGGCCCGCAGCGTCTTTCCCAGACCCCGCGGTACCGATCCGGCGACGGTCGCCAGGTAGGTCTTCGGCACCTCGAACGACGGGTGCATCAACCGGTGAGCCAGTTCGCCGTCATTGGTGAGCAGCAGCAGTCCCTCGGTGTCCGCGTCCAGCCGGCCGACGTGGAAGAGCTTCTTGTTGCCGCGCACCCGGTGCTCGACCAGATCCCCGATGCAGGGACGACCGCGGTCATCGGACATCGTCGAATGCATCCCCCGCGGTTTGTTCAACGCCAGGTACACCATGGAGTCGTCGAGGACCACCCGGGTCCCGTCGACGCGGATGTCCGCGGTTCGCGGATCGACCCGGGTGCCCAGTTCGCTCACCACGGCACCGTCGACCTCGACCCGACCATCGATGATCATCCGCTCAGCCACCCGCCGGGAGGCGATCCCCGCCTGGGACAGCACTTTCTGCAGCCGGATGCCCTCCTCGCCGGGTCCCTCGCCAGGCCGCACGGTCTCAGACATCGGTATCCACGTTGATGGCGGCGGGCTTGTCCGGCTGGCTCGAAGCTGCAAGCTTGGCGAACCGGGGCTCGCTGTCGAGCGTCTCGCTCAGGTCGTCGATTATGTCGACGTCGGGCAGCAGCGGCGCGATGTCGGGAAGGTCTGCCAACGACGACAGGCCGAGCCGCTCGAGGAACAACTCGGTGGTGGCGAAAGTGGTCGCGCCGCTGTCCGGGTCCGCGCCGGCCTCGGTGATCAATCCGCGCGCCACCAACGTCCGGATCACCGCATCGACGTTGACGCCCCGAACGGCACTGACCCGCGCCCGGGTGACCGGCTGCCGGTAGGCCACGACCGCCAGCGTCTCCAACGCCGCACGGGTCAGCTTGGAGCGCGCTCCGTCGAGCAAGAGACGCTCGACGTAGGGGGCGAATCGGGCCCGCGTGTACATCCGCCAGCCGCCACCGGTCTCCCGGAGGTCAATCCCACTGTCACGATCGGCCAACTCCGCGGCCATCCGGCGCAGCGTCTCGGTGACACGGTCCATCGGCTGCCCGGTTGCCGACGCCAGCGCCTCGGGCGTCACCGGAGAGTCGACCACGAGGAGGAGTGCCTCCAGTACCCGAGTCAGATCCCCATCGTCGAGGTCGGTGACCTCGGGGCCGGATAGATCGGATTCGTCGACGATCTCGTCGGTCACGGTTGGTCCTGCTCTTCCCACTCGGCCCTCACCAGATCTTCATTCACCAAGCGGTTCCCGGTCCACGAAACCTGAAGCACACCAAGCGGTTCTGATTGGTCGAATGCTACCGCCCGAGCCCGGTAGAGCTCGAGTAAAGCCAGGAACCGCCCGACGATCAGGATCGGCTCGGAGCAATCGGCCACCAGTTCGGAAAAAGACGACCAGTGGCCCACCCCGCGGCGCTCCAGTACCTCCAGCAGCCGCTCGGCCTGCTCGGGCACCGATACCCGGGCCGCGTGCAGGTGATCGGTGCCCACCGTCGGAACCGGCCTGGGGGTGAACACCGCCGCGGCGATCTCGGCGAATCGCTGCGCATCGACACCGATCATCACCTCGGGCAACAACTCCGAGAACCGTTCCTCCAACGCCACCGCACGCGGGTAGCTGCGCAGGGCGGCCGCCTCCAACTCGGCGAACATCTCGGCGACGTGCTTGAACGCGCGGTACTGCAGCAGGCGGGCGAACAGCAGATCGCGCACCTCCAGAAGAGCGAGATCCTCGGCGTCCTCCACCTCACCGGCGGGCAGCAGGCGGGCGGCCTTGAGGTCCAGCAACGTGGCCGCAATCACCAGGAATGTGGTGGTCTCATCGAGTTCCAGCTGGGCACCGATCTGCCGGGTGTAGGCGATGAAATCGTCGGTCACCTGGTGCAGAGCTACTTCTGTGACGTCGAGCCGGTGGGCGAAGATCAGCTGCAACAGCAGGTCGAACGGACCCTCGAAGTTGGTCAGCCGGACCCTGAAGCCCTTCTCGGGCGCCGCCTCGGTAGTCACTTGCCGAAGCGGTCGATGACCTCACGGGCCAGTGTGCGGTAGGCCAGAGCGCCGCTGGATTTCGGCGCCCACGTGGTGATCGGCTCCCCGGCGACGCTGGTCTCCGGAAAGCGGACGGTGCGGTTGATGACCGTGTCGAACACCAGATCGCCGAAGCGTTCGATGACCCGGGCCATCACCTCCCGGGCGTTGACGGTACGGCTGTCGTAACGGGTGACCAGGATGCCGCTGATGGCCAGTCTGGGATTGAGCCGGTCACGCACCTTGTCGACGGTGTCGGTGAGTAGTGCCAGTCCGCGAAGCGAGAAGAACTCACATTCGGTGGGGATAACCACCCCGTCCGAGCACGCCAGCGCATTGACGGTGAGCAGGCCCAGCGACGGCTGGCAGTCGATCAGCACGTAGTCGTAGCTGTCGATCACCGGCCGGAGGGCGCGGCCCAGGGTCTGCTCCCGGCCCACCTCGTTCACCAGTTGGATCTCCGCGGCGGAGAGGTCGATATTGCTCGGAACCAGATCCAGACCCTCCACCCGGGTATGGATCAGCACGTCGTCGATGCCCACCCGCGGCTCGACCATCAGGTTGTGCACGGTGTTGGCAAGTTCGTAATGCGGCACGCCCAGGCCCGCCGAGAGTGCGCCCTGGGGATCCAGGTCCACGAGCAACACCCGCCGGCCGTACTCGGCCAGTGCCGCACCCAGGTTGATGGTGGAAGTGGTCTTGCCTACCCCGCCCTTCTGGTTGCACATCGAAAGGACCACCGCGGGGCCGTGCCGGTCCAGCCGCTGGGGTTCAGGAATATCCCGGAGTGGGCGGCCGGTGGGACCGAGCTGCTCTTCGTGCTGGTCGGTCACGCCGCTACTCCGACGGGAATGCCCCGGACGGGGCGAATCGGCGGCGTGGCGAACATCGGCGCAAAGTCTATCCGTGGTCTGTCCGTCGCCGTCACTCGGTGGACGCAGCGCGACGCCGACGGGAACACCGCACCGCCCGACCTTGTGCTGAAGTCGCGGCATCCGGCCTGAAGTTCAGGCCCTCGGGTGCGCGCCGGCCCACACCTCGCGCAGGGCATTGACCGTGACCAGGGTGTAGATCTGAGTGGTCGTGACCGAGGCATGCCCGAGCAGCTCCTGAACGACCCGCACGTCGGCGCCGCCATCGAGCAGATGGGTGGCGAAGGAGTGCCGCAACGTGTGCGGCGATACCGCCACGGTGATCCCGGCCCGCTCGGCGGCATCATGCAGTACCTGCCAGGCGCTCTGCCGGGACAGCCGACCGCCCCGGGCGTTGAGGAACATCGCCGGGACGCCGCGGCCACGGCGGGCAAGATCCGGACGTCCCCGTACCAGGTAGGCGTCCAGGGCGGCGATGGCCGGACGCCCCACCGGAACCAGCCGCTGCTTGCCGCCCTTGCCGCGCAGTAGCACCGAGCGGGCCTCGGTGTCGATATCGTCGACGTCCAGGCCCACCGCCTCGGAGATCCGCGCCCCGGTGGAATACAACAACTCCAGAAGCGCACGGTTCCGCAGCGTCAGCGGTCCGTCGGTGGGTGCGTCGCCGCCGGCGCCCTCGAGCAGCGCCAACACATCGTCGAGGGTCAGGCTCTTGGGCAGACGACGGCTCGGTGTCGGGGGTTTGACGGCGCGCGCGACGTCGAGGTCGATGATCCCCTCGGCGGCGGCGAAGCGGTGCAGCCCGCGCACCGCGATCAACGCCCGCGCCGCCGACACCGCCGATAGGGCGGTCGCCCCCGTGTCGGGATCCCCGCGCCGCAGCGATACCAGGAAGTCGCTGACATCAACCTCGGTGACATCCCGTAGGTCGCCGACACCGCGGAGTGCCAGATGCTCGACGTACCGCCTGAGATCACGACGATAGGAACTGATGGTGTTGGCGGCAACCCCGCGCTCGATGGTGAGGTGATCGAGATAGCCCTGGACCTGGCCGTCCAGCGCCGCGGCGAACGTCGTCACCGGTGCCCCTTGCGCACCGCCAGCGCCGACGGCCGATCCGGCCACGGCGCGTCCACGGGCCTGGTGGGCTTGCCGTCGACGATGACCGCGTGGGCGGCCAGGATTCCCGCCGCGGCCGTCGAATTGACGATCTCCCCGGCCAACACCCGATCGACCGCCCATCGCAGTCCCTGCCAGTGCACCGTCAGGTCGGCCTCCTCGTGGTCGGCCTCCGGGCGGCCGACGTGCCGTAGCCCGCGTGCCAGGTAGACCCGCACCGCCTCGTCGCAGAATCCCGGAGAGGACGCGACGTCGACAAGCACCCGCCAGTCCTCAGCCACCAGGCCGGTCTCCTCGCGCAGTTCGCGGGCGGCCGCGTCGGCGGGATCCTCCCCCGCCTCGTCGAGCAGACCCGCGGGCAGTTCCCAGAGCCGCCGGCCGAGCGCTTGCCGGTACTGGTACACCATGGCCAGCTGTTCCTCGTCGTCGACCGCCGCGACGGCGACCGCGCCGTAGTGCTCGACCACCTCCCGGGTCGCGGTGACACCGCCGGGCATCCGCACCTCGTCGGCGCGCAGAGCGAGAATCGTTCCGCTGTAGAGGGTTTCGGTCGAAACGGTCTCGAAGTCGTGGTCGGCCACCGGCGGGTTCAGCCTCGGACTCGATCGGTCAGGGCCGCGGCGGCACCGGACCGGGCGGAGTCGCCCCTGCCGGAGTCATCACTGCCGGACCCCTCGGCGCGCTCCCTGCCGTTCGGGTGCTGTTCGGGAATCTCCACCGGAAGGCGTTCGGCCGCCTTGTAGTCCATCGCCGCCCCGACGAAGGCCACGAACAACGGATGCGGACGGGTCGGGCGGCTCTTGAGTTCGGGGTGGGCCTGTGTGCCGACCAGGAAGGGGTGCACATCGGCGGGATATTCCACGAACTCCACCAGATGCCCGTCCGGCGAGGTGCCAGAGAATCTCAGACCGCTCTGCGCGATCCGGTCCCGGTAGGCGTTGTTGACCTCGTAACGGTGACGATGGCGCTCGGAGACCTTGGTGGATTGATACGCCCGTGCCACAACGGAGCCCTCCTCGAGCACCGCCGGATAGGCGCCCAGCCGCATGGTGCCGCCCAGATCCGCCTCGCCGGCCACCGCGTCGCGCTGGTCGGCCATCGTCGAGATCACCGGATCCGTTGTCGCGGGGTCGAATTCGGCGGAGTTGGCCTCTTCCAGGCCCACTGAGCGGGCCGCTTCGATGACGATGCACTGCAGGCCCAGACACAGCCCGAGTAGTGGCAGACCGCGATGACGCGCATAGCGGATGGCACCGATCTTGCCCTCGATCCCACGGATCCCGAAGCCGCCGGGAATGAGCACCCCGTCGACATCGCCGAGTGCGGCGGCCGCCCCGGTGTCGGTCTCGCAGTCGTCGGAGGCCACCCAGCGCATCTCGACCCGGGCGCGATGGGCGAAGCCGCCCGCGCGCAGCGCCTCCGCGACCGACAGATAGGCATCCGACAGGTCGATGTACTTGCCCACCAGGGCTATGCGAACCGTTTCATGCGGATCGTGCACCCGGCGCAGCAGATCGTCCCAGACCGTCCAGTCGACATCGCGGAACGGAAGGTTCAGCCGGCGAACCACGTAGGCGTCGAGTTCCTCGCGGTGCAGCACTTTGGGGATGTCGTAGATGGACGGGGCATCAGGGGTGGAGATCACGCCGTCGACGTCGACGTCGCACATCAGCGCGATCTTCTCCTTCAGCGCCTCCGGAACATCACGGTCGCAGCGCAGGATCAATGCGTCCGGGGTGATGCCGATACTGCGCAGGGCCGCCACCGAGTGCTGGGTCGGCTTGGTCTTCAACTCACCCGACGGCGCCAGGAACGGCACCAGCGAGACGTGTAGGAAGAAGCAGTTCTCCCGGCCCACCTCGTGCCGGACCTGCCGGGCGGCCTCCAGGAAGGGTTGGGACTCGATATCGCCCACGGTCCCGCCGATCTCGGTGATGACCACATCGGGCCGCTTACCTCCCGGACCGGGTTTGGCCATGGCCAGGATTCGGCTCTTGATCTCGTCGGTGATGTGCGGGATCACCTGGACGGTGTCGCCGAGATACTCGCCACGGCGTTCCTTGGCGATGACGGCCGAATACACCTGCCCGGTGGTCACATTCGCCGAGCCGGACAGATTGCGATCCAGGAACCGCTCGTAGTGGCCGACATCGAGGTCGGTTTCAGCGCCGTCCTCGGTGACGAACACCTCGCCGTGCTGGAACGGGTTCATGGTTCCCGGGTCGACGTTGAGGTAGGGGTCGAGCTTCTGCATCGTGACCTGCAGCCCGCGGGAGATGAGCAACTGACCGAGACTGCTGGCGGTCAGACCCTTGCCGAGGGAGGAGACCACGCCACCGGTGACGAAAAGATGCTTGGTCGCGGCCTGGGAGTGCTTGCGCAGTGCGGGCAAGAGCCACCTCCGTGACGACGGCGCAGGGCTTTGTTGTTACCGGGACGCTCCGGAACGGAAACGCCCCGAAAAGACCGGTTGGGGCCTGCCGACCCACGGAAACTCACCCTAACACCGACCCCGACGGCGCGGCGCTGACACACCGCGACATGTTTCCGGGGCGCCTACTGCCGAACGGTCACCGAGACCGCACCCGCGCCGACACCGTACTGACCGGGCGGACCGCCGCCGATCATCGATTGCAGCGCCAGCACGGTGGTGATTCGGCCCGATTCGGCATCGACGTCGTCCACGGTGCTCACCAGCGCCGACATGTTCGGTTCGGCCCGGACGAGAGCCACGGCCGACACGCCGGCGGCCGATCCGGCGCGACCAGCCAGAACAGTGCCCGCACCATGTGGCGCCAGGCCCGCGGCGAAGCGGGCGACCGTTGCGCCCTGGTTGCCGGCGTCCTGCGCCAGCGCACCCCCGGTGACCACGACGGCAGCGTTCGCTGCGCCGGGAAGCTCTCGATAGGTGAGGAAACCGGTATCGCGCAGCGATGCGAGTACCGTGTCACGCGCGGCGTCGTCGACGGGCTCGGCGGCCGCATCGCGGTTGATCAGCAAGGCGATGCCGAGGAGGTCCCCGGCCTGAGCGCCTTCGTCGACGAGGTCGGTGTTGAGTTGCGTCCCGGGAGGGACAATCGGCGAATTGACCACCGATCGCAGTTTCTCGCCGGAATTCCCGTTGATGAACTCGCTCGTCAGTTCCACCGTGCCGGTCACCGAACCGCCCGCCTGCCCGATCAGCCGAACCACGCCGTCGACGTCGGCGCCCTGGGCGTCGGGGGCGCGGAAGATCACCACGGATTTATCGGCGAGCGCACCGCGGACCATCCTCTCCGACATCGCGGCGTCGAAATCATCGGCAGCGGACAGCCTTTCGCCCAGCGCCCTGTTCTCCTGAACGAGTGCATCGACACGCTGCTGCAGGTCGCCCTTGTCGTTGCGAAGAACCGAAAGCATCGGGCCGGAGTTCAACCGGGCGCCCAGCACGAAACCGACGGCCAAGGCGACAATCACCGCGGCCAGCGTGATGACCCTGCGCCGACGCGACTTCACGCTAGGTCACCCAGCTCTGCACCCACAGGCTGATGCGGTTCCAGTAGGTGGACAGCCAGTCGATGACCACGGTGTCGGCATGCGAGACCCACAGGGCTGCGACGACCGCGAACAGCACCGCCAGTACCAACAGCGCGATCGCACCCCCGGAGATGTGGCTGCGGTACAGCGTGGCAACAGCTTTGGCGTCGACCAGCTTCTCGCCGACCTTCAGACGCGTCAGGAAGGTGGACGGATTGCTCTGGGCGCGGGAGCGGTCGAAGAACTCCTCGATGCTGGCGGAGTGGCCGACGGTGACGATCAGCGAGGCGCCGTGATGATCCACCAACAACAGGGCCAGGTCTGCCGCCGAACCCGCGGCCGGAAACGTCATCGCCCCGATCCCCAGGTCCTGGATACGCTCCAGCCCGCCGGCGTGACCGTCCGCGTCGGCCGGCAGGACCACCTGCGCACCGCACTTGAGGGACTCGGCGCTGATCTGTTCGGGGTTGCCGACGATCAATTGTGGGCGGTAGCCCTCCTCCCGGAGAACGTCCGCGCCGGCGCCCACACCGACCAGCACCGGCTGATACTCCTTGATGAAGGGCTTGAGCGACTTCAGGTCCTCTGCCGCGGCCGGACCGTCAGTGACGACGACGACGTGGCGCCGGTAGACGTCGACGTCAATATCGGGAATGCCGATGCCGTCGATCAGCAGCGGGCTCTCGCTGCGGATGAACTCGATGGTGTTGCCCGCGAAGGCCTCCAGGTGAGCGACGAGGCCGGTCTTGGCGTCATGCATGAGGTCGGCGATCTCCTCATCGGTGCGTTCCACACCGTGCACGAGTCGACGCTCCCCGTGGTACACACCGCCGTCGTACAACCGGACCTTCGACCCGTCCTTGATCTTCTTGAAGATCTCCGGACCAGCGTTGTCGATGAGGGCGATGTTGTTGGCGACCAGCACCTCGGGCCCGAGGTTGGGGTAGCGCCCGGAGATCGACGGCGAGGCGTTGACCACCCCGACGACGCCGGCGTCGACGAGGGCATCCGCGGTGACCCGGTCCAGATCCAAGATGTCCAGAACCGCGATGTCGCCGGGACCGATGCGCCGCAGCAGTCGGTCGATGTCACGATCAACCCGGGCGGCCCCGATGACCCCCGGCCGTGCATTGGCGTTACGCGAGAGCAGCGCTGACATCTTCATGGGCCCGATTCTGTCGGCGCTGGGCATATTCCGACGGTAGGCGCGCCGTACCAATTGCCTCAGAAGTCACATACAGTCACACCAGCAACAGCCCGGACTGCGTCTGGGTCAGGGTTCCGCGGACTCCGCCCGGGCCGTGTCGAGCAATTCGCGGGCGTGCGCCCGGGCGGTGTCGGACTCCCCCAGCCCCGCCAGCATCCGGGCCAGCTCGGCGACGCGTTGCTCGTCGTCGAGCCGGCGCACCTCGCTGGCCGGTCCGTTGCTATCCACCACGAGGTGGGTATCGGCGTAGGCGGCCACCTGCGGCAGGTGTGTGACGACGATGACCTGGTGGCTGCGTGCCAGCCGGGCGAGCCGCCGGCCGATCTGGACCGCCGCCCGGCCGCCGACACCGGCGTCGACCTCGTCGAAGACCATGGTGGTTCCCTCGGCGGACGCCGACAGGACCACCTCGAGAGCAAGCATGACCCGTGACAACTCGCCGCCGGAAGCGCTCTTGTTCAGCGGAAGCACGGAGCCGGCAGCATCCCCGGAAACCCGGCGCGCGGTGAACCCGAACTCCACCACATCGACGCCCTCGGAGCCCGCGTGGGCGAACACACCGGACGGCAGCGACAACCCGGCGCCGTCATCCTCGGAGGCGGGAATTGTGGTGACCCCGACGGTGAAGCCGGCATCGGCCATTGCCAAGCCGGCCAGTTCGTCGGTGACCGCCGCCGCCAGGTCGTTGGCGGCATTCCTGCGCAGGTCGGACAACTCGACGGCGGCCTGCGCGACCCGTTCGGCCAATTCGCGCACCCTTCGCGACAGTCCGGCCAGCGCCTCCTCGGAGACGTCGAGATGGGCAAGCCGGGAGCGGGCCTCCGCGGCCCACGCGAGGACCCCGTCGACGTCGGCGGCGTACTTGCGCGTCAGGTTGCGCAGTTCGGACTGCCGCTCCAGGCGGGCCTCGAGGGCACTGGCATCGGCCGGCAAGTCGGCGAGAAACTCGCCGAGTTCCCCGGCGACGTCGCCGACCACGGTGAGCGCCTCGGCGATCTGGCGGCCCAGTGCGGCCAGATCGGCATCACCGGCGGAGTCCAGCAGCGCGGCAGCACGGGCCAGCGCTTCGGTAGCCGAGCGGTCCTCGACGTCGGGTGCGGCATCGTCAAGCCCGGAGAGCGCAGCGCGCGCCCCGGCCGCAGCCTCCCGCACGGCATCGAGTTCGGACAGCCGGAGGATCTCGGCGACCAGGGCCTCGTCCTCTCCCTGCGCCGGGTCCACCCGGTCGATCTCCTCGAGTGCGAACTTCAGCCGGTCGGCCTCCTGCGCCATCTCGCGGGCGCGGTCGATCCGTTCCGTCAGATCGCGACGGGCGAGCAGCCACTCGTCCCGCAGTTTGCGGTAGCGCTCCAGCGTCGCGGTAGCGCCGGCGAACCGGTCCAACGCCGCGCGTTGTTCGTCGGGTCGGATCAGTCGGAGTTGATCGTTCTGGCCGTGCAGGGTCAACAGACCGGAAGTGAACGTGGTCAGTATTTTCGCCGGAACGCTGCGTCCGCCGAGATAGGCGCGGGATGGACCGTCCCGGTTGACCGAACGCAACGCGATGACGCTGCCGTCGTCGTCGCGGTCGGCTCCCGTCGATTCCAGGACCTCCTCGACCGCCACGACGGTCTGCGCGTCGAGATCATCGGTGGTGAATCTGCCTTCCACCACCGCGCGCGCCGATCCGGACCGCACCCGGGTGGCGTCGGCACGCGCGCCGCCGAGCAGGTTCAGGCCGGTCACCACCATCGTCTTGCCGGTGCCGGTCTCACCGGTCAGCACCGTCAGTCCGCGGTCGAACTCGGCGGTGGCCGAATTGATCGCGCCTAGCGCCTCGATGCGGATCTCGGCGAGCATCTACCGCTCGCGCCAACTGGAGACCGGGAGCCGGAACTTGCGCACCAGCCGGTCGGTGAACGGGGCGCTGTCCAGCCGGACCCATTTCAGCGGGGTATGGCACTTGGTCACCTGCAGGCGCCCACCGGCGGGCACCACCGCTTCGCGTCGTCCGTCGCAGAGCACCAGCGCGTCGGGATTGTCTGGGTCGACGTCGATGGTGATGACCGCGTTGGGATTGGTGACCATCGGCCGGGCGAACAGCGCGTGGGCGTTGTTGGGCACCACGATGATCGCCTCGAGGTCCGGCCACACCACCGGACCTCCGGCCGAGAATGCGTAGGCGGTCGAGCCCGTCGGCGTGGACACCAGAACGCCGTCGCATCCGAACGCCGACACCGGGCGGTCGTCGATCGCGACGACGACGCCCAGGACACCCTGATGGGCGCCCTTTTCCAGGCTGGCCTCGTTGAGTGCCCAGCCGCGGTAAAGCACCTCCTCGCCGACACTGACCACAACATCGAGGGCCATCCGGTGTTCCACCCGATAGTCGTGGGCGACGACGTGCTCGAGAATCTCGTCGATGGCCTCGGCTTCTGCTTCTGCGAGGAACCCGATCCGGCCGAGGTTGATTCCCAGGACCGGAATCTCGGCGTTGCGGGCCAGTTCGGCGGCGCGCAGTAACGTGCCGTCGCCACCGAGGACCAGAACCAGCTCACAGCCCTCGGCCGCGTGCTCGTCGCCCTCCCCGTCGACCACCTCGATCTCGGCGCCGGTGGTGTGCAACTCCGCGGGATCCAGATGCAGGCTGCCGCGATCGACCGCTTCCCTGGAAAGCAGCCGGAGACGGATACCGTTCTCCCCCAGGGCTTTGCCGACCCGGCGCGCGGTTTCGCTGGCCGCCCCGCGCCCAGGGTGAACGACGAGCAGAACGGTCCTGGTCCCCGCTGAGTCGGTCATTGGGGTCCCTCCGCAACAGCCCGGCGCACGGCATCGGCGAGCGCTTCCCCGACGAGTGCCTGTCCGACCGAATCGCCGTCTGATCCGGACCGCAGCCACAGGAAATACTCGACGTTGCCGGACGGCCCGGGCAGCGGACTGGCCGTCACCCCGGCGGTTCCCCAGCCGAGTTCCGCCGCCCGATTCGCGACGGAGAGCACCGCTGCGGCACGCAACTGAGGGTCGCTGACGACTCCCCCGGTCCCCACCTGACCCTTGCCGACCTCGAACTGCGGCTTCACCATCGGAACGATATCGGCGCGCGGATCGGCGCACCCCAGCAGTGCGGGCAGCACCGTGCTCAGCGAAATGAACGAGAGGTCCGCAACGACCAGGTCGACCTGCCCCCCGATCGCCTCGGGGGTCACCTCGCGCACGTTGGTGCGCTCGATGACCCGCACCCGGGAATCCGAACGTAGCGACCAGGCAAGCTGCCCGTAGCCGACGTCGACGGCAACCACCTCGGCCGCGCCCCGGTCCAGCAGCACTTCGGTGAACCCGCCGGTCGACGCGCCGGCGTCGAGACAGCGGCGGTCGGCGACGTCGATCCCGAAGGCGTCCAGGGCTCCGATGAGCTTGTGCGCCCCGCGGGACACCCAGGTGCGCTCGTCGGCACCCTCGACGGTCAAACGGGCGGTGACGGCGACCGCTGTCGCCGCCTTGACCGCAGGCATTCCGTCGATGCTCACCCGACCGGCGCCGATCAGTTCAGCGGCCTGCTGCCGCGACCGGGCCAGCCCCCGCCGGACCAGCTCCGCATCAACCCGGGCACGCCGCGTCATGCGCAGCTCAGCCCTTCTCGACCGATTCCAGCGCGTCGACCAGAATCTGGTGCGCCGCTTCGAGGCGGCTTCCCAGGGCCTCGATGTCGATCGCCTCGATGTCCGGGGAGGAGTCCGTGTCGACCCGGGGCAGGTCGGCCAGCACGGCGTCCACCCGAGCCCGGATCTGCTGTGGTTCGGTGTTCATCTCGGCGTTAACGCTATCGGATCGGTTGATCGAGCAGCGCCCAGCGTTGCAGCGCCGCACGGGCGGGTTCGTCGCCGGCGATCACCCGCCGGGATCCGTCGGCATCCCACACCGCCCGCGCGGTGGCGCGAACCACCGAAAGGCCGTCCGCTCCCGGGTCGCGGCCGGTGGAACGGACGGTCACCGCATCGCTGTCGGCGCGGGTTTCCCAGGCCGGGTGGGCCGCGACGGCCAGGTCTCCGGCCTTGTAAAGCAGCGCCCGCAGGTCGGATCCGATATAGGTGGGCCGATCGCCGGGATCGGCATGGACGGCGTCGCAGGCGGAGCTGACGCCGGTGAGCACCATGAGGCTGGGCAGCCCCGCGGCATTGGCTCCGGCGATGTCGGTGTCCAGACGATCACCGACGACCAGCGGGGCGCGGAACTCCCCGCGCGCGAGGGCATCACGCATCAACGCCGGCGCCGGCTTGCCGGCAACCAGCGGCTCGGCCCCGGTCGCGGCACGCAGTGCGGCCACCATGGACCCGTTCCCGGGCAGCAGACCCCGTTCGGTCGGCAGGGTGGAATCAAGGTTGGAGGTCACCCAGGTTGCGCCGGCCCGGATAGCCAAAGCCGCCTCGGCCAGATCGGCCCAGGCGATCGTCGTGGAGAGCCCCTGGATGACCGCCACCGGACCGTCGCTGAACAGCCGGACCGGTTCCAGCCCGACGGCCCTGACCTCGGCGGCCAGTGCCTCGGTGCCGACGACGAGGACCTTCGAGCGGCCCGCAAGCCGCTGGGCCAGTAGCCGCGCGGCACTCTGGGCACTAGTCACCACATCCCCGACGGAGGCGGTGAAGCCCAGTTCCTTCAGGTGATCGGCGACCTCCTCGGCCGAACGGGACGCATTGTTGGTGACAAAGAGCACCCGGCAGTCGAGGGCGTCGAGGGTCGGCACCGCGGCGGGGGTCGGAGCATGCCCACGGAACAAGGTGCCGTCCAGGTCGAGTAGCAGACAGTCGTGTTGGCGGGCAAGCGATTCCATCTCAGGCGAGCTCGTCGATCCGGTCCTCGGCGTCGGTGACCCCGTCCAGGTCGGCAGCCGCGGAGTACATGAACCACTGCAGCGCATCGGCGGGCCGGTCCAGCGCCAGCAGAGTCTCGGCGTAGGCGTAGAACAGCCGGGCCGCGGTCGACCCGGTGCGGGACGGATCCGGCGCCGGGGAGGACAGCACCGCCAAGGCTTGATCGAGCTGGCCCAGGTCCATGCGGGCGCCGGCGGCGACGATACGCATCTCGTCGGCGTCGTCTCCGGCGAGTTGGGCGGCCTCCGGGCTGCGGGCCAACTCGATGGCCCGTTCCGGACGCCCGACCCCGCGCTCGCAGTCGGCGATCAGCGGCAGCAGCTGGGACTTGGAGCCCATCCGACGAGCGGCCCGGAACTCGGACAGCGCCTGAGCCCAGTCGCCGCAGTGATAGGCCGCGATGCCGACCGCCTCGCGGATCGCGGCGATGCGACCGGAACGGGTTCGCGCCGCCTGGGCGTGGGCCAGCGCGGCCACGGGATCCTCGTCGAGCAGTTCACCGGCCGCGACAAGGTGACGTGCGACGGTATCGGCTGTCGCGCGGTCCAGCGTGGACAACTCGGCGCGCACATCCGCAGCGAGTTGCCGCGCCTCGACGGTGGCGGGAATGGCGGGACCGCTCGACTGCCGGGGTGCTTCCTTGCCATCCGAAGACGGGGCATCTGCGGGCGGGCGGGGCTGGGCTCGACGGGCCCGGTCCGGTCCGGAGCGCCGGGGAGCCGAACCTGCCGACCGCGCTTTGCCGGCCCGACCCTTCTCGGCCCGGCCCTTCTCGGCAGGGCGCCGCACCGGGCGACCGCCCTTGTCGCCATTTCTATCCTCACCCATCGGATAGAGGATACGGGCAGCGTGTTTCCACAGACAATTCGGCGTCCAATTCCCGGGCCGCAATTGTTGAACTCAAGTTTCGGGGGGATTTGGCCAACTCATTTAGGCGAACCTGGCGGCTGTAGGATTTCGAAGATCTTTCTACCGCGCGCACCCACAATTTCCGCGCAAATCAAACGGCCATAAATGGGGAGCGCCCCCCGATTTCTCGGGGGGCGCTCCTTTGGTGTGTGTTCGGCGGTGTCCTACTTTTCCACCCGTGGGGGTAGTATCATCGGCGCTGGTAGGCTTAGCTTCCGGGTTCGGGATGGGTCCGGGCGTTTCCCTGCCGCTATGGCCGCCGTAACTTTATGTAAATTGTTGGTCCCCGTTGTGCCGGCCCTTATTTGTGGGGGCTGGTGTTTTGGTGGTGGGGTGGGTGTTTATGTGGTTTGTGGATGTGTGTGTGGTTGCGAGTTTTTGTGTGTTTTTGTAAGTTTTCGGCCGGTTAGTGCCAGTTCCCTGCACACATTGCTGTGCTTTCAGGTCTGGTCTATCGATCCCGTGGTCTGCGGGGGGCCTTATCCCACTTGATGGGTGAGAAGCCTGGTCTTGGAGAAGGTTTCCCGCTTAGATGCTTTCAGCGGTTATCCTGTCCGAACGTGGCTATCCAGCGGTGCCCCTGGTGGGACAACTGGTGGACCAGAGGTTCGTCCGTCCCGGTCCTCTCGTACTAGGGACAGCTTTCCTCAAGCTTCTGACGCGCGCGGCGGATAGAGACCGAACTGTCTCACGACGTTCTAAACCCAGCTCGCGTGCCGCTTTAATGGGCGAACAGCCCAACCCTTGGGACCTGCTCCAGCCCCAGGATGCGACGAGCCGACATCGAGGTGCCAAACCATCCCGTCGATATGGACTCTTGGGGAAGATCAGCCTGTTATCCCCGGGGTACCTTTTATCCGTTGAGCGACACCCCTTCCACTCGGGGGTGCCGGATCACTAGTCCCGACTTTCGTCCCTGCTTGACATGTCCGTCTCGCAGTCAAGCTCCCTTGTGCACTTGCACTCAACACCTGATTGCCGTCCAGGTTGAGGGAACCTTTGGGCGCCTCCGTTACATTTTGGGAGGCAACCGCCCCAGTTAAACTACCCACCAGGCACTGTCCCTGAACCGGTTTCACGGTTCGAGGTTAGAGGTCCAATACGATCAGAGTGGTATTTCAACAACGACTCCGCAATTACTGGCGTAATTGTTTCACAGTCTCCCACCTATCCTACACAAACCGTATCGAACATCAATACCAAGCTATAGTGAAGGTCCCGGGGTCTTTTCGTCCTGCCGCGCGTAACGAGCATCTTTACTCGTAGTGCAATTTCGCCGAGTCTATGGTTGAGACAGTTGAGAAGTCGTTACGCCATTCGTGCAGGTCGGAACTTACCCGACAAGGAATTTCGCTACCTTAGGATGGTTATAGTTACCACCGCCGTTTACTGGGGCTTAAATTCTCCGCTTCACCCCGAGGGGTTAACGGGTCCTCTTAACCTTCCAGCACCGGGCAGGCGTCAGTCCGTATACATCGTCTTGCGACTTCGCACGGACCTGTGTTTTTAGTAAACAGTCGCTTCTCACTGGTTTGTGCCACCCCCCACCGCTGCCCACCGCAAGGGTGTTGACGGTAAGGGGTCCCCCTTCTCCCGAAGTTACGGGGGTATTTTGCCGAGTTCCTTAACCATAGTTCACTCGTACGCCTTGGTATTCTCTACCTGACCACCTGTGTCGGTTTGGGGTACGGGCCGTGTGTGTGCTCGCTAGAGGCTTTTCTCGGCAGCTGAGGATCACCGAATTCGCCTCACTCGGCTATGCATCACCTCTCAGGATCTGTGAACGACGGATTTGCCTATCGTTCTCCCTACGGGCTTGCCCCAGTATTACCACTGACTGGTACGGCTACCTTCCTGCGTCACCCCCTCGCTTGACTACTACCCGTCCGGGTCCCACGCAGCCGGCGACCCCCGCCTCCCGAAGGAGGTGGTCGGCCACCCTTTGGGTGGTTAGCAGAACGGATTCATCAGGGGCGCCCACACACGGGTACGGGAATATCAACCCGTTGTCCATCGACTACGCCTGTCGGCCTCGCCTTAGGTCCCGACTCACCCTGGGCGGACTGGCCTGCCCCAGGAACCCTTGGTCTTTCGGCGGGCAAGGTTCTCACTTGCCTTATCGCTACTCATGCCTGCATTCTCACTCCCACACCCTCCACAGCTCGATCACTCGGCTGCTTCACCGGATGCAGGACGCTCCCCTACCCAGCCCTAACGGGCTGCCGCGGCTTCGGCGGTGTGCTTGAGCCCCGCTACATTATCGGCGCACAATCACTTGACCAGTGAGCTATTACGCACTCTTTCAAGGGTGGCTGCTTCTAAGCCAACCTCCTGGTTGTCTCTGCGACTGCACATCCTTTTCCACTTAGCACACGCTTAGGGGCCTTAGCCGGCGATCTGGGCTGTTTCCCTCTCGACGCACGGAGCTTATCCCCCGCCGTCTCACTGCCGCGCTCTGCCTCACCGGCATTCGGAGTTTGGCTGACGTCAGTAACCCTGTGGGGCCCATCGGCCATCCAGTAGCTCTACCTCCGGTGAGAAACACGCGACGCTGCACCTAAATGCATTTCGGGGAGAACCAGCTATCACGGAGTTTGATTGGCCTTTCACCCCTACCCACAACTCATCCCCTCAGTCTTCAACCTAAGTGGGTTCGGGCCTCCACGCGGTCTTACCCGCGCTTCACCCTGGCCATGGGTAGATCACTCCGCTTCGGGTCCAGAACACACCACTACACCACACACTGTTGTGTGGATACGCCCTATTCAGACTCGCTTTCGCTACGGCTACCCCACCCGGGTTAACCTCGCGACATGTCCCTGACTCGCAGGCTCATTCTTCAAAAGGCACGCCATCACCCCACGCAAAGCGAAGGCTCTGACGGATTGTAGGCACACGGTTTCAGGTACTCTTTCACTCCCCTCCCGGGGTACTTTTCACCATTCCCTCACGGTACTAATCCGCTATCGGTCACTGGGAAGTATTCAGGCTTACCGGGTGGTCCCGGCAGATTCACAGCAGATTCCACGGGCCCGCTGCTACTCGGGAACAATCCCACAGAAGCCATGCGTGTTTTCGGTTACCGGGCTCTCACCGTCTACGGCAGACCATCCCAGGCCACTTCACCTAACACCATGGTTTATCACTCCTGCCCGGGCCGGCAGACCCGGGACGAGACGTCCCACAACACCGCACACACAACCCCTGCCGGGTATCACATGCATACGGTTTAGCCATCCTCCGCGTTCGCTCGCCACTACTAACGGAATCACTTTTGTTTTCTCTTCCTACGGGTACTGAGATGTTTCACTTCCCCGCGTTCCCCCCCGCACCCTATGTATTCAGATGCGGGTGACACGACATCACTCGTGCCGGGTTTCCCCATTCGGACATCCTCGGATCCACGCTCGGTTGGCAGCTCCCCGAGGCTTATCGCAGCCTCCAACGTCCTTCATCGGCTCCCAGTGCCAAGGCATCCACCATGCGCCCTTAAACACTTACAAACACAAAAACCAATTGAGTAAAAAGAAATTGCACATCAACACCCAACAACACCCCCAGCCGAAACCGAAGGCGCTCCTGCGTGCTAGATGCTCGCAACCACTATCCACAAATCAAACACCACACCCCACCACCAAAGCGGGGCGACAACAACCACCCCCGAACCCACAGGTCCAAGGCGCCCCTCTCCCGAAGGAAGAAAGGC
>JACJWN010000029.1 GCA_020637165.1 Mycolicibacterium sp. | reverse complement strand
CTCCCAGCAGGATGTGCAGTTGCCTTCGGTAGTGAGCTACTCCCATCCAGGACAGCTTCACTGCCGTGGCTTGGCGGGGGTTCACCGCAAGCTTGGAGCTTCTTGCCGTGCCGGCCGGTGGAGTTCTGCAAGCACGCGTGACAGTCTGGGCGAATGGCCTACCTCAAGCCGCCGTGGTTCGTCGTCAGGGTGTTCAACAAGTTCGCTATGGCCACGGGCATCTCGGGATCGGAAACCCTCACAGTGACTGGGCGGAGCAGCGGAGCGCACCAGCAGATCCCCGTGATCAGCGTGGACGTGGACGGCGCGAAGTACCTGGTGTCCACCCGGGGAGAATCGCAGTGGGTCAAGAACCTTCGTGCCGATCCTGTGGTCACACTCAAGACGCGGACTTCCGTGGCCCGTTTCTCCGCCTCGGAGATTCCGGTGGAACAGCGCCCCCCGATCCTCGCCGCCTATCGGATCAGGGCGGGTAAACAGGTGGACGGCTACTTCGCCAAACTGCCCGACCCGGCCGACCATCCCGTGTTCAGGCTCGCCCCGGTCTAGGGAGTGCGGGGCGCGTTGCCGGGCCCTATGGTTCGAATCATGGCGATGGCGGACGTGGAGGCGGTAGATGACCACTCTCGATGAGCTCGACGCCGTGTGGGACGCGCTGCGGCGTCGATTTCCGGGGTCCCTCAGCGGCACACGGTGCTGCGGCCCCGGCTAGCATCAACTCATGGCACGCAGCGTCGCGCGTTCACGCGCGATTCCGGTCAGCCCCGGTGATGCGTTCGAAAGAACCCTCCCGATGTCACTGCCCACGCTGTTCCGGCGCTGGTACGGGCCGATCCCGCCAATCAAAGAGATCCGTGACCAGCACGGCGACTGGAATAGGGTCGGTGAGACGCGCACCATCGCCCTGGTGGGCGGCGGCACCATGCGGGAGACGCTGACCGAGATAGACCCGGCGCGGTCGTTCGGGTACACGATCACCGACGTCACCGGTCCGATGGCCCTGCTGATCGACCATATCGAGGGCGCCTGGATCTTCGATCCCGCCGGCACCGGCACACGGGTCACCTGGCGGTGGATCCTGTACCCCAAGTCGGTGCTCAGCGCGCCCGCGCTGCCGGTGTTCGCCCGGTTGTGGCGTGGGTACGCCGGCCAGGCGTTGGAGTCGCTCTCGGACTACCTGGTCGGTTGAGTCGATTGTCCGACTCCTCCCCGTCGCTGCGCTCCGGATCTTCGTCGGACTAGCCATGTGCCGACTTTTCGGCCTGCATGCCGGACGCAACGTGGTCTCCGCGACGTTCTGGCTGCTCGACGCCCCGGATAATCTGGCCGAGCAGAGCCGACGCAACCCGGACGGTACCGGCCTCGGCGTCTTCGACCGCAACGGCGAACCCGAGCTTCGCAAGCAGCCGATGGCAGCCTGGCGCGACCGCGACTTCCACAGTGAGGCCCACGAGATGACCGGGACGACGTTCCTGGCGCATGTGCGGTACGCGACCACCGGTGCGCTGGATGCGGCCAACACCCACCCTTTCCTGCAGGGCGGCCGGATCTTCGCGCACAACGGGGTGGTGGAGGGCCTGGACCTCCTCGACGACCGGGTATGTTCGGTGGGGGTAGCGGATCTGGTTGGGGGACAGACGGATTCCGAGCGTGTCTTCGCCTTGATTACCGCTGCGGTGCGCGATCGCCGCGGGGACGTGGCCGCGGGCATCGGCGACGCCGTCGGTTGGATTGCCGGCAACCTGCCGCTCTACGCGCTCAACTTCCTGCTGTGCACTGCGACTGATATGTGGGCCCTGCGTTATCCGGACTCCCACGAGTTGTATCTGTTGGACCGGCGCCACCCCGGCCCGGCAACAGACGATTCCCTGGACCTGCGCACACACCGTATCCACGCCCGCTCCCAGCGCCTGAGTCAAC
Source organism: Mycolicibacterium sp. (assembly GCA_020637165.1). GTDB lineage: Bacteria > Actinomycetota > Actinomycetes > Mycobacteriales > Mycobacteriaceae > Mycobacterium. Next base: position 831 of record JACJWN010000029.1, on the reverse strand, counting down.
TGCCCTCAGTGGTGTTCGCCAGCGAACCGATGGACGACGATCCGGGCTGGCGGCTGCTGGATCCAGGCGAGTTGGTGCATGTCGATGCCGACCTCGACATCACCAGTCGACTGGCGTTCCCGCACCCTCCGCAGCACCTGCTGAGTAGGGCCGATCTCAGCCCAGCCGTGCAGGCGGCCCAGCACGATCAGCCCGGTCGGTGATCGGCAACGGCTCGCACGAGGGCGTCAGGACCGGTCGCCGTCCGCGTCTTCGAGGTCGTCCAGGGCTCGGGCGGCCAAGTCGTGGCCCAGTGTGATCATGTCGGCGGCCCGGTGGAAGTCCAGGCTTCGGCAGGCGGTGCGCGGGACCTCGATGAGCAGATCGGGCGGATAGGCAGCCATCTGGTGGCGGGCGAGCGCCGCCTGGGCGATGTCGATACTGCGCATCATCACCGCGAAGCTGCTGAGTTTGGGAATCCCGCGGCCGGTGTAGACGAGTTCGTCATCGGCCGCGGCCTCCTCGGCGGCGGGATCACCGGCGTCGAGTTCGGCGATGTCGAACGGCTCGGCGGTGGCGCCGAACCGGTCAAAGAGGGCAGAGGTGCTGCGCATCAGCCGGTTGAGTCGCTCGCGGGTGGGCCGGGCGTCGCCGGCCGGGGTGTCCTCGACGGCGTCATTCTCGGTTCCAGAGACGCTGACCGCGATTGTCAGGTCGGCGTTGACCGAGGCGATCGGCGCCATCGGCAACGGGTCGAGGATGCCGCCGTCGGCCAGCAGTCGCCCGTCGAGGACATGCGGGGCGATGATCCCCGGGATCGCGATCGAGGCACGGATGGCCTCGTCGACCGGG
>JACJWN010000028.1 GCA_020637165.1 Mycolicibacterium sp. | reverse complement strand
GAGGAAGGCATCGTCGACAAACTTACGGCCAAGAACGGCCCGCTCGAACAACTCACCGAGGCCGCTGAGATCCTGAGCCAGCTGCAGCCGGTCGTGGAGACATTGACGCCGACCGCCGAGACCCTGCAGTCCGGTGTCGACAGGCTCAACCGGGTGGCCACCTCGATGAGCAGCTTCACCGACCGACTGCCCGGGCGGCGGGCGTCGCGGGCGGTGACCCCGAAGCGCGGCGGTGACAACGGCGGCACCGCGGAGTGAGTTCGCAGCTTGCCTGCTCTCCCGGCTGCGCTCCTTAGCGCACCCAGAAGTGACGCACACGACAGCTGTGATGCCGACAACAAACCCTTCCGAGTGTGACGACGAATTCCGTACATTATTCGCAGCGGAACCACTGAATCCGCACATTCATACAGGATTCCAGGAGGAAATCGTGAGAACGTCATCGGCCTTCATCGGGGCGGCATTGATGGCTGCGTCGCTGGCGCTGGCGGCTCCAGCCGGCGCGAGCCCGGCGCCGACCGTCGGTTTGTCCGATGCCGTCTCCACTGCCGCCGGGGCTCCGGGTGCACTCGCACTCACGGCGCCGAAGAACGCGATATCCATTCAGGATCCCAAACTGGATGGGGCGCGCGTCGGTGCCGACACCGCTGACGGCTTCTACAGCAAGCCCGCCACCGACGGCACGATTACAGCGTCCGCCTTCTACAAGCCGGCCATCTAATCCGTCGAGGGCCTTGGGCTAGACCGACTGGCGCCGTCTGTCCCGGCCCGCCGCGACGCCGCCCGAAACCAGCGCTGGGAACAGCCGCTCGATCGGGAAACTGAGGTCCAGCATCAGCGGGGCAATCCGGGCCGGGCCGTTCTGCGACCCCCGTATATCGAAGGTCATGGCGACATTGATGCGGTCCGTCGCGGAATTGGCCACATCGACCGTCAGATCGGACAACGCCAGTTGGCCGCCGGTGGCGGCGGCGGGATGGACGACGTCACCGTCCTGCCAGTTGGGAAAGATCGCGTTCACCACGTAGTAGTCGGAGGCGTCCGAGGTCTGGAAGAAGTGACTCTCGGCCACCTGAGTGGCCGCAGGCGCCGGTGTCAGGAAGCCCGGAACCTGTCCCCTGAGAAGTTCGGAGATCACCAAGTAGACATTCCACAATGCGGCCGCGGCGACGATACCTACGGCTGCGGTGGCGCCGGTAACCAGGAAGACGACGAACCCGATGAGGTTCTCACCGAAGATCCCGAGGCCGATTCCGGCCCCCAACCCCATGCCGACAGCGATCTGGAGCCCCGGATGCGTGCGCAGTTGCTCCAGAACCAGCCCGATGATGTCGTCTGAGGTGAGCCCGATCTTGCCGAGGATGAGGTCTTCGGCCACCGTGTCGACCAGCTCCCACACGGGTACCTGCGCCAGGAGGTAGGCGGTCGCTTGCGCGGCGATCCGCCCAGCGAGAGCATCGATGAGCCCGCTGGTGATCCCGGCGTCTTTAAGGATGGCGCTGACCAGGATGGGCAGTGCGGAGCTTATGGCCCGACGTACCGCCGGATCGCCGAGGAGCATCGCGACGGTCACCGGAACGACGCCGTAAACCGCCGCCTGGAAATCGGGGTCGGCCTGAAGCGATGCCAACGCATTGGCCACCGCTGTGGACACGTCGGCGCCGAAGAGCACCTCGTCGATCGCCTGGTTCAGCGCCGCGATGAGCGCGGAGTTGAAACCGGGGAAGGCCAGGAAATTGGTCACCGTCGCGCCGAGTGTTTCGGCGACCCGCCCGGTGAATGCCGTGTCGGTGAGCAGCGCCGTGGCGAATCCGGCCAACGGCTCACCCAGTGTTTCGACGATGTAGGCCAGGACCGCCGGGCTGTCCAGGATCTGGTTGGTGAAGGTGGTGATGATCGCACCGAGCCCCTGCTGGAAGCCGGGGTCGTCCAGAATCACGAACTCTACGACGCTGAGGGCCGCGGAGATGGTGGCGCTGATCGCCGAGAGGACAACCGGGTCGGTCTCCAGGGCTGTGATCGCTTCTCCCAGAGCGTCTGTGAGGTCGGCGCCGGCAACGACCCCGGTGACCAACTGCCCTGCGGCGGTGGCGACCGCGCCGATCAATCCGGGCTGTTCCAGCAGGGTCGGGATCACGATTCCGACCACTGCGCCCAGACCAGCCGTGAACGCCGGAATCCCCAGCAGCGAGGTGACGGCGTCGCCGATCGCGGTGCCGATCGCCACGGCGAAGTCCGGCGGGAACGACGACAGCGCCTCGGTGACGAACTGGGCGGCGAATTCACCGGCGTAGGTCTGGACGTCGGGGTTGCTCGCGATGGTGTCCACCAGTTCGGCCAGCTGCTTGCCGACCGCGGCCCACAACGTCGTATCACCCAGCAGGGCGGTGACGGTCTCGGCGGTGAACGCACCGAGATCGTCCTGAACCACCGTGCTGGCCCGCAATGTGGTGATCAGCGCGTCGATGACGGTCGTGAGGTCCTCGCCAGCCACCACCGCCGACACCGCGGGTCCGGCCGCGGCGGCTACCACCGCCACCAGACCGGGCTGGCCCAGCAGGTTCTGGATCAGTCCGCCGATCACCGCGCCGACGCTGGCCGGCACACCCGGAGTGGCCAGCAGGCCGGCCACCGCGGCACCCACCGCGTCACCGACCACCGATGCGATCGGTATGTCGCCGAGCAGGGCGGTCACGAACTCCGAGACCGTCACGGCCGCGTACTGCTGCACCTCGGTGTTGGTGCCCAACGTCGTGATCAGCCCGGCGATCTGATCGCCCACCGCCGTCCACAGCGTCATGTCACCGAGCAGCCCGCTCAGCGTGTCGGTGGTGAACGCCCCCA
>JACJWN010000027.1 GCA_020637165.1 Mycolicibacterium sp. | reverse complement strand
TGTTGTCGACGAGTCGCACCTGGGCCGGAGAAACCGGCACCGGCGCTCCGGGACTCAGGACAACAACGCCGACCAGGGCCGCCAGCAGGACTGAGATTCGCATGGAAACTCCATTGTCTCAGACCCGGAGTCTTTGCGCCGAGAGGCTCCGAAAGGCAGCATGATCGGCGACCGGGCCAGAATCGACCAGGGAGTGCCGCATGGAACTCGTCCTTGCCTACGGCGTCGTCTTGCTGATCAGCGTCTCTCTGTCGGGTTTGGCCGCACGGACGGTGCTGTCCACCGCGCTGCTGTTCCTCGTCGGCGGGGCCCTCCTCGGCCCGGGCGGATTCGGGGTGGTCAACGCCAGTGACGGGACCGTCGCCGCGCTAGCCGACATCGCTCTGTTCACAGTGTTGTTCACCGACGGCCAGCGGGCCAGCGTCCCGGCCTTGAAGGAGGGATGGCGACTGTCCGGGCGCGCACTCGGGCTTGGCATGCCGTTGGCGATGGTCGGTGTCGCCATTCCCGCGCACTATCTGGCCGGCCTGGACTGGCCGACCGCGTTCCTGCTGGGCGCGATCCTCTCCCCGACCGACCCGGTGTTCGCCTCCGCCCTGGTGGGCCGCCACGACATCCCGCTGCGCCTGCGCAGACTGCTCAACGTCGAGTCCGGGCTCAATGACGGACTGGCGCTGCCCTTCGTGCTGATCTTCCTGGCCATGGCCAAACATGAGAGCTCGCACATGAGCGTCGTGCTGCTTGAACTGGTCCTCGGCCTGGCCATCGGCATCGGCATGGCGGTACTGGTCGCACTGGCCTGGCGCAGCAACATCCTCACCGCCGAACCCCGCCTTCAGCCGCTCGGACCGGTCGCGATCGCGCTGGTGGTGTACGCGACCTGCCACCTGGCCCACGCCAATCCCTATCTGGCGGCCTTCGCGGCGGGTTCGGCGCTGGCCACCGTCGACCACGTCGCCGCGGAGACCTTCGAGCCGCTCGGCGATCTGCTCTCCGAACTGACCAAGTTCGCCGCCCTGCTGCTGTTCGGCGCGCTGATCACGCCGACCCGTCTCGCAGATCTGGGGTGGCAGGGCTGGGCGTTGGCGATCCTGGCCATCGTGGTGGTCCGGCCGGCCTCGATGCTGCTCTCGCTGATCCGCACGCCGATGCCGCGCGCGGAGCGTCTCACCGCGGCCTGGTTCGGCCCGAAGGGTTTCGCCTCCGTGGTCTACGGCCTCTTGGTCCTGCAGGCCGGTATCCCGGAGGGGGCGAAGCTCTTCGACCTCATCGCCGTCACGATCGCGCTGTCGATCATTCTGCACAGTTCGACCGACGTTCCCGTCGCGCACAAACTGCGCATCGAGCCGCCCGATCACCTGCCGGCCGGGCACGAACCGGTCGAGGCTCCGCCCGCCGAGCACCTATTGCACGGCCACGGGGCGCACCACAAGCCCGGAAACCCGAACCTGTAGTGCGCCCCGGATAGCTCGGCGCGCGCCGTCGGTCAGCCGGCGGCGGCCGCCCTGGCAGCACGCTTGGCGGTGCGGTTGCCGCCGGCCGGCTTCGACGCGCCCGCCGAGGCGGTCTCGCTAGCCCTGGCGGCGGCACCGCGGCCCGCACGCGCCGGCGAATCGCCCGCCGCGGGAGCCGCGACATCAGCCGCCGCAGGAGCCTCGACGGCAGGAGCCTCAACAGCAGGAGTCTCGACGACAGGGGCCTCAACGACAGGCGCCTCGGCAACGTCCAGTGCGGCCGCAGCCTTGGGGGCCGGGACCGCCTCCGCCGGAGATGCCGCCGCCGGGGGGACGGTGGCCGTCAGCGCCTCGGCGACGGTCCAGACTCCGGACTGGATCGCCGTGCGCACGCTGGGCACGAAGTTGGTCGGGATATCGGTCTCCGGATCGACGATCGGCCCGGTCTGAACGCCAGCGCCGGTCGTCAGGTTGAGAACCAGGCCGGGCAGCCCGGACGGGCCGAAGATGCCGTCGACGGCGGTGTTCCAGGCGCCCTCCCAGTCACCGGAGCCCAGCTTGGTGATCCAGGTGGTGGCGATGTCGATGCTCTTCTCGGCCAGCAGGGTGACGCTGCCGAACGCCGTCGACACCGCCGTGGCCGCGATCAGCGGGATCGTGGCAATGACGGCAACGGTCTTGGCGACGAAGTCGGTCAAGATATATCCGCCGGTCCCGACAATGTCCTCCACCGCGGTGGTGATCGGGACGACGACGGCGTCGGTCAGGACGGTGAATGCCTCGCTGATCTGACCGTCGATCGCCAACTGCAATGCGTCGAGCGCGGCCGCCGGGAAATCCCACACCCCCGCGCTGAGCGCCGCGATGGAACCGAGGACGCCGCTGATGCCTGCGTTGATGTAGTTGAAGAGGTTGACTTGCAGTTGCTGGATGACCGGCCCGGCGTCGGTGACACTCTGGGCCAGGAAGCCCACGTTGTTGTAGTAGCCCAGCGAGGCCTCGTTGGCGAGCAGGAAGTTCAGCGTGTCGCCGCCGGTCTGATCGAGGCCCGCGAACGGCCAGTTCACTTCACCTGCGCCGGGGGTCGGGGCGTCAGCGCCGTCGTAGTAGGTGCCGAAGATGTAGTTCTGACCCTGCTCGAGGACCCCGAGCAGTTGCTCGATCGGGTTACTCAACGCCGAGAGCGCGACCGAAACAGAGGGCATCGGCAGAACGGGCAGCTGCTGCTGGACGCCGGCAACCGCAACGGAACTAGCGCCGAGTACCGCCGCGGTTCCTGCGATGAACTGCGAGCGCAGAGAAATGAGCACGTGAAAATCCTTCCGGTGAAGACACTGTCCACGCTGGTGTGAGCGCGGGCGAAGCGACGATACCGGAGGTATCGGCCGATCACGGAACCGAGCAGGTCGCCCGCTCAGCCCTTCACGGTGAAGTCGGCCCGGATGCCATCGCCCACCATTCCCGGCTTGCAGGCCACCGAATAAGTCCCGGGCTCAGCCAATTCGACCTTCAGGTCACGCTTCAGACCGGGTGAGATGTTCTCGACCTCGTCGACCACACCTCCGCCGGGGCCGTAGACGTAAAGCTCGGTGACCTTGGTGCCGTTGTTGGTCACAGCGAAGGTGACCGGGCCGACGGTGGCTTCGGCGACCGACAGTGCGCACCCGGTGTCGGTGGCGT
>JACJWN010000026.1 GCA_020637165.1 Mycolicibacterium sp. | reverse complement strand
ATCGCTGTCGGCGAACCCATCCAGCCAACTCTGCCGCCCGCGGAGCTGACCGCGCTGCTGCGTAGCAGGATGCAGCACCTGCTGGAATCGGTCCAGGAGGCCTACGGCCCCTATCCGTCGGGAGAGTTCTGGGTGCCGCACCGCCTCGGTGGCGGGGCACCGACGCCGGCTCAGGCCGCGGAGCTGGAAGCCGCCGAGATGGCCGCGCGGGCCGCCCGCCGTCAGTTACCCCCTGGCGGGGCGAAGGGTTGATGGAGCCGCTCTTCCGCTCCATCGAGATGACTGCCGCGGCCACGACCCGCCTGGTCGGAACCAAGATCACCTACCAGGGGCTGGAGAACATCCCCGAGCGTGGCGGTGCGGTGGTGGCGATCAACCACACCAGCTACATCGACTTCCTGCCGGCCGGGTTGGCCACCCGCCGGCGCCGGCGCCGGATCCGGTACATGCTCAAGGCGGAGATGCAGAACGTGCGCGTGGTCAATTTCCTGATCAAGCGGGCGCGGGCCATCCCGGTCAACCGGCAGTCCGGTGCCGAGGCCTACGCGGAAGCGGTCGCCAAGCTGCGGGCGGGGGAGTTGGTCGGGGTGTATCCGGAGGCAACGATCAGCCGCAGCTTCGAACTCAAGGAGTTCAAGAGCGGCGCGGCCCGGATGGCTCTGGAGGCGGGGGTGCCGATCATCCCGATGATCATCTGGGGGGTCCATCGGATGTGGACCAAAGACCATCCGAGGGCTCTGGGCCGGAAGAACTTCCCGGTCACGGTTCGGGTTTGTCCGGCGGTGCCGCCGGCGGGGACCGTGGCAGAGGTGAACTCCGCTCTGCGGGAGGAGATGAAGCGCAACCTCCACGAGGTGCAGGAGCAGTACCCGCACCCGGCCGGCGCTTACTGGGTTCCGCGCCGGCTTGGCGGCAGCGCGCCGACGCCGGAGGAGGCCAGACGGCTCGATGCCGCCGAGCGGGTGCAGCGGGCGCAGCGGGCCGGGGGGCGTTGCTGATGTTGCCCGCGCTGATCGCCAGTGACGTCGACGGCACGCTGCTCAACCCCGGCGAACGGGTGTCCGCGCGCACCCGCGACGCGGTACGGGCCGCGGTGGCCGGTGGGGCGCAGTTCGTGCTCGCCACCGGCCGGCCGCCGCGCTGGATACCGCCGGTGGTCGAGGAACTGGGATTCGCGCCGATGGCGGTGTGCGCCAACGGTGCGGTGATCTACGACGCCGAAACCGACCGCGTGGTGTCGGCGCGGACGTTGCCGGTCGACACGCTGACCGAACTCGCCGAGATCACCGCCCGGGTGGTTCCCGGGTCAGGGCTGGCCGTGGAGCGGATCGGCCGCAGCGCCCACGACACCGCCACGCCCCAGTTCGTCAGTGCGCCCGGCTATGAGCACGCCTGGCTCAATCCGGACAACACCGAGGTGTCCTATGAGGATCTGCTGAGCGCTCCGGCGGTCAAGTTACTGGTCCGCAAGACCGGGATGCCTAGTTCGGAGCTTGCCGCCAAGCTTGCTCGCCACGTCGGAATCCTGGGCGATATCACCTACTCCACCGACGACGGTCTGGTGGAGATCAGCGCCATCGGCATCAGCAAGGCCGTCGGCGTCGACGAGGTCGCCCGACGCTGGGAGATCACCGCAGAGGACGTTCTCGCGTTCGGGGACATGCCCAACGATGTGCCGATGCTGCGCTGGGCCGGCCACGGGGTGGCGATGGGTAACGCACACCCGGAAGCCGTCGCGGCCGCCGACGAGGTGACCGCACCCAACGGTGAGGACGGCCTTGCCCTCGTGCTCGAGCGCTGGTGGCTGTAGCAGCGAAAACCCGCTCGATCCCGTTGACCTTCGCTGGTAGCCCCAAGACTCCTTGCGAATACCCGTGGGGGTATGTAATCTGGTCCGCGGGGATACCCCTGGTGGTATACGAACCGGAAAAGAGGCGAAGCTGATGTTGGCCGACGAACGCAATGTCGCCGAGATTCTCAACCGTTTGCGCCGTGCTCAGGGCCAGCTGGCCGGAGTCATCGGCATGGTCGAGCAGGGCCGGGACTGCAAAGACGTGGTCATCCAGCTCGCCGCGGTCTCCAAGGCGCTGGACCGCGCCGGGTTCAAGCTGGTCGCCTGCGGGCTTCGCGAGTGCGCCGCGGGCACCCCGCCCGCCGAAGGCAAGGCGTTGACCGAAGAGGAGCTGGAAAAGCTGTTCCTGACCTTGTCCTGAACCCCACAACTCTGCCCGACCCTGACCCGACCCAAGAGATCACCACCTTCGAGGAGGAGCCATGAAGTTCAACCAGTACTACCTGGATTGCCTGTCGCACGCGTCGTACCTGATCGGTGACGAAACCACCGGACGCGCCGTGGTCGTCGACCCGCAGCGCGATGTCAGTGAGTACATCGCCGACGCCAAGGAGCTCGGCATGACCATCGAGTTGGTCATCGAGACCCACTTCCACGCCGACTTCATCTCCGGGCACCTCGAGCTGGCCGAGGCCACCGGCGCCAAGATCGTCTACTCCTCAGTGGCAGAGCCGGAGTTTGACTTCATGGCCGTCGCCGACGGCGAGCGGTACTCCCTCGGTGATGTCCAGTTGCAGTTCCTGCACACCCCCGGCCACACCCCGGAGTCGATGAGCATCGTCATCTACGAGCACGCCGAGGACGCGGTTCCCAACGGCGTCCTGACCGGTGACACCCTGTTCATCGGTGATGTCGGCCGGCCCGACCTGCTGGCCTCGATCGGCTTCACCCGCGACGAGCTGGCCGCCAAACTCTATGACTCGCTGCACAACAAGCTGATGCCGCTGCCGGACGCCACCCGGGTGTACCCGGCCCACGGCGCCGGTTCGGCCTGCGGCAAGAACCTGTCGACCGAGCTGTGGTCGACGATGGGGGAGCAGAAGAAGACCAATTACGCGCTGCGGGCCTCCACCAAGGAGCTGTTCTTCGACCTCGTTACCGAGGGGCAACCGCCGGCGCCCGGCTACTTCGTCTACAACGCGATTCTCAACCGCCAGGGACGCGAACTGCTCGACGAGTCCCAGATGCCCCCCGCGATGACCTACGACGAGGTCAAGCAGGCTCTCGCGAACGGGGCGGTGCTGGTCGACGGTCGACTTCCTGAGGAGTTCGCCACCGGGCATTTCAAGCCTGCGATCAACATCGGCCTGGAGGGTCGCTACGCGGAATTCTGCGGGTCGGTCATCAAGCCTGATGTCGACATCGTGCTCATGACCGACCCCGAGCGCGAGCTCGAGGGCAAGAACCGGCTGGCGCGCATCGGCTTCGACCGGGTCGTCGGCTACCTGAAGGATCCCTACGCGGTGATGTTCGAGAACCAGGCGGATGTGGAGGTGGCTTCGCGGCTGACCACCAATGCCCTCGACGAACGGATCGCGGACGTGCCCGAGTTGCAACTCGTCGACGTGCGTAATCCGGGTGAGGTTGCCGGCGGGATGATCGCCAACGCGGTGAACATTCCGGTGGGCCAGCTGCCGGACCGGATCGAGGAACTGGACCCGCGCCGTCCGACGGTCGTCTACTGCGCGGGCGGGTACCGCTCATCGGTGGCGGCCAGCCTGTTACGCCAGAATGGTTTCGATGATGTCAGCGACGTCCTC
>JACJWN010000025.1 GCA_020637165.1 Mycolicibacterium sp. | reverse complement strand
CGGTCAGGGTGTCGTAGGCGGTGTCGAGTTGGCGTTGACGGCGGCGGTGGGGTTCATGAGTGGACTCGGCAGCCAGAGCATCGATCAGGTCGTCGAGTTCGGCGGCGGTCATCGTGAGATGAAGCTTGCCGCCGTGGGCGCAGATCGCGAAAACCGCTCTCTGACAGTTGTTGTCGAGGAAGGGCAGGGTGCGCAGGGTCGCTGCGGTGTCAGCGTCGATGGGAATGTCGCGGCGCGGTTGGGCTGCGGTCAGTTGCTGGCGACGCAGATCGTAGATTGATGCTGCCCAGTTGCTGATGGTGCCGTCGTCGCCGCATTGGCTGCATTGCCAGCCGATGGGTTGATCAGCATCGCCGCGGACCACCGTGATGCGGCCCGGGCAGCGGCGGTTGGTTGGTCGGCGCCGACACGGCAGCGCGGTTTCCCACCGGGTGTGAGCGTCGCCGGCCGACGCTGCGGAAACGATGCCGCCCAGGTGCTCGGCGAGCGCACGGGCCGGCCCGGGGGTCTCGGGGCCCACGTCGAGGAAGTGCTGCAGATCGGCGACCAACATGACCTGGTCACTGTATCGGCTGCAGGCCGGCCAGAGGCGCGTGAGTTACTGCGCGGTGCTGGTGCGGCGGGTGCGGGCATGGGCGAGTCGGTAGGAGGTGGTGCCGGTTTCGATGATCTGCCCGGCGAAGGTCAACCGGTCGACGATGGCCGCACACAGTCGCGGGTCGGTGAAGGTCTTGGTCCACGCGGAAAACGGCTCGTTGGACGCGATCGCCACCGAGGCGCGTTCCTCGCGCTCGGTGAGCACCTGGAACAGCAACTCCGCACCGCGGCGGTCCAATTGCAGGTAGCCCAGCTCATCGATGAGCAGCAGATCCACCCGACCGTAGCGGGTGATCAACTTGCTCAGGTGGGCCTCGTCGGCGGCCTCGACGAGTTCATTGACCAGCTTGCTGGCCAGGGTGTAGCGGACGCGGTAACCGGCTTCGGCGGCGGTGGTTCCCAACCCGATCAGCAGGTGAGTCTTGCCGGTCCCGGAGTCGCCGATCAAGCACAAGGGTTCACCGGCTTTGACCCAGGCGCAGGTCGCCAGGGTGCCGATGACTGCGGGGTTGATCGCGGGGTTGGCCTCAAAGCTGAACTCGTCAAGCCGCTTTGGCCGAGGGAACCCGGCGTCATGAATACGGCGCTGCGCCCGGCGGCGATCCCGGTCCTCGCATTCGGCGATCATCAGCTCCGATAAGAACCCCAGATAGGACTGCTGTTCACGTTCGGCCGCGGCGGCGATCTCGGCGAAGCGGTCACGGATGGTGGGCAGCCGCAACATCCGGGCGCCCTGTTCGATTGCCGCGACCGCGGCCTGATCGGTGACGGTGTGACGCGCGGTGGTGTTCATGAGCTCTGCTGCCCCAGCAGCGTGTCATAGGGGGCCACCGACGGCAACGGCCGCTCGTCGGCGATCAGGCGGTGCTCAGCGAGCCGGAGCACCTGGGCGCCCTCACCGCCGCCGGGTGGCGAACCGAGGCCGGCGCGCTGTTCGGCGGCCCGGCGGGCTTCCAGCGCCACCACATCGGCATTGACCGAGCCCACCGACAGCGCAGCGCTGATACCGGCCAGCACATCAGCGCGGTCGAGGTGACGGTGCAGCAGCAGGACTTCAACCAGCACACGGGTTCCGCCAGCATCCCCATGAACCCGCCGGGCTGCGGCCCACCACGCGTCATGTTCAGCGGTGAACAGTTTGGCCGCCCGCGCTTGAGCCAGTGCGGTGGCCCCCGGCAAGGCACCGGGTTTGCGGGCCAGGATCTCCAGATAGTGGTCCAAGTCCAGCACTTTGGTGCCTTTGCCGACTGCCCGGGGATGACGTGCCACCACCGTGGTGCGGTCATAGACAGTGACATGCGACGCCGACAGTTTCACCCGCACACGATGCCCGATGAACCGGGCCGGCACCGAATACTGATTGCAGCGCACCATGATCTGGGCGTACCGATCCACCCGCGGAGTCAGCGTCAACGCCGTCTCAAACCCCTGATCGGCAACAGGCTGCAGGAACTGCCGCTCGGTTTCCCAGTCCTGGCCAACAGTGTTGGCGCGGTTAGCGATCCGACGACGATCGTCGGCGTCGTCAGCAGCGGCCAAGAAGGCGTTGAGCTCGTCGATGGAGTCGACCACCGGCATCGGCACGCAGTGATTGCGGCGAAACCGGCCCCCTTCGCCTTCCACGCCGCCCTTTTCGTGGCTGCCGTCGTGACCGGGCTGGCAATACCACGCTTCAAAGCCGTAGTGCGAGCGGAACGCGATCCAGCGTTCATTCTCCTGACGGGACCGTCCGAACAACACCTGCTTGACCGCACTATTGAGATTGTCGTAACGGATCTTGTCGACCGGCACCCCGCCGAGGCGGTCGAACCCGTGAACGTGGCCCTCCAGAAACGCTTCCTGGCCCTGGGTGGCGAACGCCCGATGCGCTGCTCGCCCCGAGAACGACAACCGCATCGTAAACAGTGCGGTCTTGGTCTTCACCCCGGCCAGCATCACCCACAGATCGTGGAAGTCGACCTCGGCTTCAGCGCCGGGTCGGTAGGTCTGCGGCACAAATCCCGCCTCCAAGGCCCGGCCCGCCTCCGCAGCGATCTGTGGGCGACGTTTGCGGATGTGGTCGCGCACCGTCGAATACGACAACCCGGCTGCGTCATGCTCATCGACCAGCCGCGCCAACACCCGTCGCGCGGTATGGCGTTGCTTTTTCGGGGCATCGAGATCCGAACGCAGCATCTCATCGATGGCCGCCTTGAACGGCTCCAACCGCGGCGCCGCTCGCGGCCCGGTCTTGCGCGGCGGCGGCACCGCCGAATCCAACGCTTGGCGCACTGTGCGTCGATGCACCCGGTACTTGTCTGCCAGCGCCCGGATCGACAAACCCTCAACCCGACGATCCCGGCGGATCGCTGCGAACTGCTCCACCCGTGTCCTCACCTTTCCAGCCACCAACCCTTCACCAGCGATCCGGGCCATCCGGAACCGCCTGTGATCACTGTCAGGTGGGGCCAATTCACGCCGTCATAACCGACGCGGCGTGTCGTCAAGGTGGGGCCAACTCAGACCGTCACAACAGCACACCCGCGACCACACAGGTGGGGCCACTTTCGACCGCCCACCCGGGGCCAAATCAGGCTGTCACAGCCAAAGGATGGGCGCTCGGTGCCCGGACAGCAGGAGAACCTTCGATGGCCCCCATTGCGTCCTTCGGATCGTCTGGTGATTGCGCTCTCCTGGAGCCGGAATAAGGACCGCCGATACGACGCCGAATGCAGCGGCGCTTATGGCAAGCGCACGATGGGGGCGACAGACGGGCGAAGCTTTCAATTCAGGCAGGCGGACTCGCTCCTAGATTCAGCCGAACAACTCAGATCCCGACTTCACTGGCAACCACATCCCGGTTCCCAGGAGTGCGTCAACCAGGGCGACAGTCTTGCTCTCGTCTTGATCAAAGATGGATTTGTGCGCATTTGCAACGAGTCTCATCGTGTCTAGAAACGGAACTTTGCGCGCGATTGCTTCTGCCACAGCGGCGCGCTCGTCAATCACAGCAACGAGTTTGCGATGCTTCGCGCACGCAATCACCGCACATTCGCCCATGTGTTCTTTAGTGCCGCCTCCAAGCACTACTTTCACTTGCATCGCCGTCCACTCCTCATCTGAGGTTAGGAATATCCGACCGGCCCACGTCGTGGAACCCACGGTGGGCACGCCGACGTGCAGATTTCTAGCTGCATCGATTTCCAGTTCGACTTCACGCGGGATGAGCACCACACCCTGCGGCGCCACTGCTTGCAGGATGTGCCCGTATCCAGCCCGGCAGAAGAGAGTGAAAGTGCTGGTGTCCATCACCCACTG
>JACJWN010000024.1 GCA_020637165.1 Mycolicibacterium sp. | reverse complement strand
TGCCGCCCCGGGGTTTGGGTGCCCACACGTCAACTGGCTCGGGCGCCAAGGACGCATCCGGGTGGCGAGTCACGGCAACCGCATCCACGTCGAGCCGTCACGTGTCCCGCGGGCCGCGGCCAGAACCGATCAGGGTGAAGGCCGCCCAGTCCCGCGCGGGAGCACCGGCCTCGATCCTCGCCAACACGCCGTCACGCAGGGCGCCGGCCGGGTCCCCGCCCGGCATCCGGTCGAGCACGCCGGCCATCAGCCGCCGTCCGGCATCGTCGTCGACGGCCCATAGTGCCGCGATCACGCTGGACGTGCCGGCCTCGAGCGCCGCGGGCACCAGCCCGAGCGGTTCGTCGCCGGGACCTATCCGGTACAGCCCGCCGTTGCACACACTCAAGGTCGTGCACCACGCGCGATGGAGGTCCAGGGTCCGCAAGGTCGCGGCCGGCATCCTCCCGGGGGATCCGGCGGACAGGCTCAGCAGCAACTGCTGGTCCTCGCCGGACTCCGTCTCCGGGAACGAGCCGTGGGTCGCAATGTGGATCACGTTGGCGTCCGGGCCTGCTGACCTCAGCGCCTCCACGGATGCCCGGGCTCCGGTCCGGACATCGGCGGGAATCCCGGCTTGCGCCCAGACCTCCCCGAGATGCTCAACCTCGGCGGCTGCCTGTGGCAGCGCGGACATCCCGGCGTACCCCAGCAGCGGATCCCCGAGAGCCAGCGCCGAGGTGCCCTCATGCGGCCTACCCGCCAGCTGCAGCCACGTGGAAGCACTCGGGCAGACGGTGACCGTCGTGCTGGTCAGCCAGGGGGTGCCGTCGGGATCGATGAGAGCCATCCATGGCACCGGGTGCAACTGCCGATGCGGCACGACGATCCACCGCGGCCGACCGGCGTTCGGGCAGCGGTCGAGGATCGGCTGCACGAGCACCTCGTGCAGCAACCGGCCCGCAGCTTCGGCCGCAGCCGGGTCCTGGCCCTGCACCGCGCGCCGCGCGCCGACGACCATGTCGCCCATGGGGCTGGCGTCCACCGGGGCCCGGCCGTCGATTGCGTAGCTGCCGATGAAGCCACTGGCGTAGCGCTGCGGCAGCGGCAGATCGGGCACCAACCGGGCTTCGTCACGGGTGATGACGAGGGCGGCGAGATTCAGCGCGGGGTGCAGTGGGTGGTACGGCACTACGTACTCCACCATGACCTCGTCCGCGTGCAGCACGGCCTGGACCGCCGACAGCAGGGCGGGCTCGGCGCCGCCGACGAAACCGGCGCCCTCGGGGTACATGGCCTCGACCGCGGACAGAGCCTCTCGACGGGCCGGTGCGGTGTCGTCGTCGAGCGCGCGCACGGCACTGATCAGGCGCATCTCGCGTCGCAGTGGGTCCGGGTCCGGGTCGGGCGGGAAAGCCAGCACTGTGGCAGCCCGCGCCGTCTCGCCGGGGTCACCGCTGCCGCCGTGAAAGCACCCCGACACCGCGTCCAGCAGAACCCGTGCGCGCACTGACTCGGTCAGCCGGAAGATCTCGGCGATGTCCGGGTCCGCGTCGTCGAGCACATCGCGCAACAGCGGCCCTGTGACGTGGTCTGCGTCCTGCGAG
Organism: Mycolicibacterium sp.; assembly: GCA_020637165.1. Taxonomy (GTDB): domain Bacteria; phylum Actinomycetota; class Actinomycetes; order Mycobacteriales; family Mycobacteriaceae; genus Mycobacterium. The sequence continues at coordinate 4,089 of JACJWN010000024.1, read as the reverse complement.
ACCCACAGCCGTCCCGTTCGGCTGCGCCAGTTGCGGCGCAGTTGCTCGCACGCGGCGATCATTTCTTCGCGCAGAGATGCCCGGCCCGCGGCGTCTGGCTCCTGGCGCTCAAGCAAGTCCTGCAGGGCCGTGGCGGCGGTCAGCCACGCCTGCATGTCGCCAGTCGCCGCGGCCGATGTCAAGGCTGCTCGCAGCCGCAGTTCCGCCCGTGACGCGGAACGGGGTCCGGCCTGCTCAGAGGGCACCGTAGCGGGACTCCAACTCCGACAGCATGGCCGCCACCTGCGCCGCCTTGGCGGGACCACCGGAGGACTCGAAGACGAGGTCCACCGGGAGGACCTCGCCGCCCGCGGCCAGCCGGCGGAGCAGGGCGTCGACCTCGAGCAGCCAGTCCTCCGACCAGACCTGGCTCATGCCCTCGCCGGCCGCCACCCCGGTCAGAGAGGCGAGCCGCTCCAGCCAGCCCGCCTGCTCAGTGAGGTCGGGGAGCCGCCCGGCCCAGTCGAGGGCGTCGGCACAGTCCCGCAGGGTTTGGACCAGCCGGCCTTGCGGGTTGTCGGCTTCGGGTGAATCCAGCGCGAACCACCCACAGTCGGCGGCGAGCACCCACGACCGGAAGACCAGGGTGTGTTCCTGGATCTCCAATGCCATGGCGCCCACCTGCAGGACCTCCGCGCGGGCCGCGTCGTAGGCCGCAGCGTCGTCGGCCAGCAGGAACAGCGCCTGGGTGGCGTTGAACCGGTCAGCCAGGGCCCGCTCGCGTTGCCCGAGGCGCAGATGGATGAAGGCCGCGGTCGTTGCCGCGAGGTAGGCGATGTCCGGCCGCCCCGCCTGGTTGGCGCCGAGGAAGTCGGCGTGCGCCTGCTCGGCGGTAGCCTCCTGAACGAGGTCGGGATCCGCGTCGAGCGCCTGCTGAAGTTCACCACCGGCGACTGCCTGGTACAGCGGCATCAAGTCCATGTCGTCCTCACTGGTCGGGGCGGCACCAGCGCCGCAGATGGTCGGCGGTGCGCTGCTGGGAGAAGAAGGCGCAGTGCCACACCGTGTCGCTGCGACCGAAGGCCAGTCGCTGCTCCGTGGGTATCGGGAATCCCGGCAGCCCGGATGCGCCGGCGGCGCCATCGGTCGGGACCACCATGTCGTTGGCCCTCTGCCCGAAGACCAGGTCGACGGCGGCATCCTTCACCCTCACCAGGGAGAGCAGGCTGCCGGTCGGCTCGAACTCGACGTCGATGGCGTAGCGCGCGATGTCCGGCGCCGCGTCCGCGCCCAGAGTCTTCAGACCGGGGTCCGTCGGGTCCATCGCACGCAGGCCGGGGAGCCCCTCGACGGCACCGGCCGCGAGGATCTTGACCACGTCGAGCACCCCGCCGAGGATGTCGGCCGGCAACGACAACGGACCGTCCGGGATCAAGTTGAGCATCGTGGTCATGCGGTCGATGAACGCCTTGATGTGCGCGTCGTCGGCCAGTGGTGTGCCCCCGTTGGGAGCCGCGACGAACACCGTGCTGCGCACCCGCAGCGGCGAGTCGGGGGCGGCTGCCGCGTCGGCCAGCGCGCGCGCGACCAGCCCACCGCGACTGTGCGACACGATGTCGACCTCGAGCCTGCGCTCCGGCGGGATCATGGCCATGAGTTCCGCGGCGTTCTGCTGTGGGGTCACGTGCAGGCTCGGGTGGTCGAAGGCGAGCACCCGGCCGTCGTACGCGTGCCACAGCCCGCCGATGACGTCGTCGGAGAGGCCGGAGAAGGTGCCGTGACTGGTGGCGAACGTGCCATGGACGAATAGGAGCGTCCGACCGTTGATCCCGTCCCAGCCGCGGTCGGCCAGGTTCCCGGCCCCGGCCGTACGCGTCTCACCTGGCGCGAACGTGCGCAATCGGTACGGCCGCGACGACTTCTCGTACTTCTCGGCGAGGACCCGGGCGAGCAGGCCCACCCCGGCTTCCAGAGCCGGGAACACCAGCACCGACAGCAGTTTGCGTCCGATCATCGCCGCGAGCCCACGGTCGTCTGACGCCCCCTCGATCGGTGCGGTGGCGACCTCGCGGGGCATGGTGAACTCCAGCGTCCCGGGAGCCGCGGCCGTCGCGGGTTGCGGGAAGTGCCAGGTCGCGACGCCGGCCTCGTCGACCTGGAGAAGCACCTGTGGGGACTCCGGGCCGAGGTCGGGCACCTGTAGCAGCATGAGGCCCTCGTCGTGCGGCCCGCGTACGTCTGGGCCGATCGCGGGCACTTCGGTCGCAGCGATCTGAACGCCGTGCACCTGTTCCAGGCCCGCCGCGGACAGTGCGTCCGTGAGGCCCGGGGTCGCCGGCGGGGGTTCGTCGGCACGCCCACCGAGCATTTCCGGGGCGCGCTCGGCGGTACCCATCAGCCCGGGGGCGACCAGTGTGACTCCACTGCCCAGATCGACCGGGATGCCACTGCCGTCGAGGTCCGCCATCAGGAACCACCTCCTGGTTGTTGTCTGCTCAGGTGCAGGTCGGGGTGCCCGTAGAAGACGTAGGCCAGGGGGGTCGCTGTGCCGGCCTGCCCGCTGCCGAAGCCCGCGCGGATCCGCCGGACGGCCTCGCCGACGGACAGTCCGTCGCCCAGCGTCGCCTGGTAGAAGTCCAGGGCGATGCCCTTGGCCACCTCGTCATCGACATTCCACAACGGTGCCAGGAACCCCCGACAACCCGTGCCGAGGAACGCCCCCGCCAGCCCGCCGTATGTGGACAACACCGTGCTCGCCGTCCCCACCTGGCAGGCGTTGAGGAAGACGAACGGTGCGCTGGACTCGCCCAGCAGGCTGCCCTCGACCGTGAGTAGATCCAGACGCCGGCCTCCGGACAGAAGGATCCCGGTGTACTGCTGCTGCTGGGTGCTGACCTGGCCGTGACTGGCAAAGTGCACCACCGTCGGCGCGTACGCCACGCCGTCGCGTTCGAGCGCGCCGGTCATCAGCCGGTCCACATCCCCTTCGCTGACGCTCAGCGGAAGCCCGGCGTAGCGCAGCGCGATCGCCTTGCCCTCCTCCACCGCGTGCGGCAGGCTGCGGATCTTGGTGTCCGCCGCGTAGTCCCCGATCACGACCGCCACCGCATCAGCTGTCACCGTGGTGGTCGGCGGCACGGCAGGGCGGTCCGGCCCGCGCCGGCGCCGCACCGGTGGCACCCAGCGCCCGACCCGCCACAGGCTGCCCAGGGGACCTTCAGTCACCCCTGCCGGCAGCAGCGCCGGGTCGATCACCTCGTCGTCGACCCACGCCAGTTCCCAGGGCACGAACGGTTCGCTGGTGGTCAGCAGCAGCGAGGGGATCTGGTCTGTCGGCGTGGCCTTCCACGTCGCCTCGACCATCGCCCAGAAGTCGTCGGGGATCACCCGGTTGACCAGCTTGCCCATGCCGCGGACGGTCAATGGCAGTGACACGGCGTCCTTGGCGGCGGGCAGTTGTGCCATCAGCTGTACGGCGAAGGCTTCGGCCGACGGCGCCTCCAGCGTGGTCGTCACGCGTTGCGAGGGCCGCTCGATGTCCTCCCGGGGGTGGAAGAGCCATTCGAGTTCTGCGGACCCGGGCTCGCTGCGGATGACGACGGTCAAGTTCGGGGCGGTGTCCGCGCCGAGGTTCACCCCAGTGCCGCCGGACGTCGCTCCGGACAGTGGCACCGGGGCCGGCTCCTGGACCGCGACCACCTGCACATCGCGCCACGCGAGCCCGCACAGCTCCCCGGCGTACTCGAACGAGACCTCAAGGGTGCGGGTGGCGCGGACGTTGACGTCACCGGCCACCACGGCGAACTCCGCCACCGGCCCGCCCGGTGCATCACGGTCGACGGTCAGTTCGCGCCGGATCCCCTCCGGGAACGAGAAACCGAACCCGCCCACCTGCACGACGAAGGTGAGCTGCGGCGGTGCTGATGCCAGGATGACCGGCTGCGCCGACGGCTCCGCACTGGGTGGCTGGGTCGTGAACCGTGCCACGAGGGTGAAACGGTCACCCTCCCGCACCTCGCCGGGGGAGTCGAGTTCGGGGAATGCGCGGAATCGGGCCGTGTCGGCCTCGCCCCCGGCGGTTGCGGGGGGCTCGGCCATTGTCATCTCGGC
>JACJWN010000023.1 GCA_020637165.1 Mycolicibacterium sp. | reverse complement strand
CTCGTGCGTCGGGTTTTGAATTGAGACAATTAAACATGCCGTCGATGGCGGGCCACCGTTGATCAGCTGGAGTCGATGTAGGCATCGATGATCCATCTCCCACGACATGGCCGGAAAGACCGGGGAGATGGTCACCACCATGGAGGTGCGCGGTCACATCGCCGACTTCTCCTAGCGGGAGGCCCCACCGTCAGCTGGGCCGCACGGGGAGGCACATAATGGCAGTCATGCGCAAACATGCCCGACGGGCTGGGACGACGATGGCGTTGACGGCGGTGTTGTGGTCAGCCTTCTCGGCGGGGTCGGCCGCGGCCGACGCCACCGACGACTACCCGATCCCGCACCGCATGATCATCACGACCTGCACCGCCGAGCAGATCATGGCCGCCGCGCGCGACGTGGAGCCGATCTACTACGAGCGTTACATGATCGACTACAACAACAAGTCGCCGCAGATCCAGCAGGCCTCGCAGGATTACATCCACGACTTCTACGCCAAGACCCCGGCGGAGCGCCGGGCCTGGTCGGAGGAGATGGCCACCAACATCTACTCGGATCCGCTGGTGTTCCAGTGGCCCAACCACGCCAAACTGTTCTTCAACAACAAGGGCGTGGCCGCCAACACCACCGATATCTGTGAGCAGTACCCGGCGGGCGACATGTCGGTGTGGAACTGGTGAGCGGGGGCGCGACCGTGACGCCTCCGGTCATCGAGCGCTGGCTGCGGGTCATCGAGAGCGGGCAGGCGGGAGAACTCGACGACATGCTCGCCGAGGATGCGGTGTTCTACTCCCCCGCGGTGTTCGCGCCCCAACGCGGCCGTGCCCTGACGGCGGCCTATCTGCGGGCCGCCGAGCGGATGTTCTCCGGGACGGGTTTCCACTACGTGGAGAAGTGGTTCGGCGACAACTCGGCGGTGCTGCACTTCGCCGCCGAAGTCGACGGGCTCTCCGTGGAAGGCATCGACATGATCCATTGGAACGAGGATGGCGAGATCACCTCGGTGAAGGTGATGATCCGGCCGTTCAAGGCCCTCCAGGGCGTCATCGGCAAGATGGCCGAACTGCTGACGTCCCGCTAGCGCCCCCGTTTTCGCCGGGGATTCCGTTTGCCCGGACAGCGCTGCCCTGTGAAACGATTCGGCCACGGCTGTGGAGGATCTGTGGTGGAACTGAGTACAGTTCGGATAAGCCCGTTGCCGGGTCGCTGACGCTGGGCGTTTGCCGGATGCGGTGACCCCGACGCCCGCCACAGGCAGGAGTTTTTCATGAGTTCGGCCCCACCTGATTTCACCCAGACGCCCGCGAACCGGAAAGCCGCCGCGAGCGTCGGCCGGATCGGGACGCTGGCGGCGACCCTCGGCGTGGGGGCCGCGGTGGCCTTCGGCACCGGTGTCGCCTGGGCCGACACCGCCGAATCCAGCGGGCCGGACTCCTCGCAACAAGCCACTGCCGGCCCCTCGAAAACCGGTACACCGGCCGCCGGCCGCGCGACTCGAGGTGCGGCCACCCGCGGGGCCGCCGCCGGTGTCGCACGAACCGACGCTTCCGCCTCGAAGGCCCCTCGGACCTCGTCATCGTCTCGTACTGCGGCCGCTTCCGCCACCGCCGTGAAACTGCCCGCCGGGTTGTCGGCGGCGATCGACGACGCGCCGACCGCCAAGAACCCCGCACCCCTGCCCGCCGCGGCGGTAACGGTGGCAGTGCCCAAGCCGGCGGCCGTGCCGACCGCCTCGGCGGCGGTGCCGGTCTCGGACCCCGTGGTACCCCTACCGACGGTCCAACCCGCCGCCGTCGCGACCGCGGTGGCCGACACGCTGTCGGAGCCCGTCGCCGCCGCGGTGCCGGTGGCCGCCGCCCCCAAGCCCGTTCCGGCCCGGGCGATGCGGGCCTCCTCGCGGCTGCTGGCCGCGGTCGGCCCGGACCCGGCGTCGGCCGCCACGACAACGGACAACCCGGCCGACGCCGCGGCGCTGTGGGCGTTGCTGGCCTACAGCCGCGGCCAGATCGGCCGGGTCGGCTCCCGGGCGTCGGCGGCACCCACCGCCGCCGTCTCCGGCACGCTCACCACCACACCGACCAACCTCGGCTCGGCCCCCCTCGGCTGGGTGACCGGCCAGAGCAACACCGCCTACCCGGGGTGGAACTGGACCCAGACCAACAACACCAACTGGGCCAATGTCTACGGCACCGACCTCGGCATCATGTGGTTCAACGGCGACAACGGCCTGACCCAGCTGGCCTTCGGCGACACCTTCAGCGGTCGCAACATGACCGGCGACTGGCGCTCCAACGTCCTGCTGCTCAGCGATGACACTGAGCTCTACGACGGCCTGAGCCTGATCAACACCGGTCCCGCCTACCAGTTCATCCCGGCCGCACGTAATCAGGTGTTCTTCATCGGCTCGGAAGTCACCAACATCCCGACATCGGCGGTGTACGCCGACGCCACCAACTACGTCTCGTACATGTCGGTCAAGTCCTGGGACACCCCGGGACGCTGGACCACCAACTACTCGGCGGTCTCGGAGTATGACCCGGTGACCGACAAGTGGGTGCTGCAGACCTCGACGGTGCGCTCGGCGGGCTGGTTCCGCTCCTCGACCCGTTACCGGGCCGGTGACCAGAACTTCCAGCAGATGGCCTATGTGCTGGAGCCGGAGAGCAAGGTCGCCCCAGGGGAAACCCGCTACATCTACGCCTTCGGCACCCCGTCCGGCCGGGCCGGCTCGGCCTTCCTCTCTCGGGTGCCCGAGGGTGCGATCACCGATCTGAGCCAGTACGACTACTGGGACGGCACCACCTGGGTGCGCGACAACCCGGCCGTCGCCGCCCCGGTGCTCGGCGACTCCCCCAATTCGGCCGGACTGTTCGGCTGCATCGTCGACCTGGCCAACAACCCGAACTTCTTCGGCGGCTGGTTCGCCGGGCTGACCGGCGCCAAGACCGGCGGCAACGTCAGCGAGATGTCCATCCAGTACAACGAGTACCTGGACAAATACGTGGTGCTCTACGGCAACGGGCTCAACAACGTCATCCTGCGTACCGCCGACACCCCTGAGGGACCCTGGTCGGATCCAGTCACCATCGCCACGTCACTGCAGTACCCGGGCCTCTACGCGCCGATGATCCATCCGTTGTCTGGCACCGGTGATCTCACCGACGCCAACGGCGACCCGGACGTGGCCAACCTGTACTGGAACATGTCGATCTGGAGCAACTACAACGTCGTCTTGATGCAGACCGACCTGTCCTCGATGCAGACCACGCTGGTCTAGGTGAGCGGCATCGGCCGCACCGCTGGCCGTCTCGGTGGCCTCGCAGTGGCACTGGGCGCCGGTGCCGCCATCGCCGCCGCCCCGGCGGCGTGGGCGAGCAGCGAGGACACCGGCGGTTCGGCGCAGGCCCCGCAGCGGGCGTCCCGGTCTGATCCCGGCCATTCGGGCACAGCCGTAAAGCGACCGGTGGCGCGGGCGGCCGGCGCCCGCAGCCAGTCCCCGGTTCGGACGGAATCCCCGGTTGGGGCTCACCGCGGCGGCGCGGGCGCTGCGGTGTCCAAAGCCGTTGCCGCACAGAACAGATTGATGCTGACGCCCACCGGACAGGGTCTCTACCCGCTCGACAGCGGCAACACCGGCGCCGCTGAACTCAGCGGGATCGCCCACGCCGGCGGCAGCACCTACTACGCGGTGGGCGACGACGGTGCGCCGGCGATCTGGCAGCTGACCACCGAGTTGGCTGCGGGTTTCGGCTGGGTTAACACCGGCGTGGTGAGTGCCGGCATCAGTGCCCCTGCCCTGGGCCCCGACTCCGAGGGCATCGCCATGGCACCCGACCGCGGCACGGCGTGGGTGTCCGACGAAATATCCTCCACCATCAGCGAATTCAGCCTGACCACCGGCGACAAGGTGGGCGAGGTCGCGGTACCGCAGATCTACCGTCCTGCCAACGTCGCGAACAACATGGGCCTTGAGGCGCTGACCTACGGCGCCGGGATGCTGTGGGCGGCCAATGAAGAGGCGCTGAAGTCCGACGGCCCGCAGTCCAGCACGGCCTCGGGATCCTGGGTGCGGATTCAGCAATTCACCGGCGAGGACCTCGCCCCCGCAGTGCAGTTCGCCTACCGGACCGATCCGATCACCGCGATGTCGCCGTTCATCACCGTCGAGCGCAGCGGTCTGGTCGACCTACTGGCGCTGCCGGATGGCCGGTTGTTGTCCCTGGAGCGCGAACTCGGCGGCTACCTGCCGTATTTCCGGTCCCGGATCTACGAACTCGACCTCACCGCCGCCTCGGACGTCTCGGCGCTGCCGAGTCTGAGCGCCGGCGGGTTCACCCCGGTCGGCAAGAACCTGCTCTGGCAGAGCGTGTTCCTGGCCAGCAACTTCGAAGGCATCACGCTGGGGCCCCGACTCGCCGATGGAACCTACGGCGTGCTGCTGATCTCCGATGACGGCACCGGACAGGCCGGACAGCGTCAGGACCTCTACAGCCTGGTGCTGCGCGGAGTCACCGCCCCGGTCTAGCGGTCAGCAGTCCGCGAGAACCCGCGCGATCGCATCGTGTTCGGCCGGGGTGACCCACAGCCCGTAGGCCGCCTTGACATCGACGATGCGGGTGACGTAGGTGCACCGGTAGGACTTGTTCGGCGGCAACCAGGTGGCCGCGTCGCCATCGCCCTTCTCCTGGTTAACCCATCCGATGGTGGCCTGCAGGTTGGCCGGATCGTTGGCGAAGTTGCGACGGGTGATCTCGTCCCACTGCTGGGCGCCCTTCTGCCAGGCGTCCGACAGCGCGACCACATGGTCGATCTGCACCTCCGCCGATGTCCCAGGGCCGCGCAGGAACTCGACGACCGTTCCGGTGTAGGGGTCCTCAAGCACGCCGCTGAGCACGGCGCACCCGTTGGAGCCGGGCTTGATCACCACGTCGACCAGATCGCGGCGCAGGATGTCATTGCGGGTGTCGCACCCGTTGTACCCGTAGTCCACCGCGACGTCGTCGGTCCACCGCTGGCCGAACAGGTCGCGGTCATAGCCGGTCTTGGGCGCCCGCCCCTTGACCGGCAGGGTGTCCAGCGTCGCCAGCGTGTCGGCGGGGGCTTCGGCCGGCGCTGCCGGGGCGGCCGGGGCGGACAGCAGGCAGAGAATGACGGCGAGCATCGCCGACGGACCCAGGGTCCGCCGTTCCTGGGCTCGCCGTCTCAGGCTCCGCCGTTTCAGGGTCCCCGCTCGCACCACCTGAAGTTACCCCCGGCACGGGCGTAAGTTGGCCCCGTGCACGTCGACGCGATGACGATTCCGCAGCCGCTGGGCCGCATCGGCGCCATTGCCGCCCAGGTCCGCGACGCCGGGTTCTCCGGCCTGCTGTTCACCGAAACCGGCCGCACCGCCTATCTCAACGCCGCGGTGGCATCGCAGGCCGCGCCGGGCCTGGAGCTGTCCACCGGGGTGGCGGTCGCCTTTCCGCGCAGCCCGTTCGTCACTGCCGCCACCGCGTGGGAGCTGCAGGAGGCAACCGGTGGGAGGTTCCGGCTGGGGCTGGGAACCCAGGTCCGAACCCATGTTGTACGCCGCTACGGCGTGCCCTTCGATCGGCCCGGACCCCGGCTGCGCGACTACGTGCTGGCGGTGAAGGCCTGCTTCTCGGCGTTTCGGTCCGGCCGCCTCGACCACCACGGCGAGTTCTACGACCTGGATTTCATCACCCCGCAGTGGAGCGCCGGGCCGATCGAGGCCCCCGACCCGAAGGTCGACATCGCGGCGGTCAACCCCTGGATGCTGCGGATGGCCGGTGAGGTGGCCGACGGTGTGCACATTCATCCGCTCGGCGAACCGGGCTACCTGCGACGCCACGTCTTACCGCAGGTGGCCGAGGGTGCGGCCCGCGCCGGGCGTTCTCCAGCCGAGCTCGACGTCATCGTCCCGGTGCTGACCATCACCGGTGACACCGACGCCGAGCGGGACGCCGAACGCGAGTTGGTGCGGGCGTCCATGAGCTTCTACGGCTCCACGCCGAACTACGCGTTCATCTTCGACGAGGCCGGTTTCGAGGGCACCACCGCCCGGATCCGGGAGAAGCAGAAGGCTGGGGACTTCGCGGGCATGGCCGCTCAGATCACCGACGAGCACCTCGCCGCGTTCGCCACCGAGTCCACCTGGGACGGACTGGCCGACGCCCTGACCGCGAAATACGGCGGTATCGCCTCCCGCATCGTCGTCTACAACGCGCTCACCGGGCCGGAGCGTTTACAGCGCTACGGCGATGTCGCCCGCCGATTGCGCTCTCCTGGCGCCGACTGAGGAGCAACGCAGGCTTCCACTCGCACAACGTCTGCAAGGCTCCTCACTCGACGGGGGTTCGGTGTTAGGGTCCGGCCCATGGCGGGTCTGACCGGGCTTCTCGCGCAGGACTGCATCGCCCTGGACGTGCCGGCGGCGACTTGGGAGGAGGCCGTGCTCGCCGCCGGCGGGCTGCTCGAGCGGGCCGGCATCGCCGGTCCGGCCTACACCGGGTCGATGATCGACAACGTCGAGATCAACGGCCCCTACATCGTGGTGGCGCCGGGATTCGCCTTCGCGCATGCCCGGCCCAGCGAGGCCGTGCACCGCACCGGAATGTCCTGGGTGCGGCTGGCCCGGCCGGTTGCCTTCGGCCACAAGACCAATGACCCGGTCACGCTGGTGGTCGCGCTGGCCGCCACCGACGACGGCGCGCACGCCGCGGCGATGGCCGAGCTGGCGAAGGTGGTCGGCAACCCCAACAAGCGGGCCGCCCTGGATTCCGCCGCCAGGCCCGCCGACGTACTGGGGATCCTCGGCGGCACCGGGGCGACGGCCCAGTCCGCCGCCCCGGCGAGGACCACCAATCTGATCCTCACCGTGTGCGGCAACGGCCTCGGCACCAGCCTGTTTCTCAAGAACACCCTCGAGCAGGTTCTGGGCACCTGGGGCTGGGCACCGTTCATCACCGTCGAGGCCACCGACACCATCTCGGCCAAGGGCCGCGCCAAGGAGGCCGACCTGATCATGACCTCCGGCGAGATCGCCAAGACCCTCGGCGATGTCGGCGTGCCGGTGAAGGTCATCGAGAACTTCACCTCGACCCGGGAGATCGACACCGCGCTGCGCGATTCCTACGACGTCTAGGGGACATCCATGAATTGGCTCGTCGGCATCGCGGAGTTCGTGGTCAACGAGATCCTCGCCGTTCCGGCCTATCTCATCGGCATCATCACCGCCGTCGGCCTGATCGCGCTGCGCAAGAGCACCGGCCAGGTCATCGGCGGGGCTCTGAAGGCGACCCTGGGCTTCCTGCTCATCGGCGCGGGCGCCACTCTGGTGGTCGCCTCGCTGCGACCCCTCGGCGTCATGATCCAGGGCGCGGCCGGCACCCAGGGCGTAGTGCCCACCAACGAGGCCATCGTCGGCATCGCGCAGAACGAGTTTGGCGCCCAGGTCGCCTGGCTAATGATCCTCGGATTCGCGATCAGCTTGCTGCTGGCTCGGTTCACCCCGCTGCACTACGTCTTCCTCACCGGCCATCACACCCTGTTCATGGCCACCCTACTGACCATCGTGCTGGCCACCGCAGGGCTGCCGGGGGCCACCGTGGTGGCCGTCGGCGGCCTTCTGCTCGGCATCGTGATGGTGTCGCTGCCGGCCATCTCCCAACCGTGGACCAAACGGATCACCGGCGACGACAGCATCGCGATCGGGCATTTCGGCACGCTGGGCTATATCGCGGCCGGAATCACCGGGCGGTTCACCGGCGGATCCAAGAGCCGTTCCACCGAGGACTTGAAACTGCCTGAGGGACTTCGCTTCCTGCGCGATTCGATGGTGGCCACCGCCCTGTCGATGGTGCTGATGTACCTGGCGGTGTCGCTGATCTACCTGGCCAAGGCCGGCGGCGGAACGGCCTTTGAAGCGTTCGCCGACGAATCGGGTGCCGGCGCGGCCACTGACGTCGGCAACTACCTGATGATGGGTGTGACCCAGGGCCTGAGTTTCGGGGTGGCCGTCGCGGTGATCCTGTTCGGCGTGCGCACCATCCTTGGTGAACTCGTTCCGGCCTTCCAGGGCATCGCCGAGCGGATGGTGCCGGGCGCGGTGCCCGCCCTCGACGCCCCGATCGTGTTCCCCTACGCCCAGAACGCGGTGCTGATCGGGTTCGTGTCCAGTTTCGTCGGCGGGCTGATCGGCCTCGCCGTGCTGTCGCTGTGGCTGGGACCGGCGTTCGGACTTGTGCTGGTGCTGCCGGGACTGGTTCCGCACTTCTTCACCGGCGGCGCCGCCGGGGTGTACGGCAACGCCACCGGCGGCCGGCGCGGTGCGGTCGCCGGCGGGTTCGTCAACGGTCTGATCATCACGTTCCTGCCGGCCCTGCTGGTCCGCGTACTCGGATCCTTCGGGTCGCAGAACACCACCTTCGGCGATGCCGACTTCGGCTGGTATGGAATCCTTCTCGGCAACGCCGCCAAGCTCGGCCCGGTCTGGGGCGTGATCGCCATGCTGGCTATCGGCGCGGGGCTGCTGGCCCTGGCCGTCGGGGTGCAGCGCCGCCTCGTCGACACCGACTGGGACCCGTCGCCGGGGCGTCCACTGCCGAGCGCGGGCGAGGTGAGCGCCGCGCCGTCGACGCTGCGCAGCTACGCCAAGATCCCGGCGCCGGCTGGGGCGCCCGCTCCCCCGCCGCCGCCTGCTTGAGCACCCGCTTGCGGCCCACGCTGCAGAGTGAGGGCCCACGACGGGGGTCCACTCGCACCTTTATTGCGAGGTTCCTCACTCAGCGGGAAAGTTAATGACCTCGCCGCGGTTGATCGACACCCAGTCGCGGGCCTCTAGGTACGGCCGCAGTGTCTCGACGATCGCCTGCTCGTCGGCGGGGGCCTTCGGGCGCTGGAGTTCGTAGAGGTGCGGGAACTCCGTCCAGGCCAGCACGGCGTCCCAGAGCCGAAGGGCGGCGTCCCCGCTCGGCGGGTCGATGAGCACCGGCCCGAACAGGCACTGGCCGTCCGGGAAGAACAGCGTCGGCACACCGTAGCCGCCGGCATCGACCACCCGCCGATGATCGGCCAGCACCTCGTCGCCGGTGCTGGGGTCGCCGATCGCCTCATCGACCAGACCAGGGTCGAGGCCCAGCTCCCCTAGCAGGTGCCTGGCGACGCCCGGATCGTGCGGTTTGTGCCCCTCGACGTGCAGCGCCCGCGCGGCTCGCTCGTACCAGGCGTCGACATCGGCCATCGAGCGGCGCCGCAGCAGTGCGCCGATCCGCATCATCGACCAGCCGTAGGACCACTGCCGCTCCCAGGGGTGTTTCTTGCCCTCGGCGCGGTTGATCTCCTCGAGGCTGAAGAACCGCCAGTTCACCTGCAACCCGGTGAGATCCCGCACCTCGCGGATCCAGCGGGAGGTCTGGTAGGCGAAGGGGCACATCACGTCGAAGTGGAAGTCGATGTAATCGGGCTGAGCGGCCATGACGTCAGCCTGCCGCACTGGGCAGCATCGGCGGGCAGCGGCCCGCCGGGTCGGCGGTGAGCTCGAAATGCCAGGGCTCGTTGGCGTAGGTCCGGCACAGTCCGTAGCGGGCGCCGTTGGTCATCAGCCACTGGTCGGCCTGCGGCCCGCCGATATCGACGGCCTGGCCCAGCACATGCCGGGAGCCTTCCGGGGTCTGCACGTACTGGCGCGCGGCGGCCAGGCTTCCGTAGGTGGCCACGGCGTCGTCGAGCAATTGCTGCTGAAACTGCGCCGAGCGCCACCCGGAGGTGATCGTCATCGCGACACCGTCGGCCGCCGCCGCGGTCGCGGCCCGCTGGACGGCGCCCAGCAGCGCGGGGTCGAGCAGCCCGACCGCCGGGTTCGCCACGTCGAACGGGGAGAGGGCTTGCACGGTGTTGTCGACCAGCACGG
>JACJWN010000022.1 GCA_020637165.1 Mycolicibacterium sp. | reverse complement strand
AAACCCGCGCCGCGCCGCGCGGTCGGCGTCGCTGAACGTCCCGTCGGGGTTGAGGATGGCGGCGAGTTTGGCGGCCAGGACAGCCAGTTGATCGGGGCGAAGTTCGCGGGCGTGGCCGGCGAGGACGGATTCGGCGTGTTCACGCTCGGCAGGGCCGACGTAGGCGGGCAGTTCGGCGAAGAAGCGGTCGATGACGCGCAAGTGTTCGGTGTCGAGGTGTCCGGCGCGCCAGGCTTCGGCGGTGGCGGGGCGTCGTGGGGGCAGGGGTTGGCCGTCGAGGGTGCGGCGTGCGGCCAGCGGTTCGGCCAGGGCGGCACGGCGACGGGCGTGGGCGGGGGTGATGCGTAGCCAGTCGGCCAGTACCTTCAGCGGCGCTCCACCGACCTCGGCGGCCTCGCGGCGACCGGTTTCCAGGGCAATGTCGGCGGCGAGGACGGCGTGGCGGCGGGCCAGGGTTTCATACCGGCCGGCCAGGCGGATCAGTTCGTCGGCGTTCAGGGCGCTGAGGTCGGTGGTGTCGAGCGCATCGAGGGCCGCTTCTATCTGAGTGACCGCCCCGTCCACCGAACTCGAAAGCATGTTCGAATCCTATGGCGGCGGACCGACGGAATCACCCCACCAACCGCAGTCTGTGGACACAGCCCCAACTGTGGACAACCATCATCGAGATGCCTCCGAAGGCCGGGCCAGCGCCGGGCCGCGGCCCGAGGCCTAAAATCGCCGACTGTGCAGTCCCCATGGGGTGATGAGGTCCGCGCCGGCAGTTACGGCGGCCACCCCAGCCTGCTCTACCCGCAGCGCCCGAGAACCTTCGCCGAATTCCTGTTCGGCGTCGAACGTTGGGCACCGCGCACCTTCCTGGTCCACGGCGATCGCCGAATCGACTTCGGACATTTCTTCGGCGCCGTGGCGGCTGCTCGGAAACGGTTGCAGCCGTTGGGGATCGCACCCGGCGATCGGGTGATGCTGCTGGCCTACAACGGCCCCGAGTGGGTGCTGGCACTGTGGGCGATCTGGTCGGCCGGAGCGGTTCCGGTGCTCGGCAACCGTTGGTGGAGCCACCCGGAGGCGAAGCATTCGACGGCGCTCACCGAACCTCGGGCCGTCATCACCGACGCACCCGATCTCGTCGCCGGCACACCCCCTGACGCGGCGATCCTGAACATCGCGGGTCTGGGCGGGTGCTTCGCCGATTCGGGATCGGCACCGCCGGAGATACCCGGGCCAACCGAGGAGGACGATCCCGCCGTCATCCTGTTCACCTCCGGAAGCACCGGCATGCCCAAGGCGGTTGAACTCGGGTTCCGCTCGGTGGTGGCCAACCAGCAGAACGTCCTGGCGCGCTCCGGCCAACTGCCCCATCTGATCCCGGCCGACGGCGCCCAGGCCGTGAACCTGATCTCCACCCCGCTGTTTCACATCGGCGCCTTTGCGACGCTGCTCACCCAGACGATCACCGGCGGCCGGATCGTCTTCAACGTCGGCCGCTACGACCCCGCCGAGGTGCTCGCCCTGATCGAATCCGAGCGCGTCCAGCGCTGGGGTGCGGTACCGACCATGGCGGCGCGACTCCTCGAACACACCGACTTCGACTCCCATGACCTGTCCAGCCTGCGGTCCTTCCCCCTCGGCGGCGCGCCTGTACCGCCGGTGCTGCTGGAACGGCTGGCCCGGCGTCTGCCCCAGTTGAAGGGCCGCGGCATGGTCAACATGTGGGGCATGACCGAAGGAGGAGGTTTTTTTACCGTCGCAACCGGCGCGGATCTGCACCGCTTCCCGACGACGGTGGGCCGGCCACTACCCACCGTCGAGCTGCGCATCGACGAATCCGATGACGACGGTTCCGGCGAGATCCTGGTTCGCAGCCCCACTGTCATGCTCGGCTACCTCGGCGTGCAGGACGGCCCGGTGGACGCCCAGGGGTGGCTGCGCAGCGGCGATCTCGGCCACCTCAACGACGAGGGCTATCTGTTCATCGACGGCCGCAGCAAGGACATGGTGATCCGGGGCGGGGAGAACATCGCCTGCCCGCATGTGGAGGCGGCACTAATGCGCCACCCCGACGTCATCGAGGCGGCCGCCGTCGGAATTCCACACCCCGACCTCGGAGAGGAACTCGCCGCTGTCGTCGTCTACCGGGCGGGGGGCCCGGTTCCCACCGAGGACGACCTCGCCCGGCACATGGCCCGGGAAGTCGCCTACTTCGCCGTCCCCACCCGCTGGCGTGTGCGTACCGATCCGCTACCGACGGTCGGCACCGAGAAGATCGACAAGAAGGCCCTGGCGGCCGAATTCCGATGCGAGCAATAGTCCTTCTCGCGCACAGCGGGCACCTGGACAACAACGGCACCCTGCACGCGCTCGGGCTGGGTTGGACCACCAGCCCCACCCCGACCGAACAGCACGTGCTGATCGTCTTCGTCGAGGTCGAGTGGTCGGAAACCGGCCGCGAGTTCCCGATCCGCGCCGAACTCGTCGACGGAGACGGCGCACGGGTGGCCCAGACCGAACAGAGCGTGATCAATGCGCGGCGCCATCCGATCCACCCGGAGGGCACACCGGTGACCATCCCGTTCATCGCCACCATCCCGCCACTGCAGCTCAAGGTCGGCGAGCGCTACCAATGGCGGGTCACCATCGGCGGGGAGATGCACGCGGACTGGCTGGCCGGGTTCACCGTCACCGGCTGACCGATCCCCCCTTACCGGCGCGCGAACGGCGGCGCATGCTCGGGCCGGACGCCGACCCCGATGACATAAGCCGGCACGACGGCCAGCCAGGGCAGCCTCCGCACCAGGGCGACCAGTGTCGGCGGGGGCTCCGCGACGCGGCCGTGGAGGATCGGCGCGATCAGGCGACGATGCAGTAGCCGCTGGATCGCCTGGGTCACCGCGGCGGGAGGGAGCCGACGGCGCCGGACAGCGGCGAGATCGCGGGACGTCAAGGTTCCCCGCCGCAGCGGTTCGGCCAACAGCGTCGCCGCGCCGACGGCGTCCTGCACGGCGATGTTGATCCCCACTCCCCCGACCGGCGACATCGCGTGGGCGGCATCCCCGATGCACAGCAGGCCCTCGACATGCCAGCGCTTGAGCCGGTTGAGCCGTGCGTCGAGAAACTTCACGTCCTCCCAGGACGTCAGCCCGGACACGTCGGCCTCGGGCGCCAGACCGGCGACCTCGGCGCGGAAGGCCGCCAGACCGCGGGTGCGCAATTCGGCGTCGGCCCCCTTCGGGATCAGGTAGGCGATCTGGAAGTAGCCCTCCCGCGGAATCATGATCAGAACCCGACCCGGAGCGGTCCGCGGGATCAGCGAGTACGGGGCGTTCATATCGCGGGGCAGCCGGAACCACCACACGTCGAACGGAACCGGCCACTCACGAGGGACCAGGCCGACCTCCCGGCGGCACAGCGACCAACGGCCGTCGCAGGCCACCGTCAGGTCCGCGGCCAGTTCACCGTCGCCGTCGGGTCCGGAGAAGCGCAGGCCGGTCACCCGGAAACCGGTCCGCACCAGTCCGGTGACCTCGTGGCGCATCCGAAGTGTGAAGGTGGGTTCGGCCTCGGCCGCCTCGGCGAGCAGGGTGAGCAGATCCCATTGCGGCACCATCGCGATGTAGGGGTGTGGTTGCCGCAACCGCCGGAAATCCACCACGGGAAGGGCTTGCCCCGCCACGTCGACCGCGGCCTGCTCCACCCGGCTCTGCGGCAACGCCGCGAAACGATCCCAGAGCCCGAGTTCGTCGAGCAGGCTCATCGTGCTGGGGTGCACCGTGTCACCGCGGAAGTCCCGCAGGAAGTCGGCGTGCTTCTCCAGCAGGGTGACCTCGACGCCCGCCCTGGCCAGCAGCAGACCGAGCACCATCCCCGCCGGACCGCCGCCGATGATCGCGCAGGTCGTCGTCTCCGGCATCAGATCACCCTTTCACGTCAGATCTGGATCCGGGCACCGATGATGACCGTGCGGTCCACCGGCAGCCCGAAGTACTCGGCATCGGCCGTCAGCTTCGAAATCGCGATGAACAGCCGCTTACGCCACCGCGCCATCGTCGGTTCGGGGCCGGCAGACAAGCTGGCGCTGGACAAGAAGTACGTGGCATTGGCGAGATCGACGGAACCCTCAGTGCGTGCCGGGTCGACCAGCCGAAGCGCCCGCGGCACATCCGGGCGTTCCATGTACCCGAACCGGGCCACCACATAGACGATTCCGTCGTCGGGAAAACGGAGATCGCTGACGGTGACCCGGTCGGCATCGGGCACCCGCGGAACCGGGAGGGTGTCGACGGAGACGATGATGACGTGTTGTTGGAGCACGTGAATGCGGTCGACGTTGGCCCGCATGGACAGCGGTGTGGAGCCCCTGCCGCGATTGAGGAAGACCGCCGTTCCCGGCAGCCGCGGCAGCCGCGGGGTGCGCTCAGCGAGACCGCCGATGAAGTCCAGCAGTGGTCCTGCCGCCTTCTCGCGGGCGGCGATGGCGATCTCGTGGCCGTGCTGCCAGGTGGTCATGACGGTAAAGGCCAGCAGCGCGATGAGCAACGGGAGCCACGCACCGTGCAGCAGCTTGGTCAGGTTGGCCGCGAAAAACATCACGTCCACGGTGAGCAGTGCGCCGCCGCCTAGGACCACCAGCCACAGCGGCGCGTGCCAACGGACTCGGGCGACGTAGAGGAACAGCAGCGTGGTGATGGTCATGGTCCCCGTCACCGCCATGCCGTAGGCGTAACCGAGGGCCGCCGAACTGCGGAACGCCAGAACCAGTGCGATCACCGCCACCATGAGCATGCGACTGATCCAGGGGACATAGATCTGGCCGATGGCGGATTCCGACGTGTGCGCGATCCGCAACCGGGGCAGGTAGCCGAGCTGTGCGGCCTGGGAAGCCACCGAATAGGCCCCGGTGATCACCGCCTGTGAGGCGATCACCGTCGCGGCGGTTGACAGCGCGACCACCGGTATCTGCGCCCAACCCGGGACGAGCATGAAGAACGGTGCGTTCACCACGTCCCGGTTCCCGATCAGCAGCGCCGCCTGCCCGAAGTAGTTGAGCACCAGCGCCGGCAACACCAGCCCCACCCAGGCCAGAGTGATCGGCGCCCGGCCGAAGTGCCCCATATCGGCGTACAGCGCCTCCGCACCGGTGACCGCGAGCACGACCGCAGCGAGGGCGAAGAAGGCGATGTGGAAGTGGCCGACCATGAACTCCAACGCATACATCGGGGAGAGCGCGCGCAAAATCTGCGGATGCCCGGCGATTCCGCGCAGGCCCAGCATTCCGATCACCACGAACCAGACGACCATCACCGGTCCGAAAAGCTTCCCCACCGCCGCGGTGCCGTGCCGCTGCACCGAGAAGAGCCCGATGATGATCAGCACCGTGAGGGGCACCACGAAATCCGCGAGACCGGGGTCGATCACCTTCAGACCCTCGACGGCGGAAAGCACGGAGATCGCCGGAGTGATCATGGAGTCGCCGAAGAACAGTGCCGCGCCGAGGATTCCGAGGGTTGCCAGCGCCGCGGTGACCCGCGCTCCGGAGCGGCCTCCCAACCGGCGCACCAGGGTGATCAACGCCATTACCCCACCCTCGCCGTCGTTGTCGGCCCGCATCACCAGCAGCACATAGGTCAGGGTGACGATGGTCATCACCGACCAGAAGATCAGCGACACCACGCCATAGACGTTGGCACGGTTGATCGGGACCGGATGCGGGTCTGCGGGGTTGAACAGGGTCTGAAGGGTGTAGATCGGGCTGGTTCCGATATCGCCGAAGACCACCCCGAGCGCACTGATCACCAAGCCGGCGCGCAGGGGCCTGCCCTGGGTGCCCACCGGCACCGCCGCGTCCGTCTGCACAGACCGTCCCCGTTCCGAGTCGAACCGCCGCCGAGCAACGATGCTATCGCCGCCGATTCCGCGCCGGTGGAGACGCCGCGGGGCATAGATTTGCCGGACGGGACCAAAAAGGAGGCCCTACGGTGCGCAAACCGATGGCGGTGCGCAGACCGATGGCAGGCCTGTGCGGGTTAGCCCTTGCCGCCGCGGCGGTGGGGTTCGCGCCGGCGGCCCAGGCCGGAATGCGGATCGGGCATTACAGCGCCTATGTCGAAGGCCGCTACGACTTTCACACCTGGATCTTCACGTTCAGTTCATGCAACCCGCCGGAGGGCATCGAGGAATGCGCGAACGTCTCGGCGAATCCGATGCCGATCGCCAAGGCATACCAGTGGTACGCCGTGGCCCGTCAGACCGGCGGTACCTACACGATGACGGTGGACGTGCCCGACGGCCTGCGTTGCGGCAACGTCTACTACGGTCCGGTGATCCCGACCCGCGACGTCTACAGCTGGGACGCGGTCACATTGCGGGGAACGCTGCAGTCATCGTTCGCAACGGGCTGCGATAACTCCCCCGGCGGGACTTTCACCTATCCCTTCAGCCTGGTCCGCTTCTGAGGTTCAGCCCGCCAGGGCGGTGGTGCGCAGGGCGATCAGCGCGAGGAACACGACCAGCAAGCCGACGCTCACGCTGACCTGGGCCAGGTTGCGATTGGCCCGCGGCGCATAGACGAACGCCGCCGCCACCGCGGCTCCGGTGACAAGACCGCCGATGTGGCCCTGCCAGCTGATCCCGGGGATGGTGAAGGTCATCACCAGGTTGATGGCGATGAGCGTGACGAGCCACCGCACGTCGAGGTGCAACCGTCGGGCCGCGACGAAGGTGGCTCCAAACAGGCCGAAGATCGCCCCGGAGGCGCCCACGGTGGCCGCGTTGATGGGCGAGAGGAGGTAGACGAGCACCGAACCGCCCAAAGCGCTCAGCCCGTACAGAACGCCGTAACGCAACCGTCCGAGGTGTTCCTCGAGAGGGGGCCCGAGGACGTATAGCGCCCACATGTTGAACAGCAGGTGCAGCAACCCGTAATGCAGGAAGGCCGAAGTCAGCAGGCGATAGAAATCGCCACCGGCGACGGCGAACGGGATCAGTGCCATCCGGCCGAGCAGACGCGGAGATGCCTGCTGTAGGACGAACAGCGCGACGTTGACGGCGATCAGCGTGTAGGTGACGATCGGGGTTCCGGTGCGCAGCACACCCCCGGCCGGGGTCCGCACCTGCGGAATGCTCTGCGCGGCGGCCTGGACGCAGTCCAGGCATTGATGGCCGACCGAAGCCGGGCGCAGGCACTCCGGACAGGCCGGCCGCCCACAGCGGGTGCAGCCGATGTAGGTGGGCCGATCGGGATGGCGGTAACACGTCGGCGCGACGGCTGGGGGCTGCGGCGGGTAAGGCATGGTCATGGTGTCCTCCGACGATACTGGCCGCCGGTCCAGCGGAAGCGCCCGCGGTACTGACAACGGAATCCGCAGAATTGCTCCACCTTAAATACTGATTCCGTCGTGTAAAATGACAAGGCTTTCCATATTTGGTTATTTAGATCCACTTGCTATAAAGAAAAGTCCCAGCCTGAGCTGTTTACTTGTGAGTTGTCTGTGGCCACTAGCCATGCCGCGAAATTCGTTATAAATTCGAGTTGGGTTGAGTTCACAGCCGTCCGAGACGTCGCAGCGCGCCGGGTTGTGTACACGGCGAGGCCCCGGAAACATCCAGCGGCGCGCGGATGATCGCCCTGCGGGTCACACACGACGGAGGTCTGCATGCTTGTCGCCAACACCGCGAATCCCCTGCTCATCCCACGCCCGGTGGTCACCGGAACCGCGCCGGATCTGGTTCGCTCGCGGGAACTCAGTGCCAACGCCGTGCTGGTCGCCGCCTTCGGTGAGATCGACGCGGCCAACGCGCCGAATCTCGAAGGCGCCATCGACCGAAACCTGGTCGGCTACCGGCAGTTGGTTCTGGACCTGTCCCGGCTGGAGTTCTTCGGCGCCGCCGGCTATTCCGTCCTGAACCGACTGCACAATCAGTGCGCGCACAACACCCTGAACTGGGTCCTCGTCCCCGGGCGCGAGGTGATACGCCTGCTGCGGATCTGCGACCCCGACGGTCTGATGCCGACCGCATCCAACATTGTCTCGGCGGTCGCAGCACTGGCCCGCACCGGCACCAGCCAGCTCTGCTGACCGGTTCACCCCGGGCCGGGAGCGGTCCTGCCGTACTCCGATTCCTGCCAAACTCCGATTCCTGCCATACTCCGGTTGAGGCACACACCACGGCGGGAGAGGCATCGACATGAGCGCACCGGGTCGGCAGTTCAACGATGCGGTGACCCGCTTCTGGACGCTGGCCGCGCCGATTTACGACCTACCATTCCTGCAGCGCTGGGTCTACCTGCCGGTCCAGGACGAAGTGGTTGCGGCACTGCGGGCGCACGGTGCCCGCCGGATCGCCGACATCGCCTGCGGGACCGGGATCATGGCCACTCGGATCCAGGCGGACCTGAATCCCGACGAGATCTACGGGGTCGACATGTCCGACGGCATGCTCGAACAGGCCAAGGCGCGCACCGATCGCGTCCGCTGGCTCAAAGGGCCCGCCGAAAAACTCCCCTTCGATGACGGCGCGCTCGACGCGGTGGTGAGCACCTCGGCGTTCCACTTCTTCGACCAGCCGGCCGCGTTGCGGGAGTTCCACCGCGTGCTCGCGCCGGGCGGGTTGGCGGCGGTCGGAACCATCAGCCCGCCGATGCCCGCCGTGCTGCGCCGGCTCTCCTCAGGTTCGTCGGCGCCCGCGGGCAATCCCTCACCCGAGCAACTCCGGTCGATGTTCGTCGACGCCGGTTTCGTGGTCGCCGACCAGCATCGGGTCCAACGGCCGCTGTGGACACGGGGCGTCTGGGATCTGCTGACCCTGGCCACCAGACCGTAGGACCGCGTGTGACCGCCGACCGGATCCCGACCAGCACGTAGCGTTGCAGCCATGCCCGATCTCCACCCCGCCATCGCGGCACTGGCACCGCTACTCGGCAACTGGTCCGGACGAGGGTCCGGTGAGTACCCCACCATCGAGCCCTTCGGCTACACCGAGGAGGTCGACATCGGCCACACCGGAAAACCGTTCCTCACCTATTCCCAGCGGACCCGGTCCGATGACGGATCGCCGCTGCACGCTGAGACCGGCTACATCAGGATGCCCTCACACGGCCGCATCGAACTAGTGATCGCGCAACCCACCGGTGTCACCGAGATCGACGAGGGCACCGTCACCACCCACGGCCCGGAGCTGATGATCCACGCCCGGTCCACCACAGTGGGGCTCACCGCGACGGCCAAAGAGGTTCTGGACGTGGCCCGTTCATTCCGGGTCGCCGGGGACGAGATGCGCTACACCCTCGAGATGGGCGCGGTGGGCCTGCCGCTGCAACACCATCTAGCCGCGACCCTGCACCGCCGGCCGTGACACCGTCCGGCCGCGTCCGGGTTCCCACCGATCTCGACGCCGTCACCGACATCGGCGAGGAGCATCGCAGCGGGCTCTCACCCGGCGCCGCCGACCGGATCTGGGAAGCCGCGCGGCACTGGTATTCCGCCGGGATGCACCCGGCGATCCAGGTGTGTATCCGGCGCGACGGTCGGGTAGTGCTCAACCGGGCCATCGGCCACGCCCGCGGCAACGGTCCGGCCGATCTTCCCGACGCCGAGCGGGTGCCGGTGAACACCAGCACTCCGTATTGCGTGTACTCGGCGGCCAAGGCCATCACCACCACGGTGGTGCACATGCTCGTTGAACGCGAGGCCTTCTCCCTCGATGACCGGGTCTGCGACTATCTGCCCCGCTACACCGGGCACGGGAAGGAACGCACCACCATCCGGCATGTGATGACCCACAGCGCGGGGGTTCCACTGGCCACCGGACCACGACCGGATTTGAAGCGGATGAACGACAGCGCGTACGCCCGGGAGAAGCTCGGCCAGCTCAAACCCATCCATCCGCCGGGTCTGATGCACATCTACCACGGCGTCACCTGGGGGCCACTGGTGCGCGAGATCGTCTCGGCCGCCACCGGGCGCGACATTCGGGAGATCCTGGCCACCGAAATCCTCGACCCATTGGGCTTCCGCTGGACCAATTACGGTGTGGCCGAGGCCGATGTCCCGTTGGTGGCGCCCAGCAGTGTCACCGGGAAGCCACTGCCCGCCCTCGCGGCGGCCGCCCTGAAGATGGCCCTGGGCGGGAGCATGCAGCGGATCATCCCGTTCTCCAACACCCCGATGTTTCTGACCAGCGTGGTGCCCTCGTCGAGCACGGTGTCGACGGCCGACGAGCTGTCCCGCTTCGCCGAGATACTCTGCCGCGGAGGTGAACTCGACGGTGTCCGGGTGATGCGCCCGGAGACCCTGGCGGCGGCCACCCGGGAGTGTCGGCGGCTGCGACCCGACGTCGCCACCGGACTGGCGCCGATCCGCTGGGGCACTGGCTTCATGTTGGGTTCCAAGCGTTTCGGACCTTTCGGCAGGAACGCGCCCACCGCCTTCGGCCATACCGGCCTGACCAATATCGCCGTATGGGCCGATCCGCAGCGCGCCCTGTCGGTCGGGATCGTCAGCAGTGGCAAGCCCGGCCCACATCCTCAGGCCGCGCGGTACGGCGCCCTTCTGGACCGGATCAACGCCGAGATCCCCCGCGGGTGAATTGTTCCGGTCACGCCGCCCGGTTAACGTGAGCGCATGGGTGAGTCGCTGCTGCAGCAACAACTCGACGAGGTGCGGGCGTTGCTGCATCGGGCGCGTGAGCTGTTCGGACAGCACCCCGTCCCGCCGCCCAGGAATCTGCGCCCGGCGGCCGACGCCGACGCCTCCCGCTAACCGAATCAACCGTCCCGCAGCGCGGCCTCCGCGGCGTCGAGGTCCGCGGGCGTGGGCAGTTCCGGTGTCGGGGTGAAACCGGCGTCGATGATCTCCTGGCGGATCCGCATGACCGCCCGCAAGTGAGATACCTCAGCCGCTCGAAGCACCGCGGTCGCGAGGGCATCGGCGCCGCCGTCCAACGCAGGGGCCGATAACACGACACTGTGCAGGTAGCCGCCGGGACACGACCGGAACAGCAGGTTGCCGCCGGGGTGAACAGCGTCGAACTCCGGATC
>JACJWN010000021.1 GCA_020637165.1 Mycolicibacterium sp. | reverse complement strand
GCCACGGTGCTGGGCGGTGCGCGGGACGCCGAGGTACTCGCCGAACGCTACCGCGACGCGCTCGACGCGCTACCGCCGGAACTGGTCCGCGAACGGGTACGGAAACGGCTGGTCGACGGCGCCCTGCGTGCCTACCGGAGCGGTCTGAGCAGATCGCTGACGGTGATGCGCTCACCGCGCTACTTCCGCCTGCTCGACGCACTCGACACCGTCGTGCTCGCTCCGCCCCCCTCGAGCGAGGATCGGTACCCGCAGGCCGACATCGCCTCCGGCTACCGGCGTCTGCGGAAGCGGGTCAAAGCCGCCGAGGCCGCCGAAGGCCATGACCGCGACGCGGCCCTGCACCAGGTCCGCAAGGCCGCCAAGCGGCTTCGCTACGTCGCCGCCGCCACCGGCGAGTTGGCGGTGGCCGGGCGGGCCAAGGCCATCCAGGAACTCCTGGGTGAACACCAAGACAGCGTGGTCAGCCGCAACCACCTGCTGCGGGAGGCCGCCGCCGCGCACGCCGCCGGTGAGGACACCTTCACCTACGGCGTGCTCTTCGCCCGGGAGGCCGACCTCGGCCAACGCTGCCGGGAACAACTCGGCGACGCGCTCAAGTCGTTGCGGCGCAGTGTGCGCGAATCGGCTTAGGGCGGACGAGTTGGCCGGTCGGCCGGGTTCTGCTTCCGTCGGGGCCACCGACGCTGCCTGAACTCATTGGCTCCAGAATCCCTGACAGCCGACTGAGGGTGATCGACGGATCGGTCACAGGGGTAGAACGAGCCATCATCAGCAATTGATGTAGTTCACCGATACATTCACGGCCAGCCCGCCCGTCGCAGTCTCCTTGTATTTCGAGCTCATGTCGCGCCCGGTCGCGCGCATGGTGGCGATTACCTCATCAAGGCTTACCCGGTGGGTGCCGTCGCCACGTAACGCCATGCGGGCGGCATTAATCGCCTTTCCCGCCGAAATGGCGTTGCGTTCGATGCACGGTATCTGCACCAGGCCCGCGATCGGATCGCACGTCAGCCCCAGACTGTGCTCCATCGCGATCTCTGCGGCGTTCTCGACTTGTCCCGGTGTGCCGCCGAGGATCTCGGCGAGGCCGCCGGCTGCCATGGAACACGCCGAGCCGACCTCGCCCTGGCAGCCGACCTCGGCGCCGGAAATGGACGCGCGCTCCTTATATATCGACCCGATCGCGCCGGCCGTGAGCAGAAAACGCACGGCGACCTCGTCGGGGTCGGCGGCTCCAGCGTCGGTGTAGTGCACGGCGTAATGCAGCACCGCCGGAATGATTCCGGCGGCACCGTTGGTGGGCGCGGTGACGATGCGACCACCAGAGGCATTCTCCTCATTGACGGCAAGGGCCACCAGGTTCACCCAATCCTCGGCGAAGCGGGGATCACGATGTGGATCTTCGGATTGCAGACGCCGGAACCAATCTCCAGCGCGGCGCCGAACCTTAAGCGGGCCGGGTAGTAACCCGGAGCGGCTGATCCCACGTTGTTCGCAAGCGACCATGACGTCGCGCAGCCGCAGCAGTCCGGCGCGAACCTCCTGCGCGCTGCGGCTGCCGCACTCGTGTGCCAGCATCACGTCACTGATCGATCCGCCCATGACCGAGGCGAGCTCGAGCAGCTCAGCCGCGGACGAAAAAGACATCGCCGGATCAGCGGCCTCTGGGGGCGGTAAAGCGGCCTTGTTCTGTGTCACCACGAATCCGCCGCCGACCGAGAAGTATGTCTCGCGATGGAGCAGGTTCCGGCGGTCACCGAAGGCGGTCAGCGCCATGCCATTGGGGTGGAATTCCAGCACCGTTTCCGGATGCAGCGTGATCTCATCCTCGGAGAAGGCAATCGGCACGCGGTTGCCGAGCAAGATTTCGCCAGTGCTGCGCAGCCGGTCCTGCCGCGACTCCATCTCATCGGATTCGATCGTCTCCGGCCGACAGCCCTCCAGACCGAGCAGCACCGCGGGCAGCGTGCCATGCCCGCGCGCCGTAGCTGCCAGCGATCCGTAAAGCTCGACACCCATGGCGCCGACGTGGGCGAGTATCCGCCTCGCCTCGAGGTCGGCGACGAACTCCGCAGAGGCCCGCATCGGGCCAACGGTATGCGAGCTCGAGGGGCCTATCCCGACCCGGAAGAGCGCGAACACGCTAATAGTCACGATTCGAAGTCCTGACGCTAAAGATCATCCAGATCCATTCTCTCAGCGCGCCGCCGGCGGTGATCTGTGCCGCAGGGCCGTTATCGGTCAAGCGGACCGAGGGGGCCAGAGGTTAGGGCGGACGAGTTGGCCTGTAAGCCGGATTCTGTTCCGCTGCGCCTGGCGCAGCGGCGGCGACCATCCATCTGCGACACCCGTCGCCGGGTGCCTGACGCGGCCTACCCGCAGGCTCGGGCGAGCAGCCCTCGAGCGCCTGCGCAGCCGCACGAGTGCGGCCTCTTGGCCTTGCTTCGGGTGGGGTTTACCGAGCCATCCCGGTCACCCGGGATGCTGGTGCGCTCTTACCGCACCGTTTCACCCTTACCTCCCTGCGGGAGGCGGTCTGTTTTCTGTGGCACTGTCCCGCGGGTCGCCCCGGATTGCCGTTAACAATCACCCTGCTCTGTGAAGTCCGGACTTTCCTCGACCCACCGACAGGTGAGCCGCGGCCGCCCGGCCAACTCGTCCGCGAGGAACAACGTACTGCCCCGCTGCTGGCTTCCGCGACGGCGGGTCACCCTCTTTTGCGGTAGACCAGCCGGCGCAGTTCGAGGGGCGACTAGCCGCGGGGGACGTCGAACAGGTCCACGCCGCTCTTCTTTACCGGACCGGTGCGGCCCGCCGCAGCACGATCACATTGTCGACGAGAGTGACCTCCTCGCCGTCGGGGCCGCGCGCGGCGCGCTCGGAGCGCTCCACCCGGACCCGGTCCCACTCGCGATCCTCGAGGTCCAGGCCCGCGACGACGGCCTCCGCGGCGGGGAAATCGTGGTGGTGCAGCTTCGACGCCCAGGGCGGGGCGGCGGCGTGGTCGACGATCAGCAGTGTGCCGCCCGGCGCGAGGGTACGAGCAGCCTGGCGCAGGATTGGCGGCCGGTCCATCTCGACCGGGCTGTGCAGGAACTGGGCCGATACCAGGTCGAAGGGCCCGTCGGGAACACCGCGGGCAAGGTCGAGTTGCCGGAATTCGATGCGGTCGGCCACCCCGCGCGTCCGCGCCGCCTCCCGGGCACGTTCCAGCGCGGTCTCGGAGATGTCGGCGGCGACCACCGTCCAGCCGTGCTCGGCCAGCCAGATGGCGTCGGCGCCTTCGCCGCACCCCAGGTCGAGAGCCCGGGTGCCGGAGATCTGCGGACCGATTTCGGCCAGCCGGGGGTTAACCCGTCCGCTCCAGACCCGGGGCTTGGCCGCGTAGTGCGCTTCCCAGGCGGTGCGGGCCTCGCCAGGCGGCTCATGCATGGGTGACTCCGTTTCTCAGTGCTCGGGTTTCTCAGTGCTCGGGTTTCTCAGTGCTCGGGTTTCCCGCGCCGCGCCGTCAGGCGCCGCCGAGGTAGGAGGTGTCGTTGACCAGGCGCACCGATGACCCGTTGTCCGGGTAGAACTCGGCGATGCTCAACGAGGCGAGGTCCAGGTGCAAGCGGTGCAGGATGGAGGTTCCCGCCCCGAGTGCCAGCCGCAACAGCGTCTTGATCGGGGTCACGTGCGAGACCACCAGCACGGTGGCGCCGCCGTGCTCGGCCACGATGCGGTCCCGCGCGCGCTCCACCCGCTGCGTCACCTCGTCGAAGCTCTCCCCGCCGGGGGCCGCCAGGCTCGTGTCGCTCAGCCAGCGGCGGTGCAGGTCCGGGTGGCTCTCGGCGGCCTGGGGGAACGTCAGACCCTCCCACTGGCCGAAGTCCGTCTCGGTGAGATCCTCGTCGATGCCGACGTCGAGCCCCAGCGCGCCGGCCGCCGCGGCGGCGGTGTCATAGGCCCGTCGCAGCGGCGAGCTGACGACGGCCGAGATGCCGCCCTTGCGGGCCAGGTAGCGCGCCGCGTCGGCGGCCTGGCGGCGGCCGACGTCGGTGAGCTCGGGGTTGCCGCGCCCGGAGTAGCGGCGCTGCCGGGACAACTCGGTCTGGCCGTGGCGCAGCAGCAGCAGCCGGGTCGGTTCGCCCCTGTTGCCGGTCCACGATGACGGCGGCACGGCCACCGCGCCGGGTGGCGGATCACCCGCGCTGGTGCGGGTCGACCAGTCCGGATCGGAGGGAGCTCCGTCCATCGCCTCGTTGGCCAGCCGGTCGGCGTGCTTGTTGCGCTCCCGCGGAATCCAGGTGTAGCTGACGTCGTCGAAGGTCGACGCCAGGGCCCGGGCCTGCTGGTTGAGCTCGGCCATATCGGGGTGCTTGACCTTCCAGCGCCCCGTCATCTGTTCGACGACGAGTTTGGAGTCCATCCGCACCGCGACCCGGTCGGCGCCCAGCCGCCGGGCCTCCTCCAGGCCCGCGATCAGACCCCGATACTCGGCCACGTTGTTGGTGGTGACCCCGATCTGCTGCTTGTGCTCGGCCAGCACGACCGCGTGGTCTTCGGACCAGACGACGCAACCGAACCCGGCCGGACCGGGATTACCCCGCGATCCGCCGTCGGCCTCGATGATGACTTTCACGTCGCGCGGAGCAGGATCGCCCGACACTCGGGACATTGCAACACCTCGTCGGGGTCGGCCGCGGAGATCCGGGACAGTTCGCCGCGGTCGAGTTCGATACGACACGCCCCGCAACGTCCGCCCTGCATCCGCCCGGCGCCGACCCCGGATGCGGTGCGCTGCCGCTCGTAGAGCGCCAGCAGTTCCGGGACGATGCCTTCGAGCATCTCCGCGCGGCGGGCGCTCTGCGCGGTGCGGGCCTGCTCGACCTCGGCGAGCGCCTCGTCGCGGGCCGCCCGGGCCGCGGCGAGGTCGGCCTGCAGCGCGTCGACGGCCGCCTGCGCGGTGCTCTGGTCGGCGGCCACCTGCTCGCGGCGTTCCATGACCTCCAGCAGGGAGTCCTCCAGGCTGGCCTGCCGGCGCTCGAGGGTTCCCAGCTCGTGCTGCAACTCCTCGAGCTGTTTTGGGTCGCCCACCGCCCCGGAGTTCAGCAGATTGCGGTCCCGGTCCTCGCGCTGGCGCACCGTGTCGACCTCGGCCTCCAGCTTGGCGATCTGCGCGTCGAGGTCCTCCAGAGCCAGGACCACGACCGCCAGTCGGTCGGCGGCCTGCCGGCCCTCGACCTCCACCTCGTCGTGGCGCTTCTGCTCGGGAAGGTGGGTGGAACGGTGCGCCAGGCGGCTCAGTTCCGCGTCCAAATCGACCAGTCCCAGCAACGACTGTTGCTGTGCGGCATCAGCTTTCATGATCGCCTCTCGGGTACTCGATATTCCAGGGGTCGGTGCGCAGCGGGGACACCGCAACGGTGAGCGCGTCGCCGAAGTGTGACCGCAGCACCGCGGCGGCCTGCGTGCACCACGGATACTCGCTGGCCCAGTGTGCGACGTCGACCAGGCCGACGTCGCTGCGCCGCCGATGCTCGTCGGCGGGATGGTGCCGCAGGTCGGCGGTGACGTAGGCCTGCACGCCGGCGGCCGCCGCCGCGCCGAGCAGTGAATCCCCGGCACCCCCGCACACCGCGACCCGGGACACGGTGACATCCGGGTCGCCGGCCGCGCGTACGCCCCAGGAGGTCCGCGGCAGGGCCGCGCCGACCATCGCCGCGAAGTCGGCGAACCGCTGCGGGCGGGGCAGGAGGCCGATGCGGCCGATACCCACACCGGTCGGCAGCGTCGCGAGGCGCAAGACGTCGAAGGCGGGTTCCTCGTAGGGGTGGGCCGTCCGCATCGCCGCGAGGACCGCGCCCCGCAAGCGGGACGGTGCGATTACCTCGACTCGCTCCTCAGTCACCAGCTCCACCGCACCGACGGCGCCGATCGCCGGAGAGGCGCCCGACCCGGGCAGGAACTGCCCGGTGCCCACCACGCTCCAACTGCAGTGCGAGTAGTCACCGATCTGGCCGGCGCCCGCGGCGAAAAGGGCCTCACGCACCGCATCGGCGTCGCCGGAGGGGACGAAGATCACCCACTTGTCCAGCTCGGGACCCCCGGAAGCCGGGTCCAGCACCGCCTCCACGGTCAGGCCCAGCACCTCGGCCAGGGCGTCCGACACCCCGGGCCGGGCCGCATCGGCATTGGTGTGCGCGGTGAACAACGCCGCGCCGCGGCGGATCAGCCGGTGCAGCAACGCGCCCTTCGGGGTGCTGGCGGCGACGGTGTCCACACCGCGCAGCAGCAGCGGGTGATGGGCCAGCAGCAGGCCGCGCGGCCCGACCGTCTCCACCACCGCGGCGGTGGCGTCGACCGCCACCGTCACCGAGTCGATCGTCTCGTCGGGATCGCCGCACACCAGCCCCACCGAGTCCCAGTCATGGGCCAGCCCCGGCGGGTAGGCCTCGTCGAGCACGGCGATCACCTCGGCCAGGCGCACACTCATCGCAATCCCTCCGCCACCGCATCCACCAGCACCGGCCAGTCCGGACGGACCGCGGCACGCAGGTAACCCTCTCCCAGCCCGACGAAGGTGTCGCAACGGCGCACCGCAATCCCCTGGGCCGCAAGATGTTTGCGCATCAGCACCGCATCCGGGACGGCGAACAGCACGAACGGCGCGCGGCCGTCGACCACCTCCAGCCCCAATCCGGCCAGCGCGGCCGCCATCGCGGCGCGCAGGCTCGAGAGTTCCCGGGCACCGGACTGCGCCTCGGCGACCGCCCCCGGCTCGCAGCAGGCCGCGATCGCCTCCAGTTGCAGGGTGCCCAGCGCCCAGGGCGGGCGGCGGGTGTCCAGACGGGCCAGCACCTCGGGCGAGCCCAGCGCGTAGCCGACCCGCAGACCCGCCAGCGACCAGGTCTTGGTCAGGCTGCGCAGCACCAGCACATCAGGCAGGCCCAGGGCGGCCACCGACTCCGGTTCGCCGGGCACCGCGTCGGCGAACGCCTCGTCGACCACCACCAAGCGGCCCGGCCGGCGCAGGGCCAGCACGGAATCGCGCGGGTGCAGCACTCCGGTCGGATTGGTCGGGTTTCCCAGCACCACGAGGTCGGCGGCATCGGGGACCTCGGCGTCGGTGAGCCGGAACGGCGGCGGTAACACCACCTGCCGCAGCGCCACCCCGGCCTGCGACAGGACCGCCTCCGGTTCGGTGAACGAGGGGGCGATCAGCGCGGCCAGGCCGGGCTGCAGGACCGGCAGCAGAGCGAAGCCCTCCGATCCACCGGCCAGCAGCAGCACGTGGTCCTCCGGCACGCCGTGCCGGGCGGCCACGGCGGCCACCGCGGCCCGCTGGTCGGCGGCGCAGGGGTAGGCGGCGAGGTCGGCCAGTCGGGCGGCCAGCCGTCGTGTCAGCCAGTCCGGCGGCCCGCCGGGGCGGATGTTGACCGCGAAGTCGAGCATCCCGGCCGTCGCGGCCTGATCACCGTGGTAGCGCGAGCCGGGGCGCACCTGCCGCACGCCGGCCGGCTCGGTTACCGGAAGCACCGCTCGCTCACCAGATGCAGAGTAGTCGCCGATGCACTCGGCGCCGTCAGGGACAGAGGCAACGCCGTCAGGGACACAGACAACGCCGTCAGGGACAATGAAACGGTGCCTCCCATGACCACCGACACCCGACCGCAGTTGGTGATCTTCGATCTCGACGGCACCCTGACGGATTCGGCGCAGGGAATCGTCGCCAGCTTCCGCCACGCGCTCGGGCAGATCGGAGCAGAGGTTCCCGACGGGGACCTGGCCGCCCGCATCGTCGGTCCACCCATGCACCACACGTTGGCCGCTATGGGGTTGGGCGACCGCGCCGAGGAGGCGATCATCGCCTACCGGGCGGACTACACCCGCCGCGGCTGGTCGATGAACACCGTCTACGAGGGCATCACCGAACTGCTGGCCGACCTGCAGGCCGCCGGGGTGCGGCTGGCGGTCGCCACCTCCAAGGCCGAGCCGACGGCCCAGCGCATCCTCGAGCATTTCGGCATCGCCGGCCACTTCGAGGTGATCGCCGGGGCGAGCCTGGACGGATCCCGAGCGGCCAAGGCCGAGGTGTTGGCGCACGCGCTGGCCCAACTAGAACCGCTGCCCCGGCGGGTTCTGATGGTGGGCGACCGCGCCCACGACGTCGAGGGGGCCGCCGAGCACGGCATCGCCGCCGTGGTCGTGGGGTGGGGGTACGGCGGCTCCGACTTCGACGAACCACTCGCCGCCGCGCCCGCCGCCCAGGTGGCCACGATGGCCGAACTGCGTGAGGTGCTCGGTGTCTGAGTGGGAGGACCGGAATCTGACGGGGACCCTGCACGTGACGTTCGTGTGCACCGGAAACATCTGCCGCTCCCCGATGGCCGAGAAGATGTTCGCCCACCAGATCGCCGAACGCGGACTGGGCGGTTCGGTCCGGGTCAGCAGCGCCGGAACCGGTGGGTGGCATGTCGGCAGCGGCGCCGACGAGCGGGCGGTGCAGGTGCTGCGGGAGCGCGGCTACCCCACCACCCATCGGGCGGCCCGGTTGAGCGAGGATCATCTGTCCGCCGACATGGTGGTGGCCTTGGGGCGCGACCATCTGCGGATACTGCGCGACTACGGGGTGCCGCCGCAACGGTTGCGCATGCTGCGCTCCTTCGATCCGCGGTCGGCCGCACACGCGCCCGATGTCGCTGATCCCTACTACGGTGACCTCACCGACTTCGAGGCGGTGTTCAGCGTTATCGAGACGGCCCTGCCGGGTTTGCACTTGTGGGTCGGCCAGCGCCTGGCGGGCCCGGCGGCCGGGGACGCAGAGGTCTCGGAATGATGCGGCGGTTGGCTTTCTTGCTCCGGCCCGGGTGGATCGCCCTGGCGCTGGTGGTGGTGACGTTCACCTACCTGGCGCTGACGGTCCTGGCGCCCTGGCAGCTGGGCAAGAACACCCGGACCTCGCGGGAGAACCGGCAGATCGAGGCGTCACTGTCGGCCGAGCCGGTGCCGGTGACGACGTATCTGCCCCGGCAGGATTCCTCGGCACCGGAGGCGCAGTGGCGCCGGGTCACCGCCACCGGCCGGTATCTGCCCGACGCGCAGGTGCTGGTCCGGCTGCGGGTGATCGGCGGGGCCCCGGCCTACGAGGCACTGACCGCCTTCGCCGTCGACGACGGCCCGGTCGTGCTGGTCAACCGGGGCTACGCACACACCGAGCAGGGCACCCGGGTACCGCCGATCGCCGCGCCGCCGACCGGCACGGTCAGCATCACCGCGCGGCTGCGCGACTCGCAGACCGCGCCGACCGGCGACCGCAAGCCGTTCACCGAGGAGGGCTTCCAGCAGGTCTACGCCATCGACACCGCTCAGATCGCCGGGCTCACCAAGACCCCACTGACCGGTTCCTACCTGCAGCTGGTGGACGACCAGCCCGGTGGGCTGGAAGCGTTACCGCTCCCCCAGCTCGACGCCGGACCGTTCCTGTCCTACGGAATCCAGTGGATCGCCTTCGGGATCGTGGCCCCGCTCGGTCTCGGCTATTTCCTCTACTCCGAGCTGCGGATGCGCCGCCGGGAAGCCGAAGCCCGAGCCGCGGCCGAGACCTCCGCCGAGCCGGTCAGTGTCGAGGACAAGCTGGCCGACCGGTACGGACGCCGGCGCTGAACGCAACCGCCAGCACCACCGCGGCGGACTGCACCAGCCGCGACAGCCGCACCGCACGGCGCAGATCCGCCACCCGGGGGGCCGGGCCGTCGCCGAGTGCGGGGCGGATCTCCAACTGGTAGCGGTACTGGGTCGGCCCGCCCAACCCAACTCCGAGCGCACCGGCGAAGGCGGCCTCGGCCACCCCCGCGTTCGGGCTCGGGTGGCGGGCGGCATCGCGCCGCCAGGTTCGCGCTGCCCCCGACGCCGAACCTCCGATCGGCCCGGCGCAGGCGATCACGAGCACCCCGGTCAGCCTCGCCGGTAGGTAGTTGGCCATATCGTCCAGGCGCGCCGCGGCCCAGCCGAAGCGTGAGTAGCGCGGCGACCGGTTGCCGATCATGGCGTCGAGCGTGTTGACCCCGCGGTAGGCCAGCACCCCGGGAATGCCTCCGAGCGCCGCCCAGAACAGCGGCGCGACGTGGGCGTCGGAGGTGTTTTCGGCCACCGATTCGCAGGCCGCCCGGGCAAGTCCGTCGGCATCGAGCACCTCAGGATCGCGGCCGCACAGCGACGGCAGCAGCGCGCGTGCCCCGTCGAGATCCCCGGTCGCCAGCAGATCGGCCATCTGCGAGCCGGTTCGCGCCAGTGTCGTCCCGCCCAGGGCCGCCCAGGTGGCCGCGGCGGTCATCACCGCCAGTGCCGAACCGGACGCCGCCCGGCGGCGTGCCAGCGCGCCGGCGACGGCCAGAGCACCTACCAGAACCGCGCTGTGCAAAGCCCCGGAAGCCCGACTGTCGCGGTAGGTGATCTTCTCGAAAGTCGTTGCGCACCAGCCAAAACCGGCCACCGGGTGACCCCGCCGCGGATCCGCTGCAATCCGGTCGGCGAGGGCGCCGATGAGAATCCCGACCGGCAGGGATAGCCCGAGCCCATTCACCCCGGAAGCCTTTCACACGTGATGTACTGGCCTTCCACCGCAACGGACCCCAGGAAAGGCGCGACAGACGGATGACCGATCGGATTCTGACGGCTGCAACGGTGATCACCATGGACCCCGGCGCGCCGCGGGCGGAGGCGGTCGCGGTTTCCGGCGGCACCATCGCCGCCGTAGGCTCACTCGAGGATTGCCGAGCGGCGCTTCCCGGCGCGGAGGTGATCGACACCGGCGCCGCCGCCCTGCTGCCCGGCCTGGTCGAGCCGCACAGTCACCCGATCATGAGCGGTGTGGCACTCAACCCACCGGCGCGCAACATCACCCCGTTCAAAGATCCCTCTTGGTCAGACGTCGAGAAGGTCTTCGCCCAGTCGATGGCCGACACCGATGCGGCCACACCGCTGCTCTTCTCCGGGTTCGACGCCCTGCTGCACCAGCGTCCCGCACCCAAACGGGATGAACTCGACCGGATTTTTGGGGATCGCGTGGTCGCCATCGTCGACAACTCCGGACACGGGGTGTATTTCAACACCGCCCTGATGAAGAGCAAGGGCTGGGACGTCAACCCGCCGGCCGACCCGCCCGGATCCCGTTTCGGGCGCAACCCAGACGGCAGCCTGGACGGGCAGGGTTTCGAACTGCCGGTGCTGATGGTCGTCGCCGGCGACATAATGGCCAAGCTCGGCAACCCACTGGTGGCCGGCGCCGAGTATTACGCGACCATGTCGCGAGCCGGCTACACCTCCACGTCGGACATGACCTTCGAACTGAACATGAAGGCGGGCTACGAGGCCTTGGCGGCCGCCGCCTCCTGCCCGTTGCGGATCAGCATGTTCGAGGTGTCGACCAGCGACACCTTCGCCGATCCGGTCAGCTTCGCCGCGGGCGAGACCTGGCTGGTCAAGCAGGGCGTCAAGCTCTGGACCGACGGCTCCCCCTGGGTGGGCAACATCGGCATCTCGTTTCCCTACCTGGACAACGACACCACCCGGATGGCCGGCATCGACGCGGCCACCGCCGGCGGCGCGCACTCGATGAACTACACCCGCCCCGAACTGGACGCCATCCTCGACAAGGCCGCGCCGGCGGGCTGGCAGATGGCCTTCCACTCCAACGGCGATCTGGCCATCGGCCTCGCCCTGGACGCCTACGAGGCCGCACTGGTTCGTCACAACCTGGCCGGCACGGACCACCGCTGGCGCCTGGAGCACCTCGGGGCCGGTCGGCGGCGGCACTTCGACCGGGCCGCCAAGCTCGGCGTCTACACCTCGATGGCGCCCTTCCAGTATTACTACTGGGGCGATCTGCTGGACGGCAAGATGTTCGACCACGAGCACGGCGCACCCTGGCAGTCGTTCGCCGACGCGTCCGCCTCGGGAGCGGTGGTGTCGTTCCACAACGACGGTTCGGTATCGCCGCCCTCGCCCATCCTCAACATCGCCACGGCGGTCACCCGACGCACCCGTTCCGGGGCGGTACACGCTCCGGAGCAGACCATGCCCCTGCATCAGGCGCTGCGGGCGCACACCATCGACGCCGCCCGCACCCTGCACCGTGACAAGCTGGTTGGGTCGATCACCGTGGGCAAACTGGCCGACTTCACCGAATTGGCGGCCGATCCCTATGCCGTCGACCCGGCCGAGTTGGCCGACGCGGCGGCGGTCCAGGGCACCTGGCTGGGTGGGGAGCGCACCGATCTCGACGCCTTCCTGGGCGCGGTGCGCGGCACCGACGCGACACCGCACGCCCATCTGGCCACCCGGCCGGCGAAGTCCGGCTGCTGCTGAGGATCAATTCTGTCAGTCCGGCCCTCTAGTGTGCCCAGTGCACGGCGAGATCGGCGGGGGGACGGACGGATGGGAAATTCAGACGGC
>JACJWN010000020.1 GCA_020637165.1 Mycolicibacterium sp. | reverse complement strand
ACCTGTGGGGAGGACGTCGATCCTCGGTCGACACCCGCCGGGGTGGCGGGACCCTGAATGACGGGGGGCGCCGATCCAGCGAGGTCGGGTATCGGTGCCGCTGGGTCTCCAGACAACGCTGGAGCGTTAATGACGTTCGGGCCCATGGCATGCGGTTCTTCCAGCGCCGGTATTTCCGGTAGTGGCACTACTGGGGGCGTAAGCACCGGCGGCTCATCGGCTGGGGGTGCAGCCTCCGGTGCTGCCACGTCGGGAGGAGGGACCCTGGGAGCCATCATCTCGGTAGCGAGGGGCGGGGGCGCCTCCGGCTTTGCCACGCCCACCGTCGGCAAGGGTGTGTTCAAACGGGTCGGTGGGTCGTCTGCGGCTGGCGGGACCGCCCGTGCGGGGGATCCGGCCGTCTTCGCAGGAGTCGGATCCGCGGGAGCCGGACGGAGTGCCTCACCCTGACCTCCGTTTCCTCCTCTCGGCTGGGGGAGCGATGAGTTCTGGGCAGGTCGGATGGCGACCGGAGAGTGTGTCGTCGGCACACCGTCGCTGTTGACCACGGCGAACACAAGTCCTGCGGTGGCTACCGCGGCGGCGAAACCCGCCGCGACCAAAGGCAGCAGATCTGACCGGCTCAACCGGGGCGTGCCGGCCCGTTCCGGAGCGTCTGCCATTCGCCCCATCGGGCGAGAGTCCATTTCAGGTGCGGAGTACTCCTCACCGATGTAGGGAAGCGGCTCGGCGAGGCAGTCGTCGCCCTGCGACCAGGCCAGTGCCCGGAACGTCTCCGGCTGCGACTGTTCCCCTCGGCCTGCCGACCACGCGGTCCGGGTCCGCCAAGTCACGGGCTCACCGGTTGTGGTCGGGCTCGCAGCCGTCGGGTCGGAAGTCTCGCGCGCGGCGGCAATGCTGGTCATCGGTCTCACCTTCGTGTCGACACAGCCCCTGGTGGGCTGCTTTCACGGGTAGGTGCAGTCAGGCGCCGCCCGGTGCACACTTTTTGGGGATCTTTTTTGAGCCTTTCGGCAAATGCCACCGTCCAAGGTCCCACGGCAGCCCTCAACGCCACCTCTGGAAGCGGCAAGAGCTGTTCAGCGGCCCAGCAAGAAAATTTCGAAAAAAAGTGTGCGATCGGTGCGAGGCGGCTGCACCTACCCGTGAAAGCAGCCCACCGGAGGCGGCGAACACCAGTAAGGAGACCCCAATGACCACCAACTCGATCCTCGCCAAACTCGTTGCGACGACCGCTACCGCGGCGGCACCGGCGATGCTGTTCCTCGGCGCGGGGACCGCGCAGGCGGGAATGGCCGCATCGCCCCAGCCCGCCCCGGGGGGTGTCGATGTGTTGATCCAAACGTGGCCGAGCAACCCCGGCGAAGTCGCGCCCAGCGGTTGGTGCACCTACAACGCATCCGTGGTGGGCAACCCGATCGGCAAGCCCCTGCCGGCGATCAATGTTCCGTTTTATCTTCCCGATAACGGGCCTGGGGCGTGGGCGGTGTCTCGCCTGTGGTTCCCCAGCTATCCGACGGGCTCGACCTGGAATGTTTCAGTGGAGTGCCCCAACTCTGCCCCGCAGTTTTCCCAGCTTGTTTGGTGAAACCTCGGCGGTCCGGTACTGGCGAGCGATGTTCGCTGGTATCGGGCCGGTTCCGGGTTTACGCTTTACAAAAGTCAGCCGGCCACGGAAGTTCGCGTCATGACCGAAGCACTGGAGCTGGAGCCCGGCCTCAGCGACGGTGAACTGGTGCGCTCGGCTGCTGACGGTGATCGGCACGCATTCGCGGAGATCTATGACCGCTACGCCGACCGGCTTTATGACTTCTGCGTCGGACTGGTCGGGGACCGTGACGCTGCGGCCGACTGCGTGCAGGACACCTTCTGCGTTGCCGCGACAGACCTCGGAGGTCTGCGGGAACCCGAAAAACTCCGCCCATGGCTGTACTCGATCGCCCGCCATCATGCGATGCGCCGTCTTCGGCACCGCTACCGCGAGGAGGTCTCTGATGAATTGCCTGACATGGTCTCTCACCAAGCAAGCACGGAAACGCTTGCCGCGCAGAGCGAATTAGCCCGTCTGGTCGCCGATGCGGCAGGTGGACTATCAGACCGCGACCGCGAACTGCTGGATCTGTCCTACCGGCACGGACTGGACGGCCCTGAGCTAGCGGAAACTCTTGGGGTGACGCTGACCAGCGCGAACACCAGGATGTTCCGGCTGCGCCAGACCGTCGAACGCTGTCTGGGTGCCCTGCTGGTGGCCCGCGGCGCGCAAGCCAATCCGGATGCCTGCCCCGAGTTGGCTAACCTCCTCAAGGGCTGGGACGGACGGTTCACCGTTCTCATGCGTAAACGCATCGCCCGCCATATCGACTCCTGCGACATCTGCGAACGAGACCAGCGCCGGCAGGTTAACCCGGTCGCACTGCTGGGCGGCGCACCGGTATTCATCCCGGCCCCGGCATGGCTGCGTCGTCAGACATTGGACCGCGTGCAACTGACCTGCGCGGGTTCGACCATGTTCGCGACGACATCCGCCACTTCGGCGAAATCCGGCACGAGCGAGACGTCTGAATCCGCCACCGGATCGCGGTTTACCGAGAAGCGATGGCTTGCGCTGATCGTGGGTATCCCAGTGCTGTTCCTGGGTTTGTCGGACTCCTGGTTCGCGCGCCAAGAGGAACCCGTTTCGCGGGTGGTCGACACCGGCGCTGAGTCGAGCGACGGGCCGGTTTCGGTGGTGCCCAGGTCCATCGATCGTCCCGCGGCAACAGGTCAGCCGCAGTCGACCCCGGTGCGAGCGGCGCGAACGTCGTTGCCGGTCGGCCACGCGCAGGCGACTGCAGGCACCCACACCCCCAGTCGGGTGCCGGGCGCCGGCGCTCCCGGTACGACGCCGAAAGACATGCTCACGAATCCCGATCCGCAAGTGGCTCCCGCCCCCGCCCAGATCGACGCTGCCCCGGTCCCAAATTCGGAGACCAAAGTCATCGCTTCCACACCTCAAGTCGATGCCGTGCCCGCCGAGACCGCACCCGTTGACACCGCACCGGTTGTCACCGCGCCCGTCGACACAGCGCCGGTTGTCACCGCGCCCGTCCCAAATCCGAACGGCACCCCCACCGGCCCCCAGGTCAGCATCGGTCCCGTTGATCTGAATCTGATTCCGAAAGTCACTTCCTCCTATCCGCAGTCAAACGCCGCAACCATCACGAATCCGAACGCCACGTCTCCCAATCTGCAGATAGGCACCGCGCAGAAGCCGAACGCCGGCACGAGCACCAAGACCGGCACGAGCACTGACACCAAGATCGGAACGGACACGGGCACGAAAACCACGACCGGCGCGGGCACGAACACTAAGGCCGGCGCGGGCACGAACACTAAGACCGGCACCGACACAAACACGAGCAAGAGCACCAACACCAATTCGAAAGCCGCAAGCTCGACTTCCAAATAGCTCCGAATCTGGGCTAGGCGGCCGTCGGAATCTGTGGTCCTTTGCTGAATGTCCCTGCAGCCCAGCACTATTCTGACCGCCCCGGTTTCCCGCCGGGTCGCGGGCGGCCAGCGTCGTCGGCGGGCTAGTCAGTCTCCCGTCAGCGCCAGCACCTCGTCGAACCCCTCGACCAGACAGTCGTAGAACACGTCGACATCGGGGATCGCGCCGGTGTCGACGTCGATGCCCAGCGCGCAGGTGTCGACGTAGGTCAGCAACGTGACATTGACCGCCGAGCCGATGGTCGGGCCGAACGCGTACTGCACGCGCACCTTCGCTCCGGCCAGATACACCGGCACCGGTACTCCCGGCACGTCGCTGGCCAGGAAGTCGACCTTGCGCAACACCGAGCCGATATAGGAGCGCGGCATCAGATTCATCGCACCGGCGATGATCTGGATGTACGGCGTCGACCGCTCGTTGCGCACCCGGGTGGTGCGTTCCCGGGTCTCGCTGATGCGCTCGGCCGGATCGGCCACCCCGACCGGGACGTCGAAGCGGGCCAGCGTTATGTGGTTACCGCCCTCGTTGTCGTCCTCTGTGCGGATGCTGATCGGCATCGTCAGATGCAGATCACCGACGCTCACCCCATGTCTCTCGTGATAGCGGCGCAGCCCTCCGGCGATCCCGGCCACAAAGGCGTCGTTGAGGGCGCCACCGCCGCGGTGGGCGGCCTCCTTCAACCCCGCCAACGGCACCTCGTGTACCGACAGCTGCCGCAACAGGGTCCGTTCCTTCATCAACGGCGAACCGGTTTCGCGGACCGGGCGCATCGTGCGATACACCGAGGCCGTCAGCTCGCCGGCCGAGGCCGCGGTCTGCAGCGGATGGCGGATCACGTCGAACAGCGCCTTGGGAGCGGACCGCGCGGCACCGGTGACAGCCTGGCGCACCAGGCCCAGGTCGTAGCGCAGGACGTCGACGTAACCGCTGAGCAAGCCGTGCTCATGGACCTCCGGGTGCCCGGTGCGGGCGTGCACCTTCTCGAGGGAACGCGGTTGTTCGGTCAGGTCGAACAGGTGCATCGCGATCTGCACGCCGCCCACCCCGTCGGTGAGCGAGTGATGGAACTTGCACAGCACTGCCGCGCCGCCGTCGTCGAGACCTTCGATCAGCGTCGCCGTCCACAGCGGCCGGGCACGGTCGAAGTCCGACATCGCCGCCACTCGCGCCATCTCCAGCACACCCTGCAGGTTGCGGGGCTCCGGCGCCGACACCCGACGCATGTGGAAGGCGATGTCGAAGTCGGGGGCTTCCTCCCACCGCGGCGGTGCCGGCGGCGGGGATTCCACGACTCGCTGCCGCCAGATCGGCAGGGTGTGCGACAGCGCCTCGAATCGCTCGCGGACCACATCCCAGTCCGGGGAACGGTCCAGCATGATGACGGTCACCACGGTGGAGCGCAGGCGCGGGTCGGACTCCATCGCCCAGGTGAACGCGTCGGTCTGGCTCATGAATTCGGTCATCGTGGAGTCCACGCTACGGCCGTGCTGTGCGCTGCGTCACCACCGATGCGGTAACTGATGACTTTCTTCCCTAGGGATCCCCGCAGCTGGGATCCCCCGACGCATTCCCAGCGCCGGGGGGCACAATCAGGTGATGACCCTCGGCGTGAAACGCCGCCGCGCGCACGACAAGCTTGCGGCGCTGCCCGGCGTGTGCGCGATTCGCCGACCGGTGTCACCGTCGGCGCCGCAGGAGTTCGATCTCTATTACGTCCGTACCGGCCCGCGCAGCGATCAGCCGCTGGTAATCATCCCCGGCGGACCCGGGATGGCCTCGATCGGCCACT
Source organism: Mycolicibacterium sp. (assembly GCA_020637165.1). Classification (GTDB taxonomy): domain Bacteria; phylum Actinomycetota; class Actinomycetes; order Mycobacteriales; family Mycobacteriaceae; genus Mycobacterium. The sequence continues at coordinate 11,445 of JACJWN010000020.1, read as the reverse complement.
ACCAGGGACTGCGCCGTCGTGCCGCGGAGGCGGGCCTGGACGTCATCATGGTCGAACACCGCGGTGTCGGCATGTCGCGACATGACGACGCCGGCGCCGACCTGCCGGAGGAGGCGCTGACCATCGAGCAGGTGGTCGACGACATCGCCGCCGTTCTCGACGACGCCGGGGTTCCGGCCGCGACCGTCTACGGCACCTCCTACGGCAGCTACCTGGCGGCTGGGATGGGCGTGCGGCATCCCGGCCGGGTCGGTGCCATGATCCTGGATTCGCCGCTGCTCAATTGCGATGACATCGAGATCGTTCGCTGGGAGCTGCGCAGTCTGTTCTGGCACGGACGCGATCCGCACACCGCCGAATTGGCGGCCAAGGTCCGCCGACTCGCAGACCACGGTCACATGACGCCGGGCGACGCTCAATTGGCCGCCACGCTCTATGGCATCGGCGGGGCCGGACTGCTGCACCGGCTGTTCGACCTGCTGCTGGGCGGCAGGCGCCTGTTGTGGACGGCCATGAGCCGCCTGGGCAGCTGGTTGACCAGCCGGAAATTGCCCTACCGCAACGAGGCCGACCTCGTCGGAGCGATTGGGTTCCGCGAACTGAATTTCCACGGCACCCCGGACGGACTGCCGTTGGACCCCGCCGTGGCGATGCGCGAGTCGGTGTCCGGCGAACCGCCGGACTTCCAGGGCGAGCCGTTCGACCTGATTGCCGAGATGCCGCGGTTCGGTTGGCCGACGGTGGTGATCTCCGGCGGTCGCGACCTCACCACCCCTCCCGCGGTCGCCGACCGCATCGTCGCGCTTGTCCCCGGCGCTTTCCTGGTGTGCCTGGCAACAGCCGGCCACAGCATCCTGGACACCCGCGAGCAGGCCGCCCTGAGGATCGCCGCGGAGGTTTGCGCCGGGCGGGCGGGGCAACTGCCGGCCGAAGGGGACACCCTGGACCGCCTTCCGGCGCGCCCGGAGTTCCGGGTGGTGGGCCCGTTGATCGAGGCCGCCGCGCGCGTCGAGTCGGCCCTTCCGGCGGTGCCCGCCGAACGGATCGCCCGGCTGTCCAAGGGCCCTACTTCATGAAACCGATTGCGCTGTAGTTCAAGTCGCCCAAGCCGGCCGGTCCGAAGTTGGCCAGGTCGCTGCGCACCGCGACATTCCCCGGCGACTGGAACAGCGCGAGGCTGAACACCTCGTCCCACAGCATCGCGTCGACCTCGTTGGCCAGTGCGCGCGCCTTGGTTTCGTCGAGCTCGTCGAGAACCTCGTCGACCTTGGCGTCGATCGCGGGGGAGGAGATCTTGCCGAAGTTGCTCTCGGCTCCGGTGGTGAATATCTGGTTGAGGCAGCACAGCGAGAAGGCGTCGCCCACCCAGGAGAACTGGGTGATGTCGAAATCGCCGACGTTGACGTAGTTGGTGAAGAAACCGTTGGCCGGCTTGACGTCGAGTTCGAGCTTGACCCCGATCTGGGCCAGCGTGTTCTGGGCCACCTGCGCCACCTGCCGGGCACTCTGGGCGTCGTAGAGCACGTCGCGGATCACCAGCTGCTTGCCGTCCTTGGAGCGGAACTCGCCGTCCTGCTTCCAGCCCAGCGCGTCGAGTTCGGCCTTGGCCTTCTCCGGGTCGTAGCCGACCACCGCGCTGTTGTCCTGGTAGCCCTCCTGACCGGCGACGAAGATGTGGTTGCCCAGCGGGGTCGGATTCTCCACCAGGCCACGCTGGCTCACGTTGACGATCGCCTGGCGGTCGATGCCCTTGGCGATCGCCTGGCGCAGCGCCTTGTCGGACAGGATCGAGCCGGGCGCCCCGTTGAAGGTCAGGTGATACCAGCTCGGTCCGGGGGCCCGTCGGATCGAGATCCCCTGGGTCCGGGCGGTGATGGTCAACTCGTCCAGTGAGGCAATGCCGGTGGCGTCGATGGTGTTGTTCTGCAGGGCCGGGATGCGGGCGGCGTCATCAAGGGCCAGGAAGGTGATCGAATTCAGCAGCGCCGGGGTGCCCCACCACTTCGGGTTGCGGGTCAGGGTGATCCGCTGGGCGGTGCGGTCCACCGCCGAGACCATGAACGGGCCCGCCGACGGACCCGGCCCGGCCAGCTGCCCCTTGTTGAACACCTCTGGGTCGGCGGTCATAGCCTTGGGTAGCAGCATGGTGTTGCCGGCGAACATCCCGCGCCACTCCGGGTAGTGCTCGGCGAAGGTCACCACGGCCTGGCGGTCGTCGGTGCCGCGGGTTACCGAGGCCACCCGGTCCGAGCCGTTGGGGGATGCGATCGCGAATGCCTTGTCCTTCCCGCTGGTCGCGTTGATCTGCGAGGCGATGTCCTCCCAGGTGATCGGGGTTCCGTCGCTCCAGGTCGCTTTCGGGTTGATGGTGTAGGTGACCACCTGCGGGTCGGACTTGGTCAGCTCGATGTCGGTGAAGTAGTCGGTGTTGACCTTCATGGTGCCGTCGGGGGCGATGACGTAGGACCGCGGCATGGTCGGCCGCAGGATCGAGCCGGTGTCGGCCTCGTTGCCGTCGATGTTGAGGGTGTTGAAGTTCGCCGGAAGGGCGCCGATCGCCAGTCGCAGGTCCCCGCCCTGCTTTAAGGTGGCCGGGTCCTGCGGGTTGATGTCGCTGACGGCGCCGAGTTCGGCGTTGCCGCCCGCGCCGGGGGACCGGCGCTCACCCGACGAGCACCCGGACAGCCCCAACGTGGCCGTCAGCCCCAGCGCGGCCGTCACCCCCAGCGCGAGCAGACGCAAACTGCTCCGGACACGCCGTGTGGAGGGGGATTTTGTGTCTGCTCGCCGAGGGGTCGTCACACCCGCAGATGCTAGCGGCGGGAGGGATCGGGTTGGGGGACCGCGGCGAGCAGTCGTCGGGTGTACTCGTTCTGCGGGTTGCCGAAGACCTCGTCGCTGTCGCCGTATTCCACGATCGCGCCGCGGTACATCACCGCCACCCGGTGGGCCAGGTGCCGGACCACCGACAGGTCATGGGAGACGAACAGGTAGGACAGCCCGAACTCGCGCTGCAGATCCAGCAGCAGGTTGATGATCCCGGCCTGGATGGAGACGTCCAGTGCCGACACCGGCTCGTCGAGGGCCAGGATCTTGGGTTGTAGCGCCAGCGCGCGGGCGATCCCGATCCGCTGCTTCTGCCCGCCGGAGAACTCACCGGGATACCGGCTGGCGTCGTCGCGGCGCAGCCCGACGATCCAAAGCAGTTCGGCGACCCGGGCGTCGGTGGCGCCCTTGCCGAAACCGTTGGCCTCCAAAGGTTCTGCCAGGATGTCGAACACCGGCAGCCGCGGATCCAGCGAGGCTACCGGATCCTGGAACACCACCTGCAGATCCCGGCGCAACTCCCTTCGGCGATCGGAGCTCAGCGTGGCGACGTCGTTGCCCAGCACCTCGATCGACCCGGACTGGGGTGCGCGCAGTTCCAGAATCTCGTGCAGGGTGGTCGACTTGCCCGAGCCGGACTCGCCCACGATGCCCAGCGTGCGGCCCTGCTCCAGGTCGAAGCTGATGTCGTCGACGGCGCGCACCTCACCGATCTGGCGGCGGAAGACCACACCCTTGGTCAGTCGATAGGTGCGCGACAGCTCACGCACCCGCACCACGATCGACGGGTCGGGTTCTGCGGCGGTCATCGGTTCGGTCGCCACGCCGTAGATGTCGGCGGCGCTGCGCCCGGCCACCAGATCGGTGCGGATGCAGGCCGCGGCATGCCCGGGGCCGATCGGTACCAGCTCCGGCTCGGTAGAGCGGCACGCCTCGACGGCCAGCGGACACCGGGGGGCGAACGGACAGCCCGGCGGCAGCGCGACCAGCGAGGGTGGCGCCCCTGGAATCGGCACCAGCCGCTCGCCGCGCGGCGCGCCGAGCCGGGGCACCGAACCGAGAAGCCCTGCGGTGTAAGGCATCCGGCGATCGGAGTAGAGGGTGGCGACGTCGGCCACCTCGACCGCCCGCCCGGCGTACATGACCAGCGCGCGGTCGGCGAACTCTGCAACCACGCCGAGGTCGTGGGTGATGATCAGCACGCCGGCGCCGGTGACGTCGCGGGCGGTCTTGAGCACTTCGAGGATCTGCGCCTGCACGGTGACGTCGAGGGCGGTGGTCGGCTCGTCGCAGATGATGAGGTCGGGATCGTTGGCGATCGCGATGGCGATCACCACCCGTTGGCGCTCGCCGCCGGACAACTCGTGCGGGAACGCCCGCGCGCGGGTCTGCGCTTGGGCGATGCCGACTAGGTCGAGCAACTCCACCGCCCGCTGCCGGGCAGCGGTCTTGTTCACCTCCGGGTTGTGCACCCGGATCGCCTCGGCGATCTGGTCGCCGACGGTGTAGACGGGGGTCAGTGCCGACATCGGATCCTGGAACACCGTCCCGATCCGCAGCCCCCGGATACGCGACATCTCCGCATCGGACATGCCCAGCAGTTCCCGCCCCTCGAGGAGTGCTGATCCGGTCACCGTCGCGTACTCGGGCAGCAGGCCGATCACCGCCATCGCCGCCGCGGACTTGCCCGACCCGGACTCGCCGACCATGGCCACCACCTCGCCGGGGGCGAGGTGGTAGCTCAGCCCCCGCACGGCGTGCAGGTCGCCGGCGTCGGTGGGGAAGGTGACGTGCAGATCGCTGACCTGCAGCAGTGGAGCGCTCATGCCCGCTTCCCGCGCCGCTGACTGCCGCTGCCCGGGTCCAGGGCGTCGCGCAGCCCGTCGCCGGTCAGGTTGGCGCACACCAGGATCGTGACCAGCACGCCCGCCGGGAAGAGGAAGACCCAGGGGAACGTGGTCGCCGATTTGGTGCCGTCGGCGATCAGCGTTCCCAGCGACACGTCGGGCGGTTGGACCCCGAAACCCAGGAAGCTCAGGCCGGTTTCGGCCAGAATCGCCACGCCGACGTTGAGTGCGGTGTCGATGATCAGGATCGAGGCCACGTTGGGCAGGATGTGCCGGGTGATGATCCGCGCGCTCGGAACGCCCATATAGCGCGCCGCCTGCACGTACTCGCGCTCCCGCAGGCTCATGGTCAGCCCGCGCACCATCCGGGAACTGATCATCCAACTGAACGAGGCCAGCAGCAGGATCAGCAGCGCCACATTGGCCGAGTTCTTGGTGCGCGGGGTGATGATCGCGATGAGGATGAAGCTGGGAACCACCAGCAGCAGGTCGACGAACCACATCAGGGCCCGGTCCCGCCAGCCGCCGAAGTAGCCGGCGACCGCCCCCACCGTCGCGGCGATCGCCGTGGAGATGACCGCCACGCACAGCCCGATCAGCATGGACTTCTGCATGCCGCGCAGCACCTGGGCCAGCACGTCCTGGCCGATGCCGTTGGTGCCGAACCAGTGCGCGGCGCTGGGCGGGGCCTGCAGCGCGTAGTAGTCGATATCGGTGTGGGAGTGCGGCAGCAGAGGCGGCAGCGCGTAGCAGGCAACGAACATCACCACCAGCACCGCCAGCGAGGCGACCGCGAGCCGGTCGCGCAGGAAACGGCGCGCCACCAGCGTCCGGCGGGAGACGAACTCGCTCTGGCTCCCTTCGTTTTTCGTCTCCGGTGCGGTCATGTCACCCGCACCCGTGGGTCAAGCAGGGCGTAGATCACATCGGAGAGCAGACCGGCCAGCAGCACCACCGCTCCGGAGAACACCGTGATCGCCGCGACGATATTGGTGTCCTGGGTGGCGATGCCCTGCACCACCCACTCGCCCATCCCGTGCCAACCGAAGATCTTCTCGACGAACACCGCCCCGGTCACCAGACCCGCGACGCTGTAGGCGAACAGCGTCGCCATCGGGATCAGCGCGGTGCGCAGGCCGTGTTTGAACAACGCCTGCCGGCGGGTCAGCCCCTTGGCCCGGGCGGTGCGGATGAAGTCCTGCCCGAGCACGTCGAGCATGGCGTTGCGCTGATAGCGGCTGTATCCGGCGATGGACACCAGCGCCAGGGTCATGGTCGGCAGCACCAGGTGCTGGAGCCGGTCAAGGATCTGATTCCAGGTGCCGCGGACCGGAACGGCGGAGGTCTCGCCGGTGTACTCGAAGATCTGAAGGCCGGTCGCCCAATTCACCCGCAGCGCGCCGAGGATCAGCAGGTTGGCCAGCACGAAGGTCGGGGTGCTGATGATCAGCAGCGACAGCAGCGTCACGATCCGGTCGGAGAGCCGGTACTGGCGAACGGCCCCCCAGGCGCCGACCACCACCCCGATCACCGTGCCCAGCACCGAGCCGATCACCAGCAGCCTCAGGCTCACCCCGATCCGCCGCCAAAGTTCGTCGGATACCGGCTGGCCGTTGACGGTGGTGCCGAAATCGCCCCGCACCGCACCGGACACCCAGTGCGCGTAGCGCAGCGGCACCGGCTTGTCGAGGTCGAGTTCGGCGGCCTTGGCGTCGATCACCGCCTGCGGCGGACGCGGATTGCGCTGCAGCAGGCTGTTCAGCGGGGTGAAGGTGTACGAGGTGAGGGTGAAGGTCAAAAACGACGCGAGCGCCAGCAACACGATGTAGTTGAGCAGCCGGCGCGCCAGGAACCGGGTCATCGCCGCTGCCCGGCCGGTCGTCGCATGCAGCACAGGGTAGGTGCCGGGGTCGCCCGGGCGCGTGAACGGGTGGGCCCGCAGCTAGCATCTCGCCCAAGCCGCTGAGGTCAACGACGGGAGCAAGCCGTGAGTGTCACCGATGAGTACCTGGCCAACAACGCTGAGTACGCGAAAACCTTCTCCGGGCCGTTGCCGCTCCCGCCGAGCAGGCATGTCGCGGTAGTGGCCTGCATGGACGCGCGGATGGACGTCTACCGCATCCTGGGCCTGAAAGAGGGCGAGGCGCACGTGATCCGCAACGCCGGCGGTGTGGTGACCGATGACGAGATCCGCTCGCTGGCCATCAGCCAGCGACTGCTGGGTACCCGCGAGATCATCCTGATCCACCACACCGACTGCGGCATGCTGACCTTCACCGACGACGACTTCAAGCGTGATATCCAAAGCGAAACCGGGATCAAGCCGGAGTGGGCGGCCGAGGCCTTCCCCGACGTGGAGGAGGACGTCCGGCAGTCGCTGCGCCGCGTCGAGGCCAGCCCGTTCGTCACCAGGCACACCTCGCTGCGCGGGTTCGTCTTCGACGTCGCCACCGGAGAGTTGCACGAGGTCACTCTCTAAAACCCTCATCCCGACGAGCAGACGCGAAATCGCACACATTCCCGGGAGTCAGTGCGAGTTCGCGTCTGCTCGGCTGGGGCGCGCGGGTGGTGGGGGATTGTTGACATCGGCTTCGGCGGCCGGATACGGTTTTCGTCAAAGTGGTAATCATGGTCAATTCAACCAACTTAACGGGGATCCACACCGCATGGCCGAGCAGCTCCTTCAACGTCCGGTGCCGGGGCAGTACGAGCTGAGCCACCTGCGCTCGCTCGAGGCCGAGGCGATCCACATCATCCGCGAGGTGGCCGCCGAGTTCGAACGGCCCGTACTGCTGTTCTCCGGCGGCAAGGACTCGATCGTCATGCTGCACCTGGCGATCAAGGCCTTCGCGCCGGCCCGACTGCCGTTCCCGGTGATGCACGTCGACACCGGGCACAATTTCGACGAGGTCGTGGCCACCCGCGACGGGCTGGTCTCGCACCACGGACTGCGCCTGGTCGTGGCCAGCGTGCAGGAGGACATCGACGCCGGGCGGGTGGTTGACAACGGTCCCTCGCGCAACCCTTTGCAGACCGTGACCCTGCTGCGGGCCATCCGGGAGAACCGCTTCGACGCCGCCTTCGGCGGGGCGCGCCGGGACGAGGAGAAGGCCCGCGCCAAGGAACGGGTGTTCAGCTTCCGCGACGAGTTCGGCCAGTGGGACCCCAAGGCGCAGCGTCCCGAGCTGTGGAACCTCTACAACGGCCGGCACCGCAAGGGAGAGCACATCCGGGTCTTCCCGCTGTCGAACTGGACCGAGTACGACATCTGGGCCTACATCGGCGAGGAGGGCATCACGCTGCCCGCCATCTACTACGCGCATCGCCGCCCGGTGTTCCGGCGCGACGGCATGCTGCTGGCCGTCCATGAATACATGCAGCCCGGACCGGACGAGGAGGTGTTCGAGGCCTCGGTGCGGTTCCGCACCGTCGGTGACGTCACCTGCACCGGATGCGTGGAGTCGGTAGCCGTCGGGGTCGAGGAGGTGATCGCCGAGACCGCGGTGTCGCGGCTGACCGAACGCGGCGCCACCCGCGCCGACGACCGCATCTCCGAGGCCGGCATGGAAGACCGCAAGCGGGAGGGGTACTTCTGATGGGCCGAGCGAAGCGACGGGGGATGCACCAATGAGCGCGTTGCTGAGACTGGCCACCGCCGGTTCGGTCGATGACGGCAAGTCCACCCTGATCGGCCGCCTGCTGTACGACTCCAAGGCCGTGATGGAGGACCAGTTGGCCGCCGTCGAGCGCACCTCGCGGGAACGCGGCAACGACTACACCGACCTCGCCCTGGTGACCGACGGACTGCGCTCAGAGCGCGAACAGGGCATCACCATCGACGTCGCCTACCGCTACTTCGCCACGGCCAAGCGGAAATTCATCATCGCCGACACCCCCGGCCACATCCAGTACACCCGCAACATGGTCACCGGCGCCTCCACCGCGCAGGTCGTGATCGTGCTCGTCGATGCCCGTAACGGCCTGCTGGAGCAGTCCCGCCGGCACGCCTTCCTCGCCTCGCTTTTGGGCGTGCAGCACATCGTGCTGGCGGTCAACAAGATGGACCTCATCGGCTGGGACGCCGAGCGGTTCGCCGCGATCCGCGACGAGTTCCACGCCTTCGCCGCCCGACTGGACGTCCACGACGTCACCGCCATCCCGATCTCTGCGCTCAACGGGGACAACGTGGTGACGAAGTCGGATCGCACACCCTGGTACGACGGTCCGCCGCTGCTGCGGCACCTCGAGGACGTCTACATCGCCGGGGACCGCAACCTCGTCGACGTCCGCTTCCCGGTCCAGTACGTCATCCGTCCGCAGACCCGCGATCACGCCGACCACCGCAGCTATGCCGGCACGGTGGCCAGTGGCGTCATGCGCCCCGGGGACGAAGTGGTGGTGCTCCCCAGCGGGAAAACCAGCCGTATCACCGCCATCGACGGCCCGGAAGGCCCGGTGGCCGAGGCGTTTCCGCCGATGTCGGTGGCGGTGCGCCTCGCCGATGACATCGACGTCTCCCGGGGCGACATGCTGGCCCGCCCGCAGAACCAGCCCGAGTCCAGCAGCGAGTTCGACGCGATGGTCTGCTGGATGGCCGACGACGCCGCCCTGGAACCCGGCCGCGATTACCTGATCAAGCAGACCACCCGCACCGCGCGGGCCCGGGTCAGCGCGCTGGACTACCGCCTGGACGTGAACACCCTGCACCGCGACAAGAGCGCCACCGCGCTCAAGCTCAACGAACTCGGGCGTGTCACCCTGCGCACCCACGTGCCGTTGCTGCTCGACGAGTACACCCGCAATCCGGCCACCGGATCGTTCATCCTGATCGACCCGGACACCAATGTCACGGTGGCCGCCGGCATGGTGCGCGACACGGTACCCGCGGCCACCCGGGCAGCCACGCCCAACACGGTGCGCCACCACTCCCTGGTCGGCGACCGGCTGACCAAGGGCCGCACGGTGTGGTTCACCGGGCTGTCCGGTTCGGGGAAGTCCTCAGTGGCCGTCCTCGCCGAGCAGATGCTGCTGAGCGAGGGCTGCCCCGCCTACATTCTCGACGGGGACAACCTGCGTCACGGCCTCAACGCCGACCTCGGCTTCTCGATGGCCGACCGCGCTGAGAACCTGCGCCGCCTGGCCCATATCGCCACTCTGATGGCCGAGGCCGGGATCACCGTTCTGGTGCCGGCGATCAGCCCGCTGCACGAACATCGGGCGCTGGCCCGCTCGGTGCACGATCAGGCCGGTATCGAGTTCTTCGAGGTGTTCGTCGACACCCCGATCGAGGACTGCGAGCGCCGCGACCCCAAGGGCCTGTACGCCAAGGCCCGCCGGGGCGAGATCACCCACTTCACCGGGATCGACAGCCCGTATCAGCGGCCGAAGAACCCCGATCTGCGGCTGACCCCGGAGGAAAGCCCCACCGCGCTGGCCCGACGGGTTGTCGACCTGCTGGACATGCGCCGGTGAGCGATCACACCCTCGCCGCGCGGCTCGCGACAGAGGCCGGCCGGCTGCTGCTGGATGTGCGCTCGGAGTTCGCCGACGCGCCCGCCGCGCAGCGCAGGGCCGAGGGGGACCGCCGCTCGCACGACTTCCTGATGGCCGAATTGGCCGCTGCCCGGCCCGGGGACGCCGTGCTGTCCGAGGAGGGGGCCGACGACCCGGCCCGGCTGAACGCGCAGCGGGTGTGGATTGTCGACCCGCTCGACGGCACCCGCGAGTTCTCCGAACTCGACCGCGACGACTGGGCGGTGCACGTCGCACTGTGGTCCGGCGGCGAGTTGACCGCGGGGGCCGTCGCACTCCCAGCCCAGGGGACCACCCTGGCCACACCCGTGATCCCTGCCCCGCCCGAACCGCCCAACACCCCGCGGATCCTGGTGTCGCGCACCCGGCCGCCCGCCGCGGCCCGGCAGGTGGCCGACCGTCTGAACGGGATGCTGGTCGAGATGGGGTCGGCCGGGGCCAAGGTTGCGGCGGTGGTCCAGGGCCGCGCCGAGGTGTACGTCCACGCCGGCGGACAGTACGAGTGGGATTCGGCGGCCCCGGTCGCGGTGGCCCGGGCGGCCGGGCTGCACACCTCCCGCATCGACGGCACCCCGTTGCGCTATAACCGGCCCGATCCGCTGTTGCCCGACCTTGTTGTGTGCCGGTCGCAATACGCCGGCGCCGTACTGACGGCCCTGCGCTAGATCGCCCGGACCGTCATCGGATTCCCGTCACAGGAAACCGCGCAGAGTTCGGTGGGGTTCTCAGACACGGACACGCCGGTCTGCGAGGTGCGATTCGCTGGTCCGGCGGCCGGCCGGGGGCTGCCGGATCATCACAATGCGCCTCGAGCAGCGAATTTGGCGGCCCGTCGGCCTTCAGCAGCGGCATCTGAGTGGACCAAAGTACTTTTCGCCGCTAGGACTTTGCACTCAGCTAATTCTCAGCTATTCTCATTTTGTCAGAGTTTGACCCACGTACCGGAGGACTCCAATGCAAATCTCACTTCGCTCTCGGCTGATCGCGGGTACCGCCGCGGTCGTTGGGGCAAGCGCCATCGCCACGACCCCGGTCACGGCGGCCTCGCTGAACCTGCCGGCCGTGCAGGCCCCGTCGCTCTCCCAGGTGGGTCTGCGCGCGTTCGTCAGCCCGCTTTCCGAGCTGCTCAACACCACCGTGTTGACCACCAACTACCTCTTCAACACCACTTCCGATCCGACGGTCGCGGCAAGCTGGCCGTTCGCGGATCTCTCTGCCATCACCGCTGGGGCCCTGAGCC
>JACJWN010000002.1 GCA_020637165.1 Mycolicibacterium sp. | reverse complement strand
AAGACAGCCAACTGGGTAGGAACGAGTACTGCATGCTGACGATGGCGGTGTCGCCGTTGAACATGTATTCCAGCGAATCGGCCTCAGCGGCGTTGATCCAGCCGGTGCCCGTGGTGGTGGCGACGGCAATCACCTTGCGCTTGAGCCCGCCGGCGCGTTCCAATTCCTTCGCGGCCAGTTCGGCCGTCTCGCGGATTCCCTCGGCGGAGTGCAGTCCGGCGTAGGCGCGGATCGGCTCTAGGGCCGGGACCTTGTTGAACTCGGCGAGTTGGGCGGCGGTGGGTCCGTTGCGGACGAAGATTCGGCCCTGATGGCCCAGTGACTCCCAGGACACCAGCGAGCCAGGGCCACCGGAGCGCAGCGGTGTGGTGGGTGGCGACTGGTTGGGGTCCAATTCGTCGTTGACCGACGAGAAGGTCTTGTTCAGCAGGCTCATGGAGCCGCGGACTACCACGCCGTTGAGGATCGCGATACCGACCGACAACAGCAGGAACACCGCGACGACGGCCGAAACGCGCGGCGGCGCGATGCGCTCAAGCTGGCGCACCAGGAACCGCGCCAGTCTGCCGATGAGCTGGCCGACCTCGACGAACAGGAACAATAGGATGACCGCGAGCACCCCGGCCTGAAAGTAGTTGTACCACTTCAGCTGTGGCACACCCATCAGCTCCCGAACATGGCCCTGCCAGTACCGGAAGTAGACCACGCCCAGAACCAACCCGATCAGTCCCGCCGCCACCAGGATCGGCCAGGCCCAGCGGGGTGCGGGTGGGCTGGTCGGACGGGACCGCATGAAACGGACCAGCCACACGGCGAACACGCCCAAGCCGTACCCGATCGCGCCGGCGGCGCCGCTGACGATCCCCTGGAACAGCGGGCCGCGTGGCAGCAGCGACGGCGTCATCGACAGCCACAGGAAGATCATCCCGACCGCGGTGCCGGTGAAGGTGTAGCGGCGCTGCCACCAGTCCCGCTCCGGTTCGTCGGCTTTCGCGACGGTTGCTTCCGCTTCGTCGACTGTCACCCGGTGAACCTTAGTGGGGGGAGGCTTAGCGGTGGGCGAATGTGGGTGCGCGCTTCTCGGTGAAGGCCGCCATACCCTCGCTCTGGTCGTCGGTGGCGAACGCGGAGTGGAACAGCCGGCGTTCGTAGAGCAGACCCTCGGCGAGACTGGACTCGAAGGAGCGGTTGACCGCCTCCTTGGCCATCCGGGCCGCTGAACGCGACATCTGCGAGATCGTCGTCGCCACTGCGTTGGCCTCGTCGAGAAGTTGATCTGCGGCGACCACTCGGGAGACCAGACCGCTGCGCTCGGCTTCGGCGGCGTCGATCATGCGTCCGGTGAGGATCATGTCCATCGCCTTTGCCTTGCCGATCGCGCGGGTCAGGCGCTGCGAGCCGCCCATACCGGGAAGCACGCCGAGCTTGATCTCGGGCTGACCGAACTTGGCGGTGTCGGCCGCGATCAGCACGTCGCACATCATGGCCAACTCACACCCCCCACCGAGCGCGTAACCGGCGACCGCGGCGATCAGCGGGGTGCGAACCGCGGCGAGCCTGCCCCAGGCCGCGAAGAAGTCGGCTTCGAAGACCTCGGAGAACGACAGCGAGGCCATCTCCTTGATGTCCGCGCCGGCGGCGAAGGCCTTCTCCGAGCCGGTAATAACGATTGCCCCGATTCCGGGATCACTGTCGAAATCGGCTGCGGCGGCGGTGACCTCGGCCATCACCTGGGTGTTGAGGGCGTTGAGCGCTTTTGGCCGGTTCAGCGTGATGGTGCCGACGCGCTCCGACCGGCTCACCAGAATGGTCTCGTAGCTCACTTGTCCTCCGCTCATTCGGTTGTTCAGAAGGTCAGGTCGGGATCGGCCGGGGTGAAATAAGCCTCGACGTCTTCGCGGGTCACCGCGGTCAGAGCCGCCGGCGACCACCGCGGGTTGCGGTCCTTGTCCACCAGCTGGGCGCGGATGCCCTCGACGAGGTCGTGGGAGCGCAGCGACGCGCACGAGACCCGGTATTCCTGCACCAGCACCTCTTCCAGGGTGGCCAGGCCCGCGGCGCGCCGAACCGCTTCCAGGGTGACAGAGAGCGCGATGGGCGAGCGGGTAGCGATCAGCTCGGCGGCCTCGTTGGCCGGCCCTTCGGCGTGGCCGCGCAGGGCGGCGACGATATCGGCCACCGTATCCCCGGCGTAGCAGTCGTCGATCCAGCTCCGGTTCTCGGCCAGTGTGCTGGGCGGAGGCTGCTGGGCGTGGGCCTCGACCGCGGCCTCCACTCCCGCGCCGACGATCTCGGCGACGAACGCCTCCAGATCGGCGTGCGGCACGTAGTGGTCGGCGAAGCCCAGTGCGACCGCGTCGGCCCCGGTGAAGGGCGCCCCGGTAAGGGCGGCGTGCAAGCCCAGGTTTCCGGGCGCCCTCGACAACAGGAAGGTGCCGCCGACATCGGGGATGAAGCCGATGCCGACCTCGGGCATCGCGATCTTGGACCGGTCGGTCGCTACC
>JACJWN010000019.1 GCA_020637165.1 Mycolicibacterium sp. | reverse complement strand
AGAAGGGGGAGCATGGGAATCGAGTACGCCAGCGTCGTCGGCCATCCACTCGACGAGGTGTTCGCCTGGCACACCCGGCCGGGTGCGATGCGCAGACTGGTACCGCCGTGGCAGCCGATGACAGTGGTCAAGGAGACCGAATCGCTGGCTGACGGACGCGCCATCTTGGGCCTTCCCGGCGGATTGCGCTGGGTTGCCCAGCACGATCCGGCCGGCTACGACCCGCCGAACCAATTCGTGGACGTGCTCTCCTCGGACGGGCTGATGACGTTGCCGCCCAGGGTGATCGGCTGGTGGCGCCACACCCACCGCTACAGCGATGCCGGCGGCGGCGCCACCCGGGTCCACGACATCGTCGACACGACAGTGCCGGCCGCGGCGCTGCGGTCCACCTTCGCCTACCGGCATCGTCAACTGGCCGAGGATCTCGCCGCCCACCGGGACGCCGCTGAGGCCGGAGCCGGGCCGATGGTCGTCGCGATGACCGGATCCTCCGGTCTGGTCGGGACCGCGTTGGCGGCGCTGCTGACCACCGGCGGTCACCGGGTGATCAGGCTGGTGCGCAGGGACCCGGCTGGCGCCGATGAAAGGCGTTGGGAGCCAGACCAACCCGATCCGGCTCTGCTGGAGGGTGTGGATTCCGTGGTGCACCTTGCGGGCGAGTCGATCGCCGGCCGGTTCACCGAGGCTCACCGGAAGGCCATCCGCGACTCCCGTATCGAGCCCACCCGAAGGCTGGCTGAAGTCGCTGCCGCCACCTCCGGCGTGCGGACCTTCGTCAGCGCCTCGGCGGTCGGCTTCTACGGGCACGACTGCGGCGACACGGTGCTCGACGAGGACAGCCCCCGCGGGCGGGGGTTTCTGGCCGACGTGGTGGCCGAATGGGAGGCCGCGACCGGTCCGGCTGCCGACGCCGGACGGCGGGTGGTGATGGTGCGGACCGGGATCGTGCAGGCCGCCGCCGGCGGGACCTTGCGACTGCTGCGGCCGCTGTTCGCCCTCGGACTGGGCGGGCGGCTCGGCAGCGGTCGCCAATGGCTGTCCTGGATCGGTATCGACGACCTGCTCGATATCTACTACCGCGCCCTGTATGACTCCCGGCTGGCCGGCCCGGTCAATGCGGTGGCCCCCAACCCGGTTCGCAACTTTGATTACACCCGCGCGCTGGCGCAGACGCTGCATCGGCCCGCGCTGCTTCCGGTGCCCGCAGTCGGTCCGCGGGTCCTGCTGGGCCGGCAGGGTGCGGTCGAACTCGCCGAGGCCGATCAGCGGGTCGCGCCGGCCAGGCTGCAGGCCCTCCGACACCGGTTCCGGCAGCCGGACGTCGCTGACGCGTTGGCCCACCAACTGGGCCACGACCCGGCACCGGGAGTTCTGTAGTCCCCGGCGGGCCGGTGACTTTAGCCCCGCGCGAGCCGCGGGCACATCGTGCAGGATGGGGGAATGACCCCCCTCGACCCTGTCGTCATCGACACCCCGGGATTGAGCGACCTCATCGGCGCACTGCAGCGCCGGGGCTACCGCGTGGTGGGGCCCACGCTGCGGGACAACGCCATCGTGCTCGCCGAACTGGACACCGCCGACGACCTCCCGCACGGCTGGGGGGTCGATGTCGGGCCGGGAACCTACCGGCTGCGCCGGCGTTCCGACGGTGCGGCGTTCGGGCACTCGGCAGGACCGCAGTCCTGGAAGCAGTTCCTGCATCCCCCGCGGCAACGAGTGTGGTCGACCGACGCCGTACTTGAGGAGCAGCCTGCGCGGTATGCGTTCCTGGGCGTGCGGGGCTGTGATCTGGCCGCCATGGGAGTCCTCGGGGGAGTGCTGGCCGGCGGGGACCACCCCGACTCCGGCTATCGGGCCCGGCGCGACGGCGCTTTCGTCGTCGCGGTCAACTGCACCGAACCCGGCGGGCTGTGCTTCTGCTCGTCGATGGGCACCGGACCGGCGTGCGCGCCTGGATACGACCTGGTGCTCACCGAACGGGTCGAGGGCGAGACGGTGAGCTACCTGGTCGAGTCGGGCAGCCCGGCCGGGGCCGAGGTGCTCGCCGAAGTGCCCCGCCGGGCGCCGGCCGCCGGGGAGTGCGCCGCGGCGGCAGAGGCGGTCGCCGCCGCTGCCGAGCGGATGGGACGGCGGATGCCTGAGGTCGATCTGCGCCGGCTGCTGATCGACTCGCGGGAATCCGAGCACTGGGGCGAGGTCGCCGACCGGTGTCTGACCTGCGGCAACTGCACCATGGTCTGCCCGACCTGCTTCTGCACCTCCGCCGAGGACATCACCGATCTCGCCGGTGAGCACGCCGAGCGGTGGACGCACTGGGCGTCCTGTTTCGAATTGGACTTCACCTTCATCCACGGCGGTCCGGTGCGCAACTCGGGTGCGTCCCGGTACCGGCACTGGCTGACCCACAAACTGGGAACCTGGCACGACCAGTTCGGAATGTCGGGCTGCGTGGGCTGCGGCCGCTGTATCGCGTGGTGCCCCACCGGGATCGACATCACCGAGGAGATGGCGACGCTGGAATCACAGCGGGCGCAGGAGCGCATCGATGACTGAGATGGCGCCGGTGCCCTACCGGGTTGTCCAACGGGACGTCGAGAACGCCGATTCGGTGACGCTGTGCCTGGAACCGGTCGGTACGGTGCTGAAGTCTCCCGCACCGGGGGAATTCATGATGCTCTACGCCTTCGGCGTCGGGGAGATCGCGATATCGGTCAGCGGGGATCCGTCGCTCACCGACGGGACCATCACCCACACCGTCCGCTCGGTCGGAGCGGTCAGCGCCGCGCTGTGCGCCGCCGAACCGGGGTCGACGATCGGCGTGCGCGGACCCTTCGGCACCAGTTGGGGGCTGGCCGAAGCCGCTGGACGCGACCTGGTCGTCGTCGCCGGTGGGGTCGGACTCGCTCCACTGCGGCCGGTCGTGCTCGGGGCGCTGGCCGAACGAGATCGTTACGGGCGACTGGTACTGATCGCGGGGGCTCGGTCAACGCGGGATTTCCTCTATTCCGGCCAACTCGAGTCCTGGCGGGAGGATCCCCGTCTGGAGGTGCACCTGACCGTCGATGTCCCGATCCAGGGCTGGCCCGGGGAGATCGGCTTCGTCACCGAGCCGCTGCAGCGGCTGGCATTGCGACCCGACCGGACCACCGCCTTCCTGTGTGGTCCGGAGGCAATGATGCACTTTTGCGCCCGGGCGCTGATGTCGAAAGGGATTGCGGCCCGGGATGTTCGCGTGTCGCTGGAGCGCAACATGCAGTGCGGTCTCGGATGGTGCGGGCATTGTCAGCTCGGTCCGCTGCTGCTGTGCAGGGACGGCCCGGTGGTCGGCTATGACGTTGCCCGGCCGCTGCTGGAAGTGGAGGAACTCTAGATGCCCAGCCTGGCGGTGTGGAAGTTCGCGTCGTGCGACGGCTGCCAACTGACCCTGCTCGATTGCGAGGACGAACTGCTGACTCTCGCCGAGCAGGTGCATATCGCCGCGTTCGCCGAGGCGTCCAGTGCGATGACCGGCGGGCCCTACGACGTGTCCCTGGTGGAAGGCTCGATCACCACCCCGGCCGACGAGCGGCGGATCCGGGAGGTTCGTGAGCAGTCGACTGTGTTGGTCGCGATCGGCGCCTGTGCCACGGCGGGCGGGATCCAGGCGCTGCGCAACTTCGCCGACGTCGCGGAGTTCACCTCGGTGGTCTACGCGCGCCCCGACTACATCGACACCCTGGCCACCTCCACTCCGGCCTCCGCGCACGTCACCGTCGACTATGAGCTGCGGGGTTGTCCGATCGACCGCGGCCAGTTGCTCGATACGCTCGCCGCACTGCTGGTCGGCCGCAAGCCGAGACTGCCCGCGGCCACGGTATGCACCGAATGCAAGCGCTCCGGTGTCAGCTGCGTGACGGTCGCCGAGGGCATCGCCTGTCTCGGACCGGTCACCCACGCCGGATGCGGGGCGCTGTGTCCCCGGCACCACCGCGGCTGCTACGGCTGCTTCGGGCCGATGGCCACGCCCAACACGGGCGCGATGATCCCTCTCTTGCACCGCGACGGGATGTCCGGGGGCGAGGTCGAACGGGTTTTCGATACCTTCAACGTGACCCAATTTCACAGTGAGCGGGTCCACAACGAGCGGCTCCATGACGAGCGGGGCGGAGAACGATGACGTCGCGAACCATCCGGGTCGGGGCTCTCACCAGGGTCGAGGGGGAGGGTGCCCTGCACGTCGAATTGCGTGACGGCGTGCCGGAACGGGTGGAGCTAAACATTTATGAGCCGCCCCGGTTCTTCGAGGCGTTCCTGCGCGGCCGGTCCTATACCGAGCCGCCCGACCTCACCGCCCGCATCTGCGGCATCTGCCCGGTGGCGTATCAAACCAGCGCCTGCAACGCGATCGAGCAGGCCTGCGGGGTCACCCTCGATCCACAGCTGACGGCCCTGCGCCGGCTGCTGTATTGCGGGGAGTGGATCCACAGCCACGCCCTGCACATCTACATGCTGCACGCGCCGGACTTCCTCGGCGCCCCCGACATAATCACCGTGGCCCGTGACCACCGGCAGGCCGTGGAACGCGGGCTGGCACTCAAGAAGGCCGGCAATCGGCTGATGGAGGTGGTCGGAGGCCGCTCGATCCACCCGATCAACGTGCGTATCGGCGGGTTCTATTCGGTTCCGACCCGCGCGGATCTGGCGGCGGTCGCCGAGGAAGTTCGGCGCGCACTGGATGGCGCGCTCGCGACGGTCACCTGGGTCGCCGGGTTCGACTTCCCCGACCTGACCGTATCCCACGAGTTGCTCGCCCTGACCGGTGAGCGCTACCCCCTCGAGGACGGCGCCATCGCCCGCAGTGCAGGTCCGTCCTTCCCGATCTCCGAATTCAGCGAGCACGTCCGCGAGACCCAGGTCCCGCACTCCACCGCACTGCACGCCACGCTCGACGGCCGGCGTCATCTGACCGGTCCGCTGGCCCGTTACTCGCTGAACCACCACCTGCTCTCCCCGCTGGCCAAGGAGGCCGCCGGTGCCGCCGGTCTGGGAACCGAATGTCGAAACCCGTTCCGCAGCATCGTGGTTCGCGCCGTCGAGGTGGTGTACGCGGTCGAGGAGGCGTTGCGGATCATCGACGCCTACGAGCCGCCCCCGCGGCCCTACGTCGACGTCGAGGCGCGTGCGGGGGTCGGGCACGGGGTCAGTGAGGCCCCCCGCGGCCTGCTCTATCACCGCTACCGGATCGATGAGGCCGGCCTGGTCGCCGACGCGGTGATCGTTCCGCCCACCGCCCAGAACCAGGCCGCCATCGAAGACGACCTCGCCCGGGTGGTGGTGGCCGACGGCGGCCTCGACGACGCCGCGCTGACCGCGATGTGCGAGCGGACCATCCGCAACTACGACCCGTGCATCTCCTGCGCCACCCACTTCCTGACGCTGACGGTGTCGCGCAGGTGAGCCGACGGACCGGCGGGTCCGTCGTGATCGGGATCGGCAACGACCGCCGCCGCGATGACGGCATCGGTCCGGCGGTGGCCGCCGCGCTGGCGGCGCGACAGCGGCCCGGTCTGCGCGTGGTCGCCTGCGGGGGAGAACCGACGGAGATTCTGGAGGCCTGGACCGGCGCGGAACTGGCCGTCCTGGTGGACGCCGCGAACGGTGACAACCCGGGAAGGATCCGCCGGTGCACGATCGAAGACCTCGCCGATCCCGTCCCGGTGAGTTCCCACGACCTCGGTCTGCGGCAGACCTACGAGTTGGGCGTGGCGCTGGACCGGGCCCCCGCCGCGCTGGTCGTGGTGGCCGTCGATGTGGCCGACACCGGTCATGGGCTCGGGCTGAGCCCGGCGGTGGCGGCCGCTCTGCCGGAGGCGGTGCGCGTCGTGGAACGCCTGCTAGACGCCGCGGTCTTCGAGCAGGCCGACGAAGCCGCGAACCAACAGCCGTAGCCGGCGGGCCGCATCGTCGAGGTGCGCGGTGGTGTGGGCCCGCAGATCGTCGGGGTCCAGCCCCGCCCGGGCCAGGTCCGCGTCGCCGTCCTCGTCGATCCAGCGTTCCACCAGCGCCCCGTCGACCTCGGGATGGAACTGCAACCCGAGGGCGCGGCCTGAGATGAAGGCCTGCGTGGCGCGCTCACTGCGCGCGATCTCGGTGGCGCCGGGCGGTGCTGTGAGGCGATCGAAGTGCCACTGGAACCACGTTCCGCCCGGAACCAGGTCCGATCTGCTGCTGGACACCTCGTGCCAGCCGACCTCGGGAAGCGGGGAACGCGCGACGGTGCCCCCGAGCGCGCGGGCCAGCAACTGCCCGCCGAAGCACACCCCGAGCACTCCCACGCCCGCGGACAATGCGCGCCGCGCCATCGCGATCTCGCCGGCCACCCAGCGGTCGGCAAGACGGTCGTCGTAGACCGCCCAGCGCGCTCCGAGGGGCACGATCGCGTCATAGCCGAGCGGATCGGGGAACACGACGTCCAGCGCCGGGTCGTCGGCCCGGCTGGCCGGAACCACCTCGAAGGTATCGATGTCGAAACCCAACTCGGCAAAGGCCTCACCGAGCAGAGCCTCCGGCGCCGAGGGGTCGTTGTAGAGGAACAGCACCTGACGGGGCATCGGTTCACGGTACGTGTGTCGACGGCCCCGCCGGTAGGCTGAGCCGCATGCGGCCGCTGTACATAGCGCTGGTGTGGTTGGTCGTTGCCGCTCATTTCGCGTTTCTCATCTACCTGCCCAGCGGTGGGTTCCTGGCGCTGCGCTGGCGGCGCTCCATCTGGTTGCACGTGCCGGTGGTGTTGTGGGGGATAGGCAGTGTGGCCCTGCATTTCTGGTGCCCGCTGACCGCGCTCGAACAGTGGGCGCGCCCGCGGGCCGGCTTGGCGCCGCTGGGTCAGGCCGGATTCATCGACCACTACATCACCGGTGTCATGTACCCCTCGGGCGCGACCGGTTACGCGCAGGCCGCGGCTTTCTCAGCGGTGCTGGTGTCCTGGGTCGCCTATCTGATGACGGCGCGTCGGGGGACCGGCGCGGTGGCGGCGGCGCGGTAGCCGACTGGTCCGCGACACAAAAATAATTTCCGAAATAGTATTCGGCCATGGGCGTATCCACTCAGGTCTGGATCATCACCTGCGCGGTCATCCTGGGCCTGTTCGTGTTCGACTTCTTCGCCCACGTGCGGGTTCCGCACGATCCGAGCTTCCGGGAGTCGGCGATCTGGTCGACGGTCTACATCACCGTGGCGGTGATTTTCGGTCTCTTCGTCTGGTGGCAGTGGGGCGGCGAGTACGGCGGGGAGTACTTCGCCGGCTACGTCACCGAGAAGGCGCTGTCGGTGGACAACCTATTCGTGTTCACCGTCATCATGGCCTCCTTCAAAGTTCCGCGGATCTATCAGCAGAAGCTGTTGCTGATCGGAATCGTCATGGCGCTGGCGATGCGGGCGGTGTTCATCGCCGCCGGCGCCGCTGCGATCAACACCTTCAGCTGGGTGTTCTACGTTTTCGGCATCTTCCTCATCGGCACCGCGCTGAAGCTGGCCCGGGAGAGCGGCCACGAGCGCGAGGCGGAGGTGGAGCGGGAGAACCGTCTGGTCACGCTGGTTCGCCGCTTCGTGCCGACCTCTGACAGCTACGACGGCGACGCGTTCGTCACCCGGATGAACGGGATGCGGGCCGTCACCCCGATGCTGCTCGCGCTGGTCGCCATCGGCTTCACCGATCTGCTCTTCGCGCTGGACTCCATACCGGCGATCTACGGGCTGACCGAGGAGCCCTACATCGTCTTCACCGCCAACGCCTTCGCACTGATGGGCCTGCGCCAGCTGTACTTCCTGATCGGCGGGCTGCTGGACCGGTTGATCTATCTGTCGGCCGGACTGGCGATCATCCTGGGTTTCATCGGGGTGAAGCTGATGCTGCACGCGCTGCACAAGAACACGCTGCCGTTCATCAACAACGGGGACTACGTCGAGGTCCCCGAGATCTCCACGGTGATGTCGATCGGCGTCATCGCGGTGGTGCTGTTCGTCACCACGGTCGCGAGCCTGCTGCGCACCCGTGACCGGGCGCACGGCGTTGACTGAGGTGCAGCCGAACCGGCCAGAATTGTCTAAGGGCTTGTGAACCCCAAAGTGGCGTGACGCATCAGGGACCAACCAAGCAATATCCAAGCTGGTCTCTCAGCGATTCAGTTGAGAATTTCCCAGTTGTCACACAGCGGGAAATCAGCTCACCGGTTCACCGTGGAGGGCATGAAGATCTCTACAGAGGGAGCCGCCGGCTTCGTGATGGGGGCGGCGTCATGACCACCGTCGCTGATATCACCGTGGCCGGCATCGCCGTGTTGGTGGTGTTTGGTGCCTGGATCGGTATTCGGTGGGGTGAAGAGTCCGAACGGCTCGACACGGTGATCGAGTACGCACTCGCCAGCGCACCCGGCGCACCCGCAGCCGCCCCAACGGTGGCGCATCGTGGTCCTTCACGGGAAGGCGCGTCCACGAAACTAGCGGCCTAGGCGTTCTCGAGGCCCACAGCGCGGCAGCCCAGGTCACTGGGTTGCTGACGCTTTAAAGCGGATATGCGGACCGTAAGCAGTTGTCCACAGCGTGTCCAACGCCCCCGCCGACGGTCGGCGTGAGCGCACAAAAAGGCTGTTTAGCTGCGACGATGCACTGGCGGTTGTTGTGTCCGAGGGGGGACTTGAACCCCCACGCCCGTTAATAGGGCACTAGCACCTCAAGCTAGCGCGTCTGCCATTCCGCCACTCGGACCAGAGAAATCACCCGCGATGGGCGCCTAAGGCTAACGGATCGGTGCGCGTCGGCCCAAACCCAGCCCGTCGGGGGGGCTCATGTGCTGGGCAGCCGGTCGGTGATGGCGCGGGCGATCACGGTGGCCGCCGACGTGGGGCCGTCGATATCGCAGGCCTCCACGTCGACCGCGGTGTTGCCGCGCACGGTCAGCGCGCGCTGGCATGACCAGCGCTCCGGGCTGCGCTGGGTGCGGGACACCGCCAGCATGTCGCGGTCGACGGTGACCGGGCCGATCGACCACACCTGGTCGCCCACCAATTGCTGCGGGTAGGTCATCTCCCGGTCGGCGCAGCCGGCCCAGCTCTGTCGGGACCGGGCGAAGAAGTCGCCTGCCGCCTCGGCGGTGGGGAACAGCACCACCGCCTGGGTGGCGAAATGCGCCCACTGGGCCGTTGGCGGCTCCCTGAGCACCTGACCGTGCAGGGCGGTCCAGTCGCTGTCGGCGTAGACCGCCCGCTGGGCGGCGCCGGCCAAAGCCAGGCAGCCGGTGGACTCGGTCAGGTGTGCGCTGTCGTCCCACGGGGCGCTCACATCGCGGGTGACGACGACCTCGGTGCCGGACAGTCCCGATCCGGACAGGCCCGATCCGGACAGGGCCGATCCGACGTCGGCGGCCGGCAACATCAGGCTGGGCAACGTCTCGGCCGTTGTGCTCGGCGGGGCCGCCACCGGCATCGCGGTGCCGTGGGTCGTGACGGCGCAGCCGCTCGCGGTCAGGCACAGCAGCGCGGCGATCGCGGGCACCCGAGCGTTCACGGGGTAAGTCGTCATCGGGTAAATGGAACCTCATGTTCGGCGTGTTGTAAATGTGGTTTGAGTTAAAGATGTGGTAAGAGCCTCTGGTCCTGCCGTGGGATTCGGGGCAATGGTAGGAAAGGGGGGTGACATCTCCGGTCGACGAGGTCGTCGAACTCGTCAGCGCGCTGATCCGCTTCGACACCTCCAACACCGGAGACCCGACGACCACCAAGGGCGAGGCGGAATGTGCCCGGTGGGTCGCCGAACAATTGCGCGAGGTGGGCTATCAGCCGGAATACGTCGAATCCGGTGACCCCCGCCGGGCCAACGTCTTCGTCCGGCTTCCCGGATCCGACCCCGATCGCGGGGCGCTGCTGGTCCACGGTCATCTCGACGTGGTGCCGGCCGAGGCCGCCGACTGGAGTGTGCACCCGTTCTCCGGGGCGGTGTCCGACGGTTACGTCTGGGGTCGCGGTGCGGTCGACATGAAGGATATGTGCGGGATGATGCTGGCCGTCGCCCGTCACTTCAAACGAGCGGGAATCACCCCTCCTCGCGAGTTGGTGTTCGCCTTCGTCGCCGACGAGGAGCACGGGGGCAAGTACGGGGCGCAGTGGCTGGTGGACAACCGGCCGGATCTGTTCGCCGGCGTCAGCGAGGCGATCGGCGAGGTGGGCGGCTTCTCGGTCACCGTGCCGCGCCGCGATGGCGGGGAGCGTCGACTCTATCTCATCGAGACCGCGGAGAAGGGCCTGCTGTGGATGCGGCTGAGTGCGCGCGGCCGCGCCGGCCACGGCTCGATGGTCCATGACGACAACGCCGTCACCACCATCGCGCGGGCGGTGACGCGGCTGGGCTCACATGAGTTCCCGCTGGTGCTCACCGATACGGTCGCGGCCTTTCTCGCCGCGGTGTCCGAGGAGACCGGCCTGAACCTCGACGCCGACGATGTCGAGGGCGCGATCGCCAAACTGGGGCCGATGGCCCGGATGCTGGGCGCCACCCTGCGCGACACCGCCAACCCGACCATGCTGAAAGCCGGCTACAAGGCCAACGTCATCCCGGCGACCGCCGAGGCGGTGGTGGACTGCCGGGTGTTGCCGGGTCGGCAGGAGGCGTTCGAGCGCGAGGTTGACGAGCTCATCGGTCCTGACGTCAGCCGGGAGTGGATCTCTGAACTGCCCTCGTATGAAACAAGTTTCGACGGCGCTCTGGTGGACGCGATGAATGACGCGCTGCTCGAACTCGACCCCGACGCGCGTACCGTCCCCTACATGCTTTCCGGCGGGACCGACGCCAAAGCCTTTGCCCGCCTTGGTATCCGGTGCTTCGGATTCGCTCCGTTGCGACTGCCTCCGGATCTGGACTTCTCGGCACTGTTCCACGGTGTCGATGAGCGGGTGCCCACCGACGCCCTGGAGTTCGGCGTCCGGGTACTCGAGCATTTTCTGATGAACTGCTGACCCGCACGAGCTGAGAGGGATTGAGCCATGGCCTTTCCGTACAACCCGTACGACTTCCTGCCGAAGCTGCCGGGCTTCACGCTGTCCAGTGCCGACCTCACCGACGGCGAGCCGCTGAGGATGGCTCAGGTCAGCGGGATCATGGGAGCCGGTGGCGAGGACGTCTCACCACAGCTGAGCTGGTCGGGCTTTCCCGAGGAGACCCGGAGCTTCGCGGTGACCGTGTTCGACCCGGACGCCCCGACCGCCTCGGGCTTCTGGCACTGGGCGGTGGCCAACCTGCCGGCGACCGTGACCGAACTGCCGGCCGGTGTCGGTGACGGTTCGGTGCTGCCGGGTGAGGCCCTCACACTGGTCAACGATGCCGGGATGCGCCGCTACATCGGCGCGGCCCCGCCGGCCGGTCACGGTTATCACCGGTATTTCGTCGCGGTGCATGCCGTCAGCGTCGAGAAGCTCGACCTCCCGGAGGATGCCAGCCCGGCCTACCTGGGCTTCAACCTGTTTATGAAGTCCATCGCCCGGGCCGTCATCCACGGCACGTACGAGCAGAGGTAGTTCGTTTCTCCCGCGTGTCCTCCCGCGAGCAGACGTGAACGTCCCCGACGCGCCGTCAGTCAGGGATCTTTTACGTCTGCTCGCGGGGAGAAGGGCTCGCGGGGAGGGCGGGAGGCGCTGCCGACGGCCTGCTGCAGGCTGGTGAACCCGCCGGCACGCAACCGCTGGGCGATGCCGTCATGAATGTGCTTGGCCCAAAGTCCGCCGCCGTAGACGAACCCGGTGTACCCCTGTAGCAGGGTGGCTCCTGCGGTAATTCTCTCCCAGGCGTCCTCGGGGGTCTCGATACCGCCCACCCCGATCAGCACCAGCCGGTCGCCGGCCCGGTCGTAGAGTCGGCGCAACACATCCAGTGCACGCCGGGCCACCGGAGGACCCGAGATGCCGCCCGCCCCGAGGTCCTCGACGTGGGGAGTTCGCAGGCCGGCTCTGGATACCGTGGTGTTGGTGGCCACGATGCCGGCCAGGCCCAGTTCGACCGCCAGGTCGGCAACCGCGTCGACGTCGGCGTCCGACAGGTCCGGGGCGATCTTGACCAGCACCGGGGTGGGGGTCTGGGCGAGCACGGCGCCCAGGATCGGGCGCAGCGACTCGACGGCCTGCAGATCGCGCAGCCCAGGGGTGTTGGGGGAGCTGACGTTGACCACCAGATAGCTCGCCAGCGGCCCGAGCAGCCGGGCGCTGGCCGCGTAGTCCTCGGCGGCGAGCTCCGGCGGGGTCGTTTTGGACTTGCCGATGTTGACCCCGATCGGGACGTCGGGCCGGTGCCGGGCCAGCCGCGACGCCAACTGCCCGGCGCCGTGGTTGTTGAAGCCCATCCGGTTGAGCAGCGCGCGGTCCTCGCGTAGCCGGAACAGCCGGGGCTCGGGGTTTCCCGGCTGCGGCCGCGCGGTGACGGTGCCGACCTCGGCGTAGCCGAATCCCAGTGCACCCCAGCCGGACAGCCCCAATCCGTCTTTGTCGAAACCAGCGGCCAGGCCGAGCGGTCCGGCGAAGCGCACCCCGAAGACCGTGTTGGCCAGGATCGGATCGTGCGGGGCCAGCGCCTTGCGCAGCGGCCGGCGGGCGGCCTCGGTCGCGGTGGCGCCGCGCAGCGCGGCGAACACAAGAGTGTGGATGCGCTCGGGGGGAGCCAGGAACAGGGCCCGGCGCACCGCGTCGTAGATCACGGTCCCGGCTGATCGGTCGGGCCGGGGCTGTCCCCGGGGCGGGTTTTCTTGCGCCGCAGCAGAACCCGCCTGCTGCCGTCGGTGTAGAGGCGCACCCGGGTCAGTTCCCAGCCCCGGTACTCGGCTTCGATGGACAGCCGGGTGGAGGCGCTGACCCGGGTCACCTCCGGCGGCAGCCGCAGCGGGATCCACTCGTAGTCGCCGGATTTGTCACCGGCCAGGTCCACCTCCCAGGCGGCGGGCATCCGGCCTCGGTGCGCGGTGCTCATTCCCCGGCCCCCGCGTCGCGGATCACCTGCACCCCCGCGCCGGAGCCCGACACCACGTATAGGGTGCTGGACGCCTCGTCGAAGGCCAGTGAGTCTGGTTGCCGCACGGTCGGATAACGCACCTTCTCCACGGGGATGCCGGTAGCCAGATCGTAGCCAACCACGGTGTTGGTCGCGGTCTGTGAAACCCAGACCAGGCTGCTCGACCCGGCCACTCCGTAGGGCGAGCCTCCCACCGGATAGGCCTGACGCTCGATCAGCGGATCGATGCCGAACACCAGCAACTGCCCGCCACGGGTGTCGGCGACCAGGATCCGTCCCGCGGGATCAGCGGCCATGGTGGTCGCGCCCAGACCCGCCCGCAGCGCCAGTCCGGCCGAGCCGTCCGGGTTCAGCGCGGTGACCGAGGTCTGCGCCCGGTCCAGAACGACGGCGTAGTCGCCCTGGGTGGCGATAGCGTCCACGCGCGCGAAGATGTCGGCCTTCTCGGCCACCGTGCGGTCGGCGGCCAGCGTGTAGGCGACACCGTCGGCGCTGCCCAATACCAGCCGGCCGTCGGCGCGCCGGGCGATGGCGGTGA
The DNA here is from genome assembly GCA_020637165.1 of Mycolicibacterium sp. Lineage (GTDB taxonomy): Bacteria > Actinomycetota > Actinomycetes > Mycobacteriales > Mycobacteriaceae > Mycobacterium. Next base: position 15,458 of record JACJWN010000019.1, on the reverse strand, counting down.
AATCGGTTCCGTCCGCTCCCTCGATCGGCGCGCGCTCGATACGGCCACCGGCGAGCTCGACGGTGAAGATACCGCCCCTCGTCGCCGCGTACACCGTCCCGCGTCCATCGCCGGTGACCGCCGTGGCCGGGCCGGGCAACCTCAGGGTTCGGGGTGTGCCGGAGTTGTCGACGAGGACCAGTGCGGCCGGCGACCCGGCTTCCGGGCCGACCGTCAGGACCACCAGCGATCCGGTGGCCCCGTCGGTGATCGCCGCCGCCGGACGCCCGGTCATCGGCAGCACCTGCCCGGCCGGGGCGGTGCCGGGCGGCGGGGAGGCCGCGGGGCGGGCCGGTTCGATGGTCGGGGGAGCGAGGTCCATGGGGTTCGACGAGCATCCGCCGATTACCGCGATCAGCAGCAGCAATCCCGTCGTCAGTCCGCCGACCGTCAGACGGCGTGCGTGCTGTGGCAACAAAGCCCCCGGAGGTGTCGGTCGCGCAGATCGAGCGGGATCGGGTTGGCGTGGAATCGGCCCGATGTCGAATTCTAGGCACCGGGCGCGGCGGGCAACGGGGTGGTTCGGCCCCGCCGGGGCGTAAGCGGCGTTATGGTGGAGGTATGACGCTGGCGCCCGCCTCGCAGTCCAACGGATCTGAGTTCGTCATCGAAGACGTCGCCACCGGCCCGTTCGCCAGTGGATTCGGCCACCTCGGCGACGGTCGCAGCTTCTCGTTCCACGTCCACCGGGGTGAACTGGTGGTCGAGATCTACCGGCCCAGGCTCTCCGGACCCGTGCCGCTGCCCGAGGAGGTGGTGGCCACGGCCAGTCGCGGTCTTCTCGATGTCGACGTTGACGACGCCCGCAGTCTGTGCGCCGCCGTTCGCGACGTCGTCACCCTGGCCGCAGAGCAGCGCTGACGGCGCCGGGGTAATCCGGCGCGGGTACGGTCCTCCCGTGGATGTGACGCCGATGTCCTGGCTGCAGGTCGTGGTCCTCTCGATCGTGCAGGGCCTGACCGAATTCCTGCCCATCTCCTCCTCGGGCCACCTGGCCATCGTGTCCCGGGTGTTTTTCTCCGGCGATGCGGGAGCGTCGTTCACCGCGGTATCGCAACTGGGAACCGAGGCCGCGGTGCTGGTCTATTTCGCCCGTGACATCGTCCGGATCGCGAAGGCCTGGTTCCGGGGGCTGCTGGCGCGGGCGCACCGCGACAACGTGGACTACCGGATGGGCTGGTACGTCATCATCGGGTCGATTCCGATCGGGGTGATCGGGTTCGCTTTCAAGGACGCCATCCGCTCCGATGTACGCAACCTCTGGATCGTGGCCACCGCCATGCTGGTGTTCTCGGCCGTGATCGCCGCTGCGGAGTACTACGGTCGGCAGGATCGTCACCTGGCTCAACTGACCTGGCGCGATGGGCTCCTGGTTGGTCTGGCGCAGTGTCTGGCCCTGGTGCCCGGGGTGTCGCGTTCCGGCGCCACCATCAGTGCCGGCCTGGCACTCGGGCTGGACCGCCCGCTGTCGGCCAGATTCGGCTTCCTGCTCGCCATCCCGGCGGTGTTCGCCTCCGGGTTGTTCTCGCTGCCCGATGCCTTTCACCCGGTTCGCGAGGGGATGAGCGCTACCGGCGCGCAGCTGGCGGTGTCGGTTGTCATCACCTTCGTCATCGGATTCGCCGCGGTCGCCTGGCTGCTGCGCTTCCTGACCAACCACGCCATGTATTGGTTCGTCGGCTACCGGGTGGTCCTGTCGCTGACCGTGATGGCCCTGCTGGCCACCGGGGTGGTGGCGGCCACGTGAGGACGGCCCAGAGCGAATTGGCCCAGCCGAGAGTGGCCCGGTGACCGTCATCCTGCTGCGCCACGGCCGCTCGGTGTCCAACACCGCGCACACCCTGGCGGGCCGAACCGAGGGCGTGAATCTCGACGACAAGGGCCTGGGACAGGCCGCGGAACTGGTCGAACGGCTGGCCGGAATGCCGATCAAGGCGCTGGTCCGCTCACCGCTGCTGCGCTGCCGGCGCACCCTCGAACCGCTGGCCGCGAGGCTGGAACTCGAGCCGATCGTCGACGAGCGGCTCGCCGAGGTCGACTACGGGGCCTGGACCGGACGGGCGCTGAGCGAACTGGTCGCCGAGCCGTTGTGGTCGGTCGTCCAGCAGCAGCCCAGCGCGGCGGTGTTCCCGGAGGGTGAGGGCCTGGCCCAGGTCGCGGCCCGGGCCGTGGCCGCGGTGCGCGAACACGACCGCCGGCTGGCCGCGGAGCACGGGGGCGACACGTTGTGGGTGGCCTGTACCCACGGGGACGTGATCAAGGCGGTCGTCGCGGACGCGCTCGGCGCTCACCTGGACAGCTTTCAGCGGATCACCGTCGACCCGGCCTCGATGAGCGTGATCCGCTACACCAAGCTGCGCCCCTTCGTCCTGCACGTCAACCACACCGGTGCGCGGCTGGCCTCGGTCCTGACGGCGCCGCCGCCGGACGCGCCGGGTTCCGGTGGTGACGCGGTGGTCGGCGGCTCGACGGACTGAATCCGCCGGCCGGATCGGTCCGTATCGGTACTTTGGAGGTGACCATGGCCCGCGCAATCCACGTCTTCCGCACACCCGACCGATTCGTCGCCGGGACTGTTGGCCAGCCCGGAAACCGGACCTTCTACCTGCAGGCGGTCCACGACAACCGGGTGGTTTCCGTGATGCTGGAAAAGCAGCAGGTGGCCGTGCTGGCCGAGCGGATCGGGGCGCTGCTGGCGGAGGTCAACCGTCGGTTCGGGACGCCGCTGCCACCGGAATCCGACGTCACGGATCTCAGCCCGCTGCTCACCCCGATCGAGGCGGAGTTCCGGGTGGGGACGATGGGACTGGGTTGGGACGCCGAAGCCGAGAATGTGGTGGTCGAACTGCTCGCCGTCAGCGACACCGCCTTCGACTCGTCGGTCATCCTCGATGATGCCGAAGAGGGTCCCGACGCGGTGCGGGTCTTCCTCTCCCCGGAGTCGGCCCAGCAGTTCGCCGCCCGTTCACAGCGGGTCATCTCCGCCGGGCGCCCACCCTGTCCGCTCTGCGACGAACCCCTGGACCCGCAGGGGCATCTGTGTGTGCGCACCAACGGTTACCGCCGCGGAGGGCTGTCCGAGGACGCCGGCCATCCCGGGGACGAACCCGACTCGTGACCGGGCCCGACGATCCGCGCCCTGTGCTGTCGCACGGCGATCTGACCGTCCTGGGGCGCATTCGCGCGGCGAGCAACGCCACCTTCCTCTGCGAGGCCGACCTGGACGGCGCCACGGTGCAATGCGTCTATAAGCCGGTCGCCGGAGAACGGCCGCTATGGGACTTCCCGGACGGCACACTGGCCGGGCGTGAAGTCGGGGCCTTCCTCATTTCCCAAGCGCTGGGCTGGGACGTCGTGCCGCACACGGTGATGCGTGACGGTCCCGCCGGACCGGGCATGGTGCAACTTTGGGTGCAGCAGCCCGGTGCCCAAGGCCGAGAACTGGTGGACCTGTGCCCGGCGGACGACGTTCCGGCGGGCTATCTGGCCGTGCTGCGCGCCTACGACCACTCCGGTGGCGAGGTGATGCTGGTGCATGCCGACGACCCTCGTCTCAGGCGTATGGCGGTGTTCGACGTGATCGTCAACAACGCCGACCGCAAGGGTGGGCATATCCTGTCCGGCTCCGACGGCCGGGTGTACGCGGTGGACCACGGGATTTCGCTGCACGTCTACGACAAACTGCGCACCGTGCTGTGGGGGTGGGCCGGCAAGCCGATCGACGACGAAAGCCTCATCGCGGTGAGGGCCCTGGAGGATGAGCTTCATGGCCGGCTGGGCGGGCGGTTGCTCGAACACGTCACCGCTGCGGAGGTGGAGGCGCTGTGCGACCGTGTCCGCGGGCTGATAGAGGATCCGGTGATGCCCGTCCCCGCCGGCGGCAGCCCGCTGCCCTGGCCGGCCTTCTGATGGTGTCTGCTACTGCTGGTCCGGCTGCGGCTCGAAGTGCATGATGCCGCCATCGGCTTCCAGCGACAGATGCAGCCGGCCGTCGGAGAACAGGTAGCCGCGCACCAGGCCCAGCGCCTTGGCGACCTCGGTATCCACCGACGGTTGCGGGCACATCATCCGGGTGAGCGCGATCGGTCCGAAGCTCAGCTTCCCGGAATCGCCGACGAGAGGATCGGCGGACCAGGTTGAGTTGCCGCGGTTGCAGTCGACGCGGAAGCCGGCCTTGCCGTCTTGGCCGAATGTCACGGTGTATTCCGCGGGATCCTCGATGCTGGTGCCCGGCGCTTCGCTGGTCATCGACTCGATGTTGAGCAGGCGCCATGTCGTGCCGGTCAGCCGATCCGATGGCTCAGCGGCACTGCAGCCGGTAGCGCAGGAGGCGGCGACGGCCGCCAGGGTTACCGCAGTCAGCCCGACACGCATGCGGAAAATCTACCCTCGTGGCCAGGGGCACCGAGCGATGGCAGCGGCCATTCGGTGATACTGGCGGGGTGGGTCGCACTGATGCCGAGCTCGCGGCGGATCTGGCCGAGCAGGCCGGCCGATTGCTGCTCGCGGTCCGCGACGAGGTCGGGCACGACTTTCCGTCGGCGCTCGGCGACGCCGGTGACGTGCGGGCCAACGCCCTGCTGATCGACCGGCTGCGGGTCGAGCGCCCGGGTGACGCCGTGCTCTCCGAGGAGGCCCATGACGACCTGAACCGGTTGCGCGCCGACCGGGTCTGGATCATCGACCCGCTTGACGGCACCCGGGAGTTCTCCATCCCGCGGCGCGAGGACTGGGCGGTGCATGTGGCGCTGTGGCAGCGCACCGGCGGACCGGACGGGGCCATCACCGACGCCGCCGTGGCGCTGCCCGCTCTCGGCGAGGTGCATCGCAGCGACACCGTCTCGGCGCCGCCGGCCGTGCGCAGCGGGCCGATCCGCATCACCGCCAGTGCCAACCGGCCGCCGCCGGTGCTCTGGCGTCTGCGCGACCGGCTCGACATCGAGTTTCTGCGGATGGGTTCGGCGGGGGCCAAGGCCATGGCCGTGGTCAGGGGCGACGCCGACGCCTACATCCATGCCGGGGGTCAGTGGGAGTGGGACTCTGCCGCACCCGCCGGTGTCCTGCAGGCCGCGGGGCTGCACGCCACCCGGCTGGACGGTTCGCCGCTGCGCTACAACCGGCCCGATCCCTACCTGCCCGATCTACTGATGTGCCGTCCCGAGATCGCCGGGGTGCTGCTCGAGGCCATGTGGGCGGCCGGCTGATGCGGCCCTGGCCCAGTGTCGAGGTCCCCGGGCTGCCCGGCCGGGGACCGCAGCTTCGGCTCTACGACAGCGCCGACCGGCAGGTCCGCCCCACCGCTCCCGGTCGGACCGCGACCATGTACGTGTGCGGCATCACCCCCTATGACGCCACCCATCTGGGCCACGCGGCGACGTATCTGGCCTTCGACCTTGCACAGCGGGTGTGGCTGGACAACGGTCACCAGGTGCACTACGTGCAGAACATCACCGACGTCGACGACCCGCTGTTCGAACGCGCCGAACGCGACGGTGTGGACTGGCGCGACCTCGGTGCGCGGGAGACCCGGCTGTTCTGCGACGACATGACCGCACTTCGGGTCCTGCCGCCGCGCGACTACGTCGCGGCCACCGAGGCCATCGACGAAGTGATCGAGATGGTCGAGAAACTGCTCGCCGCCGGCGCGGCCTACACCGTCGACGACCGGGACCATCCCGACGTGTACTTCCGCGCCGACGCCACCCCGCAGTTCGGCTACGAATCGAACTACGACCACGCCACCATGGTGCGGCTGTTCGCCGAGCGCGGCGGTGATCCCGACCGGCCCGGCAAGGCTCAGGCGCTCGACGCGCTGCTCTGGCGGGCCCAGCGCCCGGGTGAGCCCAGTTGGCCCTCGCCGTTCGGCGCGGGGCGACCGGGTTGGCATATCGAATGCGCGGCGATTGCCCTGAGCCGCATCGGTTTCGGATTCGACGTCCAGGGCGGCGGCAGCGACCTGATCTTCCCGCACCACGAGTTCTCCGCCGCGCACGCCGAATGTGCCACCGGCGAAAGGAGATTCGCCCGCCATTACGTCCACTCCGGAATGATCGGCTGGGACGGGCACAAGATGTCGAAGAGCCGGGGGAATCTGGTTCTGGTGTCGCGCTTGCGGGCCGCCGGGGTGGATCCGGCGGCCGTCCGCCTCGGCTTGCTGGCCGGGCACTACCGCAGCGACCGGTTCTGGAGCGACGAGGTGCTCGCCGAGGCGCAGACCAGACTGCAACGCTGGCGCAGCGCGACGAGCCTTCCGGCCGGCCCGGACGCCACCGACCTGATCGCCCGGATGCGCCGTTACCTTGCCGACGATCTCGATACTCCGAAAGCCCTTGCCGCGGTGGACGGCTGGGTCGCCGACGCGCTGGAGTTCGGGGGCAGTGACCCGTCCGCCCCCGGCTTGGTCGCCGCGGCGGTCGATGCGCTCCTCGGTGTGCGGTTCTGACACTGACGTGCTCCGCTTCGGGGCGCTCGCCTCCGCAAGCGGTCAGTGCGCGATCACCTCGGGATTCCCCCGACCGATGGCCGGCGCGGAGACGATTGGTGAGTCGTATTGAGAACCGGCCGTCCGCCATGATCCGCCGCCAGTGTGGCCATTCCGCCGAACCGGGTACCCGAATGAGATCGGCGGGCCGTTTGCGAAGGATAAAGTGCGGCGATGGAAAGGATTAGCCAGCGGCGCTGGGGCGTTTTCGTCGTCCTCCTGCTCGCTGCCACTCTGGTCGGCTGCGGCAGCAAGACCACCCAAAACCAGGCAGGCACCGCCTCGTCGGTTCCACCATCCTCCACCGGTCCGCTGACTCCCGACCGGGTTCGTGCGATCGCCAAGGAGGCCTATATCTACGGCTTCCCCATGGTCGACAGCTACCGGGTCCAGCACTCGTACTTCATCGACTCCGCCAGTCCGGAATACAAGGGGCCGTGGAACGAAGTGCACAACGTTGCGAGGGTTTACACCCCGGCTGACACGGCGGTGCAGACCCCGAACTCCGACACCCCGTATTCGATGCTGGGGGCCGACCTGCGTGCTGAGCCGCTGGTGTTGTTCGTCCCGCCGATCGACAAGGACCGTTATTACTCGCTGCAGTTCATCGACGGCTACACGTATAACTTTTCCTACCTGGGCAGTCGGGCCAGCGGAACCGAAGGAGGCGCGTACCTGCTGGTCGGACCGGGCTGGACCGGGCAGAAGCCGGAAGGCATCCGGGAGGTGATCGAGAGCGCCACCGACTTCGACATGGTGATTTACCGCACCCAGCTGTTCGGTCCGGACGACCTTAACGGGGTCATGAAGACCCAGGCCGGCTACAAGGCCCAGCCGTTGTCGGAGTTCCTCGGGGAGCAACCCCCGGCGGCGCCCCCGGCACTCGACTGGCCTGCCCCGCTGAGCTCCCAGGAGCAGAAGACCTCGTTGCGGTTCTTCGATCTGCTCGATTTCCAGCTGAAGTTCGCACCGACGCTTCCTGCGGAGAAGGATCTGCGTGCCAGTTTCGCGTCGATCGGCCTGACCGGCGACGGGACATTTCGGTCCGAGACGCTCAGCCGGGAGAACCAGGAAGCCTTCGAGTCCGGCATGGCCGACGCCTGGGCAGAGTTCGACACCTTCAAGAAGGACGGGTTCGACGCCGCCAAGGTGACGGCCGGCGATCTCTTCGGCACGGCTGAAGAACTCAACGGCAACTATCTGTATCGGATGGCGGGCGCGGTGCTCGGAATCTACGGAAACTCCAGGCAGGAGGCCCTCTATCCGGCCCTGACGACCGACTCCGACGGTGCTCCGCTGACCGGAGCCGACAACTACACCCTCACCTTCCCGGCCGGGCAACTCCCGCCGGTCAACGCGTTCTGGTCGGTGACGATGTACAAGCTTCCCGAGTCGCTGCTGGTGGACAACCCGATCAACCGGTATCTGATCAACTCACCGATGTTGCCCGACCTGGTCAAGAACCCCGATGGCAGCATCACTCTCTACATCCAGAACACCTCACCCGGCCCGGAGAAGGAAGCCAACTGGCTGCCGGCACCTCCTGGGCCGTTCATGATGTTTATGCGGCTCTACTGGCCCAGGCCGGAGGCCCTGGACGGCAGTTGGCAGCCGCCCAAGGTGGTCAAGGTCGGCTGACTCTCAGGTGTTGCAGGTCATTCCGCTGCCGTAGCGCATCGGCGACTGGATCTCGCCGTGGCTATTGGGGCCCTCCGCGACGCGGCGAGCGTACGGACCGCCTAGAGCATCACAACCCCGTAGTCGCCGACCTGCCCGCTCAGGTGGCGCAGCTGGTCGGTCGATGAGCCGAAGGTCTGGTCGATGGCGGTGAGCCGCGCCGCGTAGTGCGCGATCGGGTACTCCGCCGTCACGCCGATACCGCCGTGCAGCTGGATGGACTCCTGGGCGATATGCCTTCCGGATCGTCCGATCTGCAACTTGCACCGCGCCGCGACCGCCGTATCGAACCGGCCGTCGGCCACACACACCGCGGCATACAGGCTCATGCTGCGGGCCAGTTCCAGCGAGACGTACATATCGGCGGCGCGCTGGGTGAGGGTCTGGAAGGTCTTGAGCGGCACGCCGAACTGCTTGCGGGTCTTGAGGTAGTCGGTGGTCAACCGCAACGACTCGTCCATTGCTCCGACCGCCTCCGCGCACAGCGCCGACTGGAAGCGGACTACCGCCTCGTCGATCGCCGACGACGCGTCACCGCCGGCGCCCAGCGGCTGGGCGGCCGCCCCGACGAAGTCGATATCGGCCCCGCGCTGCCCGTCGAACGTCCGGTAGGCCCGGCGGGTGACCGCGGCGGCGTCGACCAGGAAGAGACCGTTGCCGCCATCGGGGAGTCCGGCGCTGACGATCAGTGTGTCGGCGCTATCGCCGGCCAGCACCGGGTTCTTGCGGCCGGTGATGAGCCACTGGCCAGCCTGTTCGGTGGCGCGGGTGGCTAATTCACCCGTACCGCGGCGGCCCGGCTCGGTGTGGGCGAAGGCCAGCAGGCGTTCCCCCGAAGCGACCTCATCGAGCAGGGCGCGCTGGTCGTCGGAGCCGTGTGCGGCGATGATCGCCCCGGGAATCAACGCGGCGGCGGCGACCGGTTCCGGTGCCAGCCGGCGTCCGATCTCGTTCAGGACGACCATCACCTCGGTGGGCCCGGAGTCCTCGTCGAAGCCGAGTCCGAGGACGCCGATCTCGGCGAGCTGGCGCCAGACCTCCCGGCTCCAGCCGAGCTCGGACTCGACGACCTTGTTCCTTCTCTCGGTGTCATAGCTCGCCGCCAGCACGTCGCGGGTGGTGTCGGCGAGCAGCTGCTGCTCTTCGCTCAGGTCGAAGTTCATGGTTACAGTCCCAGAATGGTCGAGGAGATGATGGTGCGCTGAATCTCGTTGCTGCCGCCGTAGATCGAGGTCTTGCGGTAGTTGAGATATTTCGGCGCGGCGTGCTGCGCCCAAGCGGGGGAGTCGGGCACCTCAGGAGCCTCGAACGGCAGACCGTCCGACCCGGCCACCTCGACCAGAAGCTCGGTGACGGCCTGCTGCAGCTGGCTGCCGCGCAGCTTGAGGATCGACGAAGCCGGATTGGGCTTGCCGGTGCCCTCGTCCCCGCTGACCCGCAGCTGGGTGAGTTCCAGTGCCAGCAGCTCGTTCTCGATCTCGGCGACCCGGGCGGCGAACAGCGGGTCCTCCAACAATGTTCGCTCACCTACCGCGGTCTTGGCCGCCCGCTCCTTGACGTCGGCCAGCCACGCCTTCGAGGTGCCGACCCGGGCGATTCCGTTGCGTTCGTTGGACAACAGGAACTTGGCGTAGCTCCAGCCGGCGTTCTCCTCACCGACGAGCTGGTCCGCCGGCACCCGGACGTCCTCGAACCACACCTCGTTGACCTCGTAGCTGCCGTCGATCAGCTTGATCGGACGCAGGGTGATGCCCGGGGTGGACATCTCGGCCAGGATGAACGAGATGCCGGCCTGCTTCTTGGGTGCCCCGGGGTCGGTGCGGGCGAGCAGAAAGATCCAGTCGGCGTACTGGCCCAGTGTCGTCCAGGTCTTCTGGCCGTTGATGACGTAGTGGTCGCCGTCGCGAACCGCGGTGGTGCGCAGCGAGGCCAGGTCCGATCCGGCCTCGGGCTCGGAAAAGCCCTGGCACCACCAGATGTCGAGATTGGCGGTGGGCGGCAGGAACCGCTCCTTGAGTTCCCGGGAGGCGAACTGGGCGATCACCGGGCCGACCATGCCGGCGTTGAAGGCCAGGGGTTCCGGCACGCAGGCCAGCCGCATCTCGTCGGACCAGATCTGGTGTTGCAGTGGGCTCCAGTCCTTACCGCCCCATTCCACCGGCCAGTTCGGCACCGCCAGGCCGGCCTCGTTGAGGATCCGCTGGGTGGTCACCATGTCCTCGGGATAGCGCAGTTGATCGTTGCGTGCGCGCTCGCGGATCTCGGCGGGAATCCGGGTGGTGAAGAACTCGCGCAACTCGTCGCGGAACGCGGCGTCGGCCTCGCTCAGTGCCAGTCTCATGCCAGCACGTTATCGCAGGCCCGCGACCGCAGTCCCGGTTCCCCGCGGGCCGTGCCCGCCGGATCGCCCGGCTAGCGGCCCCGGCGGCGCAGATAGCGTTCGAATTCCGCGGCCAGGCTGTCGCCGTCGACCTTCGACATCGCCTCGTTGACGTCGATCTCGGCGTCGCCGCGGGCCTCCAGACCGGCGACGTACTCGGCGATCTCCTCGTCCTCGGCGGTCATCTCGGTGACGGCCTGCTCCCACTCCTCGGCCTGGGCGGGTAGATCGCCCAGCGGGACCTCGATGTCGAGAACATCCTCCACGCGGCGCAGCAGGGCCACGGTGGCCTTGGGATTGGGGGGTTGGGAGACGTAGTGGGGCACCGCCGCCCAGAAGGTCACCGCCGGGATTCCGGCGGTGACGCAGGCGTCCTGGAACACCCCGGCGATCCCGGTCGGGCCCTCGTAACGGGACTCCTGCAGACCGAAGAAGCGAGCCGACTCGGGGGAGTAGGCGGCCCCGGACACCGGGACAGGGCGGGTGTGCGGGGTGTCGGCCAGCAGCGCGCCGAGGATAACCACGGTGTCGACGTTGAGTCGGCCGGCGATCTCGAGCAGTTCGGCGCAGAAACTGCGCCACCGCATGTTCGGTTCCACCCCGTGCATGAGCACGACGTCGCGGTCCGACCCGGGCGGGCGGCAGTGCGAGATCTGCATCGACGGCCAGACGAGTTCGCGGGTGACGCCGTCCACCTGGCGGATCACCGGGCGGTTCACCTGGTAGTCGTAGTACGACTCGTCATCGATCTCGATGATCGGGTGGGCGTCCCACATCGCGTCGAGGTGCTCCAGGGCGTCGCTGGCGGCGTCACCGGCGTCGTTCCAGCCCTCGAAGGCGGCCACGATGACGGTGTTCTGGAGTTCGGGCAGGACGGAATCCCGGCCGTCACCAAGTCTCCACGAACTCACCACATCAGCCTAAGCCCTGCTCGGCCGCGACGAGCCGCATCGGACCGGCGGCGATCCGAGGTCGAGTCGCGGGACGGCCCCTGAGGACGCAGTAGAATGGGCGGGTCGAGAGGCGTTGCAACGGGTCGTGGCCGAGCCGCGGTCCGCCACGCTCGGCAGAGTCAAGGACGCCTTCCCCCGAGGAAGGATTGAGATTGAGCGCGTTCGAGCCGAACATCCGCCCTGACTGCACCGACGATCTGACGGCCGCGCTGCGTCGGCGGATCGTGGTGATCGACGGCGCGATGGGCACGGCGATCCAGCGGGACCGGCCCGACGAGGCCGGTTACCGCGGTGAGCGGTTCAAAGACTGGCCCAGCGATCTGGTCGGCAACAACGACCTGCTCACCCTGACCCAGCCGCACATCATCTCCGGAATCCACCGGGAGTACCTGGAGGCCGGCGCGGACATCCTGGAGACCAACACCTTCAATGCCAACGCGGTCTCGCTCTCCGATTACGGCATGGAGGAGCTGAGCTACGAGCTCAACTACGCCGGCGCCGCGCTGGCCCGCAAGGCCTGTGACGAGGTCGCCACCGCGGAGAAACCCCGCTACGTGGCCGGTGCGATCGGCCCGACGACGCGGACCGCGTCGATCTCGCCGGACGTCAACGACCCCGGCGCCCGCAACGTCTCCTACGACCAGCTGGTGGCGGCCTACCTGGAAGCCGCCAATGGCCTGGTCGACGGCGGCGCCGACCTGCTCATCGTCGAGACGATCTTCGACACCCTCAACGCCAAGGCCGCGGTGTTCGCCATCGAGACGATGTTCGAGCAGCGCGGACGCCGTTGGCCACTGATCCTCTCGGGCACTATCACCGACGCGTCCGGACGGACCCTGTCCGGTCAGGTCACCGAGGCGTTCTGGAACTCGATCCGGCACGCCCAGCCGATCGCAGTGGGCCTCAACTGCGCCCTCGGCGCGCCCGAGATGCGGCCCTACATCGCCGAGCTGTCACGCATCGCCGACACCTTCGTCTCGTGCTACCCGAACGCCGGGCTGCCGAACGCCTTCGGCGAGTATGACGAGTCCCCGCAGCGGCAGGCCGGTTACATCGCCGAGTTCGCCGAGGCAGGCCTGGTCAATCTGGTCGGCGGGTGCTGCGGCACGACGCCGGCGCACATCGCCGAGATCGCGAAGGTCGTCGCCGGCACTCCGCCGCGCCCGGTGCCGGAGATCGAGGTGGCCACCCGATTGGCCGGCCTGGAGCCGCTCAACATCACCGAGGACTCGCTGTTCGTCAACATCGGCGAGCGCACCAACATCACCGGCTCCGCACGATTCCGCAACCTGATCAAGGCCGAAGACTACGACACCGCGCTATCGGTGGCTCTGCAGCAGGTCGAGGTCGGCGCGCAGGTGATCGACATCAATATGGACGAGGGCATGATCGACGGCGTAGCCGCGATGGACCGGTTCACCAAGCTGATCGCGGCCGAACCGGACATCAGCCGCGTCCCAGTGATGATCGACTCGTCGAAGTGGGAGGTCATCGAGACCGGCCTGAAGAACGTGCAGGGCAAACCGATCGTCAACTCGATCTCCCTGAAGGAAGGCGAGGAGAAGTTCGTCCGCGAGGCCCGGTTGTGCCGCAAGTTCGGCGCCGCCGTTGTTGTAATGGCCTTCGACGAGCAGGGGCAGGCGGACAACCTGGAGCGGCGCAAGGAGATCTGCGGGCGTGCCTACCGGATCCTGACCGAGGAGGTCGGATTCCCGGCCGAGGACATCGTCTTCGACCCGAACTGCTTCGCGCTGGCCACCGGGATCGAGGAGCACGCGAGCTACGGGATCGACTTCATCGAGGCGTGCGCCTGGATCAAGGAGAACCTGCCCCGGGTGCACATCTCCGGCGGCATCTCCAACGTGTCGTTCTCGTTCCGGGGCAACAACCCCGTCCGCGAGGCGATCCACGCGGTGTTCCTGTTCCACGCCATCAAGGCCGGACTGGACATGGGCATCGTCAACGCCGGCGCGCTGGTGCCCTACGACTCGATCGACCCCGAGTTGCGGGAGCGTATCGAGGACGTCGTGCTGAACCGTCGCGAGGATGCGGCCGAGCGGCTGCTGGAGATCGCCGAGCGGTTCAACACCTCGGAGAAGTCCTCTTCGGATCCGGCTGCGGCCGAGTGGCGCAGCCTGCCGGTCGCCGAGCGGATCACCCACGCGCTGGTCAAGGGCATCGACGCCCACGTCGACGACGACACCGAGCAACTGAGGGCCGAGATCGCCGCTGCCGGCGGCCGCCCGATCGAGGTGATCGAGGGTCCGCTGATGGACGGCATGAACGTCGTCGGGGACCTCTTCGGCGCGGGCAAGATGTTCCTGCCCCAGGTGGTGAAGTCGGCCCGGGTGATGAAGAAGGCCGTCGCCTACCTGTTGCCGTTCATCGAGGCGGAGAAGGAAGAACTCGGCTCCGCAGCCGAGGAGAAGACCAACGGCACGATTATCATGGCGACGGTCAAGGGCGACGTCCACGACATCGGCAAGAACATCGTCGGGGTGGTCCTGCAGTGCAACAACTACACCGTGATCGACCTCGGTGTGATGGTGCCCGCCGAGAAGATCCTCAACGCGGCGACCGAGTATGACGCCGACATCATCGGGCTGTCCGGTTTGATCACCCCGTCGCTGGACGAGATGGTGAACTTCGCCGTGGAGATGGAGCGCCGGGACCTCGAGATCCCGCTGCTGATCGGCGGCGCGACCACCTCCCGCGCCCACACCGCGGTGAAGATCGCGCCGCGCCGGTCCGGCCCGGTGATCTGGGTCAAGGATGCGTCCCGTTCGGTGCCGGTGGTCGCCGCGCTCCTCGACGACAGGCAGCGTCCAGCTCTGCTGGAGGCCACCGAGAAGGACTACGCCTCGCTGCGGGAGCGGCATGCGCAGAAGAACGAACGGCCAATGCTCACGCTGGAAAAGGCCCGCGCGAACCGGACGCCGATCGACTGGCAGGGTTACACCCCGCCGGTGCCCGCACAGGGGTTGGGAGTGCGGGAGTTTCACGACTACGACCTCGCCGAGTTGCGCGAGTACATCGACTGGCAGCCGTTCTTCAACGCCTGGGAGATGAAGGGCCGTTTCCCCGACATACTCAACAACCCGGCCTCCGGCGAGGCCGCCCGCAAGCTGTATGAGGACGCCCAGACGATGCTGGACACCCTGATCGAGCAGAAGTGGCTGAAGGCCAACGGGGTGATCGGGTTCTTTTGCGCGAACGCGGTCGGGGACGATATCGAGCTCTACACCGACCAGACGCGCACCGAGGTGCTGGCCGTCCTGCACAACCTGCGCCAGCAGGGCGCGCACCGCGACGGCGTCCCGAATCGGTCCCTGGGTGACTTCATCGCGCCCAAAGACACGGGGGCACCGGACTTCATCGGCGCTTTCGCCGTTACCGCTGGGCTCGGCAGCGGTGACAAGATCGCCGAGTTCAAGTCGGCTCACGACGACTACAGCGCGATCCTGCTGGAGTCGCTCGCCGACCGGCTGGCCGAGGCGTTCGCCGAGCGGATGCACCAACGCGTCCGCGAGGAGTTCTGGGGATATCAGCCCGACGAGCACCTGGACAACGCGGCGCTGATCGCGGAGCGGTACCGGGGCATCCGCCCCGCCCCCGGTTATCCGGCCTGCCCCGAACACACGGAGAAGGTGACGCTGTTCGGGTTGCTGGACGTCACCGAGCGGACCGGTATCGAACTGACCGAGTCGATGGCGATGTGGCCGGGTGCGGCCGTCAGCGGCTGGTATTTCTCGCATCCGCAATCCCAGTACTTCGTGGTCGGCCGGCTGGCCCAGGATCAGGTCGCCGACTACGCCAGGCGCAAGGGCTGGACCCTGGCCGAGGCCGAGCGCTGGCTCGCGCCCAACCTCGGCTACAACCCGGAGGACTGAGCACCCGATTCCGTCGGGCCCGAAAATCGTCGGGCCCC
>JACJWN010000018.1 GCA_020637165.1 Mycolicibacterium sp. | reverse complement strand
CTTGCGTCCGCTCGCAGGGCAACCCCACCAGCTTACTTCAGCGTGTGATCCTCGGTCAAATCGGGCTTCCGTCCCGCTGCGCGGGTCCGGGGCACTGCCGGGATGTAACGCCTAGTGTACCCGTTCTATTTCCGCGCCCAAACTCTGCAGGTTCTCCACGAACAGCGGGTAGCCGCGATCGATGTGGAAAACGTCGTGGACCTCGGTCTCTCCGTCCGCGACCAGGCCGGCCAGGACCAGCCCCGCCCCGGCCCTGATGTCCGAGGACCACACCGGGGCGCTGGACAGCTGCGGGATGCCGCGCACCACCGCATGGTGGCCGTCGGTGCGGGCGTCGGCGCCGAGCCGGATCATCTCCTCCACGAAGCGGAACCGCGCCTCGAAGACGTTCTCGGTGATCATCGAGGTGCCGTCGGCGATGGCCGCCAACGCAATCGCCATGGGCTGCAGATCCGTCGGGAAGCCGGGAAAGGGCAGCGTGGCGACATTGCAGGCCTTGGGCCTGTCGTACTGAACCACCCGGAAACCGTTGTCGTGCTGCGTCACCGTTGCGCCGGCGTCGTGAAGTTTGTGCAACACCAACTGCAGGTGCGCCGGATCCACCCCGCTTACTGAGATGTCGCCGCGGGTCATCGCCGCGGCGATACCCCATGTGGCGGCGACGATGCGGTCCCCGATCACCCGATGCTCGGTGGGGTGCAGCGTGTCGACGCCGGTGATTCTCAGCGTCGGGGTCCCCGCACCCTCGATCCGAGCGCCCATCTGGTTGAGCATTTCGCAGAGGTCCACCACGTCGGGCTCGCGGGCCGCGTTGTGAATGATCGTCAGCCCCTCGGCGACGACGGCGGCCATCAGGATGTTCTCGGTGGCCCCCACCGACGGGAACTCCAGCTGGATTTCGGCACCGCGCAGGTGATCGGCCGAGGCCACGACGCAACCGTGCTCGATGCTGCACTCCGCCCCGAGCTGACGCAGACCCGATTGGTGCATGTCCAGGGGCCGCGAGCCGATCGCGTCGCCGCCGGGCAGCGCCACCCGCGCACGTTTGCACCGGCCTACCAGCGGACCGAGCACACAGACCGAAGCCCGGAACTGCCGCACCGCGGCGAAGTCGGCCTCATACTTGGGCTCTTCCGGCGAGGTGATCCGCACCACCGGGCCGTCCAATTCGACGTTGGCCCCCAGCCCGCGCAGCACCTCAGCCATGAGCGGCACGTCGAGGATGTCCGGGCAGTTGGTGATCGTGGTGGTGCCCTCGGCAAGCAGCGCGGCGGCCATCAGCTTCAACACACTGTTCTTGGCGCCGCCGACCGCCACTTCGCCGGATAACCGGTTACCGCCGGTCACCAGGAAACGCTCACCCACGGGTAGTCAGTTTAGTGGAGGTCCGGCCGCGTACCGTTCTCGTTATGGGCATCCACTTGACCCGCATCTATACCCGAACCGGCGATGACGGGACCTCCGGCTTGAGCGACTTCTCCCGGATCGCCAAGAACGACCCCCGGCTGGTCGCCTACGGCGACTGCGAGGAGGCCAATGCCGCCATCGGCGTGGCTGTCGCGATCGGCATGCCCGACGAGCCGGTCCGCACGGTGCTCACCAGGATCCAGAACGACCTGTTCGACGCCGGGGCCGATCTGGCGACCCCGATTGTCGCCAACCCCGAGCACCCGCCGCTGCGGATCACCGAGCCCTATATCGAACGCCTCGAGCGCTGGTGCGACGAGTACAACGAGGCTCTGCCCGCCCTGAACTCGTTCATCCTGCCGGGCGGCAGCGGGCTCTCGGCGCTCCTGCACGTCGCACGGACGGTGACCCGCCGCGCCGAGCGGTCGGCATGGATCGCGGTTAAGGCCCACCCCGACACCGTCAGCCCACTGCCGGCCCGCTACCTCAACCGGTTGTCGGACCTGTTATTCATCCTGTGCCGGGTAGCCAATCCGGACGGCGACGTCTTGTGGCGGCCCGGCGGCCCCGATCCCGGACGCTGAGCAGGTCAGAGACTGCGCCGGCGCGCCCGCGGAGATGGCCGGGATTCGAGCCAGGAAAGAAACGCCGTCAGCGCACCCCTATCCAGAGCCAGTTCATAGCCGCGATCCTGCGTACCGCTGGTGTCCTGGAGCTCGAGGACGACGATTTCCTCGGTCATGATGTCGAACTCGTCTCCCCGTGGCGCACGACGGGAGACGATCTCCAGGCCCCGCCGGCCCAGTCGCCGGTCGGGCCACAGCCGAAGGCTGGAGAGCCGGTAGAACCGCGCCTCGCCGCCGCGATACCGGATTACTCCGTGGCGCCAGCCGTGGCCGCCGACCGCTGGGGTGTCGCGCAGGATGGCGGGCGTGCCGCCCTGCCCGAGCTTCCAAAGCCGATAGCTGAGCGCAACGACCACCAGAAACAGGATGCCGACCAGCGCCACCATGATCGTCATCGGCGCGCTCATCGCTGTGCCCGTTTCGCTCAGGCCCGGCCGCTCGAGGCCAGATCAGTCGAGTTGGCCAAGAGCCCGCAGCCGGGCACGGCCACGCGCGGCGGTGATCGGGTCGTCGGAGCCGGCCGCGGCTTTGGCCGCGTCAGCGTCGATCTCCGAGGCGAACTCTGCCGATTCCGCCAGGACCGTCACACCTCCCTCGGTCACCGACAGGTAGCCGCCGTCGACGGCGATCCGTAGATCGTCCTCGCCCTCCCGTTCCACCCGGACCATCGCGTCATTGACCAGTTGGGCCACCAGCGGGATGTGGTTGGGCAGGATGCCGATCTCGCCGGATGTGGTGCGGGTGAACAGAAACGTCGCCTTGCCGGACCAGATCTTGCGTTCGACGGAGACGATAGCGACGTCCAATTCGGCCATCTCACATCACCTTTCGAGTCATTGCGATGATCTTCGCGCGCGCGCTCATGTACCGGCAGCGGCCGATCAGAGCTTCGCGCCGAGGCTCTCGGCCTTCTTCGCCAAGTCGTCGAGGCCGCCGATGAGGAAGAACGCCTGCTCCGGCAGATGGTCAAAGTCGCCCTTGCAAAGCTTGTCGAACGCCTCGACCGTCTCCTTCAGCGGGACCGTGGAGCCCGGCTGACCAGTGAACTGCTCGGCCGCCATCATGTTCTGGCTCAGGAAGCGCTCGATGCGACGGGCACGGTAGACCAGCTGCTTGTCCTCCTCGGAGAGCTCGTCGATGCCGAGGATGGCGATGATGTCCTGGAGGTCCTTGTAGCGCTGCAGGATTCGGATCACCTCCTGCGCGACCCGGTAGTGCTCGTCGCCGACCACGCTGGGGTGCAGGATCGTCGAGCTGGACGCCAACGGGTCCACCGCCGGGAAGATGCCCTTGGAAAACACCGCGCGGGAAAGCTCCGTGGTGGCATCCAGGTGGGCGAACGTAGTGGCCGGGGCCGGGTCGGTGTAGTCGTCGGCGGGCACGTAGACGGCCTGCATCGAGGTGATCGACCGACCGCGGGTCGAGGTGATGCGCTCCTGCAGCTCGCCCATCTCGTCGGCCAGGGTCGGCTGGTAACCCACGGCTGAGGGCATCCGGCCCAGCAGGGTGGATACCTCCGAGCCGGCCTGCGTGAACCGGAAGATGTTGTCGATGAACAGCAGCACGTCCTGGCCCTGCTCATCACGGAAGAACTCCGCCATGGTCAGCGCGGATAGCGCGACCCGCATACGAGTGCCCGGCGGCTCGTCCATCTGACCGAACACGAGCGCAGTGTCCTTGAGAACGTTGGCGTCACGCAGCTCCACCCACAGGTCGTTGCCCTCGCGGGTGCGCTCCCCCACCCCGGCGAACACCGAGGTGCCGCCGAAGTTGCGCGCGATGCGGTTGATCATCTCCTGGATGAGCACCGTCTTGCCCACGCCCGCACCGCCGAACAGGGCGATCTTGCCGCCACGCACGTACGGGGTGAGCAGATCGACCACCTTCAGGCCGGTCTCGAGCATCTCGGTTCGCGGCTCGAGTTCGTCGAAGGCCGGCGGCTTGCGGTGGATCGACCAGTGCTCGAAGTCCTTGCCGTAGCCCGGCTCGTCCAGGCAGTGACCCAGCGCATTGAACACGTGGCCCTTGACGCCGTCACCGACCGGAACCGAGATGGAGCCGCCGGTGTCGGTCACCTCCACGCCACGCACCAAGCCGTCGGTGGGCTGCATGGAGATGGTTCGCACGAGGTTGTCGCCGAGGTGCTGGGCCACCTCCAGGGTCAGCGTCTTGGCCAGCGACCCGTAGGAGATCTCGGCGTGCAGGGCGTTGAACAATTCCGGGACCGCGCCGCGGGGGAACTCCACGTCGACGACCGGGCCGGTGATTCGCACCACGCGCCCTGCGGTGCTGTTCTGGGTATCAGCGGTGACAGTCATTTCTTCTTCGCTTCCTGAGCTTTCTGACGGGGGTCTACTTCTGCGCTGCGTCGGCCAGCGCGTTCGCGCCACCGACGATCTCGCTGATTTCCTGGGTGATCTGGGCCTGCCGCTCGCGGTTGGCCATCAGGGTGAGGATCTTGATCAGATCATCGGCGTTGTCGGAGGCCGCCTTCATCGCGCGACGCCGTGAGGCCGACTCCGAAGCCGCCGCCTCGAGCAGCGCGGCGAAAATCCGGGTCGCAACGTAGCGCGGCAACAGCGACTCGAACAGCGTTGTTGCGTCGGGTTCGAAGGAGAACAGGGTGTGTGGCCCAGGATCTTCCTCGACGTACTCGACCTCCATCGGGGCGATCCGGCGGGCCTCGGCGAACTGCGAGAGCATCGAGCGGAACTCGGTGAAGACGATGTGCAGTTCGTCGACACCGAAGACCCCGTCCGGACCCGGGTTGTCACCCTCGTCGTCGGCCCCGGCCAGGAAGGCCGCCACCAGGGTGTCGGCGATCTCCTGGGACTTCTCGTAGGTCGGCTTCTCCGAGAAACCGATCCACGACTGGGTGATCGTCCAGTTGCGGAAACTGAAGTAACCCAGCGCCTTTCGGCCCACAACGTAGAGGACCGGCTCTTTGCCCTCCTCGCGGAGCAGCGAGATCAACTCCTCGGCCCGCCGAAGCACGTTGGCGTTGTATGCACCGCACAACCCGCGATCGGACGACACCACCAGCACCGCGGCCCGCTTGGGTTTCTCCCGCGCCACCAGCAGCGGGTGGTCCAGCGCCGACTCGGCTGCGAGGTTGGTCAGCATGTGGGTGATCTCGGTCGAATACGGACGGGCCGCCTCCACCCGGGCCTGCGCCTTGGCGATGCGAGAGGTGGCGATCAGCTCCTGGGCCTTGGTGATCTTCTTGATCGACCCGGCCGAACGGATTCGTCCGCGCAGTTCGCGCAGTGTCGCTGCCATTACTTCTTCTTCGGCGCGGGCTTGCGGACCTGAACGGCTTCCTTCTCCACCTCGTCCTCACTCATCGCCGCGACGTGAGCGTCGGGGATCACCGAGCTTCCGTCGGAGGTGGCGAAGCCCTTCTTGAAGTCCGCGACGGTGCTCTCGAGCGCGGCCTCGGTCTCCTCGGTGAGCTTCTGGGAAGACTTGATGTCGCCGAGGATCGACGAGCCGGAGGCCTTGAGGTGCTCGATGAACTCCGCCTCGAAGCGGGAGACGTCGGCCACCGGAACCGAGTCGAGATGCCCCTTGGTGCCCAGGAAGATCGCGACCACCTGGTCCTCGACGGACATCGGACTGTACTGGGGCTGTTTGAGCAGTTCCACCAGCCGGGCGCCGCGTTCCAGCTGCGCCTTGGAGGTCTCGTCGAGGTCGGAGGCGAAGGCGGCGAAGGCCTCGAGTTCGCGGTACTGCGACAGGTCCAGCCGGAGGCTGCCCGCGACCTCCTTCATCGCCTTGATCTGCGCGGCGCCGCCCACGCGGGACACCGAGACACCGACGTTGATGGCCGGCCGGACGCCCTGGTTGAACAGGTCGGTCTCCAGGAAGCACTGGCCGTCGGTGATCGAGATGACGTTGGTGGGGATGTAGGCAGAGATGTCGTTGGCCTTGGTCTCGATGATCGGCAGACCCGTCATCGAACCGCCCCCGAGCTCGTCGGAGAGCTTCGCGCAGCGCTCCAGCAGCCGGGAGTGCAGATAGAAAACGTCGCCCGGGTACGCCTCGCGGCCCGGCGGACGGCGCAGCAGCAGCGAGATCGCGCGGTAGGCCTCGGCCTGCTTGGTCAGGTCATCGAAGACGATCAGGACGTGCTTGCCGTCGTACATCCACTCCTGGGCGATGGCCGAACCGGTGTAGGGCGCCAGCCACTTGAAGCCGGCGGCGTCGGAGGCCGGCGCCGCGACGATGGTGGTGTAGTCCATCGCACCGCCCTCCTCCAGGGCGCGGCGCACACTGGCGATGGTGGTGCCCTTCTGGCCGACGGCGACGTAGACGCAACGGACCTGCTTGGTCGGATCCCCGGTCTCCCAGTTCTGCCGCTGGTTCAGGATGGTGTCGACGCAGACGGCGGTCTTGCCGGTCTTGCGGTCGCCGATGATCAGCTGACGCTGCCCGCGGCCGATCGGAGTCATTGCGTCGATGGCCTTGATACCGGTCTGCAGCGGCTCGCTGACGCTCTGACGCTGGACCACTGAGGGCGCCTGCAGCTCCAGGGCACGGCGGCTGCTCGCGGCGATGTCGCCGCGGCCGTCGATCGGCTGACCGAGCGGGTTCACCACACGACCCATGAACGCGTCGCCCACCGGAACCGAGAGCACCTCGCCGGTCCGCTTGACCTGCTGGCCCTGCTCGATCTTCTCGAAGTCGCCGAGGATGACCGCGCCGATGCTGTGCTCGTCGAGGTTGAGCGCGACACCGAGCACACCGCCGGGGAACTCCAGCAGCTCCTGGGTCATCACCGAGGGCAGGCCCTCGACGTGGGCGATACCGTCTCCGGCATCGATGACCGTGCCGATCTCTTCGCGGCCGGTGCCCGCCTCGAAGCTCGAGACGTAGCTCGCGATGGCGCCCTCGATGTCGTCAGCGGAGATTGTCAACTCTGCCATGGCTTTTCGTTTTCCTCTTCGTCTCTGGGATGTCGTCGGTGGTGAGGTGGTTGATGGCTAGTCGGGCAGCTTGATCGCCGCGGCGGTCAGCCGGGAGGAAAGGGTCCCGTCGATCACCTCGTCGCCCACGGCGACCGACAGGCCACCGAGCAACTCCGGCTCGACGTTGAGCTGAACCGACACAGGATGGTGGTAGATCCGGGTCAGTACCGCAGTCAGCCGCCGCCGCTGCGCATCGGTCAAATCGGCTGCCGCTGCAACCTCGGCGACGATCTCGCCGCGGTGCGCGACCGCCAGTTCGGCCAGGTCCTCCACCGCGTCGTCGGCGCGTTCCCCCCGCAGTAAGTCGACGGTCTGCGCCAGCAGCGCCGAGGCCGTCGGGTTGGCCCCGCCGGCCCGGTCGAGCACGTTGCGCAGCAGCGAGACCCGCTCCTCTCCCGGCCGGGAGAAGTCGCTGAGCAGGGCCGTGAGCCGGGGCTCGGTAGTGAGGACGCGGTCGAAGCGGAACAGCTGTTCGGCTACCTCTTCGGCCTTGTTCTCCCGCTCGGCGCGCACCAGCAGTGCCAGCCGCGCGATGTGCTCGATGGCGTCGATGAGGTCGCCGGTCCGCGACCACCGCACCGACACCGCGGTGTTGAGCACCTCGAGGGTGTTCGGACCGACCTTGGCCCCCAGCAGGCGGGCAAGCATCTGCTGCTTGGCCGCCGTCTCACCGGTCGCCTCGGCCAGGTGACGGGCCAGAATAGGCTCCCCCAACAGCAGCTTGTCCACCGATGTCAGTTCGTCGGCCAGAGTGGACAGCTGCTCCGGGCTCAGCGAGCCGGCCACCGCGTTGAACCGCTCAACCAGAGCGTTGAGGGCGTCGCGGCTCGATGACCGCATGCCCGAAGCGCCGACCTCCGGGGCGAATGCCGCCGGCGCCATCGCCTCCAACTCGTCGAGGAACCGGTCTACGGTGGCCGCCTGCGCCTGCGGGTCGGCGACGTGGGCGCGAACCAATTCGGTGGCGCGCAGAATCGACGCGCTGCCGACTTCGCCGCGGAGCTGACGGATCATCTGGGCCCGCAGCAAGGAGACCTGCTGGCCACCCTGGGCCTTGATCCGCTCGGCCTCGACGTCGGCCTGTGCGCGGAGTTGGTCGGTGATGCGCACCGAGTCCTCGCGAGCCTCCTCGACGACGTGCCGCGCGTCGGCGCGGCCCTCCTCGACCTTCTTGGCGTGGTGCTGGTCGGCCTCGGCCAGCCGCTTGGCGGCCGCCGCGCTCTCCTCCAGCTGGACCCGCACCGCTTCCTTCTGGTCCGCCATCAGTCGGCGGATCGGCGGCACGACGAACTTCATGATGATCCATACGATCACCCCGAAGCCGATGAGCTGCCCAATAAAGGTTGACATCTGCCGCCTACCGTCCTGTCGTCGCCGACGTGCCGGACACGTCGACTCCCAGCACCCGGCTCGCCAGCGTCGCCGACAAGGTCTCAACCGATGCCCGAAGGTCGTCGGCGATGGCGTCGCTGGAAAGCTTGAGTTCCTCGTTGGCCTGCTGCACGGTGCCGGCCACCTCGTCGTTGGCCAGCGCACGCTTCTCGTCGACGACGGCGCGCCCCTCGGCCCTGGCCTCGTCCCGGATGGCCGCCGCCTCGGACCGGCCCTCGCCGAGCTCCTTGCGGTAGTCGGCGTCCGCGGCAGCCTCCTGCTGGGCGGCCTTGCGGGTTTCCTCGGTGGTGCGGGCGATCATTGCCTCGCGCTCACCCAGGACCTTCTGGACGGGTGGTACGACGAACTTCCCGATCACGAAGAGCACGATCAGGAAGATCGCCAGCACGAAGAAGAACGTGCCGTTGGGGATGAGGAAGTTGCTGGTGCCGCCGCCTTCCTCAGACGCCAACACGGTAAGGCCGGCTTCCCCGATTGCAGAGCCCATCTGGACTTAGGAAGCGCCGGGGGTGGCGAACACGAACAGCGCCATGAACGCCAGGTTGATGAAGTACGCCGCCTCCACCAGACCGACCGTGATGAAGAACGGGGTGAACAGCCGGCCCTGGGCCTCGGGCTGCCGGGCGATCCCGGAAATCAGGGCGTTGCCGGCGATGCCGTCACCGATACCGGCACCGATGGCGCCGCCGCCCAGGATGAGCCCGCCGCCGATCAGGGCGCCGGCAACGATTTGTGGATCTGCCATTCCTTATCCTCCTTGATTGCTGGTAGCTGTCTACCAGGATGGTTGTGGTTCGGGGGTCATAACGAGGTTCTAGTGGTGCTCCTCATCCAGTTCCATGGACTGGCTGAAGTACAGGATCGTCAGCAGCGCGAAGATGAACGCCTGAATCAGGCCGACGAACAGGTCGAAGGTCTTCCAGATCGCATTGGGCGCCCACATGATGTAGGGCGGGAACAACGCGATGAGCGCCACCATGATGCCGCCGGCGAAGATGTTGCCGAAAAGACGGAGGGAGAGCGAGATCGGCTTGGCGAGTTCCTCGACGAGGTTGATCGGCGCTAGGAAGGCAACGTGGCCCTTGAGGAGCTTGACCGGATGGCCGAGCACGCCGCGCCGCCAGACGCCGGCCGCGTGGTAGCAGAGGAAGACGAACAGCGCGAGCGCCAGGACGAAGTTGATGTCCGAGGCCGGGGGCTTGAGCAACTCACCGGTACCGCCGTTGGCGGTGCCGTACTGCACCGGCAGCACCGAGATCCAGTTCGCGATCAGGATGAACACGAACAGGGTGACGGCGAGCGGCAGCACGAACGGGGCGATCTTCATGCCGATCGCCGACTCGATCTGACCGCGCATCTGAGTGGTAATGGCCTCCCAGAACAACTGGACGCCGCTGGGAACCCCCGTCGAGGTGACCTTGGCGCGCAGGATGAAGGCCAGGGCGATGGTAATGATCGCGGCGATGGCAGTGGCCAGCACCGTATCGGTGTTGACGGTCATCCCCAACCACGTCGCCGTGGTGTGGTGGCCGACCTCGATCGCGCCCTCGGCAAGGATACGTTCGGTCATGGTGCTCAATCCTTGAACATGTTGTCGGCAGTTGAGGCGGGATTGGAATAAGAATCAGCCGGAATGCCGTCATCCGCTTCACCGGTGCGAATTTTCTTCCACACCGGGAGCGCCGTGGACAGCACGAGCACGACCTGGAACAGAGCGAGACCGAAGACGACGCCCAGTCCGAGCGGACGGAACACGAACGCGATCGTCAGCCCGACGGCCGTGATGATCAGCAGTCTTGTGGCCGAATTGAGGGCCATCTTCTTCTTGAGCGGATGGGCGTCGGCGGTGATCGAGGCGACCGACCGCTGGACCAGCAGGGCGTTGATGAGGCCCAGACCCAGCCCGACACCGAAGAAGACCCCGAACATGACGTATCCGGCCCATGCCGACAGACCGACGGCCAGCGCGGTCAGCGCAATGCAGACGACCAGCAAGCGCGCGGGCCGGAACGCGACGGACGGAAACACCAACGGCGCATCCGGCGCTGGCGTCGTCACACGTCCACCCACAATCGTGTCAAAAAAGTCGGCCCGAGCGGGCCGTGCACGGGCAACCTATCACACGGTCAGCGGGGGAAATCGGGCTACTACTTGCGGTCGTAAAGGCTGTCGTAAAGGGCGGTCAACTCGTCGTCGTCAGCACGGTTCTCACCGCGGACCAAGGGGATCACGGTGACCACGACGGCGACGGCCACAGCACCCAGGAGCACTGCTCCGGTGTAGCGCGGATCGAAGAAGATGGTGCTCGCCGCCCCCAGCGCGACCAATCCGACCCACAGGTAGATCAACAGCACCGCCCGGCGGTGCGAGTGCCCGATCTGCAGCAGCCGGTGATGCAGGTGCATCTTGTCCGGGCTGAAGGGACTGCGGCCGGCCCGGGTGCGTCGGATGATGGCCAGCAGCATGTCCAGGGCGGGTACGAACACCACCGCGACCACCAGAAGGAACGGCGAGAGCAGTGCGAACACGTCGCGGGCGCCGTAGGCACTCTGCGAGATGGGCCCGGCGGCCGTAGTCGAGGCCGCCGCGAGCATCAGCCCGATCAGCATCGACCCGGAGTCGCCCATGAAGATCTTGGCCGGATGGAAGTTGTGCGGCAGGAAGCCCAGGCAGGCCCCGGCGAGCACCACCGAGATCACCGCCGGGGGGTAGAACAGCACGTCACCGCCGTGGTCTCGCAACAGGCCCACCGAGAAGATGCAGATTGCCATCGCGGTGATCAGTCCGAGCCCAGCGGCCAGGCCGTCCAAGCCGTCGACAAAATTCATCGCGTTGACCACCGCCACCGTCAGGGCCAGCGTCAGCAAGATCGAGGACGCCTGGTCGAGCACTATGGTGCCTACCCCGCCAAAGGGGATGTAGAGCACACTCCAGGCCACTCCCATGGTCACCAGCACGCTCGCCGCGGTGATCTGACCGGCGAACTTGGTCAGCGCGTCCAGCCCCCAGCGGTCGTCGATCAGTCCGATGCCCATGACGAGGCCACCGGCGATGACGACCGCCGGCATCCCCGAGGAGTAGACGAAGCCCCGGTTGAGCGCCGGCAGCTGGGAGGCCAGGAAGACCGCGGTGATGACCCCGAGGTACATGGCAAGGCCGCCCATTCTCGGCGTGGGCACGGAGTGGACGTCGCGCTTGCGCGGGTAGGCAAGGGCTCCGAGCCGGGTCGCCAGCACCCGCACCCCGCCGGTGGCGAAATAGGTGACGATCGCGGCAGTGAGGCCGACGAGGACCAGCTCCCGCAACGGCACGCCGGCGCCTCTTTCCGACAGCGCCAGAATCACCTCGCGATCGGAGAGTGCGGGCAGCGTCGTGATCATGGTGTCGCCCCTGGGTCGGTCAACTCGTCGGGGTCGACGCCGAGCACAGCTGCGAGCGCCTGCGCGCTGACCGGCCCCTCCCGCAGGATCCGTGGGGACGGGCCGGTGAGGTCGAGGATGGTGGAGGCGGCCTGCTGCGCGGAGGCCCCGCCGTCGAGGTAAACGTCGACGAGATCCCCCAATTGATGCTGAGCCTCGGCGGCGGTGGTTGCGGGCGGCCGACCGGAAACATTGGCGCTGGAGACCGCCATCGGCCCGGTCTGGCGCAACAACTCCAGCGCCACCGGTTGCAGCGGCATCCGCAGCATGACGGTGCCGCGGGCGTCGCCGAGGTCCCACTGCAGTGACGGCGCCTGCTCCACCACCAGGCTCAACGCCCCCGGCCAAAAGGCTCTGATCAATTCACGCGCGTTGTCGGGGACGTAGTAGACCAGCCCTTCGATGGTGTGCCAGGAGCCGACCAGAACACCGACCGGCATATCGCGGCCGCGGCCCTTTGCTGCGAGCAGCGCGGCCACCGCCTGGCTGTCGAAGGCGTCGGCACCGATGCCGTACACGGTGTCGGTGGGCATGACGACGAGCCGGCCGCTTTTGACTGCGGAGGCGGCGGCGGTGATGGCCCCGGACCGATCGGCGGGGTCGCGACAGTCGAACAGCTGGGTCATGGTTCGTTGCGCTCCTGCCCGCCGGCGCCAATCCCCCGGTCGCTGCGCTCCTGCCCGCCGGCGCCAATCCCCCGGTCGCTGCGCTCCTGCCCGCCGGCGCCAATCCCCCGGTCGCTGCGCTCCTGCCCGCCGCTACGCCGCGCCGTGACGAAGCGCTCCCGGCCGGCGAGGTCGCGGTGCGCCGTCACCTCGGCGAAGACTCCCGTCGCCCCGATCAGTGCCGCGGTCCGCTCCGATGTGGTGTCATCGTGCTCTACCGCCAGCAGCCCACCGTCGCGCAGCCAGTGGGCGGCGTGGCGCACGATCGGAGCGATCACCGCCATGCCATCAGGCCCGCCATACAGCGCATGGGACGGATCATGTTCGGCCACTTCGGGTTCCAGAATGACCCCGGTGGGGATGTACGGCGGGTTGGCCACCACCAGGTCGACGGCCCCCTTGAGTTCGGCCATCAGGCCGGGATCGGTCACGTCGCCGCGCACCAGCAGGATCCCGGACCCCTCGGCGTTGCGGCGTGCGTAATCCAGCGCGGTGTCGTCGTCGTCGACGGCGATGACGCGGGCCCCCGGCAGCGCCGCGGCCAAGCCGAGAGCCAGCGCGCCAGAGCCCGTACAGAGATCGACGATCACCGGCTCAGCCGGAAGCCTCTGCGCCAGAGACCATTCCAGCAGCGATTCGGTCTCCGGCCGCGGGATGAACACACCCGGCCCCACCTTCAACCGGAGCGGCCCGAACGGAGCCGTGCCGGTGATGTGCTGCAACGGCACCCGTCTCGCCCGAACCGCCACCGCATCGCCGAAGCGCTCGTAGAAGCCGGCATCGGGAGAATCCAGCAGCGTCAGACGGCTGCGTTCAGTGCCGGCCGCATGGGCGGCCAGTAGTTCGGCATCCGTTCGCGCACAGTTGATTCCGGCTTCAGCCAGGGTTGCGGCGGCGGCCGTGATCGCAGCCCGCAACACCGTCATGACCGCGAACCCCTCACGCCTGCTGCAGCCGGGACTGTTTGTCGGCGGCCGCCAGCGCGTCGAGCAGCGCGTCGAGATCCCCGTCGAGCACCTGATCAAGGTTGTGCGCCTTGTAGTTCACCCGGTGGTCGGCGATCCGGTTCTCCGGGAAGTTGTAGGTGCGGATGCGCTCGGAGCGGTCGACGGTGCGGATCTGGCTGGCCCGGTCGGCGGAGGCCTCGGCCTCGGCCTGCTCCTCGGCGAGCGCCTGGAGCCGGGCGGCCAGAACCT
This sequence comes from Mycolicibacterium sp., assembly GCA_020637165.1. GTDB lineage: Bacteria > Actinomycetota > Actinomycetes > Mycobacteriales > Mycobacteriaceae > Mycobacterium. Next base: position 16,540 of record JACJWN010000018.1, on the reverse strand, counting down.
GCATGGCGCGGGCCTTGTTCTGCAACTGCGAGCGCTCGTTCTGGCAGGTCACCACGATGCCCGTCGGCAGGTGGGTGATCCGCACGGCCGAGTCGGTGGTGTTGACCCCCTGGCCACCCTTGCCGGATGACCGGTAGACGTCGATGCGCAGGTCGGACTCGTCGATGTGGACGGCCTCGACCTCGTCGGGCTCCGGGTAGACCAGCACGCCGGCGGCGGAAGTGTGCACCCGACCCTGGGATTCGGTGACCGGCACCCGCTGCACCCGGTGCACGCCGCCCTCCCATTTCATCCGCGACCACACCCCGTCGGCCGAATCGCCCTTGCCGGCGATGGCGATGGTCGCCTCCTTGTACCCGCCGAGGTCGGAGAATGTCTCGTCGAGCACGGTCACCTTCCATCCGCGGCGCTCGGCGTAGCGGATGTACATCCGGGCAAGATCGGCGGCGAACAGCGCCGACTCCTCGCCGCCCTCACCCGATTTCACCTCCAGCACGATGTCGTCGGCATCGTGCGGATCCCGCGGCGCCAGCATGTCGGTGAGCTGATCGTCGAGTTCGGCGGCGCGGGCCTCCAGTTCGGTGACCTCGTCGGCGAAGGAGGCGTCGTCGGCGGCAAGCTCGCGGGCGGCCTCGAGGTCACCGCGGACCGCCTCGAGCTTGCGGTAGGTGGTCACAATCGGCGCCAATTGGGCGAATCGCCGGCCTACCCGCCGGGCGTTGCCGGCGTCGCTGTGCAAGTCCGGATCGGTCAGCTGGCGTTCGAGGTCGGCGTGCTCGGTCAGCACGGCGTCGATCGCAACAGCGGGGGCGCTCTGCGTCACCGTCCGTCCTCTCCTGCGCCGGAAAACAGACCGACGCCCGGCCCCGCGGTCGGCGGGAAACGGGCGTCGGCAACCACGCTAGCTCTCGGCAGACTCCGAGCCCGCCGGCTTGCGCTTGCCGTAGCGCTTCTCGAAGCGAGCGACGCGGCCGCCGCTGTCGAGAATCTTCTGCTTGCCGGTGTAGAACGGGTGGCACTGGGAGCAGACCTCGACCACGATGTGGCCGCTTTCCTTGGTGCTGCGTGTGGTGAAGCTGTTGCCGCAGCCGCAGACCACCGTGGTCTCGACGTAGGCGGGATGAATGCCGCTTTTCATGGGTTCCTCTGCTGTTCGTGGTCGCCGGGTCGCCGAATGCGGTGGCGTGAACCGGTACCGGAGGGTTCGCGACAATTATGCCAGTTCAGCCGGCCGGAGCCCAAAACGCCCGGCTCTCGCCTCCGCTAGGAGTCGGCACGGCCGGCCAGCACCATTACGATGTCGCGAATCGGCGCCGTGACCTCGGTGCCCTCGCCCGCGGCGAAGTCGGCGTCGGCTGCCACCAGCCGGGTCCCGTTGAGCCGCTGCCGGGCCTTGAGCGGGAAATTCATGCCGGCCAGGCGTTTGGCTGCCTCGACGGCGGCATCCGGTGGCATCGGTAAATCGATGCCCAACGGCACCGCGATGTCCTGGCCGTGCACCAACACCTCGATCAGCGGCTGCTGCACGCTGGTTCCGGGAACCTTCCGGCGGGAACCGATCATGCCGCGCAGTGCGGCGACGATCTCCTGCTGGGAACGGGTGTCCTCGACGGCCAGCCGCCGGATCATCGGGTCGAAACGAAAACCCGACTTCAGCCCCTCGACCAGCATCCGTCCCGGCGGCATGTGGGAGTGGGTGAGGTGGGCGGCGACGTCGCGAACCCGCCAGCGGTCACACAATGACGGCGCCATCCACTGCTCGGCGGTGAGCCCCTCGAGCAGGTCGGCCAGGCCGCGGCGTTGTTCGTCGACGGCAGCCCAGATCTCGCGCTCGTTCATCGGACCTCCCACGACTTTGGCGTGATAATCGTCGCTCAGCGACGATCAGCGCGCCGAAATGCGTCGAAACTAGTCGGTCTCGGACATTCCGGGGGCGGTCTTGGACACCTGGACCAGGAACTCGTAGTTGTTCTTGGTCTTGCGCAACTGGCTCATCAGCAGGTCGATGGCCTGATGGCTGTCCAGACCGGACAGCACCCGGCGCAGCTTGTGCACGATGGCGAACTCGTCGGGCGAGAGCAGCAGTTCGTCCTTGCGGGTGCCGGAAGGGTTGACGTCGACGGCCGGGAACACCCGACGCTCGGCGATCTTGCGGTCCAGCTTCAGCTCGGCGTTGCCGGTGCCCTTGAACTCCTCGAAGATCACCGTGTCACCGGTCGAGCCGGTCTCGACCATGGCGGTGGCGATGATGGTCAGCGACCCGCCGTCTTCGATGTTGCGCGCTGCCCCGAGGAAACGCTTTGGCGGGTAGAGCGCGGTGGAGTCGACACCGCCGGACAGGATGCGTCCCGAGGCCGGCGAGGCGTTGTTGTAGGCGCGGCCCAGACGGGTGATCGAGTCCAGCAGCACCACGACGTCCTTGCCCTGTTCGACCAGGCGCTTGGCCCGCTCGATGGCAAGTTCGGCGGCCTGGGTGTGGTCGGACGGCGGGCGGTCGAAGGTGGAGGCGATGACCTCGCCCTTGACCGAGCGCTGCATGTCGGTGACCTCTTCGGGCCGCTCGTCGACGAGGACGACCATGAGGTGGCACTCCGGATTGTTGCGAGTGATCGCGTTGGCGATGTCCTGCATGATCGTGGTCTTGCCGGCCTTCGGCGGCGAGACGATCAGGGCGCGCTGGCCCTTGCCGATCGGCATGATCAGGTCGATGACGCGGGTCGTCAGCCGCTCGGTGGTGGTCTCCAGCCGCAGCCGCTGGTTCGGGTAGAGCGGGGTCAGCTTGCTGAACTCCGGACGGTTGCGGGCCGCGTCGACCGGTCCGCCGTTGACGGTGTCCAGGCGGACCAGGGGGTTGAACTTCTGGCGCTGGTTGCCTCCACCGCCCTCCCCCTCGCGGGGCACCCGGACCGCTCCGGTGACGGCATCGCCGCGACGCAGGCCGTTCTTACGGACCATGTTCATCGACACGTAGACGTCATTGGGACCGGCCAGGTAGCCGGAGGTGCGGACGAAGGCGTAGTTGTCGAGCACGTCGAGAATCCCGGCCACCGGCTGGACGACATCGTCCTCACGGAGCTCGGCTTCGCCGCCGCCCTCGCCGCCGGTCCGCTCGCCGCGGCGCCGGCGATCACGGAAACGCCGTCCGCGCCGGCCACCCCGGCCCTCGCCGCCGTCGTCATCACGATTCTGCGGACCGTCGCCGCCCTGATCACCGGACTCGCGGGTCTGGTTCTTGCCCTCGCCGGACTCGCCGCCGTCGCGGGCGGGACGCTGGCCGCGGTCGCGGGCGGGACGCTCGGAGCGACGCTGCTCGGCGGACTCACCCGACGGTTCCTTGCCGTCCTGGTTGCTTTCCCGACGGCCCTCGTCCTTGCCCTTCTGCCGGGCTTCCTCAGCCGGTTTGGAGTCCTCGGCCGGCTTCGACTCGGCCGGCTTGGACTCGGCCGGCGGGGTCGTCTGCGCGGGGGCGGGTTGTTCCTTGGAGCCGCCGCCGTTGCGCGCACCGCCACCCTGCCGTTCGCGGATGGCCTCGATCAGGTCGCTCTTGCGCATTCCCGAGGTGCCCTTGACGCCGACCTGACTGGCCAGTGCGCGCAGTTCGGGCAGCACCATGGCGCTCAGTGACCCGCCGGAGCCCTTCGAGTTTGCCGCGCCGTCGGCGGGGCTTTGCGGATTCACGGCCACCGCGGTACGCGGAGTGCGATCGTCAGCCGTGATGAGGTCCGTATCGGTCACGGATTTCCTTTCCTCCCCCGCGTCTCATCTTGCGGGGTTATTGGCATTCAGCCCATTGACTGAACGCGAAGTCTCACCATCATCGGTGCCAGCGATTGCCGGGATGGGCGGAAGATCGGCCTACCCCCAGGCCACTGGATTGCACGCTCAAAGATTCGGTGATCGTCCTAAAGTCGGCGCAGAAACTACGCTGCAATAACGGGACGACAAGAAGAATAATACCCGCAGCGCTCGGTGGCAAGACCGACTCACCCACGGCTTGCCGGGACTCCGGAATTCCAGCGAACCGGTTCACCGACCGCCATCTCGGCGATGGCGAATCCATGCGCGTGACCAAAATCGACTACCTCCGACGGCAGGTCGGCGCCATCGGTCAGGGCCAGTACCGACGGGCCGGCACCGGAAAGCACCGCCGCCACGCCGTTTCGGCGCATCAACAGCATGAACTCCGCCGAGGCGGGCATCACCGCGGCGCGCTGCCGCTGATGTAGCGCGTCCTCGGTGGCCGCCATCAGCAAGTCCGGGCGTTGCGTGAGAGCCAGCACCAGCAACGCCGCACGGCTGAGATTGAACCGTGCATCGCGGTGGCTGACCTGAGTAGGGAGCACCGCCCGGGTCTCGGCGGTGGAGGACCGCAGCGTGGGGATTCCGGGAAACAGCCGGATATCGCGATGCAGAACCATCGGGGCGGCGAAGTAGCCGTGTGCCACGCCGTCGGAACCGGGCCCTGACTGAGTCCAGGACACCACCGCACCGCCAAGAACCGAGGCCGACGCGTTGTCGGGGTGCCCTTCGAACTCCCCGGACAGCTGAATCAGCTGTGCCGAGGTAAGGGTTTCCAGATCCGCTTGCACCGCAAGGCCATTGGCGACGGCGAGCCCCCCGACGACAGCGGAGGCCGAGGATCCCAGACCCCGCGAGTGCGGAATCGCGTTGCGGCAGCGGACAATAAGACCCGGACTGCTGGCCCCGAGCACCTCGAGGCCGCGACGGATAGCTCGCACGACGAGGTTGTCGGGGCTTCCGGAGACCTCCCCAGCTCCCTGCCCCTCGACCTCCACGACCAGGCCGGCCGAGGTCGTCTCCACTTCAATATTGTCGTAGAGGCCCAATGCCAGGCCCAGGCTGTCGAATCCGGGACCCAGGTTGGCGCTGGAGGCCGCCACCGCAGCGCTCGCCACCAGCCCGGGCGGCAGGGTCAGGGTCACCGGCATATCCACCCGTCTCAGCCCAGCCCCAGGGCTGCCACCACCGCGGCCGGATCGACCGGCAGTGGCGTGACTTGAGGCATGTCCCGCAATGCGGTGTCGGGGTCCTTCAGTCCGTGCCCGGTGACTGTGCAGACCACTGTCGAACCGGGTTTGACCCAGCCGTCCTCGGCTGCCTTGAGCAGCCCGGCCACGCTGGCCGCCGAGGCGGGCTCGACGAAGACCCCCTCGTCGCGGGCGACGAGGTGGTAGGCGGCCAGCAGTTCGTCGTCGGTGGCCGCCAGGAATTTTCCTCCCGACTCCTCCCGCGCGGTGACCGCTCCGTCCCAGGACGCCGGCGAGCCGATGCGGATCGCGGTGGCCAGGGTCTCGGGATGGCTGACCGGGTGACCCAGCACCAACGGCGCAGCCCCGGCGGCCTGGGTGCCCAGCATCCGCGGGAGCCGGTCGCTGAGCCCGGCGCGGTGGTACTCGGTGTACCCCCTCCAGTAGGCGGTGATGTTCCCGGCGTTGCCGACCGGCAGCGCGTGCACGTCGGGGGCGGTGCCGAGGACGTCGACGATCTCGAAGGCGGCGGTCTTCTGCCCCTCGATACGCACCGGATTGACGCTGTTGACCAGCGAGATGGTCGGATAGTCGGCGGTCAGCTTGCGGGCCAGTTCGAGGCAGTCGTCGAAGTTGCCGTCGATCTGAATGATTTTGGCGCCGTGCATGACCGCCTGGGCCAGTTTGCCCATGGCGATCTTGCCCTGCGGGATCAGCACCGCGCAGGTGATGCCTGCCCGCGCCGCGTAGGCCGCGGCTGAGGCCGAGGTATTGCCGGTCGAGGCGCACAGCACCGCTTGCTGGCCTTTGGCCACAGCTTCGGTGACCGCCATCGTCATCCCGCGGTCCTTGAACGAGCCGGTGGGGTTGAGGCCTTCCACCTTGAGGTGGACCGTGCAACCGGTGCGCTCGGACAGTCGCGGCGCGGGCACCAGTGGGGTGCCACCCTCCAGAAGGGTGACCGGCGTCCATCCCGCTGCCGCGGGAAGCCGGTCCCGGTAGGCCTCGATCAGCCCGGGCCAGGAGCATCCGATGCGGCCCCGGCAGTCCGAAAAACCAAGACGACGCTGATCGCTCATTCGCTGGTCCCCTCCAGCCGGAGCACACTGTCGACGGCATCGACGGCGTCGAGTTCGGCCAGCGCGGAAACGGTCTCCGACAGCGCCGAGTCGGTGGCCCGGTGGGTGACCACGTCGATGCGCGCGCCGGAGGGCTGGCCGGTGGCCTCGTCGACGATCCCCTTTTGGCGCACCTCGGCGATGCTGACCTCGCGCTTGCCGAATTCCGTTGCCACCGATGCCAATACACCAGGGCGGTCCTTGACCGTCATGCTGACGTAGTACCGGGTGGGGATCATGCCCACCGGCGCGATCGGCAACTGCGCGTACTTGGACTCACGTGGGCCGCGGCCGCCCTGGACCCGGTTGCGCGCGGCCATCACCACATCACCCATCACCGCTGAGGCGGTCGGATCACCGCCGGCGCCCTGGCCGTAGAACATCAACCGTCCCGCCGCCTCCGCCTCGACGACGACGGCGTTGAAGGCCCCGTTGACGGAGGCAAGAGGGTGGTCCATTGGCACCAGGGCTGGATAGACACGGGCCGAAACCCGTTGCTGCCCATCACTGGTCAGGCGTTCGCAGATGGCCAGCAGCTTGATCGTGCAGCCCAGCGCGCGGGCGGCTTCGAAGTCCGCGGGGCTGACCTTGGTGATCCCCTCGCGGTACACGTCGTCGGCGGTGACGCGGGTGTGGAAGGCGATCGAGGCCAGGATCGCAGCCTTTGCCGCGGCGTCGTAACCCTCGACGTCGGCGGTGGGGTCGGCCTCGGCGTAGCCCAGCGCGCTCGCGTCGGCCAGTGCGCTGGCGTAATCGGCTCCGGTGGAAGCCATCTCGGACAGGATGTAGTTGGTGGTCCCGTTGACGATGCCGGCCACCTGCAGCACGGTGTCGCCCGCCAGCGATTGGGTCAGCGGACGGATCACCGGGATGGCACCGGCGACAGCGGCCTCGAAGTAGAGGTCCACGTGGGCCCGTTCGGCGGCCTGGGCCAATTCGCCGGTGGACTGGGCCAGCAGTGCCTTGTTGGCGGTCACCACGGACTTGCCGTGCTCGAGGGCCGTGAGGATGGCCTTGCGGGCCGGTTCGACCGGACCCATCAACTCCACCACGATGTCGACGTCTTCGCGCGAGACCAGATCCTCGACATTGTCGGTGAGCATCTCCACCGGCACTCCCCGGTCGCCGGACACCCGCCGCACGGCCACTCCGCGCAATTCCAGCGGAGCACCGATGCGGGCGGCCAGGTCGGCCGCGCTCTCCTCGATGATTCGGACCACCTCGCGGCCGACGTTGCCCAAACCGAGCACGGCGACGCCGATCGGCTTCTCGGTATCAGACACGCTTACCTCACCTCCAGACTGAGCAGATCATCGACGGTCTCCCGGCGCAGGATCAGCCGCGCCCGCCCGTCGCGCACGGCCACCACCGCGGGGCGGCCGACCATGTTGTAGCGACTCGACATCGAGTAGCAGTACGCGCCGGTGGCCGCCACCGCGAGCAGATCCCCGGCAACGATATCGTCGGGCACCCAGGCGTCGCGCACCACGATATCCCCGCTCTCGCAGTGCTTGCCCACGATGCGAGCCAGCACCGGGGCGGCGTCACTGGACCGGGAGACCAGACGCACGTCGTACTCGGCCCCGTACAGCGAGGTCCGGATGTTGTCGCTCATGCCACCGTCGACGCTGACATACCGGCGGTGCCGACCGCCACCGAGGGTCACGTCCTTGACCGTTCCGACCTCGTAGAGGGTAACCGTGCCGGGGCCGGCGATCGCCCGGCCGGGTTCCACCACCAGCCGGGGCGTTGGCAGACCGACCGCCGAGGACTCGTTGACCACGATCGCGGCCAGTTTCGCAGCCAGGTCGGCCACCGGCGGCGGATCCTCGTGGGGCAGGTAGGAGATGCCCAGGCCGCCGCCGAGGTCGACGGTCGACAGTTGCGCGGTCTTGTCGACACCGAACTCGGCCACCACGTCGCGCAGCAGGCCGATGATCCGGTGGGCGGCCAACTCGAAGCCGTCCACCTCGAAGATCTGCGAGCCGATGTGGCTGTGCAGTCCGACCAGCCGCAGGTGGTCGGTGTCGAAGACCCGCCGCACCGCGGCCATCGCCGCACCGCCGGCCAGCGACAGACCGAACTTCTGATCCTCGTGAGCGGTGGAGATGAATTCGTGGGTGTGCGCCTCGACACCCACCGTCACCCGGATCAGGACGTCCTGAACCACCCCGGCCTCGGCGGCGACGGCGTCGAGCCGGTCGATCTCGGTCATCGAGTCCAGCACCACGTGGCCGACCCCCGCCTGAACCGCGGCACGCAGCTCCTCGGCCGATTTGTTGTTGCCGTGCATGGCGATTCGCCCGGCCGGGAACCCGGCATGCAGCGCCACGGCGAGTTCACCCCCGCTGGCCACGTCCAGCGATAGGCCCTCTTCGTCGACCCAGCGGGCGATCTCACCGCACAGAAAGGCCTTCGCCGCGTAGCGGACGTTCTCGCCGCCGTCGAACGCCGCCGCCATCTCCGCGCACCGGCCGCGGAAGTCGGCCTCGTCGATCACGAACAGCGGCGTGCCGAACTCACCGGCCAGCGCGGTCACCGGAACGCCGGCGACGCGGACCACCCCGTCCTCGCCCCGAACCAGGTTGCGCGGCCACACCTTCGGCGCCAGCGCCAGCATGTCGGCGGCGCTCAGCGGCCGGGGCGGCGCTCCGCCGTGGTGGACCTCCTCGGCGTGGCGCGGTCCGGCCGGATGGACGTTCACATCCGCTCCGGCGCGCTCACACCGAGGATTCCCAGGCCGTTGGCGATCACCTGACGGGTCGCCTCGCACAGTGCCAGCCGGGCACGGTGCAGGTCGGTCGGCTCCTCGTCGCCGTGCGGCAGGACCCGGCAGGAGTCATAGAAGCGGTGGTAGTCGCCGGCAAGATCCTCCAGATAGCGGCAGACCCGGTGCGGTTCGCGCAGGGTAGCCGCGGCCTGCAGGACGCGTGGGAACTCGCCGAGGTTGCGGATCAGCGTTCCCTCTTTGTCGTGGCAGAGGTGTCCGAGGTGCGCGACGTCGGCGAGCAAACCCAGTTCGGCGGCATTGCGGGCCAGCGCACACAGCCGGGCGTGGGCGTACTGCACGTAATAGACCGGGTTCTCGTTGGACGCCGAGGACCACAGCGCCAGGTCGATGTCGATGGGGGTGTCCACCGAGGAGCGAATGAGCGCGTACCGGGCGGCGTCGACCCCGATGGCCTCCACGAGGTCGTCGAGGGTGATCACGGTTCCGGCGCGCTTGCTCATCCGGACCGGCTGGCCGTCGCGGACCAGGTTGACCATCTGGCCGATCAGCACCTCGACGGTGTCGGGATTGTCGCCGAGGGCCGCCGCGGCGGCCTTGAGCCGGGCGATGTAGCCGTGGTGATCGGCGCCGAGCATGTAGATGCATAGGTCGAATCCGCGCTGGCGCTTGTCCAGGTAGTAGGCGAGGTCGCCGGCGATATAGGCGGGCTGACCGTCGCTCTTGATGACGACACGGTCCTTGTCGTCGCCGAAGTCGGTGGTGCGCAACCAGGTTGCGCCGTCCTTCTCGTAGATCGCCCCGTTGGCGCGAAGGCGTGCGATGGCCTGGTCCACCCGTCCGGTGGTGTGCATCGAATCTTCGTGGGTGTAGACGTCGAAGTCGGTGCCGAACTCGTGCAGGGATTTCTTGATGTGGTCGAACATCAACTCGACGCCGATTTCCCGGAAGGTTTCGCGCTGCTGCCCGTCGGGCAGGCTCAGCGCGTCGGGCGCGGTGGCCAACACCTGCGCGGCGATGTCGGCGATGTAAGCCCCGGCGTAGCCGTCCTCGGGCGCCGGTTCGCCCTTGGCTGCGGCGATCAGCGAGTTGACGAAGCGGTCGATCTGGGCGCCGTGGTCGTTGAAGTAGTACTCCCGGACGACCTGTGCGCCCTGGGTGCTCAGCAACCGGCCCAGTGCGTCGCCGACAGCTGCCCAGCGCGTGCCGCCGATGTGAATCGGGCCGGTCGGGTTGGCCGAGACGAACTCCAGGTTGATGCTGCGCCCGCCGAGCAGGTCGGAATGGCCGTAGCGGGCACCCGCCGCCACCACGTCGGTGACGATGGCTCCCCGGGCCGAGGTGGTGATCCGCAGGTTGACGAAGCCGGGGCCGGCGACCTCTGCCGAGTCGATGCCGTCGGCGGCGATCAGCGCCTCGGCCAGCCAGCCGGCCAGCTCGCGCGGGTTCGCGCCTACCTTCTTGGCCACCTGCAACGCCAGGTTGGTGGCGTAGTCGCCGTGCTCGGGGTTCCGTGGGCGCTCCACAGTGACCTCGGCCGGCAGCGCACCCGGATCGAGCCCCCGCGAGCTGAGCACCTCGGCGGCGGTGCTGCGAAGCAGGGCGGCGAGATCGGCGGGGGTCACGGGGGATCATCCTATGCGTTACGCTGTGTCAGCCCGACGGCGCAGCATGTGCGCCCCCGTAGCTCAGGGGATAGAGCGTCTGCCTCCGGAGCAGAAGGCCGCAGGTTCGATTCCTGCCGGGGGCACTGGTTCGAAAGACTCCCGACGATCGGGCCGGCCCTACAGCCGTTTGATCCGGTCCCGGTATTGCGCGACGTAGGCCGCGTTGCTGCGCTCCCCCTCCTCGCCGTTGGCGCTGTGCCACACCGGTGCCGGGTGGCCCCTGCGTTGCAGCTCTGCCACAGTGGCGGCGACCAGGGCCTGCAACAGTGTGCTGCCCACCGCGGTCGAGGTGGCCGAGACGGCGCTGGGGCAGCCGGGAATGCGCACCGCGGCGTCGCCGTCGGCGCCGTAATTGTCGAAGACCAGATCGGCGCAATCGAGAAGTTTCCGCCCGCTGGGGTGTCGCGAGCCGACGCTGCGGGAGAACCGGACCGATGTCAGGGCCAGGACCGTGGCTCCCCGTGCCTTGGCGCCCAGCGCCACCTCGATTGGGACGGCGTTGCGGCCGGAATTGGAGATCACCAGCATCACGTCGCCGGGTTGCAACGGCTCGTCCTGCAACAGCTGCTCGGCGTAGTCCGGCACCCGTTCCAGCCAGGTGGAGCGGTGGGCCGCCGCCATCACCGACAACGGCGGGTCCAGGATCGCGTTCACCGGCACCAGACCGCCGGCCCGGTAGAACAGCTCGGCGGCCAGCAGTTGCGAGTGCCCACTGCCGAACACATGCCACAGGCCACCGTCGGCGATGCAGTCGGCGATCCGCTCGGCGGCGGTCTGCAGGATCGGCAGTTGCTCGTCGTGCACGCGCTGCACCAGCGCGCCGACGGTCTCGAGGTACTCGGCGGCGTAGCGGCTCATGACTGCGCCGGCGGCCGGCGGTTGGCGACCGTCCCGATCATCGAGCGCACCGAGGGGGGCACCGGGATCGTCTCGTCGCAGTCCGGTGCCCGCCTCGGTTCTCCGTAGCTCATGGTGATCGGGACCACGCCGGCCCATACCGCGGAGGCGACGTCCTCCGGCGGGTCTTCCGACCATCCGTCGCCCACTTTCAGCGACCAATTGTCCGCGCCGATACCCATCCGGAGCACCAGCGTCGCGGCCCGCTCCCTGGGAGTGCTCCTGCGCACCTCAGCGGCCCGGCCGGGGATGAAGGTGTCGGTGAGAGCCTGCAGGTAGGGCGGCTTGTCGTCATCGGTAACGGCGTCGAAGCTGCCGAACAGCACCGCGCTGCGGTAGTGGAAGGAGGATTCGAAACCGCTGCGCGCCACCACGACGCCGTCCAGTGTGCTGATGCACACCGAGGCCGGTACACCGTTGGCCAGGTGGCGCAGCCACGGCGATCCGGTCGAGCCGTGAACGACCAACTCGTCTCCGACGCGCACGAAGCCGACCGGCAGCGCCACCGGTACCCCATCGCGAACGAAGGCAACGGTGGCCAACGGTGTGCTGTCCAGCAGCGCGTCGAGACTCTCGCGGTCGGCGACCTGCTTGTCCCGCAGGCGCGAGACGGCGGTTGCCGGTTTCGGGGCTTCTGGATTCGACATGGTGTTCTCCCGGTGTCAGCCGACGCGGCGCAGGGCGCCGGGGGTGAGGTCCTCGCGCGAGGGGTAGCCGTCGACGGCCATTATCAGGTCGGCTTCGGCCAGGACCGAGCGCAGCACGTGGACGATGCCGTCGGTTCCGCCGAGTGCGGCCCCGTAGGCGTAGGGCCGGCCGATGCCGACCGCGGACGCCCCCAGGGCGAGAGCCTTGACCACATCCGCCCCGGACCGGATGCCGGAGTCGAAGAGCACCGGAACCTCCCCGGCGGCGGCCACCACGTCGGGCAGGCAGTCGATGGCCGGCAGTCCCCCGTTGGCCTGGCGCCCACCGTGATTGGAGCAGTAGATGCCGTCGGCTCCGGCGTCGATCGCACGGCGCGCGTCGTCGGGGTGGCAGATGCCCTTGAGGATCAGCGGCAGTGAGGTCAGCGACCGTAGCCACGGTAAGTCATTCCAGCTCAGGGAGTTTCCGAAGACGCTCACCCAGTGCGGGACGGCGTTGCGCGGGTCGCTGAGGTCGGCGTCGACCTTCGACCGGAAGTGCGGATCGCTGATGTAGTTGGCCAGGCACAGCCCGCGAAGCTGGGGGAAATTGGCCGTCGCGAGATCCCTTGGTCGCCAGCCGGGGATCCAGGTGTCCAATGTCACCACGATCCCGGCGTAGCCGGCGGCCTCAGCCCGGCGTACCAGGCTCTCCGCGAGGTCCCGGTCGGTCGGGGTGTAGAGCTGGAAAAGACCTGGGGTGTCGCCGAATTCGGCGGCGACGTCCTCAAGGGGGTCCATGGTAAGGGTCGACACGCACATCGGAACGCCGGTGCGCGCGGCGGCTCGGGCGGCCGCGAGGTCCCCGTGCCGGTCGGCGGTGCACAGCCCGATCACGCCGATGGGCGCCATGAACACCGGTGCCGGCCAGCGCCGCCCCCACAGCTCCACCGACAGATCGCGTTCGGTCGCCCCGACCAGCATCCGTGGGATGAGCCCCCATTGCCCGAACGCGGTGGCGTTGGTGCTCTGGGTGAGTTCGTCGCCGGCGCCCCCGGCCACATAGGACCACAGCGACGGCGACATGGCCTGTTGCGCCCGGGATTCCCACTCGGCGAACGACATCGGCAGTTCGGGCAGGATTCCGCTGAGACCCTGGAAGTAGATCTCGATCTGATAGTTGCCGTAACTCATGGCTGATCCTGTCCTAGATCTGTGACGACATCGACCACCCGGCGAAGCTGGTCGATATCGGAACTGGTGGGGATGAGGTGGACCTCGTCGGTGCCGATGGCGGCGAAAGAACGCAGAACCGCGGCGAGTTGATCCTCGGTGCCGGCAAAACCGGTTACTGGTGCCATCGCGTCGACGATATCGGCCGGGATCCAGTTCATGTAGTGCCTCAGGTGGCGGTGAACCCGGGCGCGGGCCTGCACCGAGTCGCCCAGGGCGAACCAGAATGAGGTGGCCAGGTGCGGCGGCGGCTTGCCGGCGGCCGCCCATGCAGTGCGGCCGACGTCGAACAGTTCACCCTGACGCGCAGCATCGAGGTCCAGCGTGATGCCTGCCAGCCCATCGGCCCACGAAGCAGCGCTGCGCAAAGTGCGTGGGCCCACCGTGCCAACCAGCAGCCGGGGTCCGCACCGCTGTACCGGCGCCGGTCCGACCGGCAGCACCGAGTCGGTGAGCCGCTCCCCCGCCCAGATCCGCTTCATCACCTCGACCCGGCGGGCCATCTCGGCCATGGTCTGCGTCGACGGGTCCGCGCCCACCGCCCGGTAGTCCTCGTGGCGGCCACCGACCCCGACCCCAACGGTCAACCGGCCCCCGCACAGCAGGTCACCGGTGGCCAGCGATTTGGCCAGCAGCACCGGATCGTGCAGTTGCGGTACGACAACCGTGGTGACCAGCGGGACCCGGTCTGTCCACGCCGCCAGCGCCCCCAGCAGAGTGATCGCCTCCGGATTGCCGAAGGCGATGCGCTCTCCCCAGCAGAGCGACGAGAACGGGCCATCGTCGACGGCGCGAGCCCATTGCCGCAGCAGACGCGCATCGAGGTCGGGTTCCATCACCGGCATGGTCATGCCTATGCGCACGTTCCGCATTGTGGCACGGCAGCCCGATACGACGGCAGCGCGCTCAGTTGCCCAGCGGAGGGGGATCCTTGTGGGCCCGGACCGCGGCCGTGGACGGTGCCGTGGTCAACAGGTTGCCGCGGACACTGCCGTGGGCGGTGCGGGCCGCCACCAGCAGCCAGGTGGTCAGCAGGCCGAGATAGGCGACGACAGCGGCGACGCGGAAAGCCGGCAGCCCGGTGTGCAGGGCCAGTTGGGTGGTTCCGGTGACGAAGGTGCCCACCGGGAAGGTCAAGCTCCACCAGGTCAGGGCGAAGGGCATGCCGCGGCGCAGGGTCCGGACGGTCAGCGCCGAGGCCAGGGCGATCCACAGCACGGCGAAGCCCCAGACCGGCACGCCGAAGAGGATCGCGAAGGTGTCCATGGCCCGCGCGATCTCCGGATCGACGGCGGTGGCGGCGTTGTGCCCGATCAGCCCCGCCGCGGTGATGGACTGCCCGAGTGGGCCGAGCACGATCCACAGGGTCGGCACCCGGGCGGTGCCGGAGGTCCCGTAGAGCACCAACCGGCTCCAGATCATCGACACGATGATCAGCGCGGCGATCAGCGACAGGCCGAACATCGCGTAGCAGCCGTAGAGCATGGTTTGCCGGGCGGCGCCGGCCGGGGCGTGCGGAATGAGCAGGGCCCCGCCGGCGGCCGCCACCATGGGCGGCACCACCGGCATCAGCCAGCCCCCGAATGCGGCGTCAGGTTCGACGCTGTGCTGGGTGAACATCAGGTAGGGGATGCTGACCGCCGTGAAGAGCCCTCCGACGGTTCCGGCGGTCCACAGCACCCAGGCCAGGGTCAGCGCCGGCCGCTCGCCGATGACGTCGCCGCCGACTAGGACCGCCCCCGATCCGACGGTCAGCAGGGCCATGGGGGCGGCACCGTAGAAGTGGGCCATCTGGGGGTTGTCGGCGTGGCTGCGGGCCACCGTGGGATTGCGCAGCCAGTGGCCTCCGACCAGGACCGTCAGCCCGGCCAACAGGAGGGCCGCGATCACCCACACCACCCGGGTCAGGGTGTGCAGCCCGGGCACGGCGACCGGCAGGGTGGCCCCGGCGGTGGCCACAATGCCGGTGCCCATCACCGAGGCGAACCAATTGGGTCCGATGCGGCCGAGGGTTTCCACGCGCATCACCCCGGCCGATGTCCTCCTACCCACTGCACCTGCCCCTATCGCCCTCTTGAACGAGATACTGACGCGCCATCCGTTCGACGTGCTCAGGCAGCGTGCCGCGGGCCACGTCGGCCAGCGTGGTCTCCTCCAGTACCGAGCGCATGCTGGCCCGCAGCGCCCGCCACACGTCGGTCAACGCGGCCGTGGGGCCCGAGTAGGGCAGATCGACAAGTCCGATATCGCGCACGCTGGCCAGTGGGCCGTCGATGCAGCGCAACACGTCGGCGATGCTGACCTGATCGGCCGGCCGGCCCAGTTCGTAGCCGCCGTCGCGCCCGCGATGGCTGCGGACCAGACGGTCCGCGCGCAGGTTCGCCAGGATGTCGACGAGGAACTGGGCTGGGATGCCCTGAGCCTTCGCGAGATCGTCGGTCTTGACCAAGACACCCGACGGCGCCGCGGCAAGCTGCGCCATAGCGCGTACCGCGTACTCCGCTTTGGCCGACATCCGCATTGTGCGGATTCTGCCATCAACGGCCGCGGTGCCGACTCACCGACCGCTGTCGGAGCCGGATGCCGCGCGCGAGGCGCGACCGGCGGCCTTGCCGACTGCGTCGCCGATGCTCTTCAGTGCGGTCTGCGCCTGCTCCGCAACGGTGACTGCAGCCTGTCCCAGCGGGCCCGGGCGTCCGGGCCGGCGGGAGGGGGTCGCCTTGTTGCCGTCGCTGAGGTCCGTTCCGCCGGCAGCGCTGCTGGCGTCTTCGGCCGGCACCTCGGCCGTAACGTCGTCGGCGATCACCTCCGCAGCGGCCGTGTCCAACCCGGCCAACGGACGGGGGATTGCGGCAGGAGCCTCGACGACTGCCGCTTTGCGTCCGGGTCCAGCCACGGTCACCGATGCTGCGCCCGCGGAGGCGGGGGCGGTGTCGGTGGCATTGTCCGGGGCGGGCACGTCAGCCGGGAGGCTGCTGCCCGAGGCCGGGACCTCGACCGCGAGCGGCGGCGCGAAGGTCATCAGGCCGACGGCAGGCAGAGCGGGTAGCCGCTGTTCGACCACGGTGCGCAGTGCGTCGAGGATCATCCGCGGAGGGCCCAGCGGGGCCACGACGACCGCGACGGCGCTCTTCAGCGCCTGGCGAACGTCGCCGCTGATTAGGGACCGGAGCGTGTCGATGATGAGCCCCGGCTCCGCAGCCAGGACCGCGCCCGCGGCGAACGCCGCGGTGACCAGTTGGTTCCCCACGTAGCTGACATCGTTGACCACCGCGTGTACGAC
>JACJWN010000017.1 GCA_020637165.1 Mycolicibacterium sp. | reverse complement strand
CGAGAGCCCGCCGAGGGCGACCTGCCCGATCGCGTGGCCCTCGGCCCCGCTGTGGGTTTCTCGGCCGACCCCGATCGCGACGACGTCCCCGAGTCGGAACTCGACGACGCAGAGCCTGAACCCGTCTCGTCGGCAGACGCCACCCCCTGCACCGCCGCGAACGCCGCGCCGACTCCCACCGCTACGGCGCAGAGCCGGCCGAGACCATGGCGATGCCGACCCGACGGCCCGCTTGCCGCACCGATGCTCAACCGCAGCAAACGCGCCCGGACCCAATCGGCGGCAGGCCAACTGTTCCCGCCTGCGACGGCGGGGGGCCGGGGACCTTCGAGATGAATCGGATCAATCGACGAAGTCGTCATCTGCACCTCTCCCTCCGGAGCCACGAACTTCCCCGGGATGCGTGGAGGCTTGGCGGCGCTAGGACTTATTCGAAAAGTACTTCCTACTGCGCGACTAAGGCAGCTAATTCGGGGGGACGAACGGGGCCGCCGTCCGGGTCATCCCCGCCGCCCGGCCCTTGGCCACCACCACCAACGCCATCTTGCGGCTGGCCTCGTCGATCATCTCCTCGCCCAGCATCACCGCACCGCGGGCGCCGCCGGCTGCCGAGGTGTGCCACTCATAGGCCTCCAAGACGAGTTCGGCGCGGTCATAGTCGTCCTGGCCGGGCGCGAAGATCTCGTTTCCGGCTGCGATCTGGTCGGGATGTAAAACCCACTTGCCGTCATAGCCCAGCGCCGCCGAGCGAGCCGCGACCCGCCGGAACGCCTCGACGTCGCGCACCTTCAGATAGGGTCCGTCGATCGCCGCCACGCCGTGGGCCCGGGCGGCGACGAGGATGGTCATCAGCACATGGTGGTAGGCGTCGCCCACGTCGTATCCCGGCGGCTGCTCTCCCACGACCAGGGTGCGCATGTTCAGGCTGGCCATCAGATCGGCCGGACCGAGAACCAGGGCCTGCACCCGCGGCGCGGAGGCGATCGCGTCGATATTCCTCAGGCCCCCGGCGTCCTCGATCTGCGCATCGATCCCGATCCGGCCCACTGGCAGGCCGTGGCTGAGCTCCAACTGGGTCAGCAACAGGTCGAGGGCATGTACATGCCGGGCCTCTGTGACCTTGGGAAGGACAACCACGTCCAGTTGCGCACCGGCCGCCGCAACCACCTGGATCACATCGGTGTGGGTCCACGGCGTCGTCCAGTCGTTGACACGCACCCCGCGCACCTGGCCCGACCAGCCGGGTCCGGCCAGGGCCGCGCTGACCCGCGTGCGCGCGGCGGCCTTGGCCTCGGGTGCGACCGCGTCTTCGAGATCGAGGAACACCTGGTCTGCGGGCAGCCCTTTGGCCTTCTCGATCATCCGGGGGTTGCTGCCGGGAACCGACAGACAGGTTCTCCGGGGTCGATAGCCGATATTCACGCGCAGACTCCTACCCTTTGTAGTCATGGCGTCGGTCCACAGGGTATATGCGGCGCGGCTGGCCGGAATGGTTGTGCTCGGACCCGACGGCGAGTCCCTCGGCCGGGTCCGCGACGTAGTCATCAGCATCAGCGTCGTGCGCCAGCAGCCGCGGGTCCTCGGCCTGGTCGTCGAGTTACCCACCCGGCGGCGGATCTTCGTTCCGATCCTGCGCGTCACCGCAATCGAACCGAACGCCGTGACGCTGACCAGTGGAAACGTCTCGTTGCGGCGCTTTCACCAGCGCCCGGGCGAGGTCCTGGTCCTCGGACAGGTGCTCGACACGCGGGTGCGGGTCGACGACCCCGAACAGGAGCAGCTGGCCGGCATCGACGTGGTGGTGGTCGACCTGGGCATCGAACAGACCCGCACCCGCGACTGGGTGGTCACCCGGGTGGCGGTGCGCAGCCAGCGCCGGCTCGGGCGGCGCGGGGCCGTCGCGGTGGTGGAGTGGCAGAACGTCGCCGGACTCACCCCGTCCGGGCTGGCGATGCCCGGCCAGGGGGTGGCGCAATTGCTCCACCAGTTCGAGGGTCAGCGCCCGATCGAGGTGGCCGATGCGCTGCGCGATCTGCCCTCCAAACGCCGCACCGAGGTGATCGCCGCCCTCGACGACGAACGCGTGGCCGACATCCTGCAGGAACTCTCCGCCGACGATCAGACCGAACTGCTGCGCCAACTGGACAGCGAACGTGCCGCCGACGTGCTCGAGGCGATGGACCCCGACGACGCCGCCGACCTGCTCGGGGTCATGAATCCCACCGAGGCCGAGGCGCTGCTGCGGCAAATGGACCCGGAGGACTCCGAGTCGGTGCGGCGGCTGCTCAGCCACTCCCCCGACACCGCCGGCGGCCTGATGACCTCCGATCCGGTGGTGCTGGCACCGGATACCACCGTGGCCGAGGCCCTGGCCCGAGCCCGCGATCCCGACCTCACACCGGCGCTGGCCTCCCTGGTGTTCGTCGTGCGTCCCCCCACGGCCACCCCGACCGGCCGCTACCTGGGCTGCGTGCACCTCCAGGCGTTACTGCGCGAACCTCCGGCCAACCTGGTCAGCGGGATCGTCGACAGCGACCTGCCCAGTCTGAACCCGGACTCCGCGCTGGGCGGGGTGACCCGCTACTTCGCCGCCTACAACCTGGTTTGCGGGCCGGTCGTCGATAACGAGGGACATTTGCTCGGCGCGGTCACCGTCGACGACGTTCTCGACCACCTGCTGCCCCCTGACTGGCGGGAGACCTTCGAGGACGCCGACACGAGCGTGATCGGGGGGCCGCAGCGGTGAGCGATCCTCGTCAGCGCCTGGACACTCCGCTCACCTCGCGGCGGCCGTCGTTCAACCTCGACCCGGAAGTCGTGGGCCGGGCCAGCGAGTCGGTCGCCCGGTTCCTGGGCACCGGCCGCTATCTGGTGTGGCAGACCATCATCGTCATCGTCTGGATAGCCCTGAACCTCTTCGCGGTCAGCCTGCGCTGGGATCCTTACCCGTTCATCCTTCTCAACCTGGCGTTCTCGACACAGGCCGCCTACGCCGCACCATTGATCCTGCTCGCCCAGAACCGTCAGGAGAACCGCGACAAGGTCTCCTTGGAGGAGGACCGCCGCCGGGCCGAGCAGACCAAGGCCGACACCGAGTTCCTGGCCCGCGAGCTGGCCGCCCTGCGACTGGCGGTCGGCGAGGTGGCGACGCGCGACTACCTTCGCCGTGAACTCGAGGAGGTACGCGAGCTTCTGGAGACTCTGCAACCCGCCGCGCCGCGACCGCGCAAGAAGGACTCCCCGGTCCGCCAGCCCAAGAAAATCAGCGGATCACGAAATTCGGGGGATGACAACTGACCAATGCGCATCCGCGGCGTCACCGCCTTGGGTATGGTGACGAGGTTTACTAGTTCGGAACTCTCTGCGAGGACGGCAAAGTGCGGATACGGCACGGGCTCAACCGGGTGGTGCGGGCACCGGCGTTCGGTGTCGTCGTGCTGACGCCGGTCGTCTTGGCCGGCGCCGTCGCGGCCGCTCCCAGCGGTGTCGGGACCTCGGCCCCG
Organism: Mycolicibacterium sp.; assembly: GCA_020637165.1. Taxonomy (GTDB): domain Bacteria; phylum Actinomycetota; class Actinomycetes; order Mycobacteriales; family Mycobacteriaceae; genus Mycobacterium. Next base: position 30,406 of record JACJWN010000017.1, on the reverse strand, counting down.
AGCGACGACATGACCGCACAGGCGGTCGCCGAACCGGCCCAGACCGAGGGCGCCTCAGTGGTGGCGATGACCAAACGCCCAGCCGACTTCCGATTCGCGGCCACCGCTCTCGGGCCTCCCCCGCCGGCCGCCGTGATCAGTTCCCCGGGCGGGATGCGGATTCCGGCGATGGCGCTGACGGCTTACCGCAAGGCAGAACAGACCATGGCCGCCACCACGCCGGGCTGCGGTGTCAGCTGGAACCTGCTGGCCGGTATCGGCCGCATCGAGTCCTCGCATGCCAACGGCGGCGCCACCGATTCCAGCGGTACCGCCGTGCGGCCGATTTACGGACCAGTGCTCGACGGCAGCCTGCCCGGAAACGAAGTGATCGTGCAGAGCAATGTGGGCGGACGGGCCGTGTACGCCCGCGCCATGGGTCCCATGCAGTTCCTGCCGGGTACCTGGTCCCGGTACGCCTCCGACGGCGACGGTGACGGCAAGGCCGATCCGCAGAACATCTTCGACGCCGCCCTCGGGGCGGCCCGCTACCTGTGCAGCGGCGGACTGAACCTGCGCAACCAGGCCCAGGTCCTGACCGCGATCCTGCGCTACAACAATTCGATGGCGTATGCCGAGAACGTGATGGGCTGGGCAGCCGCGTACGCCACCGGCGTCGCCCCGATTGACCTTCCGCCGATCAGCGGCCCGGTGCCCGTCCTCAGCGACGGCCACCTGGAGACTCCGGACAGCCTCACCCCCGATCTCACCGGTCTGCATACCGGCGACGCGTTGACCCAGCTGATGGGTAACAGCACCGCCGCCGGCCAGATGCTGCCCGGCCCGATGCCCGGGCCCGCCGAAGGCGTCATTCCGGAGCACGGCTGTCAGGTCATTTGCATGGCCTCGCAGTTGGCTCCGTCGGAGACGGTTCCGACGCCGGACTTGCCGCCGTGGATGCAGCCGACGACGCAGTTGCCGTGGATGACCCCGCAGGAGCCGCCTTCCTGGCTGACACCGCAGGGGCCGCTGCCCGGTATGGCGCCCGCGCCCGGGGCCGGCCCGCTGGTCGGGTCCGGTCCGCTGCCCGGCCCCGGCGCGCCTGCACCCGCGGCGGAGGTGGCCCCGCCCGCGGCGGCACCGCTGCCGGGAATGCCCCCGGCTCCGGGTCCGCTGCCGGGAATGCCCCCGGCTCCGGGTCCGCTGCCGGGAATGCCCCCGGCTCCCGGTTCGCTGCCCGGTATGCCGCCGGCCGCCGCCGAGGCACCCGCGGTGCCAGGTCCGCAGACTCCACCGTGGATGGCTCCAGCCCCCGCCCCGGCACCGCCCGCCGATGTGCCCCCGGTGCACGGCGCGTTGCCCGGTCCCGCCGCCTGACCTCCGCGCCACCCGACCTCCGGACGCTTCAAGTTCCCCGGCGAATCCGCCGGACGGCACGGCTCTAGACTCGGCTGCGATGAGCACCGAACTGGAAAGAGCCGTCCGCACCGCACTGGCCAAGGTCATCGACCCCGAACTGCGTCGGCCGATCACCGAACTCAACATGGTCAAGAACGTCACCGTCGGCGCTGACGGCGCCACCCATGTCGAGATCTACCTGACCACCGCGGCGTGCCCGAAGAAAGCCGAGATCACCGAACGCGTCGCCGCCGTGGTCGCCGACGTGCCCGGCACCGGAGCGATCAGCGTGGACCTCGACGTGATGAACGACGAACAGCGCACCGAGTTGCGCAAGCAACTTCGCGGCGACCAGGGCCTGTCGGCCGAACCGGTCATCCCCTTCGCCCAGCCCGGATCGCTGACCCGGGTGTACGCGGTGGCCTCGGGCAAGGGCGGCGTCGGCAAGTCCAGCGTCACCGTCAACCTCGCGGCCGCCCTGGCCGCCCGCGGCCTGGCCGTCGGCCTGCTCGACGCCGATATCTACGGCCATTCGGTACCGCGGATGATGGGCACGACCGACCGGCCCACCCAGGTGGAGTCGATGATCCTGCCGCCGGTCGCCCACGAGGTGAAGGTCATCTCGATCGCCCAGTTCACCCAGGGCAACACCCCCGTCGTCTGGCGCGGGCCGATGCTGCACCGCGCGCTGCAACAGTTCCTGGCCGACGTCTACTGGGGCGATCTCGACGTGCTGCTGCTGGACCTGCCGCCGGGGACCGGGGATGTGGCCATCTCGGTGGCCCAGCTGCTGCCGGGGGCGGAGATCATCGTGGTCACCACCCCGCAGGCTGCCGCCGCGGAGGTCGCCGAGCGCGCCGGTGCGATCGCGTTGCAGACCCGTCAGCGCATCGTCGGGGTGGTGGAGAACATGTCGGGTCTTCTCCTGCCCGACGGCACGACGATGCAGATCTTCGGCGAGGGAGGGGGCGAGCAGGTGGCCGAGCGGCTGACCCGGGCCGTTGGAGCCGACGTTCCCCTGCTGGGAAAGGTCCCGTTGGATCCGGCGCTGGTTTCGGCCGGCGACTCCGGCGTCCCATTGGTCTTGTCGGCACCGGACTCCGCGGCGGGCAGCGCCCTGCGCGGCATCGCCGACAAGCTGACAGCTCGGCGGCGCGGCCTGGCCGGGATGTCGCTGGGCCTGGACCCTGCGGGCCGTTAGCGGCCTCAGGTCGCGTCGGAGTCGAACGGGGCCGGGGCACCGGGGGTCTGCGGCGCAGCGGGCGTGCTCTGCGGTTTCTCCGTTCTCCGCTCGCCGCGCTCCTGCCCCGCCGGCGGGCTGTCGAAATTGCCGGTGAGCAGCGAGTCGTCGCCGTCGAGGAGATGCTTGGTGATCGCCGCCCGGGGGGTCATCCCACGGAGCTTCTGCAACTCGCTGAGCGGCTGACGCAAATCCTCGAACTCGGGGCCGAGTTCCTCGCGTAGTTCCTTGGTAGCACCGGTGAGATAGTCGCGGGCCTGCCGGATCGCCCCCGCCGCCCAACTGATGGCGCCGGGCAGCCGCTCCGGCCCCAGTACCACCAGGCCGACGACGACCAGCAGGAGCATCTCGCCCCACCCGATGTTGGCGAACATCGTCAGACGTCCCTTGACTCAGTTGTCCGCACCCGGGTTCACCATCAGCGTCACCTTGCGGCCCTCCCGCACGACCTCGATCGGCTGGTCCTGGCCGATCTTGAGTTGGCGGACCGCCACGACGAACTCGTCGGCGTCGGCCACCTCGCGGTTGCCGACCTTGACCACGACGTCGTTCTCCTTGATCCCGGCCTTGTCGGCCGGGCCGCCGGCTTTGACGTTGGCCACCTGGGCGCCGTTGGCCAGATCGTTGCTGACCGACCGGGCGGTCAGCCCCAGCGTCGGATGCGCGATCTTGCCGTCCTTGATCAGAGTCTCGACGGTTTCCTTGACCTCATTGACTGGGATGGCGAAGCCCAGCCCGCTGGCACTGTCGGACAGCGACTTGCCCGCGGTGTTGATTCCGATCACCTCGGAGTTCATGTTGATCAACGGCCCGCCGGAGTTGCCGTGGTTGATCGAGGCGTCGGTCTGTACGGCGTCGATGACGGTGTCGGTGTCCGACCCATCGCCGGACAGCGGAACCGGTCGGTTCAGCGCGCTGATGATGCCGTGGGTGACGGTGCTGCGCAGACCCAGCGGCGCACCGGCGGCGATCACTTCCTCGCCGACCCGCAGCTTGCTGGAGTCGCCGAACTTGGCCACCGTGAGGTTGTCGACATTGTCCACCTTGAGCACGGCCAGATCGGTCTTGGGATCGCGCCCGACGAGGTTGGCCGGCACCTCGGTACCGTCGTTGAACACCACCGTCATTTTGAACTTGCTCGGACTGGCGGCCGCCTCCGAGATGACGTGGTTGTTGGTGACGATGTACCCGCGACCGTCGACGATCACCCCGGATCCCTGCGCGCCCTCCTCGTCGCTCTTGGCTTCGATGGTCACCACCGAATCGGCCACCGAGGCCGCCACCTTCGCGATCCGGCCCTCGGGAACCTCGCCGTTGTCGCTGGTCGACAAGGTCACCTTGGAAGTGGTGAAGGCCCCCACCACCTCGGCGGTGGTACGTCCGACCCAGCCGCCGGCGAGTCCGATCAGCAGCGCGAGGATGCCCAGGACGGCCAGCGCCGCGTAAGAGACTCTGCCGCCGAAGAGCACGTCGCGCACGCCCAGCTTCCCCGGAGGCGGGCCGATGACGACCGGTGCGGCCCGTTCCAGCGCGGGGACGCCCAACGCGACGCCGGCGGACGGGTCGCGCCAAGGGTCGTCCGGATCCCCCGGGCCCTCAGCCTCACCGTCGAGCGCACCGGCGTCGGTGGGATGACGCTGCAGCGACTCTCCACCGGGAAACGGTCGGCCGAAAGCCTCCTCGAGCACCGGGTCGGGCGACTTCTTGGCGGGGGTGAAGGTATCGGAGCCGCGGTAGGCGGCCGGGCGTAGTTCCTCGGCGACGAACGACCCCTCGACGCCGCTCGGCCGGCCGAAGGTCTTAGTCGCCTGCGGATCCACCGGGGGACGGGAAACGGGTCGGGGCGCCAGCCTGTGGCCGCCGCCGGACGTGTCCTTGCTGGGACTCAAAATCAACCTCTATCCGAACGCTGGGTATCCGAACGCGGAGCAGCGCAACAGCGGGAAACGCCGCTCGGTGGTGACCTTCACCCTACCGGCGCTTGCGCCGGCCCCGGGGTGCGCCGCGGCCCTGTTGACCGTCGAGCGGGAGCACCGGCTCGTCGGGGGCGGACTGCGGGATCTGGGACAGCATCCCCATCAGGGTGCTGGGCATGGTGACTGGGCGGGATTCCCTCAGGGCGGCTCGGGCCTGGCTCTGGGCATCAACCTCGGCGGCGCATTGCGGACATAACGACAGATGCCCACCCGCCCGCAGGTGGGCCTTCATCGGCAGTTCGCCGTCGACATAGGCGGCGACGGCCTCGCTGGAGAGGTGCTCGGTAGAACTGAACTGCCGTGGGGCGTTGAGCGCGGAATCGTCAACCGAGACGAAGTTCGCCGGCAGCCAGGAAAGGGCGCGACGGAAGACGTCTCCCGGATCGACCATCGCCTGCGCTCCTCTCCGGCACGTCGTCGCGTTCGCAGCGAAGGCTCGGCGCCGCGACGCGCTCAGATCGAATGTAGCGCGAAAATGGCGTGATGACATGCTGGGACGGTTACTCGAGGCGTGGCGCGTCAGGCCGACTCGGCCTCAGCGCGGCCGTTGGTGGCCAGGTAATCGCGCAACGCCTGCCGACCACGGTGGATTCGGCTGCGCACCGTGCCCAGTTTGACCCCGAGGGTTGCCCCGATCTCCTCATAAGACAGGCCCTCGATGTCGCACAGGACCACTGCGGCACGGAATTCCGGCGGAAGTGAATCCAGGGCAGCCTGCAAGTCCGGCCCAAGCCGGGAGTCGTGATAGATCTGCTCGGGGTTGGGCTCGTCGGCAGGAACCCGGTCATAGTCGTCCGGCAGCGCCTCCATGCGGATGCGCGCACGCCGACGGACCATGTCCAGGAAGAGATTCGTGGTGATGCGGTGCAGCCAGCCCTCGAAGGTGCCGGGCTGGTAGTTCTTCACCGAGCGGAACACCCTGATGAAGGTCTCCTGGGTGAGGTCCTCCGCATCATGCCGGTTACCAGAAAGCCGGTAGGCCAGCCGGTAGACCCGGTCGGCATGCTGACGCACCAGTTCGTCCCAGGACGGCATCGCCGTGCGATCGCCGGTCGCGTCGAACACCGCGGTGCCCTGCAACTCCTCGGACGGCTCAACCCAGCCGTCGCTGTCGTTTTCACCGACGTGCGACATGGTGACTGGTGTCATCAGTGTGGTGGTCGTGGGATCCTCCCCTTGTTCAAGCGGCTTGGACTTATGCGCCGCTGACTCGTGCGCCGAGGCGCCGGGCGCGTCATGAGGCATAACGCCAACCCGTCGAGGGGTATTCCCCGTCCAGCAGGTTTGGATCGTCATGCGGGTTAGCATGCCCTAGCCTCTTGTGTGTCCGCTATGGGCAAACTGAACGTTGACTGAGAAACACAGCTTTAATGGGCTTTCAACTGGGCAAATGTCAGCGAAACGTCATTTATGAGCAATTTTCTTAGACATGCTTCCATCGGCGTGTCTACCCGTCTGGTGACTGGCTTGGCGCGCCTGCCCACGAGCCGCCACACTTGATCTACGCTGCTGAGAATGTCCACCAGCGAGGAACCGGCGCGCAGCCGGGCCGACCGGGTTCTCACTCACGCCGAGGCCTCGATCTCTGAGGACGAGATCGTCTCCGCCGCGCGCGAGCGCGCCGTCGACGCCGGGGCGGGGGCGGTGACCCCGGCTGTCGGCGCGCTGCTGAGCCTGCTGGCACGGCTCTCCGGCGGCCGGGCGGTCGTGGAGGTCGGAACCGGGGCCGGGGTGAGCGGGTTGTGGCTGCTGTCCGGGATGCGCGAGGACGGTGTGCTCACCACGATCGACGTCGAACCGGAGCATCAGCGGCTGGCGAAGCTGGCCTTCACCGAGGCTGGCATCGGCCCCGGAAGAACCCGGCTCATCGCCGGGCGGGCCCAGGAGGTGCTCACCCGACTCGCCGACGAGTCCTACGATCTGGTCTTCATCGACGCCACCCCCACCCAGCAGTCGCACTTCGTGACCGAAGGGGTCCGGCTACTGCGCCCCGGCGGGGTGATCGTCGTGCATCGCGCTTCACTCGACGGCCGGGCGGGTGATCCGGCTGCCCACGACGCCGAGGTGACCGCCGTACGCGAGGCCGCGCGCCTGATCGCCGAGGACGACCGACTCAACCCGGTGCTGGTGCCACTCGGCGACGGCGTCCTGGTCGCGGCCCTGGACTGAAACCCCGTCGACTCACCAGGTGCTGGACCTTGGGCTTCGCGGTCACTCTTTGTGGGCGCTGAGCAGGAAGGCGGGCATCATCAGATGTCCGTCCGGGGTGCGTTGCACATCGCCGCGCGGTGATGGGCCGTCGGCGGCGTGGGTGTCGTTGGCGTAGAGCATCGCCGGACGCACCTCGTCGACGCTCCACCGGCTGGCGGCGGTATCGCGCAGTTCGTCGGCGGTGAACCCGTTCGGACCGGGTACATCGGGCCCGAATGTGCGCGGGGCGAACGCCAGGATGTATAGCGATGCGCCCGGGGCGGCGGCGCGGTGAATGCTGTCGATGTAGGACTGCCGGCGGTCGATCGGCAAGGCGTGCAGCAGTCCGCAATCCATCACCGTGTCGAAACGTCCGTCGTAGCCGCCGAAATCGGTGATGTCGACCCGGGCGAAGCTGGCATTGGCAAGGCCGCGTTCCGCCGCGCTCGCCGCCGCCCGGGCGATCGCGGTCGCGCTGATGTCCAATCCGACCACGGTGTACCCGCGCTGGGCCAGTTCCAGCGACAGTGCCGCATGCCCGCAGCCGGCGTCGAGGACCTCCCCGTGTACTTTGCCCTGGTCGATCAGCGCAGCCAGCTCGGGCTGCGGTGCCCCGATACTCCAAGGCGGCAGCGTCTGCTGCCGGTAGACGAGATCCCAGTCGACGCGCGGTGCTGCCATGACATTCCTTACTCGGCTGTGGGGGCGGTACCCCACAGCCCCCACACTGCCATCCGAAAGTCCGTACCCGCCAGCAGCACCGTCAGCCCCCGGGATCGAACGGGCCCTGCCCGGTGCGCCTGCGGGATGCGCCGAAACAACACCGGCCGGGTGCACTGACGGTTCATCCTGAACGGATGGCCGTTCGGCCAGGCGTCTTGGGTTGAGGAGGCCCCGCATGGAACTGATGACCGGTTTCGGTCTGGCCACCGCTGCGGGGCTCAACGCCTACATCCCCCTGCTGCTGATGGGCCTGCTGGGCAGGTTCACCAGCCTGATCACCCTCCCACCCGGCTGGTCCTGGCTGGAGAACGGCTGGGTTCTGGCGATCGTGGCGGTGCTGTTGGTGGTGGAGGTCGTGGCCGACAAGATCCCGGCGCTGGATTCGGTCAACGATGCCGTGCAGACTTTCGTGCGGCCCACCTCCGGCGGCATCGTGTTCGGCTCGGGCACCGCCGCCCAGACCGCGGCGGTCACCGATCCGGCCGATTTCGCGCGAACGGGCGCCTGGGTTCCGGTGGCCATCGGGGTGGTGACCGCACTGGTGGTGCACCTGACGAAGACGACGGTGCGACCGGCGGCCAATGTCGCCACCGCCGGGGTGGCGGCCCCCGTGTTGAGCACCATCGAGGACGTCACCAGCGTGGGCCTGACGTTCATCGCGATCCTGATCCCGGCGCTGGTCCTGCTCGTGCTGATCGCACTGATCTGGGCCGCGGTCCGCCTGCTGCGTCGCCGTTCCCGCCGTCGCCCTCGCCCTCCCCGCCGAGCAGACGTAAACCACCCCGACACGCCTTAGTTTTGGGGACATTTGTGTCTGCTGGCGCCAAGAGGCGAGCCCCGTGCCGGGAGGGGAGCTAGACGAAGACACCCTTGCCGACGGCGACCACACCGCCGGAACTGATCGCGAACCGGCTGCGGTCGCGCTCCAAGTCCACTCCGACCATTTCACCGGGCCCCACGACGACGTTCTTGTCCAGGATCGCCCGGCGCACCACCGCCCCGCTGCCCACCCGGACGCCGGGCATCAACACGCTGCCCTCGACGTAGGCCCCGTCCTCGATGACCACGTTGCTCGACAGCACGGAGTTGCGCACCGATGCCGCCGAGATGATGCTGCCCGCGCCGACCACCGACTCCTGGGCCGCGCCGCCATTGACGAACTTCGCCGGAGCCAGGTTCTCCGACTCCCCCCGAATTGGCCAGCGTTTGTTGTAAAGGTTGAACACCGGGTGGACTGACACCAGATCCATGTGCGCGTCGTAGAAGGCATCCAGTGTCCCGACGTCGCGCCAGTATCCGTGATCGCGTTCGGTGGCGCCGGGGACCTCGTTGTCGTTGAAGTCATAGACCGCGGCGAGGCCGTCCTCGACCAGGTTCGGAATGATGTTGCCGCCCATGTCGTGATCGGAGGTGTCGTCGTCAGCGTCCGCGCGGATCGCGTCGATGAGCACCTTCGTGGTGAACACGTAGTTCCCCATCGAGACGAAGGTCTGATCGGGGTTGTCCGGGGTGCCCGGCGGGTCGGCCGGCTTCTCCACGAAACTGCGGATCCGTCCCGAACCGTCGGCATCGATGCAGCCGAAGGCGCGCGCCTCCGTACGCGGCACCCGGATCCCGGCGACCGTGGCGCCGGCGCCGCTTTCGATGTGGAAGTTCACCATCTGCTCGGGGTCCATCCGGTACACGTGGTCGGCGCCGAACACCACGATGTAGTCGGGATCCTCGTCGTAGATCAGGTTGAGTGACTGGTGGATGGCGTCGGCCGAACCGGTGTACCAGCGCGGGCCGAGTCGCTGCTGGGCAGGCACCGGGGTGATGTACTCCCCTGCCAGGCCACTCAACCGCCAGTTCTGCGAGATATGGCGGTCCAGGGAGTGCGACTTGTACTGAGTCAGCACGCAGATTCGTAGATAGCGGGCATTGACGAGATTCGACAAAACGAAGTCGATGAGCCGGTAGGCGCCGCCGAAAGGGACCGCGGGCTTGGCCCGGTCCGCCGTCAGTGGGTACAGCCGCTTCCCCTCGCCCCCGGCCAGGACGATGCCAAGCACATGCGGCAACTCCCTCATGGGAGTAAACCTAACCACCACCGCCTGCAACGGCTAGGGCAATCGGGGTTTCGCCTGGCGACGGCTGCACTACGGTCAGCCTATGCGGGTGGCGATGATGACGCGGGAGTACCCGCCCGAGGTCTACGGCGGAGCCGGGGTCCATGTGACCGAACTGGTTTCCCAGCTGCGGCGGTTGTGCGAGGTGGACGTGCATTGTATGGGCGCACCGCGGTCCACCGCCTTCGCCCATCAGCCCGACCCGGCGTTGGCGGATGCCAACCCGGCGCTGTCGACGTTGTCGAGCGATCTGCGGATGGCCGACGCGGCCGCCGGAGCCACGGTGGCGCATTCGCACACCTGGTACACCGGCATGGCCGGACACCTCGCCGCCCTGCTGCACGGCATCCCGCATGTCCTGACGGCCCATTCCCTGGAGCCGAAGCGGCCGTGGAAGGCCGAGCAGCTCGGCGGCGGCTACCGGGTCTCGCTATGGGTCGAGCGCACCGCCGTCCAGGCCGCCGACGCGGTGATCGCGGTCAGCGCCGGGATGCGTAACGACGTGCTGTCGGTGTACCCCGCGCTGGATCCCGCCCGGGTGCACGTCGTACGGAACGGTATCGACACCGGGGTCTGGTACCCGGCCGATACCGATCCGGACGAGTCGGTGCTCGACGAACTCGGGGTGGACCCCTCCCGGCCGATGGTGGCCTTCGTCGGCCGGATCACCCGCCAGAAAGGTGTGCCACACCTGATCGCCGCGGCACACCGCTTCGACCCGGAGATTCAACTGGTCCTCTGCGCCGGGGCGCCCGACACCCCTGAGATCGCAGAAGAGGTCAGGACTGCGGTCGCCGAACTGGCGGCCGAACGCGGTGGGGTGTTCTGGGTGCGGGACTTCCTGCCGGTGCACGAGATCCGCGAAATCCTCTCGGCGGCGACGGCCTTCGTGTGCCCGTCGGTGTACGAGCCGCTCGGGATCGTGAACCTGGAAGCGATGGCGTGCGGTACGGCCGTCGTGGCCTCCGACGTCGGCGGCATTCCCGAGGTGGTTATCGACGGGGTCACCGGCAGGCTGGTGCACTATGACGAGGCTGATCCGCGGTCTTTCGAGGCGGGTCTGGCCGACGCAGTCAACGCACTGGTGGCGGACCCGGCGCTGGCTGCGGCCTACGGAGCGGCCGGCCGAGCGCGCTGTATCGACGAGTTCTCCTGGGCCAGAATCGCCGAGCAGACATTGGAGATCTACCGCGCGGTCACGCGGTAGTAACTCGTCGGCCTATGGCGGCCCGGAGGTCAGCTCGTGACGCCCTTGAGTTCGTCGCCGAGGGCAGCGGCCTCGTCGGGGGTCAACTCGACGACGAGCCGGCCACCGCCTTCCAGCGGTACCCGCATCACGATGCCGCGCCCCTCTTTGGTCGCTTCCAGCGGACCATCTCCGGTCCGTGGCTTCATCGCCGCCATCGAATGCTCCCTCCAGATTCGAGCAGGCCCGCCGACACCGACTGAGCGGCGGTGGAGACGATTCTAGTGTTTCCTATTCTTCCTTATCGGCGTCCCCACCTGTTACCGACCCGGACACCCAGCAATCACGCAGGTGATCGTCGACCATCCCGGTGGCCTGCATCAACGCATAGGCCGTGGTCGGGCCGACAAATCGGAAACCCCGACGCGTTAGTTCGCGCGCCAGGGCGCGCGACTCCGGGGTCTGCGGCGGCACCTCGGCAGGTGTGACCGGACGTGGCCGCGAGGGTGGAGCGTAGGACCACAGCAGCTCGGACAGGTCCACGTCCAGGGCAGCGGCGGCGCGGGCGTTGGCGACGGTCGCCTCGATCTTGGCCCGATTGCGCACGATGCCGGCATCGGCCATCAGGCGGGCGACGTCGACCTCTGTGAAGCCGGCGACCGTCTCGATGTCGAAACGGGCGAACGCCCGGCGGAAATTCTCCCTTTTCCGAAGTATGACCAGCCAGGACAAGCCGCTCTGGAAGGCCTCCAGCGTCATCCGCTCGAACATCGCGACACGCCCCCGCAACGGGCGACCCCACTCGCGGTCGTGATACCCGCACATCAACGCCCGGTCGGATCCCGATCCGCTTGTCGCCCACGGACATCTGATCCAGTCGTCATCAGGGACGGTCACGCGGGACCCATCAGACTGAGCCCGAATCCGCCTGAGCGGGCCCCGATTCCGCCGGCGCGGGCCATCGGCCACTGGTCGGGTCCGGCAGACCGGCGGTGGCCCGTACCGCCGCGAGTTCGCCCCGCAACTGATCGAGTTCGGCGCCCAGCCGGTCCAGAACCCAGTCCACCTCGCTGGTCTTGTAGCCCCGCAGCACCTGGGCGAATTTCACGGCCTCGACATCGGCACCGGTGACCCCCGAGGCGGGCAGCACGGTGGCGGTGGTTCCGCGCGGCAGCGGCGGAAGTTGCTCGCCGCGGCCGAACAGGAGGGTGGCTATACCGAACAGGACGACGGCCACCAGAATGAGCACCACAAGGTACGTCAGGATCAGCGTCACACTCGCGATCCTGCCTCACGCACGGCGGCGCGACCCAGCACGCCCCTTGTCAGCGAAGTGTGTTCATCGGCGGCCGGTCGGCCAGCGACACCGCAGAGGTCCGGGCCACATATCCGTCGGCGCCGTTCGAGCCCGGCATGAACTGGGTCAACCCGACCCCGGAGTCTCCGATCCCGCACCGGCTCAGCAGGGTGGCGATGACCTGTCGGCTCATCGGGCCCAGTTCCCGCATCGGACGGTTGCGGTGGGTCCGCACACCCAGATTGACCTGGGCGATGGCGCTGAGACCGAGCTTGTCGTAGGTGTCGATCAGGATGCCGATCTCCACCCCGTAGCCCGGGGCGAACGGTATCGAGGTGAGCAGCTCACGGGTCCCCGCATACTCTCCGCCCAGCGGCTGGAGCACGCAACCGAGTTCGGGGCGCAGCGCGGCGAGCAGCGGCCGGGCGACCAGTTCGGTGACCCGACCCCCGCCGTTGGCGTCCTCCCCGACCCGCAGCTTCAGCGGCCGCCGGTAGAAACCGCGAACCAGGTGAACACCCTTGCCGGTCAGGATCGGGCCGACCAGCCGGGGCACGAACATCGGGTCCGGGTCGATCAGGTCGGAGTCGATGAAGACGACGATGTCACCGGTGGTGGCCGCCAGCGAGCGCCACAACACCTCACCCTTGCCCGGCTGGGGCGGAAGTTCCGGCAGCGCCTGTTCCCGGCTGACCACCCGCGCGCCCGCTGCCGATGCGCGCGCCTCGGTGTCGTCGGTGGAACCCGAGTCCAGCACGATGAGTTCGTCGACGAGGCCGCCGAGCATCGGGGTGATCGTCTCGACCACCGAACCGACGGTCTCCTCCTCGTTGAGAGCCGGCAGGACCACCGAGATGGTGCGTCCGCGCTTGGCGGCTTCAAGTTCGGCGACGGTCCAGTTCGGGCGGTGCCAGCATCTGTCGGCGGGCCCGGAGCCGTTGACGGGCCGACCTGGGGCCACCTGCAGACGTTCGCTCAGATCCGTCATGCCAGCCCCCTCACTGTGCGGGCCGGTGCCCGGTCACCGCACACCGATGCCACCATCTCCAGCACCCTGCGGGTGGGTCCCACCTCGTGAACCCGGAACATGCGGGCACCGCCGGCGGCGGCCAGTGCCGTCGCCGCCAGCGTTCCCTCCAGGCGCTCTGTCAATTCCACACCCAGAGTCTCCCCGATGAAATCTTTGTTGCTCAGCGCCATCAGGACAGGCCATCCGGTGTTAACAAGATCTTTCACGTGACGCAACAAGGCCAGCCCGTGGAAGGTGTTTTTGCCGAAATCGTGGGTCGGGTCGATCAACACGCCGTCGCGGCGAACGCCCACGGACACTGCGTGCTCGGCCGCGGCGGTCACCTCGGCGATGACGGAGTCGACCACCCCGGTCACGGTGGTGCCGTAGTTGACCCGGAAAGGCCGAGTTCGGGGTACCGCACCGCCGGTGTGCGAACACACCAGACCCGCTCCGAACTCGGCGGCGACCTCGGGCAGCGTCGGATCGGCCCCGGCCCAGGTGTCGTTGATGATGTCGGCGCCCGCGGCGCAGGCTTGCTTGGCCACCGAGGCGCGCCAGGTGTCGACGCTGATCAACTGGTCGGGGTAGCTGCCGCGGAGCCATTCAATAAAGGGCACCACCCTGGCGATCTCCTCCTCGGCGTCGACCAGGGTTCCGGGACCGGCCTTGACGCCGCCGACGTCGACGACATCGGCACCCTCGGCGATGACACGGTGAGCGGCTGCCATCGCCGCATCGTCGGAGAAGGTCGCACCCCGGTCGTAGAAGGAATCCGGTGTGCGATTGACGATCGCATGATCAGCGCCTGATCAACCGCCACCGACCTGCCACAGAATGTCCCGGTCATCCCCACATCGTGCCTGCCGGTTGGGCCGCCGCGCACATCCACCGGGCCCCGCCTCACCGTTGCGCTGTCGCTGTCCTTCGATAGACCAGTCAGCGCATGTCGATCGGCGCTCGTCGAAATCGACGTCGAAGGCGCTGGTGATCTCCACGACGTCGACGGGGTGCCCGCGCCCGGCCAGCGCGAGTACATTGCGGCCCGTACCCGCTCCGATCTCCAGAACCGGACACTGCGCCTCCACGGAGAGCGCCCACACCCTGACGTCCGGCTCGACCCCGAACAGCGGCGGCTTGCGGTTGGCCACCCAATCCCGGTACACCTTGTCGATCGTCGGGGCCGCGATGGTGAACTCGTAGCTCAGCGAGACCGACACCGGAGACCGGTCGATGACGGTGACGACCGAGCGTCGGGAACGCGAAAAAGCACATCCATTCTCGATCCAACCACGTCGTTACTCGGCTGGGTGCGGCCGCAACAGAACGGGATTCAGCGCTCCTCGGGCCTTCGTTCCTCAGGCCCTCGGACGCCTCCCGGCCGCCACCTGGGACGGGTAGTCGTCGTAGAACGGCACGTAACCCTCCTCGCGCCCGTTCAGGACGTATAGCGGGTCGGACACCTCCGGACCGTAACCGTGACTGCGCAGATCGACCTTCCGGCTCTTGAACGTCGAGGTGGTCTCCAGCGATCCCACGATCCGGATGAATAACGGCACCGCGTACACCGGCAGATGGCCGTACAGATGGCGGGCCAGCGCCCGGCCATCGAACTGGGCACCGGCGCGCAACGCCACCGCCGCCATCCCGGCCCGGCCGCCGGTGTCGGGGACCTCCACGCCGAACACCGTGCATTCCTCCACAAACGGCGCCGCGGCCAGCGCCGCCTCGACGTCGGTGGTGGCGACGTTCTCACCCTTCCAGCGAAAAGTGTCGCCGAGCCGATCGGTGAAGGCCGCGTGGCCCATACCCTGCGGGCTCATGACATCGCCGGTGTTGAACCAGACGTCGCCGTCCTTGAAGGCGTTACGCACCAGCTTCTTCTCGCTGGCCGCTTTGTCGGTGTACCCGTCGAAGGGCGAGAGCCGAGTCACCGGGCTCAGCAGCAGCCCCGGCCGGCCCGGGCGGACTCGACGCACCCGGCCGTCCGGCCCGCGCGCCGGCTCCCCGGTCTCCAGGTCGTAGTCGACGTAGGCCAGCGGCATGGGACTGATCCCGGTCGACCCGGGGATGTTGAAGACGTTGATGAACGCGACGTTGCCCTCGCTGGCGGCGTAGAACTCCACCACCCTCTTGATCCCGAACCGGGTGGTGAACCGCTCCCAGATCTCCGGCCGCAATCCGTTGCCGATGATGACCCGGACCCGGTGGGCGCGGTCGGTCGGCTTGGGCGGCTGATTGAGCAGATAGCGACACAGCTCCCCGATATAGACGAACGCCGTCGCATCCGCCGCGATGACCTCGTCCCAGAACTTCGACGCCGAAAACGCCCTGCCCAAAGCCAATGTCGCGCCCGCGTCGATCACCGAGGACAGGGCGACGGTCAGCGCGTTGTTGTGGTAGAGCGGCAACGCGCAGTAGAGCGTGTCGGCCCCACGCAACCGCACGCCCAGGCCGCTGAACCCGGCCAGGGCGCGAAGCCAGCGCTGGTGGGTCATCACACTGGCCTTCGGGTGTCCGGTGGTGCCGGAGGTGAAGATGTAGAAAGCCGGGGCCTTGGCCCGGACCTCCCCCGCGGTGGCCGGATTTCCGGCGGGCACACCCTCAGCCAGTTCGGTGAGTTCCTTGACGGTGAGCAGCTCCGTGCCGGACAGGTCGGCCCCGGAGTCGGCGACCGAATCGAGCAGGTCACTCTCCACGACCAGCACGCGCGCCTGCAGTAGACCCAGGCTGTGGGCCAGCACCTCGGCCCGCTGGTTGTAGTTGACCATGCCCGCCACCGCCCCGCATTTGACCGCGGCCAGCATCGTCAACACGGCCTCCGGAGAGTTGCGCTGCATGATGCCCACCACATCACCGGGCCGCACCCCGCGAGCGGCCAGCACCGCAGCGAAGCGGTTGGCGGTCTCGTTGGCCAGCCGATAGCTGATCTCCCGGCCCTCGAAACGAAGGAAGGTCCGGTCGCCGTGCCGGGCCGCCCGGTCCTGGAACACCGTGGCGATCGAGGTTTTGGACCCCGGGGTGGACAACAACCCGGTGCGCACCGCCCGCAGTATCAACGGGGCGTCCATCACCACCGCAGGCAGCCCAGCCAACAGGTCGCGCAGACCCACCTGTTTGACGTCACCGGCCATCCGCGTCGCTGCCTTCCCCGCCGGCGCACCGGTCCAGCGCATGGGCGATGTCCTCGCCGATCATCAGCCGGTCCAAGGCAGCCTGCGAGACGTAGCCGGTCGGCACCAACGAGTCCAGCCAGCGCCGCAGCCCGGCGTAATGGCCGTGCGGGTCCAACAACACCACCGGCTTGTCATGCATACCCAGATACCCGGCGGTCCAGGTTTCAAAAAGTTCCTCGAGCGTTCCGATGCCCCCGGGCAGCGCCAGGAACGCGTCGCTGCGGTCCTCCATGACCTGCTTGCGCTGGCGCATGGTGTCGGTGACGATCAGTTCGTCGGCCTCGATATCGGCCAATTCCCGGTGCACCAGGGCTTTGGGGATCACCCCCACCGTATGACCGCCGCGAGCCCGGGCACCGGCTGCCACCGCACCCATCGCCGAGACGTTTCCACCGCCGGAGACCAACGTCCAGCCGCGCTCGGCGATCGCCTCGCCCACCCTCCGGGCCAACCTCAGTAGTTCGGGATGCCGCGGACCCGAGGCGCAGTACACGCACACCGCCCATCTCGCGACCGGCTCCGCTGGCTGCTGCACACCCGAAACCTAGACCACCGCGTCCGGCGGACCAATAGAGTCGGGGTATGCCGTGGCCCCTCGTAGCCCGTCGTGCCGTGGACCGCGTGGTCGAACTCCTGCAGGCCGGACCCGCCACCGGCGTCGCCTTGATCGGCAACGAAGGGGTCGGAAAGACCACCCTGGCGGCACAGTCCGCCGAGCGCCTGGGTCGCGGGGAGCCGCTGTGGGCGTTCGGCACCATGGCCCAATCCATGGTCCCGTTCGGGGCCTTCGGCCCGCTGCTGGGCGTCCACGACGTCGATAAACCGGCCGAGATGATCTCCGCCGCGGCGGAAGAGATTCTCGCCCGTGCCGGATCTGCGCCGCTGATCGTCGACAACGCGCGTCTGCTGGACCCGCTCTCGGGGAGCCTGGTCTACCGGCTGGCCGGGGAGTGCGGCTGCCCGCTGATCGTCACGGTCCGATCGGTCCTGAGGGTTCCGCGGGTGGTCTCCGCCCTGTGGGACGACGGTCTGCTGGCGCGCTACGACCTCATGCCGATGGACGCCGGGGAGACCGCCGAGGGTGGTAGCCGCGCCGCCGGCAGGGGCGACCGCGGCCGCATGCCAGCGCAGCTCCAGCATTACTGCACCTGGGGCTGTTGATGAGCAGCGGCGGTTTCCGACAGGACGCTGCCGGTGGCGATCGACCGCCTGGGTGGAAACTTCCCGCGGGTCCACAGGTGCTGGGTGCTCTATGCGTCTTCAGGCCGCTCCCCGCGCCCCAGCTGGTCGCGCTGACCAAGCGGGCCTCGTTCAGGCCGACGCCGGTACCCGTACAGCTGCGATCAGGGTCCGGCCCTCGGTGTTTACTGGGGCGCTGGACGTTCAGCGGTGTACACCAACTGGCCTTTCCCACACCGTCCCGCACTGCCGCGGCAGCAGATCAGATCGACGGGCTGCTGCAGGGCGACGGCCCGCTGGACACCGACGCCGTGGTGACCGCGGCCAATGGTGCAGCTGGGCGACCTGGGGTGGCCAGCGGCTGGCCAGCGGAATTCTCGACCGGGGTGATGACGGCGCCCGCCTGGCGCTCAGCTATGCGCTGGCCTGGCAGAATGACCGTGGCCAGGGAGGCCGAGTCGGTGCTCGCCGCCGTCAGGACCCCAGGGCTCACCGAGCAATTGATGGCGTGGGCGCTACGTGCCGCCCAGACCAGTTCTGGATGCTCTCTCGAACCGGCGCGCCACCATTTTCCTGCAGAACGTGCGTACCCCAGTTGGCGGCCTCCCTCCACCCTCGACGCGTTGTAAAGCCACCTTCGTGGAGCACCGGCAACGTCCGCCGGTGCGTAGAAGTCGCCGGTGCTGAACCATCCGGGCGCAGGGATGGCCGTAGCCTGGCATCATGACGCCACGGCGCTGTCCTCGGCAGATGAGCCGATTTGGTTACCACCGTGGGGCCCGGCGGTGGACCGGGCTCTGGGTCGGACTGTCCGGGTCTGCGGATTCACCGTCAGCATGGCCAGGTCACCCACGGTAATGATGCAGGCCAGGATCTGACGCGGCCACGAGGCGGCGCGCACGTTCACCGATTTCACGCCAGGCTTTGGCCCAGCCGACCGGGCGATCGGCAGTGCTGCTGGCAAGTGCTGCTATTGGCCGGGGTGACGCCGCGGCCGCCGTCAATTTCGCCGCCCCGCATCGGCGACCCTGGAGCGCACAGGTTGCTCGTGGGGACCGCTTTGGCCTGACCTGCCTGACGACGGCGCTGGAGCTACCGGGGCGATATCGCCGAGTCAGCTAAGGCGCTCGCCAGGCCCGGTCAGACGCAGAACCAAGTCGGCGATCTTCTTTTTGAACTCCAGGGATCGCCCAGGCCTGGCGGCTGGCAGCCATCGGAACCGGACCGCGGCGATCACGGCCGCGCGCGACACCGCCCGCGGCGAAGCGCAGCAGCCGGTTAGCTGTGGCAATCCGGGCTAACGCGCGGTGCGTCTCGGGGACCGCCGCGCCGCGGCCGCGCTGGCACGCTCGTCGGGGCGTGCCCACTGCGGTACGGGATCAGCCCTGTAAGCCCGCACGGCAGCGCTGGCGGCCGGGGACTCGGCGAAGGCTGCGGTCGCGGCCGAGGCTCGCCGCCGCCAGGTTCAGCGGGGCCGCAGCCGACGCAGCCCTGCAGGCGGAGGAGCATCGGCGACAAACGGTAATCCGCCGACAGTTTTTGATGGCGGCAGCGTCAGATCGCCTTATCGGGCCGGTTCGATGTGCCGATCCCTGAGCCCTACCAGAGGTCCGGGTCGCGCAGAGCCATGACGCAGGTGGACGGGCCGGCCAGCGAGGCGAACCCGTCGGCCTCGACCGCGCGCCCGAGCCAGCCCTCCGGCCTGCTCAGCGGCAGCGGCGGCTGTGCCATGTCCTGGCTGAGAGGCGCAAAGCCGACCTTTCCGTAGAAGGCCGGATCGCCGTAAGTCACGACGACGTCAACACCGTCGGACCGCAAGGCTTCAAGGGCCTGCCCCAGCAGCTCCTGTCCGATTCCGAGACCCTGCCGGGCGGTCGCCACCGCCAAGGGCGACAGCAGGAAAACCGTGCGATCGTCCTGGACATAGGAGAGCCGGGTGAAGATCGCAACTGCGGTCGGTGTGCCGTCCTCCGCGGCCTCATCTTCGGCGACGAATACGCGAACGTCCCCGGGGAGAGTGCACTCCAGCAGATCACGTACCAGCGCCCCGATCGACGCGCCCTCGGACGCACCCTCGGACGCGGCGAAAGTCTCACGGAACAGATCGACGATCACCGATTCCCTGCCGGGGCGGTGGGCGCTGACTTTCATCAGGCACCGCCCATATAGCGGCGGAGCGTCGCGGCGACCGCGGTGATCTGCGCCACCGAGACCCACTCGTCGCGCCGGTGCGCCATGTTCGGATCGCCGGGTCCGTAGTTGACTGCGGGAATCCCCAGAGCGGCGAACCGCGCGACATCGGTCCAGCCATACTTGGCGCGAACCATTCCGCCGGCCGCATCCACCAGGCCGGCCGCCGCGGGGTGCTGCAGCCCGGGCAGCGCGCCCGGGGCCACATCGGTCTGCTGCATTTCGACCGGCAACCCGTCGAACACCTCGCGGACGTGCGCCCACGCATCCTGCGGGCTGCGGTCCGGGGCGAACCGGAAGTTCACCGTCACCGACGCCGCATCCGGGATGACGTTTCCGGCGACCCCACCGTCGATGCGCACCGCAGACAGCCCCTCCCGGTAGATACACCCGTCGATGTCGACCACCCGCCCCTGGTATCCGGCCAACCGGTTGAGTACTGAGCCCAGCTTATGAATGGCGTTGTCGCCCAGCCACGATCGCGCCGAATGTGCACGAACCCCGGACGTCGATATGACGGCGCGCAACGTGCCCTGGCATCCGGCCTCGATATAGCCGCCGGATGGTTCGCCGAGGATCGCGACGTCGCCGCGCAGCCACTCCGGCAGATCACGCTCGATACGGCCCAGACCGTTGGCACTCGCCTCGATCTCCTCGCAGTCGTAGAAGACCAGCGTGACGTCGTGGACGGGGTCGGTCACGGTGGCGGCCAGGTGCAGGAAGACAGCGTCGCCGGACTTCATGTCCGATGCCCCGCAGCCGTAGATGTGGTCGGCGTCACGGCGGCAAGGAACGTTGTCGGCGATGGGAACGGTATCGAGATGGCCGGCCAGGATCACCCGGGTGGGGCGGCCGAGGTCGGTGCGGGCCAGAACCGCGTTTCCGTTGCGCAGGACCTCGTAGGCCGTCTGCTCCCGCAACGCCTGCTCGACCTCGTCGGCGATACACAGTTCGTCGCGCGAGACGCTCGGGATATCGATCAGGGCAGCGGTCAATTCGATCGGGTCGGCGCTCAGGTTCAGCACAACTGAACAGGCTAATGGGTCACCTCCCCCGTCACCTCCCCCGCGCGAGCAGACGCAAATGTCCCCGTACGCCCCGGCGTGTCGGGGCACTTTGCGTCTGCTCGCGCCGCAAGTACGGTGTCCTGCGTGACATCTGCTGCGGGCTTCGGACTGGCCACCATCACCGACGACGGCACCGTTCTGGACGCCTGGTTTCCGGAGCCCGAACTGGGCGCCTACAGCCCGTCCGGCACCACCCGCATCGACCCCGACGACGTTCCCGAGGAACTGGCCGCGCTGTGCGGCCCGGATGCCGACCGCGGTGTGCAGATCGTGCCGATCCGCACCGTGACGGTGCTCGCCGACAAGCCCGCCGACACCTATGACGCCTACCTGCGGCTGCATCTGATCTCGCACCGCCTGGTCGAGCCACACGGAGTCAACCTCGACGGCGTGTTCGGCGCGCTGACCAACGTCGTGTGGACCAACCACGGCCCCTGCCGCATCGAGGGATTCGAGTCGGTCCGGCTGCGTCTGCGCCGCCGCGGGCCGGTCACCGTGTACGGGGTCGACAAGTTCCCCCGGATGGTCGACTACGTGGTGCCGGAGGGTGTGCGCATCGCCGACGCAGACCGGGTGCGCCTGGGCGCACACCTGGCGCCCGGAACCACCGTCATGCACGAAGGGTTCGTGAACTTCAACGCCGGCACCCTGGGCGCCTCGATGGTGGAGGGCCGCATCTCGGCGGGGGTGGTGGTCGGCGACGGTACCGACGTCGGAGGCGGGGCCTCCATCATGGGAACGCTGTCCGGCGGCGGCACCGAGGTGATTTCGGTGGGCGAGCGGTGTCTGCTGGGCGCCAATTCGGGCCTGGGCATCTCACTGGGCGACGACTGCGTCATCGAGGCGGGCCTCTACGTCACCGCGGGAACCAAGGTGGCCACCGCCGACGGCGCCATGGTGAAGGCCAGCGAGCTTTCCGGGGCGAACAATCTTTTGTTCCGGCGCAATTCGGTGACCGGAGCGGTCGAGGTGGTGGCCCGCGACGGCAAGGGCATCGCCCTCAACGAGGCACTGCACGCCAACTGAGTCCGGCGCCACGGTGCGCGGAACGCCCGCGTCGGGAGCGGTTACATCAGCTCCTTCTTGAGCACCTTGCCCATCGCGTTTCGCGGCAGCGCGTCGACCAGTCGCACCTCACGGGGGCGCTTGTGCGCCGAAAGCTGCTGTGCGACATGGTGGATCAGGTCATCAGGCGCAGCATCGCCCACGACGAAGGCGACGATCCGCTGGCCCAGGTCCTCGTCGGGCAGTCCCACCACGGCAACCTCCGCCACCCCGGGATGGCCCAGCAGGGCCGTCTCGATCTCACCCGCGCCGATCCGGTAGCCGCCGGATTTAATCAGATCCACCGACTCACGACCGACGATGCGATGCATCCCGTCGGCGTCGATCACCGCAGCGTCACCGGTGCGGTACCAACCATCGGCGGTGAACGCATCGGCGCTGGCCTGCGGGCGGTTGCGGTAGCCCTGGAATACGGTGGGCGTCCGGACCTGCAGGCTCCCGATGCTTTCGCCGTCATGCGGCACCGCCGAGCCGTCCGCTGCTGCCAGCCGCGTTGCCATTCCCGGCAACGGCAGACCCACCCAGCCCGGTCGGCGATCGCCATCGGCCCGGGTGCTGACCGTGATGAGGGTTTCGGTGCATCCGTAGCGCTCCACCGGGGGATGCCCGGTCAGTTCGGCCAGCCGATCGAAGACCGGCACCGGCAGCGCAGCGCTGCCGGACACCAGCAGTCGCGCCCCCGCTAGCGCGCGCGCCGACACCGGGTCGCTGACCATCCGCGACCACACCGTGGGCACCCCGAAGTACAAGGTACCGCCCGCTGCGGCGTAGGCCTGCGGGTCCGGACGGCCGGTGTGGACGAAGCGGTTTCCCACCCGCAGCGAACCCAGCAGACCCAGCACCAGGCCGTGCACGTGGAACAACGGCAAGCCGTGCACCAAGGTGTCCTCTTCGCTCCACTGCCAGGCCCGGGCTAGCGCGTCGAGGTCGGCCGCGACCGCGGCGCGGCTGATCATCGCGCCTTTCGGCGCGCCGGTGGTTCCGGAGGTGTAGATGACCATGGCGGTCTCGTGCGGACCCGGCTCGGGATAACGGTGCCAGGACCGGGCGTGCAACCGCACCGGCACGTGTGGCAGGCCCGCAAGATCTGCCGGAGCCTCACCGAGCCAGGCCTGGGCGCCGGAATCGGTCAGGATGTGGGCCCTTTCGGCGACGCCCACGTCGGCGGGGACCGGCACGAACGGCACCCCCGCGATCAGACATCCGGTGACCGCGAGCACCGTGGCCGCACTGGGCGTGGCCAGGATTGCGACGCGCTCGGCCCCGCCCACCCGCTCGGCCACCGAGGTGCCCGCACCGACCAGGTCACTGCGCGAGAGAGTGACCCCGCCGATGCGCACCGCATCGGCGATATCGGCACCGGCCGCGACCGCGGCGGGGTTCAAGGAGTCGAGCAGCACCCGAGCGAGGCTACCGCCACACCCGGCGCGCCGTGTTGCAGATGCGACAGGTGAGGTTTACCGACGGCTACCCTCGGCGTATGTGGTCAGCGCAGAGTATCGGCGGGGCGTTCCTCGCCGCCTCCGCCGTCGCCGCCGCGGGCATCGCCGCCGCGCCGCCGGCCGACGCTGGGCTGCAGACCTGGAGTGGACGCTGGGAAATGGTCAATTACGCCTCGCAGAAGGCGGGGACCAGCCCGGCAAGCCGCCAGTGGGAGAGCGATTACGGCGGTGTGTTCATCGTTGTCACCGACTGCGCCAAGGGGCGGTGCGTGGCCACGGCCTCCGGCGGTCCGAAACCGTCGAACAAGACCGTTCCCCAGCCCTTCCGATTCAACTGGAGCGGTTCGAACTGGACGACCAGCTTCGACTGGACCTGGAACTGCCACCTCGGCGACGGTCCGCACAAGCTGCTCAGCCCCGCGACGTCGTGGGTGTTCTACGAGCCACAGCCCGACGGTTCCCTGCGGGGAAGCTGGCACACCGACATCGAAACCGGTCCGTGCCGCGGCAGCGTCATCATGCCGATCGCCGCGTTCCCGCGCTAGAGGCTCCGCCATGATTCCCCGACGCCACCGCGTTGCCCTCCCGTTGCTGCTCGCGGCGGCGCTGGCCTTCGCGACGACACTGTCCCCGGCGGTCTCCCACGCCGCTCCCAAGCCCTGGAACGGCCGCTACCAGATGGTGACCTACGCCTCCCAGAAGGCGGGTACGAGCCCAGCGGCCCGCCAGAAGGAAAGCGATTTCGGCGCGGCCTTCACCCTGGCCACCACCTGCTCGGTGAACCGCTGCGTGGCGACCGTGGTCGACGGTCCGCGCCCCGGAAATCCCACGGTGCCCTGGCCGACCCGCTACACCTGGAACGGCTCGGAATGGACCACCAGCTACGACTGGCTATGGGACTGCTTTCTGGGCAACGGCAACCAGAAACAATGGGCGCGGGCGACTTCCTGGGCCTACTACCAACCACAGCCGGACGGGTCGCTGCGGGGCACCTGGCACACCGACATCGCCGAGGGTGCCTGCCGGGGAAGTGTGGTCATGCCGGTGGCGGCGATACCGGCCTGATCCGCACCCGAGAGCCCGGCCTGAAAACGCGTCTGGAAAAATTCTTTTCGGATCCGGTAACACTGTGATCTGTGTTACCGATGAGACATGCAGCCGTGCCAACTCTCCTCCCTAGGGGCCGCCATGAAGGTTTTCAGTCGTGTTCTGGTGGCGCTGGTCGCCGCGTTGGCGGGCCTGTTCGCCGGTACCGGGACGGCCTCGGCGGAACTGGACAACCAGATGAGCCTGGTCGACGGCGGTGGCCGCACCATGACCGTCCAGCAGTGGGACACCTTCCTCGACGGCGTGTTCCCGCTGGACCGCAACCGGCTGACCCGTGAGTGGTTCCACTCCGGCAAGGCCCGCTACAGCGTGGTCGGCCCCGGCGCCGACGAGTTCGCCGGCACTCTGGAACTGGGCTACCAGGTCGGCTTCCCGTGGTCACTCGGCGTGGGCATCAACTTCAGCTACACCACGCCGAACATCCTGCTCGACGACGTCAGCCTCTCCCCGCTGGCCTTCGACCCGATCGGCTCGGTCATCACCCCGAACCTGTTCCCCGGTGTGTCGATCAGCTCCGATCTGGGCAACGGCCCGGGCATCCAGGAGGTGGCCACCTTCTCCGTCGACGTCGAGGGGCCGGAGGGCTCGGTGGCGGTGGCCAACGCCCACGGCACCGTGACCGGCGCCGCCGGCGGTGTGCTGCTGCGTCCGTTCGCCCGCCTGATCGCCAAAACCGGCGACAGCGTCACCACCTACGGCGAACCCTGGAACATGAACTAGGACGCGTGCTGACGGTTCAGCCGGCCAGCCGCGCGGCCGCCGCCGCTACCCGCTCGTCGGTGGCCGTCAGCGCCACCCGAACGAACTTCGCACCACCCGGCCCGTAGAAGTCCCCGGGCGCCACCAGGATCCCAAGCCGGGCAAGCCAGGCCACGGTGTCACGGCAGGGTTCGCCCCGGGTCGCCCACAAATACAGGCCGGCTTGGGAGTGCTCGACGCTGAAGTCCGCCGAGCGCAGCGCCTCCAGCAGAACAGTGCGCCGCCGGGCATAGCGCTGTCGCTGCTCGACCTCGTGGGCGTCATCGTCGAGAGCCGCCACCATCGCCGCCTGAACCGGTGTCGGGACCATCATTCCCGCATGCTTGCGCACCGCGAGCAGTTCGGCCACCAGGTCCGGGTCGCCGGCGACGAACCCGGCCCGGTAGCCCGCCAGCGACGAACTCTTCGACAGCGAGTGCACGGCGAGCAACCCCCGGTGATTACCTTCACTGACCTCCGGATGCAGCACCGAGACCGGCCGCTCCTCCCAGCCCAGTCCCAGGTAGCACTCGTCGGAGACCACCACCGTTCCGCGCTCGCGCGCCCACTGCACCACCTTGCGCAGGTGCTCGACACCGAGCACCTTCCCGGTCGGGTTGCTCGGCGAGTTGAGATAGATCACCGCCGGCGTCCGGGGACCGAGTTGGGTCAACGAATCGGCCGCCGTCACCCCGGCGCCGGCCAGCCGGGCGCCCACCTCATAGGTCGGGTAGGCCAACTCCGGGATCACCACCAGATCCTCGGGTCCCAGGCCCAACAGGGTGGGCAGCCAGGCGATCAGTTCCTTGGAACCGATCACCGGCAGGACGGCGGAATCGGCCACCCCGCTGATCCCGTGGCGGCGCTGCAGCGCCGCCACGGCGGAGGCCCGCAATTCCGGGGTTCCGGCCGTCCAGGGGTAGCCGGGAGCCGCCGAGGCCTCGGCCAGAGCTGCGCGGATGACCGGGGCGACCGGGTCGACCGGTGTGCCCACCGACAGGTCGACGATTCCCTCGGGATGCGAGCGGGCGGCGGCAGCCGCATCGGTCAGGGTGTCCCAGGGGAACACCGGCAACGACGCCGACAGCGGCCGGCGCCGGGCGTGACGGGCCGTCAGTCCTCAGCCTTAGGCGGGAGGTCCTTGACCACCTGCGGGTCGTTCTCGGTCATCCCCACCTTGGAGGCGCCGCCCGGCGAGCCGAGCTCGGCGAAGAAGTCGGCATTGATCTGGGTGTACTGCGACGACTCGTCGGGAACGTCATCCTCGTAGTAGATCGCCTCCACCGGGCACACCGGCTCACAGGCACCGCAGTCGACGCACTCGTCGGGATGGATGAAGAGCATCCGGGCACCCTCGTAGATGCAGTCGACCGGGCACTCTTCGATACAGGCCTTGTCCTTGATGTCGACGCACGCTTCGGTGATCACGTAGGTCACGAAGGTTCTCCTCCATCTGCTCTCAGATATCTTCTCGCCCTGCGGTCAGGGACGTCTTCTCACCCTGTCGGCAGAGCAACATTAAGCCCTAACCCGGCGAGCGTGATGCTGATCCTAAAGCGTGGCACCTATGTCGACGCGAACCGGTCGGGCCCGACACCGGCACCCCCCTGCTCCGACCGGGAATCCGAGCCCGGATCCCACCCCGGATTCCGCAGCGCCAGCGCCAGTCCGAGCGCGAAGAAGAAGACCCCGAAAAGCAGGCCGCCCAGGTACACGTTCATCGGGCCGCCGGGGGCGATGAAACTGCCCACCGGACCGATGATCGTCAGCATCGCGACGAATTGCTCGACGACGACCACCGCGGCGACCGCCGAAAGCCACCGCGGAAAACGGCCCCGCCGGGCGGCCCAGATCACCGGTCCGCCGAGCATGATGGCGGCGACGCTCAACAACGGACCCCACATCGCGCCGATATCGGCCACCACTCGGGCCACCGCCGGATCCAGCGCCGAAGGGTGCAGCGCAAGCCCCGAGTCCAGCCATGTCCGGATACCGGTCTGGGCGACGAACACTGCGGAACCGGTCAGGAACACCTGCCCCGCGGGGCCGTTCAGGCGGTCGCGCGCGTAGCCCAGGATCACCACGAGGGCCAGCAACGCCAGCGCCGTCAGCAGCGCTCGCAGCCGGATCATCCCGGCGTGGGCGGTGATATGGTCGACGACGTCGGAACCGGACCGCTCGGCACCGGGACCCGGCGGGACCACAACCGCTGAGGCGACCGACAGCACCGCGAACGCGACGGCGGCCACCAACGGCACTTTCTTGACCATGGGAGGCAGTATGCCGTCCGGCGATCCCCGGCGGGCGCAACTCTCAGGCGGCACGTTTCGCGTAGGTCGTCGTGCGCTGGCGCGCCGGGCGGCCGATACCCTCGGCGATCGCCACCAACTCGGCAATCGTCTTGGCCGACCCGTACTGCGAACCCGCCATCCGGGAGATGGTCTCCTCCATGAGCGTTCCGCCGAGATCGTTGGCCCCGCCGTTGAGCATGACCTGGCTGCGCTCTACTCCGAGTTTGACCCAGCTGGTTTGAATCTGGGAGATGCGGCCGTGCAACATGACCCGGGCCAGGGCGTGGACCGCCCGGTTGTCCCGGTGACTGGGACCCGGGCGGGCCGCACCGGCCAGATACAGCGGCGAGGACTGATGCACGAACGGCAGCGGCACGAATTCGGTGAAACCCCCTGTGCGGTCCTGGATCCCACGTAGCACGTTGAGGTGGGCCACCCAGTGCGCCGGGGTGTCGACGTGGCCGTACATCATCGTCGAACTGGATCGCAACCCGACTTCATGTGCGGTACTGACGATCTCGACCCACAGCGCGGTCGGCAGCTTGCCTTTGGTGAGCACCCAGCGCACCTCGTCGTCGAGGATTTCGGCCGCCGTACCCGGGATGGTGTCCAGCCCGGCCTCGCGCAGGTGGACCAACCAGTCTCGAATGTTCATCCCGCTCTTGGTGACTCCATTGGCGATCTCCATCGGGGAGAAGGCGTGCACGTGCATCGAGGGCACCCGCTGCTTGACCGCGCGCACGAGTTCGCCGTAGGCGGTCACCGGAAGTTCAGGGTCGATACCACCCTGCATGCACACCTCGGTGGCGCCGGCGACATGCGCCTCCCACGCCCGGTCGGCCACTTCCGCACTGGACAGGGAGAAGGCATCCGCGTCCCCCTTGCGCTGGGCGAAGGCGCAGAAACGGCAGCCCGTGTAGCAGATGTTGGTGAAGTTGATGTTCCGGTTGACGACAAAGGTCACATCATCGCCAACAACTTCTTTACGCAACGAATCAGCAAGGGCGGCAAGGGCATCCAAAGCCGGCCCATCCGCAGCCGCCAATGCGATGTACTCGGCGTCGCTGCATCCGGCGGGATCGCGCTCGGCGGCGCGCAGCGCCGCGGCGACATCGGCATCGAGTCGTTCCGGCGCCCGGGCGTTGAGTTCGCCGACTCTCTCCCGAATTGACTCCCAGTCGCCGAAGGCGCTGGCGAGATCGCTGCGGGCCGCCGCGCGGCGGCCCTCGGTGTCGATTGCCGTCGCAAGGTCCGCGCGGCCCAGCGACTCGGCGGCCTCGTCTGGCTCCTGCCAGGGCCGCCCGACCGGATCGGCGTCTCGGGCGAACCCGCTTTCCGGATCGGCCAGGGCGGCGACGTGGCCCGCGACCCGGGGGTCGATCCACCCGGCGGGGGCCCGCACGTAGGCGGGTTGGGCGGTCAGCCGTTGCACCAGATCAAAGCCGGCATCGGCGGTGACCGCCGCCAGGTCGTCCAGGGCCGGCCAGGGCCGCTCCGGGTTGACGTGGTCGGGGGTCAGCGGTGAGACACCGCCCCAGTCGTCGACACCGGCACCGAGCAGGGCGCGGCACTCCGCGGGCGAAACCAGGTTGGGCGGAGCTTGGATTCGCATGCCGGGCCCGAGGACCAGCCGCGCCACCGCGACGCAGGCCAGGAACTCCTCGAAGGCGGCGTCGGGGACCGCCGCCATCGCGGTGTGATCCTTGGCACGGAAGTTCTGCACGATCACTTCCTGGATGTGGCCGAACTCCTTGTGCAGGCGGCGGATCGCGTGCAGGGTCTCGGCACGCTCGAACGGTGTCTCCCCGATGCCGACGAGAAGCCCGGTGGTGAAGGGAATGGAAAGTCGGCCGGCCTCGGTCAGCGTGCGCAGCCGAACCGCCGGATCCTTGTCCGGACTGCCGTAGTGGGCCATACCCCGGGTTTCGAACAGCCGCCGCGAGGTGGTCTCCAGCATCATGCCCATCGAGGGCGCCACCGGCTTGAGCCGGGACATCTCGGCCCAGCTCATCACGCCCGGATTGAGATGCGGCAGCAGACCGGTTTCCTCCAGCACGCGGATGGCAGCGGCCCGCACGTAGTCCAGCGTGGAGTCATAGCCGCGTTCCTCGAGCCACTGACGCGCTTCCGGCCACCGAGCCTCCGGACGGTCGCCGAGGGTGAACAGGGCCTCTTTACAACCCAGTTGCGCCCCCCGCCGGGCGATCTCGACGATCTCGTCGGCCTCCAGGTACATCCCGCGGCCGGAGGCCCGCAGCCGGCCCGGCACCGTCACGAAGGTGCAGTAGTGGCAGGTGTCGCGGCACAGGTGGGTGACCGGGATGAAGACCTTGCGCGAGTAGGAGACCGGCAGCCGGCCCCGCGGACCGCGCCACCCCTGCGAGGTCAGGCCGGCGTCGCGGACCCGGGCGGCGCTGGCGCACAAGTCGGCCAGTTCCTCGCCGCGGGCCGACATCGCGACGGCGGCCTCGTCGACGTTGAGGGCCACACCGTCGCGGGCCCGGCGCAACACACGGCGCAACGCAGTTGAGGAGGTCATCAGCGCGTCCCGCGAACCGCGGCCCCAGTGACCGGCATAGGCATCACAGTAGTACCGGGCCTCCGGGCCGGATGCGGGGCGCACCCACTCGGACCGCTGTGGCGACGGCGCGGTCTTCGCGTACGATCCCGAGATTCCGACAGCAAACTGTGAGGTGCCAGCATGACCCCCACCGCCGGGCTATCCCTTCGCGCTCTGACCACAAGCGGGATGAGCGCCATCGTTCTGGGAGCGGCCGTGACGGCCCCGGTGACCGGCCCCACGGTCGCCGGGGCCGCTGCGCCGGTCGACTTCTCCGTGGTCAAACTCAGCGCGGCAGTGACCCCGATCGCCTCACAGATCGTCCCGACGGCGAGCAATCCGATCACCCAGGCTTATGACGCCGTCGAGCCGTGGGTGGCCTACGGATTCGAGCTGGTTGACTACGCCATGAGCTGGGTCCCGGGGCTGTGGTGGATCGCCCCCGGTGTCGACCTGGCCTACTTCAGCATCGAGCCGCTGGTGCA
>JACJWN010000016.1 GCA_020637165.1 Mycolicibacterium sp. | reverse complement strand
AGGGCTGGTTCAGACGGCAGGGCACTGACGGCTCCGGAGACGTGGCCGCAGTACATTCGCCGCATCAGCGGCGGGCTCACCCAGGCCCAGATCGCCGAGCGGATCGGGATCGGGCGGCTGTCGGTGTGCAACTGGCTGCTGGGCAAGACTCAGCCCAAGGCCGAGACGGTGATCAGCGTGGCCAGGGCGTTCGGCCGATCGCCGGTCGAGGCCCTCGTCGCGGCGTCCTACCTGGGCACCGAAGAGATCGGCGCCCCGATCGACATCCAGGTCTCGCTCGAGGATGTTCTGGGCGACTTGCTGGCCGCCGAGGTGCACCGCCGGCTGGTCCGGCTGGAAACCCTCGCCGGGGCCACGACCTGAACGAATCCCGACGGTAGTCACCACGGCTGAAGTGGTGGGCGTGGACGGTATCGAACCGCCGACCGCTGGTGTGTAAAACCAGAGCTCTACCACTGAGCTACACGCCCGTGCCCGGGCAGGCTACCCGCCGCCCGCGTGGGTTGGGAAATCCCGCCTCAGGCCTTCAGCGACGCCAGCGCGTCGGTCCACACCTTCTGGTCGCGGGCCTCACCGGGCTCCTTGCACTCGGCGAACCGGATCACCCCGGCCCGATCGATGACGAAGGTCCCGCGGTTGGCGAAACCGGCGCCCGAGTTGAACACCCCGTAGGCCTGCGCCACCTCGCCGTGCGGCCAGAAGTCGGACAGCACCGGAAAGGTGAACCCGCTTTCCGTGGCCCAGATCTTGTGCGTCGGGGACGGCCCCACCGAGACCGCGAGGGTGGCGGTCTCATCGTTGTCGTAAGCCGACAGGTTGTCCCGCACCTCGTCGAGTTCGCCCTGGCAGATGCCGGTGAACGCCAGCGGGAAGAAGACCAGCAGCACATTCTTGCGGCCGCGGAAGTCACTCAGGGTGACGGGCTGGCCGTTCTGGTCCTTGAGGGTGAAGTCCGGCGCCTCAGCCCCGACCTCCAGCGTCATGAGTGCCTCCCGGCGGCCTTGGATTTCGGTTGCACCAAGCGACTGCCGATCCAGTCACCAAGATTCGCCGACGATGTCTGCATCAGACCGGCGGTGGGAGCCGCCTCGGCGATATCGGCCGGTTGAACGTGACCGGGCTTGCCCGTCTTGGGTGTCAGAACCCAGATGATCCCGTCTTCGGCCAGGGGCGTGATCGCATCCATCAAGCGATCCACCAGATCCCCGTCGCTGTCGCGCCACCAGAGCAGCACCACGTCGATGACCTCATCGGCGTCCTCGTCGAGCAGGTCGCTGCCGCAGGCCTCCTCGATGTCAGCGCGAATGTCGTCGTCGGAGTCATCGTCCCAGCCCAACTCCTGGACGATCTGATCGTGGTGGATGTCCAGCCTCTGGGCGTAGTTCCGCCCGCCGTCACCCGCGGCGACCACCGTCTCGGACCTCCTCCTGTGTCGACCGCCTATCGTGCGCCTATCGTGCCACGACGGGTCCCAGCCGTCCTCCCCGCGGTCGGTTTAGCCGCCCACCGGTTCAGCGGTACGTGTCGTCGCAGAGCCTGAGGGCTTCGGCCCGGGCGTCGTTGAGATCGCCGATGACCTTGTTGAACTCCCAGGGTGGTGCCTGGTCGACGATCGCCTCGGAGGTGGCCGAGGCGCTGTCGATCCAGGCCTGGAATGCCTCCAGCAAATCGTCGGGCACCTCGTCGCCGATGCTGTTCCCCACCGCGTCGGCACTCTGATCGAGGGCATCGACCGCCGGCCCCTCGGTAGTGGCCACGTTGCCGCCCTCCTCGTTGAACGCATCGACATACTCGTTGACGGCGTCGATGGCGTCGGCGCTGGTGATCGACAACGTCTCGCACACGGCATGGATCGCCTCGGTGGTCCGCGAGGCCTGGCGTTCAGATTCCCGGGCACTGGAACTGGCGGCGGACTGCGACGATGAAATCGACACCGAGGTGCGGTAGGCCGGCGCCTCCACGGCGTTGACCGCGGCGTCGCCGTCGGTGACGGAGGTACACCCCACCACCCCCATGGACACCGCTGCCGCGCCCCCGGCCAGCAGTCCGGCGATCCGCCCCCTGCCCGCACTTCCGCTCAGCACACCCGCTGACGTTACCGGGTTTGGGCCCGGATCGGCGCGCGGCACCAACTCCGCGTCGCGAGCGGCCCGAGTGCGGCACGATAGGACAGGTACCCAGCACCTACTCCCCCACCCACCGAGGAGCGGAAGTGACGAGCCAGTTCGCGCGCGATCAACGGAGCCGGGGCTCCGGGAGTTCAAACGAATCCGATCGCGTTCGGGTGATCCGCGAGGGCGTCGCCTCGTATCTGCCGGATATCGACCCCGAAGAGACCTCCGAGTGGCTGGAGTCCTTCGACGACCTGCTGTCCCGCTCCGGGCCGGCCCGCGCCCGCTACCTGATGCTGCGCCTGCTCGAGCGCGCCGGCGAGAAGCGGGTCGCGATCCCAGCCCTGACATCGACGGACTACGTCAACACCATCCCGACCGAAATGGAGCCCTGGTTCCCCGGCGACGAGGACGTCGAGCGCCGCTACCGGCGCTGGATGCGGTGGAACGCCGCGATCATGGTGCACCGGGCACAGCGGCCCGGAGTCGGTGTCGGCGGCCACATCTCCACCTACGCCTCCTCGGCGGCGCTCTACGAGGTCGGCTTCAACCATTTCTTCCGCGGCAAGTCCCACCCCGGCGGCGGCGATCAGGTGTTCATCCAGGGCCACGCCTCCCCGGGTATCTACGCGCGGGCCTTCCTCGAGGGACGGCTGTCCGCCGACAAACTAGACGGCTTCCGCCAGGAGCACAGCCACCCCGGCGGCGGTCTGCCGTCCTACCCGCACCCCCGCCTCATGCCGGACTTCTGGGAGTTCCCGACGGTCTCGATGGGGCTGGGGCCGATGAACGCCATTTACCAGGCGCGGGTCAACCACTACCTGCATGATCGCGGCATCAAGGACACCTCCGATCAGCACGTGTGGGCCTTTCTCGGCGATGGTGAGATGGACGAGCCGGAAAGCCGCGGACTGATCCAGGTGGCGGCCAACGAGGCGCTGGACAACCTGACCTTCGTCATCAACTGCAACCTGCAGCGCCTCGATGGGCCGGTCCGCGGAAACGGCAAGATCATCCAGGAGCTGGAGTCGTTCTTCCGCGGGGCGGGCTGGAACGTCATCAAGGTGGTCTGGGGCCGCGA
This sequence comes from Mycolicibacterium sp., assembly GCA_020637165.1. GTDB lineage: Bacteria > Actinomycetota > Actinomycetes > Mycobacteriales > Mycobacteriaceae > Mycobacterium. The sequence continues at coordinate 33,646 of JACJWN010000016.1, read as the reverse complement.
GTGGGACGCCCTGCTGCACGCCGATTCCGGCGGCGCGCTGGTGAACCTGATGAACCGCACTCCCGACGGCGACTTCCAAACCTACAAGGCCAACGACGGCGCCTATGTGCGCGAACACTTCTTCGGCCGGGATCCGCGTACCAAGGCACTGGTCGACCACATGAGCGACAGCGAGATCTGGAACCTCAAGCGCGGCGGCCACGACTACCGCAAGGTCTACGCCGCCTACCGCGCAGCGACCGAACACCAGGGCCAGCCCACGGTGATACTGGCAAAGACCATCAAGGGCTACACGCTCGGCACACACTTCCAGGGCCGCAACGCCACCCACCAGATGAAGAAATTCACCCTGCAGGACCTCAAGGACTTCCGCGACTTCATGCGGATCCCGGTCAGCGACGCCCAACTCGAGGAGAACCCCTACCTTCCGCCGTACTACCACCCGGGACCGGAATCCCCCGAGATCCGCTACCTGCTCGACCGGCGCACCGCGCTCGGCGGCTTCCTGCCGCAGCGACGCACCAAGTCCAAGGCGCTGGACCTGCCCCCGCGCGAGGTCTACAAGGCGCTCAAGGCCGGCTCGGGCCACCAGGAGGTGGCCACCACGATGGCGACCGTGCGGGTGTTCAAGGAGCTGCTGCGCGAAACCGGCGAAAACGGCGTGGGCCGTCGCATCGTGCCGATCATCCCCGACGAGGCCCGCACCTTCGGGATGGACTCGTGGTTCCCCACCCTCAAGATCTACAACCGCAACGGCCAGCTCTACACCGCGGTCGACGCCCAGCTCATGCTGGCCTACAAGGAAAGCCCGAAGGGCCAGATCCTGCACGAGGGCATCAACGAGGCCGGCTCCACCGCCGCGTTCACCGCGGTCGGCACCGCGTACTCGACCCACAACCAGCCGATGATCCCGGTCTACATCTTCTATTCGATGTTCGGCTTCCAGCGCACCGGCGACAGCTTCTGGGCGGCCGCCGACCAGATGGCCCGCGGTTTCGTGCTCGGCGCCACCGCGGGACGCACCACGCTCACCGGCGAGGGCCTTCAGCACGCCGACGGGCACTCGCTGCTGCTGGCCTCGACCAACCCCGCGGTGGTGGCCTACGACCCCGCCTTCGCCTACGAGATCGCCTACATCATCGAAAGCGGCCTGGCCCGGATGTTCGGCGAGAACCCGGAGAACGTCTACTTCTACATCACCATCTACAACGAGCCCTACGCCCAGCCGGCCGAGCCCGACAACCTCGACGTGGAGGCCCTGCTGCGCGGGATGTACCGCTACCGGGCGACCAGCGAGAAGCGCAGCAGCACAGCCCAGATCCTGGCCTCCGGGGTGGCGATGCCCGACGCGCTGCGCGCCGCGGCCATGCTGGCCGAGCGCTGGGACGTCGCTGCCGACGTCTGGTCGGTGACGAGCTGGAACGAGATGCACCGCGACGGCCTCGAGGTGCAGAAGCAACTCCTGCGCCATCCCGAACGCCCCGCCCCCACCCCCTTCGTCACCGAGCAACTGGCCAGGACCACCGGCCCCGTCGTCGCGGTCAGTGACTGGATGCGCGCCGTGCCCGAGCAGATCCGCCCCTGGGTCCCGGGCACCTACGTCACCCTCGGCACCGACGGGTTCGGCTTCTCCGATACCCGGCCCGCGGCCCGGCGCTACTTCAACACCGATGCCGAGTCGGTGGTCGTCGCCGTGCTCGAGGCGCTGGCCCGCGACGGCGAGATCGACCCGTCGGTGGCGGTCGCGGCGGCGCGGGAGTACCAGATCGACGACGTGCTGGCCGCCCCGGAGCAGACCTCGGACCCCGGGGTGGCCTAGCGGCGTGCGGGTAGTTTTCTAGACATGCCGGACCGTCCGCCCAGCGAATTGCCCGGCTCCCCGCTGGGCCTGCTCGCCGACGTCCCGGACTCCACGCTGCGCCGGCTCAAGGGGTATTCGGGCCGGTTGGCCACCGAGGCCGTCCAGGCCATGCAGCAGCGGCTGCCGTTCTTCGCCGACCTCGAAGCCTCCCAGCGGGCCAGTGTGCAACTCGTCGTGCAGGCCGCGGTGGTCAACTTCGCCGAATGGATGCGCAATCCGACCAGCGACGTCGGCTACACCGCCCAGGCCTTCGAACTGGTGCCGCAGAACCTGACCCGCAAGATCGCGCTGGCGCAGACAGTCGACATGGTCCGGGTGACGATGGAGTTCTTCGAAGAGGTGGTCCCGATGGTGGCCCGCAACTCCGAGCAACTCACCGCGCTGACCATCGGAATCCTCAAGTACAGCCGCAACCTCGCCTTCGCCGCCGCCAGTGCCTACGCCGACGCCGCCGAGGCGCGCGGGTCCTGGGACAGCCGGATGGAGGCCAGCGTGGTCGACGCCGTGGTCCGCGGCGACACCGGCCCGGAGTTGTTGTCGCGAGCGGCGGCGCTGAACTGGGACACCACCGCGCCGGCGACGGTCGTGGTGGGAACCCCGCGGCCGGGCCGGGAGGAACTCGCCGGGGAGGACGTCCGCGACATCGCCCTGCGCCATGACCGCGCCGCCCTGGCCGACGTTCACGGCACCTGGCTGATCGCGATCATCTCCGGCCCGCTGACCCCGACCGACCGCTTCTTCAACGAGTTACTCACCGCCTTCTCCGAGGGCCCGGTGGTGATCGGGCCGACCGCCCCGATGCTCACCGCGGCCTATCTGAGCGCCGCCGAGGCGATCTCCGGGATGAATGCGGTGTCAGGATGGAGCGGGGCGCCGCGCCCGGTGCCGGCCCGCGAGCTGCTGCCGGAACGGGCGCTGCTCGGCGATACCTCGGCGGTGGCCGCCCTCTACAACGACGTCACCCGGCCGCTGGCCGACGCCGGACCGGCACTGTCGGAGACCCTGGACGCCTACCTCGACAGCGGCGGCGCGATCGAGGCCTGCGCCCGGAAACTGTTCGTTCATCCAAATACCGTCCGTTATCGACTGAAGCGGATCGCCGACTTCACCGGGCGCGACCCGACCGTCCCGCGCGACGCCTACGTCCTGCGGGTCGCCGCGACGGTGGGTCGGCTGGGCTACCTCTCCACTCCGGCCGGCACCCCCCAGACCAGTACAAACGCGCCGGTGGCACAGCTCACACCCCCATTAGTGGGACTGGGCCGCGAGGACTAGGTCGCGGGACGGTATCGCTGACGTCGCATCATTGGACGTTTTTGTTGGGTCTCTACAAAAACCTAAGATAAGGTTCATAAACCTTTACACCCTGCAAATCCGCTTTGCCAGTGTTCTCTTAGAGACGTGATTGCGTTGCTCGCGCCCGGACAGGGCTCCCAGGCTCCCGGCATGCTCGCCGAGTGGCTGGCGCTGCCTGGTGCCGCCGATCGGATCGCGGTCTGGTCGGCCATCAGCGGCCTGGATCTGGCCCTGCTGGGCACCACCGCCACGGCCGAGGAGATCACCGATACCGCGGTGACCCAGCCCCTGGTGGTGGCCACCACCCTGCTGGCCCATGAGGAGCTGGCCCGACGGGGGCTACCCGCCGAGACGGTCGTCGCCGGCCACTCGGTCGGCGAGATCGCGGCCTACGCCATCGCCGGTGTCATATCCGCCGACGACGCCGTTCGGCTGGCTGCGGTCCGGGGATCGGAGATGGCCAAGGCGTGCGCGCTGGAGCCCACCGGCATGTCGGCGGTGCTCGGCGGGGACGAGGACGAGGTCCTGGCCCGGCTCGAGGCGCTGGAGCTGATTCCGGCCAACCGCAACGCCGCCGGCCAGATCGTCGCCGCCGGCGCGATCACCGCGCTGGAGAAGTTGGCCGAGGACCCGCCCGCCAAGGCCCGGGTCCGCCAGTTGGCCACCGCCGGGGCGTTCCACACCCACTACATGGGCTCCGCTCTCGACGGCTATGCCGCCGCCGCGGCCGAGGTGAGCGCCGCCGAGCCCACCACCACGCTGCTGTCGAACGTCGATGGCCGGCCGGTGGCTTCGGCCGCCGACGCGATGGACAAGCTCGTCGCCCAGCTGACCCGCCCGGTGCGCTGGGACCTGTGCATGCGGACCATCGGCGAGCTGGGCACCACCGCGATCGTCGAGTTCCCGCCCGCGGGCACTCTGACCGGTATCGCCAAACGCGAACTTCGGGGCGTCGCGACACACGCCGTCAAGACACCCGCAGATCTGGACGGACTGACCGCCATCTAGGTCAGCGGCCAGGACAACCAGATAGATCGAACCTCAAGAAGAAAACAAAGGAAGGGAGCACATAGTGCCCGCCAGTCAGGAAGAAATCATCGCCGGTCTCGCCGAGATCATCGAAGAGGTCACCGGTATCGAGCCCTCCGAGGTGACCCCGGAGAAGTCCTTCGTCGACGACCTGGACATCGACTCGCTGTCGATGGTGGAGATCGCGGTGCAGACCGAGGACAAGTACGGCGTGAAGATCCCCGACGAGGACCTCGCCGGCCTGCGCACCGTCGGTGACGTGGTCGCCTACATCCAGAAGCTCGAGGAAGAGAACCCCGAGGCTGCCGCCGCGCTGCGCGAGAAGTTCGGCCAGTGAGCAAGCCTTCCACTGCTAACGGAGGTTTCCCGAACGTCGTGGTGACCGCCGTCGAGGCGACCACGGCGCTCGGGGCGGACGTCGACAGCACGTGGAAGGCCCTGCTGGCCGGCGAAAGCGGGATCCGGGTCCTCGAGGACGAGTTCGTCACCAAGTGGGACCTGCCGGTGAAAATCGGCGGGCACCTCGTTGACCCGGTCGACGACCACATGGGCCGCCTCGACATGCGACGGATGTCGTATGTCCAGCGGATGTCGAAGTACCTCGGCAGGCGGATGTGGGATGCCGCAGGCCAGCCGGAGGTCGACCCGGACCGCTTCGCCGTCGTTATCGGCACCGGTCTCGGTGGCGGCGAGAAGATCGTCGAGACCTATGACCTGATGAACGAGGGCGGCCCCCGAAAGGTGTCGCCGCTGGCCGTTCAGATGATCATGCCCAACGGTGCGGCCGCGGTTGTGGGCCTGGATCTCGGCGCCCGCGCCGGGGTCATCACCCCGGTCTCGGCGTGTTCGTCGGGCTCGGAGGCCATCGCCCACGCCTGGCGGCAGATCGTCATGGGTGACGCCGACATCGCCGTCTGCGGCGGTGTCGAGGGCATGATCGAGGCGCTGCCGATCGCGGCGTTCTCGATGATGCGCGCGATGTCGACCCGCAACGACGATCCGGCTGCGGCGTCCCGTCCGTTCGACAAGGACCGCGACGGGTTCGTGTTCGGCGAGGCCGGCGCCATGATGATCATCGAGACCGAAGAGCACGCCAAGGCCCGCGGCGCCCAGCCGCTGGCCCGCTTGCTGGGTGCGGGGATCACCTCGGACGCCTTCCATATGGTGGCTCCGGCGCCGGACGGCCTTCGCGCCGGACGGGCGATGACCCGAGCACTGGAATTGGCTGGTATCTCGGCCAGGGACATCGACCACGTCAACGCCCACGCCACGGCTACGCCCATCGGCGACACCGCGGAGGCCAACGCCATCCGCGTCGCCGGTGTCCAGCACGCGCCGGTGTACGCACCGAAGTCCGCCCTCGGACACTCGATCGGTGCCGTCGGTGCGCTGGAGTCGATCCTGACGGTGCTCACGTTGCGGGACGGTGTCATTCCGCCCACGCTGAACTACGAGACCCCCGATCCGGAGATCGACCTCGACGTGGTGGCGGGGGAGCCGCGCCACGGTGACTACCAGTACGCAATCAACAACTCGTTCGGTTTCGGCGGGCACAACGTCGCGCTCGCGTTCGGACGGTACTGACCCGGGAGAAGGGCCCAACTGCACCGATGGCACAGCTGACAACCGGACACGGTCTGCCCAACGTCGTCGTCACCGGCATCGCCATGACGACGGCGTTGGCGACCGACGCTGAGAACACCTGGAAGAAACTGCTCGACGGGCAGTCCGGCATTCGCCTCCTCGACGATCCCTTCGTGGAGGAGTATGACCTGCCGGTCCGGATCGGCGGCCATCTGCTCGAGGAATTCGACAGCCAACTCGACAAGGTCGAGAATCGGCGGTTGTCCTACCTGCAGAAGATGGCGAAGGTCCTGGGCCGGCGGGTGTGGGCGGACGCCGGCTCCCCGGAGGTCGACACACGCCGGCTGGCGGTATCGGTCGGCACGGGTCTGGGTTCGGCCGAGGAGCTCGTCTTCGCCTACGACGGCATGCGCCAGCGCGGTCTTCGCGCGGTGTCGCCGCTCGTGGTGCAGATGTACATGCCGAACGGTGCGGCTGCCACCATCGGCTTGGAGCGCGGCGCCAAAGCAGGTGTGTGCACGGCCATTTCCGCGTGCGCATCGGGATCGGAGGCCATCGCCAACGCGTGGCGCAACATCGTCTACGGCGAAGCCGACATGGCGATCTGCGGCGGCGTCGAGACCAAGATCGAGGCCGTGCCGATCGCCGGGTTCGCCCAGATGCGGATCGTGCTGTCGAAGAACAACGACGATCCGGCAGGCGCCTGCCGCCCGTTCGACCGCGACCGCGACGGTTTCGTGTTCGGCGAAGCGGGAGCGCTGATGGTGATCGAGACCGAGGAGCATGCCAAGGCCCGCGGGGCGAACATCCTCGCGCGCATCATGGGCGCCTCGGTCACCTCCGACGGCTATCACATGGTGGCGCCGGACCCCGACGGGATCCAGGCGGGCCAAGCCATCACCCGCGCGGTGCAGTTGGCCGGACTGCAGCCCAGCGACATCGATCACGTCAACGCCCACGCGACGGGCACGTCGGTCGGTGACGTCGCCGAGGGCATCGCCATCAACCGGGCGATGGGTGGCCACCGGCCAGCGGTCTACGCGCCCAAGTCGGCGTTGGGTCACTCGGTGGGTGCGGTCGGCGCGGTTGAGTCCATCCTGACCGTGATGGCCCTGCGGGACGGCGTCGTCCCGCCGACGCTGAACCTGCGCAACCTCGATCCGGAGATCGACCTGGACGTGGTGGCCGGAGAGCCGCGCCTGGGCGACTACCGCTACGCGGTGAACAACTCTTTCGGGTTCGGCGGCCACAACGTGGCCATCGCGTTCGGGAAGTACTAGCGGGAAGCACGCGCCCAACCGGGCGACAACAACGCAGCACGAGGAGAATTGGATGACGATCATGGCCCCTGAGGTGGTCGGCGAGTCGCTCGACCCTCGCGACCCGCTGCTTCGGCTGCGCACGTTCTTCGACGAGGGCAGCATCGAGTTGCTGCACGAGCGCGACCGGTCCGGGCTGCTGGCCGCTGCCGGCACCGTCAACGGCGTACGGACCATCGCGTTCTGCACCGACGGCACCGTCATGGGCGGCGCCATGGGTGTCGAGGGCTGCCAGCACATCGTCGACGCCTACGACCTCGCCATCTCCGAACAGAGCCCGATCGTGGGCATCTGGCACTCCGGCGGCGCTCGACTGGCCGAGGGCGTGCGGGCACTGCACGCGGTGGGCCTGGTCTTCGAGGCGATGATCCGGGCCTCCGGCCACATCCCGCAGATCTCGATCGTCGTCGGCTTCGCCGCCGGCGGCGCCGCCTACGGACCGGCGCTGACCGATGTCGTCATCATGGCCCCTGAGGGCCGGATCTTCGTCACCGGTCCGGACATCGTGCGCAGCGTCACCGGCGAGGACGTCGACATGGAGTCTCTCGGCGGCCCGGAGACCCACCACAAGAAGTCCGGCGTGTGCCACATCGTCGCCGACGATGAACTCGACGCCTACGCCCGCGGCCGCCGGCTGGTCGGATATTTCTGCCAGCAGGGACATTTCGACCGCAGCAAGGCCGAGGCCGGCGACGTGGATCTGCATGCCCTGCTGCCCGAGTCCCCCCGCCGCGCCTATGACGTGCATCCCATCGTCGAGGCACTGCTGGACGCCGACTCCCCCTTCGAGGAGTTCCAGTCCCGGTGGGCGCCGTCGATGGTGGTCGGCCTGGGCAGGTTGGCCGGCCGCACCGTCGGAGTGCTGGCCAACAATCCGCTACGACTCGGCGGGTGCCTGAACTCCGAAAGCGCCGAGAAGGCAGCGCGTTTCGTTCGACTGTGCAACGCCTTCGGTATCCCGCTGATCGTGGTCGTCGACGTCCCGGGCTACCTGCCCGGAGTCGACCAGGAATGGGGCGGGGTGGTGCGGCGCGGCGCCAAGCTGTTGCACGCCTTCGGTGAGGCCTCGGTACCCAGGGTCACGCTGGTCACCCGCAAGATCTACGGCGGCGCCTACATCGCGATGAACTCCCGCTCGCTGGGCGCAACGAAGGTGTTCGCCTGGCCGGACGCCGAGGTGGCCGTGATGGGCGCCAAAGCAGCCGTCGGGATCCTGCACAAGAAGACCCTGGCAGCCGCACCGGAGAATGAGCGCGAGGCGCTGCACGAGGAGTTGGCGGCCGAGCACGAGCGCATCGCCGGCGGCGTGGACAGCGCCATCGAGATCGGCGTGGTGGACGAGAAGATCGACCCCTCCCACACCCGCAGCAAGCTGACCCAGGCCCTCGCTGAGGCGCCGCACCGCCGCGGGCGGCACAAGAACATTCCGCTGTAGTTTTCTCGCGCGAGCAGACGCAAAGTACCCCGACACGCCGAGCGTGTCGGGGTACTTTGCGTCTGTTCAGCGGGAGGGGGCGCCCCGCTCAGCGGGAGGGCGCGAGGAACTCCTGCGCCGCGTCGACCGCACACCGGCGGTCCGCTGCCACCAACCCGATCCGGGTGCGCCGGTCCAGGATGTCCCCCACATCGAGCGCGCCCTCATGGGTGACGGCGAACTCGAACTCTGCGCGGGTGACGTCGATTCCCTCGGCAACCGGAGCGGTGGGACGCGCACACCGGGCGGAGGCGACGACGTTGGGCGATTCCGCCCCGTACCGCGCGACCAGTGAGCCGGGGATCTCGCCGACGGTGCGCAGTGTCGCGACGGGATTGGCCGGCGCGCCGACCAACGGAAGGTTGCGGGTGCGACACGGCTGGGCTGTCAGGCTGCGGGCGGCAACGGCACGATCCAGCACGTCCTCGGCCATATAGCGGTACTCGGTCAGCTTCCCGCCGACGACGCTGAACAGCCCGGAGTCGGACTCCAGCACTGCATGCTCCCGCGAGAGGTCGGAGGTCCTGCCGTCTCCGGCGTCGATGAGTGGCCGTAGGCCCGCATAGGCCCCCGCGACGTCGGCAATCGTCAACTGCGTCTGAAGCGCGGTGTTGACGGTGTCGAGCAGGAAGGTGATCTCCTCCTGAGTCGGTTCCGGGACGTCCGGAATCGGCCCCGGCGCCTCCTCATCGGTCAGGCCGAGGTAGACGCGACCCAGTTGCTCCGGCATGGCGAAAACGAACCGATTGGTCTCCCCCGGGATCGGAACCGTCAGTGCGGCAGTCGGATTGCCGAATGCGGCGGCGTCGAACACCAGGTGCGTCCCCCGACTGGGCCGCAGCCTGATCGCCGGGTCCACCTCCGCAGCCCACACCCCCGTCGCGTTGATCACCACCCGAGCCGAAAGCTCCATCGACTCTCCCGTCAGCTCGTCGGTGAGCCGCACCATGGTTCCGGTCGCCTGCGACGCGCCCACCCGGGTCAGGATCCGCGCCCCGTGCTGGGCGGCCGTCCGCGCCACCGCGACCACCAGCCGGGCATCGTCAACCAGTTGGCCGTCAAAGGCCAGCAGCGCACCGTCGAGGCCCTCCCGGCGCACGGTCGGCGACATCGCCAGCGCCTCTTCTGCACCGATCCGGCGCGGCCTCGGCAGCACCGAGGTCCGGGTCCGAGCCAACGCCCGCAGAAAATCGCCGGCGGCGAACCCGGTCCGCACCAGTGCCCGCTGCGCACGGCTCATCGCCGGCAGCAGCGGCACCAGTTGCGGCATCGCCTTGACCAGGTGGGGGGCGTTGCGCGACATCAGGATTCCGCGCTCGACCGCACTGCGGCGCGCGATCCCGATATCGCCGCTGGCCAGATACCGCAGCCCGCCGTGGACCAGTTTGGAGCTCCAGCGGCTGGTGCCGAAAGCCAGGTCGCGCTTCTCCACCAGGACCGTGGACAGCCCGCGGCTGGCGGCGTCCAGGGCGATGCCGGCTCCGGTGATACCGCCGCCGATCACGATGACGTCGACGGTCCCTTCGTCGCCGAGCGCGGTGAGGTCCGCGGTGCGGCGGGCGGCGTTGAGGGCGGTCAGGTCGGTCATGGGCACAGGTATCCGTTCAGTGCGTGGGCGAGTTCGGCGGCAAGAGCGTCACCGTCGAGGATCGGCTCGACGATCTGGGCGGACTGGATGGCCGACTGGGTGATCAAGAGGACCATCGCGGCCAGTTGCCGGGGATCGCCCGGACGGACGGTCCTGTCGGACTGGGCGTTTTGCAGTTCGTCGGCGACCAGGTCGATCAGGATCTGCTGGCTGGCGCCGAGCCGGCCGGCGATGTAGACCATCGCCAGTTCCGGCGCCGAGCGCAGCACGGCCAGGATGAGGTCGTCGGCCTGGAGCCGGCGTGCGACTCCGACAATCCGTGCCACCAGTGCGTCACGCCCGGATCCGCGGGACGGCACCGCGCGCCAAGCGCCGGTGATCCGGTCGGTCAACAAAGACGCCATGATGGCGCGGGTATCCGGCCATCGCCGGTAGACCGTGGGCCGGCTGACACCAGCGCGGCGGGCGATCTCCGCCAGCGTGACTCGCTCGACGCCGAAGTCTCGGACGCAACTGGCCGCAGCCGCCAGAATCCGGTCGTCGACCTCCACCGACTCCGCATTACTGATTGACAACATCTGTAATACTGTAACGCGTGGTCGACACCGATGCATCCAATCTGCTTCCTCCGATGGCCTGGGACGCCTGGGGCGATCCCGCCCTGGCCAAACCGCTGTCCACCGGCATCCGCTCCCTGCTCGAGCAGGCGCTCGGGGTCTCCGGCACGGAACTCGCCGGCCCGGCCATCGACGAGGTGACACTGACCCCGTCCGCCCTGACGCCGACCCACCGCGACGGTCTCGCCGCCCTCGTCGGCGCCGACTATGTGCGTACCGACGATCGCGAGCGGCTGCTGCACGCCGGCGGCAAGTCGACGCTGGATCTGTTGCGGCGCAAGCAGACCCACCAGGACGCCCCCGATGCCATCGTGCTGCCGCGCGATCCCGAGGATGTCGCCGCGGTCCTGGACTACTGCTCGCGTCACCGCATCGCGGTGGTGCCGTTCGGCGGTGGAACCAGCGTGGTGGGCGGGCTGGACCCGATCCGCGGCGAGTTCGACGCCCTCGTGACCCTGGACCTGCGCCGCCTGGACGAGCTGCATTGGCTCGACGAGGTGTCCGGAGAAGCCGAGTTCGGCGCCGGAGTCACCGGTCCGGACGCCGAACGCCTGCTCGGTGAGCGCGGGTTTTCGCTGGGCCACTTCCCGCAGAGCTTCCGCTTCGCCAGCCTCGGCGGCTACGCGGCGACGCGATCCTCCGGCCAGGACTCCGCCGGCTACGGGCGGTTCAGCGACATGGTCCGCGGGATGCAGGTCGTCACCCCGGCCGGTGTGCTGGATCTCGGCCGCGCTCCGGCCTCAGCGGCCGGACCCGATCTGCGCGAACTGTTCTCCGGCTCCGAGGGGGCATTCGGCGTCATCACCCGGGTGAGGGTCAGGGTGCACCCGGTGCCCGAGACGGTTCGTTACGAAGCATGGTCGTTCCCCGACTTCGCCACCGGAGCCGGAGCGCTGCGGGCGGCCACCCAGACCGGAACCGGTGCGACGGTTTTGCGACTTTCCGACGAGGTCGAGACCGGCGTGAACCTGGCGACCGCCCACAGCATCGGCGAACAGAGCGTCACCGGCGGCTGCCTGGCGATCACCCTGTTCGAGGGCTCACCGGCGCACGCCGAGAGCCGGCACGCCGAGACCCGCGCAGTCCTGGAGGCGCACGGGGGCACCTCGCTGGGCGAAGCGCCGGCCAGGGCCTGGGAGCAGGGCCGGTTCGACGCCCCCTACCTGCGGGACTCCCTGCTGACCGCTGGAGCGCTGTGCGAAACCCTGGAGACCGCGACGAAGTGGTCGAACCTCCCCCGGCTCAAGGCCGCGGTGACCGAGGCTCTCACCACCTCGCTGGCCGCCAGCGGCACCCCCGCGCTGGTGATGTGCCACATCTCGCACGTCTACCCGACCGGTGCCTCGCTCTACTTCACCGTGGTCGCCGGCCAACGGGGTGACGTCACCGCGCAGTGGCTCGCGGCCAAGACAGCCGCCTGCGAGGCGATCGTGGCCAACGGCGGCACCATCACCCACCACCACGCGGTCGGGGCCGACCACCGGCCGTGGATGACCGCTGAGATCGGCGAGCTGGGCGCCCAGGTGCTGCGCGCGGTCAAGCAGACCCTGGACCCGGCCGGAATCCTCAACCCGGGCAAGCTGATCCCGTGACCCACCGCACGATCGGCAAGGTCACCATGCTGACGAATCCGGTGGCCGGCCACGGCGGTGCGCGGCATGCCGCCGAACGCGCGGCGCTCCGGTTTCAAGAACTTGGTATCGACGTCGTCGTGATCGTCGGACGAGACGCCCGCCACGCCCGCGAACTTGTGGACTCGGCGCTGTCCGACAGCACCGACGCGCTGGTGGTCGTTGGCGGCGACGGCGTCATCTCACTGGCTCTGCAGGCGTTGCCGCACAGCGGGATTCCGCTCGGGATCATCCCGGCCGGCACCGGCAACGACCACGCCCGGGAGTACTCGATCCCGACCGGGGATCCGGCTGCCGCGGTGGACGTCGTCGCCGCCGGTCACACCGAAACCGTCGATCTGGGACACATCAAGGGCAGCGACGGCAGCAGCACTTACTTCGGAACCGTGGCGGCGACCGGGTTCGACTCGCTGGTCAGCGACCGCGTCAACCGGATGAGCTGGCCGCACGGCCGGATGCGCTATAACCTCGCCATCGTCGCCGAACTGTCCAAATTGCGGCTACTCCCTTTTCGACTGGTGCTTGACGGCCAACGCGAGATTTTCACCGACCTGACCCTGGCCGCGTTCGGCAACACCCGGAGCTACGGCGGCGGTATGCGAATTTGCCCCGATGCACGCCACGACGACGGACTGCTCGACGTCACCATGGTGCACACCGCCTCCCGGCTGAAGCTGATCCGACTTTTCCCCACCGTCTTCAAGGGCACCCACGTCGACCTCGACGAGGTCACCACCGCGCGCGCCCGCACCATCACCGTGGAGTCCCCCGGAATCAACGCCTACGCCGACGGCGACTACGTCTGCCCCCTGCCCGCAGAGATTTCCGCCGTCCCGCGGGCGCTGGAGATTCTCACGCCATAGAGTCGTGAACGTGAACCGCGCGCTCGCCGCTGTGTGGGCACTGGCGGCGGCCCTGGTCTCGGCGGCGCCGGTCGGCGCCGACGACGGTTGCGGGGTCGGGATGGATTACGACTACACCAGCGGCCAGTGCCAGCCGTGGGTGCCGGTCGGCGTGAACGTCAACGCCGACATTCCGGTGCCGATCCCGAACTTCAACCCCATTCCGGCGATCAACCCGATTCCCAACATTCACCCCGACGTCCCGAATATCCATCCCGACGTCCCCAACATCCACCCGCCGGTCATCCACGGCGGCGGTGCCCCGATTCACGGCGGTGGCCGGCGGTAGTTGTTTTGTCGGCACCCACCGGCATAATCGAACACATGTTCGACAGTCGATTTTCCGACACCTCCGACGCCGGGCTGATCGCCGCCATCGCGGAGCACGCGGCGGCCGAGGCTGCTGCCGCCGCGGGCCGGCTGGCGGCCGTGGCCGAGCTGGTGCACCGGCGTTGCGGGGACGACCAACGGGCACACTGGGCCTGCGACGAATGGGATTCCGCCGCCGCGGAGATATCGGCGGCGCTTGGCGTCGGCCACCGCCGCGCCTCGGGTCAGATGTATCTGTCCATGGCACTGCGACTTCGCCTTCCCAAAGTGGCGGCACTGTTCCTCGACGGGAAGCTCAGTGCCCGCGTCATATCGGCGATCGCGTGGCGAACCGAGTTGGTCGAGGACGCCGACGCCCGGGCACTCATCGACGCGTCCATCGCCGAGCACGCCGGACGCTGGGATGCGCTGTCCCAATACAAGCTCGACCAGTCCGTCGATTTCTGGGTCGACCGGCACGACCCGGGTTCGCTGCGGCGTACCCGTGCCAGCGCCCAGAACCGCGACGTGTCGATCGGCGGGCAGGACCCCGAGGCCGGCACCACCTCGTTGTGGGGTCGCCTGCTAGCCACCGACGCCACCATCCTGCAGCGCCGACTCGCGGAGATGGCGCGCGAGGTCTGCGACGACGATCCGCGATCCATGGGCGAACGCCGAGCCGATGCGCTCGGGACCCTGGCCGCCGGCGGCCAGCACCTCAGCTGCCAGTGCGGAGGCCCCGAATGCCCGGCGTCCGGCCCGGACCCCCGCGCCACCAGCGTCGTGATCCACGTCCTGGCAGATGCCGAGGCCGCTGCCGGCCAACCGGATTCGGCCGCAGTGCCGGGAACCGCCGTCATTGCGGGTGGGTCGATCATCCCGACACCATTGCTGTCGGAGCTGATCCGATCCGGCGCCAGGGTGCGCCCCGTCCGCAGGCCGCCGTCCACCGCCGAACTGCGGTATCGGCCCTCCACCGCCCTCGATGAATTCGTGCGTATGCGGGACCTCACCTGCCGGTTCCCGAGCTGCGACCGGCCCGCCGAGAAGTGCGATCTCGATCATGCGATCCCCTGGCCGTTCGGGCCGACACAGGCTTCCAACATCCGCGCGTTGTGCCGAAAACACCACTTGATGAAGACGTTTTGGACCGGCACCGGAGGCTGGAGCGATCGGCAGTACCCGGATGGGACCATCGTGTGGACCTCACCGACCTGTGCGACCTACACCACCCGGCCGGGAAGCCGGCTGCTCTTCCCCGCCTGGAACTCCACCACGGCCGAACTGTCCATCACGGCCGGGCCGCCGGAATCCGGCAACGACTTGATGATGCCGGCCCGCCGGCGGACCCGCGCCGCCGACCGCGCGTACCGACATGCTGTCGAACGCTCACTCAATGACGCCCGCGTCGCCGAACGCAATAAACCGCCGCCGTTCTAGCTAATACCCGACTACGTCGGCGCCATGACCATCCTCAGCCAAGACGTCGCCCGCAGAGGCTGACACCGCTGGGCGTTCGGTCTGTCCACTCCTCAAACAGCTGGAACGCGGTCGTCGTCTATGCCGCACTGGAACCGTCCAGGCCGCCGGGGCCTAATTGGTCAATGCGA
The DNA here is from genome assembly GCA_020637165.1 of Mycolicibacterium sp. GTDB lineage: Bacteria > Actinomycetota > Actinomycetes > Mycobacteriales > Mycobacteriaceae > Mycobacterium. Next base: position 18,426 of record JACJWN010000016.1, on the reverse strand, counting down.
CCGATGCCTCCGCCGTGTAGCAGAGGAAGGTCAGGGTCTCATCCAGATACAGGCGAACAGTCTCGGCGTCATGGCTGAGGTAACCGATCGATACATCGGTGCCCAGCTGCAGGTCAAAATCCCCGCCCCGGGTGCTCAGCACGAAGGCGCCGTCGATAGCCGGTGCCCAGATGATCTCCCCGTCCACCAGCCGGTTGAGGTGCTCGCGGATCGGATAGCCATGCTCAGTGGTTTCGCTCACCTTGGTGTAGGCGTCAGCCGACAGGAGCACACAGTACGGGCCGTCGACGCCGGCCAGCCGCAGCTGGGAGAGCGCCTGGGCAAAGACATCGGGAAACTCCCGGGGGTCCGCCGGCAGCGTGAGCACGGGATTGGAGCTGACGCCCCGGATGCCGTCAATCGCCGCGTCGGAGTAGCCCTCGAAGATCGCGCGGTCCTCGGCGAACGCCAGCTTCTTGGCGGCATCTTTGACCGGATCCCAGTCGGAGTCAGACGATCCACGCTCAACGTCGTCGATGGCTGTGCGCGACAAGGTGAACGGAACCCGGAGCCGCACCAGCGGCTGGGCATCACGCAGGTGGGCCACCACGCCGGGGCCGGGTGAGGCAACATCCAGCAGCCGCCCGGTCGTCACCGCGGCCGTCGCCGCGCCGTGCGGCCCCGTCACGTCGACCACGCGCCGGCCGGCGATATGCCGCTTGAACGTCCGGCTGGCCTCCAGTTCGATCTCCCCCCAGGCAGCCTCGGTGATCGGGGCGAGTTCGCGGTACAGATTGTTCATAGCGGTAATCCTTTCAAGCTTCCGATCGCCAACGAGTCATCGGCGCCGGTGGTCGGCCTCGCACCGGGAAACGGTGCTGGGTCGTCAAGGAAGTCGGCGGTGGGGGTGAAGAACGCAGTACCGGTGACCGCCTCCGAGAAATCCAGGATTCGGTCGGTGTTGCCGGGTGGGTCACCGATAAACATGTTGCGCAGCATTCGCTCGGTCACCACCGGGGTGCGCGAATAGCCGATGTAGTAGGTTCCGTACTCGCCCTTTCCGACCTGGCCGAACGGCATGTTGGCGCGCACGATCTTCAACTCGTTGCCGTCCTCGTCCTCGATGACGTTCAGCGCCACATGGGAGTTGGCGGGTTTGACGGCGTCATCGAGTTCGATGTCCTCCAGTTTGGTGCGTCCGACCACCCGCTCCTGTTCGGTGACGCTCAGCGCCTCCCACGCGGACATGTCGTGCACATATTTCTGCACGTGCACGTAACAGCCGCCGACGAAGTCGGGATCCTCGTCGCCGATCTCGGTGGCATTCAGCGCCGCCTGGCCGTCCGGATTCTCGGTGCCGTCGACGAAACCGAGCAGGTCGCGATTGTCGAAGAAGCGGAAGCCGTGGACCTCATCGACGACGGTAATGGCTCCCCCCATCGCCTTGACCACCTGGCCAGCCAGTTCGAAGCAGACATCGAGCACCTCCGCGCGGATGTGGAACAGCAGATCCCCGGGAGTGGCCGGTGCCCGATGACGCGGACCGGTCAACGCCACAAACGGGTGCAGCTGCGCGGGACGTGGGCCGCAGAACAACCGGTCCCATGCGGACGACCCGATCGAGGTGACCATGGACAGCCGCTTGGCCGGGTCGCGGAACCCGACCGCGCGAACCAAGCCCGCCAGATCGGGCAGGGCCCGGTGGACGGCCGCCTCGCCTCCGTCGTCGATGGTGGCGACCATGAAGATCGCAGCGGGGCTCAGCGGTGCCAGGACGGGCTGGCGGCGGGGCATGGGCACCCGAGCGACTTTACCGGGAAGCCAAATGGGCGAATCCGCCTGCTGAAATCAATTGGGCCAGCACACCGCAAAGTCCGGCGTTATGGCCCCCAAACAGTTCTGACTGATGCATTGGTCGCCTGCGCGCCGGCAATCCGATCCGTGCGGCGCAACGTGGTGTCCTCAGCGGCATAGAGGCCTGGGATCGCCGCGCCGAAGACGTCGATCACCTGCATCCGCGCCGTGGTGCGGAACCCACCGCAGGAGATGGACTGGTAGTGCGCCCGCAACCGGTGGCCGGCCTGATGGCCGCCGGTGGCCAACACAACCGCCCGCGTCGCGCGAACGTTCAACGACATCCCGCCCTCGAGGCGGTGGGCGACCACACCGGCGACCCGACCTTCCTTGACGATGAGCCGGTCTGCGCGCACACCCAATTCGGTGCGGATGGCGGTCTGTGCGGTCGCATCGGAATCGACGAAGGCGAGGTATCCGTTCGAGCGGACCGCGTTGCCGCCGATGCGGCTCCCCGACTCCAAGACGATGACCGAGGCCCCGGCCCTTGCGCGGCCGCGGCCGCGGCCATCCCGGCCGGCCCCGAGCCGATGATCACGACGTTTGCGCTGATCGATCTGCTGCTCATGCGATACCCGTCACTTGCAGCGGGCAATCGCGGACGTCCGCCGGCCGAGCCGTAGCGCGGATGTGTGGAACCGGGGCGAGGTCTGCGCGGCTCGTCGCTTCGGGGGTCGGATCGAGGCCTTGGTTCGATTCATGTCCTGCGGCACAACACCTTTCCCTTCACGACGCGTCGCGATCCTTCCGCGTTGGTATTCAGATTCCGGCACCGCTGTGACCCTGGGAGTAGACGAACGTGAGAGCTTTCTCATGCACGACTCGCCTGTGAGTTATGAAGTCCGGCGCGATCCGTAGGACGGAATCGGCAACCCTGTGCTAGCCCGGGCTAGGATCACCGGTCGGGCGGCCGGCAACAGGGCGGACGGTGAGCATGCAGGCAAGCCACTTCGGTGTGGTTGGTCTCGGGCTCAGTGTTGCCCTGGCAATGCTGGCCGGCGCGGCCACCTGGATGGCCCGCCGCCCACAGTTGCGGGGCTGGCCCGACCTGGCGGCAATCGGCCGGCTACGGCGTTGGTGTTCGGCCAATTTCGGCGAATTAGTGTCTATGGCCCGCGACCGGCTGGGGCGCGACTGGTCCGCGGTGTTGGCCCTGATGGCCGGATTGGTGTCCGTGATGGTGTTCGCGGTCGGGTTCACCGCCCTGCTCGACGACGCCCTCGAAGGCGACGGCTTCGCCCGGATCGACGAACCCGCGGCCCGGTGGCTTGCCACCCACCGCGAAGGATGGCTGAACAACAGCCTGACTCTGATCACCCATCTCGGCGACGCTCCCACCCAAGCCCTATGGCTGACCATCGTCTGCGCAGTCGCAGCTTGGCGAGCGCATTCGTGGCTGCCTGTAATCCTCGGTCTTGTGGGTGGCGTCGGTATCGCCGTCATCATCGCGACCTCCAAAACTTTGGTGGGCCGTCAACGCCCCGATCCGCCGTTCGCTCTGGTCAACAGCCACGGCTTCTCGTTCCCCTCCGGACACGCCGCGGGGGCCGCTGCCGTCGGCCTGCTCAGCGCCTGGATGCTGTGCCGATGGGTCGTACGCCCGTGGGCCGGCCAAGTCGCGGTCTGGGCGCTGACTCTCGCCGTTGTCGGCCTCATCGGGTTCTCCCGCCTCTATCTGGGCGTCCACTTCGTCACCGACGTGCTGGCCGGCTGGCTGCTCGGCGCGGCGTGGGCCGGCGCCGTCGTCAACGTGACGGCATGGTGGTACCGCCCCACACCCATCAGACCCCTCAGGAATTGATCACCCGTCGACTCGCCAGGACGGCGACACCTCACGCTCGCCCAACGACCAGGCCGGGTTCACCGCGTTCGCCCGCTCGGTCGGCGTGGCGAACGTCGCCGATCACGCGGGCCGTCTCGCTCCCCGGCCCACATCGCTTCCCGGCCCGGAGGATTCGGGTTCGCCGAGATCGCCGATCAGGTGCTGGCGGCGCGATAGGCCGAGGATCCGCGTAATTCAGACGTGGCTCGACACCGCGGGGCGAACTCGGCAGCAGAACTACGTGAACGGCCGAACGCCATCCCCGCCCGAGCCCGGGCGCGGGGCGGTCAGCCCACGCCGCGGCTGAGCCAGCTCACCTCGCCGCTGTCGCCGCCGTCGCGGTAGGGCTCCAGGGCGTCGTCCCAGGCCGTTCCGAGCACGGTGTCCAGTTCGGCCGCGAGGGTGTCGGCGCCGGCCGACATCAGTGACCGCAGCCTCATCTCGCCCACCATGATGTCGCCGTTGGCGCTCATCGCCCCGCTCCACAGCCCCAGTTGCGGGGTGTGGCAGAACCGCTGCCCGTCAACACCCGGGCTGGGGTCCTCGGTGACTTCGAAGCGCAGCACGGACCACGAGCGCAGCGCATTGGCCAGCCGCGCCCCGGTTCCGACGGGACCAACCCAGTTGGTGACCGCGCGCAGCTGACCGGGCATGGCCGGCTGCGGGGTCCACCTCAGGTTCGCCCCTGCCCCCAGGGTTGAGGACAACGCCCACTCGACATGTGGGCACACCGCCGCGGGCGAGGCGTGGACATAGACCACACCTGTCGTCGCGTCGGCGAACTGATTCGACGCACGCATCTCTACTCCTTCGGCTCCACGAGGGACGTCTTCCCCAACGACCTGGTGATTCCGAAGATGCAGTTGTGTCGTACGTGCCTATTGTGCCCCCTGATACAACTGTTGCGCTAGTCCGCTCCGAACTCTCTTAGAACTTCGCCAGACAGCGCCGGCCAGAGGGGTTTGGCCCAGTCCCCGAAGTCGCGGTCGGTGAGCACCACCAGGGCCAGGTCGGCCGTCGGGTCGACCCAGAGGAACGTCCCGGTCTGACCGAAATGACCGTAGGTCGCCGGCGAGTTGCCGGCCGCAGTCCAATGCGGCGACTTGGCATCACGAATCTCGAACCCCAGGCCCCAGTCGTTGGGCCGCTGCATGCCGTACCCGGGCACCACCCCGCTGAGCCCGGGGAACTGGACGCTGATCGCCTCGGCGTGCATCTGCGGTGAGACGACTCGGGGACGCAGCAGATCCCCGGCGAACGCGACCAGATCCGCCACGCTGGACACGGCGCCGAACCCGGCCGCCGCCGCGCCCCCGTCCAGCCGAGACGCCGCCATCCCCAGCGGTTCGAACACCGCCTCGGCCAGGTAATCGGCGAAGTCGATCCCGGACTCGGCTTCGATCGTGCCGGCGAGCACGGCGAAGCCGAAATTGGAGTAGATGCGCCGGGTGCCCGGCCGCGCCAGCACCTCGTCGGACTGCATCGCCAGTCCGGAGGCGTGGGCGAGCAGGTGACGAACCGTTGCGCCCGGCGGCCCGGCCGGTGTGTCGAGGTCGACGACCCCCTCCTCGACGGCCACCTGAGCGGCGCGCGCCACCAGCGGCTTGGTCACCGAGGCCAACCGAAAGGCCCGATGGACGTCACCCCGGTGCGCGAGCACCCCGGACGGTCCGGCCACCGCCGCGGCGGCGGCGGGAACCGGCCAGTCGGCGATCAGGTCAAGGGCACGCGACATCGGGGCAACCGTATCCCGACTAAGGTCACAACACATGACTCAGAGGGTGCGCGGCGTGATCTCCCGGGCCAAGGGCCAGCCGGTCGAACTCGTCGACATCGTCATCCCCGACCCCGGCCCGGGCGAGGTGGTCGTCGACGTGCAGGCCTGCGGTGTCTGCCACACCGACCTCACCTACCGAGAGGGCGGGATCAACGACGACTACCCGTTCCTACTCGGCCATGAGGCCGCCGGTGTCGTCGAGGCGGTGGGAGAGGGCGTGACCGCGGTCGCACCCGGGGATTTCGTCATCCTCAACTGGCGGGCGGTTTGCGGGCAGTGCCGGGCCTGCAAGCGCGGACGGCCGTGGTACTGCTTCGCCACGTTCAACGCCGAGCAGAAGATGACGCTCACCGATGGAACCGAACTGACCCCTGCCCTGGGCATCGGGGCGTTCGCCGACAAGACCCTGGTGCACGAGGGTCAATGCACCAAGGTCGATCCGGAAGCCGATCCCGCGGTGGCCGGACTGCTGGGCTGCGGGGTGATGGCCGGCATCGGCGCGGCGATCAACACCGGCGCGGTCACCCGCGACGACACCGTCGCGGTCATCGGATGCGGAGGTGTGGGCGACGCCGCCATCGCCGGGGCGAATCTGGTCGGCGCGCGGCAGATCATCGCCGTCGACACCGACGACACCAAACTGCACTGGGCCCGCGAATTCGGCGCCACCCACACCATCAACGCCCGCGAACTCGACGTGGTCGAGACGATCCGCGATCTGACCGGCGGTGACGGCGCCGACGTGGTGATCGACGCCGTCGGCCGCCCCGAGACGTGGAAGCAGGCGTTCTACGCCCGCGATCTGGCCGGAACCGTCGTGCTGGTGGGTGTTCCGACCCCCGAGATGACGTTGGAGATGCCGCTGGTGGACTTCTTCGCCCGCGGCGGATCGCTGAAGTCGTCCTGGTACGGCGACTGCCTGCCCGAGCGGGACTTCCCAACCCTGATCGCGCTGCACCGGCAGGGCCGGCTTCCGCTGGAGAAGTTCGTCTCCGAGCGCATCGGTCTGGACGGGGTCGAGGACGCCTTCGCGAAGATGCACGCCGGACAGGTGCTGCGCTCGGTGGTGGTGTGGTGAGCCCCGGCGGCATCCAACGGGTGGTCACCCGCGGCAGTTTCGAGCTCGACGGCGGCAGCTGGGAGGTCGACAACAACGTCTGGATCGTCGGCGACGACTCGGAGGTGATCGTGATCGACGCCGCCCACGACGCGAAGGCCATCGAGGAAGCGGTGGCCGGCCGCCACGTCGTCGCGATCGTCTGCACCCACGGCCACAACGACCACATCACCGTCGCCCCGCAACTGGGTGCAGATCTCGACGCGCCGATCCTGCTGAACCCGGCGGACGCGATGTTGTGGGAGATGACCCACGGCGACAAGGAATTCCGCCCGCTGCAGGATGGTCAGGTGCTCAGCGCCGGCGGCATCGAACTGCGTGCCATCTCGACCCCGGGCCACTCCCCCGGATCCACCTGTCTGCACGCCCCGGCGCTGGGCGCGGTGTTCTCCGGGGACACCCTCTTCCAGGGCGGTCCGGGCGCCACCGGCCGCTCGTTCTCCGACTTCGGCACCATCCTGGCCTCGATCAAGGACAAGCTCGGCGTCCTGCCGAGCGACACCGTCGTCTACACCGGGCACGGCGACACCACCCGGATCGGCGACGAGATCGTCCACTACGACGAGTGGGTGGCCCGGGGTCACTGACCTCCGATCACGGGGCCGTCGCGGCGCTGCGGGGGTCGATCAGGATCTTCGCGTGGGTCTCGGGATCGCCGAGCGCCTCGAAGGCCGCCGCCACCCCGGCCAGACCGACCTTGCCGGTGACCAGTGCCGAGGTGTCGAGTTTCCCGTCGGCCAGCATGTGCAGGCTGTCCCGGAATTCCAGCGGCGTGTAACCGAACACGAACCGCATGTCGATCTCCTTGCCGATGGCCATCGCCGGGCGGAACCGGTCGGGGTTCATGCACACGCCGACGACTATCACCCGCGAGTTCAGCGGGGCGCCGGCGACAACGCCGTCGATCATCCCGGGCACCCCGACACACTCGAAGATCACCGGCCGTTTCGGCCCGGCCGCCCCGAGCGCTTCGGTGGCACGGTAGACGAACTCCCAGCCCGGCAGCTTGCGAAGTTTCTCCATCGACCCGATGGCCAGTTCGCCGAGCCCGGCGAATTCGGTCACCATCTTCTTGCCGCCCGCGGCGACGGCAGCGCCGTACGGCGAGTTCTCGGCCGGGTCGACGACGATGTCGGCGCCGCACCGCGCGGCGAGCACGCGCCGCGCCGGGGAGAGATCGCTGGCGATGATGGTCCCGACTCCGGCGGCCTTGAGCTGGCAGATGACCGCCAACCCGACCGGGCCGCATCCGATGACGACCGCGGTGTCGCGCTTGGTGATCTCGCTGCGCCGCACCGCGTGCAGTGCCACCGCCATCGGCTCGGTGAGCGCCGCAGTGTCCAGGGACAGCCCGTTGGGCACCGCGAAGGTCATGGATGCCTCGACCAGCACGAGTTCGGCATAGCCCCCCGGCGCCAGCGGCGAGAGCCCGGTCATTTGCACCCCGCCGTGAGCCCGCACCATCGGGAAGGACACCACCGGCGTACCCACCGGCAGCCCTTTCGGCGTGCCACTGCCGCGTTCGGCCACCACGCCGGCGAACTCGTGGCCCATCACCGTCGGGGTGTCCCGGCGGATGCAGTCGTGGTAGCCGACCTCGTCGAGAACATCGGCCAGTTCGTCGCCGTGGTCCTTGGCGTGCAGATCCGATCCGCAGATCCCGCACGCCCGCACGTCCAGAACCAGCTGGCCCCGCGCCGGACTCGGGTCGGGCAACTCGACCACCGACAAGGTTCCCTGCGCGCAGCTGACGGCCTTCATCCTGGTGAGTATGCCCTGATGGGCACGACTGCCCGGCGGAGACTACCGTCGAGATCAAGAACCCGAGGAGGCCCGGATGTCCGCAGACGACTCAAACCGGCGGCCCGGCGGCGCGGTCACCCGGTTCGCCCTCCGGTACTGGGCGCCCATCGCCCTGGTGGCACTCGCGGCGGTGTTCATCGGGCAGAACCGGGACCATCAGAGCGTGCGCCTACTGTGGATCACGGTGGACTCGCCCATGTGGCTGCTGCTGGCGGCGATGCTGATCGTCGGCGTGGCAGTCGGACTGCTGTTGCACCGCCGGAAGGGCTAACGCCGTGCGAGAGTCCAGCGATGTGGTGCGCCCCCAGCCGATGGAGAGCGCCACGTATTCGGCCTCCTCGCGCCTGCAGGCCGCCGGGTTGATCTCGGCCACAAAGCTTTTCGAGCAGGCCGCCGCGCAGGTACCGATCCCGGCCCCGCCGCAGCCCATCGCCATCGCCGACTACGGGGCCGCGAACGGATACAACTCCCTACTGCCGGTGGGGGCTGCGGTTGCCGTGCTGCGGGCGCGCACGCGCCCGGATCACGCAATCCTGGTCGCCCACACCGACCTGCCGGACAACGACTTCACCGCCTTGTTCACCACCCTCACCGAGGATCCGGACAGTTATCTGGCCAAGGACTCGGCGACCTTCCCTTCTGCGGTCGGACGATCCTTCTACCGGCAGATCCTGCCCTCGGAGAGCATCGCGCTGGGCTGGAGTTCCTGGGCCACCCACTGGCTGAGCCGGGTGCCCGCCCCGATCCCGGACCACATCCACATCGCCCACAGCGCCGAGGCGGACGCTCGCCGCGCTTTCACCCAGCAGGCCGCCCTGGACTGGCAGGACTTCCTGGCCTTCCGCGGCCGCGAACTCGCCCCGGGCGGACGACTGGTGGTTCTGACCCTCGGGATCGACGACGCCGGGCTACCCGGGTTCGGCGGGGTGATGCAGGCCCTGCTCACCGCCCTGCAGGGTCTGGTCGAGGTAGGCACGCTGTATCCACAGGAGGTCGCGCGGATGGCCATCCCGACCGTGGGCCGCAGCGAGGAGGAGTTCCGCGCCCCGTTCGCCCCGTCGGGGCGGTTCGAGGGACTCTCGGTGGAACACCTCGAGACGTTCACCGCCGAGGACCGGTTCTGGGCGCGCTACCGCCATGACGGCGACGCCGCCGCACTGGGATCCTCTTGGGCCGGCTTCGCGCGGGCCGCGATCTTCCCCACCTTGGCCACCGCGCTGGAGGGCGGCCCGCGCAGCCCGAGAGCCCTCGCCTTCGTCGACACCCTCGAATCGGCGGTCGCCGCCCATCTGGCCTCGTCGCCGCAGCAGATGACTATTCCGCTGGCGGCGCTGGTCTTTCTCAAGCGCAAGAGGTCCCGCTGACTCAGCGGGGCGATTCAGCAACGAATTCAGCGTTGGCCGCCCGCGCGAAGCGCGTACCGCCGCTCGGCGTAGACCAGGTCGTCGCGCCAGAGTCGGCCGGCCGCGAAGCGCATCAGCGGCTGGATCAACGGCGCGGCCCGCAGCGAGTGCTGGAATCCGGGGCGGTCGGACTGCGCGATCACCGCCTCGATCACCGCGGTGCGCGGCCGGCCGTCGGGTCCGGGGCCGATCGGGGTGGCGTGGGTCTCCACCACGCTGCCCACTCCCTCTCCGTCGACGATGTGCATGACTATGGTCCGGGGTTCCGGCACGGTGAACTCCGCGATGACCGGCACGCCGACCCGGCCCAGGTGAAAGGTGACAGCGACCAGGAACACGTCGGAGTCGTCATCGGCGTCCACCGGGGGCGCCCCGAGGACCTCCAGTTGCGCGAACGAGTACGGGTGGAACCACGCCCCATGCCAAGGGTCGAGCCGGTTGGCGATGATGTCGCGCGGCTCACAGACCCCCTCCAGACGGGTGACCGCGGCCAGCCGGTTGCCGGCCGGCCGCTTCGGCAGCACCGGAGCCTCCAACGGTTCCTCGCCGCCGATCTTGTCCAGGCGCACCCACACCAGAACGCCGTCGTCATGGGCCGGCAACGGCTTCCAGCCGAACTCCCGGCCGCCTTCCAGCCGCAGCCCGTGCCACGGGCAGATCAGGCCGCCACACTCCACTTTGCCGGTGGCCAGGTCGGCCCCCAGGTGCGGGCAGGACGCCGGGCCGACGTGCAGCCCGCCCTGCTGGTCGCGCCACGCCACGATCTCCAGGCCCGCCACCCTCGATCCGAACGGCCGGTCGGCGCGAACGTCGGTGCTGGCGGCGAACGGGTACCAGTTGCCGCTGGGGCGACGTAGCGCGCGCTGCAGTGCCGCGTCGATGACCGTCGGCTCGGCCTGTTTATACGTCGGCGCCTGGTTGGCCCACTCGATCTTCGGAATGACCTGCAGCGGCGAGTCTTTCGGGATCCGTTCGGCCAGCCGTGACCACAGACTCATTGATGAAGGCTCATCTCGTGCGCGCGCCTTTCTCCGCCAGCTTCCGCAGCACCGGGGACCGTCCCCGCACGGGAACGGTATACAGGGTGTGCCCGGAGACACCCCAGTCGGCGAGCAGCCGGTTGGCGGCCGACCAGCCAGTGGTCGCCGCCCGCTCCATCAAGGCTACCGGCAGGTCGATACGGATTCCGTCACCGGCCAGCATCAGGCCGTCGACCGGCGTCTCGACGGTGGGTCGGCCGGCGAAGGATCCCGGGGAGAACAGCGGGCAGTCCTGCTTGTAGAGCATCCGCTCGGCCACGATGCCGGCCCGCGCGGTCTCAGGGTAGAGCTGGTGCAGGCGGGCCAGCATGCGCTCGCGCAGGCCCTCCAGCGGGGCGTCCGCCGGCACCGAGTAGGAGTGCACCTCCACCACCGAACCGCCCTGCGCGCGCGCCCAGTCGGCGGCCTCGCGCTCGTAGCTGCTCACCACGCTGATGTTGTCGACCGGTTCCAGTCCGCCGGTACCAAGGAACGCCGGGCGGTCGGGTTCCACCGGCGCGTCCAGCCACAGGCGTTGTACCAAGAACGGCGGCGCGACCTCCATGGCCGCCACCCGCTGCCGCCAGGACTCGTCGCCCAGACCCGTCGAGGCGGCCACGATGCCCTGCAGCCCGGCGACATCGGCCGCCAGCACCACGCCGTCCGCGTCGATCGACCTGCCGTCGTCGGCGTGCACCCGCAGCCGTTTGGGACCGCCCGACTCGATCGAGCTGACCGACACCCCGGTGTGGAACCGGACGCCGCATCCGGTCAGGTAGTCCCCCAGCGGGTTCCACAGCGCGGTGTCGAAGTTCGACTCCGCCACATCGAAGACCAGCCCCTCGCTGGAGCCGAGGAAGTAGATGTGGAACATCGCCGCCAACTCGGCCGCCGACAGCCGCTCCGGCCGGGCGAAGAAGCTGCGGGCGAAGACCTCGAAAGCCAGGTGACGGGCCGCCCGCGGAAAGTTGATCTGGTCGAGGAACGTTCCGGCATCGCGGTCGTCGAGACGCTCGTAGATACCCGGTACCGAGACCGAGACCAGCGGCGCCGCGGCGATCCCGTTGAGCCGCAGCATGTCCCGGAACCGGAAAGTCGGACTGCGCAGCGCGAACACCAGCGCGTTCCACGGCGGGCTCTGCGGCAGTCCGCGGAAGGTGTCGCGGCGGCCCTGGCCGTCGACCAGCGGGTAGTCCTCGACCGCGTGCAGCCGCCGCAGGTGCGGATCGCTGCGCCGCAACAACTCGCGCAGGTTGTAGTACTGCCGGAAGAAGGCGTGGAAGCCGCGATTGTTGGCCACCTCCGTGCCGGCCAGCGGGCCGTCCTCCAGCGGTTCGGTCCAGCCGGCCACCCGCCCACCGAGGTTCGGCTGGCGCTCGAGGACCTCGACGGAGACACCGCGTTCGGCGAGTCCGGCCGCGGCCGCCAGCCCTGCGATCCCGGCTCCGATGACCACGACGTGCGGAACGGCCGCCAGCGCTCCGGCATGGGGCAGCCCGGACGGACCGGGGTGGATGACCCGGCGGGGATCTTTCATCCCTGACCTTTCAATCGAGGGGCGTCTGTCAATCGAGGGGCGTCGGCCAGGAAAGTGTGCACGATATTGCGCTGCCAGCCCGGCATCGTTTCGCTGTGCACGCCGGTGAAACCCGCCGCGACCATGCGGCGCTGGAAGTCCGCGGCACCGTCGAAGGTGTTCACGCTGCGCCACAGATGGCGGTAGAGGGTGCCGTCACCGGTCTTGCGCCGGCCCGCGGGAATGATGATCGCCCAGCAGACGGCGTTCCAGATCGCTTGGGCCGCTGCGGAATCGCGCACCGAGTACTCGTGCACCGCCAGCGTCGCGCCCGGGCGCAGCAGGTCGCGGAACCGGCGCAGTTGGGAGTCCGGATCGGCGAGGTTGCGCAGCAGGTAAGCGGCCAGGATGCCGTCGAAAGGCCCTTCGACCCCGGCCTCGGCGAGCGCCTCGATCGGGGTGTGCACGAAGCGCACCGTGTCCGGCCAGGTCTTGGCCGCCGCCTGCTCCAGCATGCCCGCCGAGGCGTCCACCGCGACGATCTCGGCGTGCGGCGCGGCCTCGAGTAGCGCAGCGGTCGACGCGCCCGTTCCGCAACCGGCGTCGAGCAGGCGCAATCCCCGCCCGCCCCCGGGAATCCGCATCCGGCGCGCCGAAATCCGCAGATGGTCGTGGTAGCCCGGATTGGCCCCGACCAGCCGGTCATAGGCCGCCGCACCGACGTCGAAGGCTTCCGGGACCTCGGCCCGGCGCAGGCCCGCCTTGGGCATTCCGCTCATCGCTGGCTCCCGCTCTTCTGGGACTGGCCCTGCTTGACCCACAGCAACAGCACGGCGGTCACCAGCGACCAACCGAACAGGAAGTCCTCCACCGGAATGTCCCACGGGAAGCGCAGACCGGAGTTGTGCCTCTCGTTGTAGAGCACGATCGGGGCGGACAGCTTGGTCAGCCAGCCATCGACGGGAACTTGGAAACCCAGCACGATCAGCATCGAAATCCAGTAGGCCGGCTTGCGGAACAGCCCGGTGCGCAGCACCTTCAACTCCAGCACGCACACCACGATCACCGACAGCACCGCGGGCAGCGTGTATCCCAGTCCGGTCACCGGCGGCTCCGTTCGGCCGTCTTGTCCCGCAACTGCCGCAACCACACCAGGCCCGCGCTGACCGTCGTGTACGTCAGCAGCCCACAGATCGGGATCACGATGAAGAACAAAAATTCCTCCAGTGGCATGAACGGCACGTTGATACCGCTGATGTATTGCGGGTTGTAGTGCCAGACGTCGGCGACGATGGCGATCGCGTCCCATACCAGGAACACCACCAGAACCGGAGCCAGTGACCGGGCCAACCGACGCGGCTGCCGGTAGACACCGCCGCCGAGGAACTCCAACGGCAGGGTGATCAGCAGGCAGCCCCCGAGGAGCAGCAGATATTGCCACTTGTCCATCAGGCCCCCATCAGACCACGACTCAGCATGAGACCACGACTCAGTATCGGACCCGAGACTCAGGCGGCCGCGGCCCGGCGGGCCCGCCGGGCCCGGACCAGTCCGCCGGTGAACACCTGCAGTCGACGGCCCATGCCGACCGACGCCCGTTCGCTGAACACCGCGAAGTCTGTCTCCTCGATCCGGTCGAGGATCTCCGAGTACAGGGTGAATGCCGCGGTGACGCACGGCCGGGACTGTGGCGCCAGCAGGGCAATGCCCTTGTGCGCCTCCCGGTAGATGGCCCGGGTGATCGCGTGCTGGGAGACCAGCGCCTGACGGACCCGGGGATCGGTGCGGGCGTTGCGCTGACACCACAGCAGAAGGTCGCGGTCCACCCCGAACGCGGCCAACTCGTCGGCCGGCAGGTAGACGCGGTTGCGCTGCAGGTCCTCGTTGACATCCCGCAGGAAATTGGTCAGCTGGAAGGCCCGGCCCAGAGCTTCGGCCGCGGGCTCGGCGTCGCGCAGCGGGCCCACCGTGCCCAGGATGGGCAGCATCTGCAGGCCGATCACCTCTGCCGATCCGCGCATGTAGGCGTTGAGTGCGGCCCGGTCCGGATAGTCCGTCACGGTCAGGTCCATCCGCATCGACGCCAGGAACTCGTCGAACAGGCCCAGCGGGATCTGGTAGGTGCGGGCGGTGTGCAGGACCGCGGGCAGCACCGGTTCGCTGGCCTCGTCGCCGTCGACAAACTTCGATGCCAGCCGTTCGAGCCGCGCCGCCCGTTCGTCGACGCTCGCGTCGGACTGCAGGTCGTCGAGGATGTCGTCGGCGTAGCGGGCGAATCCGTACAACGCATGCACCGCCGGCCGTTGCGACGGGGTCAGCAACCGGGTCGCAAGGAAGTAGGTGCGTCCGTGCTCGGCGTTGAGCCGGCGGCAGTACCGGTAGGACTCGCGCAGGCGCTCGTCGGAGATCCCGGCGGCGTGCAGTTCGGTGTTGATCATGCCCCCACCCGCTTGGCCGAGCCGGTGATGGTGCGCACGGCGGGGCGCCCAGGGGGCCCGGTGATCCGCTCGGCGGCCAATCGGCCGGACAGCAGCGCCGTCGGCACGCCGACCCCGGGCACTGTCGACCCGCCGGCCAGCACCGCGTTGTCGACACCGCGAACCAGGTTGGCGGGGCGGAACGGCCCGGTTTGAGGGAAGGTGTGCGCCAGGGCGAAGGGCGTGCCCGCCGTCATACCCTGGCGGGCCCAGTCCGCCGGGGTGACGACGTCAAGGACGTCGGCGTCGTCGAGAACGGAGGTGGCCAGTTCGGGAATCAGCCGGTCGACCGCGCAGTCGAGCACCTGCCGGGCGTAGCGGTCACCCTGGGCGGTCCAGTTGATCTTCCCCACCTCGAGGTTCGGGCAGGGCGCCAACACGTAGAGCAGGTCGCGGCCTGCCGGGGCGAGGCTGGGGTCACCCGCGGTCGGCCTGGTGACCAGCAGCGACGGATCGCTCATCAGCACGCCCCGGTCGATGATCTCGTCGAAGGTCTGCGACCACTTCCCCCCGAAGCTGATGTTGTGATGCGCCAAGGCGTCCCCGACCGCGGGGATGCCGACGTGCATGACCAGAGCCGAGGGAGCCGGCCGCAGGGCGATGGGGCGACGGGGCGCGCGGCCCAGCAGCTGGTAGGTCAGCGGCAGCTCGGTGGTGAGAACAACCGCGTCGCAGGCGATCCGGTCGCCGGAGTCGGTGCACACCGCGCTGACCCGCGAACCGGACCGCTCCAGGCGGGTGACGCTGGAGCCGTACCGGAACTGCACGCCGGCCGCGGCCGCGGCGGCGGCCAGGCCCTCGGGGACCGCCCGCATGCCGCCGCGTGGGAAGTACACCCCGGCGACGGTGTCCATATAGGCGATCACCGCGTAGGCGGCCAGCGCCTGTTGCGGCGGTACGCCCGCGTAGAGCGCTTGGAAGGTGAAGATCCGCTGCACCCGCTCGTCGGTGATGAAGCGGCCCACCATCTTCTCCCAGCCGCGGAATCCGCCCAGGGCGGCCAACCGGGCCAGCTGGGGGGTCAGCAACGACAGCGGCGAGGAGAAGTTGGATCCGATGAAACCGTCGATCTCCAGGGTGTAGAGCTGGGTCAGCCACTGCCGCAGCCGCTGATAGCCGGCGGCCTGCTCGGCCCCGGCGAACTTCTCGATGGCCGCGGTCATCGCCGCGGCGTCGGTGTGCACGTCCAGGGTGCTGCCGTCGGCGAACGAGGCCCGGTAGGCCGGGTCCAGCGGCATCAGGTCGAGGTGGTCGGCCATCGAGGCGCCGACGGCATCGAAGGCCTCCTCAATGATGTCCGGCATGGTCAGTACGGTGGCCCCGGTGTCGATCCGATAGCCGCGGATGTCGGCCTGGCCGACCCGTCCACCCGGGAACCCATGCCGCTCAACGACGGTGACCGACCGCCCGCGCCCGGCCAGCTGCAGGGCCGCCGACAGCCCGGAAAGCCCGGCTCCCACCACGACGACGTGGTCGGTACTACCTGGAACGGTTCGCATCACTCAACCCAATCTCTCGTGCCCAAATCTCTCGTGCCCAAATCTCTCGCCGTCCAAATCTCTCGCCGTCAGGTCATGCGCAGCGTGCAGGCCGTGGCCATATCGGCCAGGGTCCGCTGCACCCACTCGTCGATCCGGTCGTCGCACACCTGCCGTTGGGCATCCGCCACCCGAGCCGCAATCAGTTCCTCGATCCACTCCGGCGCCCCAGTGGCGACAATCAGCGAACGCCACCGGGAGATATCGGCGTCGTCGAGATCCTCGGCGGCCATCAGATCGGAGAACTGACGGCGGATCGCCGGGGTCGCCATCCGCTGGGCGGCCACCACCACGCTGGTGGCCTTGCGCTCAGCGAGATCACCGCCGGCGGGCTTGCCGGTCACCGACGGCGAGCCGAACACCCCGAGGATGTCATCGCGCATCTGGAATGCCTCTCCCACGGCGCTGCCGTAGGCGCCGAGTGCGCCGATCAGATCGTCGCGACCCGCCATCGCCGCACCGATCTCCAGCGGCCGCCGGACCGTGTAGTTGCCCGATTTGCGTCGGGCCACGTCGAGCACCGCATCCAGGGTGGGCAGCGCCCCGGCGTCGTTGGCCACGTCGGCGCATTGTCCGACTGCCAGTTCGATCCGCATGGCGTCGTAGTGCGGCCAGGCCCGGGCCAGCGCCTCGGCGGGCACCCCGCTGTCGCGCATCATTTGCTCGGCCCAGACCAGGCACAGATCGGAGAGCAGGATCGCCAGCGAGACGCCGAAGCGCTCCGGCGAACCGGACAATCCGTTCTCACGATGCCACCGATCGAAGCGTACGTGCGCCGCGGGCCGCCCACGCCGCAGCGGGGAATCGTCCATGACGTCGTCCTGCAGCAACGCGAACGCGTGCAGCAACTCCAGACCGGCTGAGGCCCGCAGGGCGGCGGCATCGTCGGCGGTGCCGTCCAGACGGGTCCGGTCGGTCTTTCCACCGCACAGCCAGCCCAGGTACATGAAGGTCGACCGCAGGCATTTGCCGCCGTCGAGAAGCCCGGTCAACACGTCGCCGGTGACCTCGACCCCGGTGCGGGTCAGTTGCGGCAGGCAACGGTTCTGCACGAACTCAGCGACGTGGGCCAGTGCCCGCTGGCGCACTCCGCTGCGCCAGAACTCGAACTCGGGCCCCGGCGCCGCAGGCACCAGGCCGACCGGGGCGGCCCCACCACCGACCGGCGAAGTGTTAACTGCGCGCAACTTCCGCTCCATGTTCCCCGGGCTTTCCTCGCCCCCGTCCATTGAAGACGATCCGGGCTCTACGCGCCCGCCGGAATCCCCGATGGTCACTCCCGTGTAAGGAATGCCGACCGACGTCACCGTCGGCGTCGGCAAACCCTCAGACCGGATTCCCTCGGACCGGATCGCAGAGTCAGCGGGCCGCGTTTTGCAGGACGGCGATATTGCCCGGGCAGTAGATGCTGATGGCCGCGCCGAGGAACTGCCAGGCCTGGGTCTGGGTGGTGTCCCTGGCAAGGTTGCGGGCGATGAACGCCTCCGATGCGTAGGCGTCGGGGTCAACTCCGCGGTCCAGTCGTTTGCAGGCGATCTTGCCGAGCCACGCGTTGTAGTCGCGCTGCCCGTAGATGCCGTAGGAGTGCAGCTGGTTGGCGAAGTCGATGTCGGGGTCTGCCTGTGCCGGCGCGGCGGTGACAACGGCCGCAGCGGCGGCAGGGACGGCGGCGACAGTGAGCAAACGCCCGAAGAACCTCATGGTTGCGATTGTAGGCCGATCTGATACGTGAACTGTTCCGCGGTTCGCGGTCGGTTCTGGACGGCAGTCCCGGTGTTGAAGCTTCCGAGGGGCAGCACGTCCCTGGACAGTTTCATGTGGCGCGGCGCCGACCCACGCGGACAGCGGAGCTATGGCCGCAGTCTGCCTTCCCTGCCGGGCACCCGGGTCGGGGCCTTGTCCGCCGTCATGGACGGTGCGAACGAGCCAACGTTCTTCTTCTCGGTGGGCGTCAGCGAGGCCGGCGACTGGGGGGCGCTGGTGGGGGCCTTGGTGTCGTTCGGGGTCTCCTTGTCGCTGCCGCAGGCGGTCATGGTCGCCATACCGACGATGGCGGCCGTCCCGGCCAGGAGTGCGACCTTGGATGTCAGACGAGAGGTGGTCAACACAGCTTCTCCTCGG
>JACJWN010000015.1 GCA_020637165.1 Mycolicibacterium sp. | reverse complement strand
TTGCGGAGGTGGCCGGGCTCCCGGGGGCAGGAGCGGGCCGCAGGAAAAGGGTGAGCACGATCGATAGGTAGGCCAGCCAGCCCACCAGCTGCAGCACCGTGGGGGTCGGGGTGATGTTGAAGATTCCCTGGACGGTCTCGCCGTACCAGGAGTTCCAATTGATCCAGGTGCTGATGTCGAAGGCGTGCTGCCCCAGCCCCGGCAGCCAGCCGACGGTCTGCAGCGCCCCGATGCCGTAGGACAGGATGCCGGCCGCCACCACGATGAGGAACACCCCGGTGTAGGTGAAGAACTTCGACAGGTTGATCCGGACCGCACCGGCGTACATGCCCCAGGTGATCGCCGCGGCGCCACCCACGCCGATCAGCAGTCCCACCAGCGGCCACGCCGTGGTCGCCTCGGCGTACCCGGCCATGAACAGCCCGGTCTCCACGCCCTCGCGTCCGACGGCCAGGAAGGACAGCATGACGATGGCCAGCGCCCCGGTTTCCAGCGCCTTGGACATCCCGGCTTTCAGGTCACCGGACAGCCCCGCTGCGGCGCGGTGCATCCACAGCACCATCGACGTCACGATCACCACGGCGAGCAGGGACGCGACGCCGGCGACAGCCTCTGCGGCCAGACCGCTGACCGAATAGGCGCTATACAGAATCGCCAGGAACACCCCGACGGTGACCGCGATCGCGCCGCCCACACCCAGCCAGACCCACTTCAGCGCATCACGCCGGTCCGATTTGACCAGAAACGCGATCAGGATCATGACGACGATGCCCGCCTCCAGGCCCTCCCGGAGCCCGATCAGGCCGCTGCCCAACAGCTGGGCGGACACATCCGGTCCCGACGCCGCCAGCAAGTCGGTCATTTCACCCCCGTCAATTTAGGCTTGCCTAATCTATCTTAGGCGATCCGTCAGGATGGCCCGGGCGCCCCGTCGGCCGCACGGCGGTGCGTTCGCTCTCGGGCCAGGGTCTCGCCGCGGAAGAACTCCGGCGCCTTGAGGTTCCAGAAGATCATCAGCAGCACGCCGACGAAAAGGCTGAAAACGCCGATGACGAAGACCGTGCCGATCCCGGCCAGCGATCCGCTCGACCCGTATTCCGGGTTGGCCATCTCATAGGCCTGGATCAGGCCCACCGGGATAAGCACCAGTGCGCCGATGGCGGGCAGGACGACCTGTTCGAGCGCGGTGCGCCAGTTGCCGAAGGCGGTGTCCCAGAAGTAGATCACCGAGGACACCGCGACCACCGTGTAGTAGGTCATGATGGCGATGCCGACGCTGTAAACGGTGTCCTCGACGATCGAGTCGCTGACCACCACCAGCCCGCCATAGATGGCCAGCGTGGTCAGGCCGATGAACCACGTCGCGAACGTCGGGGTCTGCCGGACCTCGTCGACCGAGGCGAACCTGCTGGGCAGCGCCTTGTACGCGGCCATCGACAGCACCCCGCGCACAGTCGCCATCACCGTGGACAGGGTGGCCGAGAAGGCCGAGAGTCCGACGATCACCGCGGCGATGAGGGCACCGCCCGACCCGACAGCGTCGCGGGCCAGGCTTGAGAAGATGTCATCGATATTGGCCCTGTTGGTCAGGCTTCCTGGGCTGTCATCATCGATACCGGCGTAGGCCAAGGCGGCCACGCTGAACACCACGTAGGTGATCACAGTGATCAGGATCGCCGTCACTCCGCTGCGACCTGACTCCTCGGCGGTTCCCTGCGTCTCCTCCGACATCGACAGGGCGGCGTCGAAACCCCAGAAGATGAAGACGGCCACCAGGAAGCCCCCGAGCAGAGCACTGAAACTGCTGATTGCGAACGGGTTGAACCACTGCCAGGAGAACGGTTCGGCGGTCGGGTTGTGGTTCTGGCGGATGATGTTGATTCCCAGGATCGCCGCGAACAGGCCCAATCCGCCGTACTGGACGACGGTCAGGACCAGGGTGGTCCGCGAGGACTCTTCGGCGCCGCGGGCGACCAGCCAGGTGGTGATGAGGATGAAGACGGCAGCGATAGCGACCTTGAGCCATTCCGGTGGGTCCTCGATCTTGAAGGCAACGGTCGCCGCGTTCACGGTGATCCCCGCGGCGCCGACACCGGCCAGGATGCTGGAGAGCATCAACGCAAAGCCGCCGATCCAGCCGATATGCGGCATGATCGCCTTGGATCCCCAGGTGAACACGGTTCCTGCGTCGGGAGCGGCATCGGTGAGGTGCTTGTAGGCCAGTGCGATGAAGTACATCGGGATGACCGCCAGGATGAAGACGATCGGCATCTGGTAGCCGGCTTCATCGGCGCCGTGACCCAAAGCCCCGGTCAGCGAGTAGGCCGGTGCGGTTGCGGCCAGACCGATCGCCACGGCGCCGATCAGCGAGATCGACCCCTTCTTGAGACCCTTGGATCTCAGTTCGTGCATCGGGGGGTCGATGCCCCCCTCGTCCTCTGCCATGACGGGGATTGTCGCACCCGACGGCGCCAGGATCGCGCGATCAGCCAACCGCGAGTGCGGCGGCCAACGCGGCACCGAACGCGAGGGTGGGGACAGCCATTGCGGCGAGGAAGCCGAGCCCGAAGCGGCGACCGCCCGCGGCGAAGGCCAACCCGATCTTGACGAGCAGATTGGAGCCCAGTGCAGCAGCGATGGCCACCAATGCGGTGTCGGCGGTGATGTCCCCGGCCGCGGCCAGGGTGGCGGCGGCCACCGAGCCGGCGTGGGCGTCGGCCAGGCCGGCGGCGAACGCCCCCAGCACCGCGCCTTGCGGACCCAGCAAGTCGGCGCCCCAGCGACCGATCAGCAGGGCGAACACCAGGACGGCCGCCAGGATCAGCGCAGGGCGAAGCGCGAACGGCCGCCCGGCCGGGATCGGCGCCTCGGTGTCGTCCGGATGGGATCGAGCCCGCCGGTAGACGACGGCGGCCACGACCATGAGCGTGGCGGCCCCCACCACCACCGGGAGCCACAGCCGGCGAAGCAGCGCGGGGTCGACGTAGGCGATGACGACCAGCAGCTGCAGGAAGGTGGCCAGGCTGGCAGCCAGCGCGCCGGCCAGCGGCACCCGCGGGTCCTCAGCGGTGCGGCCGATCCGGCCCATCGACGCGGTGGTGGCGGTGGCCGAGACGAACCCGCCGGCCAGCCCGGTGACGAGCAGGCCCCGCTGCGGCCCGAGCGCGCGCACGCCGATATAGCCGACCCACCCGATGCCGGTGAGCAGCACGACCAGCAGCCACACCTTCGACGGATTGAGCACGCCGTAGGGTCCGAGCGGTCGGTCGGGGAGCAGCGGCAGGATGACGAACGCCACCACGAAGAACTTGATGGCGTCCTCGAGTTCGACCTCGCTGACGATGTCCCGGGCGAAGCGGTGGATCCTTTCCTTGGACAGCAACAACCCGGCGACCAGGACGGCCAGGGCGACCGCGACGGCGGGCCTGGTGTAGGCCAGCGCACCGAGCAGGTAGGTGACCAGGGCGGCGATCTCGGTGGTGGTTCCGGGGTCCTCGTCGTTGGTGCGGAAGTAGGCCAGCGCCATCAACGCCGCCACCCCGAACAGCCCCACCAGCACCACCCAATGCCCGAACGCCGCGGCAACGGCTCCCAGCAGGGACAGCAGCGCGAAGGACCGCGAGCCCGCCGACAGCCGGCGACGGTGGCTGCGCTCGCGCTCGAAACCCAGCAGCAGCCCGATCGCCAGCGCGACAAGGAAGGGCTGCAGCTGCTGCCAGTTCATGGTCAGCCGGCGGCGAAAGCCTCCGCCGGTACCTCACGTTCCCCCGCGCGAATGGCCTCGACGATCCGGCGGGCGACCACCTCGGGTTGCAGGCCTTCAGGCAACCGGGGCGCGGTACCGGCGATGGGGTGCTGGGCAAGCCCGGTCTCGGTGTGCGGTGGCCGGGCGTCGGTCACGGTGATCCCCACGCGGCGCAACTCACGGCTCAGCGCCTGGTCCGCCGCGCTCAGCGCGGCCTTGGACGCCGCGTAGGCGGCCATGCCCGGAAGCGGCTGCTCGGCGACCACCGCGCTGATGTTGGCGATGAACCCGCGGGACTCCGTCAGGGCGGGCAGGGCCGCCCTGATCAGCCATAGCGGCCCGAGCACATTGGTGAGGAACAGGTCTTCGATCACCTCGTCGTCGGTGTCGACAAGCGGACCGAAGGCGACCACCCCGGCCGCGTTGACCAAGCCGTCGATCCGGCCGTTCGCCGACAGGGCGGCGTTCACGATCGCCGCACCGGCCTCTGCGTCGCGCAGGTCCGCGACGACCGGGGTGGCTTCGAAGCCCAGCGATTCCAACCCCTGTGGGTTCCGTGCGGCCAAGGTCAGTCGGGCGCCCGCAGCGGCCAACAGCCCGGCGATGCGCCGCCCGAGACCTCCGCTGGCGCCGACGACGACGACCGATGCGCCCTCCAGTTGACGATCCGGCATCGCAGTCACCTACCGCGCCAGCGGGCTGTAGAAGACCAGGCCGTTGCCCTTGTTGTCGTAGACCACGGCACGGCGCTCGTGGGCGTCGTCATAGGGGCCCTTGACGATTCCGCCGCCGCTGGCCTCGATCGCCTTCGCCGCGGCGTCCACATCGGCGGTCTTGATGCCGACCACGACCTGTCCGGGGATCGGATGGTCGACGGCGGTGGCCAACGCCAGTGTCACCGACCCGCCGTCAAGTGCGGCGAAGTGCGCGCCGTCCCGGAACTTCAGCGGCATGCCCAGCGTCTCGCTGTAGAACTCGATGGACCCGTCCAGGTCGTCGGTGGACAGGATGACCATCCTGACGTCGTGATCGCTCATCCTCTTTCCTCTCTGCCCGCCCGGAGCCCCCGGGCTCTACCTAACCGCTCGGAGGCCCCGGGCGATCACCAATCGCTGAATCTGATTGGTGCCCTGCAAGATCTAGGTGATCTCGGCCTCGCGCATGTACCGCTCCACCCGGTAGTCGCTCCACCGCGGACCGGTCCACCGGCCAGCGCGGAGATCGTCGACGTCGCCGTCGCGAAGGAGTCGGCCGACGGGCATGGTGTTTCCCCGGAGTATCTGGGCGCTGTCAGAAGTAGCGCGGGAATCGGCTCCAGTCGGGGTCGCGCTTTTCCAGAAAAGCGTCACGGCCCTCCACGGCCTCGTCGGTCATATAAGCCAGCCGGGTGGCCTCGCCGGCGAAGATCTGCTGGCCGACCAGTCCGTCGTCGAGCAGGTTGAAAGCGAACTTCAGCATCCGCTGGGCCTGTGGTGACTTGCCATTGATCTTCTCGGCCCACTGCAGTCCGGTCGTTTCCAACTCGGCGTGGTCCACGACGCGGTTGACCGCTCCCATCTGATGCATCTGCTCGGCGGTGTAGGCCTCGCCCAGGAAGAAGATCTCCCGCGCGAACTTCTGCCCCACCTGCTTGGCCAGGTAGGCGCTGCCGTAGCCGCCGTCGAAACTTCCCACGTCGGCGTCGGTCTGCTTGAACCGGGCGTGCTCACGGCTGGCCAGAGTCAGATCGCAGGTGACGTGCAGGCTGTGCCCACCGCCGGCCGCCCATCCGCTGACCAGGCAGATGACGACCTTGGGCATGAAACGGATCAGCCGCTGAACTTCCAAAATGTGCAGCCGCCCGGCCCTGGCCGGATCGACGGTGTCGGCGGTGTCCCCGGCTGCGTACTGGTACCCGCTGCGGCCGCGGATGCGCTGGTCGCCTCCCGAACAGAAGGCCCACCCGCCGTCCTTGGACGACGGCCCGTTGCCGGTGAGCAGCACCACACCGACCTCGGGCCACATCCGGGCGTGGTCCAGCACCCGGTACAGCTCGTCGACGGTGTGCGGCCGGAAGGCGTTGCGCACCTCCGGGCGGTCGAAGGCCACCCGCACCGTCGGCTCCGGCACCCCGTCGCGCACATGGCGGTGATAGGTGATGTCGGTCAGATCCTCGAAGCCCTCCACGGGCGCCCACAGGTCGGGGTCGAACGGGTTTCGGCTCACGGCCCGAACTTACGCCACCGCCGATTCGGCGCCGCCCATCGGCCGCGCCGTCATGAAGAGGTCCGCTCCGGGAGCATCTCGGCGGCCGGAGTCGGTATCCCCAGAGCCACAGTAAGTTCCAGGATCGTCTGCGGGTCCCCCAGTCGCTCGCCATAGAGATCGCGCAACTGGTTCATCCGATAGCGCACGGTCTGGGCGTGGACGAACAGATCGGCCGCGACCGCATCTCGCTGGCCCTGGTGCAGCAGCCACGAGCGCAGTGTCTCGGTAAGGCGTTGCGCCGTAGCGGGCCTCAGGTCCGCCAGCGGCTCCAGAGCCCGACGGCGAAGGTCGGCGACCGCCTCGGGGTCGGCGCCCAGCACGATCTCGACCAGATGCTCGTCGGTGTCGACGCAGCCGGCGTCACTGAGGAGGTGCCGGGCCCGCACCGCACGTCCGAACGAGCCCCGCGCCAGCAGCCACGGCCGGGCGGGTCCGACCACCGCGCCGCGCCCGCCCAAGACGGAAATCAGGACCGGTCTCCGGTCACCGTGCACATCGGGCACCAGCACGGCCGACCAGGACTCGGCGGGGTCCAATTCGGGCAGACCCTCGTTGGCCTGCAACACTTCCGAACTCAGCAGGGCCGTCAGGCCACGGGCGCTCGACGCCGGCAACAAGATCGCCGTAAGTGTTTGCGGAACCGGCCAATTGGCACGCTCGGCGCTGCTGCGCAGCACCTCGGGGGGATCGCCGGCGAGCAATTGGGCGGTGAGCAGGTCGAGGTAGCGCTGACGGACCCGGCCTTCGGTAGCCGACTCGTCGGCATGACCCGAAACGCTGGACGCCGACAGCTCATCGATGTAGGCGAAGACCAGTTCGGCGAATCGCGCGACGGTGGTGGCGGGCAGGCCGGCGCTCACGGCGGTCGCCGACAACTCCCGCCAAGCCACCCTCGCGCCGACCCGATAGGCGGCCAGCAGTGCGTCCATGGAACGGCCGTTGCGGGCCTCCCCCCGCCCCAGTTCGTAGGCGCCGTCAATGGCCGGGGACATCTGAACACCCGGATCGGAGTCATCCACCGACGTCACCAGACGAAGAAAAGCCGCCAACGAGGTCTGCACCGCGTTCTCGATGTTCTGGCCCATCTGCCCGCTGAAGGGGTCGGTGTAGGCGGGCACTTCGGCGATGATCGCGTCCACCGTGCGCTGAGCCATCCGGGGCAGCACCGCCTCCAATGCCCCGATCACCTCCGGGTCCAACGCCAGCCCGGAAAGCCGTCCCCGATCCGATCCCCCTTTGTTCATAGAGAACAAATTAGTCGAATTTTTCCACCCTTGAGGGTCAAGACTTTGTCTTCAAGGCCAGGGATGGTGGGTATATGACCACGACCGCCCCCCGCACCAAACCAGCCCACACCACCCTGCGCGGGCGTGTGCTGCAGTTCGCCGAGCGGCTCACCACCCCCCTCGTTCCCGCCGACTATCTCGACCTGATCGACCCGCTGAGCTCCAGCTCCGCCCTGCGCGGACGGATCGTGGCCGTCAACCCCGAGACCCGCGACGCGGTCACACTGGTGATCAGGCCCGGCCGCGGATGGCGCGCCCACGTT
This sequence comes from Mycolicibacterium sp., assembly GCA_020637165.1. GTDB lineage: Bacteria > Actinomycetota > Actinomycetes > Mycobacteriales > Mycobacteriaceae > Mycobacterium. The sequence continues at coordinate 35,088 of JACJWN010000015.1, read as the reverse complement.
CCCGGCCAGTACGTCCGGGTCGGGGTCGACGTCGACGGCGTGCGGCAATGGCGGGCCTACTCGCTGACCTCCGGCATCGGACGGCCCGACGGCTGCATCAGCATCACGGTGAAGGCGATACCCGACGGTCTGGTGAGCAACTACCTGGTGCGGCGGGTCACCGTGGGGAGCGTTCTGCACCTCGATCAGCCGTCCGGAGAATTCACCCTCCCCACACCGGCCCCCGCGAAGATCCTGTTCGTCACCGCCGGCAGCGGCATAACCCCGGTGATGGGAATGCTGCGCAACATGCCCCACCGGGGCACATCCGACATCGTCGTCTTGCACAGCGCGCCCACCAAGGCCGAGGTCATCTTCGGCGGCGAGCTGCGAAGGCTGGCTGCGCAGAGCCGGATTCGGCTCGTCGAGATTCACACCGACACAAACGGCGCGCTCGGTATCGACGCCCTCACCGATCTCGTCGGCGATCTCGCCGAACGGCAGACCTGGGCGTGCGGGCCCGTCGGACTGCTCGACGCCCTGGAAACCCACTGGGCGACAGCAGGTATCGCCGATCGTCTGCACACCGAGCGGTTTCGGCCGTCGGTCATCGCCGCCGGCGACGGAGGCAGCGTGAACTTCTCCGCCACCGGCGCCCGCGCCGACAACGATGGAACCGAAAGCCTCTTGGAGACAGGCGAGTCCGCGGGGGTGCTGATGCCCTCGGGCTGTCGGATGGGCGTCTGCTACGGCTGTGTCGCCCCGCTGCGCCGTGGCGCGGTGCGTGACCTGCGCACCGGACAGATCACCACCGCCGCCGCCGAAGGCGACGGAGTCATCGTGCAGACCTGCGTCTCCGCCGCGGCGGGCCCCTGCGATATCGAACTCTAGAAAGGAATCCGACATGACCGCACTGCTGGAACACACCGCTGCGACCGCCGGCCTGAACGATAGCGACATCGAGAACCTCGGCGCCGAACTCGACGCCATCCGCGACCAGATCGTCGCGAGCCGCGGTGGGCGCGATGCCGCCTACATCCGCAAAGTCATTGACAGCCAGCGCAGACTCGAGCTAGGCAGCCGGGCGATTCTGCTGTTCTCGCTGTTCCCGCCCGCCTGGCTCATCGGAACTGCGGGCCTGTCGGTCTCCAAGATCATCGAGAACATGGAGATCGGCCACAACGTCATGCACGGCCAGTGGGACTGGATGCGCGACCCGAAGATCCACTCCACCACTTGGGAATGGGACAACGCCTCGCCGGCGGAACTCTGGAAGCACTCCCACAACGAACTGCACCACACCTACACCAACGTCCGCGGCCGCGACAACGACCTGGGCTACGGAATCATGCGTGTCGACGAGGAACAGCCCTGGAAGCCGATGTATCTGGTGCAGCCGCTGTCCAACGCCGTGAACGCCTGCTTCTTCCAGTACGGAATCGCGTTCTACGACCTCGAGGTCGGCAAGTACCTCAAGGGTCGGACCGACAAGAAGGACTTCGTCAGTCGGGGCAGGAAGGTGCTGGCCAAGATCCGCCGGCAGGCCACCCGCGACTACGTGCTGCACCCGTTGCTGTCCGGCCCGTCGGCGCTGACCACTCTGGCGGCCAACCTCACCGCGAATCTGGTCCGCAACCTGTGGACGCATTCGGTTATCATGTGCGGCCACTTCCCCGCCGGCGTCCAGACTTTCTCCAAGGACTCGATCGAGGGCGAGACCCGCGGCGAGTGGTATCTGCGCCAGATGCTCGGATCGGCCAACATCTCCGGCGGCCCCGCCCTGCACTTCATGACCGGCAACCTGTCCTACCAGATCGAACACCACTTGTTTCCGGACCTGCCCAGCAACCGCTACCAGGAGATCGCCCCGAAGGTGCGGGAGGTGTTCGAGCGATACGGCCTGACTTACACCACCGGGCCGCTGCCCACACAGGTCGCTTCGGCGTGGATGAAGATCATCCGACTCTCCGTTCCGAACGGCCGTGCCCGCTGAGCGGAGACTCTAGAGTTCACCCGTGCGCGCCGAACAACTCATCGAGGAGTTCCCGGTCGTCCGGGGCGATTCCAATGCGATCGAGGCGGCGCGCCTGGTCGCCCAGCACCGGTTGCCCGGTCTGGTGATCACCGATGCTGCGGGCGTCCCGCGGCACATCCTGCCCGCTTCCCAGGTGGTCGGCCTGCTGGTGCCGGCATACGTCCAGGACGATCCCGCATTGGCCGGGGTCCTCAGTGAACTCACCGCTGACCGGGTCGCCGAGAAGTTGAGCGGCAAGTCCGTCGACCAGGTGCTGCCGAAGTCGCTGCCAGCGATGGCCGTGGCCAACGCCGACGACACCATCATCGAGGTCGCCGCCATCATGGCTCAGGCGCACTCTCCACTGGTCGCGGTCGTTGCCGAGGACCGCCTCATCGGGGTGATCACAGCCTCCCGGCTGCTGGAAGTCGCCCTGGGAAACCGTTGAGCGCCCCATGAGCGCCGTAGCGATCTTCGCGCTGGCCGTCTTCCTGGTCTCCTACCTGCTGATCGCCACCGAACGCATCAACAAGGTGAAGGCCGCACTCGGCGGGGCCGCCGTCATCGCGGCGGCTGGGATCGCCGGATCCGACGACATGTTCTACTCCCACGAGACCGGGATCGACTGGAACGTCATCTTCCTGCTGCTGGGCATGATGGTGATCGTCGGCGTCCTGCGCCGCACCGGGGTCTTCGAGTACACCGCCATCTGGGCGGCCAAACGTGCCAAAGGTTCGGCCCTGCGGGTGATGATCCTGCTGGCCCTGATCACCGCGGTCGCCTCGGCCCTGCTCGACAATGTCACCACGGTCCTGCTCATCGCCCCGGTCACCCTGCTGGTCTGCGAACGCCTGGGTGTCAACCCGGTTCCGTTCCTGATCGCCGAGGTCTTCGCATCCAACATCGGCGGCGCGGCCACCCTGGTCGGCGACCCTCCCAACATCATCATCGCCAGCCGGGCGGGCTTGTCCTTCAACGACTTCCTGGTACATATGGCCCCGCTGGTCCTCATCGTGCTCGCAGTGTTCCTGGCCCTGCTCCCGCTGATCTTCCGGGGCTCATTCACCGTGGAATCAGACCGGGCCCAAGAGGTGATGTCGCTCAACGAACGCGAGGCCATCCGCGACGTCCGGCTGCTGATCAAGTGCCTGGTAGTGCTGGCGGTGGTGTTCGCCGTGTTCCTCACCCACTCGATCACCCACATCGAACCGGCCGTGGCGGCCCTGCTCGGCGCGGCAGTTCTCATCGTGATCACCGGAGTCGAACCGCAGCACTACCTGGACAGCGTTGAGTGGGAGACCCTGCTGTTCTTCGCCGGGCTCTTCATCCTGGTCGGAGCCCTGGTCAAGACCGGAGTCATCGGCCAGATCGCGCAGTTGGCGGGTCAGGCCACCGGAGGCAACGCGTTGCCGGCCGCCATGGGCATCCTGATGATCTCGGCGCTGCTGTCCGGGGTGATCGACAACATCCCCTACGTGGCCACCATGAGTCCGGTGGTCGCGGATCTGACCACGACCATCGCCGATCCGGTTGCGGCCCAGTCACTGTGGTGGTCCCTGGCGATGGGCGCGGACTTTGGCGGAAACCTCACCGCGGTCGGCGCCAGCGCCAACGTGGTGATGCTCGGCATCGCCGCCCGGGAGGGGCATCCGATCAGCTTCTGGGAGTTCAGCCGCAAGGGCGCGGTGGTCACCGTGCTGACAATCGCGCTGGCAGCGCCGTACGTGTGGTTGCGGTACTTCGCCTTCGGCTGACCGGCGCGGCGCTACGCCGACCGGGTCTCGACGGGGGCGTGATGCCGCCCGGACACAAGGTCGTTGTAGTGCTCGACGAGCCGGCCGCAGACCACCGGCCAGGTGCGGCCCAGGACGCTGCGCCGGGCGGCCTGGGAGTAGCGATCGCGCTGGCCGAGCAGGTGATCCACCGAGTCCGACAACCGAGGGCCGAACTCATTCGGCGCCAGCAGCAGTCCGGTGCGGAACGGGGTCACCAAGTCGCGGGGTCCGCCGGCGTCGGGGGCCACCACCGGAACCCCGGAGGCCAGCGCCTCTTGGACCGTCTGGCAGAAGGTCTCGTGCTCGCCCGGGTGAACGAAGACGTCCATGCTCGCGTAGGCCGCGGCGAGGTCCCGGCCGTACAGCGCACCGGTGAAGACCGCGGTCGGCAGCACCGACCGCAGTCTGTCCCGATCGACGCCGTCACCGACGATGACCACCTGCACGTCGTCACGATGGGCCAGGGCGGCAAGACGTTCGACGTGCTTCTCCGGGGCCAGCCGTCCGACGTATCCGACCACCGCCTTGCCGTCCGGTGACCAGGTCCGGCGCAGCCGGTCATCGCGTGCCGACGGGACGAACCCGGTCACATCGACCCCCCGTGGCCAATGGTGAACGTGGGGAACACGCTGGGCGCGAAGGTCTTCGATCGCCGCGGTCGAGGGCGCCAGGGTGCGGTCGGCCAGGCGGTGGAGATGGCGCATCCAGGCCCGCACCGGCACCGCAGCCAGGGGCACTCCGTAGCTGGCGGCGAAACCGGCCACATCGGTCTGATAGACGGCGACGGTGGGGACACCGAGGCGCCGCGCCGCGATCAGCCCGCCGTAGCCGAGCAACGCCGGCGAGGCCAGATGCACGATGTCGGGATCGAAACCCCGCAGGACGCGCAGCATCCGCGGCCGGGGAACACCCATCGGAAGTGAGGTGACCTTGGGCAGCATCCGGGAAGGCACCCGGTGCACTCTCACCCCGTCGTGGACTCGCGGCGCGGGCGGCTGACCGCGGGGGTTGTCCGGGGCGATGACGAGCGTCTCATGTCCGATCCGACGCAGGTGCTCGAGCACCCGCAGAACCGAGTTGGAGACTCCATTGACGTTGGGCAGGAACGATTCGGCAATGATGGCGACTCGCACGGTTTCAGGGTTGCACCGCCCGGTGTCGCCGAGGTTGCGTGCCGGAGTACGGCGGTCGTCGGGAGCCTGTCGGCTCAGAACGCTGTCGGCTCACAACGCCGCAGCGCTGCGCCCGCCGAAAGCGCTGCGTCCGTCGATGACGAACCGCGCGCGGACCACGCCCTGCAAGTCGATCGGACCGAGGTCGACGAATTCGGGCCACTCGGTGAGGACCGTGACGGTATCGGCACGCTCGCAGGCCTCCGCCACCGAGATCGCGTAGTTCAACGTCGGGAAAATCCGCCGCGAATGTCCATCGCCCTGGGGTCATAGACGTTGACGGTCGCACCGTTGAGTTGCAGCATGCCCGCCATGTTGAACGCCGGGGAGTCGCGAACATCGTCGGAATCGGGTTTGAACGCCGTACCCAGAACGGCGATATTGGCGCCCAGCAGGGTTCCCCCGCACGCGGCGGTCGCCAACTCGGCCAGTTTCGTCCGCCCGCGCATGTTGCTGCTGTCCACCTCGCGGAGAGGGGGCAGAGCGGGGCTCGCCCTCAATTCGCCGGCCCGGGCTGAACTCCCACCACGATGCGGTCCGGACGCACCGTGTCCTGGAGTGCGAGTCCCTACCTGAGGAACTCGGGGTTCCAGGCGTTTGGCGGCCTTTCCGGAGTCGGCGTCAAGCCCGACGATCTCATGGCCCAGGGCCGCCATCCCCACCGCGTGGGTGGCACCGAGATAGCCGGTGCGAATCCGCTGCATCGCAAGGCCCAGGGATAGCCACCCGATGTGGTGCGATCGGTTGCCGAGGCCGAAGCGCCGGGCCAACACCGGGTGAACACTTGCCCGCAGGTGGACCACTGGTCACGGTACGTACACCGACACAACACCCGGACGTAGTGGTTTCGCCATCCGGCTCGATGACTGTGCACTCCGTGAGCACCTCTTCCGTACTCATCGCCCCCGACCACACCGAAACCCGCGGGCTTCCCGGCCCGCGCTATTCCCTGCTGCTGAGCTCCGATCCCGGGCTCATCGAGGCCGCCCAGCGACTGCGCTACGAGGTGTTCTCCACCGAGCCAGGTTTCACCCTCGACAACGCCGACTCGCTGGACGCCGACCGGTTCGACGAGCACTGCGACCACATCCTGGTCCGCGAGGACTCCTCCGGCGAGCTGGTCGGCTGCTACCGAATGCTGCCCCCGCCCGGCGCCATCGCGGCCGGAGGGCTCTACACCGCAACCGAATTCGAGATTTCTGGCCTCGATCCGTTGCGGCCGTCGATGGTCGAGATGGGCCGCGCCGTGGTACGCGGCGATCACCGCAACGGGGCGGTGATCCTGATGATGTGGGCGGGCATCCTCGCCTACCTGGACCGCTACGGGTATGACCACGTCATCGGCTGCGTATCGGTGCCGACCCACGGCGAGGGTCCGGCGGGCAGCGTCCTGCGGGGCGTGCGCGACATCGCGCTGAGCCGCCACCGCGCGCCGCGGGCCTACACTGTCCGCCCCTACCGGCCGGTGACCCTCGACGGCCGGCCGCTCGAAGACATCGCCCCTCCCGAACGGACCACCCTGCCGCCGCTGATGCGAGGCTACCTGCGACTCGGCGCCCGGATCTGCGGGGAGCCAGCCCACGACCCCGACTTCGGTGTCGGCGACTTCCCGGCCCTGTTGGACAAACGCCAAGCCGACATCCGCTATCTCAACCGGCTGCGGTCGGCCTCGGCGGCCGGCCAGGGCCGATAACAGGACAGGGCCGATGACAGGACAGGGCCGCGGCCACCCATGGCTGCCCGAGACCACCTGTGACCATCACTGCGTGCTGTCCGGGCTCGGCGAACCCGGGCATCTCGCCCTGGAGACGCTACGCTGCGCCCTGCGCATTACGACCGCCGCGCTGGTGCTGATGGCCCTGCCGCTGCTCGCAATACCGCTGCCGGGCCACCTGAGGATCAAACGGCTGTACTGCCGGGCGATGCTGTCGGCCCTGGGTATCCGGATCACCCTGTCCGGCGGGCCGATCCGCAACCTGCGCGGCATGCTGGTGGTCAGCAACCACGTCTCCTGGGTCGACGTCTTCACCGTCGGCGCCGTCTTGCCTGGCACCTTCGTCGCACGCGCCGATCTGATCGACTGGCCGGCCGTGGGACTGGCGGCGAGGCTGGCCAGGATCATCCCCATCGACCGCGGCGACCTGCGGGGCCTGCCGGCTGTGGTCGACGCGGTCACGGGACGGTTGCGCGCCGGGAGCACGGTGGTGGCCTTCCCGGAGGGGACGACCTACTGCGGCACCGACCACGGCAGATTCCGTCCGGCCCTGTTCCAGTCCGCGATCGATGCCGCCCGCCCGGTCCAGCCGGTGCGGCTGACCTATCACCACCGCGACGGAAAGCCCTCGACGGCGACTGCGTTCCTCGGTGACGATTCGCTGTGGGCATCGCTGAAGCGAACCGTCCGAACTCCCCGGACCATCGTTCACCTCGAGGTGCGGCCGCTGGAACTGCCCGGGGCGGCCCGCAACGAACTGGCGGCGCGGTGTGAGGCGGCGATCCGTGTGAGCCCTGCCTCCCTCCGGGAAAACTGCGCTGGCACAGAGGTTTAAGTTCACGTGAACACTGACCGTATTTTCCGAACGTAGCGCTGCCGGCCCCCCGGGCCTCTGCAGGATGACCAAGTGAACACCGAGCTCATCATCCTGGTGCTGTTGATCGCCACCGCACTGGCGTTCGACTTCACCAATGGGTTCCACGACACCGGCAACGCCATGGCGACCTCGATCGCCACCGGCGCCCTCAAACCCAAGCTCGCCGTACTGCTGGCCGGTGTCCTCAACTTGGTCGGCGCATTCCTGTCGGTCGAGGTCGCCGTCACAGTGACCACCTCGGTGCTGAAGGTGCAGGATTCCGACACCGGCCGCCTGCTGCCCGGAATCGACGCCTCGACCGGCCTGACCATCATCTTCGCCGGCCTGATCGGCGGCATCCTGTGGAACCTGCTGACCTGGTTGTTCGGCATTCCGTCGAGTTCCTCGCACGCCCTGTTCGGCGGCTTGATCGGGGCCGGCCTGGCCGCCCTCGGATTCAGCGGCGTCAACTGGCCCGGCGTGACCCAGAAAGTGCTCATCCCCGCGGTGGCCGCCCCGCTGATCGCCGGACTGGTCGCCGCCTGCGGCACCTGGCTGGTCTACCGGATCACCCGCAGGGTCCTGCACCGCCGCCGCGAGCAAGGGTTTCGTTGGGGCCAGATCGCGACGGCATCCCTGGTTGCACTCTCGCACGGCACCAACGACGCCCAGAAGACCATGGGTGTGATCGCGCTGGCGTTGATCACCTCCGGTCATCTCACCGGGGACGTCAAGGAGGACGGACTGCCGATCTGGATCATCGCGAGTTGTGCACTGGCCATCGGGCTGGGCACCTACATCGGCGGCTGGCGGGTGATCCGCACCCTGGGCAAGGGCTTGGTGGAGATCGAGTCACCGCAGGGCCTGGCCGCCGAGGCATCCTCGGCGGCGATCATCCTGAGCTCCAGCGCGGCCGGCATGGCGCTGTCGACCACCCACGTCGCCACCGGCTCGATCCTGGGCAGCGGCGTCGGCAAGCCCGGCGCCCAGGTGCGCTGGGCGGTGGCCGGCCGGATGGCCACCGCATGGCTGGTCACACTTCCGGCGGCCGCCCTCGTCGGCTCGTTGTCCTACTGGCTGTCCTACCTGATCAAGGACATCACCGACTCCCGGCTGGCCGGCGACGGCGTCATCTTCCTCATCCTGGTGGGGCTGTCGTTCTACATGTGGTGGCGCGCCCAGCAACAGAAGGTGGACCACAACAACGTCAACGCCGACTGGGACGAGAACACCAATTCGGTGGTGCCCGCCGGAGCCCCCGAGGCAACGCACGGGACCAGCAAGCCCCAGGACTCCGTCTCGGTCTGAGGCTGAAAGGACACCCGCGGTGCACAACCTGGAATCCACCTTCAAGGTTCGGCTGGTGCCCGGCGCCGGCCTGCCGGGGATTTTCGCCACCGGGCTGCCGGCCTACTCCTTCAGTGCGGGCGGCGAGCAGGCCGACCACTGCTGAACAGGCTTTTCGGCGCCTGATCCGGGGCCGGGCGTCGTTCACTTTCGCCAGGTACGGTTCTCCCATGGTGTCAAGGCCCGGCGTTCCGGGGCTCGGGACGTTGGTCCGGGCCCCGCTGTGGGCCGTCTCCGCGGGCCTGCAGGTCGCAGTCACCGGCACGGCGGCGGTCGTGGGACTGGCGGGGTCGGCCGCACTGCAGGGCGGTTCGGCCGCCACCCGCGCCGGCGGCGCGGTCCTCGACGCGGTTCCCGGCGCCCGGAGCGCGGCCCGCGCAGTAGTCGACATCGCCGTCGAGGCGATCGGCGGCGAACCGGCCCGGCGCAGCAGCCGGCACGGACGGCGGCGCTGGATCGAGGTGCGGGGGCTGTCCGGACCGGACGCCGACGACATCGCCGACGCGGTGCTCGAGGCGGTGCGCGCCACGCCCGGGGTGCTCGACGCCGTCATTAATCGTTCCGTCGCCCGGGTGGTGGTCACCGTGGCCCCCGACGCGGCCGAACCGGACCTGGCGGCCATCGTCGACGGCGCCGAGCGGAAGACCCGTACCCGCACCGCGCACCGACACCGGCCGTTGACGCTGCCCGGAGACGACGTCCTGCTGCTCGGGCGGGCCTTCAGTGCCGTGGCCGCCGCGACCGGACTGGGCCTTTCGATCGCCGGAGCCACCATGAGGCTGCCGGGCCTGCCCAGCGTCGTTTCGGTCGTGCCCACCCTGGCCGAGCAGATCCCCGCAGTGCGTCACCACCTGGTCCGCCGGATCGGACATGAGGGAACCGATCTTCTGCTGTCCCTGCTCACTGTGACCGGCAACGTTCTGACGGTGTCGCCGACGGCCGCGGCCGCCGAGGCCGCGACCCGCGCCATGCTCGCCGCCGAGGGCTGGAATGTGCGTCAGGCGTGGCATCGGCACGAACCCGGACTTGCCGCGGACTGCCCGCACGGTCGCGGACCCGCCCACGGCACGATGGTCTTCGCCGACGGGCCCGGCGAGGACTACGCCAACCGGGCGGGCTGGATCGGCCTGAGCGCCGCCGTCCTCCTCGGGGCACTGTCCCGTAATCCCACCGTGGCCGGAGCCGCCGCACTGGTGTCCGCGCCCAAACCCTCCCGCGCTGCCCGGGAGGCCTTCGGGTGCGCCCTGACCCGCGGGCTGACCACCCACCACGACACCGTGATCGTCCGGCCGCGAGCACTGCGGGCGCTGGACCGGGTGGACGTCATCGTCATCGACCCCCGCGCGCTCTACACCGACGAGTTGACCGTCACCCGGGTGCGCGGCGTCGGGAACTCCCGGCGCACGACCGCCTGGCAGGCGGCCGAGGCGGAACTGGCCGCCGGACGCATCGGCCCGGGCTGGCACCGGTTGTCGTCGATACCCGGAGCGGGCAACAGCGGTGAGGCGCTGGTCAGCCCGATGCGTGATCCGATGGCCACCGCGGTGGTGGCCGAAGCGCGCCGCAGCGGAGCGCGGGTGGTCTCCGTCGGCGATGAAGGGTTGCGTTCCCTCGGGCAGGGTTTCGACACCCTCTACCCCGCCACCGGGGCCCTCGACGACACCCTCGTCGAGGTCGTCTCAGAATTGCGCCTCGACGGATCTACGGTCGCATTCTTGACCACCTCGCAGATGGCGGGCCAGCACGAAGCCGACATCACCGTCGGCGTCACCCACGGGACGACCCCGTCCTGGGGCGCCGACGTGTTCGTCCCTGACCTCCCCGCGGCATGGCGGATTCTTCGGGCCATTCCGGCGGCCCGCTCCGCGGCCAACCGCGGGGTGCGACTGTCCCTTTCCGGTTCGGCTATCGGCGCGCTGATGCTGGTTCCCGGAGTTCCCGGATACGGCCCCGATGCGGTCAACACCAGCGTCTTCGCCGGGCTCTGGACAGGATTCCGGGCGGCCGGCAAGGTCTTCCGAGATCCGCTGCCGACCCCGGAACCGGGCCACGAGTGGCACGGCCTCCCAGTCGAGGAAGTGCGCCGCCTGTTGCCCCGGCCGCCATCGGTGACACCGCAATCGTCCGAGCACCCGTCGCTGCTGGGCGCGCCGGTTCGCTTCGCCCGGCGCAGCGGTGCTGAGGCCTGGTCGCTGGCCGGCGATCTGGCCGGGGAGTTCCGGGCCAATCTCGCCGATCCGATCACACCCATTCTGGCCACCGGCGCGCTGGCCAGCGCGCTGCTGGGCTCCCCGCTGGACGCCGCTCTGGTCGGCAGTGTGCTGCTGACCAACGCCGCGCTGTCGGCCCAGCAGCAACTGCACGCCGAGCGCACGCTGCGCCGGCTGCTGGCCGTGCAGGATCCGCCGGCCCGGCGACGGGTGGGGCCGTTGGAAGAGGGTGTCAGCCAGGACGTGCCCGCGAATGAGCTCAGGCCCGGCGATGTCGTCGAGATCCATCCCGGCGAGGTGGTGCCCGCCGACGCGCGGCTCATTGAAGCCGACAACGTCGAGGTCGACGAATCCCGCCTGACCGGTGAGTCCCTGCCGGTTGCGAAGCAGACCGATCCGACGCCGGGCGCCCCGCTGGCGGAGAGATCCTGCATGCTGTACGCCGGATGCACGGTGGTCGCCGGAACCGGAGTGGCCGTCGTCACCGCAGTCGGCCGCAGTACCGAGGTGCGACGGGCAATCGCGTTGGCGCCCAGAAGCGATCACCGGATCGGCCTGCAGACTCAGCTGGCCCGGATCACCGGCCGGGCCCTGCCGTGGAGCCTCGGCGGCGGCGCGCTGGTCGGTCTGCTCAGCGTGCTGCGCGGCTCGGCGCTGCGCGATGCCGTCGGCAGCGCGGTGGCGGTCAGCATCGCCGCCGTCCCCGAAGGCCTGCCCCTGGTCGCCACCCTGGCCCAACTGTCCGCCGCCCGCAAGCTCAGCGGAGAAAACGTACTGATCCGCAACGCCAACTCCGTGGAGGCGCTGGCCCGCCTTGACGTGGTGTGCTTCGACAAGACCGGCACCCTCAGTGAAAACCGCTTGCAGGTCAAGGACGTTCATCCGGTCGGCGGGCACAGCCACGGAGCCGTGCTGACCGCGGCGGCGGGAACGACCGCCAGCAACAACGGCCGGTTCGGCCACGCCACCGACGAGGCGATCCGGCAGGCAGCCGGCGGCGGCGAGCCCGAAGCCCGCGACGCCTATCTACCGTTCCAGTCCGGGCGCCCGTTCGCGGCCTCGCTGACCGGCACCCGGCTCACCATCAAGGGTGCGCCCGAGGTACTGGCCAGCGCTCTGGACGCCGACGCGGCCGAGCTCAACGACGTCGTGGCCGAGCTGGCGGCCAAGGGCCTTCGCGTCATCGCCGTGGCCGAGCGGACCCTGACCGCGCGCCAGGCCGCCCGTGCCGCCGCTGACCCCCTGGCGATGGAGCGGCTGTGCCGGGCGAATCTGACCCCGGTCGGACTGCTCGGATTGGCCGACACCCCGCGGGAGAGCGCCGCGGAACTGCTGGCCGAGTTGGCGCGCCGCGGTATCGGCGTGCGGCTGATCACCGGCGACCATCCGTTGACCGCCACGGTGATCGCCAACGAGCTCGGCCTCGGGGTCACGCAAGATCAGGTGATCACCGGTGCGGAATGGGAGTCGATGTCGGCCGACGAACGCGCGGTGGCGGCCACCGAGCGCCTGGTCTTCGCGCGGATGTCGCCGGAGCACAAGATCGCCGTGGTGCAGACCCTCGAAGGCATCGGGCTGGTCACCGCGATGGTGGGCGACGGCGCCAACGACGCCGCGGCGATCCGGGCGGCCAGTGTCGGCATCGCGGTATCGGCCGCTGGCAGCGACCCCGCCCGGACCGCGGCCGACATGCTGCTGCTCGACGGCCACATCGAGGCGCTGATCGACGCCCTTGATGAAGGCCGGCAGTTGTGGCACCGCGTCCAGTCGGCGGTATCGGTGCTGCTCGGCGGCAACGCCGGTGAGGTGATGTTCGCACTCATCACGGCGCTGGTCACCGGGCAATCCGTGCTCAACGCCCGCCAGATGCTGCTGGTCAATATGCTCACCGACGCGCTGCCCGCCGCCGCGCTGGCGGTGAGCAGTCACGACGGGGAGGGATCTCTGGATCGCGATGAGTCCGCCATGTGGCGGGCCATCGCCGTGCGCGGTGCGGCGACCACAACCGGCGCCACCCTGGCCTGGCTGATGGGACGGATGACCGGGCCGCGTCAGCGCGCGGCGACCATTGCGCTGATCGGCTTGGTGTGCACCCAGCTGGCGCAGACCCTGGCCGACTCCCGCGGCCCGCTGGTGGTGTCCACTGCAGCCGGGTCGCTGCTCACGCTGGCCGCGGTGATCAGCACCCCCGGGTTGAGCCATATCTTCGGCTGCACGCCGGTCGATCCGCTCGGATGGGGTCAGGCCTTCCTCGCGACGGCCGTCGCATCGCTGCTGAGCCTGTACGCGCCGGCCCTGCTGGAGCGGCTCATTCCGGCCCCGGACAGCTCAGTCCTCGACGACGAGGACACCGGCTCGCAGCAGCAGGGCGTAGATCTCGTTGACCGCAGGAGCCAGCAGTCGGGCGCCGGCGTCGACGAGGATTTCAGGACCGACAAACCGGGGAACACCAGCCATGTATCCAGGTAATTCCGTCCCCGTGACCGGGACGGATCCGCAGAGTGAATAGGACACGAACATGTTGTTGCCGAATACCAAGAGGCTCGTGGCGGCCCAGCGAGATGCCTCGGCGCGGGTGGCCCGGGCCACGAAGTACTCGGTCGATCTGCCGATCGTCGGCCGGGTGATGGTGCCGCCGCCCGAACAGCTCGCGATCTACGCGGCACTGGGCGGGCTGGCGGTTCTGGAACTCATCGACTGGCCGGTGGCACTGGCCATGGGAGTCGGTTCGGCGCTGGTGTCACGGCACCTCTCGGATCTTGAGGCCCGCGAGGACGAACTCGCCGAGGCCATCGAACCGACAACAGACGACACCCCGAGGTCGGCCACCGCCGGGGCACCAGCGCGCAAGGCAGCCGCCAAAAAGGTCGCCACCCCCTCAGCGGCCAAGAAGGCTCCCCAGAAGACCGCGCAGAAGACCGCGCAGAAGACCGTTCGAAAAGCCGCCACGAAGGCTCCCCGCAAAACCCCGAAGAAGGCCCCGAAGAAGGTCGCCGGGAAAGCCCCCGCGACAGCGGCCGGCAGCTCAGGGCCCGGCAGCTCAGCGCCCGCCGACGCCGCCCCGGAAAAGACCGTTCAGTAGGTCAGCGCTTCCCCGTGGGCCGGCATCCGGCCCGTAACCTGGAAGATCACCCGCCGGGAGATTTCCACCGCGTGATCGGCGAAGCGTTCGTAGTACCGGCTCAGCAGGGTCACGTCGACCGCGGCGGTCATACCGTAGCGCCAGTCCCGGTTCATCATCACGGCGAACAGGTGCCGATGAAGATCATCCATCGCGTCATCGTCCTCGCCGATGAGCCGAGCCTCCTCCGGGTCGCCCGAGACGATCACCTTCTGTGAGGATTCCGCTACATCGACGGCGATCCTGCCCATTTCGGCGAAGTAGCCGTTGACCTGTTCGGGCAGTGCGGTTCGGGGGTGGCGGCGGCGGGCGATCTTGGCGACGTGCAGGGCCAGCGCGCCCATCCGCTCCAGGTCGGCGACGATCTGGATGGAGCCGACGACCGCCCGCAGGTCCCGCGCCATCAGGGCCTGCCGCCCCAGCAGTGCGAGACCGGCACCCTCGGCCGCGGCACAGGCCTCCGGAATCTGCTCATGATCGCCGATCACCTGCTCGGCCAGCACCAGATCGCCCAGCAACAGGGCCTGGGTGGCACGCTCCATCAGGGTTCCGGTCATCCGGCACGTTTCGGCCAGCCGATCGGTGATCGCGGCGAGTTGAGCACCGTAGGCGGACCTCATCGAATCAGCGTAGGTCGCCGCCAGACGCCGAACGGGCGATGGGAATTGAACGCGAGGTGAATGTCTGGCGACCCACACCCGTCAACCGGCCGCGGCATCACAGATCGCCGGAGGGCAGCACCGGTGATGCTGCCGGGTTTCGGCACGCGAACGTCAGCCGCGGTGGCGGCGCCCCACTCCCCGCGGCCGCGGAGATCATCTGGGAACGCGGCTCAATCGCGAACCTATGGCCCCCAGATCATGAGATCTTCCATGCCGTTGTTCATCGTGACGGTGTTGGGCGCAGGCCCGGTGACGTCGAAATGGATCTTGCCGGTCGAGCGAGCGCCCTGCGGGATGGTGGCCCCGCTGATGTTGACCGGACTGGCGACCTGCCACAGCACCCGGTAGGCGGCCTTATTGGGGGCCACGGCGTTGAACTGTGAGATGGCGGGGGTCACGCTCCCACTGATGGCGTTGACGGTGGCGGTGGCCTCCCACAGCTTGCCCGCCACCTGATAACCCGGCATCACATCCGAACTGGGTTTGAGGCCGCTGACATTCCAACTGAGGACGACCTGGCCGACGCTGTCGGTCATCTTCAACGTGCTGCCGAGTTTGCCGACGATGGGGAATGCGGCCGACGCGACCGGGGCGGCGGCAATGCCTATCGTCATCGCAAGCGATGCAGCGGTCTTCATAACGGTGGCGGTCTTCACTTGGCTACTCCCTCGTTGATCGGCCCGGTCGATGTGTACACGACACCAACGCATTCCCCGCATTTCCGCCGCCGAAACCTCAGCCCGAAACCGCGCTGAGCCAGCGAGATGATGTTCGGCGCCGGCGATGAGGACGCGAAGCAGTTCCGGGAAGACGACGCGGCCGTCTCGGCACCGCTTCGTGAACGCGGTCCGTATCGGCACAACTGACACCAGCCGCGACGCCGCGCCGAACGGCGTCCGCCGGACCCGGGACGACCGGGGGGCCTACGGTGTTGCCATGCAGGCAAAGAACGACCGCTTCCGTTGGATTCTGGGCCCCGCGGCGTTGCCATCGGTGACCGCCAAGGCCCTCACCGACCTCAGTGGCACGGTGTCCGCCCGATGAGCAGAGGACCCCTAGACGGGATCGTCGTGGTCGACTTCAGCCGGGTGCTGGCGGGCCCGTACGCGACCATGATGCTCGGCGACTTCGGCGCCGAGGTCTTCAAGATCGAACGGCCCGGTGTCGGCGACGATACCCGGTCGTGGGGACCGCCGTACGATTCAGACGGCGCAGCAACGTATTTCAACTCGGCCAATCGCAACAAGCGATCGGTGGCACTCGATCTCACCAGCCCGGCAGGCGTTCGGCGGGCCAGGGAACTGGTTGCCACCGCCGATATCGTGGTGGAGAATTTCAGGCCCGGAACCATGGAGAAGCTGGGCCTGGGCTATCACGACCTGCGCGCAGTGCGCCCGAACCTGATCTATTGCTCCATAACGGGATTCGGCCGCAAGGAGGGCGCCGGACTGCCCGGCTACGACCTTCTGATCCAGGCGGTCGGCGGCCTGATGAGCGTCACCGGCCCCGAGGGCGGCGAGCCGACGAAGGCCGGCGTCGCCCTGGTCGACGTTCTCGCCGGATTGCATGCGCTGGCGGGCATCCTGGCCGCGCTGGCCCACCGCGACCGCACCGGCGAGGGGCAACGCGTCGAAACGAATCTGCTGGCGGTCCTGTTGTCGTCACTGGTGAACCAGGCATCCGGCTATCTGGGCGCGGGCGTGGTGCCCACTCCGATGGGCAATCGGCACCCCAGCATCTGCCCCTACCAGACGTTCGCGACCGCCGACCGGCCGATCGCGCTGGCGGTAGGCAACGACAAGCAGTTCACCGCGCTGATGGCCGCCCTGGGTGCACCGGAAACCGCACAGGACGCGCGGTTCATTTCCAACGCCCAGAGGGTGGCCAACCGGGACGAGTTGTGCGCGCTCCTGGACCGCCTGTTGGTCCGCGAGGGCGCCGATCACTGGTATCGGGTCCTCAACAATGCCGGCGTTCCCGCCGGGCCGATCAACGACATCGCCGAGGCCTTCGACTTCGCGCGCAGACTCGGGCTGCAGCCCTCCGTGCCGGTCCCCGGCAGCACCATCGCCCAGGTCGCCAACCCAATCTCGTTATCGGCGACTCCGGTCACCTACCGGCTGGCACCGCCACCGTTGGACGGCCCGGAAACCACCGGTCCGGAAGCCTGATCAATCTTCTCCGCCGCGAACGCCGCCGCCTGGTTGGCCATACCCGCCGGAACGTAGGAGACGTGGGCCATCATGTTGGCCCCCGGGGAGCAGATGGGATCGTCGGTGATGCACAGATCAATGGTCTTGGCGGCATACAGCGGGTTCACCGTGGGCAGCGCGGCACCGCCGGCCAGCATCTTCGAGAACTCACTGGTCGGGCTCCCGAAGAGCGCGACGGCGTCGACGTGCTCGGCGACCGCGGCGGGCAGCGCCTCCATGGACAACTCCGTCACCGCCGCCCCCTGGGAGTAGCCGCCCAGCACCATCCCCGTATTGGGACAACCCGCGACGACGTTCTGAATCTGGGCGCTGGCGTCGTCGGAACCCACCGCCGCACTGCGCAGGTAGTCGTCGCTGGCGGGGTAGTTAACCGCGTAGACCGCCACGGATCGGCCCGGAAGTTGCGCCCGCAGCGAGTCGGCGAAGGCCTGGCCGACGAAACCCAGGCCGGAAGGCTCATTGGTTCCGCGGGCGAAGACCACCTGCACATCGGGGCACGGTTCCGCCGAAGCGGTGGGCATAACGACCGACCCGCCCAGCGATACCCACGCAGTCCCGAATGCGATTCCAACGGCGCGAAGAACTCCCAGTGCAGTCATGGGATAGATGCTGACATACCCGCCGGTCCCCGTCGTCGTCGGCAAGCCCGGCAAGGGTAAGAGCCTTCTGGGACAACTTCTTAGCGACACGTTAGCTCAGCAGCCCCGCCGCCTTAATTTCACGGCATAGCCTCGTCCCTATGTTGCTCGATGTTCGGTGGTTGAACTATCTACTCAAGCGCTCCGGCCGCAGTTAGCCGGTAGCGAATCAGCCGGTACGCAGGTTCGCTAGCGTCGGCCGGGCCCCAGAGGCAAAACCGGTCCTCCCACGCCGGCTGGTCCGGCGGGTCCGGCGACCGGACCGAGGCCACCCACACCGGCAGGACCGACAGGCCCCACCACAGGATCTGGCCCGACCCCGACCGGCCCCACGGGCCCCACAACCGGATTAGGACCGACGCCGATTGGCCCGGCAGGCCCAAGAATCGGATCGACGTACGGGGTGGGATCGACGAGCAGGCACAGGTTGGCCGGGTAGTTCCAGTACATGTAGGCGGTATCGCAGAACTGGCACTGGTTGGTGACGGTGTTGTAGAAGAAATTGAAGTCACAGTTGTCCTGGGCGCTACTCACCGCCGGGGAGGTCAGTGCGGCCAGCGGTATGGCCGCCACCGCCAGTGCGAAGGCGCCCAGAGCGCCGGAAAGCTGCGGCCGGATCTTCATGGGGTCTCTCAATCTCTGGATGTCGTGGACACAGACTGGGTGGGGCACTACTGGATAACGGCACCGCGTTATGGAGCATGTCTGGCGTGCGCGGGGTTTTGTTACATCGACTGTCTCGCCCTCCTCGCACTGCCTCTATGGTGACAAACGTGGACACACCGCAACATCGGCTCGGCACGGGCCGATTGGGCCGCCGGGAACTGTTCCTGCTGGCCGGCAGCGTCGGGCTGGCCGCGACGGGGTGTTCGCAGTCCGCCGGCAGCGCCAGCCCGCCCGCACCGGCGACGAGCCGCACCATTGCCCCCCCTCCCGCCCTGCTGTCCTCGGCGGCCCCGTCGGCGGTGATGCTGTGCCGCGACGCCTGGGGAGCCCGCCCCGCGCGGGACGGCGGCCGGCCGCACACCATCGACCGGATGACGATCCATCATTCGGCCGTGGCGCTGCCCGACAACCGCCAGATCATCGCGCGGCTGCAACAGCATCAGCGGTATCACCAGGATGACAAGGGCTGGGTGGACATCGCCTACCACGCCGCGGTCGACCGCCGGGGAAACATCTTCGCGTTGCGGGACACCGCGATCGCCGGTGACACCGCGACCAACTACGACCCGTCCGGCCATTTCCTGATCCTGTGCGAGGGGAACTTCGACGACGAGACCGTCAGCGAGGCACAACTCGACAGCGCGGCCCTGGTCTGCGCCTGGGCGATGCGTGAATTCGGGATCACCGTGGACACCTTGGCCAGCCACCGGGAAGTCACCCCGGTGACCAGCTGCCCAGGCGATGGTCTCGAGGCTCACCTCACCTCGGGTGACCTCCAACAGCGCATCACCGACATCGCCACGTCCGGCTTCGATCTGCAGCCGCTGTGCGGGCCGGACGCCGATGCGCGGGTGGCGGCCATCCAGGCCTAGCCAGGCCCGCCTGGGCTAGATTCCCTACTGTGTCGCAGTCCCAGGATCAGGTCGGCAAGGCTTCGGGGGCCTTGGCGGACGTGGACATCGAGGGATGGACGCAACGATTCGACCTGCTCTCGGATGCCAACCGGCTGGAGATTCTGCTGTCCCTGCATCGGGTTCCGGGGATCTGCGTCGGGGAGCTCGCCCAAGCGCTGGGACGCTCGGAGAACGCCGTCTCCCAGGCTCTGCGGGTCCTGCGCCAGCAAGGCTGGGTGAGCTCGGCCAGGCTGGGCCGTCAGGTGAGCTACCGCCTGGCCGACCCCACCGTGCACGACCTTCTGCACTGGATCGGCGCGGCGCACTCCTGAATATCTGAACAGCTAGACAGATGTCCGGTCGGGGCTTAGTCTTCGACAGTGCACATGAGCGACGGCATCGTCAACGCACCGACATCGGTGTTTTTCGGCGTCGTCGCCGCTTCGGGGCTGGCGCTGTGCGCGCGCCGCGCCCGTGATGAGCTTGACGAACGCACCGTCCCCCTGGCCGGACTGGTCGCGGCCTTCATCTTCGCGGTGCAGATGGTCAACTTCCCGATCCTGCCCGGCGTGAGCGGCCACCTGCTGGGTGGAGCTCTGGCCGCGATTCTGGTCGGCCCCTATACCGGCGCGCTATGTATCGCCATCGTGCTGATCGTCCAGTCACTACTGTTCGCCGACGGCGGCGTCAGCGCGCTGGGAACCAACATCACCAATATGGCGCTGATCGGTGTGACGGCCGGGTATGTGACCGCGGTCAGCGTCGCCGCCGCGCTCCGGCGAACCCACAATGGCCCAACCGTGCGTATCCTCGGAGTCGCGGGCTTCGTCGCCGGGATAGTCGGCACTGTCTGCGCCGCAACGGGTTTCGTCGTCGAATTCGCGATCGGCGGTGCCGCGCCGGTCTCCCTCGGCTCGGTGGCGACCTACATGCTGTTCACCCATGCGCTGATCGGCATCGGCGAGGGCATCATCACGGCCCTGACCGTGATGACGGTGGCCCGCGTCCGGCCCGACCTGGTCTACCTGTTGCGCAATCACCGCGCTCCGGCGCAGGTGACGGCGTGAACCCCGGCGCCGCGACCCCGGGCACCCGGAGGCTGTGGGTCGGTTTTCTCATCGCAACGCTGGTGGTGGCCGGTGGGCTCTCCTACCTCGCCAGTTCCAGCCCCGACGGACTCGATGCGGCGACCCTGCGCGGCTGCGAGACCATCAGGTCCGACGGCGCGGAACAACTGGCCGGACAGTGCATCGCCCAGACCGCACACGATCACGCGCTGGCCGGCTCGCCGCTCGCCGACTACACGCTGGGTGGCGTCGCAGGCAGCGTCGGCGCTGCCGGTGTCATCGGGGCGGTGGTCACCCTGGCCGTAGCCGGTCTGTTCTTCTGGACGTTGGCACGCAGCCGGTCGAACCGGGCCAATCGCAAGACCTGAGATGGGTTCCGGCCACACCCACCCGCTGTACCGGAACGGCACCTCGGCCGTGCACCGGCTTCCCGCCGAGGTCAAGATCGTCACGCTGGCGGTCTTCGTCCTCGCCGTGGTGGCCACTCCCCGGGATCTGTTGTGGCCCTTTGGCGTCTACGCCCTGATCATCCTGGCCGTCTGGTGGCCGGCCCGGATTCCGCCGCGCTGGATCGCGCCGCGAATGCTGATCGAGCTTCCGTTCGTCGCCCTGGCGGTGTTGCTCCCCTTCGCCGACGGCGGGCAACGCATCGACCTAG
Organism: Mycolicibacterium sp.; assembly: GCA_020637165.1. Lineage (GTDB taxonomy): Bacteria > Actinomycetota > Actinomycetes > Mycobacteriales > Mycobacteriaceae > Mycobacterium. Next base: position 14,103 of record JACJWN010000015.1, on the reverse strand, counting down.
CGGGGATGTCGCTGTCGGTGACGGGCCTCTATGCCGCCTGGGGAATCATCGCCAAGGGCACCCTTGGGTTGGCCGCGTCGTTGACGCTGGCCGCCACTACCTCGGCCCGGGAATTGCCGATGGCACTGTCCCGACTCGGGATGCCCGCTCTGGTGACCTCTGTACTGGTCTTGATGGTCCGCTACATCGACGTTCTCAGCGCCGAGGCGGGCCGGATGCGCATGGCGCGGCTTTCCCGCGGGGACTCCCCCCGCCTGCTGCACCAGGCCGGTGGAATGGCCAGAGGCGTCGGGACACTGTTTCTCCGATCCTACGAACGCGGCGAAAGGGTCTACCTCGCCATGCTGTCGCGCGGCTATGACGGCACCGTGCCGGAACTCGCTCTCGGGCCGGGCGGCACCGCGCGCGCGTCGGCGGACCTCTGGGCCCGCGCGCTCCTGCCGGCTGCCGCGGCTGTCCTCGTGGCCGCCTCGGCATGGACTCTGCGATGACCGCCGCGGTCCGGATCCGGGCGCTGCGCCACGTCTACCCCGACGGGCATGTGGCATTGAACGGCGTCGATCTGACCGTGCGAGCCGGTGAGCGAGTAGCGATCCTCGGCCCCAACGGCGCGGGCAAGACCTCGCTGATGCTGCACCTCAACGGCGTGCTGAGGCCCACCTCGGGCAGCGTCCAGATCGGTGGGGTTGCCGTCGAGCGCCGTTCTCTGGGCCATATCCGCCAGAAGGTTGGCCTGGTTTTCCAGGATCCCGACGATCAGCTGTTCATGCCGACGGTGGCCCAGGACGTCGCCTTCGGTCCGGCCAACTTCGGTGTGCGCGGCGCCGAACTGGAGGAACGGGTGGCAACAGCGCTGGCCACCGTGTCGCTCGGCGACCAGGCCGACCGCAGCCCCGCCCATCTGTCGATGGGCCAGCGCCGCCGCGCGGCGCTGGCCACGGTGCTGGCCTGCCGCCCGGAGATCCTCGTCCTCGACGAACCCTCGGCCAACCTCGATCCGGTGGCCCGCCGCGAACTGGCCGAGACGCTGACCGGCCTGCAGACGACCATGCTGATCGTCACCCACGACCTGCCCTATGCCGCTCAACTGTGCGACCGGGCGGTGGTGATGGACGCCGGGGCCGTCGTCGCCGACGGCGGGATCGCAGCGATCCTGGCCGACACCGCCTTGCTGGCCCGCCACCGGCTCGAACTGCCCTGGGGATTTCAGACCCCCACCCGACAACCACGTTGAGAACCACCCGGGCGCCGAGCGGTTAGGCTGCCGATGTGAACCTCGAGAAGGTGGTTTTCGGTTTTTTCGTGCTGCTGGCCGCAACGTTGAACTTCGGCTTCTTCCTCGGCGACATCAACGATCCCGCGGTCCACAATTCATGGGAGTTGTTCAGCGCGCTCGTCGTCGCCTTGATCACGACCATCCTGAAGTTCGGCGACAGCACCCAGCTCGGGGCGATACATCTGGCCACCAGCCTGGTCGCGCTGCTTCAACTGGCCGCGGCGGCGGGGATGTGGGTGTGGGCCACCAACGTCTCCCCCAACGGACTGGACGGGCACAACACCGCCAGCGTGGTGTCGCTGTCCGGCGGAGCACTGCTGGCCAACCTGGTCTCGGTGACGCTTCTCGTCGTCGAGACAGCGTCCTTCCGCCGCCGATAACCCGTCGGATCGGTCAATGCCCAGCCCGCAGAACCTGTTCGGCCACTGGACTCGGCGCAGGGTGAGCGCGCCGCGCACAGCGACCCGAATTCCGTCGGCGCCGCCCAGCACCGAGGCGATCTTCCTGATCATGCGGCGGCTGCGAGTGCCGCTGATCGGCGTCATCACCACGTTCAGCTTCTGCGCGGCCGGGATGATGTTCATGCCCGGCGTCGACGCTGAGGGAAACCCCTACCGCCTGAACATCTTCGACGCCTTCTATCAGATGACGATCACGCTGACGACGGTCGGCTTCACCGAGGCGCCCTACCCCTTCAGTTACCCGCAGCGGATGTGGATGTCGCTGTCGATCTTCCTGCTGGTGATCAGCTGGGCCTACGCCATCGCGGTGTTCTTCGCGCTCGTTCAGAGCAACACCTTTCAGGATGCGGTGGCAACCCAGCAGTTCCGCCGTCAAGTGCGGCATTTGGTCGAGCCCTTCATCATCGTCGCCGGCTACGGCGACGCCGGCCGGATCGTCGGCGCCGAACTCGACGACCATTACCGGCGATTCGTGGTCATCGACGAACGCCCGGAAAGGATCCAGTCGGTCGTATCCGAGCAACTCACCTTCGACGTTCCGGCGTTCTGCGGCGACAGCGCCTCTCCCGCCGTGCTCGGGATGGCCGGGCTCGGCCACCGGGATTGCGAGGGTGTACTGGCCCTGACCAACGACGACGACACCAACCTCGGGGTGGTGATGGCCGCCTCGTTGCTGCGACCGGATCTGCCGGTGCTCGGCCGCTGCGCGCGGGAAAGCACCCGGGCCCGCATGGAGCACTTCGCCCCGGCCTCGGCGATCAACGCCGACGACCGGTTCGGCCACTACCTCGCCCTGTCGGTCCGCCAGCCCGTGAGCTACCAACTGCTGCGCTGGCTGATGGACAACGACCAGGAGCAACTGCTGCCGGTGCGCCATGACCTCGCCGGGCGCAGGTGGGTGGTCTGCGCCGAGGGCGAGTTCGGCGATTCCGTCGTCAGCGACCTCGCCGACGCCGGGGTCCGCGTCGAGCGCTTCGATCCGGCCGGGCCTGATCCCGACCTGTCCGGCGAAGTGGCGTTCATCGCCGGAACCGGCAACGACACGGTCAACATCGCCATGGCCGAACGCGCCCGCCAGGCCAACCCCGATGTCTACCTGGTGCTGCTGCAGCAGACCAACGCCAAGAAGCCGCTGCTCGAGACACTGCGAATCGACGCGGTGCACATCGCCACCGAACTCATCGCCCGCGAGGTGCTCGCCCGCATCCTGACCCCGGTCTTCTGGAGCTTCGTCGAATACGCGCTCACCCGCGACGATGAATGGGCCGCCGGAGTCCGCGACCATATCGCGCAGCGCTGTGGCGGACGGACCCCGGAACGGGAGGTCTTCACAGTATCCGCCGCGCAGGCACCGGCGATCGCCAACTGGTTGCGGCGCGGCCGGACCCTGACGCTGGGGTCCCTCTTGCGGCAACCCGATGACCGGGACACCACGCTGCCGGTGTCGGCCCTGGTGCTCGTCCGCGGCGGCGAGCCACTTTTCATGCCAGCCGAGGACACCCCGCTTGCCGTCGACGACCAGGTGCTGCTCGTGGGCAAGCCGGCCGGACTGTCCCGGGCACGGGAGATCTGCCACTATCCGGCCACGGTGGAGTACCTGGCCACCGGCCGCGACGTTCCCCTGACGTGGGCGTGGGCGAAGCTCACCGCCCGGCGCCGGGCACACGGGGACTAACCATCGGGTTGCGGAGACCTTGACGAGCTCCAACCCAGGAGCCGATGGGGGCTTTGCGCGCGTCGGCGACTGGGGTTCGCCCTACGCTGCTGACTCCCGGAATTCAGGTCCAACTCGAGCGTTACCTCCCGACCCTGCCGAACCCGCGACTAGGGTTGCCACCATGGTCGAAGCAAGAATCGCGGGCCGGTTCGCGCTTCGCGCGTCGACGACGCTCTGCCTGGGACTTTTCCTCACGGTCGGCACCGGGTGGGGAATCTCTCACGCCGAGACGGACTCGGATGCTGCGTCACCGACGTCGTCGGCGCGGTCGTCGTCCACCGCCAAGCGCGGCGGCTCGAACCCGGCTGCCGTGAATTCGGCTGTCGCGGGCCGGCGAGGTGAATCAGCAGCCGGCGCGAACCGCTTGGCCGACCGTCGGCGCAACGCACTGCGACCGCCGGCCGCGCCGAACTCGACCGTTCCGGAGTCGGCGCTGCCGGAGCCGACGCCTCCGCAACACGACACCTCCTCAACGCCAACCGAATTCGATGGCGGCGTCGCGGCTCAAGTCCCGCTGTCTCCCCGGGGCGACACAGCCCCCCCGCCGTTCGATGAGCCGGTGAAGCCCGCCGCCGCGGCGGTGCCGGTGACGGTCATCCGGCCCGCACTGTCGACCCCCGCGGCTGCGCAGGCACTCGCAACGGCGCGTGAATTGGCCCGCGACGCCGCCGCGCCACTGCAGTCGACCATGCTCTGGACGATGCTGGCCGGCACCCGCAACGAGACCGGGCGACGCTACTCCGGTTCGGCCTTTGCCCCGAGGGCCGCCGCCACATCGTCGCTGACCATCAGTCCCGCCGGCGCCTCGCCCGTACAGCCGAGCGGTCAGGCCGTCAGCCCGCTGGGAACACCCGAGCAGACCGCCGCGGAGGACGCGGCGATGCGGACGGCGCGCTCCCTGCCGATGCTGGTGATGAAAGGGGTGCTGAACCTGGCGTGGCGCATCATCGGAGCGAACCAGTTCGCCCTGGTGGGTGGCCCCGACCAGGCGAATCTCAACGCGCTTGGCCAGGCCGTCGACGAGTGGGCGATGGCCACCGCCTTCCAGCTGATGATCCTGAACTCCAACGAGCCGACCATAGTCACCCAGGTCGCCCCGCCACATGACTGGTACGGCCTGGACGTGACGGGTTCACGCATCCTGTACGACAACCCCGACACCATCTACCGGTTCGTCGGGGTGAACTACGCCTCGGAATACGTGATCACCGGCCGGCTGCCCGAGAACGATCCGCAGGCCAGTTTCAGCGTCCTGACCGGCACCACCGGAACAACCGCGGCGGTGCTCAACGGTGGTCAATTGGAGCTGGGCCCGGATCGGACGTTCGTGATCACCGTCAGCGGCGACCCAGCGCAGCCCGGCCAGAGCAACCACTTGCAGATCACACCCGACACCACCTTGATCGCGATCCGGGACACGCTGGCCGACTGGAGCGCCGAGGATCCGATGACCCTGGCGATCCAGCGCACGTCGGGGCCGCCCAACAGCCTGTTCAGCCAGCTCGGCGGGTTCGCCATCCCCGTCATCGGGGCCGCGGTGGCCCAAAGCCCGCTGCTGACCGCGCTGGTGTCGCTGATCCCCCCGCTGCCATCCGTGCCGCCGATCCTACGGGGCACCCTGGGAGCCCTGTTGATGCTGCGCGGCTTCTCCCAGGAGGCCATCTACATCAAGGTGGCCACCACTGATCCCGATACCGGGCAGCTCAAGGCGCCAAACGTGTTCACCGACCCGATCAGCAACGCCTCCTTCCTGGCGACGCAACGGCAAAGTGCCGGGTACTTCCAGCTCGCCGACTACCAAGCCCTGGTACTCACCATCAACCCGAACAACGCCGCGTACTTCGGGGTCCCGGTGACCAACGACTGGACAATCACCGACAATTACTGGGACGAGCAGACCAGCCTCAACATCGCACAGGCCCGGAGCAATCCGGACGGCTCGTACACCATCGTCGTCTCCCCCAGCGAGCCGGTCTTCAGTGACGGCAGTAGCGTTTGGAACTGGGTGTCCACCGGCGGCCTGAACCAGGGCACGATGTCGATTCGGTTCCAGGCCATCGACACGAACCTTCCGGACAATCCGACCGTCAGCTCCCAGGTGGTGGCCCTCAGCGATTTGGCCTCCGTGCTGCCGGCGGGGACGACCTTCGTCACCCCCGCCGAACGCGCCGCCCAGCTCGCCACCCGCAAGGAAGGCTTCAACCGGCGATTCGCCCCCTACCCGCAGACCGCGTAGCGCTCCGATCGCAGTCCGTCCACCAGCCGCTCACGCTTGGCGTGGCAGTACTCGTCGAGAGCTCCCGCCCGAATTTCCATCGCGATGGGTTCGCAGATGACAACCCGTTCAGACTCGGTCGCCAGCAGTCGACGCACCTCACCTGCCGCCGTCGAGCCGGTGGCACGGAAATATTCGATCCAGGCCGACGTGTCGGTCAGGATCATCACAACCCCCTGGATCGTCGAGGTCGATGTTGGTGCGCGACATACACAAACCACACACCTCGGATGCACGTCTCGCGGGCGGCCTGCCGGCACCACACCGCTTCCTCGCTGCCTGCGACGGACGCAACCTCTCGTGACCCGCTACCCCGCCTCGGAGCCGGAACGCGGTCCCCACTTGTGGCCGCACGCAGCGCACACCCAGATCGACCCCGGACAGCAGCCGGTGTGAAACATCCAGGGTTCACTACGCAGCACCGCGGCAAAGCCGGCGTAGGTTCTCATCGTCCACTGCGCTGCGCAGGACGGGCACGGCGGATGCAGGCTGAACCGGAAACGCAGGAAGCTGTCGAACCCACCGTGATGCATTCCGCCGCGGCAGGTGTCGCACAACACCGCCGACCAGTCCATCGGAAAACGCCCCGGCCTCCACACTCCGATGCGGATGTCATCTGGGCCGTATCCCTGCCGACTCAGTCGCTGCGGCTCTTCGGGCGGATCGTCGGCGACGGGAACCCGGCGCTCCGAGGGAGCGAGATCGACGGTTCGAATGTGGAGGCGGTCGCGCGCGTCAGGTTCGGCCAGGTCCAGCTTGCCGCCGCAACTCGTGCAACTTCCCAGGGAATCCAGCAGAATTCGCGCGGCGGCCAACGACGTGTGTCCGTTCCGATACTCCACACCCGACGGCGCCTCTTGACGCTGCCCGATCGCCGCGGTCAGCACGGTCCTTCCCAAGACCGTTGCCGGGTCGCCTGCGTCGGGCAGCGAGAACCCGGTCAGATCGCGCAGCGTAGCCAGTTCCAACAGCTCAGGCGGTTCACGCCAGGGCAATTCCGAGTCGAGGACTCCGCCCAGGGCGCGCATCGCACTGCCGTCCACGCCGACCTCACGGATGTCGGCGATCACCGAAACCGGATTGGTATCGAGAACCGCCAGGACGGCGTCTCCCCGCCTGGTACCGGCGGGGACGCGCCACGGCCGGTAGGGCGATCGCGGCTCCAGGATCTTCAGGACCGCGTCCCTCCACGCCGTGGCGCGCACAACCTGAATCCTGTTAGTAGCGATCGTCTCCCCCATGAGGCCATTCTCCCCTGCCCCACCGACAAGAGCGCCCGCTCGACCGATCGCTTGCAGCCGAGCAATTGCGTTGCGCCGCAATCACGATGAGGCGCTGAGTCCCTACAGCCATGCACAGAGAGACGATCCCGGCCCGTCCCGGGCCGGGATCGTGATAGCCGCTTCTAGTCGGCCACGATTCGCGCCTGCTCCGGACTCACATACGGGCCGTACACCCGTGTGATGTCGTTGAGCGGCCGGCGGTTTCGGGGTTCGGTGCTGATCTGCGTGCTGCCGTTGGTGGTCGTGCGCGTCGCACCCGCACCCGCACCCGAGTATTCCGAGGACGCCGGCGACAGTGGCGCGGTCTGAGGGGCAGTGGGAGCCGCCGTAGCAGCTGCTGCGCCGGAGAGGCCGAGGGTGGCCAGTGCCGCGCCGATGACAGCGGCCTTGCGGATCGAGAGTCGTCCCATGATGCACTCCTTTGTTTCGGTGTCGCGCTTTTCGCGTAACACCAGATTCGCGGGCCAACATGGACGACAGAGGAGACCAAAATGAGTGGTTCCTCATCTTGGCGATCGTCGGCAAGACCATGAGAAACGGCTCATCTCGGGCTCATCGGCGCTCCATCCCCCTTACCGACGCTGTTCCTCATGACGCATCTCACTGCCACAACGAAGTCGGCCGATCCCCGGCATGATCCGGCCCGCAGGAAGATCGGCAACCTCCGGCTCTTCCTCTGCGCCCAGTTGCTGTCGCACTGCGGTACCTGGACGCAGTTCGTCGCGCTGGGCTGGCTGGCGGTCGACGTCACCCGCAGCGGGGCCGGTCTCGGATGGGTCACCGCCGCCGCATTCGGCCCACTGCTGGTGCTGGGGCCGTGGACCGGGGCCCTTGCCGACCGTGTCGACAAGCACCGCCTACTCATCACCTCGCAGATCCTGATTGCCGTGCAGGCGGTAGCGCTGGGATCGGTGGTGCTCGCCGGAGGGAGCACGGCGTCCATGATGTACGGGCTGACGCTCGCCTTCGGGCTCATTCACGCCGTGGAGACTCCGGCCCGGCGGGCATTCGTGGCCGAACTCGTCGACGAGGACCGGATTCACAACGCGGTCGGTCACATCAGCGCGATCACGGCGATCGGCCGTGTCATCGGATCTCTGTGCGCAGGGGGTTTGATCGCCTCGGCGGGTATCGGCTGGTGCTTCATCGCCACGGCGGCCGCCTATGTGATCGCGTTCGGCGCGCTGGTGGCGATCCGCCGTGACGCGCTGAACATCGCGCGGGCGGAAGCTGAACCAGGAGCAGTCAGAGCCGGTCTGCGCTACGCCTGGAACGTCCGCGAACTTCGCCTGACATTGCTCATGACCGGCCTGCTCGCGACGTTCGGATTCAATCACCAGGTACTCATCCCCGCTCTGGTCGAGCAGACCTTCTACGGCGACGTGGGCGCCTACACGCTGCTGTATTCCCTCATCGGCGTCGGATCGGTCATCGGAGCCCTGTCGGTGGCCCGTCGTCGCGAGATCGACCTGAGATTCCTCGCCGGCGCCGGCGTCGCCTTCGCCGGGGCGAACGCTGTGCTGAGTCTGTCGCCGGGTGTCGCCGTGGCCGCGGTGGCGGCGGTCGCGACGGGCGTAGCAGCCTCGCTCTTCGTCACCGGGGCCAGCGCATTGCTGCAACGACGATGCGCGCCCACCATGCGCGGTCGGGTGATGGCACTGGCCGCCATAGTGGTCACCGGGGGCCTGCCGGTCGGAGGTCCGATCGTCGGAATGATCGTCGACTACGCCGGGCCCCGCGCCGGGATCATGGTCGGCTCGGCGGCGGCCCTTCTCGTGGCCGCCATCGTCGTGCGGCATGGGCGGCCGCGAAACGTCACCCCGGCACTTACGCTGCGGGGCCGGCGAACCGTGTATGCCTGAGCAGAGGTTCGACCGTCGCCGGTGGAGGGCGGAACCTAGTCTCGTGCGCCGGTGCGCACACAATCGAGGACGATGTAGACCGGGTGCGCCAGCAGTTCATCCCAGAACCCCGGCGGGTCGCCGGACATGGCGTCCGCCGGCACCGAGAGTCCGTGCACCGCGACGCTGGAAAAGCCGGCTGAGCGCAAGTGTTCTCGGTAGGCGTCAACGGGCAGATAGTAATTCTCGATTTCGAGAGTGGCATCAGGCAGCAGGACCGAGAAGTTCATTGGCGCGCCCTCGTAGACCGTCTCTTCGAGACGTACGTCGAATCCGTACTTTCGGAAGTCCGGTGTGGGATCGAAATGACAAATCTCCGGATTGACGGTGAGCGTGACGAACCGGCCGCCGGGTCTGACCCGGCTCGCGATGCCGGCGCACATCGCCGCCAACTCGGTGCGGTCACGCGCGTAGACGAGAAGGAAGGCGGCCACGGCGATGTCGAAATCCTGCGGCGGATCGGCAGGAACCCGGGCGTCACCGACGATGTAGTCGATACCCAGCGGTTCGGCGGCCTCCTGTTTCCGGGCCAGTCGGATCATCGCCTCGGAGATGTCCATGCCGACAACCCTGGTCGCGCCCGACCGGCGCATCATCCGCGTGAAGTGACCTTCTCCGCAGGCGATGTCCAGCACGGTCTCACCGCAGACGTCGCCCACGCGCCGCATGAGTGAGAAGGTGTCGACCCGGTAGATCGGCAGGGCGGCTCTGGCTTGCTGGTACAGCGCTGCGGTGTCACCCGCGTTGTAGTCGGTCACCATCGAATTCGACGCTATGCCAGATGATTTCAATTGGTCAACCCTGCGGGCCGGGGCTTGACCTCTCGTGGCGCCTATCGATCGCTGCGATGCGCGCTCGCTGATGAGAGAGCACTCACGTTCAACTCCCGTCCCCCTCATGCGCGAGCGAAATCCTTGAGGGGATGGACGGAACGACCGTCCTGACCACAACCGAGAAGAAGGAGATCTCTCATGTTGCCGAACACCTGGAAAGCTTTCACCGCGGCGCTGGCCCTCGCCGGAATCAGCCTGCTCGGCGGCGACATCGCCTACGCCTCGAGCGATGACATGCTGGCCCGCGGAAGCGCCACAGACACCCATGAGGTGACCGAGCAGCACTCCGTCGGGAGTGCGGGACCGGAAATGGTGCGCGGTCTGCCGCCCATCTGGCTTCAGGGTTTGGGCGACTAGTCGCATCACCGCGTGGCGTCGCCGCGCCCACCGGCGCCCGCCCCGCATCATTCGCGGGCGGGCGTCACTGGGCCTTTCATGACACTGCTTCATTGCCGGCGTCAGCGATCAGGGGATCGCGTCGAGGCGGTAACCCATTCTCCGCAGCGTCACGAACCGCTCGGCGCCCAGCTTGCGACGCAGATAGCGCACGTAGACGTCGACCACATTGGAGCCCGGGTCGAAGTCATAGCCCCACACGTGGCTGAGCAGCTGTTCCCGGGACAGCACCTGGCCGGGATGGCGCAGGAAGGTCTCGGCCAGCGCGAACTCGCGTGCCGACAATTCGACGTCGCGTCCGTCGACCCGGGCCCGGCGGGTTCGCAGGTCCAGCTGCAGACCACCGCAGGACAATACCGTTGTCTCCGGGGCACGCTCGGTGTTCAGCCGTCGTCGCACGCGGGCCAACAACTCCTCGAACCGGAAAGGTTTGGGCATGTAGTCATCCGCGCCGCCCTCGAGTCCGGCAACGGTGTCCTGCACGCTGTCACGGGCCGTCAGTACAACCACCGGGATGGAGTTGCCATCGGCGCGCAACTTGCGCAGCACCTCGAAGCCATCGAGCTCGGGCAGACCGATATCGAGCACCAGCAGGTCGAACCCCCCGGTGGTCGCGTACTCGTAGGCCGACCTTCCGTCCGCCACGACCGTGACGGCGAATCCGTTGGCGGACAGACCCTTGTCGATGAAGCTCGAAATCCGGGGCTCGTCTTCGGCGATGAGGATCCGGGTCATGGCGCTCCTTTGACGGGGACGATAACGGTGAAGGTGGCGCCTCGGCCCGGGGCGCTGTCGAGTACCACCGTGCCGCCGTGGGCCACCGCGATCGCCCGCACGATGGCCAGACCCAAACCGGCGCCATCGGATCGTTTCCCACCCGCGCCGCCGCGGGAGAAGCGGTCGAAGATTCGGGTGCGGTCGGACTCGTCGATTCCCGGTCCGGAGTCGGCGACCCAGAACCTCAGCCAATCGCCGTCGTGCGCCGATCCGACACCGATCGGATCACCGTCGTTGGTGTAGCGGCAGGCGTTGTCCGCCAACGCGATCAGCGCCTGGGTTATCCGCTGGGGATCCAGTACCGCGCTCACCTCCGCGACCGACTGCAGGGTGAAATCGCGGTCGCCGAGAAGTGCCAGCTTCTCGAAGGCTTTCCGGGTCAGATCGCCGACGTCGACCAGGGTGGGCCGCAGGAACGCGGGCTGCTCGGCACGGGCGAGCAGTAGCAGGTCGGACACCATGCGATTCATCCGGTCCAACTCGTCGTCGACGAGGGCGACCGTCGACACCACGTCCTCGGGGTCGTTCGGATCGAGCACCTCGAGGTGTCCGCGCACGATGGTGATCGGGGTGCGGAGTTCGTGGCCCGCATCGTCGGTGAAGCGACGCTGCGCCTGCACCGCCGCTTCCACCCGGTCGAGCATGCGGTTGACCGTCTGCACGAGATCGCCCAATTCGTCGCCGTCGCCGGCGCGGGCGGGAATCCGCCTCGACAGGTCGGTGTCGGTGATGCTGCGCGCGGTCTCGGCGACGTCTTTCAGCGGCCGCAGGATGTGGCCGGCGATCATCCAGGCCGCCGCCGAGGCGAGGACGACGGTGGCGCCTCCGGCCGCGAGCATCAGCCTGGCCGCGTCGTCGGCACTGCGCCGTTCGCGGTTGGCGAAGAAGGCCGAGACGATGGCGCCACGCCCGGGCCGGCCCTCGAGCGTGACCGGAATCGCAAGGTAGCGGATCTCTCCGATCCCCGGATACTGATAGCTGCCCTGTTCCGGCGCGGCGACCGAGGCCACGCGTTCGGTGAACGCCGGGTCGGTCGCCAGCACCCGCGGGGTGCCCGGTTGTTGTCGGCTCTCGGTCAGGAAGGCTCCGTCGAGGTAGCCGAGGAACACTTCGTTGGGACGGGCGATGTTGTAGGCGATGGTCTCGCGGATGAGTTCTTCGACCCCGGTGAACGGGGCACCGGTGCTCGGGTTGATCCCTGGGCCGATGAGCTCGTTGAACTCCTCCACCTCGACCCGCAACGCCCCGTCCATCCGGTCGTTGACGGTCGCCACCAGAAGCTGCCAGGTCGCGAGGGTGGCGACGGCGAGTGCGGCCATCATCAGCAGCAGCATCCAACCGACGATCCGGGTGCGCGCGGCCGGCAGAATCCGGTTCACCACCCACCGCCGGGTGGGCTCGACGGAAGGCGCGGCGCACTGCAGGGCTGATTCGTCAGGAACTCAACCGCTCCACGATGACAGCAACCCCGAGCCCGGCCGCCCCGCTGACCGCGGCGACCCCGTAGCGGCCGTCGCGGCGTTCGAGTTCCTCCAGGCAGCTACCCACCAGGATTGCCCCGGTCGCCCCGAATGCGTGCCCCATGGCCATGGTGCCGCCGTTGGGATTCATCCGGTCGGGCCCCGCGTCGAGCTCCCGGCGGAACTTCACACACAGGGCGGCGAACGCCTCGGCGAACTCGAAGACCTCGATATCGGCGGGACGCAACCCGGCGCGGGCGATGGCCTGTACCACCGCGCTCTGACCGGCGGTCAGCATCAGCACCGGGTTGACGGCCGCGGTCGCGGCGGCCACGATGCGCCCGCGCGGTGCCAGCCCCGTCGCCTCAGCGGCCTCGGGTGTGCCAAGCAGCAAAAGCGCTGCGGCGTCGGCCATCTGGGGTGAGGTTCCGACGGTATGGAGGTGCTCGATCGCCCCGACCGCCGGGTAGGCGTTGAGGGCGATCGCGTCCTGGCCGTCGGCACCCAGCTGTGCGAAGGCCGGCGGCAGCGCGGCCAGCCCCTCCAACGTCGTCTGCCCGCGGACCAGCTCGTCATGGTCGAGTCCGGGACCGTGCTCGCCGGGCCCGACCGGCACCACCGACCTTGCGAACACACCGGCGGCCCACGCCGCGGCGGCCTTGTGCTGGGTTTCCAGACCGTAGCGGTCGAGTTCCTCGCGGCCGAGTCCCTCGATGGTCGCGTTGAGATCGGCCGCAATACCCATGTGCACCGACCCGACCTCCCCGATGGTGACCGGGTCGGTCCACAGCGGACCGCGGTCGGCGAACAGCGGGACCCGGGAGACCGACTCAACCCCGCCGGCCACCGCCATGCCCAGGTCGCCGGCGCGCAGTCGGGCGGCGGCGTGAGCGACCGCGTCGATGCCCGAGGCGCAGAACCGGTTGATCGTCACGCCTGGGACCCGCTCACCCCAATCGGCCAGCAGCGCCGAGGTGCGCGCGATGTTCGCACCCTGTTCGTCGACCTGCGAGGCGCATCCCACGATCACGTCCTGGACCGACTCAGGCTGCAGACCGGTCCGGTCGACAAGGGCGCGCTCCAAGTGCACGAGCAGGTCGGTGGCGGTGCGGCCATGCAGCGCCCCCTTGGCCGACGCCTTACCCCGTGGGGTGCGCACGTAGTCCAGAACAAGGGCTTGGGTCATCGCCGGAAGCCTAACCGGCGATCGCGGGCAGAAGAAGCCATTGTTGCACTACAGACCATGCCGCCGTCCCTACACTGATCGGGTGAACCTCGCCAAAATGATCGCGGACGCAGCGCGAACCCCGATCCGGGCCGGAATTGCGGTATCTGACCTCGGGCTCGCCGTTGGGGCCCTCGCACTCGGGTTGGTCAAGCAAGCCCTGGGCGAGGAGGGCTACCAGCCGGTGGAGCCGATCACCGACATCCTCCCGCTGCGCGGCGCCATCCGCGGCGCCAATCGGGTCGAAGAACTGACTCAACCCGACCGGGCGCTGGGGCGCATGCTGGCCCGCGGTGGGCCGGCGGACAAACTGACCCGGCCGGGCGGAGTGGTCGACATGCTGAGCGAGCCCGGGGGTCTGCTCGATCGGATATCCCTCGAAGGCAGCTCGCTGGAGCGGATCCTCGAGCCCGGGGGCCTGGTGGACCGGCTACTGGACGAAGACGGTCCACTGGAGCGCATGTTCGCCGAGGACGGCATGATCGAGAGGCTCTTCGCC
>JACJWN010000014.1 GCA_020637165.1 Mycolicibacterium sp. | reverse complement strand
TTGTCGGATCAGGGTGCGACCATGACGGCATGTCCACGACCCCAACTCCCACCCAGCGCCTCGAGGTGCTGTTCGACGAGTTGGCGGAGTTGGCGGGCCAGCGGAACGCGATCGACGGACGGATCGTGGAGATCGTCGCCGAAGTGGAGCGCGACGAGCTCTGGGGCGCCACCGGGGCGCGCTCGGTGCCGGCGTTGGTGGCTTGGAAGCTGGGCACGTCATCGGGCAACGCCCATGCCATCTCCACGGTCGCCCACCGGCTCGAAGAGTTTCCCCGCTGCGCACAGGGCATGCGGGAGGGCCGGCTGTCGCTTGATCAAGTGGGCGTCATCGCGGCCGGGGCCGGTGAGGGCTCCGATGAGCATTACGCCGAGCTGGCCGGGGTGGCGACCGTCAGCCAGCTGCGCACCGCGGTCAGGCTCGAGCCGCGACCCGATCCCGATCCGCGACCGCCCGTGCGGCGTTCGGTCACCAAGACCGGCGGGGAACACTCCGCGAGCTGGCGAATCACCCTTCCCCACGACGAGGCGGCGACATTCGACGCAGCACTGCAGTCCCATCTCGACGCGCTGATCACCGAATGGAAAAGCGATCACAGCAACGGCTATGACGAGGCCATCTCCGATGAACGACCGCCTATGCCCGGAGTAGTCGATGCATTCCTGCGGCTGGTCGAGGCCGGCTGGGACGCCGAGGCCACCCGCCGGCCGCACGGGCAGCGCACCACGGTGGTGGTGCACGTCGATGTCGAAAAGCGTGCCGGGGCATTGCATCTCGGTCCGCTGCTCGGCGACGCCGAACGGCAGTACCTCACCTGCGATGCCACCTGTGAAGTCTGGTTCGAACGCGACGGCCGGGTCATCGGCGCCGGCCGGACAACCCGGAGCGTCAACCGCCGGCTTCGCCGCGCGCTAGAGCACCGCCACCCCAGCTGCGCGGTTCCCGGTTGTGGAGCCACCCGCGGACTGCACGCCCATCACATCCGGCATTGGGAAGATGGCGGACCCACCGATCTGGACAACCTGGTCCTAATCTGCCCGTATCACCATCGGCTGCACCATCGTGGCGCCATCACCATCAACGGGCCCGCGGACAATCCGCTCATCACGGACAGTTCCGGTGAAGCTCTCGGTTCCGGGACCCTGGCACGTCCGCCCAACGGGCGCCCACCGGACGTCCCGCCGTGCCCCGGGCCACACGGCGAACGCGCTGACTGGTGGTGGTATGACCCATTTCAGCCGCAGTCACCATCGACGAACTAGTCTTCCCCGCATGAAGGCCGTCCTGTTCGATATGGACGGCACGCTGGTGGACTCCGAGAAGCTCTGGGACATCGCGATGCACAAGTTGTACGCCAAGTTCGGCGCGGTGATGACCCAGGAGGTCCGGGAATCCACGGTCGGCGGATCGGCTGAAACGGTGATGCGCATCGTCTACGCCGACCTTGGTCTGGAACCCGACCCCACTGAGATGGCCGCCACCGCGGACTGGCTGCACGAGATCACAGGTGAGCTGTTCCGGGCGGGTCTGCCCTGGTGCGACGGCGCCCGCGAACTGCTCGATACGCTGTCCGGTGCCGGGGTGCCGATGGCGCTGGTGACCAACACCCGGCGAGGCCTGGCCGAAAACGCACTGGACAGCATCGGCAGGCACTACTTCACCGCCAGCGTGTGCGGCGACGAGGTGGCCAACGGCAAGCCCGCACCCGACCCCTACCGGAAGGCCGCCGAACTGCTCGGCCTGCACCCGGCCCAGTGCCTCGCCGTCGAGGATTCGGTGACCGGCGCCCTCTCCGCAGAGGATGCCGGATGCCCGGTCCTGGTGGTGCCCAACGATGTGGTCGTCCCGGGCAGTCCGCGCCGCAGACACATCGGATCGCTGGTCGGCATCGGGGAGTCGGACCTGCGGGAGATATTCGCCGAACTGGCTCCGATCCCCGGACCCGCCTGAGCCTCCTGTGCAATCGTGGGGCAACCACGTTTGCTCGAAAGGACGCCAGATGGCCGGACAAGGGCCCACCAGCGACATCCCCTCGGTCTTCGACGACGAAGACTCGGGTTCCGGCCGCGGCGCGGTCCGCATCGCCTCGGTGGCTGCGCTGGGCGGATTGCTGTTCGGCTACGACAGCGCGGTGATCAACGGCGCGGTCGACGCGATCCAGAAGCACTTCGAGGTCAACAACGCCTCACTCGGTTTCGCCGTGGCCTCGGCGCTGCTGGGGGCGGCGGCGGGCGCCATGACGGCCGGCCGCGTCGCCGACCGGGTGGGCCGGCTGGCCGTCATGAAGATCGCCGCGGTGCTGTTCTTCATCAGCGCCATCGGCACCGGGCTGGCTGCCAACGTCGGGATGATCGTGCTGTTCCGCATCGTCGGGGGCGTCGGCGTCGGCGTCGCGTCGGTGATCGCACCGGCTTATATCGCCGAAACCTCCCCGGCGCGCATCCGCGGCAGGTTGGGCTCCCTGCAGCAGCTGGCCATCGTGACCGGCATCTTCGTTTCGCTGGCCATCGACTACCTGCTGGCGCATCTGGCCGGTGGGGCATCCAACGAGTTGTGGCTGGGCATGGAAGCCTGGCGCTGGATGTTCCTGGCGATGGCCGTCCCGGCGGTCCTCTACGGTGCGCTGGCGTACACCATCCCCGAGTCGCCCCGCTATCTGGTTGCCCGGCATCGCATTCCGGAGGCACGCAAGGTGCTGACCATGCTGCTGGGGGAGAAGAACCTGGAGATCACCCTCGATCGCATCCAGAGCACCCTGGCCGGCGAGAGCAAGCCGTCCTGGCGGGATCTGCGCAAGCCGGCCGGTGGGATCTACGGCATTGTGTGGGTCGGACTGGGGCTCTCGATATTCCAGCAGTTCGTCGGGATCAACGTCATCTTCTACTACTCCAACGTGCTCTGGCAGGCCGTCGGCTTCGACGAGAGCCAGTCCTTCCTGATCACCGTGATCACCTCGATCGTCAACATCGCGACCACATTGATCGCCATCGCCCTGATCGACAAGATCGGCCGCAAACCGCTGCTGCTGATCGGTTCGGCCGGGATGGCGACCACGCTGGCCACCATGGCGGTCATTTTCGGCACCGCCGAGCAGGTCAACGGCGCCCCGCAACTGCACGGCGCAGCCGGACCGATCGCCTTGGTGGCCGCCAACCTGTTTGTGGTGGCCTTTGGGATGTCCTGGGGACCGGTGGTGTGGGTGCTGCTCGGCGAGATGTTCCCCAATCGGATCCGCGCCGCGGCGCTGGGTCTGGCCGCAGCCGGGCAGTGGGCGGCCAACTGGCTGATCACGGTGACCTTCCCGGGGCTGCGTGACGTACTGGGCCTGGCCTACGGCTTCTATGCGCTGTGCGCGGTGCTGTCGCTGCTGTTCGTCTGGAAGTGGGTGCACGAGACCAAGGGGGTCGCCCTCGAGGACATGACCGCCGACCAGATGGCCTAGAACCAGGTGGCCCAGAACCAGGTGGCCCAGAACCAGGTGACCCAGAATCGGCCCGGCCCCGTTTGGGCCGGCGTCAACCGGGGAATTCCCGCCTGAGACGCGCCGACGACACGCCGGGAGTTTTACATGACCCAGACCGCGTTGGCCCCTGCCAGGCGTCGGGGCCGGCCACCTTCGAGTGACGCCGCGGTCACCCGGGAGCGGATTCTGGCCGCCGCCCAGCGGGTGTTCGCCGAGTCCGGCTACGAGGCCGCCACCTTCCAGGCCATCGCCGCCGAGGTGGGCCTGACCAGGCCGGCGATCAACAACTACTTCGGAAGCAAGGCCGAACTCTACGCAGAGGTGGTGGGCCGGGTCGGCGAGTCGGTGCTCGACGCCGTCGATCTCGCCGGAGCGATGCCCACCCTGTCCGGGCAGATCCTGACTTTCGTCCGAGAGGCCCTGCGCGATCCGGATGCCGACTCACCGGTGGCCGCGTTCCTGGTTCAGGCGGCGATGGACGCCCACCACGTTCCGGCCTCCGGCGGTCAGGCGGCGACGCTGGTCGAGGGCTTTATCCGCGGCGCGGTTGGCTCGGCGGCGCGGCGCGGCGAGGTCGGCGCCGATCCCGACGGGCTGACCGACATACTCTTGGGGTTGGTGTGGGGAACGGCGTTCCAACTCGCCCGCGGTGATGTTCGTAGCGCCGACCGCATGCTCGAACAGCTGTGCGCCGTGTTGGGCAGCGGATCCGAGCGTTAGCACCGCGGACAATTCTGCGGCGCCGCGGGGAAACCGCCGCGACGGCGGCCCGGCCCGCATGGAACAATCCGGTGCCGTGAAGACCTTCGAGGAGTTGTTCGCCGAGCTCGGTGAGCGGGCGCGTGTCCGTCCGGCGGGCAGCGCGACGGTGGCCGCCCTTGACGGAGGTGTGCACGGGCTGGGGAAGAAGATCCTCGAGGAGGCCGGGGAGGTGTGGCTGGCCGCCGAGCATGAGACCGACGATGCTCTCGCCGAGGAGATCAGCCAGCTGCTGTACTGGACGCAGGTGCTGATGATCGCTCGCGGGCTGGGCCTCGACGACGTCTACCGGAAGCTGTAGGGGGCGCCATGTTGCGTGTCGCCGTCCCCAACAAGGGAGCACTGTCGGAATCGGCCGCCGAGATCCTGTCTGAGGCCGGGTATCGGCGCCGCAGTGATCCCAAGGATCTGACCGTCATCGACCCGGCCAACGGAGTCGAGTTCTTCTTCCTGCGCCCCAAGGACATCGCGATCTACGTCGGATCCGGTGACCTCGACGCCGGGATCACCGGCCGGGACCTGGCCGCCGAGTCCGGGGCTCCGGTGCGCGAGCGTCTGGCGCTGGGCTTCGGATCGTCGAGCTTCCGGTACGCCGCGCCGGCCGGGCGGTCCTGGACCGTAGCCGATCTGGCCGGGAGAAGGATCGCCACGGCTTATCCCAATCTGGTGCGAAAGGACCTCGCCGCCAGGGGAATTGACGCGACGGTGATCCGGCTCGACGGTGCGGTCGAAATCTCGGTGCAACTCGGGGTCGCCGACGCCATCGCCGACGTCGTGGGTTCCGGGCGCACGCTGCGCCTGCACGGCCTGGTTGCGTTCGGCGACACGTTGTGCGATTCGGAGGCGGTGCTCATCGAGCGTGACGGGACCTCGGGCACCGGTGCCCGAGCCGACAACCGTTCTGCCCGAGACCAGTTGGCCGCCAGGGTCCAGGGCGTGGTCTTCGGTCAGCAGTACCTGATGCTGGACTACGACTGTCCGCGTGAGGTGCTGGCCGAGGCCACTGCGATCACCCCCGGCCTGGAATCCCCGACCATCGCGCCGCTGGCCGACCCGGACTGGGTGGCGGTGCGCGCGCTGGTGCCCCGGCGCGATGTCAACGCCATCATGGACGCCCTGGCCCGGATCGGTGCCAAGGCGATCCTGGCCTCCGACGTGAGATTCTGCCGCTTCTGACCGGCCCGGCCGGGGCCCCTCCCCGTGCTAGCGTCCCGATGATCGCCTAGCACCGGAGGACACCCATGACGCATGCGCTCGTCTTGCTGCTGGCCCTGCTCATCGGCGTGGTGGCCGGCCTGCGCGCCTTCACCGCGCCGGCCGTCATCGCCTGGGCGGCGCTGCTGCAGTGGATCAATCTGGACGGCACATGGGCCTCGTGGATGGGCCACTGGGTCACGGTGGCGATCCTGACCGTGCTCGCCGTCGCCGAACTCGTCAGCGATCAGATGCCCACCATGCCGAGTCGCAAGAGTGCACCGCAGTTCCTGGCGCGACTGGCCACCGGCGCCTTCGCCGGTGCGGTGCTGGGCACCGCGTGGGGCTACCGCTGGGGCAGCCTGGGCGCGGGGATGATCGGCGCCGTACTGGGCACCGTGGGAGGTTTCGCGGTCCGCACCCGCTTGGTCGCCGCCAACGGCGGCCGGGATCGGCCGGTCGCGCTGGCCGAGGACGCGTTCGCCGCTGCGGCCGGCATCGCGGTCGCCTACGCGACGAGCCTGCTCTGACGGGAGCCTGTCCTGATGCGAGCCTGCCCTGACGCCGGCTCGTCCTGAATTGGCCAATTGCCAACCCGCACCCGCCGCGGGCGTCGATAATCGTCGGATGCCGGAACGAAAGACATTTCTGCGGCGCCTGGGCACGGCTGTGGCGTGCGCCCTCATCGGTGCCTCAGTGACACCGGCGGGCGCCGCCCATGCCGATGACGCCGCCCCCTCGCTGCCCGTGTTCGTGCCGTACCCCTCGGACTGGGCGCCGAACTACACGGTCTTCCCCTACAACCTGTGGCAGAGCAGGGTGACCCCCGAGCAGATCACCGCCGAACGCGACGCCTGCCAGTGGTTCAACGCCCAGTACGACACCCTGAACAGTCAGTCCTGGGGTTTCCAGAACTTCCTGCGCGACCAGGGCGATAACTGGTCGGCACCGGGAGTTCTCGCCGCGGCCAACCTGGTGCGGGCCAATATGGACCAGTCGGCCGCGTTCCTGGATCCGCGGGTGCACACGCTTTACATCACCAACTACCCTGACCGGAGCGAGTATTCGCCGCTGTACAACGGTGACTCGTTCTACCATTTATGGTTCCAGTTCACCCAGATCAGCGACAAGATCGCCCGGCAGGTGCCAGCCGGGCAGATCAATGCCAACAACGCCACCATGAACGTCTACGGAAACGTGATCCGGGATTCCGGGGTCTGCAACGGGGCGTGAGCCACCGTTACCTGCTCGCGGCTCTGCTGGCGCTCGCCGCGCTGCTTTCCCCGCTCGGCGCAGCCGCCCGGTCGGTGGCCGATCCGCCGGATCCGGCGGTGCTGTACTTTTTTTGGGCCGAGGGCTGCCCGCATTGTGCAGCCGCGAAGCTGACACTTGCCGAGCTCGCCCAACGCCATCCGGACCTGGAGATCCGCTCCTTCGAGGTGCGGGGGAGTGTGGACAATCAGCGCCGGTTTGCCGCGATGGCCACCGCATTCGGGATCGAACCGACCGGCGTCCCCGCCTTCTTCCTGGGCACCCAACACTGGATTGGTTTCTCCGAGCTCATCACACCCCGCGTGCTCGAGCGGGCGGTGTCCCGGTGTCTGGCGCAGGGATGTCCCGACGCGGGCGCCGACATCGTTCCCCGAGGCGGTTCGCCGCCGCCGCGTGAGGTCGTCGACCTTCCGCTGCTCGGCGAGGTCGACGCCGCCGGCCAGTCGCTCGTGCTCAGCACGGTCCTGATCGCCGCGGTCGACGGGATCAACCCCTGCTCGCTGTGGGTCTTGTCGATCCTGCTGGCCCTGACGTTGCGCACCGGCTCCCGGCGCACCACCGCGGTCACCGGTTTGGTCTTCATCTTCGTCACCGGCCTGGTCTACGCACTGTTCATCGGCGGCCTGTTCACCGTCTTCGCGGTGCTGCGCTTCGCCCCCGCGGTCCGCACCCTCGTCGCGATCCTCGCCGCGGCCTTCGCGGTGATCAACATCAAGGATTTCTTCTGGTTCAAAAGGGGCGTCTCACTGAGCATTCCGGAGACCAGCAAGCCCGGAATCTATGACCGGATGCGCCGCGTGCTGGCATCGGCGCAATCGCTGCCGGCCCTGGTCGCGTCCACGGTGATCCTGGCGGCGGGCGTGTCGTTCGTCGAACTCGCCTGCACGGCCGGGTTCCCGGTGCTGTGGACGAACATCGTGGCCGGCCGCGACGTCTCACCGGTCGCCTTCGGTGCGCTGCTGGGGCTCTACATGCTGATTTACCAGCTTGACGAACTGGTGATTTTCGGGGTGGCGGTCGCCACCATGCGTGCCACCAAACTTCAGGAGAGACAAGGTCGAACGCTCAAGCTGCTCAGCGGCATGCTGATGCTCAGCCTCGCGATCGTGATGATCATCGCGCCATCGCTGCTGAACGATGTCGGGACCTCGATACTCGTCTTCGCCGCAGCCGCGGGTGCGACGGGGTTGATCCTGTTGCTCGACCGGGTGATCAGATCGCCGCGGCGAGCAACCCCAGCAGCGAAAGACCGGCCACGAAACTGAGGGTGTGGATCACCTTCTGCGAGGTATCCGGTGCGGCGGTGGTCTCCGGTAAGAGGTCTGCCAGAGCGATGTAGATGAATGTGCCGGCGGCGAACGGAAGTAACACCACCGCGTCGATCCGCCCCGAGAATCCGTAGGCGATCAGCCCGCCGACCGGAAAGCTGAGAGCCGACACGAGGTTGTAGATCAGCGCATGGAGCGGTGCCCAGCCGCTGTGCACCAGGATGCCGAAGTCACCGAACTCCTGCGGGATCTCGTGGGCGGCGGCCACCAGCCAGGTGATGATTCCGAGCCGGATGTCGACGACGAAAGCGCTGCCGACCGCAAGGCCGCCGATCAGATTGTGCAACCCGTCGGCGGCGAGAATCAGGTAGCCCAGCGGTCGATGTGCGCTGACCGGGCGGTGGCAGTGGTGCCAGTGCAGGAACTGCTCGAGCAGATGGAAGAACACCACGCCAGCCGCCACCCAGCCGTAGACCGCCAGGTCATTTCCGGTCGCGGCGATGGACTCGGGCAACATGTGGAACAGTGCGCCGCCCAGCAGCGCGCCCGCCGCCAGCGCCACCAGCGGTGTGACCACCCGAGCGAACACCCGCTCCGGCATCAGCAGCACCGCGCCCCCGACGAGCGCGAGCGCACT
Source organism: Mycolicibacterium sp. (assembly GCA_020637165.1). Taxonomy (GTDB): domain Bacteria; phylum Actinomycetota; class Actinomycetes; order Mycobacteriales; family Mycobacteriaceae; genus Mycobacterium. Next base: position 34,311 of record JACJWN010000014.1, on the reverse strand, counting down.
CATGGCCAGACCCGAGACAATGATCCAGGTCAGCACGGACATGGGCGATGACCTTACTTAGGTGTGCCCGGGCCGGCACGGACGGCGAAGTGCCGGCGATCGGCTCCGGGCCGGCACCGCCCATCGACGCTTCGGCCGGGAACCCGGTGTGGCAGGCTGATCGGCTGTGACCGACCAGCCGGATGCCCCTCGCAGGACAGGCCCCTTCGGCGTCGGCGATCGGGTGCAGTTGACCGATGCCAAGGGGCGGCACTACACGATGATCCTCACCCCGGGGGGAGAGTTCCATACCCATCGAGGGATCGTCAGCCACGATTCGGTGATCGGCTCTCCGGAAGGGAGCGTGGTCAAGGCTTCCGGCGGCGACGAGTTCCTGGTGTTGCGCCCGCTGCTGATCGACTACGTCATGTCGATGCCGCGGGGTGCGCAGGTGATCTACCCCAAGGACGCCGCGCAGATCATCCACGAGGGCGACGTTTTCCCCGGCGCCCGGGTGCTCGAGGCCGGCGCCGGCTCCGGAGCGCTCACCTGCTCGCTGCTGCGGGCGGTCGGCCCGTCCGGCCGGGTGATCTCCTACGAGGTGCGCGACGACCACGCCGTGCACGCGCGGCGCAATGTCGCGACGTTCTTCGGCGCCGAGCCCGAGAACTGGGATCTGGTGGTCGCCGACGTCAACGACGCCGCCGACTCGGGACTCGGCGAGGCCTCCGTCGACCGGGTGGTACTGGACATGCTGGCCCCCTGGGACGTCCTCGACGCCGTGGCGCGGCTGCTGGTGCCGGGCGGGGTGCTGATCGTCTACGTCGCGACCGTCACCCAGCTCTCCAGGACCGTGGAGGCGCTGCGCGAGCAGCAGTGCTGGACCGAGCCGCGGTCCTGGGAGTCACTGCAGCGAGGCTGGAACGTCGTCGGGCTGGCAGTCCGGCCCCAGCACAACATGCGCGGTCACACCGCCTTTCTCATCTCGGCCCGGCGGTTGGCCCCGGGAACGGTCACCCCGACGCCGCTGCGCAGGAAGGGGCGGGCCGTACACGGGGCGTGAGCGTGCGCCGACCGCGCACCTCGGCGGCGCGTCGGCGGACCGACGCGCACGGTCGCCGGAGATAGGCGGGGTCTCAGTCGTCACTGCGGCGCAGATCCCGACGGACCGAAAGCAGCTCGATCTCAGGCCTTCCGGCGACCATCCGTTCGGCAGCGTCGAGCACCTCCACCACGTGGGCGCGGTCGGCGGCCACCACAGCCACCCCGATTCCGGCACGCCGGTGCAGGTCCAGCCATCCGGTCTCGGCGGCCGAGATGCTGAATCGGCGCTGCAACTCCGCGACGATCGGCCGCACCACCGAGCGCTTCTGCTTGAGGGAATGGACGTCGCCGAGCAGCACGTCGAACTCCAGCCAGCCGATCCACATGCCGGTCAGGGCGGGGGAGCCTGGGCGGGAGCCCCGGCGGAAGGACCGCCGATCGCGAACAGTTCCTCAGCGGTGTCGCGGGTCAGTTGCCAGCCGGCGTCGGTGCGGCGGAAACCCATCGGGAAGCTGAACCCTTCCGGATCATCGGTATCGGCGGCGGCGAACTCGACCGTGGCCAGTACATCACCGGGTTGCTCCGGTGACCAAGCGATGTCGGATGCGGTGATGGTCATCGGGGAGAACCCGTTGTCACGCAGCGCGGTGGCGAAGGTGTCCAGTGCGGCGGCGTCGGGCCCCGTGGCGTCCTGCACCAGCGGCAGCTTTTCGTTGCCCGGAATGTTCGGGTCGGCCAGCCGATAGAGGACGTCGGCCAGAGCCTCCGGCGCCGGCAACGGCCCGCTGTCGGCGGGCGGGGGCCCAGCCGGCGGCTGCGCGACGACCTCAGCCGGGGCCGGCGGTGGTGCCGCCCGGTCGGCCGCACACCCGGAAACGCCGAACGCCGCCACGGCGGTGACGGCGCCCGCCGTCCCGATCAAGCGCAGCATCCCGATCAGTGCGCGTCGCATCCCCGTAGCGGGCGGTCAGCCGCCGAAGATCGCCAGAATGCTCGATGCGGAGGCGCGGGACAACTTCCAGCCGCCTTGGTCGACGAAAGTGATGGACTGGGTGGTCGGGGGCATGCCCGGCCCCGAGGCGGTCACGTCCGCGGTGGCGGCGCCGGGGCCGGCCGGGTTGATCCCGGCGATGGAGAAGCTCAACGGCATCTGGCCCTTGGCGACCGCGCTGCGCATCAGGGCGTCGGCGGTGCGGGCTTCCAGCCGGCCGATTCCGCCCTCGACGAGGTAGGCCTTGCTCGAGAACGGGACGTTGGGATCGGCCAGCCCGTACAGAACGCCGTTGAGCTGGTCGGCGGTCGGCATCCCGGCCGCGGGATCCAGGGGCAGCGGGGCGCCGAAGACGACCGGCTGGACCGCGGGGGCCGCGGCCAGAGGCATCGACGCCGCCGCCGTCACGCCCGCCGCGGCTCCGCCGGCGATCGCGGCCACTGCCATGCAGGTTGCGAGGAGTTTTTGGGTCACGACTGTCCTTTCTATCGGACCGACTCATCCAGAAGGTTAACAGTGACGGACTGGTGTCGATATCGGCCGAGCGGTTGTCACAACGCCCGGCATGGTTCAATCGCCGGTAGCGTTGAGGTATCCGCCGGGCCATATTCGGTGCGGGGTAAGGAGCCGTTATGACTGATTCACATCGTTCTGGCGACGGGGACGCCGCGGAGTTGGAGCAGTTGCGCCGGGAGGCGTCTATCCTGCGCGAGCAGCTGCAGAGCGCCTCCGGCGGACAGCGCTCACCGCGCGAGATACAGCAGCTCGAGGCCCGGATCGACTCGCTGGCGGCCCGTAACGCCAAGCTGATGGACACCCTCAAGGAGGCCCGTCAACAATTGCTGGCCCTGCGCGAGGAGGTCGACCGGCTGGGCCAGCCGCCCAGCGGTTATGGAGTGATGCTCGGCGCCCACGACGACGACACCGTCGACGTCTTCACCTCCGGCCGCAAGATGCGGCTGACCTGCTCTCCCAATATTGAGGTCACGACGCTGAAAAAGGGCCAGACGCTCCGGCTCAACGAGGCGTTGACTGTGGTGGAGGCGGGCACCTTCGAGGCGGTCGGGGAAATCAGCACCCTGCGGGAGGTCCTCGCCGACGGGCACCGGGCCTTGGTGGTCGGGCACGCCGACGAGGAGCGGATCGTCTGGCTCGCGGAGCCGCTGGTGGCGGTCGAGGATATGGCCCCCGAGGTCGCCCGTGAGCTGGAGGGGGCCATCGACGACGATCTGCGGCCCCGCAAGCTGCGCCCCGGCGACTCGCTACTGGTCGACACCAAGGCTGGCTACGCCTTCGAGCGGATCCCCAAGGCCGAGGTCGAGGATCTGGTGCTCGAGGAGGTGCCCGACGTCTCCTACAGCGACATCGGGGGATTGACCCGCCAGATCGAGCAGATCCGCGACGCAGTGGAGCTGCCGTTCCTGCACAAGGAGCTTTACCGTGAGTACTCGTTGCGCCCCCCCAAGGGGGTGCTGCTCTACGGTCCGCCCGGCTGCGGCAAGACGCTGATCGCCAAGGCGGTGGCCAACTCGCTGGCCAAGAAAATGGCCGAGGTGCGCGGCGACGACGCCCGCGAGGCCAAGTCCTACTTCCTCAACATCAAAGGCCCCGAACTGCTCAACAAGTTCGTCGGCGAGACCGAACGGCACATCCGGCTGATCTTCCAGCGGGCCCGCGAGAAGGCCTCCGAGGGAACGCCGGTCATCGTGTTCTTCGACGAGATGGACTCGATCTTCCGGACCCGCGGTACCGGCGTGAGCTCCGATGTCGAGACCACGGTCGTGCCGCAGCTGCTCAGCGAGATCGACGGCGTGGAGGGCCTGGAGAACGTCATCGTCATCGGCGCCTCGAACCGCGAGGACATGATCGACCCGGCCATCCTGCGGCCCGGCCGTCTCGATGTGAAGATCAAGATCGAACGCCCGGACGCCGAGGCCGCCCAGGACATCTTCAGCAAGTACCTCACCGACGAGCTTCCGGTCAACACCGACGACCTCGCCGAGTTCAGCGGTGACCGGTCGCTGTGCGTCAAGGCGATGATCGAGAAGGTCGTCGACCGCATGTACGCCGAGATCGACGACAACCGCTTCCTCGAGGTGACCTACGCCAACGGCGACAAAGAGGTTATGTACTTCAAGGACTTCAACTCCGGGGCAATGATCCAGAACGTCGTCGACCGGGCCAAGAAGTACGCCATCAAGTCGGTGCTGGACACCGGCCAGCGCGGCCTGCGGATCCAGCACCTGCTGGATTCGATCGTCGACGAGTTCGCCGAGAACGAGGATCTGCCCAACACCACCAACCCCGACGACTGGGCGCGGATCTCGGGCAAGAAGGGCGAGCGAATCGTTTACATCCGCACCCTGGTCACCGGCAAGAGTTCGTCGGCGAGCAGGGCCATTGATACCGAGTCGAACCTGGGGCAGTACCTCTAGTTTCCCTGCGCGAGCAGCCGCAAAAGACCCCGTACGCGCCGTGTGTCGGGGTCTTTTGCGGCTGCTCGCGGGGGGCGGGGACGCGGGGGGAGCTCAGTCCTGAAGCGAATAGCTGTTGGCGAAATCGTCCCCGAGCACGTGCGCGTCGCGCGCGGTGGTGTCGATCACCAGTGGACTGTCCAGGGTCCGGGTCTGGAAGCGCCAGCCGTCGGGCAGCGACAACCGGGAAGCGAGGCCGTGCAGATCCTCCAGTGCCAACGACTTGTCGACGGTCTGGCTCCAGGACTGCATCACCCAGCGGCGGCCGTCGGGGTCGACCAGTTCGAACACCGGCCGCCCGGCATCGAAGGTGAACCGTGCCCGGCGATCGACCACGTTGACCGAATAGGGAGCCGGGTTCATCGACGAAAGCTTCACCGTCGCCTGCCGAATCATGTCGATCCCGCCGAAGCTGGCGGTCTCCTGATCGCCCCCGGCGTCCTTCGCGACGCTGCTCATCAGCCAATAGCGCGGCCCGTTGAGCAGTGCGGCCGCCGCATCGTTCTCCTCGGCCAGGGCTTTGGCGTCGAGAGCGTCCCACAACTCGGCGGGGCAGTCATTGAGCGGAAACGTGTTGTAGACGCCTGCCTCGGGGCCGGAATCGCCGATCCGGATCAGCAACACTTCGCCGTAGCGCTTTCCGAAGACATCGCTTCCCGCGGTCATGTCGATCACCCTACGCCGCGGGGGTTCTCCGATCCCCGTTCCGCGTGCATCGGGGCCGCCACGCCGGAACCGCCGCTGCGGGGCTGCTCAGGGTCGGCGAACGCCCGTCCGACGCCGATTTCGCCAGCCAAGTGCGACACCCTGGCCGTCGGTGGGCGCCAAAGGCCCCGGCTAGTCTTACCGGCATGCAGCGGATCATCGGCACCGAGGTGGAATACGGAATCTCCTCTCCCTCGGACCCGACCGCCAACCCGATCCTGACCTCGACCCAGGCCGTACTGGCCTACGCGGCGGCCGCCGGGATCCAGCGGGCCAAGCGCACCCGCTGGGACTACGAAGTCGAGTCGCCGCTGCGCGATGCCCGCGGATTCGATCTGAGCCGGGCCTCCGGGCCGCCCCCGGTGGTGGACGCCGACGAGGTCGGCGCGGCCAACATGATCCTGACCAATGGCGCGCGGCTCTACGTCGACCACGCCCACCCGGAATACTCCGCCCCGGAGGTCACCGACCCGATGGACGCGGTGATCTGGGACAAGGCCGGCGAACGGGTGATGGAGGCCGCCGCCCGCCACGTCGCCAGCGTTCCCGGGGCGGCCAAACTGCAGCTCTACAAGAACAACGTGGACGGCAAGGGCGCCTCCTACGGCACCCACGAGAACTACCTGATGAGCCGCCAGACCCCGTTCACCTCTGTCATCGCGGGCCTGACGCCGTTCATGGTGTCCCGCCAGGTCGTGACCGGTTCCGGCCGCGTCGGCATCGGTCCCTCCGGTGACGAGCCGGGCTTCCAGCTCTCCCAGCGGGCCGACTACATCGAGGTCGAGGTGGGTCTGGAGACCACGCTCAAACGCGGCATCATCAACACCCGCGACGAGCCGCATGCCGACGCCGACAAGTACCGCCGGCTGCACGTGATCATCGGCGACGCGAACCTGGCCGAGACCTCGACCTACCTGAAGGTGGGCACCACCGCCCTGGTCCTCGACCTCATCGAGGAAGGGCTCCAGCACGGTATCGACCTCGGAGATCTGGCGCTGGCCCGGCCGGTGCACGCCGTCCACGTCATCAGCCGGGACCCCTCGCTGCGCGCGACCGTGGCGCTGGCCGACGGCCGCGAACTGACCGCCCTGGCGCTGCAGCGCATCTACCTAGACCGGGTGGCGAAACTGGTGGAGGCCCGGGACCCCGATCCACGGGCGTCCCACGTCGTCGAGACCTGGGCGCACGTCCTGGATTTGCTGGAGCGCGATCCGATGGAGTGTGCGGAGTTGCTGGACTGGCCGGCCAAACTGCGGCTCCTCGACGGCTTCCGGAATCGGGAGAATCTGAGCTGGTCGGCACCCCGCCTTCAGTTGGTCGATCTGCAGTATTCCGACGTGCGGCTGGACAAGGGGCTGTACAACCGGCTGGTCGCGCGCGGGTCGATGAAACGGCTGGTGGCCGAGCAGCAGGTGCTCGACGCCGTCGACAACCCGCCGACGGACACTCGGGCCTATTTCCGCGGCGAGTGCCTCCGCCGGTTCGGCGCTGATATCGCCGCGGCGAGTTGGGATTCGGTCATCTTCGATCTCGGCGGGGACTCACTGGTCCGAATCCCCACGCTGGAACCGCTGCGCGGCAGCAAAGCTCATGTCGGGGAGCTGCTGGACTCGGTGGACAGTGCCGCCGAACTGGTGGATCAACTCACGAACTGAGGGCGGTTAACGGCGATCGGGCGTTGTCCGGACGGTACTGTGGAGGCCGGTGGCTCGCCCGTTGACGAAACTCAGTCGTTGTCGAAAACGCGGCCCCCGATGAGAGCAGGAGGCAGCGATGGCTCAGGAACAAACCAAACGCGGCGGCGGTGGCGGCGAGGACGACGACCCCACCGGTAACGGCGCAGGTGGTCAGGAGCGTCGCGAGAAACTTGCCGCTGAGACCGACGACCTGCTCGATGAAATCGACGACGTGCTCGAGGAGAACGCCGAGGACTTCGTGCGCGCATACGTCCAAAAGGGCGGCCAGTGACCCGGTTTTCCCCGCAACCGCCGTCCCCGCAACACCTCACCATCAACCCGCCGCTGACCAGTCCGGCCCACGTCGTCGATCTTTCCTCGTTCTCCGACTTCCTGCGCAGGCAGGCGCCTGAACTGCTGCCCACACCGGGAACCAGCGGCGCAGTAGCGGCGGCCGGCGACGCGCTGCCGCACGGGACCACCATCGTGGCCCTGCGATACCCGGGAGGTGTCCTGATCGCGGGGGACCGGCGCTCCACCCAGGGCAATATGATCGCGGGCCGGGACGTTCAGAAGGTCTACATCACCGACGACTACACCGCCACCGGGATCGCCGGAACCGCGGCGCTGGCAGTCGAATTCGCGCGGTTGTATGCGGTGGAACTCGAGCACTACGAAAAGCTCGAGGGTGTGGCGATGACGTTTCCCGGCAAGGTCAACCGGCTGGCGATCATGGTGCGCGGCAATCTCGGCGCCGCCCTGCAGGGATTCGTCGCGCTGCCCCTGCTGGTCGGCTACGACCGCGATGACCCCGATCCGGCCGCCGCCGGACGCATCGTCTCCTTCGACGCCGCCGGCGGCTGGCACGTCGAGGATGAGGGCTACCAGGCCGTCGGCTCCGGTTCGCTGTTCGCGAAGGCCTCGATGAAGAAGCTGTATCCAGGGGTCTCCGACGCCGATTCGGCCCTGATGGTCGCCGTCGAGGCGCTCTACGACGCCGCCGACGACGACTCCGCGACCGGCGGACCGGACCTGGTGCGCGGCATTTACCCAACCGCGGTGGTCATCGACGCGGGCGGCGCCCATGAAGTCGCCGAGGACCGTATCGCGCGCCTGGCTCGGGAGGTCATCGAAATCCGTTCGCGCACCGACGAGTTCGGCCCCGGACACGGACCGAGTAACCAAGCGCCCAGGGCTGATTCGTGAGCTTCCCGTATTTCATCTCGCCGGAACAGGCGATGCGCGAGCGTTCCGAGCTCGCGCGAAAAGGCATTGCCCGGGGGCGCAGCGTGGTCGCCTTGGCCTACGCCGAAGGCGTGCTCTTCGTCGCCGAGAACCCGTCGCGCTCACTGCAGAAGGTGAGCGAGATCTACGACCGGGTCGGGTTCGCGGCGGTCGGCCGGTTCAACGAATTCGACAGCCTCCGCCGCGGCGGGATCCAGTACGCCGACACCCGCGGTTACGCCTATGACCGCCGTGACGTGACCGGGCGGCAGCTGGCTAACGTCTACGCCCAGACCCTCGGCACTATCTTCACCGAACAGGCCAAACCGTATGAGGTCGAGCTGTGCGTCGCCGAGGTCGCCCACTATGGGGAGAGCAAGCCGCCGGAGCTCTACCGGATCACCTACGACGGCTCCATCGCCGACGAACCGCATTTCGTGGTGATGGGCGGAACCACCGAACCGATCATCAGCGCGCTCAAGGACTCCTACTCAGAGAACGCCCCACTCGAGGAGGCCGTCCGGATCTCCGTCGAGGCGTTGCGGACCGGCATCGCCTCGGTGACCGGCGGGGCCACCCCGGCTGCCGAGCCGCGGGTGCTGGGGCCGTCGACTCTCGAGGTGGCGATTCTCGATGCCAGCCGACCCCGCCGGGCGTTCCGGCGTATCACCGGCGCGGCGCTGGAAGCGCTACTGCCCGGTGTCGAGTCGGAGGCCGTTGCTGACGAGCCGGCGGCAGGGGACCCGGAAACCTGATTTTCAGCGGGCGCCGTAGTTCGGCGGCGGCGCGACCAATTCCCGCGGAACGGCCTTCATGTGCGAGAGGTTGTCAATCCTTTGTGCGGGTGCCGTGCGAGGTGACTCCGGCTCAGGGACCCGCCAGCTGAGAAACACCACCACAACAGCGGAGAGCGCGCCCAGCGCAATCCAGATCTTGCGGCCGAGGGTCATCGGAGTCACACGCGCCAGCCTAATGAACTCCGAGCGCAGCGGAGTAAAGACCACGCCGAATGACGAACCTTTGCTCAGGGTGAGGCCGACGGGCTCGACGGGGTTGCTATCCGGGCCGCCGCCGAGGGCGGCGGGTACGCACTTCGGGACGGCTTGCCCGCCGGGCCTCGGCGGCAACCAGTAGGCTCGTCTGCGTGCAGCGCAGAATCATGGGCATCGAAACCGAGTTCGGTGTCACCTGCACCTTCCACGGACACCGCCGGCTCAGCCCGGACGAGGTCGCCCGCTACCTGTTCCGCCGCGTGGTGTCCTGGGGTCGTAGTTCCAACGTGTTCCTGCGCAACGGCGCGCGGCTGTACCTCGACGTCGGATCCCACCCGGAGTACGCCACCGCCGAGTGCGACAACCTCGCCCAACTCGTCACCCACGACCGTGCCGGCGAACGGGTGCTGGAGGACCTGCTGATCGACGCCGAGCAGAGGCTGACCGACGAGGGTATCGGCGGGGACATCTACCTGTTCAAGAACAACACCGACTCGGCCGGCAACTCCTACGGCTGCCACGAGAACTACCTGATCGTGCGGGCCGGGGAGTTCTCCCGCATCTCCGATGTGCTGCTGCCCTTCCTGGTCACCCGACAGCTGATCTGCGGTGCCGGAAAGGTCCTGCAGACCCCGAAAGCCGCCACGTTCTGCCTGTCCCAGCGTGCCGAGCACATCTGGGAGGGGGTGTCCAGCGCCACCACCCGGTCCCGCCCGATCATCAACACCCGCGACGAGCCGCACGCCGACGCCGAGAAGTACCGTCGGCTGCACGTGATCGTCGGCGACTCGAACATGAGCGAGACCACGACCATGCTCAAGGTCGGCTCCGCCGCTCTGGTGCTGGAGATGATCGAGGCGGGCGTGCCGTTCCGCGACTTCTCCCTGGACAACCCGATTCGGGCCATCCGAGAGGTCAGCCACGACCTGACCGGGCGCAGGCAGGTGCGGCTGGCCGGCGGCCGGCAGGCCAGTGCGCTGGACATCCAGCGCGAGTACCACTCCCGGGCGGTGGACTATCTGCAGTCCCGCGAGCCCAACACCCAGCTCGAGCAGGTCGTCGACCTCTGGGGCCGCCAGCTCGACGCGGTGGAGAGCCAGGACTTCGCCAAGGTCGACACCGAGATCGACTGGGTGATCAAGCGCAAGCTGTTCCAGCGCTACCAGGACCGCTACTCAATGGAGCTGTCCCACCCCAAGATCAGCCAGTTGGACCTGGCCTACCACGACATCAAACGTGGTCGCGGCGTGTTCGATCTGCTGCAGCGCAAGGGTCTGGCGGCCCGGGTCACCACCGACGAGGAAATCGACGCGGCCGTGAACACCCCGCCGCAGACCACCCGGGCCAAACTCCGCGGGGAGTTCATCAGCGCCGCCCAGGAGGCCGGGCGGGACTTCACCGTCGACTGGGTCCACCTCAAGCTCAACGATCAGGCCCAGCGCACCGTGTTGTGCAAGGACCCGTTCCGGTCCAGCGACGAGCGGGTGAAGCGGCTCATCGCGAGCATGTGACTAGCGCTGCATCTGACTGGCACCCGTTGCGACCTCACGTCAGGCGGCCGTACTGCCGCTAAGGTTGGCCAGCGTGGCGCCCACCAAAATCAGCAAAGTCGAGCGGATGATGAACCTCGTCATCGCCCTGCTGTCCACCAGCGGCTACCTGACCGCCGAGCGGATACGTGCCAATGTCATCGGCTACGGACAGTGCCCCACCGACGAGGCGTTCTCCCGGATGTTCGAAAGGGATAAGGGGGAACTGCGCGACCTGGGAATCCCGCTGGAGACCGGGCGGGCATCGGCGTTCGAGCCGACCGAGGGGTACCGCATCAAACGTGGGGCCTATGCCCTTCCCGACATCGACCTGACCCCGGACGAGGCGGCCGCCGTCGGCGTGGCGACCAAGCTCTGGGAGTCCCCGGAACGGATCAGGGTCGCGCAGAACGCGCTGCTCAAACTGCGGGCCGCCGGAGTGGACGTCGACCCCGTCGACGAGGTGACGATAAGAACCGGTGCGGGGCCGGCCGGCCTGCGGGGCTCCGATGCCGTGCTGGGAACGCTGCTCTCGGCCATCGACGCGCGCCGGGCGGTGCGGTTCAAACATCGACCCAGCCCGGTCGGCGCCTACCTGGAGCGCAACGTCGAACCCTGGGGTGTCGTCACGGCCCGTGGCCGCTGGTACCTGGTAGGCCACGACCGCGACCGCGACGACACCCGCATCTTCCGGCTGTCCCGGATCATCGATGTACAGGCTGACGGGCCGTCCGGAGAGGTGAGGCGCCCCGACGGTGTGGATATCAGGGCGCTCGTCGAACGCGGGATCGGTGAGGCAATCCGCGGGGGGCAGGCCACGATCTGGGTCGCCTCGGGTCGCGGCACCGCCCTGCGCCGGGCGGGACGGGTCGTGGACCGGCGGGTGATCGGGGGCCGCGAGGGCGATGTGATCGAGCTCGAGGTTGACGCGATGGACTGGCTCGCCCGGGAAGCGGCCGGATACGGCGCCGACGCGCTGGTTCTCGAGCCGGACTCCCTGCGCGAAGACGTCCTGGGCCGATTGACGGCGCAGGCGGGAGGGAACCGATGACCGATCTCATGACCCCGGTCGCGGTCCGCCTGGTCAGGCTGCTCAATATGGTCCCCTACTTCCAGGCCAACCCTCGGATCACCTACGCCGAGGCCGCCGCCGACCTGGGGGTCAGCGTCAAGCAGTTGCGTCAGGACATCAACCAACTGTGGATCTGCGGACTGCCCGGGTACAGCCCCGGCGACCTGATCGACTTCGAGCTGTCCGGCGACACGATCACCGTGACCTTCTCGGCCGGGATGGACGAGCCGCTCCGACTGACCTCGACGGAGGCCACAGCCCTGCTGGTGGCCTTGCGGGCACTGGCCGACATCCCGGGCGTGGTCGATCCCGCCGCCGCCCGCAGCGCGATCGCCAAGATCGAAGCCGCGGCCGGAACCGTCGTCGGCGATCTCGAGGTGGCCGCCGAGGACGAGCCGGCTCCGATCGAGGCCGAGGCAGCCGCGGCGGTGCGCGAAGCGGTCCGCGAGGGTCGGGCGGTCTCCATCGAGTACTACTCGGCATCCCGCGACACCATCTCGGCGCGGGTGGTCGACCCGATCCGGGTGGTGCTGGTGGGTGAGCACAGCTATCTGGAGGCCTGGTGCCGGGTGGCCGAGGGGGTGCGGTTGTTCCGCTTCGACCGCATCGTCGAGGCAACGGTGCTCGACGAACCGTCGGCGCCGCCGAACCCGGCGGCCGGGGCCTCCGCGAACACCGCCATCTTCGATGCCGACCCGTCGCTGCCGTCGGCGACCGTGCGGATCGCCCCGGGCACTGCCTGGATACTCGAGTACTTCCCGATGCGGGTGCTGCGGGAACTGCCGGACGGCTACTGCGAGGCCGAGATGACCTACGCGGTTGAGGAGTGGATGGCCCGTCAACTGCTCGGCCTCGGCGCGGGCGTCGAAGTGCTGGCACCGGAATCGCTGGCCCGGCAGGTCCGCCGGGCCGCCGGCGAGGCGCTCGAGGCCTACGCGGCCCTCGACAGCTGAGTCGCGGCGCCCGCCGGTGGCGGGGCCGGGTAGCATCGGGTCAACGTCTGGAGGTGAGCGAATGGGTGCTCTGCAACCGTGGCACTGGATAATCCTGCTTCTCGTGGTCGTCATTCTGTTCGGGTCCAAGCGGCTCCCGGACGCCGCGCGGTCACTGGGCAAGTCGATGCGGATTTTCAAGTCCGAGGTCAAGGAGTTGCAGGTCGAGCAGAAGCCTGCCACCCCGGCCGTTCCGCAGCCGCCGGCCGCCGAGGCCGCCCCCGCGCCCACTCCCGTTCACTCCGAGCGGGTCGAGGCTCCGGCCCCCAACCCGACCGACACCCGCCCGGCCTGAGCCGGCAAGCACACAACGGCGCCAGGGCGCCGCTAGGTAGAAGGCCGTGCGCACGCCCAAGTTCCTGTCCCGTCTCGACCCGCGCCAGCGGCGCAGCCGGGTCAACCCGGACGGCACTATGTCGCTGGTCGACCACGTTCGGGAGCTGCGAACCCGGCTTCTGATCTCGGTGGGCGCGGTGGCGCTGACCACCATCATCGGGTTCCTCTGGTACACCCACTCGTTCTTCGGGGTGGAAAGCCTCGGTGAGTGGCTGCGCCATCCCTACTGCGCGCTGCCCTCCTCGGCGCGGGCGGAGATCACCCCCGACGGGGGATGCCGGCTGCTGGCCACCGCACCGTTCGACCAGTTCATGCTTCGTCTCAAAGTCGGTTTGACCGCCGGGATCGTGCTGGCCTGCCCGATCTGGCTGCACCAGCTGTGGGCCTTCATCACCCCCGGCCTCTATCGCAACGAGCGGCGCTTCGCCGCGGTCTTCGTGGTCTCGGGTGCCACCCTGTTCGTCGCCGGCGCGATGCTGGCCTATCTGGTGCTGGCCAAGGCCCTGCACTTTCTGCTCACCGTCGGCAGCGACGTGCAGGTCACCGCGCTCTCCGGCGACCGCTACTTCGGCTTCCTGATCAACCTGCTGCTGGTGTTCGGGGTGGGCTTCGAGTTCCCCTTGCTGATCGTCATGCTCAACGTCGTCGGGGTGCTCAGTTACGAAAAGCTCAAGGCGTGGCGACGCGGGCTGATCTTCGGGGTTTTCGCCTTCGCCGCGGTCGCCACACCCGGATCCGATCCGTTCTCGATGCTCGCGCTCGGGCTGGCCCTGACGCTGCTGCTCGAGTTCGCGATCCAGATCGCCCACCTGCATGACCGTCGCAAAGCCAGGCGGGAGGCCCGGACGGAGATTCCCGACGACCAGGCCGCCCCGATCGAACCGCCCGCTCCGGTTCCGGCGCCGTCGCGGACAGGCTCCGAGCATGACCCCGGATATGACCAGGTCACCTGAGGCCGACTCGCAGTTGGCTGATTTCGCCGGAGAACTGACATTCCGGCTCGATCCGTTCCAGGAGCAGGCGTGCGCGGCTCTGGAACGCGGTCACGGTGTGCTGGTGTGCGCGCCCACCGGTGCGGGCAAGACCGTGGTGGGGGAGTTCGCGGTGCACCTGGCGCTCGCGGCGGGACAGAAGTGCTTCTACACCACGCCGATCAAGGCGTTGAGCAACCAGAAACACAATGACCTGGTGCGCCGGTACGGGCCCGAGCGGATCGGGCTGCTCACCGGGGACCAGTCGATCAACGGTGACGCGCCGGTGGTGGTGATGACCACCGAGGTGCTGCGCAACATGCTCTACGCCGGGTCTGAAACATTGCGTGCGCTGGCCTACGTGGTGATGGACGAGGTCCACTTCCTGGCCGACCGGATGCGCGGTGCGGTGTGGGAGGAGGTCATCCTCCACCTGCCCGAGGAGGTTCGCCTGGTCAGCCTCTCGGCGACGGTCAGCAACGCCGAGGAGTTCGGCGGCTGGATCAAGACCGTGCGCGGTGACACCGCCGTCGTGGTCGACGAGCACCGACCGGTCCCGCTCTGGCAGCACGTGCTGGTGGGCAAGCGGCTGTTCGACCTGTTCGACTACGACCGCGGGGCTGAGGGACCGGGTGGACGGCACCGGGTGGATCCCGAACTGGTCCGTCACATCGCCCATCGCCGCGAGGCCGATCGGCTGGTCGACTGGCAGCCGCGACGGCGTGGTCCGGGTGGTCGGCACGGCGGGCCCGGTCTGTATCGCCCACCGTCGCGCCCCGACGTCATCGCCACGCTGGACCGCGAGGGGCTGCTGCCGGCCATCACCTTCATTTTCTCGCGGGCCGGCTGCGACGCCGCGGTCAAACAGTGCCTGCGCAGCTCCCTGCGGCTGACCACCGACGCCGATCGCGCGCGGATCGCCGAGGTGATCGACCGCCGGTGCGCCGATCTGGCCGACGCCGATCTGGCGGTGCTGGACTACTACGAGTGGCGGGAGGGCCTGCTGCGGGGGCTGGCCGCCCATCACGCCGGAATGCTGCCGATCTTCCGCCACACCGTTGAGGAACTGTTCACGGCGGGTCTGATCAAGGCCGTCTTCGCGACCGAGACACTGGCGCTGGGGATCAACATGCCGGCCCGCACGGTGGTGCTGGAGAAGCTGGTCAAGTTCAACGGCGAACAACACCTGCCGTTGACCCCGGGGGAGTACACCCAGCTGACCGGTCGGGCCGGGCGCCGCGGTATCGACGTCGAGGGCCACGCGGTGGTGCTGTGGAATCCGCAGGACTCCACCGCCGAGCCGACCGAGATCGCCGGTTTGGCCTCGACCCGCACCTTCCCGTTGCGCAGCTCCTTCGCTCCCTCCTACAACATGACGATCAACCTGGTCAGCCAGCTGACACCGGCTGCCGCCCGTCGGCTGCTGGAGCGCTCCTTCGCGCAGTACCAGGCCGACCGTTCGGTGGTGAGCCTGGTGCGCGGGGTGGAGCGCGGGGAGAAGATGCTCGCCGACATCGCCGCCGGGGAACTGGGCTGGGACCGGGGTGCGGGAGCCGTCGAGCCGGCCATCCTCGACTACGCGCGGCTGCGGGCCAGGATCGGCGAGCGGGAACGAGCCCAGTCGCGGGCATCACGGCTGCAGCGCAGGCAGGCGTCCACCGACGCGCTGGCGGCGCTACGTCGCGGGGACATCATCAGCATCACCCACGGCCGACGTGGCGGGTTGGCGGTGGTCCTGGAGGCCGCGCGCGATGCCGATGATCCGCGCCCGCTGGTGCTCACCGAGGACCGCTGGGCCGGCCGGATCTCCTCGGCCGACTACCCGGGCGGCGCCGGGCCGGTCGGCAAGATGCCGCTGCCCAAGCGGATCGAGCATCGACAGCCCAGGGTGCGCCGCGACCTGGCCTCGGCGCTGCGGTCGGCGGCAGAGGGCCTGGTGGTCCCGTCGGGCCGCAAGCGCCGTGGCTCCGAGGAGGCCCCCGACGTCGATCCGGAACTGATCGCGCTGCGGGAGAAGATGCGCCGCCACCCCGCACACCGGATGGCCGACCGGGAGGACCGGGTCCGGGCCGCCGAGCGCTACCTGCGGATCGAACGGGACAACGAGCAGATCCGCGGAAAGGTCAGCGCCGCAACCAACTCGCTGGCCCGGACCTTCGACCGCATCGTGGGCCTGCTGACCGAGCGCGGCTACATGACGGCCGCGGGAGAGAACGGCGAGGACGCCCCCCGGGTCACCGACGACGGCCGTCTGCTGGCGCGCATCTACAGCGAGAGCGACCTGCTGGTCGCCGAATGCCTGCGGGCCGGGGTCTGGAAGGGTCTGGCGGCCGCTGAACTGGCCGCGGTGCTCTCGGCGATGGTCTTCGAGACCCGCGGCGGCGACGGGCCCACCCCGGTGCACGCCGTGGAGATGCCCACGCCGGCGGTGCGCCGGGCGCTGGCCGAGACCCGCCGGCTGTCCGGTCGGCTGCGCGCCGACGAGCAACGGCATTCCCTGAACCCCTCCCGGGAACCCGACGAGGGTTTCGCCCCGGCGGTCTACCGTTGGGCGACCACCGGAAGCCTGGCCGCCGCGCTGGCCGCCTCGGATGTCGCGGGCAACGGCTCCCCGCTGCCCGCGGGCGACTTCGTACGTTGGTGCCGTCAGGTGCTTGACCTGCTTGATCAGGTGCGCAACGCGGCCCCCGACGCCGCCACCCGCAAAGCCGCGAAACGCGCCATCGACGACATCCGGCGCGGTGTCGTGGCTGTTGACAGCGGGTAGGGTGTTGCAAACGCTACGGTTGAGACCGTTCTGTTCGGGGCGAGAGCTCCTGACACCGTGAGGAGAGACGATGAGCGGACCGCAGGGATCTGACGCCAACCAGTGGCAGGCATCGGGACACGATCAGCCCGCCACCGGCGCAGAGCAGCCCTCCGCCGCGCCCGAGGCCCCGTCCTGGCAGCCGCCGGGCAGTGAGGCACCGGCCTGGCAGCCGCCCGCCTACCCGCCGCAGCAGTATCCGCAGTATGGCCAGCCCCCGGCGGCACCCGGCTACCCGCCCGCAGCGCCCTACGGCGCCCCGCCCGAGTACAACCCGGCCGCCTACGGGCAGCCGGGCCAGTACCCCCCGCCGCCTCAGTACGGCCAGCCCGGTCCCTACGGCCAGCCGCCCCAGTACGGGCAGTACCCGCCGCCCCCGCCCGGGCAGTTCCCGCCGCCGGGCCAGCCTGGTCAATACCCGGGCTATCCCCAGCCGGGGGCCGACGAGGCGTCGAAGAAGTCGGTGCGTGCGCTCGGTACCGTCCTGGGTGTGCTGGCCGGACTGGTGCTGCTCGTCGTGCTGGTGACGGGCTTCTGGAAGCCGGGCTTCTTCGTGACCACCAAGCTCGACGTCGACAAAGCCCAGCAGGGTGTGCAGCAGATCCTCACCGACGAGTCCGGCGGATACGGCGCCAAGAACGTCCAGGACGTCAAGTGCAACAACGGCCAGAACCCGACCGTCAAGAAGGGTGACACGTTCACCTGCGAGGTCAGCGTCGACGGCACCAAGCGTCAGGTGACGGTGACCTTCCAGGACGACAAGGGAACCTACGAGGTCGGCCGGCCCAAGTAGCCCTCTGGTGCTCCTTCTCCCCGCCGCGAGCGTGCGCGTCGGTTCTGCGACACGCCGGCGAGGCGGGCGTTCCACGCACCATCCCGAGGGCTCGGTTCACCCGGTATCAGGGGGCGTCGATTGCCTTCTGCAGCCGTGCCACCGGTGAGCTGATCCCGTACTCGGCGGCTAGTGCGGCCAGCCGGTCCGGGTCGGCGGGATGCCGGGGAAGCCGGTCGTCGGGGGTGTAGATCCGCACCGGGGCGTCGCGCGCCACCCGGACGACCGGTTCGGCCGCGGCGATGTAGTCGGCCGCCGCCAGGAGCTTGGCCCGGAAGGCCTTGGGCAATGCCGAGGCCGGATCGTGGGCGGCGGCCAGGATGTCGGCCAGCGAGCCGTACTGGGTGAGCATCGCGGCGGCGGTCTTCTCGCCGACCCCGGGTACGCCGGGCAGCCCGTCGGAGGGGTCCCCGCGCAGCAGCGCCAGTTCGGCGTACGCGGCCCCGGCACGCTCCAGGGGAACGTGATATTTCTCGGCGACTTCGGCCGGGCCGAACATGACGGCCTTCGACAGGCCCCGGCCGATGTAGAGCACGCGGACCTGCACCGGGTCGTCGGCCACCAGTTGCAGCAGGTCACGGTCGCCGCTGACCACGACCACCGGGTCGCATCGCTCGGTGGCGGCCAGGGCCCCCAGCACGTCGTCGGCCTCGAAGCCCTCGGCGCCGGCCGTCGCGATGCCGAACGCGTCGAGCACCTGCAGAATCATGTCGACCTGGGGGCTCAGGTCGTCGGGCACCTCCTCGACCTCGACCGAGTCGGCGCCCCCGGGGTTCTGGCCGACCGGGCTGCCCTCCTCGGCTACCCGGTGGGCCTTGTAGGACGGGATCAGCTCCACCCGCCAGGCTGGCCGCCAGTCGAGGTCGAGGCAGACCACCAGCCGGTCCGGGCGCTCCCGGGCGATCAGGGTCGCGACGCTGTCGAGGAACCCGCGGACCGCGTTGACCGGTCGGCCGTCCGGCGCGGTGATCGACGACGGCACCCCGAAGTAGGAGCGAAACCACATGCTGGCGCCGTCGAGGAGCAACACCGGTGCGGACATAGCTGCATTGATACACCGGCGGCTAACCTGATCGCCATGCGCGCCGCCCGTTTCAGCAGCCAGACCTACGCCCGCCGGCTCTCCGCGGCGGCCGACGGCGCCCGGGCCGCCGGGCTGGCGGGCCTGGTGATCACCCCCGGGTACGACATGCGTTACCTGATCGGTTCGCGGGCACAGACGTTCGAACGTCTTACCGCGCTGGTGGTGCCGGCCTCTGACCGGGGCGTCGGCCTTGGTGGCCCAACCCTGGTGCTGCCGCGGATGGAATTGGCCGCCCTGAAGCAGTCAGCGGTGGCCGACCTTGGCCTGACGGTGCGCGACTGGGTGGATGGGGAGGATCCCTACCGGCTGGTGGCCGAGGCGTTGGGCCGTGATCTCGGCTCCGGGGATGCCGACTCCGGACCCACCGCCGCGGCGGTCACCGACTCGATGCCGGCGCTGCACCTGCTGCCTTTGGCCGGCGCTCTCGGTGCGGTGCCGGTGCTGGCCACCGGGGTGCTGGCCGCGCTGCGGATGATCAAGGACGCCGACGAGATCGAGGTGCTCCGTGCCGCCGGTGCGGCGATCGACCGGGTGCACGCCCGGGTGCCCGAGCTGCTCGTCCCCGGCCGCACCGAGGCGCAAGTGGCCGCGGACATCACCGAGGCCATCGTGGCCGAGGGGCATTCGGAGGCGGCCTTCGTCATCGTCGGGTCGGGGCCCAACGGCGCCGACCCGCACCACGAGTGCTCCGATCGCGTCCTGCAGCCCGGGGACATCGTCGTCGTTGACATCGGCGGGCCCGTCGAACCGGGTTACAACTCCGACTGCACCCGCACCTACAGCCTCGGAGAACCCGCCCCGCAGATCGCTGACCAGTACGCGGTGCTGCAGCGCGCGCAAGCCGCCGCGGTGGCCGCGGTGCGTCCCGGGACCACCGCCGAACGGGTCGATGCGGCTGCCCGCGAGGTGCTGGCCGCCGCCGGGCTGGGCGAGTACTTCGTCCACCGCACCGGGCACGGCATCGGACTGTCGGTGCACGAGGAGCCCTATATCGTCGCCGGCAATGACCTACCGCTGGCCGCGGGGATGGCCTTCAGCGTCGAACCGGGGGTTTATCTGCCCGGCCGGTGGGGGGCGCGGATCGAGGACATCGTGATCGTGACCGAGGGCGGGGCCGCACCGGTCAATGTCCGGTCGCACGATCTCACGGTCGTTCCGGTACCCGGTCACTGAACGCCGGCCCGCCGCCGCAGCCGGTCAGTCGGTGCTGCGGTCGAGCAACGTGGACGAGCCCAGTACCCGCTTGATCAGCACCTCGATGACCACCCGCCGCGGGTTCGGCTTGGGGGTGCGGTAGCGCTGGGCGTAGCGTAACTCGGCGTCGCGGATGGCCTCCGGGCCGCGGTTGACCCCGGCGACTCCCTCCAGGGACAGCCACCGGGCTCCGTCCACCTGGGAGAGCACCCCGACGTTGCTGCGCTCGGCGTTGATCGCCTTCTGGGACCCGTCGCTGGTGATCACCCGCGCGATGTGGGTGTGCGGGTCGAAGGTGAATCCCACCGCGACCACGTGCGGGGATCCGTCGGCGCGCAGCGTCGTCAGCATGGCGAGGTGCCGTTCGGTGAGGAACTCCAGGGCGTCGCTGGTCAGCCGGGTCGTGGTGTTGGGCATCGGCGTCCACGCTAGCGCAGTGAATAATCGCAACCGTGGAGGACACAGCGGACGGGGCCGTTCATTCGGGCGGTGTCGTGGTCATCTTCGGCGGCCGCAGTGAGATCGGTGTCGAACTGGCGATGAGGCTGGCTCCGGGATCCACGGTGGTACTGGCCGCCCGCGGCGCCGACCGGCTCGGTCCGCAGGTCGCGGCGGTGCAGGCCGCCGGGGCCCGGGAAGTGCGCACCGCGGAGTTCGACGCCGACGACCTGGCCTCGCACGGCCCGCTCGTCGAGCGGCTGATCTGCGAGTACGGGCGGATCGACACCGCGGTGCTGGCGTTCGGCATCCTCGGCGAGCAGGATCGCGCCGAGACCGACCCGGCCCACGCGGTCGCGATCGTGCACACCGACTACCTCGCCCAAATCAGCCTGCTCACCGTGCTCGCCATGGCGATGCGCGGCGCCGGGGCCGGCACGCTGGTGGTGTTCTCCTCGGTGGCCGGTGTTCGGGTGCGCCGGGCCAATTACGTCTACGGATCGGCCAAGGCGGGACTGGACGGCTTCGCCAGCGGGTTGTCGGACGCGCTGCACGGCAGCGGGGTGCGGCTTCTCCTCGTGCGTCCCGGATTCGTCATCGGCCGGATGACGCAGGGGATGGACCCCGCGCCGCTGTCCAGCACTTCGGCGCAGGTCGCCGACGCGACGGCGCGGGCGTTGTCCCGCGGCCGGCGCACGTTGTGGGTTCCGTGGGCCCTGCGTCCGCTGTTCGCCGGAATGCGATTGCTGCCGCAGGCGGTCTGGCGGAGGCTTCCCCGATGATCGTGGTGGTGGGGATCGGCGCCGACGGCATGTCCGGTCTGGCCCGGGAGTCGCGGCGCGAACTTCGCCGCGCGGTGGTGATCTACGGTTCACCGCGCCAACTAGCCCTGCTCGACGACACCGTCGGGGCCCCGCGGCGGTGCTGGCCCAGCCCGATGCTGCCCGCGCTGCAGCACCTGCTGGACGACGAGTCGGAAACCGACGTGCACGTCGTGGCCAGCGGCGACCCGATGGTGCACGGAATCGGTGCGACTTTGGTGCGCCTGCACGGAGTCGACCGGGTGCGGGTGCTGCCGCACGTGTCCTCGGTGAGCCTCGCCCGCGCGCGGATGGGCTGGTCCGCCGAGGGCACCGAGGTGATCAGCCTCGTGACCGCCCCGGTGCACACCGCGGTGCGCCGCGGCGGCAGGGCCGTGGTGCTCTGCCGTGACGCCGACACCCCCCGGGCGCTGGCCGTCGAGCTGACCGAGACCGGCCGGGGTGCTTCGGAACTGACCGTCCTGGAACAACTCGGCGGTCCGTCCGAGCGCATCCGCAGCGGCGCCGCCGACGCCTGGGCGGCCGCGCCGCCCACCGACGTCGACGACCTCAACATCGTCGCCGTCCGCTACCGTCCCGACACCGATGACGCGCAACCGCTGCCCGACGATGTGTTCAGCCACGACGGCCAGATCACCAAGCAAACGATCCGCGCGGTGACGCTGGCCGCGCTCGCGCCCCGGCCCGGCGAGCTGCTCTGGGACGTCGGCGCCGGTTCGGGCAGCATCGCCGTGCAGTGGTGCCGCGATGGCCGGGGCTGCCGGGCAGTGGCATTCGAGGGTAATGCGGCGCGCCGGGGCCGCGTCGAGGCCAACGCCCGGGCCTTCGGGGCCGAGATCGAGATCCGCGGCGAGGCGCCGCGAGACTTCACCGGGGCGCCGCGGCCGGACGCGGTGTTCATCGGGGGCGGACTGAGCGTGAGCGGTCTGGTTCAGGCCTGCCTGGACCGACTCCCGCCCGGCGGGCGGCTGGTGGCCAATGCGGTCACTGCGGAATCCGAAGCGACGCTTGTGGACTGGCATTCCCGGCTCGGCGGGGAGTTGCGCCGATTTCAGCACTACCGCGGCGAGCCTATCGGCGGGTTCACCGGCTGGAGACCGCAGATGCCGATCACCCAGTGGGCGGTGACCGTCCTGTGAGGCCGGGGATTTCGAGGTCGGGGATTTCCCGGTGACCGTGTATTTCATCGGCGCCGGACCCGGTGCGGCCGACTTGATCACGGTTCGCGGTCAGCGGCTTCTGCAACGCTGCCGGGTCTGCCTCTACGCAGGGTCGATCATGCCCGACGATCTGCTGCAGTTCTGTCCCAAGGAGACCCGGATCGTCGACACCGGTCCGCTGACCCTCGAGCAGATCATCGATGAGTTGGCCGACGCCCACGCCGCCGGCCACGACATCGCCCGGCTGCACTCCGGTGACCCGTCGCTCTACAGCGCCGTCGCCGAACAGTGCCGCCGGCTCGATGCGCTCGGCATCGACTACGAGATGGTGCCGGGCGTGCCGGCCTTCGCCGCGGCCGCGGCCGCACTGGGCAGGGAGCTGACCATACCCGGGGTGGCCCAGACGGTGACCCTGACCCGGGTCGCCACCCTGTCCACCGCGATGCCCGACGGCGAAGATCTGACCGCCCTCGCCGCCGCGGGGGGCACCCTGGTGATTCATCTCGCGGCCCATCGCATCGACGCCGTCGTCGCGGAGTTACTGGACGCAGGTCGCGGCCCCGGCACACCGGCGGCGGTCGTCGCTTTTGCGAGCTGGCCGCGGCAGGTTGTGCTGCGCGGCACCCTGGCCGACATTGCCGCACGGACGCACGAATCGGGAGTCACCCGGACCGCGGTGATCGTCGTCGGCGATGCGCTGGCCGCCCACGGATTCGCCGACAGCTACCTCTATTCGACCGACCGCACCCGCGGCCGGCGGCACTGATGAGAGAGCACTGATGCGGCTGTTGCTGCTCGGCGGCACCGCCGAGGCCCGCGCGCTGGCTGACCGTCTGCATCCCGGCGTCGACCTGATCAGCTCGCTGGCCGGCCGGGTGTCCGATCCCGCGCTACCGGTGGGCCCGGTCCGGATCGGCGGATTCGGGGGCGTCGCCGGACTGCGAAAGTGGTTGGTCGACAACGAGATCACCGCCGTGGTCGACGCCACCCATCCATTCGCCGCCACCATCACCGAGAACGCGTCGCAGGCCTGCCGCGACCTCGGGGTGGCCCACCTCGTGCTGCACCGTCCGCCGTGGGACGTCGAGTCGGTGCTCACGGTGGGATCCGATGCAGAGGCGGCCGAAATCGTTGCCGCCAAGGGATATTCGCGGGTCTTTCTGACCACCGGGCGATCCGGTGTTGCACCCTTCGCCGCCAGTGCAGCCTGGTTCCTGATCCGCGTCGTCACCACGCCGGATCCGGCCGCGCTCCCGGCGCAGCACGAGGTGCTGCTGTCCCGCGGGCCCTACCACTACGACGGCGAGCGCGGACTGCTCGCCGAACATCGCATCGACGCGCTGGTCACCAAGAACAGCGGGGGAGCGATGACCCGGGCGAAACTCGACGCCGCGGCGGATCTGGGGATCGACGTGGTGATGGTCCGGCGCCCGGCGCTTCCGGTGGGGGTCAGGGTCGTCGGATCGGTGGGCGCGGCCGCCGACTGGGTGTTCGGTCAGCCCGGATAGCGGCGCGGGGTGAAGACCACGTCGCCGTACCACTGGGTCTGGGAAGAGCCGACGATCAGCAGGCAGCGCATGTCGACCTCGGTCGGGTCGAGGTCGGCCAGTCGCACCACCCGCACCGACTCCGCCGGGCCGGAGACATCGCGTCCGATCACCACCGGGGTGCCGGCGTCACGGTGCTCCAGCAACAGATCCCGCATGACCGCCACCTGCCAGGTTCGGCTCTTCGAGGCCGGGTTGTAGATCGCCAGCACCAGATCGGAAGCCGCCGCGGCGGCCAGGCGGGCGGCGATGACCTCCCAGGGTTTGAGCCGGTCCGACAGCGAGATGACCGCGTAGTCGTGACCCAACGGCGCGCCCACCCGGCTGGCCACCGCCTGGGCGGCGGTCATCGCAGGGATCACCCGGACCTGCACCCCGGGCCACTGCTTGGCCTCCTCGAGGACCGCGGTCGCCATCGCGAAGACACCCGGGTCGCCGGAGGACACCACCGCCACCGCGCGGCCCTGCTCGGCGAGCTCGCAGGCCAGCCGGGCCCGGGCCGGCTCATCGGTGTTATCGCTGGCGTGGCGGCGCTGACCGGGGCTGACCGGGACCCGGTCCAGATAGGGCCGGTAGCCGATCAGGTCGGTGGCCGAAGCCAACTCGCGGCGGCTCTGCGGCGTCATCCACTCGATGTCGCCGGGCCCGAGACCGACCACCGCGACGGTCCCGCTGGGCGCCGAAGGGCGGCCGGTCCGTCCGCTCCCGGGCAGGACCGCCAGGGAGAAATACGGAACGTCGGCCCCGTCCATCGCCGCGGCGGGCAATACCCGCTCCCCGTCGGTGCTGGCCCGCTCGACATAGATCGCCTCGTCGAGCCGACCGGCCATCGCAAGTGCTTCGCGCACTTGCGGATAGGTCCGGCCCAGCTTGAGTACCACCGCGGCGTCGGTGTCGGCGAGCCGACGGGCCAACTCGGCGGGCGGAAGGGTCCCGGGCAGGATCGAGAGCACCTCCTCGCCGGTGACCAGCGGTGTGGCGGTCGCGGCGGACGCCGCGCTGACCGATGTCACCCCGGGAACGATCACCGCATCGAACCGCTGAGTCAGCCGGGTGTGCATGTGCATGTAGGAGCTGTAGAACAGCGGATCGCCCTCGGCGAGCAGCGCGACGTCGCGACCGGCGGCCAGATGTGCCGCGATGCGCTCAGCGGCCAGCGTGTAGAACTCCTCCATGGCCGTCCGGTAGCCGCCGGGGTGCTCGGTGGTCTCGGTGGTCACCGGGTAGACCAGGTGCTCCTCGATCTGGCCCGGCCGCAGGTACGGTTCGGCGATGCGACGCGCGATGCTGCGCCCGTGGCGCGCACTGTGATAAGCGACCACATCGGCCTGGCTGATCACCCGGGCCGCCTTGACGGTCACCAGTTCCGGATCGCCGGGGCCCAGACCCACGCCGTAGAGGGTGCCGCGGGTGCTCATTCCCGCTCGCTCGCGATCGCGTTGACCGCAGCCGCCGCCATGGCGCTACCACCACGGCGGCCCCGGACCACCAGGTACTCCATTCCGCGGGGGTCGTCGGCGAGAGCCTGTTTGGACTGTGCCGAGCCGACGAAACCTACCGGCCCGCCCAGCACCGAAACCGGCCCGGGAACTCCCTCGTCGAGCAGTTCCAGCAATCGGAACAGCGCGGTCGGGGCATTGCCGATCGCCATCACCGCCCCCGAGAGCCGATCTGCCCACAGCTCCACCCCGGCCGCCGAACGCGTGGTGGCCCGGCGCGCGGCCAGGTCGGCGGCGCGCGGGTCGGCGACCAGGGACACCACCTCGTTGGCCGCGGGCAGTCGGGCGGCGGTGATCCCGGCCGCCACCATCGAGGAATCGCACAGGATCGGTGCGCCGGCGGCCAGTGCGGCGTGGGTGACACCGACCACATCGGGGGAGAAGGCGATGTGGTCGGTCAGGTCGACCTGCCCGCAGGTGTGGATGAGCCGCACCACCACCCGGGCGACGTCGGCGGGGAATTCCCGAAGGTCGGCTTCGGCCCGGATCGTCGCGAAGGACTGCCGGTAGATCTCACCGGCATCGCGGAGGTAGTCGAGCACGGTGATCACCCTACGGCGGGCCGGTCCCGTTCGATGTAGCCGTCCGGGGTCGCCACCAGGACCGCACCGGACGGCGGACTGCCGCAGGCCCGTTCACACCCGGCGTAGTGCACGGGGCCGCGCCCGGAGCCGGATTCGGCCGTCCTGGCCGCATCGGCGCGGACGTCGGCCAGCGACCGTGCGCAGCCCGGGCTGCCGACGCAGGCGGTGATGTCGCGCCATGGCGAGTTCTCGTCGAAAATCAGGCCGAGCGGGGCGAGCACCCGCAGCGCGGTGTCTGCCACACCCTCGTCGAGGTCGCACACCAGAAGCGAGCGCCACGGTGTGATCACGACCGGCGCCCCGACGGCCGCGACGAACTGCGCCTGCCGCACCGACAGAACACCCAGCGGGATCACCGCTCCGAGGGCGACCGCCGCGTCATCCTGGGCGATCCAGCCGACCGGAGCCCGCGCGGGCGGGAATCGGCCGCCGGGCGATGCCGAGGGCGCGACATCGCCCAGCAGGACGTCCGGATTTTCGAGTTCGGCCACCCGCCAGGCACTCCCGCGCACCTGTGCGAACCGGCGGGCGACGGTCAGGAGCGCCGGAATGACATCGTTGCGGTCCACTCGAACCCCGGTGTCCCGGCCGGCCAGCAGCAGGGCGACACCGTCGTCGAGGACGTGTGCGCCGGCGTCGGCGGCGAGCCCGGACACATCGGCGGTGCCGTCGTCGACGCTGAACAGGAACCGGCCCGGCAACTCGGCCAGGTCCGGGTCGGCCCTCAGGCCATCGTCCAATTCGGCCACCCACGGCCGGACGTCGGTGCGTGCGCCGACGCGTCCGGACAGCGGCGAGGAGATGATGTTGCGCACCCGCTCGTGGGTTGCCGAGGGCAACAGCCCGGCGGCGGCCACCGCTTCGGCGACCGCCGCGGTGTCGGTCACCCCCCGCAGTTGCAGGTTTCCGCGGGCGGTCAGCTCGAGGGTGCCCGCCGCGAACCGGTCCGCGGTCTCGGCAAGGGCCTCCAACTGTGCGGCGCTGATCATTCCGCCGGGCAGTCGCACCCGGGCCAGTGCGCCGTCGGCGGCCCGGTGCACCTGAAGGGCGCCGGGGCAGGCGTCCCCGTCGCGGGTCCTGGTCACGCTCCCACGTTACGGCCGCCGCGTGCCACGATGGGAACAGGATTAAGGGGGTGCACCACGACGGCAGGCTCGGCCGGTGACACCGGGACCGCGGGACGGACGGCGGTCCTGCTCGGGCTGCTCGTCATCCTGGGGCTCAGCCTGCGTGGCGCCATACCCGGTGTCCGGCCGGGCCCGGAGGAGCCTTCCGCCGACAGCGCGGGGTCATTGGCCGGTGTCGTGGTCCTGCTGGCCGCGTCGGTCCTGATCATGGCCGTCGCACTGGCCGGATCGTTCCGCAAGCCGGTTCCGTCGGCGCCGTCCGGCGGCCGCGAACTTCCGCTGGAGGGTCACGGGCCGAAAGCGCGGTTGAGCCGCCGGCTACTGCTGATCGCGGGGGCTCTGGCGCTGGCATGGTTGCTGGCACTGGTGCTCGCCACCTTCCTGAACACGAGTCCGGCCGAGCTTGGCCGGCAGGAACCGCCGTCGTCGTCCGTCGCCCGCGACGGCGGCGCCCCCGCCACCGAGCCGCCGAGCGGCCGGCGGCGCCCGGAACGGCCGGACGAAAGGGTCCTGCTCTATCTGGAGGTGACCACGGTGGCTCTGGTGGCGATGACGCTCGTCGGCACCGTGGTGACCACGGTGCGGGGGCGCCGCGTGCGCCGCGAGCCGGATGTCGGGTCGTTGATCGTCGCCGCGGCGGGCTCGGATTCCCGACCCGAACCCCTCGTCGTGGCGGCGCAACGCGGACTGGCCGAGGTGGCCGACCTGCGCCGCGGGCCGAGAGAGGCCATCATCGCCTGCTACGCGGCGATGGAACGGGCGCTGGCCGATTCCCCCGACGTCGCACCACGGGACTCCGACACCCCCTCGGAAGTGCTGGCGCGGGCGGTGCAGAACCGCGCGCTGCGCGCCGGCAGCGCGTCGGCTCTGGTGGGACTGTTCGCCGAGGCCCGGTTCAGCCGGCATGTGATGACCGAGGATCATCGCGAACAAGCCGAACGCTCGCTCCGGGCGGTTCTCCATGAGCTGCGGCGACCGGCCGACACGAACGCGGGTGCCCCATGAATTCGGGGATGACCAAGGCCTTGGTCGCGGGTGGTCTCCTGCTCGTCCTGCTGATCGAGGCGACGGTCTTCATCATCGACCGGCGCTGGGCCCTGGCGGCATCGGCGGCCGCGGTCGTGGCGTTCGCGATGGTCCTGCGCGACAGTTTCGTGGGGGCGGGTTCCCGGGGTGGGGGAGAACCGGCGTCCGACGACGCCCTGGAGTCGCTACAGCGGTGGAGGTCCAAGACCGAGGCGACGATCCGCTGGGCCGATTCCAGCCGCGCCAGTTGGGATCGTTACCTGCGACCGCGGCTGGCCCGCGAATTCATGCAGGCGACCCGGATCGCCGACCCCGCCGCGCTGGCCGCCACCGGCCGAATGGTGTTCGGCGATGAACTCTGGCCGTGGGTCGACCCACAGCAGGCCTCATGGGTCGGCCGCGAACAGCCCGGACCCGGCCGGGACGCCCTCGAGGAAATCCTTCGGCGCCTGGAGCAGATGTGACTGGAACAGATGTGACTGGAACAGATGTGACTGGAGTAGATGTGACCCGAACGGGTGAGACCCCAACGGACGAGAATTCAGCAGGTGCGAACGGAGCCGGTGACTTGGGCGCCGCGACCACCACCGCGCTCTGCGACGCAGTCCTCGACGAGGTCGAACGCGCCGTCGTCGGCAAACGGGATGCCCTCACGCTGATCCTGACCGCCGTGCTGGCCGGCGGGCACGTCCTGATCGAGGACCTACCCGGTATGGGCAAGACCCTCATCGCCCGGTCGATGGCGGCCGCCCTGGGCCTGCGGTTCACCCGGGTGCAGTTCACCCCCGACCTGCTGCCCGCCGATCTGCTGGGTTCGACCATCTACGACATGCAGTCGGGCCATTTCGAGTTCCGGCGCGGCCCGGTCTTCACCAACCTGCTGATGGCCGACGAGATCAACCGCACCCCGCCCAAGACCCAGGCCGCCCTGCTGGAGGCGATGGCCGAACATCAGGTCAGCATCGACGGGGAGACCCACCGGCTGCCGTCCCCGTTCGTCGTCATCGCCACCGACAATCCGATCGAGTTCGAGGGCACGTACCCGCTGCCGGAGGCCCAGCTCGACCGGTTCGCGGTGAAGGTGAAGCTGGACTACCTCTCCGAAAGCGATGAGGCCTCGATGCTGCGCCGCCGGCTGGAGCGCGGCTCGGCGGAGGTCGAGATCGCCGAGGTCGTCGATGCCGCGCAGTTACTGCTGATGCGGGAGTCGGTGGAGAGCGTCTCGGTGCACGAGGACGTACTGCGCTACGTAGTTTCCCTGGCCGCGGCGACCCGGAACCACCCCAAGCTGGTGGTCGGTGCCAGCCCCCGAGCCGAACTCGACCTCGTCCAATTGTCCCGGGCCCGCGCCCTGCTGAACGGACGGGACTTCGTCCTTCCCGAGGACGTCAAGGCACTCGCCGTCGCCGCCCTCGGTCACCGGATCACCCTGCGCCCGGAGATGTGGGTGCGCAGCCTGCACGGCGCCGACGTGGTGGAGCAGTTGCTGCGCCGGCTGCCGGTGCCGCGGGCGCCGGGACCGTCCTAGTCGATGGACGACGATTTGATGGCTGACGAGTCCACGGCCGGTGGGTTCGACGACGACGACGGTCAGGCGGTGGTGGCACGTCGGGTCGAGGTCGGATTGGTCTGGCGCACATCGGCTCTGGCCCAGGCGCTCTTCATCTGCGCGGCTGTGGCGTTGGCCGCGGCGATGTTGCCCGGACGCTGGCAACTCGTGGCCTTCGCCGCCCCGATCCTGGGGGTGCTATCGGCACTGGGGTGGCAGCGTCTCCCTTCGACGATGGAGGTCGTGGCCCGGCCCGCCGAGTCACGCTGCTTCGAAGGTGAACCGGTCCGGGTCGTCGTCGAACTGGGCGCCGACCCGGGCGCGGCGGCCGTCGACCTGAAGCTCACGGCGCTGACCGGCACGCAGATCGAGGTTTCCCGGGACGGGCCACCGATTCGTTCCACTGCGGTGGTCAGCGCGCCGCGGTGGGGCCGTTATCCGCTGCAGGCCCATCTCGCGGTGGTGGCCCCGGGCGGACTGCTTAATGCCGTCGCCGCGGCCGAGGTGGCCGACGTGTTCGTCTTCCCGATCGCGCCCGCACCCTCCACCGCGATTCCCCGGGCCGAGGTGCCCGAGCGGCTGGGCACCCACCTGACCCGCCACACCGGCCCCGGCGTGGAGTATGCCGACATCCGCGCCTACATCCCCGGCGACCAGTTGCGAACGGTCAACTGGCCGGTCAGCGCCCGCCGGGGGAGCCTGCACGTCACTGAACGGCTGACCGACCGTTCCGTCGACGTCGTGGTGCTGGTCGACATGGGTGCGCAACCGCCCGGGCCCGCGACGACGGCGACCCAGCGGGCGGTGGAAGGTGCCGTCCAGGTCGTGCAGAGCGCACTGCGCGGCGGCGACCGCGCCGGACTGGTCACCCTCGGCGGCGGCCGCCCGATGTGGCTCGGCCCCGACATCGGCCAGCGTCAGTTCTACCGGGTGTGCGGCGCGGTGCTCGGCATGGCGGGCCGCCCGGTGGGCGCCACGCTGGCTCCGCGGGCCGCGGTCCCGCCGGGCGCGGTCGTGGTGGCGTTCTCGACGCTGCTGAACACCCCGTTCGCTCTAGCGTTGATCGAGCTGAGCCGACGGCGTCACAGCGTGGTTGTGGTGGACGTGCTGGAGGGTTATCCCCTCGAAGGGGAGACCGACCCGCTGCTGCCGAAGATATGGTCGCTGGAACGGTCGACGATGTACCGCGATATGCGGGTGATGGGTGTCGAGGTGGTGTCGTGGCCGGCCGAGGTCCCGCTCGAACACGCCATGCGGCTGCTGCCCGACCCTCGCCGGAGGCGGCGATGAGGGCCGGCTCCTCGGCGCTCCCGACGGTGTTCGCAGCCCTTATGCTGCTGAGTGCGGCCTGGCCGGCCGGTCAGGCCGGTTTGGCCGCGGTCGCACCGGCGGCGCTGGCGGTCCTCGCGGGGGTGTTCATCCGGGTGGCGGCGACCGCGGCGGTGCTGCTGACCGGCGCGGCGCTGGTCCTCCTAGGCGCCCCGGCGCTGTTCGCCGCGTGCTCGGGACTGGCGGCGGCGGCCTACCTGGTCACCCGGCACGCCGTCGGCCGGGGCGGGGCCGCCTTCACCGTCCCGGGGGCGATCGGTCTGATCGGCTTCACCTTGGCCGGGATCCTCGCGACCGCCGTTCCCTTGAGACTCACCTGGGTGCCGATGCTGGCCCCCGCGCTTGTTGTGGTCATGCTGGTGGTTGCCGGGGTGCCGTTGTTGCGCCGGGCTCGCGGCGAACCGGCCGCCCACCCCGCGCTCGACTCCGATCAGCCGGTTTAGGGTACGAATATCGGGTGCCCCGCCCCACCGTTCTGCTGCTGTCGACGTCCGACACCGACCTGATGACCGGTCGCGCCACCGGCGTTCCGTTCCGATTGGCCAACCCGTCGCGACTGGTTGACGGCGAGTTGCCGGACTTGCTCGGTGACGCCGATCTGGTCGTGGTGCGCGTTCTGGGTGGCTACCGGGCCTGGCCGGACGGCATCGACGCCTGCGCTGCGAGCGGTCTGCCGGTGGTCGTTGTCAGCGGCGAACAGGCGCCCGACGCCGACCTCATGGAACGCTCCACCGTGCCGGCGGGTATCGCGGTTCAGGCCCACACCTACCTGGCCGAGGGCGGGGTGGAGAACCTTCGCCAGCTGCACGCCTTCCTCTGCGACACCGTGTTGATGACCGGGTTCGGGTTCGCCCCGCCGGCCCCCACCCCGGCGTGGGGCGTGCGGTCGCGGGCGACATCGCGGACCGACGGGCCGACGATCGCGGTGCTCTACTACCGCGCTCAGCAGTTGGCCGGGAACACCGCCTACATCGAGGCGCTGTGCGGGGCGATCGAGAACGCCGGCGGCCGGCCGCTGCCGGTGTTCTGCACATCGCTGCGCAACCCGGCGGCCGACCTGCTGGAATTATTGGCCACCGCCGATGCCATGGTGGTCACCGTGCTGGCCGCCGGCGGGGCCACCCCGGCCACTGCCGGGGCCGGCGGCGCCGACGACGGCTGGGATGTCCAACATCTCGCCGCGTTGGACGTCCCGATCCTGCAGGGCCTGTGCCTGACCAGTTCCCGCTCCCGGTGGACCGACAACGACGACGGGCTGACTCCGCTGGACGTCGCGACCCAGGTGGCGGTGCCCGAATTCGACGGCCGGATCATCACGGTGCCGTTCTCGTTCAAGGAGATCGATGACGACGGGTTGATCTCCTACGTTGCGGACCCGGAGCGCTGCGCGCGGGTGGCCGGACTGGCGGTCAGCCACGCCATGCTGCGGCGGGTGCCCGCTGCGGAAAAGCGGCTGGCGCTGGTGTTCTCGGCCTATCCGACCAAACACTCCCGGATCGGCAACGCGGTCGGCCTGGACACCCCGGCCAGTGCCATCGCACTGCTGAAAGCCCTGCGCGACAACGGCTATCACATCGGCGAGGTCCCGGGGTTGGCAGCATCCGACGGCGATGCGCTGATGCACGCGCTGATCGAACGAGGCGGGCAGGACCCGGACTGGCTCACCCAGGGACAGTTGGCCGGCAACCCGATCCGCATCCCCGCCGTCCGCTACCGGCAGTGGTTCGCCGCCCTGCCCGCCGAGCTGGCGGAGTCCGTCGTCGCCCACTGGGGGCCCCCTACCGGGGAGTTGTACGTCGATCGCAGCGCGGATCCGGACGGCGAGATCGTCGTTGCGGCAATGACATCCGGGAACCTCGTGATCCTGGTGCAGCCGCCGCGCGGATTCGGCGCCAATCCGGTGGCGATCTACCACGACCCGGATCTGCCGCCCAGCCACCACTACTTGGCGACCTATCTGTGGCTGCGCCACGAGTTCGGTGCGCACGCGGTGGTCCACCTGGGCAAGCACGGCAACCTCGAATGGCTGCCCGGCAAGACACTCGGGCTCTCGGCGGACTGCGCTCCCGATGCCGCCCTCGGTGATCTTCCGCTGGTCTACCCGTTCCTGGTCAACGATCCCGGGGAGGGCACCCAGGCCAAGCGCCGGGCGCACGCCGTTCTGGTGGACCACCTGATTCCGCCGATGGCGCGGGCGGAGACCTACGGCGACATCGCCCGCCTTGAGCAACTGCTCGACGAGCACGCGAACGTCGCCGCACTGGATCCGGCCAAGCTGCCCGCCATCCGCCAGCAGATCTGGACCCTGATGCGGGCGGCGAAGATGGACTACGACCTGGGTCTGGACGAACGGCCGGAGGACGAGCACTTCGACGACATGCTGCTCGGGGTCGACGGTTGGCTCTGCGAGATCAAGGACGTCCAGATCCGAGACGGACTGCATGTCCTGGGGGCCGCTCCGGCGGGGGAGTCGGAACTCGATCTGGTGCTGTCGATCCTGCGGGCCCGCCAGTTGTTCGCCGGTGAGCAGCACCTGCCGGGTCTTCGGCAGGCACTGGGCCTTGCCGAGGACGGCACCGACGAGCGTGTCCGGGTGGACGCGGCCGAGAAGCGTGCCCGTGATCTGCTGGCGGCGTTGCAGGAGACTGGCTGGGACCCGGACCGCGTCGACGATCTCACCGACGATCCGGCGCTGGCCCGCATCCTGGCTTTTGCGGCCGGCGAGGTGGTGCCCAGGCTGGCCGGTACGGCCGAGGAGATCGGTCAGCTGCTGCGCGCCCTGGACGGCCGCTATATCGCCGCCGGACCTTCCGGGTCGCCGCTGCGCGGCCTGGTCAACGTCCTGCCCACCGGGCGCAACTTCTACTCGGTCGACCCGAAGGCGATGCCGTCGCGGTTGGCCTGGGAAACCGGTGTGGCGATGGCGGATTCGCTGCTGACCCGCTACCGCGCCGATTACGGAACCTGGCCCCGCTCGGTCGGCCTCTCGGCATGGGGGACCTCGGCGATGCGCACCTCCGGGGACGATATCGCCGAGATCCTGGCCCTGCTCGGGGTGCGGCCGGTATGGGACGAGGCCTCGCGGCGGGTGACCGGCCTCGAAGTGATCCCGCTTGCCGAGCTGGGCCGGCCGCGTATCGACGTGACCGTGCGGATCTCCGGGTTCTTCCGGGACGCCTTCCCGCATGTGGTCACCATGCTCGACGACGCCGTCGGGTTGGCGGCCGGCCTCGACGAGCCCGCCGACCAGAATTACGTGCGCGCCCACGTCGCGGCCGATCTCGACGAGCACGGTGACCAACGACGGGCCACCACAAGGATCTTCGGCTC
>JACJWN010000013.1 GCA_020637165.1 Mycolicibacterium sp. | reverse complement strand
CGGTTGCGCCATAGCAGGTCGAGCAGGCAGTGGTCCTCGGTGGAGGCCATGATGGCCACCCGCTTGGGTTTGGCGGCCTCGGTCAGGCGGAAGTCGATCTCGTAGGGGACGGCGACCTTCTCGGCGAAGTCGCGAGCGAGGTCGTCATAGGCCGCGGTAAGGCCCGGGAGGTGGAAGATCGTGCGCTGCATGAAGGTCCCGCCGGACGGGCTGGTGGAGTGCTGGTCCAGGGACACGATGTTGGCGCCGGCGCCGGTGAGGAAGGCGCTCACGGCGGCGACCAGGCCTGGCCGATCGGCGCAACGCAGCAGCAGACGGCCGGTGTCGCGGGCGGGGGGCCCATCGCCCCTGGGCGGATACTCGGCGGCACCGGTGTCAGTGGACATGATCTTCCAGCGACATGGCTCTCCAGGGCTCCTCGGCTTCGGACGGATGGTTTCCCGGAGCCGAAGGGTACTCCGGCCCCGAGGGTCAGGGCGCGACCTTAACCCACTTGCCGGCGTCGCCGACGATCCCGACCGGAACCGCGCCGGTGAGGCTCACGTTCTTCACGGTCGGTCCGATGGCGACAATCGTGGTGTCCTGGATGATCGGCAGAACCGCCGACAAGGCCCACAGCCGCGGCTCCACCGCGTCGATGACGGCTTCGACATCCAGCGAACCGTCCAGCGCACCGTCGATTTTCGGCTGTATGGTCGGATCGCAGATGCCGGTCAGGTTGGATGGAGCCCGCACCAGCGGAGTCGGCTCCGGCGATGCCGCCTGGGTTGGGGGCCTCTCCCCGCTGGTTTCGGGCCCGGGGGTTTCCGTCGGTCGACCGGGCGGCGGGGGCACCGGGGCCGTCGACAGGGGGGCCGCGGCAACCGCGGGGCACCCGTAGCGCGCCGCGAGGGCCGTCGCGAGGTCTCCCCCGGCGGCGTGCCAGCCCACGATCGCGTCCACCCGGTTGTTCACCAGGGCCGAGCCGTACAAGACGGTGGGCTCCAGGGCCAGCACGGTCGCCGCGATACCGACGCTGCGCAGTTGGTCGGCGGCGGTGTTGGCCACCGCCACCGAAGTGGGATCGTTTGCCGCCGCCCCGATCACCAGCGACAGCGTCTTGCCATCGCGGCTGATCCGGCCTCGGGTCGTCTCCGGCGCGCGCGTCGCACTAGCCCCGTCCAGCGGGTTGGGAACGGTCGATTCGGGGGCATTGCGGTCCACCTGGTACCCGGCCCGCCCGAACAACTCCAGCGCACCCTCACGACCCGGCGGGGCCGGCGCGGTCGCCACGTATCCCGGATCGCTGGGCGTCCGCACCAGGGACTGGTCAAGGGTGACCGAGTTGTCACTCCCGGCGGCGACGGCGGCCAACAGATCGACATCGAGGAGGCCCAGAAGCGCCTCGCGCACCATGGGATCGGCCAACTTCGGCTGTTTGGCGCGCAGGATCAATTGCAGCACCCGCGGGGTGATCAGCCGGCCGGTGCGGACATCCGGGATCGCCGAAAGCTGCGCGAATGCGGCCGCGCCGCCGTGTACCTGGGCCACCTGGGTGTCGCCGTTGCGGATCGAATCGGCCAGTGCGGCCGGAGCGCCGCCGCGGCGGAACAGAATCTGGTCGGGCCTGGCCGGTGCGCCCCAGAACCGGTCGTTGCGGGCCAACAGGATCTCGTCGCGTTGCGGGTCGATGGTCTCCACCCGGAACTGACCGCCGGTCACCGCCATCGTGCGGGCCAGGCCCGCGGTAAACCCGCCGGGGATGTCCTTGACGATGTGCGCGGGCAGCAGATCGTTGAACAATTCCCGCCAGGCGGGGTAGGGCTGGGAGAAGGTCACCACCGCGGTCTTGCCGCCGTCCACCGACTGAACACCGGTGACCAGGTCATATCCGGCCGGGTCAACCACACCGGGCTGGCTGACCATCTGACGCCACTGATACCAGAAGTCGTCGGCCGCGATGGGGGCGTTGTCGGTCCAGGCGGCTTCGGGCCGGATCTTATAAGTGACGGTGAACGGTTCGGCCGATGTCACCGCGGCCGAGACCAGCAGGTCGGGGTCCTGTTCCCACCGCGAGCCGGTCGGGGTGGTCGGGTCGGGTACCGGGCGGAACGAACTGGGCAGCACCAGCGCGCTGACGGCCGCGGTTACCGGGGACTGGTCGCTGAGCAGGTGCGGATTGAATCCGGGACCGATCGAGTCGATCGCCATGATGATCTGAGCGGCCCTGGGTGCCGGCGCCGCCGACTGGGAACTTTGGGTGCTCTGCGGCGCCGGGGGAGGGTCGACGGCGCAACCGGCGAGGATCGCGACCGATGTCAGCGCACTGGTGGCGCGCAGCCCTCTCGGTCTCCTCAGCACGCCCCTCAGGGTATCGGCCGGCTGCCGAAAAGCCCGTTCATCAGGCCGGTCACAC
Source organism: Mycolicibacterium sp. (assembly GCA_020637165.1). GTDB lineage: Bacteria > Actinomycetota > Actinomycetes > Mycobacteriales > Mycobacteriaceae > Mycobacterium. The sequence continues at coordinate 70,619 of JACJWN010000013.1, read as the reverse complement.
CTTCTGCGCCTTCGCCCGGGACCTGCTGCGGGCCCGGCTGGTGGCATCCAGTTCGACTTTGCGCACCCGGACGATCTCCGGGGTGACCTCGACGCACTCGTCACCGGCGCAGAACTCCATGGCCTGCTCGAGGTCGAGTTCCATCGGCCGGGCCAGGGTCTCCATCACGTCGGCGGTCGAGGAGCGCATGTTGGTGAGCTTCTTCTCGCGGGTGACGTTGACGTCGAGATCCTCAGCGCGCGGGTTGATGCCGACGACATGCCCCTCGTAGGTCTCGTCACCGGGTTCGACGAAGAAGGTGCCGCGGTCGGCGAGTTGGATCATGGCGAACGGGGTCACCGAACCGGACCGGTCGCTGACCAGCGAACCGGAGTGGCGGGCGCGGATCTCCCCTGCCCACGGCCGGTAGCCGTCGAACACCGCGTTGGCGATGCCGGTGCCGCGGGTCAGCGTCAGGAAGTCGGTGCGGAAGCCGATGAGCCCGCGGCTGGGGACGATGAAGTCCATCCGCACCCACCCGGCGGCGTGGTTGGTCATCTGCTCCATGCGCCCCTTGCGGTTGGCCATCAGCTGGGTGATCGCGCCGACGAACTCCTCGGGGCAGTCGATGGTCATGGCCTCGAACGGCTCGTGCAGCTTGCCGTCGATGGTGCGGGTGACCACCTGCGGCTTGCCCACGGTCAGCTCGAAACCCTCCCGGCGCATCTGTTCGACCAGCACGGCCAGCGCCAGTTCGCCGCGGCCCTGCACCTCCCAGGCGTCCGGACGGCCGATGTCGACGACCCGGATCGAGACGTTGCCCACCAGTTCGCTGTCCAGCCTGGACTTGACCATCCGCGCGGTCAGCTTGTGGCCCGAGACCTTCCCGGCCAGCGGCGAGGTATTCGTGCCGATCGTCACCGAGATGGCCGGCTCGTCGACGGTGATCCGCGGCAGGGCGTGGGCATGGTCGGGGTCGGCGAGGGTGTCGCCGATCATGATCTCCGGCATTCCGGCCACCGCGACGATGTCACCGGCGACGGCCTCCTCAGTCGGGTTGCGCTCCACCCCGACGGTGCTCAGCAGCTCGGTGATCTTGGCGTTGGCGATCACCGGCACGCCGTCCACCTCACGCATCCATGCCACCTGCTGGCCCTTGCGCAGCCGCCCGTTGTAGATCCGGATCAGCGCCAGACGGCCCAGGAACGCCGAGGCGTCGAGATTGGTGACCAGCGCCTGCAACGGCGCCTCCGGGTCGCCCGTGGGCGGCGGGATGTTGTCGAGCAGGACGTCGAACAGCGGATCGAGATTGTCGCCCTCGGGGTTCTCACCGTTGGCGGGCTCGACGGTGCTGGCCACCCCGGCGCGGCCGGAGGCGAACAGCGTGGGAAGGTCCAGCGCGCGTTCTGCGGCCTGCTGCGCCTCATCGTCGAGGTCGGAGGCCACGTCGAGCAATAGGTCATGACTCTCCGAGACCACCTCGGCGATGCGCGCGTCCGGCCGATCGGTCTTGTTGACCACAAGAATCACCGGCAGGTGGGCGGCCAGTGCCTTGCGCAGAACGAAACGGGTCTGCGGCAGCGGGCCCTCGGAGGCGTCGACCAGCAGCAGCACCCCGTCGACCATCGACAGCCCGCGTTCGACCTCGCCGCCGAAATCGGCGTGCCCCGGGGTGTCGATGACGTTGATCACCGTCATACCGCCGTCGGGGTGATGGCGGTGCACCGCGGTGTTCTTGGCCAGGATGGTGATGCCCTTTTCCTTCTCCAGGTCCCCGGAGTCCATCAGCCGCTCGACGGTGTCGTCGCCGCGGTGGGTCAGGGCACCGGACTGTCGCAACATCGCGTCGACGAGGGTGGTCTTGCCGTGGTCGACGTGCGCCACGATGGCGACGTTGCGGAAGTCGTGTCGGGGGGCGGGGCTACTCACGCCGCAGATTGTCGCAGTGCGGGGCACGGATCGCGAAAACGCGGTGGCGGCATCGGCGCCGCGACCAGGAAACACAGCGAGCCGACGAAGGTCGGATGCGTACCGGCGGCTACCCCGTGCCCGTCAACCGCGCGGACAGGTCGCCCAGCCACTGCCGGTCGGCCGGGACCCAGGCCAGCGCGTCGAGTTCGCCGGCCCCGACCCAGCGCAGCGCGCGGTGGTCGTGCGCCTGCAGGCTCCCTCCGGTCTGAACCACCTCATATGCCCGCAGCGTCAGGCCGCCCCCGATCGCCACGTCCCCGCCGATACGGTCGAGCACCTCGGTCTCCACCCCGAGTTCCTCGCGCAGTTCGCGCACCAAGGCCTCAGCGTCGGTTTCCCCGGCCGCCACCTTGCCCCCGGGCAGCTCCCACAGCCCGGCCAGTTCCGGCGGCCGCTGCCGCTGAGCCACCAGCACCGCCGACCCGGAGATCAGCGCTCCGGCGACGACGATCCGAGTGCACACGGCTCTCGAAGGTATACCGTCGAAGGATGGCCGTGTTGAGCGATGACGAGGTAGACGCCGCGGCGGCGACGCTGGACGGGTGGCAACGTTCCGATGGTGCGTTGCGGCGGTCGGTGACGTTCGGATCCTTCCTCGAGGGGATCGATGCGGTGGCCGAGGTGGCCCGATGCGCCGAACGCGCCGACCATCATCCGGATATCGACATCCGCTGGCGGACGGTGACTTTCGCGCTCGTCACCCATTCCGCGGGCGGCATCACGGACAAGGACGTTCAGCTGGCCCGCGAATTCGATCAGATTCTGGGCGACCGGTAGCCGCGATCCAGGCCAGCGTCGCCAGCGCCGCCGCGATGTAGACCAGGCCCGCCCAGGCCAGATACCAGGGCCGGCCGATCTGCCAGATCGTCGGCTGGGCGAAGCTGAGCAGCCAGGGGACCCCGACAAGGGTCAGCACCAACCAGCCCCAGCCCAGCAGTCGCGCACCCGGCCGGGCTTTCAGCGGACCGTTGAGCAGCCAGATGATCAGCGGGACCACCCACACCCAGTGATGGGTCCACGAGATCGGCGAGATCAGCAGGCCGAAGAGTTCGACCACCAGCAGCGCACCGAGGCGGTCGCAACACCCCGCTCGGCTGAGCGCCCGCCAGGCCAGCACCGCCAGGACCGCCGTCACCGCGACGGCGGCCAGAACCAGCGGTCCGTAGCCGGCGTCATGGCCCAGAATCCGCGAAATCCCTCCCCGCCACGATTGGTTGAACGACGTCCCGATCGGACCCACCCGGCTCGCGTCGCCGAGCAGGTCGGTGAAGTAGTAGCGGGCCTGTTCGCCGATCACCGCCACCGACATCGCCACCGTGCCGGCGAATACCACCACCGCCGACACCGCAGACGCCCAGCGACCCATCCCCAGGAAGTAGAAACCGGCGATGGCCGGGGTGAGCTTGATCCCGGCGGACACCCCGACCAGCAGGCCCGACAGCCACCACCGGGTGCTGTAGGCGGCGTAGAGCACCGCCAGCACCAGGATCACGTTGATCTGCCCGTAGTCGAAGGTGCTGCGCAACGGCTCAGTCCAGAGACCAACGGCCGTCCACAGCATCGCCGCAGGGTGGCCCGCCCCTCGGCCCACCCCGATCAGCCGCTGGCTGATCCGGACCACACCGTAGAGAGCCGCGGCGATGCCGAGCTGCCAGCACAGGGCTACCAGCCCGAAGGGCAGCCGGCTGAGCGGGTAGAACACCAGCGCGGCGAACGGCGGGTAGGTGAAGGGCAACGGGAAGTCCGGAGTCTGGTCGGCGTAGACGTAGGAGTACAGCGTCCCGGGCCGGTCCAGGGCTGCCGCGCCGCCGAGGTAGACGTGCAGGTCGACGAAGTTCGCGCCGTTGGGAACGAGATAGGTCCAGGCCAACCGGGCTGCGACGCTCACCAGCAGAACCAACGCGGCGGTGCGGGTTCTGCTCATCTCGCCGACTCTAAGCAACTCCGGCGCGCTTATGCCCGCTCAGCGGACGAAACCGCGCCGAAGTCCTCGGGTCACCGGCGGCCATCGCTCCCGTAACGGTTCGATAAATGCCACACGTGTCACTCTGGCAACTTCAGCCACTGACCTATTTTCGGTTGGCAGGTCCGCAATCGAGGGAGTGGTATCACATGTCACGTTTCGCAAAACTGTTCGCCGCCAACGCGATTGCCGCTGCCGGGCTCTGCTCGGCCGCTGTCGCCCTGAGCTCGACGGCCGCCGCCGAGCCGGCGATTCCGCCGGCGGTTCCCGGTGTGCCGGCGCTCAACATGATCCAGGAGTTCGCGACCAACCCGGCGAGCATGGGCGCGGTGCTGCAGACGGCGGCCACCGCCCTCAACGGCGCATCAGAGCTCGTCGGCGGCCCCGCCGCATCGACACTGCCGGTCTCACCCATCGGGGGCGTGCCGGCCGCGCCCGCCCCGGCCGCGCCGGCCGTGCCCGCCGCCGCTCCGGCGGGTCCGGTTTCGGCAATCGCTCCGCTGCTGAATCAGTTCGGCTTTCCGGCCAACCTGATCGGCCTCGGGCCCTCCGGAATGCCGTTCCCGAACCAGCTCGGCGACACGACGGGCATCAGCCCGGTCACCCCGGCCGTACCGCTCATCCCGCCGATCGCCACCGCGCCGGCGGTTCCGGCCGCGCCGAGCGGTCCCGCCGTCAACCCGCTGCCCCTGCTCACCGCGCTCCCCTGAGCCGGCAGCTACCAGCCGCAAGAACACCTCCGAGGGAGCACGCCGTGCACAACATCGCCAAGCTGGCCACCGGTCTGACCACGATCGCTCTGGCAATGGCAGCCACCCCGGTCGCGGCCGCCGACCCGACCATCCCCCTGGATCCGGGGCAGCTGCCGGGGATGGAGGCCGTGCAGAGCCTGAGCCCGGTGGTCCAGGCGGCAGCGGCCGATCCCGCTTCGGCGCAGGAACTGCTGCTGGCGGCGGCATCCCAGCTGGCGGGTAATGCCACCACCCCGGGAAACTCGGCGGCGTTGGCCGAGGCGGTCACCCGCTTCGTGCAGGGCGGCGGGATCGCCATGGGTCCCGCCGCCCCGCCGGCCGCCGCCCCGATCACCCAACAGGCCGGGACCCCGCCGGCGGCGGCCGGGATCGCGCACGGGACCGCACCGCTGCTCACACCCGGTCCGGGCAACGGACCCATCCCTCTCGAGAAGCACCTGCCCGCGGCGGGTGTGGTTCCCGGCGCCGAGGCCCATCTGCCCACCGGGATCAACCCGGCACACGCGGCGGGACCGGCCCCGGGCGCGATGCCGGAGGTGCCCACCCCGGTGGCCGCCCCCGCCCCCGCTCCCGCACCAGCCCCCGCTCCCGCAGCCGGCGCGCCAGCCCCCGCTCCGGTGGCGGCTCCGGCGTATGACCCCAACACCCCGCCCACCCAGGACTTCCTGTACCCGTCGATCAGCAACGGCTGCCTGAAGGACGGCGGCAACGTCATCGCCACCGCGATCTCGGTGGCCGGGCCGGCCAAGATCCCCGCTCCCGGACCCGGTCCCGGCCAGACGGCCTACGTGTTCACCGCAGTCGGCACTCCGGCGCCTGCCGCCGAGCAGAAACTGCCGCTCAACGTCACCTGGGTCAACCTGACCACCGGACGTTCCGGCAGCGCCACGCTCACGCCGAACCCCGAGATCAACCCCGAGGGCCCGACGACACTGACCGCCATCGTCGACACCGGATCGGGCAGCATCATGTCGACGATCTTCGGCCAGGTGACCACCACCGACAAACAGTGCACCTTCATGCCGACGATCGGCTCTTCCGTCGTGCCGTGACCGGTCACGAAGTAGGGTCATAGCCGATCCGGTCCGCGGCCGGGGAGAGCTGCCCGGGAGGGGGCCGTGGACTCACTCGACCCGCTCGAATCGCTGATGCTCACGGCTGAGTTGGTCTCCAGCCCAATGCATGTCGCGGTTCTGATGATCCTGAGTCCGCCAGCCGGCGAAGATCCCGAGACCTATCCCAGACGGCTCTACGAGGAGTCGCTGGAGGCCAGCGTCGAAATCGATCCCCGGTTGCGCCGGATGCCCCACAGCGGGGTCGACACCGGGTTCGGCTGGGTCTGGCGTGATGTCACCGACCGCGGTGGGACCGTCGATGTCCGCCACCACTTCCAGCGCAGAACCCTGCCCCGTGACAGCGGTATCGGGGATCTGTGGGAGTTGGTCTCCGGCTTGCACGCGCTACGACTGGACCGTTCCGCCCCGATGTGGATGGTCTACCTGATCGACGGCCTGCCCGACGGCCGCTTCGCGTTCTACATCAAAGTGCACCACATCGTCATCGACGGAGTCGCCGGCATGCAGATGATCGCCGGATCGCTCAGCCCCGACTCCGAGTGCCGAGGGATGCCTCCTCTGTATGCCTCCAGTCCCACCACCACCGGCGGGGTGCAGACCGTTACCCGGCCCGGACACCGCGGCGGCGGCCTGGTCTCGGCACTGCACGGAATCGCCGATACCGTCACCGCCGGTGTCGGCTTCACCGGCAGGCTGGCCCGCACCGAGTTGGCCACCGCTTTGGGCGCTCTTCTAAGCCGAAGCATCGTTGCTCCGTTCGGCGCACCCCGGACCCGGTTCAACACCAAACTCGGACCGTTCCGGTCGGTTGCCGGAACCAGCCTGGAACGGTCCCGGATCCGGGCTGTTCGGGAGGCCGCCGGCGTCACCGGCAACGATGTGGTGATGGCGCTCATCGCCGGGGCGCTGCGCGCCTGGCTGCAGGACCGGGGCGAGCTGCCCGGCCGCTCGCTGGTGGCGATCTGCCCAGTGACGGTCCGGGGTCGCGGCGCCTCCGATGCCGACCGGCACGGCAACCAGTTCGGTATGGGGCTGTGCAGACTGGGTACCGACCTGGCCGACCCCGTCGAGCGGCTCATGTTGGTTCACGACGCGATGAAGAACCTCAAATCACAGGTGGCCAAACAGGGCCCCGGCGCGATGCTGGCGGCAATGGCCCCGGCGATCGGCCCGACCATCGCGCTGGCGATGCTGCCGTTCGACACCCGCATCCCGCCCAGCTTCAACATCCCGATCTCGAACGTCCCGGGGCCGCGGGAACAGATGTACTTCAACGGCGCGCACGTCGAGCAGATCTATCCGGTCTCCACCGTCTACGACGGTATGGCGCTCAACATCACCGTGTGCTCCTACGCCGAACAGATGGGAGTCGGATACGTCGCCGACCGCGAGGTGGTGGGCGATATCGAGACACTCATCCCGCTGACCGATCGGGCACTGGCCGAACTGGAGCGGGCACTGGGCCTGACCACCGATGAGCCCGGGTCAGCCACCTAGGGCTGAAATCAGTGCGGGTACCAACTCTGCGGGCCGTAGTAGCCCGGCGGCAACGGCCCCCAGAGTTCCTGACCGGGAACGCAGAGACTCGTACTACCCCATCGACACCCTGGATACGGCGGCGGTGGTGGCGGCAGCGGCGGGTACGGCTGTCCGGGCGGGGGCGCCGGCGGTGCCGGGCACGGCGAAAGAGGGACCTGGAACATTCCCATTCGAACATCGCCCGCCGGAGGTGCGGGCTCGCCGGGCGGCACCCAGGCAGGCCAGCATTTCGGGAAGACCGACGGCCACATCCACGCAGTGACCGGGAATGGCGCCGGCGGCATCGGCGGGTCCTGTGCCGACGGATCCTGGGACGGTGGTGTCGGATCGACGGGGGCCGGGGCGGGTTCGGCGTACGCGACGTCCACACCCGGGATGATGAGCCCGGCGCCAAGAGCACCGGTGAGGATCAATCGAGCCAGCCGGTGCGCCATCGGCCTTCTCCCTCAGAGTGATAGTGATGCGCCAGCGGACGGTGCGACGCCTCTGCGGGCCGGAACCCGGCACTTCACCATCCAGCCCGGGCAGCCGAACGTCAGTAGGCCATGAACAGGATGTGCTCGCGCTCGTACTTCATGCCCGGGTGCGCCTCGGCCAGGTGCGCCTGGGCCAGCTCGACGAGTTCGTCCTCGTCCTTGCCCCGGATCGCTTCGCCGCACGGGCAGTTCAGATGAGTCTTCATAGTTGCTAACTATGCCCTCACCGAGGCTTCCGCGGTAGCCGACTGCGGCTCATAGCTTCGCGGCTTTCATCTTCTTCTTGTAGGCACGCACCTCATCCAGCGAGGCCCTGTCCACCACGTCGGCGACCGACATGTGGGTTCCGGCCCGGCCGTAATCGCCCGCGGCGGCGCGCCAGCCGGACGGGGTCACCCCGTACTGCTTGCCCAACAGCGCCAGGAATATCCTCGCCTTCTGCTCCCCGAATCCGGGCAGCGCCCGTAGTCGCCGCAGCACCTCAGAAGCATCGGGGTCGCCCTGAGTCCACAAACCGGCCGCGTCGCCGCCGTAGGTCTCGACGATCTCGCCGGCCAGGTCCTGGATCCGCTTGGCCATCGAGCCCGGAAACCGATGCACCGCAGGGCTTTGCGCGCAGAGGGCGGCGAAGTCCGCCGGGTCGTAGTCGGCAATCAACCGTGGATCGAGCCCGCCGAGACGGTCGGCGATCTTGCGCGGCCCGGCGAACGCGGTCTCCATCGGGATCTGCTGATCGAGCAACATGCCGAGCAGCAGTGCGAACGGATCGTCGGTAAGCAGTCGGTCGGCCTTCTCGTCCTGTGCCAAACAGAGCCTCGAGGTCATGCCGAAAAGACTATCCACGGTCTGAACACCGGATCTCAATGTTCATTGGATGACCCGGCACAGCGGCCGTCGATGAGTGATGATTGCCGGGTGTACCAGCACGACGCAACATCTCGGCCCCTGATCACCGACGACCTTGCGATGCGCGGCCCTGCGTGAACGGCGCTACGGTCTACCTGGTCTACCTGCTGGCGGGGATCCTCGCCGGGCTTCTCTCGGGCATGTTCGGCCTCGGCGGCGGGCTGACCATCGTTCCCGCACTGGCGGTGGCGTTGCCGTTGCAGGGCGTGGCACCCGAAAACGTCATGCACCTGGCGATCGGGACATCGCTGGCGGTGATGTTCTTCACCGCGCTGTACACGACCTTCCTGAGGAGTCGGCGCGGCGATATGGACTGGCCGCTGTTCTGGCAGCTGCTGGCGCCGGTGACAGTGGGTACGGCGATCGGAGCCGTTGCGGGAAGCCGCCTCCCCGGCCCGGCCCTTCGGGTGTTCTTCGCCGGATTCGTCCTCTACATGATCGCACGCGCCCTGCACCGGCACTACCGAAAAACCAAGAGCGCGAGGGTAGCCGGCGAGGCGGGCACCGTAGCGGTCATGCCCTCCCGTGCCAGCCGGTTGGCGACCGGGGTCACCACCGGCCTGACCGGTGCGCTGCTTGGCGCCGGTGCCGCCACGGTCACGGTGCCTTACCTGCAGGCGGCCGGTTATCGCATACAACGGGCCTCCGCCGTTGCCGCCGGACTGTCGGCGGTCATCGGGATCGGCGCCGGCGCCGGCTACCTGCTCGGCGGACTCAGCGCCACCGGACTGCCCCCCGCGGCAATCGGATATCTCTACCTGCCGGCGCTCGCGGGAATGACCGCGGGCGCCCTGCTCGGTTCGCCACTGGGCATCGCGATTTCCCACCGGATCCCGGAGGCCATCCAGTTCCGGCTCTTCCTCGGCTACCTGGTGGTGGTTCTGGTTGTCATGCTCCGGCCCGGATAGGTCCACCTCCGCAAACACCCTGCGGACACCGCCCCGACTACCTACGCTGACGTCAAACCAACCCGGCAGCCGAGGAGCGTCGTGTCCACAACCCGCACCGAGCCGCCGTCGCCCAGCGGGGCGGACTACCTGGCGATGCAGGCCAGCCCGGAGTTCGCCGAACTGCGCAGCCGGCTGCGCCGCTTCGTCTTCCCGACCACCGCCTTCTTCCTGATCTGGTACGCGACCTACGTGCTGCTGGGCGCCTTCGCCCATGACTTCATGGCCACCCGGATCTGGGGCAACATCAACGTCGGGCTGCTCCTCGGCCTGGGCCAGTTCCTGACGACCTTCCTGATCACCTCGATCTACGTCAGATTCGCCAACCGGGAGCTCGACCCGCGCGCGGAAGCCATCCGCAACGAGATGCACTGGAGTCAGCAGTGAGTGTGCTGGCCGCCGGCACCCAGACCGGCAATCCGATCGTGAACATCAGCATCTTCGTCGCCTTCGTCATCATCACCCTGGTCATAGTCATCCGGGCAGGTCGCACCAACACCAACGCCACCGAATTCTTCACTGCAGGCCATGCGTTCTCCGGGCCGCAGAACGGCATCGCGATCGCCGGTGACTACCTCTCGGCGGCCAGCTTCCTCGGGATCGCCGGAGCGATCGCGGTCTACGGTTACGACGGTTTCCTGTACTCGATCGGGTTCCTGGTGGCCTGGCTGGTGGCGCTATTGCTGGTCGCCGAATTGCTGCGCAACACAGGCAAGTTCACCATGGCCGACGTGCTGAGCTTCCGGCTGCGGCAGCGGCCGGTTCGATTGGCCGCCGCCACCTCGACGATGACGGTATCGCTGTTCTACCTGCTGGCCCAGATGGCCGGCGCCGGCGGACTGGTCGCGCTGCTGCTCGACATCAACGGCCGTTTCGCCCAATCGATCGTGATCGCCGTCGTCGGCGTTCTGATGATCGTCTACGTGCTCATCGGCGGCATGAAGGGCACCACCTGGGTGCAAATCATCAAGGCCGTACTGCTGATCAGCGGGGCCGCCTTCATGACGGTTCTGGTGCTGGCCAAGTTCGGGTTGAACTTCTCAGAGATCCTCGGCAAGGCCCAGGAGATGGTCCACGGGTCCACCGCCACGGGCGTCGCTGCCCGCGACGTGCTGGCCCCGGGTGCCCGGTACGGGGACTCGACAACCTCCAAGATCAACCTGCTGTCGCTGGGACTGGCCCTGGTGCTGGGCACCGCCGGCCTGCCGCATGTGCTGATGCGCTTCTACACGGTCCCGACCGCCAAGGAGGCCCGCCGCTCGGTGGTCTGGGCGATCAGCCTCATCGGCGCCTTCTACCTGTTCACCCTGGCGCTGGGCTACGGTGCGGCCGCCATCGTCGGCCCCGACCGGATCCTCGCCGCGCCCGGCGGGCAGAACTCAGCCGCCCCGCTGCTGGCCTTCGAACTCGGCGGGGTGATCCTGCTCGGCATCATCTCGGCGGTGGCGTTCGCGACCATCCTGGCCGTCGTAGCCGGGCTGACCATCACCGCTTCGGCGTCCTTCGCCCACGACGTCTACGCCAGCGTGATGAAATCCCACGACGTCACCGAGGACGAGCAGGTCCGGGTCTCCCGCATCACCGCCGTTGCGCTCGGGGTGGCGGCGATCGCCCTGGGAATCCTGGCCAACGGACAGAACGTGGCATTCCTGGTCGCGCTGGCGTTCGCGGTGGCGGCCTCGGCGAACCTGCCGACCATTCTTTACTCGCTGTATTGGCGCCGCTTCAACACCCGCGGGGCACTGTGGAGCATGTACGGCGGGCTGATCAGCTGCATCGTGCTGATCGTCTTCTCCCCCGCGGTCTCCGGATCCAAGAGCGCGATGCTCCCGGGGGTGGATTTCCACTGGTTCCCGCTGTCCAACCCGGGCATCGTCTCGATTCCGCTGGCCTTCCTTCTCGGCGTCGTCGGAACCCTGACGTCGCGTGACAACGGCGATCCCGTCCTCAACGCCGAAATGGAGGTGCGGTCACTGACCGGAGTGGGCGCCGAGAAGGCCACCCACCACTGATCCGATCAGCCGCTCTTTCGCCGGAATGCGCGGCGCTGCTCGGCCGGACCGTGCGCATGGGACTGCTTGGCGCCTCCACCCGAGCGGCCGGCGGCGCCGCCCTGGTTGGCCTTCTTGCGCTCCAGCGCCTCCCGGAACTTGCGTTTGGTGTCGTCCTGCGGTTCGGGCGCTTCGTCGGCCATAGCAGGCAAACTACTCCAGCGGGCCAGGTGTTTCAGCGCAGCCCGGGCGGCATGCCGTAGAGGTGGTGGATCGGCAGGCGTAGCAGCACGCGACGGTCGACCACCATGGCCCGCCGGTATTCGTCCCAGTCCGGGTGCTCACCGGCAACGCTGCGGTAGAGGGTGATCAGCGATTCGACGGTGTCGTCGTCGGGCGAGGCGGCCGGCTCGCTGAGCGTGGCGGTCCCCTCCGCGACCGCATAGGCCCAGCCGTCCTCGGAACTGACCAGCAGCGAGGCCCGCGGATCGCGGCGCAGGTTGCGGGTCTTGGCCCGCGGCTCGGTCACCGACACCTCGATGGTCAGCGCGCGCGGGTCGAAGTGGTAGGTGACGTTGGACAGCTGCGGACGGCCGTCACGTTTGATGGTGGCCAGGACGCCCAGGGAGTTGTCGGCGATCAGCGCCAACAGCTTGTCGTCGAACACCTTCCTCATCACACCTTCAGCCTACTGCCGGCACTGACGGCCGGTCTGGCGCCCGAAGGTAAATTGGCACCGTGACACCCGAAGCCGACGGATCCATACTCACCGGCGTCTCCGAGACCGCCCTGCTCACCCTCAACGGCCGCGCGCACCAGGCCGCGCTGCCGGATGCGATCATCGACGATCCGATGGCCATTCGACTGCGCGACGCGCTGGGGGCCTACCCGGGCGTCGACTATGACAAATTCGGCCGCAAGGGCCAAGAGATGGCGCTGCGGTCGCTGGCCGCCGACCGGTGCACCGCCGACTATCTGCGCAGCCATCCGCGGGCCACCGTCGTCGCCCTCGCCGAAGGTTTCCAGACCAGCTTCTGGCGCCTCGACGCCGCGGTTCCGGACGCGCAGTTCCGCTGGGTCTCGATCGACCTGCCTCCGGTGATCGCATTGCGCGAGAAGTTGCTGCCCTCGTCTGAGCGCATCTCCGCCATCGCCCAGTCGGCGCTGGACTACAGCTGGATGGACCGCATCGACGTGAGCGAAGGTGTCTTCATCACCGCTGAGGGCCTGCTGATGTATCTGCAGCCCGAGCAGGCCATGGATCTGATCACGCAGTGCGCCAAGCGGTTTCCCGGGGGTCAGATGTTCTTCGACCTGCCGCCGACGATCGTCAAGAAGCTCGCGCCGAAGGGGATCCGGGCCTCCCGGCACTACCGGGTGCCGCCCATGCCGTTCAGCCTCTCGATCGGCCAGCTGTCGGCCCTCGTCGGCCGGATCCCCGGGCTCAAGGCCGTGCGTGATATCCCGATGCCGGCGGGGCGGGGACCGTTCTTCCAGAAGGTCTTCCCTGCGCTGTGGCGGATCGGTCCGCTCAAACCGTTCCGGGGCGTCTACGCACTGCTCGAATTCGGCTGAGGTCGCCCCAGCCGAAGCCGGCCCAGCCGACCGCGGCTCAGCTGAACTCGGCGTCGAGGTAGCGCAGGGCGTCGTCCTTGGCCAGACCGAGCGCCCGCGCGGTGTCTGCGTAGCCCCGGGCGGCGACGGCCATCGCCTCGTCCGTGGGGTTGCTGGCCGCCACGAAAGTTCCCTTCCGGCCGCGGGTTTCCACAATCCCCGCGGTCTCCAGTTCCCGGTAGGCCCGGGCGACGGTGTTGGGGGCCAGACCCAGGTCCCCGGCCAATTCCCGCACCGTGGGTAGACGGGTCCCGGCTGGGAGACGGCCGTCGCGGACGGCGGCGATCACTCCCACCCGCAACTGGTCGAACAGCGGGGTCGTCGAGTGGGGGTCGGTTCGCAGCCACTGCACAGGCCCCAGTATCCCCCGGCTATCTTGGTCGGGTGCGTATCGCGGTGCTCAGCGGGGCGGGGATCTCCGCCGAAAGCGGGGTGCCGACGTTCCGCGACGACGAAGCGGGGTTGTGGGCGCAGTACGACCCCTACGAGATTTCCAGCACCGACGGCTGGCAGAAGTCCCCCGAGCGGGTATGGGCCTGGTACCTGTGGCGCCATCATCTGGTCAAAGAGGTCCAGCCGAACGCGGGTCACCGCGCCGTGGCCGGCTGGCAAGACCACGCCGAGGTCACCGTCATCACCCAGAACGTCGACGACCTGCACGAGCGCGCCGGCAGCAGAACCGTTCATCATCTGCACGGCAGCCTCGCGGAGTTCTGGTGCGACACCTGCGGCTCGCGCTACCACGGTCCGCTTCCGGATATGCCGGTGCCGGAGTTGGAGAGGGTTCCGCTGTCCTGCGAGTGCGGAGGGCTGATCCGGCCCGGCATCGTATGGTTCGGCGAGGCGCTGCCGGACGAGCCGTGGCAGGCCGCTGTCAGAGCGGTCGCCACCTCCGAAATCGTGGTGGTGGTCGGAACCTCGGGGGTGGTCTACCCCGCCGCCGGCCTGCCCGATATCGCCTTGGCCAACGGGGCGACGGTGGTCGAAGTCAACCCCGAACCCACCCCGCTGTCCGAATCCGTCACTCTCTCAATCCGCGAGCCCGCGACCGTCGCTCTACCGACACTGTTGCAACGTCTGCCCGAACTTCTGGACTGACCGGCCGTCCGATCAGCCCGCCTTGACCGCCCGTCCGATCGCGATCTCGGCGACCGGCAGCGGCGCCCACGCGGGCAGCGTCCATTGGTGCCGCGCCGACTCCACGCTGAATCCCGCCCCGGCGATAGCACGCTCGGTGTCCCGGTGGGTGTGGCAGTTCCCCGCCATCCTCGGCCAGATGGTGGCGTCGGCCAGCCGCTGGATCGACCCGTGCCAGCCGGCGCTGGCGACGTGCTCGAAGTAGCGTAGTTCTCCCCCGGGTTTGAGCAGCGAGTTCAATTCGCGAAGAACGGCCTCCGGGTCGGCGACCGAGCAGAGCACCAGCGAGCACACCACGGCGTCAAACAGCTGGCCGCCGGGAACGCTTTCGATGGTGGACTCAATGATGGTGACCGGAACCGGCGCCGACCCGGCGGCCTCGCGGGCCTTGGGCACCAGCCGGATTTCCGGCTCCACGGCGACGACCTCGCTCACGGTGTCGGGATAGTGGGCGAAGTTCGTGCCGGTTCCCGCCCCCACCTCCAGCACCCGGCCGGTCAGCCCGGCCAGGTTCTCGGTGCGCAACCGGCGCATCAATCGCGACTCGTGGGCGGACATCACCGTCCACATCCATGCGAAGAAGGGGTGGTCGATGGTGTTTGCGGTCACTTCCCCACTGTAGCCAGCGATTCGGGCGAGGCGGGCGGACGATCCGGCGGACCCTCGCTAAGACCGATCCGCTCATGCAACCGGACCAGCGGCCCGGGAGCCCACCAGTTCCAACGGCCCATGACGTGCATGAATGCCGGAAGCAGAGCCATCCGCACCAGGGTTGCGTCGGCAAGAACCGCCAGGGTCAGACCGAGCCCGAAGATCCGCATGAACGACACCTGGGCGGCAATCAGCGCGGCGAAGGCGATCGCCATGATCAGCGCCGCGGCGGTCACCACCCGGCCAGTGCGGGCGAGCCCCAGTGCCACGCTCTCGTCGCTGTCCTGACGGGTTCGCGGCGACTCCAGCCAGTACTCCCGGATCCGCGCGAGCAGGAACACTTCGTAATCCATCGAGAGTCCGAAAGCCACACAGAACATCAACACCGGCACGTTGGCTTCCATGGTGCCGGTTGGAGTGGTGCCCAAGGCCCCGAGGTGGCCCTCCTGGAATACCCAGACCAGCGCGCCGAACGCCGCCGACAGCGACAGCACGTTGAGAACCAGCGCCTTCAGTGGCAACACCAGGCTTCCCGTGAGCAGGAACAACAGCACGAAGGTGATCACACCGATCAGACTGAGCACCAACGGCATTCGCGAGGTGACCGCTCCGACGATGTCGCGGTTGATCTGCGGGACCCCGCCGATGAGCACCTCGCGTCCGGCAGGTTCGGCGACGGCGTGCAGCCGGTCCAGTTGGATCCGGGAATCCTGGGAGAACAGCGGCGCGGTGCTACGGACGGAGAGGAAGACGCTGCCGTCGGCGGCGCCGGCCGGCGCCGACGGCGGACCGACCCTGTTGCCGCCGGCGAACGTTCCGCCCGGAGCGGACACCAGGGTGACCTCCGGGACGCGGGACAGATCGGCGGCGTAGCGGCTCAACTCGGCCTCGGTAGCACCGGTCGCCTCGGGGATGACGACGCTCATCCCGGTATTGAGGTCGCTGGCGAAATCGTTGCGCAACTGGTCGCCGACCTGGTGCGCCGAGGCCGAGCGGGGCAGCACGCGGTCGTCAGGACTGCCGAATTCGATGCCCAGGAAAGGCGCGCCGAGCAGCAACAGCAGGGCGACGATGGCGGTGCCGATCGGGATGGATCTACGCATCACGAATTTCGTCGACCGGTACCAGAACAACCGCTGTACCGGTTTGTCGGCCGGTTGGGGCCTGCGCAGAACCCTGCGGACCAATCGGCGGATGTCGAAGGCGTCCAATCGGGATCCGAGTGCGACGATCGCCGCCGGGGTGACTATCACCGCTGCGGCGGCGGCGAAGGCAACCGTGGCGATGCCGGAGTAGGCGAATGATTTCAGGAAGTACATCGGGAACAGCAGCAGCGCCGACAGCGACAGCGCGACGGTTACCGCTGAGAACAGGACGGTGCGGCCGGCGGTGCACATCGTGCGCACCAGCGCCGCCTCTGGCTCGGCGCCCAAAGCGATCTCGTCGCGGTAGCGGCTGACTATGAGCAGCGTGTAATCGATGGCCAGAGCCAGGCCCAGCGCGGCGGTGATGTTGAGAGCGAAGATCGACACCTCGGCGAATGCGGTGATCAGCCGCAGCACCGACATAGCCCCCAGGATCGCCAGCACGCCGACGAGCATCGGAAGCGACGCAGCGACCACGCCGCCGAATACCCAGACCAGCACCAGGAAACTCAACGGGATGGCGATGGCCTCCATGCGCAGCAGGTCGTGCTTGGTCTGCTGGTTGATCTGGTCGTAGATCATTGCGGTGCCACCGGCGCGAATGGTGACGCCGTCGCGGTCGCCGACAACCGGTCCGGCGAGTTCGGCGGCGTACCGCGGCGCGTTGTCCTCTCCCCCGGCCAGGGTGGCCACGATCAGGCCGATGTCGCCGTCCCTGCTGAGCAGTTCGGCCGCGGCGGCGGGCGGCGAGGTCCACGGTGAGCTCACGCTCAGGACGTGGGGCGAGGCGTCGAGACGAGTGACGATATCGATACCGGCGGCGCGGGCGGCCTCGCCGGTAGCCCCGGCGGGGTCGGTGACAGTGATGAGTAGCTGCTGATCGCTCTGGCCGAACTTCTCGCTGAGCAACGCGGCGGCGCGGGCCGATTCAGAGCCCGGATCCTGAAAACCTCCGGCCGAAAGATGATTGGCCACCGGTAGCCCGAACACCGCGGTGAGCGCGGTCAGAAGTGCCGCGAGCGCCAGGATCCGCCGAGGAGAGCGAAGGGCGAGCCGGGCGATTCGGTGCAGCACAAGCCGTATCCTTTCCTCCGGCCAGCTAACCGCCTGGCAACACCAGTCTGGTGCCGGGGCCCAGGTGGGTCAAACCTGGTGGAACGCCCGTAACCCGGCGGTAAGAATTGCCACCAAATTGCGAAACGTGACTCAAAGTTTCCTTAGAGGAGACCAATACGCTTCTTTGTATGTGGATCGACGACACCAGTGCCGACGTCATCAAAGTTGACTTCGAAGACCTGTATCACGGCGACTTCCTCGTGGAGGGCGACACCTCCGAGCAGTTCGAGGATACCCCGCCGCTGGCCAACGCCAGCTGATCGGCGTATCGTCTCAGCCCTCCGGTCGAGACGCGCCGTCGCAACGCGACTCTGACCAACGCACAGTGCCCGCCTGGCTTCCAGGCGGGCACTGACGTTTCTGCACCGGACATGGCCGGGATGGGTGAACCGTCTTGTCCCCCGACCAGACCCTCCCGCTAGACCCTCTCGCCGGCCCTGACCATGCCGGTCAAACGACCGGTGATGATGTCCTCGGCCTCACCGGCGATGCGGCCGACCAACTCGCCGACCGTCGGGATGTCGTGGATCAGACCCATGACGGTTCCGGCGGTCCAGATCCCGGCGTCGGGGTCGCCCTCCTCGAAGACCCGGCGGCCGCGCGATCCGGCCACTAGTTCCATTACGTCACCGAACTGACCGCCATTGGCGAGGATCTCCACCACCTCGCGTGAGACCGCGTTGCTGGCCACCCGTGCGGTGTTGTGCAGGCTGCGGAAGATCAACTCAGTACCGAGTTCGTTGCCGTCGACGATGGCCTGCTTGATGTTCTGGTGAATCGGCGATTCCACCGTGCACATGAACCGGGTGCCCATATTGATGCCGTCGGCGCCCAGTGCCAGTGCGGCCACCAGGCCGCGCGCGTCACCGAAGCCACCGGAGGCGATCATCGGAATCTCGATCTGCTCCGCCGCGGCGGGAATCAGCACCAAACCGGGGACGTCATCTTCACCGGGATGACCGGCGCACTCGAAGCCGTCGATGCTGATTCCGTCCACGCCGAGGCCCTGCGCCTTGACCGCGTGCCGGACCGAGGTGCACTTATGCAGCACCTTGATGCCGTTGTCGTGGAACATCGGCAGGTGCGGGGCCGGGTTGGAGCCGGCCGTCTCGACGATCTTGATCCCCGCGTCGACGATCACCTTGCGGTACTCGTCATAGGGCGGGGGCGTGATCGCCGGCAGGATCGTGAGGTTGACGCCGAACGGCTTGTCGGTGAGGTCCCGGGTTCTGGCGATCTCGTTGGCCAGGTCCTTCGGCGTCGGCTGGGTCAGTGCGGTCAGGAACCCCAGCGCACCCGCATTGGCAACCGCGGCGACGAGTTCCGCGCGCCCGACCCACTGCATACCGCCCTGGGCGATCGGGTGCTCGACACCGAAGGCCTCGGTGAACTTGGTGGTCAGTGCCATGTCGTCTCTTCTTTCGCTGTTGCTGTCAGATGCTTTTCGCGCACGTCAGCGCGGTGCCATCCGGATGGCGCCGTCAAGGCGGATCACCTCGCCGTTGAGCATGGGATTCTCGACGATGTGCACCGCCAGCGCGCCGTATTCGCTCGGCTTGCCCAGCCGCGACGGGTGCGGAACCTGGGCACCTAGGGAGGCCTTGGCCGGCTCGGGCAGACCCGCCAGCAGCGGGGTGTCGAAAAGTCCGGGGGCGATGGTGACCACCCGGATCTGCTTGTCGGCAAGATCACGGGCGATCGGCAGCGTCATGCCGACCACGCCCCCCTTGGAGGCCGAGTAGGCGGCTTGTCCGATCTGGCCGTCGAAGGCCGCGACCGAGGCGGTGTTGATGATGACGCCGCGCTCGCCGGCGATCGACTCGGCCCTGGCCATCCGCTCGGCGCCCAGTCGCAGGACGTTGAAGGTGCCGACCAGGTTGATGTTGACGATGCGGGCGAACTTGTTCAACGGGTACACCCCACCCTTGCCGAGGACCCGGATGGCATCGCCGGTTCCGGCGCAGTTGACCACGATTCGAACCGGGCCCATCGTCTCGGCCAAGTCGAAAGCCACTCCGACAGCCTCCTCGTCGGTGACGTCGGCCGCCGCGAAGCGGGCTCGCTCGCCGAGCTCAGCGGCGACCTCCTCGCCCCGTGAGCTGGGAAGGTCCAGGATCACGACCTTGGCGCCCTCGTCCAGCAGCGCCTTAGCGGTGGCAAAGCCCAAGCCCGAAGCGCCACCGGTGACGACGGCGACCGCGTCCTTGATCTCCACTGCAGATGTTCCTTTCGACCGTCGACCTACTGGTTGGTTGGGACTATACCCAGTCTCTTAAAACGGCTTCGATGTCGGCACCCGGGGCACCCGGAGGGGTGGGTTTGCCGGGCTGGGTGCGGGAGAACCGCGGGGCCGGCATCGGGAACACCGATCCGGCCTCGGTGTAGAACCCGCCACGCTCGGTGTTGTGCGGTTCGGTTTCGATCTCGGCGAAGCTGAGCACTGGGGTCACGCAGGCATCGCTGCCGCTGAACACCCCGGCCCAATGGTCACGGCCGTGCTGGGCGAAGGTCTCGGTGAGGATCCCGCGCAGTTCCGCCCAGCGGGTGACGTCGTTCTGTCCGGGAAGAGCGGCCGGGTCCAGACCCAACTTCTCGATCAGTTCGGCGTAGAACTGCGGCTCGATGGCGCCGACCGATACATAGCGGCCATCGGCGCACTCGTAGACGTCATAGTAAGGCGCGCCGGTGTCGAGCAGGTTGGTGCCGCGCACGTCGCTCCACAGCCCGGTCGCCCGGAAGGCGAACATCATCTGGGCCAGCACACTGGAACCGTCCACCATGGCAGCGTCGATCACCTGCCCCTTGCCGGAACGCTCCCGCTCGTAGAGCGCCGAGAGGATGCCGACGAGCAGAAACATCGAGCCGCCGCCGAAGTCCCCGACAAGGTTCAGCGGCGGCACCGGACGCTCACCGGACCGGCCGATGGCGTGCAGCACGCCGTTGAGCGAGATGTAGTTGATGTCATGGCCGGATTGCTGGCTGCGGGGTCCAGTCTGGCCCCAGCCGGTCATCCGCGCGTAGATCAACCGCTCGTTGAGCTTCGCGCAGTCCTCCGGGCCCAGCCCACGTCGCTCTGTGACCCCGGGGCGGAATCCCTCGATGAGCACATCGGCCTTGGCGATCAAGCTCAGCACCAGATCGCGGTCCTGCGGGTTCTTGAGGTCGGCGGTCACCGAGCGGCGGTTACGCAGCAGGTAGTCGCCGCTGGGAACCGGGTTGGGCACCTTGCTGGGCCGCTCCACCCGCACGACGTCGGCGCCGAGGTCCCCGAGGATCATCGCGGCGTGCGGCCCAGGTCCGATCCCGGCCAGTTCGACGACTCGCAAACCCTGCAAAGGTCCCGCCATAACCCGTACCGCCCTCCGTGCAGATCAGTGCCCTCTTTGTACCGTGTCCTTCCATGACCTCCTACACCGGTATCGACGACCTCGCCGTCTCGCTGGACGGCAACGTACTGTCGGTGACGCTGAACCGGCCGGACAGCCTCAACTCGTTGACCGAGGAGATGCTCACCGCCCTGGCCGAGACGCTCGAACGCGCGGCCGGCGACCCCGGGGTGCGCGTGGTGCGACTCGCCGGGGCCGGCCGCGGTTTCTGTTCCGGGGCGGGCATCAGCGCCGAGGACCGGGCGTCGGCGGCGAGGTCGACCGCGGTCGACGGAACGCTGGGTGCGGCCAACCGCGCGGTGCGCGCCATCGTCGCCTCCCCCAAGCCGGTGGTGGCGGTAGTCCAGGGTCCGGCGGCCGGTGTCGGGGTCTCACTGGCGGTGGCCAGCGACCTGGTGCTGACCTCGGAGAAGTCCTTTTTCCTGCTGGCCTTCACCAGGATCGGGCTCATGCCCGACGGCGGGGCGACGGCACTGGTGGCGGCCGCGATCGGCCGGATCAGGGCGATGCGAATGGCGCTGCTGGCCGAGCGCATCACCGCCGCTGAGGCGCTGGAGTACGGGCTGGTCAGCGGCGTCTATCCGGACGAGGAGTTGGAAGCCGCCGCGGCGGGCGTGATCGACACGCTGGTATCCGGACCGGCGGTGGCACTGAGCAGGACCAAACAGGCGATCAACGCAGCGGCGCTGACCGAGCTGGACGCGGCCATCGCCAGGGAGAGCGAGGGGCAACAGATCCTGCTCGGCTCCCGTGATTTCCTAGAGGGCACCAGGGCGTTCCAACAGCGGCGAAAGCCCACCTTCACCGACGGCTGAGCCACCTGGCGGGTGCCCGGTTCGGTCGTTACAGCCCGAAGATCGGCGGCAACGCCAGCACCATGATCAGACCCCAGACCACGTGGGTGAGCACCGGGGCCAGCACACCGCCGGTGGCGCGGCGCTGCAGCGCGCACACCGTCCCCAGAACCAGCGCGGCGAAACCGAGCATCGGATTGCCGCTGGCCGAGGTCGCCACCGCGTACAACAGCGTCGAGATCAGCACCGGGTGGAATCGGCCCAGCGCGGTGTAGAGCGCGCCGCGGAAGAACAGTTCCTCGGCCACTCCGTTGACCAGCGCGATGAGAACGATCAGCAGCAGCGATCCGTAGTTGGTGTACTCCAGAACCCGGGTGATCCGCTCGGCCAGCGGCGGGATGTTGCGGACCACCAAGCCGCCGAACAGGAACGCCGCTCCGAGCAGCAGGCCCACCGCCGAACCGGTCAGCACGGGCCGCTGGTTGCGGCCCCGCCAACTGATGCTGCCCAGATGCAGCGGACCGGACAGCACCGCACCCAGCGCCCACACCGCCGCCAGCGACAGCGTCAGCCAGTAAAACGCCGCGTCACCCGGCCGGCGGTTGAGCGAGTAGGCCAGCAGGGTTGCGCCGGCCACCAGGACCACGAACACGATCACCCGGCGGCGGCGAACCACTGCCGGCCATTCCTGATGAGGCAGCGCCACATTGGTGGCGACCGCGCGGATCTGGTCGATGCGCATCCATCTCACCGTAGGAAAAAACCCTGACCGAAACGGTGACGCAACGCTGACATCTACCAGCTGGAGCTACCCGCCGGCGGGTGCGGCACCGCGGTGCAGGTCGGCCAGATGCTCGTAGACGGCGGCATTGTGGCGATTGCCCGCCGCCTCGGCGTCGGTGAGTTCGCGGCGGACCCGGCCGGGGACCCCGGCGACCAGGGATCCGGGGGGAATCACCACCCCCTGCGGGACCAGCGCGCCGGCGGCCACCAGCGAGCCCGCTCCCACCACCGCGCCGTTGAGGACGATAGCGCCCATCCCGATGAGCGCGCCGTCCTCGATCGTGCAGCCGTGCAGGACCGCGTTGTGCCCGACGCTCACCCCGCTCCCAACCAGGACCGGGAACCCTGGGTCGACGTGCACGGTGACCCCGTCCTGGATGTTGGTACCCGCACCGATCTCGATCGGCTCTGCCTCGGCCCGCAGGGTCGCCGAGTACCAGACGCTGGCTCGCGCGGCCAGCCGCACCCGGCCGATGAGGCTGGCGTTGGGGGCCGCCCAGGCCTGCGGGTCCAGCTGTGGACGATGCCCGGCGATGGTGACGATCAACGCCCCGGAAACAGCTTCGGCCATGGTCAGCATCGTAGGGCCGATATCGGTCTGGGAACTGCACCGCATCAGCGACCTGCAGTTTTGCCCTCACCTCGTCATTCTGGTCTTCGTTTTGGGTAACGAAACCGCCTCGGCTTACGATGCCAGGGGCGTCACGGCCGACTGCCGTGACGACGATGAACCAGGAGAGATACCGGTGAGCACTCGTACGAAGACCCTCGGCGTCGCCGCAGCGATCGCCGCGATCGCCGTCGCCATCCCGACGTCCATCCAGGCCTACGCCGAACCCACTCCCGAACCGGTTGAGCCCTCGCCGTCGGCCACATCGACGGTCCCGGTTCCCACCTCGACAAAGGTCCCCGACCCGCAGGGCCCCGGTTGCGACGAGTACCGCAAACAGAATCCGACCGGCCCCGGCTCGATCGACTCGATGGCCCTGCAGACCGGGTCCGAGGCGATCGCCAGCAATCCCGACCTGAGCACGTTCAGCGGGTTCATCTCGGGCAAGCTCAACCCCGAGATCAACATCGTCAGCGTGCTCGACGGCGGCCCCTACGTGGTGTTCGCACCGACGAACAAGGCGTTCGAAAACCTCGATCCGACCACCTTGGAGGTCCTCAAGGCCGACCCGGTGGTGCTACTGCCCGTGCTCTTCTACCACATGGTGCTGGGCTACCTCGGCCCCAACGACGTACAGGGCAAGATGCCCACTCAGGACGGCCGTCCGGTGGTCGTCGAGGGCAAGGGCGGCGAGATCACGGTCAACGACAACCGTGTCGTCTGCGCCTACAGCGCGCGCGGCGCCTACATCTACATGATCGATGAAGTGCTGACCCCGCCGACGCCGGCCGCCGAGGCAGGCGCCTCGACCACCCCGACCTCCGGCACCGAAACGTCGACGACCTCGACCACCGAGACCTCGACGACGTCGGCGACCTCGACCACGGAGGCCACCGCCACCACCTCGGCCACCGCCACCACCTCGGCCGCGCCGTCGGCCGCGGAGGCCTCGGAGTCCGCTGCGCCGACGACCACAGCCAGCGCCGCCCCGACGACAACGGCCACCCCGGCCGCCTAACGCGGAGGGCTCAGCTCAGCGGGCCTGCCAGACCGGCGCGCGCTTCTGGGCGAAGGCCAACGGGCCCTCCATGGCGTCGGCTGAGGTGAAGACCGCCCTCATCTCCCGGTTGGATCGTTTCCACGCGTCCTTCTCGGCGGTGATCGCCCCGTCGTCGGCACCGGCGGCGACGCGCTTGCTGGCCTGCACCGCCAGCGGTGCGTTGACGGTGATCCGCTCGGCCAGCGCCATCGCCGCGTCGAGTACGGACTCGCCGTCCGGCACGACCTGGTTGATCAGGCCCCACCGCAACGCCTCCTCAGCGCTGATCGGCTCGCCGGTCAGAAGCAGCTGCATCGCGATCTTGCGGGGCAGCTGGTCGACGATCCGGAACATCCCGCCGGCCGCCGCGATCAGGCCGCGCTTGACCTCCGGCAGTCCGAACCGGGCACTGTGCTGCGCGACGACCAGATCACTGGCCAGTGCCATCTCGCTGCCGCCGCCCAGGGCGGTGCCGTTGACGGCGGCGATGACCGGCTTGTCGATGAAGTGCTGGACGTAGCCGGCGAACCCCCATTCCGGGTGGTCCGGATGGAAGATGTTCTCCCCGCGGGAGATCGCCTTGAGGTCGGCGCCGGCGCAGAATGACGCGTCCCCCGCCCCGGTGAGGACGACAGCCCAGATCTGCGGGTCGTCCTGGGCCTGCGCCAGCGCGTCGCCGACGCCGATGGAGACCGCGGCGTTGACGGCGTTGCGGGCCTCGGGCCGGTTGATGGTGATGACCAGGATGTTGCCCCGGCGCTCGGTCAGGGCGCCGGGGGCTGAATCACCGGCCACTAGAGGAGTTCCAGGATCGTGGCGTTGGCCTGACCGCCGCCCTCGCACATGGTCTGCAGTCCGTAGCGAATGCCGTTGTCCCGCATGTGATAGAGCATGGTCGTCATGATGCGCGCGCCGGAGCCGCCCAGCGGGTGGCCAAGGGCGATGGCACCGCCGTTGGGGTTCAGTTTGCGCTCGTCGGCGCCGATCTCCTTGAGCCAGGCCATCGGAACCGGGGCGAAGGCCTCGTTGACCTCGAAAACACCGATGTCCTGCACGCTGAGCCCGGACCGTTTCAGGGCCTTCTGGGTGGCGGGTATCGGAGCCGACAGCATCATCACCGGGTCGGCACCGGCCAGCACGGCGGTATGAACCCGGGCAAGCGGCTTGAGCCCCAAGGATTTCGCCTTGTCTGCCGACATGAACAGCAGCGCCCCGGACCCGTCGGAGATCTGCGAGGAGTTTCCGGCATGGATCACGCCGTCCTCTTTGAACGCCGGTTTGAGTTGGCCCATCTTCTCCAGGGTGGTGCCGCGGCGGATTCCCTCGTCCTTGAGCACGACGGTGCCGTCGGGATCCCTGATGCCGACGATCTGGTCCTCGAAGGCACCGGAATCCTGCGCCGTACCCGCTTTCTCGTGGGAGTCCAGCGAGAACTGGTCGAGCATGGCGCGGGTCAGGCCCCACTTCTCGGCCATCATCTCCGCGCCGATGCCCTGGTTGGGGGTGCGCTCGTAGCGGGTCTTGAAAGCGGCCGGGTAGGGCTTGCCACCGTTGGCCAGCGACGAACCCATGGGTGTGCGCGACATGGACTCGACGCCGCCGGCGATCACCGCGTCATAGTGCCCGGCCACCACGCCGGCGGCGGCGAAGTGCACCGACTGCTGGCTGGACCCGCACTGACGGTCGACGGTGACCCCGGGGATGGTCTCCGGCCAGCCTGCTGTGAGCACCGCCGTCCGGGCGATGTCGAGGGCCTGCTCACCGGCCTGCATGACACAGCCCCAGATGACGTCCTCGACGATCTCCGGGTCGATGCCGGCGCGCTGCGCCAGGCCGTTGAGCACCTGTGCGGACAACTCCGCCGGGTGCACACCGGACAGACCACCGTTGCGCTTGCCGACCGGAGATCGCACAGCCTCGACAATTACCGCTTCCGCCATCGGGTTCTCCTCACTGGATATGGGCTCCACTCGATTCTGACAGACCAACCAACCGTTTGGTCAAGACGGTCCCCTGTTCCCCGGCGCTTCCCCCCGCGAGCAGACACAAAGTCCCCCGACACGCCGCGAGAAAGGGGTCCTTTACGTCTGCTCGCGCGGAGAACGCAGGGCATGGCGGAGACGGTCAAGGTAGTCCTCGACATCGACGACCGTGGGGTCGGCGTGAACGCTAACGGCGACGGTCCCGCCGATGCCGTGGACGCCGTGCGTCAGGCCCATCATCGGCGAGAGCGCGGGAAGACCCGCGGTGAGCACCACCGGGCGACCGCCGAAGCTCAGATCGGCCGGACCGCGGTCAACACTGGAAACCACGGTGTGCCCGGAGACGGTCGGCCAGCGCTCGCCCGGATCAAATCGACCCACGCCCCAACGCAACACGGCCGCGGGCACCGCTTCAAGGGCCGCGGCGGAAGCCGTCCACGCCGGATGCTCCCCCCTGCGGCGGTGCGCGGCGAGTTGCCCCGCGATCCGTTCGGCACGATCCTGTGGGGCCAACTCGGGGTGCAGGTCGACAGCGACATTGCGAAAGTTGTTGTGCGCCCCGCGGCTTCCGCGAATCGCCATCGGCACCTCTGCCCCCAGCCGGCTGATGTCCTCGCGCGCCCGGCGAGCAAGCCCCGAGCGCGTCGGCGACGTGAGAGCGCGCCGACGGTGACAGTGCGGCCGGCCAGCCGGGAACGATCGAGCACCAGGGTGCGCGCGTCCGCAGACCGGCGCGGACCCGCGTTGACGCTGAAGCACCGGGCGAGGCGCCGGGGGCGCGTCGATCAGACCCCGCGCCGATGGCGCGCTGCAGTCAACGATGCTCGCGCTGCGGCCACCGCCGCGCCCCGCCAGGACAAGCCCGCGCTCAGGCGCGCCGACCGGCACCGGCGCGCGCGAGGACGCCCCATGACACCGCGCGGCCAGAGTTCGGCCGAGCGGTGGCCGTCCCCAGTGCGTTGAGATCTGCCACCACGACCGAGCCCACCCCTGCTGCGGCCGGACGCCCGAACACCTCCGGGAATGGCGTGGACACACCAGGACATTCGCGAGGCGTCGAGTCAGGTCAACCGGCGACGGTATCGAACAGCCTGTAGTCCTTCGCCGGGCCGGCGTGCAAAACCAGCGCTGGTCATCGGAGACGCCCCGGACTCCCACCCGGGGAGTAGCGCAGCCAGCTGTCGTCGACGGCGTGCAGCCGCAGCTCCGGGCAATCCTCCGCGCGACGGCGCACCTCGGCGACCGCCGCCTCGATTCCCCGGGGTCCGACAGAAGGCCGCAGGCGAACTGGTCATTGGGTACGCGCGCCATCCACAGCGGCTGCGCGTCGACGGCGGCCATCGCTCGCATGCAGGCGTTGTCCCCAGGAACGCCCGTGCTCCGAGCGGTCAGGCCCCGAGGAATTCCACGATCCGGCAGCCGGCCTCTTCGGGTTGTTCGAGCTGAAGGTGACCGGCGCGAAGTCGATGGCGAAGCCCACGTCGCTGCCGTCGGGCAGGACCGCGCGGACCAAGGTGGTGAACTCGGCGCCGCCATCCGTCGTCGGCACCGTGCAGGTCTGGCGTCGGACGCGGCAGCTCGGTCCACCACCGGTGCAGCTCCGGCGTAGCGGGCCGGCGGCCGGGAGTTGCGCAGGTTCGCACGGTAAGGGACCGAGGGCCGCGCCAGCGGTCCAGTGCGCCGATGGCGGCATCGACGTGCCGCAGATCCTCGCCGGCGCTGTAGCCGGAGTGACCAACGACGCCACAACAGCGGCACGATCCACGACTGCGATCGCTCCGGCGAAGGGCAGCTGGAAATGGCCCATGTACCTGGCCTGCGCAGCAACTGCCGCGGAACCTTTCGCACAGCAGCTTCCGGGCCCGCAGGTCCGCAGTATCGCGCCGGCAGCTTTCGACATCACCACCGCACGCCAGGGTGGGCTGTCAGTATAGCCGCCAGCCCGGCAGCCACGGCAGCACCCAGTCATGGCCGATGACGACGTCGGCATCGCCCGGACCGCGCTCGCCGCGCGGGCGTGCAGAGCGTCATCCATCCGGCGCGGGTGGTAGGCGCGATCCGGGAGCAGCGAGGACGGCACATAGCCACGCATGAACGCGCGATCGCGCGGTATCCCGCAGCCGCAGATGCGGCGCGAGTTTCCGGAAACCGTAGGCGGAATCCGGAAGCCGTGCGAACACCAAAACCATCGGCGTCCGGCAGCTACGTCAGCGCGCGCAGCTGGACCTCAGGTGCACTGACGTGATCAACGCAGTTCGCCCATCTCTGTCCCCAGCAAACCGGATCGAAACCGGACACCAGCCAGCGTCCGTCGACCCGTTCCATAGTGACCCGCACGCTGGAGTCGTACGGGTGGGTCCGCTGTGCCCACCGTCATGGTCTGGTCGGCGGCCAGCACCACGACACAGTCAGCGTCGGCCGGGATCACCGCGGCCGCAGGCACCCAGGCCGCCGCGGATACTACCCTGCTGCATGGCGTTGGGTGCCACGACGGTCTTGATCAGCTGCGAATAATCACAAACTGTCCGGTCAAACGATCGTCCGGCAGCAGCGCAGACTCTCGGCGGACTCGGCCGGTAGCTGAGATCGCCACGATCGAAGATCTCGGGCGGCCTGCACCGCCTCGGTCAGCCCGCTGCGCAACTGCCGTTGCAGACGTCCAGTACAGCCACCGCTGAGCAGAAGAAGCAACGCCGGCCACGACGAGACGCGGCGCATCCGGTCAGGACGGCAATCACCGGACGAACTCCACCGCAGCGACAGCAGGGCCACCGTCATATGACGACACTTACCTGGTGCCGGGCGCCAGGCCCTTTGTTTAAGAACACCCCGGTTGGAGGTCACATGACCGCCAACGTCACCAAAACCCGTCCGTTCTCGCCGTCGACCGACTCCACGGCTGGCCGACGCCGTCACCGTGCAGCCGACTTCGACTGCGCCTCGCGGAACCGCCGCTTTTGAACGATTCCGCGCGCTTGAGAGTCCTCGCGCAGCGCCCAGCTGAGTGTCCAGGATGCGCCAGACGTCGTCGTCCACCTGCCCATCAGTCGATGGTGGTCAACGCCAGCGAACCTTCCCGGGCGGCCTGCACCATCGCCGCGCAGATGTTCAGCGCAGCGCAACTCGCTTTGTCACTGGCAGGTACCGACGAGCACCAGCAGAAGGCCAACGCCGCGATCGCCGCGCACGCGGCAAACCGACTGATCGACCGACGGCGCCGCCCGCAGGTTGTCGGCCCCGTCGGCCAGCTGGCATACGGCTCCTCTGCGGACAGCGCGGATTGCTATCCCGCGCGTCGCAACGCTACCGTCCGAGGCCGGCGGTAACGTACGCGCGTACCCGCCGGAGAGGCGCGCCCGTGACCACCGGAAACCGGCAAGCCTTTCGCGGCGACGAGGGGACTCGCCCTGGTGCCGACGGGCGGAACGCCCGCGATCTCGGCGACCATCGCCCGGTCCATCCTGCTGCTGCGGCGGCGAATAAAACCAGTTCTCCTGGAAGAACACCGGCCAGATCCTGGCCGACCGGGGATTCCGTGCGGTGGCGCTCGACATGCGGGACACGGCGACAGCGACCGCGCACCGGCGGCGACTACACCCTCGATGCCCCTGGTGCGCGACACGGCCGAAGTGCTCAGCCAGAGATCGGCCGGCCGGTGGTGCTGATCGGGGCCAGCATGGGCGGGATGACCGGGATCGCGACCGCTGGGGCTGGGCCCGCGTCCGGCGGTGACCAAACTGGTTCCTGGTCGATGTCGTTCCGCGTTTCGAGCATTCGGGCACGTCCCGGATCCGTGACTTCATGTCCCGCCACATCCACGGGTTCGACACCCTCGATCAGGCTGCCGACGCGATCGCCGACTACCTGCCCCACCGGCAGCACCGGCGCAATCCGGAAGGCCTGAAGAAGAACCTGCGCCGGCGCGACGGGCGCTGGCACTGGCACTGGGATCCCGCCTTCGTCACCTCGGCCCGCGATGACCCGCTGCTGGCCGATGAACTCGAGCAGGCCGCCGCGAACCTTCAGATTCCGGTGCTGCTGATCAGGGGCCGGATGTCGGACGTGGTGAGCCACGCCGGGGTCGAGGCGTTCCTGGCCACCGTCCCGCACGCGGAATTCGTCGAATTGTCTGATGCCGGACACACCGCGGCCGGCGATGACAACGACGCCTTCACCGACGCCGTCGTGGCCTTCGTGACCCGCTGAACAGATATTCCGACGTAATCGCCTGCGCAACTGAACGTTTCGCGATCACCGCCGAAGACCTCCGAGGCGGCCGGTACGCTACCGCCAAACCGGCCGCAACGCCGACAGTTTGCCAAGGAGGCACTCCCCGATGGGCCAGCCCACCGTCGCCGAATACACCCTGAGCCGCATCGCCGCACTGGGTATCGACCGCGTCTTCGGAGTCCCCGGGGACTACGCATTCCCGATCGACAACGCGGTCGAAGTGGTGCCGGGACTGGAATGGGTCGGCTGTGCCAATGAACTCAACGCCGCCTATGCGGCCGACGGTTACGCCCGGATCCGCGGAGCCGCACTGCTGTCTACCACCTACGGCGTCGGCGAGCTGTCCGCCCTCAACGGGGTGATGGGCAGCAAGGCGCATCGACTCCCGGTGTTCCACCTGGTCGGAATGCCCAGCGAGCGGATCCAGCGGCTACGACTGATCACCCACCACAATTTGGGCGACACCCGCTATGACCGCTTCCACCCGATCTCGGCGACGGCATGCTGTGTCTGGGCGGAGCTGACCCCGGACAACTGCATCGAGGAACTCGAGAGGCTGATCCGGGAGGCGCTGCGTCAGTCGATGCCGGCCTACATCGTCATCTCCCAGGCCCACGGGGTGATGCCGGTGATCGGCACCCCGGTGCAGGGCATCCCACTGGCAGGGCTGAAACGCCAGCGCAGCGACGCGGCGGAACTCGAGGCGGCGGTCGCCACCATCCTCGCCAAGCTCGGCGCCGCGGAACGCCCGGCGGCCTTGGTGACGGCTCTGACCGCCCGCTACGGAGTGGCCGGCAAGGCCGCCGAACTCGTCAGCCGGGCGAACCTGCCGACCGCCCAGACCCCGTACGACAAAGGAGTTCTCGACGAGTCCATGCCGCAGTACCTGGGCCTGTACTCGGCGGCGGCCTCCCAGCCGCCGTCGGTTCGCGAAGCGATCGAGCAGGCCGACGTGATCCTCGACATCGGTGGCGTGCTGCTGACCGAGCTGAACACCGGATTCTGGGGTTCGGCGCTGGACACCGGACGCGCTGTCTGCATCCACGAGACCTGGGTGCGCAGCGGCGAGAAAGTGTTCCTCAACGTGGCCATCGAGGACGTTCTCGACGCCCTCATCGCCGCGGTCGCGCCCCGCACGGCACCCGTCGAGCGGGACGACCCGGGTCTGCTGGAGCTGACCGGATCCGGTGATGATCCGACCTCGTCGGTCAACTTCTACCCGCGGCTGCAGCGCAGGCTCAAGGCCGGCGACACCCTGGTGATCGAGACCGGAACCTGCATGTTCCACCTCAACGGCATGCGCCTGCCGGCCGGGGTCCACGCCGAAGGTCAGGGACTGTGGGGCTCGATCGGCTGGGGCACCCCGGCTGCACTCGGTGTCGCGATGGCCAAGACCGAAGGGAGAACCTGGCTGGTCACCGGCGACGGCTCGCACCAGTTGACCCTCAACGAGCTGGCCGTCATGGGACGCTACGGGGTCACACCGGTGATTTTCGTGCTCAACAACGGCCTCTACGGTGTCGAGGACGTCATCAGCGAACGCGGCCACGGCTATGACGACCTGGCCCCGGTCCGGTATCACCTGCTCCCTGAGGCCATGGGCTGCAAGGATTGGCTGTCGCTGCGGGTGTCCACCGTCGCCGAACTCGATGCCGCGCTGGACGCGATCGACGCCCACGGCGGGGCGGCCTACGTCGAGGTGATGATCCCCGGCGAGGAGAGCCAACCGCTGCCCGATGAAGTGATCGACCGCGGCTACAAGGTGCAGACCCCCGGCGTCGGCTAACCCCGCCCCGGTGTCACGAGCCGGGCAGGGTGTCCTCGAGCCAGCTCCGCAGGGCCGCCACCGGCGCCGCTCCCGCACGGCGGTCCAGCACCTTTCCCGAGCTGCTGATCATCAGGGTGGGGACGGCTTGAACCCCGAACCGCTGGGAGATGCCCGGAGCATTGTCGACGTTGATCTTGACCAGTTTGAGTCGCCCGGCGCGCTCGGTCGCCAGCTGCTCGAGAGCCGGCGAGACCGTCCGGCACGGTCCACACCAGGGCGCCCACAAGTCCACCAGAACGGGGACCGGGGACTTCTCCACCACCTCGGCGAAGTCGCCGTCACCGGCGTCGACGATCCAAGGCAGCCAGTGCCGGCACTGGGCACAGCGGGGCTTCCCGCTCGCCGCCGCGGGGACCCGGTTGCGCTTATGGCACTCGGGGCATTCGACGATTCCACTCATTTCGGCCTTCCTTGCCTCGGCTAGACGTTGAACCGGAACTCCACGACATCGCCGTCTGCCATCACGTAGTCCTTGCCCTCCATCCGGACCTTGCCGGCCGCCTTGGCGGCGGCCATCGACCCGGCCGTGGCGAGGTCGTCGAAGGACACCACCTCGGCCTTGATGAAACCCTTCTCGAAATCGGTGTGGATCACCCCGGCCGCCTTCGGCGCGGTGTCCCCCTTGCGAATGACCCAGGCGCGGGCCTCCTTGGGGCCGGCGGTCAGATAGGTCTGCAGGTTCAGGGTGTGAAATCCGGCCCGGGCCAGCGCGTCCAGACCGCGCTCGTGCTGCCCGATCGACTCCAGCAACTCCGCGGCGGACTCGTCGTCGAGTTCCTGCAACTCGGCCTCGATCTTGGCGTCGAGGAACACCGCGTCGGCCGGTGCCACCAGCGCCCGCAACTCGGCGAGCCTGGACTCGTCACTCAGCACCGTTTCGTCGGCGTTGAAAACATAGAGAAACGGCTTGGTGGTGAGCAGGTTCAGCTCACGTAGCAGTGCGGTGTCGACCTTGGCCCCGGCGGCGAACAGCGTCGTGCCCTCGTCGAGCACCTGCCGGGCGGCCACGGCGGCATCGTGGACCGGCTTGCGGTCCTTGTTGTTGCGGGCTTCTTTCTCCAGCCGCGGCAGCGCCTTGTCGAGGGTCTGCAGATCGGCCAGGATCAGCTCGGTCTCGATCACCTCGATATCCGAACGGGGGTCCACCTGGCCGTCGACGTGGACGACGTCGTCATCCGCGAAGACACGGACCACCTGGCAGATCGCGTCGCATTCCCGGATGTTGGCCAGGAACTTGTTGCCCAGCCCGGCCCCCTCGGAAGCGCCTTTGACGATGCCCGCGATGTCGACGAAAGTGACCGGGGCGGGAAGGATCCGCTCCGATCCGAACATCTCCGCCAGTTTTCCCAGCCGCGGGTCGGGCAGCGGTACCACGCCCTCGTTGGGCTCGATGGTGGCGAACGGATAGTTGGCCGCTAGTACGTTGTTGCGGGTCAGGGCATTGAACAACGTCGACTTACCGACATTGGGCAGACCCACGATTCCCAGGCTCAGGCTCACGGGGTCACAAGTCTAGGAGAACCCGCCGGCCGGTCGATCCACTCAGGCGCGCCAGGGCCGTGCTGGCAGTCTCGACGCGAGCGCAACCGGTACGGTCTAGGGATGCCGGAGCAGCCGACGTTGAGCGCCGACGAGCGCTCCGCGTTCCCTCACCGCGCGGGTGTTCCGTGGTGGGCTGCGGTGCTCATCGCGGTGGTCGCCACACTGGCCGGTTTCGCGATCGAGGCCGGCTTCGGGCATCAGGAACTCGGATTCCTCTTCGCCGGCTGCTACGCCCTGGGCTGCATCGCCGCGGTGCTGCTGGTCCGCCAGTCCGGCATCTTCACCGCGGTGATCCAGCCGCCGCTGCTGCTGTTCGTGGCCGTGCCACTGGCGTACTTCCTTCTGCACGGGTCGGCGTTCAACGGCCTCAAGGACGTTGCGATCAGCTGCGGCTACCCATTGGTGGAGCGGTTTCCGTTGATGCTGTTCACCACCGCGACGGTGCTGCTGATCGGTTTGGTCCGTTGGTACGGCGCGATCTCGGCGCCGGCCGACAGACAGCCCGCCGCCCCGGCCCGGCCCACGCCCAGCCTCTTCGCCGGCCTGGCGGCGCGGGTGTCCTCAGCTTTCGCCGGCAACGGCGCCCAGGCCCCCGAACGGGCCGGCGGGCCCGGCGAACCCGCCGCCCGACCCCGGCACGGGATCGACCGACGCGGCACGGCAGCGGGCTCGCGTCGGGCGCGGCCGACTCGCGAGCGCACCCCAACAGGTTCTCGACGTTCACGTCTTGACGCCGATGCTCCGCCCCGGTCGCGCCGGGACTCCCCGCGCCGCCGGCGGCGTGATGACGATCGTCCGATGGATCCGCCCCGCCGTCGCACCCGGGAACCCCGGAGCGCTTCTCCGACACCGCAACGGGAGACCAGGCAACGCAGGGAGGCCCGCGAGTATGAAGACCCCGGCAGCTACCGGGATGCGGGCTATCGGGACGCGGGCTACCGGGACGGGGGCGGCTACCGGGACGCGTACCCGCCCCGGACCGCGCGCTCCGGCCGCTTCGACCCCCACGAGCCGGGCCATCCCCGCCGGAGCCAGCGGCCTCATCCGGAGGAGTACGACCCCTACCCCGCGCGGGGACCGCGCCGCAGCCCGGCGGCCGGCGGAGCCGACACCACCCATCACCCGGTGTCCCGGGTGCGCTACCGCCGCGCCGGCCCGGACCGCGACCCGTCGGACGGGCCGCCGGTTCGCTGACGGTCAGGACCGGGCCGGCCGGATCTCCCTCGGTAGGGCGAAGACCGTCGTCTCGTTGGCTGTCGTCACCGACTGCACGGTCCCGAAACCGGATTCGGCCAGCCGTTCCAGCACGCCGGTGACCAGGATCTCGGGCACCGAGGCCCCCGAGGTCACCCCGACGGTCATCACGCCCTCCAGCCAGTCCGGGTTGATGTCCGCGGCATAGTCCACCAGGTGCGCCGCACCTGCGCCGGCGCCCAATGCCACCTCGACCAGGCGCACCGAGTTCGACGAGTTGCGGGAACCCACCACGATCACCAGGTCGCACTCCGGGGCCATCGCCTTGACCGCGGCCTGCCGGTTCTGTGTGGCGTAGCAGATGTCGTCGCTGGGCGGGTCCTGCAGCTTCGGAAAGCGCTCGCGCAACCGTTGGACGATGTCCATCGTCTCGTCGACGCTCAGCGTGGTCTGCGACAGCCAGACGACCTTGTCCTCGTCGCGAACGGTGACGCCGGCGACGCCGTCGGGACCGTCGACCAACTGCACGTGCTCGGGGGCCTCGCCGGCGGTGCCGACCACCTCCTCATGGCCCTCGTGGCCGATGAGCAGAATGTCGTAGTCCTCCCGGGCGAACCGTTTGGCCTCGTTGTGCACCTTGGTCACCAGCGGGCAGGTCGCGTCGATGACCTGGAGTTCGCGCGCGGCCGCGGACTCGCGCACCGTCGGCGCCACGCCGTGGGCGGAGAACACCACGGTAGCGCCTTCGGGCACCTCGTCGGTCTCGGCGACGAAAACCGCACCGCGGGCGGCCAACGTCTCAACGACGTGGCGGTTGTGCACGATCTCATGGCGCACATAGACCGGCGCGCCGTGTTTGTCCAAGGCCCGTTCGACGGTTTCGACGGCCCGGTCGACACCCGCGCAGTACCCTCGCGGCTCGGCCAGCAGCACCCTTTTGCCTTCGCGCTGCGCTGCCGGGCCGGTGACACCCGGGATCCCCATGTTGACGGTTGGCGGCATGGATTCAGCCTACGTTCTCCCCGACCCGGGCGGGCCCGCCGTAGGGTGGTGCGCATGTCAACAGCTCCATACGGGATTCGTCTGCTGGTCGGCGTCGCGGTGACCGCCCTCGAGGAGACCCGCAGGCTGCCGCAGACCATCATCATGTACCCGATGACGGTCGCCAGCACCGTCGCCCAGATCGTCATGAAGATGCAGCAGGACCTCGCGGGGCTGGCGATTCGGGGTGATGCCGCCCTGGAGACCTTCTTCCCGCCCAAGGACGAGAAACCCGACTGGGCGACCTTCGACGAAGACCTGCCCGAGCAGGACCCGCCGCCGGCCAACGGCGAGCGTCAGACCGAGGGCCGCTTCGCCCTCTACTCGGTGACCGAGGGCGCGGGGGTCCGTGGATCGGGGCTGCAGGGTGCCCCATCGGCGAATAAGCAGGACAAGACCAGACAGGACAGGGCCGGCGCCGGCCGCAAGGTCGCATCGGTGCAGCCGCCGGCGATCGCCGCCGAGCTGGACTACGAATCGCTGACGCTGGCCCAGTTGCGCGCCCGGATGACCTCGTTGTCGGTCGACGACCTCAAGGCGCTGCTGGCTTACGAGGAGGCCGCCAAGGGGCGCGCCCCGTACCAGACCCTGCTGGCTAACAGGATCACCCGCGCGACCGCCAAGTGAGCGGGCTGGCCGCTGCAACCCCGGACGGCTCCGAGGGCCACCCGTTCCCGGTTCGCGCGGTGGCCATCCGGGTGGCGAAGTGGATCGACAGGCTGGGCACCGTCTGGGTCGAGGGCCAGCTGACCGAGATCAGGATCCGCAACGCGACGGCCTACATGGTGTTGCGCGACCCGGCCGCCGATATGTCGCTGAGTGTCAGCTGCCGGGCCGAACTGGTGCGCAGCGCCCCGGTGAAGATCACCGAGGGCACTCAGGTCGTGGTCTGCGGAAAACCGCAGTTCTACACCGGCCGGGGGTCTTTCTCGCTGCGGCTCAGCGAGATTCGCGCGGTCGGACTCGGCGAACTGCTGGAGCGGATCGAACGGCTGCGCAAGCTGCTCGACGCCGAGGGACTCTTCGACCCGCGGCTCAAGCGACCGCTGCCTTTCCTGCCCAACCTGGTCGGCCTGATCACCGGTCGGGCCGGGGCGGCCGAACACGACGTGACGACGGTGGCCGCCGCCCGCTGGCCGGCCGTGCGCTTCGCGATCCGCAACACCGCCGTGCAGGGCCCCACCGCAGTTGCGCAGATCGTCGACGCCCTGGGTGATCTCGACGGCAATCCGGACGTCGACGTCATCGTGATCGCCCGTGGCGGCGGAAGCGCCGAGGACCTGCTGCCGTTCTCCGACGAGACGCTCTGCCGGGCGATCGCCGCGTGCCGCACCCCGGTGGTCAGCGCGGTCGGACATGAACCGGACAATCCGCTGTGCGACCTGGTGGCCGATGTCCGGGCCGCCACCCCGACCGATGCCGCCAAACGGGTGGTGCCCGACACTGCCGCGGAACTGGCCCGGGTGGCCGAGCTCAGACATCGAGGCGCCCGAGCGCTGCGCCAATGGGTCGCCCGCGAGCACCACACCCTGCGGCAGTTGCGCACCAGGCCTGTGCTGGCCGATCCGATGCGGATGATCACCGAGCGCGCGGCCGAGGTGCACCGCAGCCTCACCGCTGCGCGCCGGGACATCAACCGGCTGGTGGAAGCCGAGTCCGACCGTGTCGAGCACCTCGGCGCCAGGCTGTCGACCCTGGGCCCGGCCGCCACACTGGCCCGCGGATACGCCGTGGTGCAGACTCTCGACGGGCCGGCCACGGTGCTGCGCTCGACGTCCGGCGCACCGGCCGGAACCGCTTTGCGCATCAGGCTCGCCGACGGCGCGATCGGCGCCGTGAGCACCGGAGGGGAGGACGACACCCGATGAGCGACAGCCAGGACTCGACCACGGCGGTCGACGAATTGGGTTACGAACAAAGTCGTGACCAACTCGTCGAGGTGGTGCGCCTGCTCGAACAGGGCGGCCTGGACCTCGACGCCTCACTGAAGCTCTGGGAGCGTGGCGAGGCCCTGGCACGGCGGTGCGAAGAACACCTCGCCGGAGCGCAGGCCAGGATAGAGGCGGCCCTGGCGGCCTCCCACAACGACTCGGGAATCGACGTGGACTGAGACGTCGACCGAACGGCTCAGATCCTGCGGCGCTCGCCGGGGATATCGCAGAGTTGATTCAGGTTCTCCAGCGCCGCGTCGACCGTCTCACCGACCTTCGGCGTGTAGGTGCGGTCGCTCAGCGCCTGCATCTGCTGGCGGCGCGCGGCGACGTAGGCGTTGGCCGCCTGGGCCACATCCGCCGGCTCCGGGGCGAT
Source organism: Mycolicibacterium sp. (assembly GCA_020637165.1). Lineage (GTDB taxonomy): Bacteria > Actinomycetota > Actinomycetes > Mycobacteriales > Mycobacteriaceae > Mycobacterium. The sequence continues at coordinate 32,620 of JACJWN010000013.1, read as the reverse complement.
CTTGGGCTCGAACAGGTCCAGCGCGATTGCCACCGGCGCGTTCTGGATCTTGATCAGATTGTCGATGTTCGGGGTGTCCCAGGTCCAGCCGTTGGGCAGGGCCGGAATGGCCCGCAGGGTCAGCCGGGTCTCCGTCCATGCCTGACAGGTCGTCATCGCGCCGTCGGGAACCGAGTCGCCGCGGTTGTCCTTCAGGATCAGCGCGCCGGCCACCAGGCCGGCGGCGATCACAATCGCCGAACCGATGATCGCGGCGGGCAACCAGGGGGATCTGGTGCGCCCGGTCGGTGGCGGCGGCAACGGCGCCCCGGCCGGGGGCTGCCATTGCGGGTTCGTATCCATAGCTAGCGATGGTAATCCGGGCGCCGGGCCGAAACCGCGGGGCAGTCCACGACCGGCGGCGCCGGGGTCGGGCAAGATGAGAACTGCGACGATGCGGCTGGAAGGGGCCCGGATGTCCGACGCGATACTGGTGACTGGGGCGTTAGGACTGGTGGGTCGGTCAACGGTCGCACACCTGGCCAGGCAGGGAGCTCCGGTGGTCGCGACCGATCTCCACACACCGGCCAACCGCCGGGCCGCACTCCCGGGGATCCCGGTGCGGTGGGCCGACCTGACCGACCCCGCCCAGGTCGCCGAGCTGCTCTCCGCGGTGCGGCCGGCGACCATCATCCATCTCGCGGCGATGATCCCGCCGATGTGCTATTCGCGGCCCGCACTGGCCCGCGCGGTCAATGTCGACGCCACCGGAAACCTGTTGGAGGCCGCCGCGACACTCGCTGAGCGGCCGCGCTTCATCCAGGCGTCCAGCATCGCCGTGTACGGGCCGCGCAATCCGCACCGGGTCTCCGGGCTACTCACCGCCGAAACCCCGGTGCGGCCCTACGACCTCTACGGCCAGCACAAGGTGGAGAGTGAGCGGATGGTGCGCGACTCAGGGCTGGATTGGGTGACCCTGCGACTGGGCGGAGTCCTCAGCGTCGACATCCGCCTGGACACCGACCCGAACCTGATCTACTTCGAGGGCGTGCTGCCGTCCGACGGCCGGTTGCAGACCGTCGATGTGCGTGATGTCGCACACGCCTTCGCCGCGTCCGCCACCGCCGATGTGGTAGGCCGGACGCTGCTGATCGGCGGTGACGACAGCCACCGCCTGGTACAGGGCGAGATCGGCGCGGCGACGGCGGCGGCCATGGGCTTGGTGGGGGCGCTGCCGCCGGGCCGCAGGGGCGATCCCGATGATGACGACGGCTGGTTCGCCACCGACTGGATGGACTCGGCCCCCGCTCAGTTGGCCTTGGGCCATCAGCACCACTCGTGGCCGCAGATGCTCGCCGAGACGGCGCAGAACGTCGGCTGGAAGCGCTACCCACTGCGACTGGTCGCGCCGCTGGCACGTCGGTACCTGGAACGGCAGTCCCCCTACTACCGTGAGCCGGGCGGCTACGCGAACCCGTGGGAGGCCGTTCGTCGCAAATGGGGCGCGCCGGAAGCGGATCGGAGAATCGCATGAGCACCACTCGCATCGCTGTCGTCATCGGTGGCGCGTCCGGGATCGGCTGGGCCACCGCACGGCTCCTGGCCGACGAAGGCTGCCGGGTGACCATCGCCGACCGCAACACCGACGGTGCCCGCCGGTGCGCGGCCCAACTGGGTGAACCGCACGGTTGGGCCGAGGTTGAGGTCACCGACGAGGACAGCGTCGCCAGGCTGTTCGCCGAAGTGGCGACCCGCGAGGGCGGGCTGGACACGGTCGTCAACTGCGCCGGGTTCAGCGGCTTCGGGATGATCACCGACCTGGACGCCGAGCAGTTCCGCGCGGTGGTCGACGTCTGTCTCACCGGCGCGTTCCTGGTCATCAAGCACGCCGCCGGGCACTTCTCGGCAGGGGGCACCCTGGTCTCGCTGACATCGCTGAACGCCCGTCAGCCGGCGATCGGGATGAGTGCGTACTGCTCGGCGAAGGCGGGCCTGTCCATGCTCACCGAGGTCGCCGCCCTCGAACTCGGCCCCCGCGGCATCCGGGTCAACGCGGTGGCCCCCGGGTTCGTCCACACTCCACTCACCGAAGCCGCGGCCGCCATCCCCGGCGTCGTCGAGGACTACGTCGAGAACACCGCACTGGGCCGGGCCGGCACGCCCGAGGACGTCGCCGCGGCCGTCGCCTTCCTGTGCTCGCCGCAGTCCGCCTGGATGACCGGGGAAGTTCTGGACCTCAACGGCGGCGCGCACCTCAAGCGCTATCCCGATATCCACCAGCACCTGGGCAAGCTGATGGGACGGTAGGTCCGGTGAAGACGGAGTTCACCCCGAGCCAGAAGCGCGCGCTGGCGATCGTCACCGGTATCGCACTGCTGTTCGGCGCCTACTTCCTTCGCCGCTATTTCCTGCTGCTGGTGATAGCGGCGATCGTCGCCTACCTGTTCAGCCCGCTCTACAACCGGCTGAACGCCAAAATCCACGGCGGTCTGGCCACCACGCTGACCGTACTGGCCGCACTGGCCACGGTCGTCATCCCGGTCACCCTGGTGATATCGCTGGCGACGATCCAGATTTCGCACATGCTCATGAACGTGGGTGAGTGGGCCCAGACCGCCGACCTCAACGCACTCGGGGACAAGGCCATCACCATGGCCAATCAACTGCTGGCCAAACTTCCGTTCAAGACCCCGGGCATCAACCTGGACGCGTTGCGCGACAACTTCGGCAAGGTGGCTCAGACGGTCGGCGAGTGGCTGCTGCGCACGCTCAGCGGCGCTGCCGGCGGCGCGATCGGGTTCATCACCTCGGCGATCATCTTCCTCTACGTCCTGATCTCACTGCTGGTCAACAAGACCGAGGTGATCACCCTGGTCCGCCGCCTGAACCCGCTGGGAGAAGAGGTCACCGACCTGTACCTGGCGAAGATGGGCGCCATGGTCAAGGGAACGGTCAAGGGCCAGTTCATCATCGCGGCCATCCAGGGCTTTCTCGGCGCAGCGTCGATCTACATCGCCGGTTTCCACCAGGCCTTCTTCGTCATGGCCCTCCTGCTGATAGCGCTGTCGATCATCCCGCTGGGAAGCGGTATCGTGACGATCCCGTTCGGCATCGGGATGATGTTCTTCGGCAACATCGCCGGCGGGCTGTTCGTGGTGCTGTTCCACATCCTGGCCATCACCAACATCGACAATGTCCTGCGACCGATCCTGGTGCCAAAGGAGGCACGCCTGGATCCGGCGCTCATGCTGCTTTCGGTGTTCTCCGGGATCGCGATGTTCGGGTTCTTCGGCATCATCCTGGGGCCGGTGCTGATGATCCTCATCGTCACCACGATCGCGGTGTACCTCGATGTGTACAAGGGCGTGGAGATGGAACAACCCGAGGCTCCCGAAGAGCGCAAGAAACGGTTCGGCCGGGGCCGGAAATCCCCGGCCCAGAAAAGGCTGCGGGAAAAAGCACCACCGGAGGATCCCGAAGGGCAAACGGCCGAGGAACCGGATCAGCCCGCCGACCCCGGGGCGGAAACCGCTACGCCAGGCGCTCTTTGAGGAATTCCACCACCCGTTTGCGGGCCTCGTAGGCGGGGTGGCCGTCGACCTCCCGGACCTCCTCGGTCAGCACCGAATGCGCGATCCGGCCGAAGCCGCCGGCATTTCCGGGCGAGGAGTCGATCTCAATGACCTCGAAGGCGTCACCGAGCCGGTCCTTGAGCGTCTTGAACCGCTCCGCCGGAGCCATCGGGTCGCCGGAGAACCTCAGCGCCAGCGCGCACAGCCCCTCCTCGGAGGCCCGTTTCTCGATCACGCTCATCTCGCTCTCGGAGAATCCGGGATCGCGTCTGGCCGCCGGGGTCAGCGCGATCGGGACCGAGGGCTGGCTGAGCACCGGAGCCAGCACGCTGTCGTCCACCGCGACGGCCAGCGCGAAACCACCGGTGAAACACTGTCCGATCACTCCCACACCCTTGCCCGGCGTCGCGGCGTTGAGGTCGCGCGCCAGCGCCCGCAGGTAGTGGGTCACCGGCCGCTCCTTATTCAGGGCGAAGGCCGCGAATTCCCTTGCCACGCAGCCACGCAGCAGATTCGGGACCAGGCCCACCCCGCGTGCCGGGGCCCCCGGGGTGCCGAACAGCGACGGGATGGCGACCGTGAAGCCGTTGTCCACCAGATGGTTTCCCAGCGCCAGCACACCGGGGTGCACGCCGGGCATCTCCGGGATCAGCACCACGCCCGGTCCAGAACCCTTGCGATAGACGTCATGGGTGAAACCGGCGGCGCTGAACGGCGCGCAGGCCCAACCCGTGAGATCCGCTGCGGGTGATTTCATCTGGCTGTCCTATCGGTTCGGAACAAGGGGATCCTGGGACTCGGTGGCGGCGGCCAGCGCGCGGAAATCCTCGGCACTGCCGGCTCCGGAGATCGCCAACTGCACCGGTCCACCCGGTTTCTCCAACCTCGTGGTCCAGACCGGCTCGGTGCCCTCCCCGCCTTGGTAAACGATCCAGCGGACGCCGTCGACGTCCTGCACCCCGGTCGGGTACACGTCCTTCTGGATGGAGGAGACCAGGGCGGTCTCGTCGGCGTTGCTCTGGGTAAGGCTCACGTACATCTTCGACGGGGCGATGTAGCCCACCCGGCTGGTCACGGCGTTCTGCTTGGTGCCGGTCGCGGGATCGGTGCGGCCCGCCTCGATTCCGGCGCGGGTGCCGGAATTGGCCTGCCAGCCCTCCGGCAATGCCGGCAGCCGGACGGGGAAGGGGACGTCGTTCGCGTCGGCCTGCAGGGCGCCCGCGGCGTCGTAGCTGGGGGCCGCACCATCGGTCGGACCTGCCGGGCGAAACGAGCACATCCCGAGCACTCCGGCCAACACCACGCACGCCGCGACCAGGGGTGCCAGCGACCAGAACATGTCGCGGCCGTCCTGCAGCAATCGGGGCTTGGGCGGTCTGGGCGCCGGGCCCGAAGTCCCAGGTTCGACCCCAGGTTCCTGGCCGGGCTCGCGGCTGGGCTCGTGACTGGTCACGGCACCCAGTATCCCAGGTCCGAACCCGCGGGTCGGTTCTGGGACAATCTTGCCCATGCCTGAAGCCCGCCGCCGCGAAGCACCCGACCGCAACCTCGCCCTGGAGCTGGTCCGGGTCACCGAGGCCGGCGCCATGGCGGCCGGCCGTTGGGTGGGCCGCGGCGATAAGGAGGGCGGTGACGGAGCCGCCGTCGACGCGATGCGCCAGTTGGTCAACTCCGTCTCGATGCGCGGGATCGTGGTCATCGGCGAGGGCGAGAAGGACAACGCGCCGATGCTCTACAACGGCGAGGAAGTGGGCAACGGCGACGGCCCGGAGTGCGACTTCGCCGTCGACCCCATCGACGGCACGACGCTGATGGCCAAGGGCATGCCGAACGCGATCTCGGTGCTGGCCGTCGCCGAACGCGGAGCCATGTTCGACCCCTCGGCGGTCTTCTACATGAACAAGATCGCGGCCGGACCCGATGTCGCCGACTTCATCGACATCACCTCGCCGATCGCGGCCAATATCCAGCGGATCGCCAAGGTTCGCAAGGCGTCGGTCTCCGATATCACCGTGTGCATCCTGGACCGGCCCCGTCACGAGAAGCTGATGGCCGAGGTGCGGGCGGCCGGCGCGCGAATCCGGCTGATCTCCGACGGCGACGTGGCCGGGGCGATCTCGGCCTGCCGGCCGGATTCGGGGACCGACCTCCTCGTCGGCATCGGCGGCACTCCGGAGGGCATCATCACCGCCGCGGCCATCCGCTGCATGGGCGGCGAGATCCAGGCTCAGTTGGCGCCGACGGACGACGAGGAACGGCAGAAGGCCATCGACCGCGGCCACGACATCGGGCGGGTTCTCACCACGACCGACCTGGTTGCCGGCGAGAACGTATTCTTCTGCGCCACTGGCGTCACCGACGGCGACCTGCTCAAGGGCGTCCGCTACTTCAGCGGCGGCTGCACCACCCAGTCCATCGTCATGCGCGCCAAGTCCGGCACGGTCCGGATGATCGACGCCTACCACCGGCTGTCGAAACTGAACGAGTACTCCGCGGTGGACTTCACCGGCGACAGTTCGGCCGCCCACCCGCTCCCCTAGTTGTCCCCTCCTCCAATTGCCCGGCAAGAAAGGCTAGTGATGACCACCTCCACCCCGGCTGACGGCGAGTACCGGATCGAACACGACACGATGGGCGAGGTCCGGGTTCCGGCCAAGGCCCTGTGGCGCGCACAGACCCAGCGGGCCGTGGAGAACTTCCCGATCTCGGGCCGAGGCCTGGACCGCAACCAGATCCGCGCCATGGCACTGTTGAAGGCGGCCTGCGCCCAGGTGAACAAAGACCTGGGCAAGCTGCCGGCAGAGAAGGCCGACGCCATCATCGCCGCCGCCAATGAGATCGCCGACGGACAACACGACGACCAGTTCCCCATCGACGTCTTCCAGACCGGCTCGGGCACCAGCTCCAACATGAACGCCAACGAGGTGATCGCCTCGATCTGCGCACGCAACGGCGTGACGGTGCATCCCAACGACGACGTCAACATGTCGCAGTCCTCCAACGACACCTTCCCGACCTCGACCCACATCGCCGCCACCGAAGCCGCTGTGCGCCAGCTGATTCCGGCCCTGGAGGTGCTACACGCCTCGCTGGCGGGCAAGGCCAGGCAGTGGCGAACCGTGGTCAAGTCCGGCCGCACCCACCTGATGGACGCCGTCCCGGTCACCCTGGGCCAGGAGTTCGGTGGCTACGCCCGCCAAATCGAGGCCGGTATAGAACGGGTGCGCGGGTCCCTGCCCCGGCTGGGCGAACTGGCCATCGGCGGCACGGCCGTCGGCACCGGGCTGAACGCCCCTGAGGGATTCGGCGCCAAGGTCGTCGCCGTGCTGGTCGCCCAGACCGGGCTGGCCGAGCTGACCACGGCCAAGAATTCTTTCGAGGCCCAAGCAGCCCGCGACGGACTGGTCGAGGCGTCCGGAGCGCTCAAGACCATCGCCGCCTCGCTGACCAAGATCGCCAACGACATCCGCTGGATGGGCTCGGGACCGCTCACCGGCCTGGCCGAACTGCACCTGCCCGATCTGCAGCCGGGCTCCTCGATCATGCCGGGCAAGGTCAACCCGGTGATCCCGGAGGCGGTCACCCAGGTGGCCGCCCAGGTGATCGGCAACGACGCCGCGATCACCGTCGGCGGGCTCTCGGGCGCTTTCGAGTTGAACGTCTACATCCCGATGATGGCGCGCAACCTGCTTGAGTCGTTCACACTACTGGCCAACGTCTCCCGGTTGTTCGCCGAGCGGTGCATCGACGGCCTGGTGGCCGACGAGGACCGGCTACGCCGGCTGGCCGAGTCCTCCCCCTCGATCGTGACGCCGCTGAACTCGGCGATCGGCTACGAGGAGGCCGCCGCGGTCGCCAAACAGGCGCTCAAGGAGCACAAGACGATCCGGCAGACGGTCATCGACCGCGGACTGATCGGCGAGAAGCTCTCTGAGGAAGAACTCGACCGCCGCCTCGACGTGCTGGCCATGGCGGAGGTCAAGGATCAGGACTAGCCCGCCCGGGCGGCGGCCAGCCGGCGGATGCCCGGTGCCGTCGATAGGCTGTGCAACACCAGGCTGAGGCTCACGGTCACCACCCCGACGGTACTGATCAGTTCGATGTTCTGGATCTCGCCGCGGCTGACCACCAGCAGCCCGAGGACCACGGTGCCGATACCCCGCGGCCCGAACCAGCCGATGAAGAGCCGTTCGGGCATCGGCAGCCCAGTGCGCACCAGGGCCAGAAGCACCGACACGACTCGCACCGCGAACAGCGCCAGCACGGCGAACACCACCACCCGCCAGTCGGCCCTGAGCCAGCCGTCGATCACTGCGAACGCGCCGAACATCGCGAACACCGAGAGTTCGAGCAACTGACCGGCCGCGTCGGAGAACTGGGTGGGAACCGGATCCTCGGTGTCGCGCCGGAAGATGAAGGAAAAGGCCAGGCCGCCGGTGAAGGCGGCCACGAAGCCGCTTCCCTCGATCCGCTCGCCGAACTGAAAACAGATGAACGCCAGCGCGAGGGCGGCCAACTGCGCCCAGGTGTCGCTCATCCAGTCGTGGTGCCGAGACCAACGCACGAGCGCTCCACCGGCGAGGCCGACCAGGCCGCCGACAAACACCGAGGCCACCTCGGTACTGAAGATGAACCAGGCCCAGTGGCCCCTGCTGGGATCGGTGCGCGCCGAGGCCAGCGCCAGGGCGATCAGCAATGCAGCCAGCGCGAAACCGTCATAGAACCCGCTCTCGACCGCCATCGAGTGGCGGACGTTCTCGGGTATCCGCCGGTCCTCGAGCAGCGCCTCGATCAGCGCCACCTCGGTGGGCGCGACGATCGCCGCGAGGCAGACTGCCTCCCACCACGGCAGCACCGGCAACAGCACCACCGCGGTCAGGGTCCCCAGCAGCAGCGACAACGGTATTCCGACGATCAGCAGTCGCAGCGTCACCGGCCCATGCAGCCCGATCCGCATCTTGGCGGCCTGGACGAACAAGATCACGGTCAGCGCCAACTGGGCAAGGACGGTGTAGCCGTCGGTGCCGGGCCCCGCCTCAAGAAGGTGTAAGCCGAAGGGGCCCAACGCCATTCCGGCGAGCATGAAGATCAGTCCCGGAGCGATGCTGGAGCGGTTCACCCGTTGGGAAACCACGGAGTAGCAGACCGCCAGGAGGGCCAGGACGAGTGGGGTGGTGTGGTGCACGGTTCGGTTCGCTGTTCAGAGTCCGGTAGTCAGGGGCCGGCGTTCAGAGGGCCGGCGTTCAGAGGCCGTTGTTGGGGCCGCCACTGTTGGCGCCCGGGATGTCGGTGATCGGGAAGTTGGGCATCGGGGCCGGTGACGGCGTGGCCGGCAACGCCGGTATCCGGTCGGCCGGGATGTCGTGGAGCAGGTTCGCCGGCGGACCGTTCTCGCGACCGCCGTAGACGGCGCCGGGCGCCCGCTGACCGAGCAACTGGGTGACCGTCACCGGGTGGTAGCCGTTGGCCTGAAGAACCGGGAGGAACTGTTCCACCAGATCCACCGTCGATGAGTAACTGTCATGCAGCAGCACCACCGATCCGGGCCGGATCTGGGTCATCAGCATGTAGCGGGTCGCCGCGATGTCGGAGTCGTTGATCCAGTCGAAGGGAATGACGTCCCACAGGATGCCGGACAGCCCGTTGCGCGCGGCGACGGTGTCGACCACCTCGTTGGTGAGCCCCCCGGCCGGGCGCCACAGTTGCGGGGTCTGGCCGGTGGCCGACCGGATCGCATCGTTGGCCTTGCTGAGTTGCGGATCCACGAACTCCGCGGGGATGGTGGTCATGTTGGGGTGTTCCCAGGTGTGGTTGCCGATCTCCATCCCGGCCCGGGCGACCCGTTGGGCCCCGCCGGGGTTGGCCGCCACCTTGTTGCCGATCATGAAGAAGGTGGCCTTGGCGCCGGCGTCGGCGAGAACGTCGAGCAACCGATCGGTGTAGGGGGTCGGCCCGTCATCGAAGGTCAGTGCCACGCATTTGTCGACCGCACAGTCCACCGGAGCCGCCGAGCCGTTCTCAGGCGGCGACCCACTGCAGCCGGCCAGCGCGACGACCGCGACACCCGAGGCGAGGAACCGGCGCAGCACCGATCGAGCTTACCGCCGGGTCCACCGCGTCAGGGCAGTGCGCCCGGGCTGATCTCCTCGAGCATCTCGGTGACCAGGGCGGCGATCGGCGAGCGCTCGCTGCGGGTCAGGGTGATGTGGGCGAACAGGGGATGACCTTTGAGCTTCTCGATCACCGCGGCCACACCGTCGTGGCGGCCCACCCGGAGATTGTCGCGCTGGGCCACGTCATGGGTGAGCACCACCCGCGAACCCGCGCCCAGCCGGGACAGCACCGTCAGCAGCACATTGCGTTCCAGCGACTGGGCTTCGTCGACGATGACGAACGAGTCGTGCAGGGACCGCCCGCGGATGTGGGTGAGCGGTAGCACCTCGAGCATGCCTCGGGAGAGCACCTCCTCGAGCACGGCCGGGCTGGCCAGACCTTCCAGGGTGTCGAAGACGGCCTGGGCCCAGGGACCCATTTTGTCGCTCTCACTGCCGGGCAGGTAGCCCAACTCCTGGCCACCGACGGCGTAGAGCGGGCGGAAGACCACGACCTTGCGCTGCGTCCGCCGTTCCAGCACGGCCTCCAGGCCCGCGCACAGCGCCAGCGCCGATTTCCCGGTACCGGCCTTGCCGCCCAACGACACAATGCCCACCGACTCGTCGAGCAACAGGTCCAGCGCGACGCGTTGCTCAGCGGACCGGCCGCGCAGCCCGAACACTTCCCGATCGCCGCGCACCAGCTGCACCCGCTTCTCGGCGTTGACCCGGCCCAGCGCGTGCGAACTGCCGCCCAGTAGGCGAACCCCGGTGTGGCACGGCAGATTCCGCGCCTCCGGCAGGTCGGTCTCGCCGTCGGCGAACAGCGTGTCGATATCCCCGCCGGTGACGTCCAACTCGGTCATCCCGGTCCAACCGGAGGTGATGACGTCCTGGGCGTGGTACTCGTCGGCCGGCAGGCCCACCGCGCCGGCCTTGACCCGCAGCGGGATGTCCTTGCTGACCAGCGTCACCCGCTTGCCCTCGGCGGCGAGGTTTGCCGCGCAGGCCAGGATCCGGGCGTCATTGGTGCCGGTACGAAAGCCCGTGGGCAGCACCGTGGGGTCGGTGTGGTTGAGCTCGACGTGCAGCGTCCCGCCCTGGTCGCCGACGGGAATCGGCTGGTCGAGCCGGTCGTGCTCCAGCCTCAGGTCGTCGAATAGGCGCAGTGCCTGGCGGGCGAACCAGCCCAGTTCATGGTGATGACGCTTGGCTTCCAGTTCGCTGATGACCACCAGCGGAACGACAACCTCATGTTCGGCGAACCGCGTGAACGCCCAGGGGTCGGACAGCAGGACTGAAGTGTCGAGCACATACGTCCGGGCGGGCGTTCTCGGATCGGTCACAGGGGCTCCTCACGGCTCGCTGGCCTTTGCGGAGCCCACCGCGGACTCGTCCCGGCCACCTGCAACCGACGCTACTCCGAGCGGCAATCCGGCCGATGAGGCGCGCCGTGTCCGAAACGTTACGCGGAGACGAATTTCTTGAGCGTCGGTTCCCCGGACAGGCCCCACGCTTCGATGCTGTCGCGAACGATCTTGTCCGCCGCGGCCTGGTCGAAGATTCCCGCCTCGGCGACGGTGCGCACCTTATTGTCCCGATACTCCAGGATGTCGCCGCCGATGACCGGGAGACCGATCGCCCGCCGTGAGATGGCGTTGATGGTCTGGTCGCGGTGATGCTCGAGGCAGTGCAGAACGAGGTTGTTGAAGAATTCCGCGTGACGGACCTCGTCGCCGAGAATGCGGCCGACGAGTTTCCTGAGCACCGGTTCGTCGATCTTGGCCTCAAGATTGCGCAGGTACACCACATGGGCCCGCTCCCACAGCGCCATGAACACCAGCGTTTCAATCTGGGTGTAGTTCGACGCCCGGTAGCCCCGCATGACGTGGTTGATCCGGACCTGCTCGTCGGCGTTGGGGTCGACATTTCGGGTGACCATCAGGTACTCGCGCAAAGCGATGGCGTGCAGGGTCTCCTCTGCGGTCCACCGCCCCAGCCAGCGGCCCCACTTGTCTTCCAGGATGAAGTGCTCGACGAGTTCGCGGTGATAGCCGGCCAGGTTGTCCTTGGTGATCAGCAGGACCTCGACGGCGTCAGTGACGTCCTTGGGCAGGGTGACCTGGGACGGATCCCAGTCCTCGCCACCCAGGAAGGCGAAGTCCCGGCCCTGATCGAACGGGACGAAGTCGTGGGCGTACCACTCGTCGGCGGTGTCCAGGTGGCGAGCGAGGTTGTCGGCGACAACCGGCTCCAGTTCGAGGGTCAGCGCGTTCGCAACAGGTAGCTGTGCCATGCGGTAACTGTAACCGAAGTTAACGGATGTCCGGAAATCTCCCGCCCCCGCGAGTCCACTCGCCTCACCGCGCGAGCAGACACGAAAGTGCCCCAACCACGGCGTGTCGCGGACGTTTTGCGTCTGCTCGCCCCGGCGTACCGCGCCCTTGGGTACCGCCCACCTGGACTTAGAGGGTCAGGCCGGGGTAGAGCGGGTTGGCGTCCAGCAGCTCGGCGGCCGCTGAGCGCACCCAATCCGCGGTCGAGTCAACCAGGGTGTACTTGGCCTTGGACGGCCCGTTGGGCCCTGAGTCGGCTGCCGTGTTGGACAAGACCTCGATGACGAGTTCGGCGACCCGGTCAAATTCGGCCGGACCGAAGCCACGCGTGGTCAGCGCCGGGGTGCCGAACCGGATTCCGCTGGTGTACCAGGCGCCATTGGGATCGGCGGGGATGGAGTTGCGGTTGGTGACGATCCCGGCGTCCAGCAGCGCAGACTCCGCTTGCCGGCCGGTCAGCCCGAAGGACTGGACGTCGAGCAGCACCAGGTGGTTGTCGGTGCCACCGGTGACCAGGGAGGCGCCTCGGCGCATCAACCCCTCGGCGAATGCCTGAGCGTTGTCGGCCACCCGCTGTGCGTAGGCCTGGAAAGACGGCTGGCGGGCCTCGGCGAAGGCGACCGCCTTGGCGGCCATGACGTGCGACAGCGGGCCTCCGAGCACCATCGGGCAGCCCTTGTCGACGGCGTCGGAGTATTCGGCGGTGGCCAGCACCAGGCCGCCGCGGGGCCCGCGCAGCGACTTGTGGGTGGTGGTGGTGACGACATGGGCGTGCGGCACCGGATCCTCGTCGCCGGTGAACACCTTGCCGGCGACCAGGCCGGCGAAATGGGCCATGTCGACCATCAGGGTTGCGCCGACCTCGTCGGCGATTTCGCGCATGATGGCGAAGTTGACCCGCCGCGGATACGCGGAATATCCCGCGACCAGGATGAGCGGCTTGAACTCGCGAACGGCGGCGGCGACGGCGTCGTAGTCGATCAGCCCGGTCTTCGGGTCGGTGCCGTAACTGCGCTGCTGGAACATCTTGCCGGAGATGTTGGGCCGGAAGCCGTGGGTGAGGTGGCCGCCGGCGTCGAGGGACATCCCCATCAGTCGCTGGCTGCCGAGTTTGGCGCGCAGTCGCTCCCATTCGGCCTCGGAGAGGTCGTTGACGTTGCGCACCCCGGCCTCCCCGAGGGCGGGCGCCTCCACCCGGGTGGCCAGGATCGCCCAGAAGGCGACCAGGTTGGCGTCGATGCCCGAATGCGGCTGGACGTAGGCATAGGGGGCGCCGAACAGTTCGCGGGCGTGTTCGGCGGCGATCGCCTCGATGTTGTCGACGTTCTGGCAGCCGGCGTAGAACCGGTGCCCGACGGTGCCTTCGGCGTACTTGTCCGACAGCCAGGTGCCCATGGTCAGCAGGACCGCCGGCGAGGCGTAGTTCTCGCTGGCGATCAGCTTCAGCGATTCCCGCTGGTCGGTGAGTTCCTTGCGGGTCGCCGCGGCGATCCGGGGTTCGACGGATTCGATGACGCGCAACGCCGCTTGGTAGGCCTCGGTGGCGGTGGCGGCATAGTCGGCGCCGGGGGCTGCTGATGACAAGGTGGCGTCGGTGGTCATGGGCGAATCCTAGTCGCCCCCACGCGGCGTCCCCACCCGGCCGAGAGTGCGGATCTCCGCGCAGGCGGTGCAGACCTCAGGCGGCCCCGGCCGCCTCGGAGCGCAGCGCGGAAGGGATCAGCGGTTCGTCGAGCAGCCGGGCGAACCGCTGAGCCAGCCCCACATCCGCCGGCCGGTCGTCCAGCCAGGTCCGCAACAGCCGGTAACCCTCGACGTAGGTACTGGTGTAGGCCCGCCATAACGGGGAGGACAGGAACTTCAGCATCTGCCGCGCGCGGGCGTCGTCGACCAGCAGCCAGCGCTGCCAGATACGCCGCCACCTCGTCGACGTCGCGGTGTTCGTGCTCGCAGCATCAACGCCGCATCCTGACGAACCCCGGCCAGCCCGCGGCCGCTCCGACAGCGCCTCGGCGCGTTCGCCTGCGTCGAACCTCAGGCCGAGGTCGGCGTAGATCTCGCAGCCCAGCCGCCCCACCCCGGCCCGACCGCGGCATGCAGCGCCAAGTCGGCCAGGCCTCGGCCATCAGGCACTGCAGAGGTGTTGACCAGGAAGATCGTGTGCTCCCCGTGGCCCAACCGGCCACCAAACCGGCCTTCCTTGCGGCAGTGCTCGGTGTGGTGGCCCGGATGGAACTCGTGGGCCACCAGCCGCGGAGGTTGGCCATCTGCTGTTTGAGGTCGGCGTTCACCGCCACCCTGGAGCGGTAATGGCCGCCCTCGTAGTAGTTGAAGCCGGACCACGGTTTGTCGGTCACCACCTCGTAGACCACGGTCTCCGCCGACGGCAGCGGGTAGGCAGATCGGACGATGTCGCTGCAGTGCGCTGGAGAAGCCATGAATGCATTCCCCGAGCCGGGCCCGGCGGGATCTCCTCAGGCTCTGCGGTGGGCTTCCATCCGCTCGGCCAGCGGACCGTTGCCGCCGAGCACCTCGTCCGAACGCGCGTGGGCGGCGCGGTAGCGTCCAGGTTCGCCTCGGCCGATCTCTACGTCCGAAGTAGTCGCGCACCTCCTCGACGAATCCGACGTCCTCACCCGCGAACTTGCGTGCGGCGCAGTCCAGGGCGCGCAGGTGTGCGCCGACGAAACCGGGCCCGCTGCTCGGTGAACGCCGCACCGCGCGGCACGCTCGGCAGCGCGGCCAGCAGCCGCCGCGCCTGGGCCGCCAGCTCGGCCGGTTGCGGCGCCGGTTCGCCTGCGACCATTCGGCGCAAACCCGTTGTCGCCGGTGAAGGAGTCGACGTAGCCGACCTCGATGCGGTCGAACCGCAAACCGAGCAAAGGTATTCACGAATCAGGTGGTCGGGCTCCATGGCTCTCACGCTAACTGCAAGACTTGACCCATGGCGCGCGCTGAGCAGACCCAGCCCCTACGTGGAATTCGACCGTAGTCAATGGCGCGGGCTGCGCATGTCGATTCCGCTCAAGCTCACCGAGGAGGAACTGGTCGGGCTGCGCGGTCTCGACGAACAGATCGACCTGCTGGAGTCGAGGGGTCTATCTTCCGCTGGCCCGCCTTATCCACCTGCAGGTCGCCGCCCGCCAGGGTCTGTTCGCCGCCACCGACGAATTCCTCGGCGAACCGCGTCAGACCCCCGATCGGCCGGGTGCCGTTCATCCTCAGGTGGCCGGCAGTGTGGCGGTCGGGAAGTCGACCACCGCCCGCGTGCTGCAGGCACTGCTGTCCCGCTGGGACGACCACCCGCGGGTCGATCTGGTCACCACCGACGGATTCCTCTATCCGAACGCACAGCTGGAACGACGGAACCTGATGCACCGCAAGGGTTTTCCGGAAAGTTATGACAGGCGGGCACTGATGCGTTTCGTCACGTCGGTGAAGTCCGGCGCCGACCAGGTGTGCGCGCCGGTGTACTCACACCTGATCTACGACATCGTCCCCGGAGAAAAGCATGTCGTCACCCACCCGGACATCCTGATCCTCGAGGGCCTCAACGTCCTGCAGACCGGTCCGCGACTGATGATCTCCGACCTCTTCGATTTCTCGGTGTATGTCGACGCCCGCATCGAGGACATCGAGCAGTGGTACGTCAACCGGTTCCTGGCCATGCGGGCCGGCGCGTTCGCCGACCCGGCTTCGCACTTCCACCACTACGCCGGGCTGACCGACGAGCAGGCGGTGGCCGCTGCCCGCGACATCTGGCGAACCATCAACCGCCCCAACCTGATCGAGAACATCCTGCCGACCCGGCCACGAGCCACGGCGGTGCTGCGCAAGGACGCCGACCACTCGATCAACCGGCTACGGCTCCGCAAGATCTAGCCCCGTTTTCCGGCGCGAGCAGACACAAACGACCCCAAAACCACCGGCGTGTCGGGGACGTTTGCGTCTGCTCGCGCAAAAAGACGGGACCTCAGGCCCCGAAGCGGCGGTGCCGGCGACTGTAATCGCGCAACGCCCGCAGAAAGTCGACGCGCCGGAATGCCGGCCAGTGCGCCTCGGTGAACCACATCTCCGAGTAGGCGCTCTGCCACAGCAGGAACCCCGAGAGCCGCTGCTCCCCTGAAGTGCGGATCACCAGATCGGGATCGGGTTGACCGTAGGTGTAAAGGTTCTCCGAAATACCCTCGATGGTGACCGCCTCGATCATCTGCCCCGGCGAGGCGCCCGCCGCCACTTGCTTGCTCAGCAGCGAGCGCACCGCGTCGACGATCTCCTGCCGCCCGCCGTAGCCGACGGCGACGTTGACGTGGAACGAACCCGGGGGCGCCGACGCGGTGGCGCCGTCCACGGCCTCCCGCAGCCGCCTGGCCGGCTCGTCGCCGAGCAGACCCAGATCGCCGACGATGCGCACGCTCCAGAGGTTGGCCGGCGCGCAGATCTCCTCGACGACATCGGTGATGATCTCGATCAGCGCGGCCAGCTCCTCGGGATCGCGCTGGAGGTTCTCCGTCGAGAGCAGGTACACCGTCGCCATCTCGATGCCCTCGCGGGCGCACCAGCGCAACATCTCGGCGATCTTTGCCGCACCCATCCGGTAGCCGTAGCTCACGTCACAGTAACCAGCGTCACGCGCCCAGCGCCGATTGCCGTCGCACAGGACCGCGATATGCCTCGGAAGTGCGGATTTGGAGTTGGAGAGCTCGGCCCGCAGCCGCATTTCGTAGAGCCGGTAGGCCGGCTCCTTGAGGCGCGGGGGAATGATCTCCACGGCGTTCAAGACTACTGTGACCCTCGAGGCACGGATGGGCGCATTGCACGCCATTGGGCGGAGGTAGAGATGGCCGCAGGGACCGATGTCACCGACCCTCGCCGGATCGACGAATCCGGAGAGGCCGAGGACTTTCCGGAAGCCGTCGTCGAGGGGGTAAGCCAATTCCTGGGCAAGCCCCGGGCACGCGGCTGGATTCACGTCTACTCCGCCGTCGTCGCCGCCATCGCGGGCGCGACCCTGGTGTCGGTGTCATGGTCGGTGCAGTCCACCCGGGCCGGGATCGCCACGCTGATCTACACGCTGACGATCGTGGCGATGTTCACGGTCAGCGGCACTTATCACCGGGTGCACTGGACCTCGCCGACCGCCCGCACGTGGATGAAGCGGCTGGATCACTCGATGATCTTCGTCTTCATCGCCGGCAGCTATACCCCCTTCGCCATGCTGGCGCTACCCGAGCGGGACGGTTGGGTGTTGTTCTGGATCGTCTGGGGCGGCGCGCTGGCCGGCGTGCTGCTCAAGACGTGCTGGCCGACGGCGCCGCGCTGGGTCGGGGTGCCGCTGTATCTGCTGCTGGGCTGGGTGGCGGCCTGGTTCATCGGGCCGATCCTGCACGGGGCCGGAGTCACGGCGGTGGTGCTGCTGATCGTCGGCGGCGCGCTCTACAGCATCGGCGGGGTGCTCTACGCGCTCAAGTGGCCCAACCCGTGGCCGACGACCTTCGGGCACCACGAGTTCTTCCACGCCTGCACGGCGGTCGCGGCGATCTGCCACTACATCGCGATGTGGTTCGCCGTCTTCTCCTGAACCCCGTCCGTCGGCCGGGAGCGGGCCGGGGATCACACCGGCGTGACGTGCTCAGCGGACCAGTAGGCCTTCATCGAGGTGATCCGGCCCTCATGGTCGAAGACCATGACATCGATCGGCTCGATGCGGATCCGGCCCTCGCCGGCGCCGACGGTGATGACGAACATGAAGGCCGCCTCGTGGCCGGCCACCCGCAGGGCGAGCAGTTCGGTCTCCCGCGGCATCGCTTCGAGATTCTTGTAGAAACCGTGGATGGCGTGCCGGCCAATGTGCACCTCACCGCCCCCGACCGGATCCTCCACGGTGGCGTCATCGGCGAACAGCTCGACGATCTGGTCCGCGGTACCGCCTGCCACGAGCTCCAGGTAGCGGTTGACGCGGGCAGCGATGTCCTCGGCGGCGACCATGGCGCCAGGCTACCCGGGCACCCCGAGCGCCTCGGCGAGTTCGGCGGCGCCGGTCACCGGCAGGTCGCACACCCGGCCGCGGCACACGTAGGCGGCATCGTGACCGCGCACCCGGTCGCGGCCGAACAGCAACGGGGCGGAGTCCAACGGCCCGCCGACGACGACGGTCCCGCCCGGAGCCATCCGGCGGGCCGCGGCCAGCAACTCCGAGTCCGCACCCGCGGCCGCGACCGCAACCTGCAGCGGACCCCGTACCGCCGCCTCGGCGACGGCCAGCCAGTGCCCCGCCGAGCGCGGGGCCCGGGCCAGCAGTGGTGAGTGCGCCAGCAGCGTCTGCGCCGCCGCGTCGCCAAAGCGTGTAGCGCGCTCGGCATCGACGAGGTGGGCGGCGGTCAGCAGCGCCTCGGCGATCGAGGACGCCCCCGACGGTGTGGCGCCGTCGACCGGGTCGGCGGGCCGGACCATCAGCTGCTCGGCGTCGTCGGCGGTATCGAACCAACGGCCCGGCCGGTCCGGGTCGGCGAAATGCCGCAACGCCAATTCGATCAGTCCGGCGGCCCGGTCGAGCCAGCTCGATTCGCCGGTCAGCTGGTGCACCGTCAGAAGGCCGGTGGCCAGCATCGCGTGATCCTCCAGGATCGCCGCGCTGTCACCGACCGCCCCACCGAGGCTGGCCCGCCGGAGTCGGCCGTCGACCAGATGAAGATCGACGAGGGTCGAGGCGCAGCGCAGCGCGGCGTCGAGGAGCCCCGGATCGTCCAGCGCGACACTGGCTTCGGCCAGTGCGGTGATCGCCAGGCCGTTCCAGGCGGTGACCACCTTGTCGTCGCGGGGCGGCTGCGGCCGGTCGCCCCGCGCCGCCAGCAGGGCCGCACGGACCCGGTCGAAACGCCCGGCTTCCCCGGGCAAGGGATCGTGGTCGGCGGGAAGTTGCAGCACCGAGGTCCCGTGCTCGAAGGTGCCCTCATCGCTCACCCCGAAAACCGTTGCCGCCCAGGCTCCGTCGTCGGGTCCGAGAACTTCGTTCAGTTGCGCCGGGGTCCAGACGTAGGTCGAGCCCTCGACGCCCGCGGCATCGGCGTCCAGCGACGAGGTGAACACCTCGCCGCTGCGCAGGTCGGAGAGCAGGAAAGCGGCCGTCTCCGCGGCCACCCGCCGGGCCAGCGGGTCGCCGGTGCGCCGGGCCCAGTGCGCGTAGACCCGCAGCAGCAGCGCGTTGTCGTAGAGCATCTTTTCGAAATGCGGCACCACCCAGTCGGCGTCCACGCTGTAGCGGGCGAACCCGCCGCCGAGTTGGTCATAGAGACCACCGCGGGCCATTGCCACGCAGGTACGCCGGACGGCGCTCAGCGGCGCCGGGGAGGCGGTGCGTTCGTGGCTGCGGATCAGCGCCTCCAGGAGTGCCGACGGCGGGAACTTGGGTGCGCCGCCGAAACCGCCGCGGACGGCGTCCTCCTCGCGCAGCACCGCGGCCACGGCACCGTCGCAGAGCGCGGGCTGTATCTCCGGGCCCCCACCGTGCGGTCCGGCGGCCATTCGTCGCAGTTCGCCAGTGATGTGGTCGCTGGCCTGCTCGACCTCCTCGCGGCGGTCCCGCCAGGTCTCGCCCACCGCCGCCAGCAGTGCCAGGAACTGCGCTTTGGGGAAGTAGGTTCCGCAGAAGAAGGGGCGTCCGTCGGGAGTCAGGAAGCATGTCATCGGCCAGCCGCCGTGACCGGTCATCGCCACGGTGGCGTTCATGTAGACCGCGTCGAGGTCGGGCCGTTCCTCGCGGTCGACCTTGATGCAGACGAACTCATTCATCGCGGCGGCCACCTGGTCGTCCTCGAACGACTCGTGGGCCATCACATGGCACCAATGGCAGGCCGCGTAACCCACCGACAGCAGGATCGGCACGTCCCGGCGAACCGCCTCGGCCAGCGCCCCGGCGCTCCACTGCTTCCAGTGCACCGGGTTGTCGGCGTGCTGGCGCAGATAGGGGCTGACCGCGCCGGAGAGTTCGTTACCCGCCGGACTCATCGGTGCGCTCCCCGGCATCGGCCGTCGACTCGTCCTGCTTCGGGGTGGCGGCTGCGTCGGTGGTGTCGAAGCTTCCCGGTACCCGGCGCAGGTGACGGTTCATCGACCAGACCAGGGCGAACACCCCGATCAGCAACAGAACGACGACGAGCAGGCCCATCGGGCTGGCCTTACCGAAGTCCGGGCCGGTGTTGGCCGGTTCCTCGGCGAGCAGGGTGATCATCAACGGGGTCACTCGAAGGTCTCGATTCCGGCGAAAAGGTCGTCTTCCGGCGATACGGCGGGTACTCGGGAGCGGGCCAACTCGAACTCCTCGGTGGGCCAGAGCCGATGCTGCCACTCTAGCGGGGTCGCGAAGAAGAACCCGTCCGGGTCGATCTGGGTCGCGTGCGCCCGCAGTGCGTCGTCGCGCCGGGCGAAGTAGTCCGCGCAGTGCACCCGCGTGGTCACCCGGTGGGCGAACACGTCCTGGTCGGCGTCCCAGTGCTCCAGCCAGCGGGCGAACGGCCCCTCCTGTCCGTGCCGGGCGAACTCGTCCTGCAAGGTCTGCAGCCGCTTCCGCAAAAAACCGTGGTTGTAGTACAGCTTGCTGACCGCCCAGGCCGGGCCGGCCTCCGGGTGCAGCCGGTCATCGGCCGCCGCCTCGTACGCAGCGACCGACACCTGATGACAGCGGATGTGATCCGGGTGCGGATAGCCCCCGTTTTCGTCGTAGGTGGTCATCACGTGCGGACGGAACTCGCGGATCACCTTCACCAGTTCGGCGACCGACTCCTCCAGCGGCACCAGCGCGAAACAGCCCTCGGGCAGCGGCGGCAGCGGGTCGCCCTCGGGAAGGCCGGAGTCGACGAACCCCAGCCAGCGATGTTCCACGCCCAGAATCTCCGCCGCCTTTGCCATCTCGTCGCGACGGATGTCGGCGATGCGGCCGCGAACCTCGGGGAGGTCCATGGCCGGATTGAGGATGTCACCGCGTTCGCCGCCGGTCAGGGTCACCACCATGACGCGCTTGCCCTCGTCGACGTACCGGGCGAGAGTGGCCGCGCCCTTACTGGACTCGTCATCGGGATGGGCGTGGACCGCCATCAGCCGCAGTTCGGTCACGTCTTCCTCTGGAGGTCTCCGGTTTCGGTCGGAACCATGATCCCACCCGGGGTGGGGGTGCCCGCAATCAAGCCCGTCGCAGCGGGGCACACTCAACACCCATGACCGAGACACCCGGGGGACGGCCGGTCCCGCCGCCGTCACGCTACGGTCGCGCACCGATGCCGGCGGCGAAGCGCCGGCGGCTCACGATGCTGCTGGGCGGGGCCGCCGTCCTGGCCGCCCTCGTGGTCGCCGTGCTGACCTACCAGCGGTTCGAGGGCGTCGACGTCGAGGGCGAGACGGTCGCCTATGAGGTCATCGACGACCGGACCGTGTCGGTCACCATCAGCGTCACCCGCAAGGACCCGGCACGGCCGGTGGTCTGCATCGTCCGGGCCCGGTCCTACGACGGTGCGGAGACCGGACGGCGCGAGGTCGTGGTCGGGCCCTCGCCCGCCAAAACCATTCAGGTGACCACGAGGGTCTCGTCCTACACCCGCCCGGTGATGGGTGACATCTACGGCTGCGGCACCCGGATTCCCGGATACCTGGCTCCCCCTTGAGGCTCCCCCTTGAGGCTCCCCCTTGAGGCTCCCCCTTGAGGCTCCCCCTTGAGGCTCCCCTGGGCCCGCCCGCCGAACAGCAAACCTCCGAAGCCCAAAACCGGAATGGCGCCACATGCGCCGGTGCTACAATCGAGGTCATACACGGTTCCTCTCATGGAGCCGTGTATTGCTTCATGAGCGGGTTGACTCGCGGCTCGGGGTGGCAGTCCGGGACGGCACAGCACGCGACACCGCCGAGCTGCACTGCGACAGCGCGACATAGACAATCTTGAGGAGCGCGACGAGATGACCGAGAACCAGGTGGTCTGGCTGACCGAGGAGTCGTACGACCGGCTCAAGGGCGAGCTCGATGAGCTGATCGCAAATCGTCCGGTCATCGCCGCCGAGATCAACGACCGGCGCGAAGAGGGCGACCTCCGCGAGAACGGCGGCTACCACGCCGCCCGCGAGCAACAGGGCCAGGAAGAGGCCCGCATTCGCCAGCTACAGGAGCTGCTGAACACCGCCAAGGTGGGCGAAGCGCCCAAGCAGTCGGGCGTGGCGTTGCCCGGCTCGGTGGTCAAGGTCTACTACGAGGGCGATGAGTCCGACACCGAGACCTTCCTGATCGCTACCCGCCAGGAGATCGTCAGTGACGGCAAACTCGAGGTGTATTCGCCGAACTCCCCGCTCGGCGCCGCGTTGCTCAACGCCAAGGTCGGCGAGACCCGCACCTACACCGTACCCAGCGGCAACACCGTCTCGGTGACGCTGGTCAGCGCCGAGCCCTACCACTCCTAGTCCGCCGCAAGCCTGCGGCCGTGGCCCGCATCGCGGAGGACCTGCTCCTGCTTCTGCTCGACAATGCCGAGGCGCAGCCCCGGCTGGACCGTTCCCGGCTGCAGCGGGTGCTGGCCGCGGCGCTGGTCTGCGATCTGGCCTTCCAATGCCGGGTACGCCCCGCCCTGCCCGGTGAAGCGGTGACCGCCGGGCATCTGGTTGCGCTGGCCGGCCCGGTGCCGACCGACCCGGCGGTACGCCCCGCCCTGGCGCTGCTTCAGGAGGGGCCCATCAGTCCCGCCTCGGCGATTGCCCGAATCCGCCGGCACGCCGAGGATGACGTGCTCGACCAGTTGTTGCGAACCGGTCAGATCCACCAGATCTCGCTGACGGCACATCGGTTGCGCCGCAACCACTACCGGTGGCCGGCGAAGAACCGCGGCCGGGTCGCGGTGGCGAGGGCCGAGCTGCTCGGTGCGCTGTTCGAACATCGGCACCCCAGTCCGGTGACCGCGGCGGTGATCGGCCTTCTCTACGGCGTCGACGGCTTCAATGCGGTGGTGACCCTCAACGACGCCGGGGTTCAGGCCATAGCCGATCGGGCGGCCGAGCTCAGCGAGGGTCGTTGGTCCGATCGCAGCGACACCGCCGAGGTCAACCTGGCGTTGACCCTTGCTGAGATCGTGCCCGCACTGCGATAACCGGGCTGGAGAAACCGGGCCACCCCGTTCGGCTACCCCAGTGCCTGCCGCAGATCCGCTAGCAGGTCGGCGGGGTGTTCGATCCCCACCGAGAGCCGCACCAGATCCTCGGGCACCTCGAGCTGAGAGCCCGCCGTCGACGCATGAGTCATGGCACCCGGATGCTCGATCAACGACTCCACTCCTCCGAGCGATTCGGCGAGGATGAAAATCTCGGTACGCGAGCACAACTCGCGCGCAGCCTCAATCCCACCGCGCATCCGGACCGACACCATGCCGCCGAAGCCACGCATCTGACGGGCCGCGACAACGTGACCGGGGTGCTCCGGCAGGCCCGGGTAGAGCACCTGGCTCACCGCGGGGTGACCTGAGAGGAACGCGGCCACCTGGGCGGCGTTGTCACTGTGCCGTTGCATCCTGAGTTCGAGCGTCTTGAGCCCACGCATCGTCAGGTAGGCCTCGAACGGCCCTGGCACCGCACCGGCCCCGTTCTGTAGGAATGCGAAGGCGGCGTCGAGTTCCTCGTCGTCGGTCATCAGGGCGCCACCGACGACATCGGAGTGGCCACCGATGTACTTGGTGGTGGAGTGCAGCACGATATCGGCACCGAGCGTCAGCGGCTGCTGCAACGCCGGCGAGGCGAAGGTGTTGTCCACCAAAACCGTTGCCCCCGCCGCATGGCCGATGTCGGCGATCGCGGCGATGTCGGCGATCGACAGCAGCGGGTTGGTGGGCGTCTCCACCCAGATCATCCGGGTGTCGGCGGTGATCGCGGCACGAACCGCGTCGAGGTCGGACAGGTGCACCGGGGTGTGTTGGACGCCCCACTGCCTGAACACTTTGTCGATCAGCCGGAAGGTCCCGCCGTAGGCGTCGTCGGGGATGACGATGTGGTCGCCGGGGCGAAGGACGGCCCGAAGGGCGCAGTCGCTGGCGGCCATCCCGGAGCTGAAGGCGCGGCCGAACCTGCCCTCTTCGACCGCCGCCAGCACCCTCTCCAGAGCCGATCGGGTGGGGTTTCCGGTGCGGGCGTACTCGAAACCGCCCCGCAAACCTCCCACGCCGTCCTGGGCGAAGGTGCTGCTGGCGTAGATCGGCGCGTTGACCGCCCCGGTGGCCGGGTCCGGGGAGTAGCCGGCGTGGATCGCGGTGGTGGCGAAACCCCGCCGGCGGTGCGTGTCAGCCATTCAGACGTTCGCCGGTGCCACCGAACCGCCGCTGAGCACGCGGTAGGTGTACACGAGGAACAAGTAGGCCACCGGCACCGCCACGAGCAGACCAACCCCGCACAGCAGGGCACCGACGATGATCAGGGCAATGAAGGTCAGAGAGGCCAGCAGCACCTGACCGAAGTTGGCCTTGACGATGTCGATGCTGGCCCGGATCCCGTCGATCGGCGACAAGTTGCGGTCGACGATGGCGACGGTGGTGAACCAGGCAAAGAGCATGACGGCCAGCCCCGGAATGATGCACAGCACCAGACCTACCGCGGTCAGGATGTCGACGATCAGGACTGCCACCACTACCGCGGCGATATTGCGCGGCCGGAAGAACGAACCGATCGAAACCGATTGGCCGTTGGCAATGTCAAGCAGCCCGCCGTATCCGGCCGAAGCGATGGCGCCCTTGACCGCTATCTGGATGATCGCGCCCAGGATCAGTACCGCGATGCCGCCCCCGGTGAGAGTCGACGTTGTGGTCTCGATCAGCGTGTCACCGTAGTCATAGGAGGTGAACGTCTCCGGTGAGACGGCATCCATTGCTACGCGCTCCAGTAGATTGAGCGCGAATCCGATGAACCCGAACACGAGAGTCGCAACGATCAACGGCACCGGATTCTTGGTGAACTTGTTCCACGACCAACTGAGGGCCTCACCGATGCTGTAGCGGGGAGCGCCATACCCGGGCGGCGGCGGCGCGTATCCGCCCTGAGCCGGGGGCGGGGGCGGATAGCCGCCGGGCGGCGGGGGCGGATAGCCGCCGGGCGGCGGGGGCGGGTAAGCGCTGGGCGGCGGATAGGCCCCGGCCGGCGGAGGCGGGTAAGCGCCGGGCGGCGGAGGCGGATAACCCCCAGCCGGCGGAGGCGGATAGCCCCATCCCGGCGGTGGCGGCGGCGCGCCGTAGCCGCCCTGGGGGCCCTGCGGGGCAGATCCTGTCGGGGGTGGGGTGGGGAAACCCTCCGACGGGGGTTGCTCACCGGGGTTTGGCGGCTGCGTCATGGTTTTCTTTCCGTTAGTTGGGTTGCGATCAGATCGGCAGGCAGACGGTCGACATGATCTTGTCGGCGAAGGTCTGTCGCTTGGCATCCCACAGCGGCCACAGGTAGCCGATGTTGCACAAGACGCTGTCGAGGGCGTGGGCGATCTGGCGGACGATCGACAGCCAGAACCCGATGGGCTGCCCGGTTGCCTCGCCCACGACCTTGAACTTCATCACCGACTTGCCGATGCTCGAACCGGTCGTCCCCTGCCGGTATCCGATGTTCCAGATCCCGAAGGCCACGGCCGCCAACCCGAACGCCAGCATGAGAACCCATCCCAACGCGGTGGGCTCAGAGGTGCAGCTGGCGCTGTATCCCTGATCGCCGCTGATGGTCACGCAATCGTTCTCACCAGTGACGAACATGGAAGCCATACCGATACCGAAGAGCACAACGACGGGCAACACGTCGATGAAGTACGCGGCCACCCGCGTGATCCACGAGGTGTAGGCCTGCGGGGGCGGTGCGCCGGAAGGCGCCTGCGGGTAGTAACCACCCGGGGGTGGGTAGTAGCCCCCCGGAGGCGGGTAACCGCCCGGCGGCGGGAAACTCCCCGGAGGTGGTGGGCTGCCGGGCGGGACGGGCGGTTGGGTCATGAGTTCCTCTGGTCAGGAATCGAACGGCCCAACCCTATCGCGTCAACGCCGCCGCGGGCCTTCGGAGAGGTACCCGAGCAAATCGTGGCGAGTGATGACCCCGACCGGTTTGCCTCCTTCCACCACCATCACGGCGTCGACGTCGTGCAGCGCCTCGGCAGCGGCGCCGAGTTGCTCCCCGGCACCGATCAGCGGAAGCGCCGGGCTCATGTGCAGCGCCACCGCGTCGGCGAGGTGCGCACGACCCTCGAACACCGCCGAGAGCAACTCGCGTTCGGACACGCTGCCGGCCACTTCGCCGGCCATCACCGGCGGCTCGGCCCCGACAACCGGCATCTGCGACACCCCGTACTCACGCAGGATCCCGATCGCGTCGCGCACCGTCTCCGAGGGGTGGGTATGCACCAGATCGGGCAGTTCACCCGACTTGCCGCGCAGCACGTCACCCACGGTTGGCTCGGGCAGCGATTCGTCGAGGGGCTTGCGCAGGAATCCGTAGGACGACATCCACGCGTCGTTGAAGATCTTCGACATATAGCCGCGACCCCCGTCGGGCAGCAGCACGACGACCAGCGCGTCAGGACCGGCCTTCTCGGCCACCCGCAGCGCGGCGACCACCGCCATCCCGCAGGATCCGCCGACGAGAAGGCCCTCCTCGCGCGCGAGCCGGCGGGTCATATCGAAGGAGTCGAAATCCGAGACCGCGATGATCTCGTCCGGGATGTCCTTGTCATAGGCGGCCGGCCAGAAATCCTCGCCGACACCCTCGACCAGGTAGGGCCGGCCGGTGCCGCCGGAATACACCGAACCCTCCGGGTCGGCGCCGATAACCTTGACCCGGCCGCCGGACACCTCCTTGAGATAGCGCCCCGCTCCGGTGATGGTCCCGCCGGTTCCCACCCCGGCGACGAAGTGGGTGACCTTTCCATCGGTGTCGGCCCAGATCTCCGGGCCGGTGGTTTCGTAATGGCTCGCAGGGCCGTTCGGGTTCGAGTACTGGTCCGGTTTCCAGGCACCCTCGATCTCCTCGACCAGACGGTTGGACACGCTGTAATAGCTGTCCGGATGGTCCGGTGGAACCGCCGTCGGGCAGACCACGACCTCGGCGCCATAGGCGCGCAGAACGTTCTGCTTGTCCTCGCTGACCTTGTCCGGACAGACGAAGACGCACTTGTAGCCGCGCCGTTGGGCGACCAGGGCCAAGCCGACGCCGGTGTTCCCGGAGGTGGGCTCGACGATCGTGCCGCCCGGTTTGAGTTCGCCACTGGCTTCCGCAGCATCGATCATCTTGACCGCGATCCGGTCTTTGGAACTGCCCCCGGGGTTGAGGTACTCGATCTTGGCGGCCACCACCCCGGCACCCTCGGGCATAACGGAGTTCAGTCGGACCAGCGGGGTATTGCCGATCAACTCGCTGACATGGGGGGCGATTCGCATGGCTCTATGGTCGCAGAGCCACAACCGGGCTCATCCGGTGGCTTCGCGGATGTACTCCCCGATCTGACGCAACGACCGCCTCGCCTCCGGAATCAGCGGGTCCGCCAGTTGGAAGTCGTGAATCTGGCCCGGCCAGATCCGGACTTCGGTGGGCACCCCCGCGGCGACCAGTCGCCGGGCGGCCAGCCGCGCGTCGTGCAACAGCACCTCCGAACCCGACACGTGGATCAGCGTCTGCGGCAGCCCCGGCTCGATATTGTCCAGCGGTTCGTAGACATCCTCCGGTTCGCCGTCCACGACGTTCTTGGCCGCGGCCCGGGCCACCAGCGCCACCAGGGCGTCGAAGGCCTTGGGCGGGAACATCGCGTCGGTGTAGGCGTTCGGATGCGCGAGTTTGGGGTCTTTCTCCAGTTGGAGCAGCGGCGAGATGGCCACCAGCGCGGCCGGCTTCTCCCCCTCGGCCTGCAGCCGCTGCGCCAGCGCCAGCGCCAGGTAGCCGCCGGCCGAATCGCCGGCCAGCACGATCTGGTCGGGCTCATACCCGCGCAACCGCAGCCATCGATACCCGTCGTAACAGTCCTCGATGGCCATCCCGATGGTGTGCTTGGGAATCAGCCGGTAGTCGACCACCAGAACGGGCGAGTCGGCGAACTTCGACAGCGCAACCGAAATACGGCTGTGCGAGTTGACCCCGCAAGTCAGGAACGCCCCGCCGTGCAGGTAGAGCACGACGCGGCGGCGCCCGTCCGCGGGCAGCACCCCGGGTGCGCGAACCAGTTGGGCCGAGGCGTTGGGCAGACCGACGGTGGCCCGCACCGTGCCCGGCGCCGGCAACAGCGCCCGCGCCACCACATCGACCAACCCGAACGGCCAGGGCAGGTGCGGGACATGGCTGAGTACGGCCAGCGTCGGCCACATGGTGAGTCGTGTACCCAGCGACACCAGTCGCGCGGGTAGGCTGGGGCCATCCTCGATGAGTTCGACCGGTGCGCCGTCACTCACCGGATACCGGCGTGGGCGGGCAGCCCGGGTGGCGGTGTCGACCTTATTCGGAGCGGTCATCAAACACTCCCTACATCGTTGTAGTGATGTGCCGCCGGTCCGGCCTCGCCGGGCCCGCGCCACAAGCTTGACACGTGTGACCCAACCCACAACCGGAGATAGCGGATTTTGCCGGATCTGATATCGGCCCGTGATCGCAAACCAGGGCCGGCGGGGCGACACTGACTTGCGTGACCAGCCGGTTCGGGTCCACCAAGGCACTGGCCGTCGCGGGCGTTCTGGCCTCGACCGGCAGCGCGGTGCTGGGCGCCTGCAACCTGCTGACCGGGCAGGCCGAACAGGCGCGCAGCGTCATCCCGAAGGCCTGGGACGTCCCGCCCCGTGCGGACGGCATCTACTCCTCCGGCGGCGGCCCGGCGCGCCGCTGGGAGCGCTCAACACCCTTTGACCTGCACCTGATGGTGTTCGGCGACTCCACCGCGACCGGCTACGGATGCCGGGCGCCCGACGAGGTCCCCGGCGCGCTAATGGCCCGCGGGCTCGCCGAGCGCTCCGGAACCTCGGTCCGGCTGTCGACGAAGGCTCTCGTGGGCGCGACCTCAAAGGGCTTGGCCGGCCAGGTGGACGCCATGCTGGTCGCCGGCCCGCCCCCCGACGCCGCGGTGATCATGATCGGCGCCAATGACGTCACCGCACTCAACGGCATCGGTCCCTCGGCACGAAGACTCGGGGCGGCCGTCCGGCGATTGCGCTCCGGGGGCACCGCAGTGGTCGTCGGCACCTGCCCGGATTTCGGGGTCATCACCGCCATTCCGCAGCCCCTGCGCTGGACCGCACGCTCGCTGGGCCTGCGGCTGGCCAGGGCGCAGGCCGCGGAGGTTCGCGCCGCCGGCGGGGTCGCGGTGCCGCTGGCCGACCTGCTGGCTCCGCACTTCGAGACTGAACCGGAACTGCTGTTCGCCGAGGACCGATACCACCCCTCGGCAACCGGATACGCGCTGGCAGCCGAGCAGTTACTGACCGCGCTGTGCCACGCTCTCGACGAGGATGGGCCGGAGTTGCCGTGGGCGGCAAAAGACCGTGCGCCGCTGAGCCGGTTGCTGCGCCGGCGGACCAACGGGGTCTACGTCCCGGGGGAACTTTCCGGCGGCTAGGTTTCAGGTATCCCACCACAGAACCAGGAGTCCACCCCATGCCCGAAGCCGTCATCGTCGCCACTGCCCGCTCCCCCATCGGCCGCGCCGGGAAGGGCTCGCTGGTGAGCATGCGACCCGACGACCTGACCGTCCAGATGGTGCGCGCGGCGCTCGACAAGGTGCCAGCGCTGGACCCGCACGATATCGATGATTTGATGCTCGGCTGCGGCCAACCGGCCGGTGAGGCGGGGTTCAACATCGCCCGAGTGGTGGCCGTCGAACTCGGCTATGACTTCTTGCCGGGGGTGACCGTCAACCGCTACTGCTCGTCCTCGTTGCAGACCACCCGGATGGCTTTCCACGCAATCAAGGCCGGCGAGGGCTCGGCGTTCATCTCCGCCGGCGTGGAAACCGTGTCGCGCTTCCCGAACGGCACCTCGGACGGCTGGCCCGACTCGCACAACCCGCTGTTCGCCGACGCCGAGGCCCGCACCGCCGCCGCGGCCGCCGAGGGCGCAACGTCCTGGCACGACCCCCGGGAGGACGGGCTGCTGCCCGACGTCTACATAGCGATGGGTCAGACCGCCGAGAACGTGGCCCTGTACACCGGCATCAGTCGGGAGGACCAGGACCGCTGGGGCGTTCGCAGCCAGAACCGCGCCGAGGAGGCCATCAAGAGCGGGTTCTTCGCCCGGGAGATCTCGCCGGTGACGCTGCCGGACGGCACCGTGGTGTCGACCGACGACGGCCCCCGCGCGGGGACGACCTACGAGAAGGTCAGCCAGCTTCAGCCGGTGTTCCGCCCGAACGGAACGGTCACCGCGGGCAACGCCTGCCCGCTCAATGACGGAGCGGCGGCGGTGATCGTCATGTCCGACACCAAGGCCAAGGAGTTGGGGCTCACCCCGCTGGCGCGCATCGTCGCCACCGGGGTGAGCGGACTGTCCCCAGAGATCATGGGGCTCGGACCGGTCGAGGCCGTCAAGAAGGCCTTGGGGTACGCCAAGATGTCTGTTTCCGACATCGATCTGTTCGAGATCAATGAGGCGTTCGCCGTGCAGGTGCTGGGCTCGGCCCGCGATCTCGGCATCGACGAGGACAAGCTCAACGTCTCCGGTGGTGCGATCGCCCTTGGGCATCCGTTCGGCATGACCGGGGCCCGCATCACTGCCACGCTGCTCAACAACCTGTCGACCCACGACAAGACGTTCGGTGTGGAGACCATGTGCGTGGGCGGCGGGCAGGGTATGGCGATGGTGATCGAGCGGCTGAGCTGACCCGCGTCATAACGAGACTGCGCCCAGGTAGCGATCTATGAACAAATCGCGACCTGGGCGCAGAATCGGCGCGGTGAGCTAGTCCTGCTGGAAGTAGCTCAGCAGGCGCAGGATCTCGATGTAAAGCCAGACCAGGGTGACAGTCAGGCCCAAGGCGACGCCCCAGGCCGCCTTCTCCGGCGCCCCGGCGCGGATCATCTGATCGGCAGAGTCGAAGTCGACGAGGAAGCTGAAGGCCGCCAGGCCGATGCACACCAGCGAGAAGATGATGGCCAGCGGACCACCGGACCGCAGGCCCATACCCTCGCCGCCGCCAACGCCGAACATGCCGAGCACAAGGTTGCCGAGCATCAGCACCAGGACGCCGACCATGCCGGCCACCAGGAATCGGGTGAACTTCGGGGTGACCCGGATGGCGCCGGTCTTGTAGACCACGAGCATGCCGAAGAACA
This sequence comes from Mycolicibacterium sp., assembly GCA_020637165.1. Lineage (GTDB taxonomy): Bacteria > Actinomycetota > Actinomycetes > Mycobacteriales > Mycobacteriaceae > Mycobacterium. The sequence goes on along the minus strand of JACJWN010000013.1, from coordinate 1,362 downwards.
CCCCGGTGGTGCCGAGGACGGCCTGGGTTATCAGCGCGCCCGCGTTCCCATCGGCCACCACAACGTTGCCGAAAACCCAGGAGATGGCGCCCAGGAACAGGCCCTCCAGAGCGGCGTAGCTGAGCACGATGGCCGGGTTGTCCTGCTTGCGGCCGAAGGTGGCGACGAGCACCAGGCCCAGACCGCCGAGGGCACCGACCAGGGTGAACGGCATCGCCAGCGAGGGATTGCCTCCGACGATGAAGTACGAGATCACCGCCACCACGGACAGCACACCGAGGGTGATTCCGGTCTTGGTGACGACGTCGTCGATAGTCATGGGCCGCGAGACACCGGTCTGCGGCGGGTAGGTCGTGTAGGGCTCTGCCTGGTAACCCACCTGTTGGGTGGCGCCGGCGATACCGGCGCCGAACTGCGCGTAGCCGCCCTGTTGTTTAGGCAGCGAACGAAATACCGGGTTGCTGGATTCCCGCACCGTGGATCCTCTCAAGTGAGTGTGTAGAACACTGCGTCAGCGAACGAGTCGAACACTGAGTCAACGAACGATTGTTCCCGATCGGTTCCCAGGAACCTCACAGTTTCGCCGTTGTAGGACAACCTTACCCCCCATGCCGGTGGCGGCCTGCCGGATCGACCCTGGTAAAAGTTGGAGATCCAAGCTTTGGTTCAGCCGATTCCGAGGAGAGATGCGCAGGTGAGTCCCGAGACCGCCGAGGTCCTCGCCCACGTCGAGGGCGGGGTCGGCTTCCTCGCGCTCAACCGGCCCAGGGCGATCAACTCGCTGACGCACACGATGGTCGGCGCCATCGACGCCGCACTCGAGCGGTGGACGCAGGACGGCAGCGTTCGCGCCGTCGTCCTCACCGGTTCCGGCGAGCGCGGACTCTGCGCCGGCGGGGATGTCGTGGCGATCTACCACAGCGCGCGGGCCGACGGCGCCGAAGCCCGGCAGTTCTGGTTCGACGAGTACCGCCTGAACGCCCGCATCGGCCGCTTCCCCAAGCCCTACGTGGCCCTCATGGACGGCATCGTGATGGGTGGCGGAGTCGGCGTCAGCGCGCACGGCAACATCCGGGTAGCGACCGACCGGTCCAAGATCGCGATGCCCGAGGTCGGCATCGGCTTCATCCCCGATGTCGGCGGCACCTTCCTGTTGTCGAGGGCGCCCGGAAACCTGGGCTTGCACGCCGCCCTTACCGGGGCGCCCTTCACCGGGGCCGACGCGGTCGCACTGGGCTTCGCCGACCACTACGTGCCGCACGCCGATCTGGAGGCGTTCGTCGCCGAGATCGTCGGCGCGGGAGTGGAGGCCGCGGTCGAGGCCCACGCCCAGCAGCCTCCGCCCAGCACACTGGCCGAGAA
>JACJWN010000012.1 GCA_020637165.1 Mycolicibacterium sp. | reverse complement strand
CGGTTCGTCGCCGAGGACGTCGGTGACCAGGGTGGTCAGCGTCGCATCGACGGCGGCCCAGACCTGGCCGTCGCCGAGCAGTTCGGCCACCGCGGCGGTGACCGAGACGTCCACGGCGTTGTCGACCGCGGCGCTGTCCTCCAACTCCTGCTGTGCCGCCTTCGTCGCTGCGGCGAGGCTTCCTGTGGTCAGCAGCACCAGCGCCCACTGGCTGGCCGCACCGGAGAAGGCGTCCACCACACCCGGCGCACTGATGAAGTCCGAAAATAGGGTGTCGACCACGCCCAGCAAAGCGCTCGCGACAGCGGGATTGCTCACCAGCGCCACCACCGCGTCCCCGACCTGCGGACCCACCGCTGAACCCAGCGGCTCACCGAGTGCGTTCACGACCAGGTCGGACACCCCGGTGCCGATCGCGGCGAGGACCACCGGATCGGTGGTCAGCGAGACGACCGTCGTCGAGAGTGTCTGGTCGACCGCGGCCCACAGGGTGCTGTCGCCGAGGAACTGCGCCACCGCGGCACCGAAGGCCGTCTGCACCCCGGTCTGCACGGCGGCGTTGGTTTGCAGAGTCTGCGCGAAGTTCGTCAGCGCGTCGGGATCCCCGCTCAACGTCGCCGACGCCAAGGCGCCGATCGCCTCGGAGAACGCGGTCACCACACCGGGCGTGCCCCAGAAGTCGCTGAACAAGGTGTCCAGCACTCCCTGTAGCCCGGTCTGGACCACCGGGTTGGTCAGCAGCGAGACTACCGCGGCGCCGATCTGATCGCCCACCACTGAAATCGGCCCGAACCCGAGATTCTTGTTGACCTCGTTGGCCACCCACGCACTCACGGCGTCCTGGACCGCCTGGTCCCCGAGCAGCGTGACCACCAGCGACGACACAACGCCATCGACCTCAGTCCACACCGCGGTGTCGCCCAACAGTCCCGCCACCGCCGCGGTGACACCGGCGTCGACCCCGTTGTCGATAGCGGCGTCGGTCTTCAACTCCTGCACCACCGTCGGCAGCACATCGGCGATGGTGCCGTCCAACTGCGCGGTGGCCAACGTGCCGGCCGCATCAGCCAACGTCGAGACCACACCGAAGGAACCCAGAAAATCTCCCAACGCGGTGTCTACAAACGTCGTGAGCGCACTGCTCACCGCGGCATTGGTCACCAAGTCGACCACCGCGCCACCGATCTGGGGACCCACCACCGCACCTAGGCCATCACCCAACACCGACGAAACCGCATCAGATACCTGCGCCTCGATATCGTCCTGAACCCCCTGGTTAGCCAACACACCAGGAACAAGATCAGTGATGAACGCACCAAGGGCCTGATCGACCGAACTGTCAGACAGCAACGAACCAACGAAAACGGTCACCGCATCGCCGGCCGCCGGAGCCAATGACGGCAACAACGGCGGCTGATCTGGGAACGGAAGGGGCTTGCATTCCGTACAACCGCTCTGCAACGCGCCAAAGAGGCCGTTGACGACGGTGTTCGAGAGAACGGTCGGCACGTCCTGCTGGCCCAAGAGGGGCGGCGCCCAATTGAGGAGGGTGACCAGGGCGTTCCCGGCATCGGTCGCCACAGGTGTGCCGATATTCGTGAAAAGGCCGGTGACCGCACCGCTGATCGTGTCGCCCAGAGCCGGCGAGTAGGGACTGCCGTCGCCTAACAATGCCGTGGCACCGAGTTGGCCGAGATAATCCGCAACAGCGTTGGAGGGCGGTTGCGGAGCCCCCTCCCAGTCCGGGCTTTGCAGGCCGAACAGCACCTTGACTGCGCTGGTCGCAGCGTCCTGCAGAACCCCTTGCACGGCAGGGTCTTTGAAGAACGTGACCAGCGCCTGCTGTGCTTGGGCAGGTTTGAACGTGCTCAGCAGAGCCGCGCTGATCCCGTCTTTGCCGGCTGTGTTAAGGAATGAGACGGCCTTAACGGAACCGGTGGGAAGATCCAGCGCTTCGAGGAACGGGGCGAACGCCGTCGCTAGTTCCGTGTTCCCGAATGACTTTTGAACGAAGGTCGCGACTGCGTTACCCACTGTCGAACCAAGGACTGGAGATGCGCTGGCGATAGTGTCAGAGATGAAGGTGAGCAGATTGGCTTGTGACGCCAGGCTCGCAACTTGATTGCCGACGTTGGCGTCCCATTTGGCCTGATTGCCGGCAACTTTCAGGTCTGGCGCTCCCATGAGCGCATAGATGATGTTGTAACCGTATTCGCCGATTGTGTTGGCAACCGACGGTGTGGATTGGCCCTCAGGTATCGGGCAGCCGTCCTTCACGCACCGACCCGACGGCCCCGATGTGGGAAGGGTCTGCACGACAGCGTCGGCGATCGCAGTTGATACGTAGCCGTGGAATTCACCGATCGCGGTTTTGACAAGATTGCTGTCAAACCCTGTACCTAACCAATCCGCTGGTGCCGGATAATCGCCGATACGTATCGTGTATTCGGTAGTTCCACTTGTCGCAGAGCCCTCTGAAGTCGTTACTACCACGGGTCCATTGGTCGCTTTGTCTGGGACTACGGCAGTGATTTGTGTATCTGAAACTACTTCGAACTGTGCGTCGACGAGAATCGTCGGCGTCTTTACCGAAGCCCCAGATTGCTCAGGCGCACCCAACGAGGTGAATTGCACGGACTGAACCACAGATTCGCCGCTGCCATTGGTGAAATTGGAGCCGTTGATCGTGACCTGGGAGCCGATATTACCTGTGGTCGGAGTGATGGAGGCAATCGTCGGCTGGGTGGCGTTGGTCCAAGTCGGGCCCTTGAGGACGCCATTCGGTGTGGATACCAGAATTTGGCCGGTCTGAGCGCCGGTGGGAATGGCGCTGACAATAATTTGTGACGCCTTGTCGCCGCCGTTGAGCACCTCGAAGCCACTCTGAAACACGGGGACACCTTTGCCGTCCGCGCCACCGGCGAAGGTCACAAGTGTTGTGCCCGAGAAGAACGATCCGTTGATGGTGAGGGGCGAACCTGCGGTGCCCGTGGCGGGATCAATATTGGTGATGCTGGGTGTGTTGACAGTGAACGAATTCGGGCTGTACGCAGCGCCACTGGCGGTAGCGACCTGAAGGTAACCGTTCGGGGCACCCTTGGGGATTTGGGCCTGGATTGTCTGTGGGTCGACGAAAGTAATGGACGTCGCATCCGGCGCGGTCTTACCGCAGCTTGCCGCGGCGCATCCGAATTTCACGGTGGCATTCTGGTTGAAGTTAGTGCCTGTGATTGTCACCGATTCGCCCACCACGCCCGAGTTTGAACTCAATCCGGAAATTGTCGGCGCGGGGACCGACGCTTCCACGGTGAACGGCTGCGGGCTGTAGGTCGACCACGAGGCGGTTGGTGTGGTGGGGGCGTAGACCTGAATGTAACCGGTTGTGGCGCCCTGTGGAACTTGGACAGTGATTTCGGTGTTGGATACGCTGCTAGGCGTTGTTTTTGTGCCACCCGTGCATGTAGACGAACTATTGCTGCACCCGAAATACACAGCATCAACTTTGACGGGTAAACCGACGGGGTTGAACGAATTACCTGTGATCTTGATTATGGTGCCCACTTGACCCGAGTAAGTCGAGAGTCCTGCGATTGTGATGGTTCGCGCAGCACCGACGGTGGTATCCACGGTCTCCGCCGCGCCCACCGCGGCCGCTGGAGCCACCTCCGGTGTCGCCCCGGCCAGATCCTCCCGCCGCGCCGCGGCGAGTGCGGCCCAAGCCAGGGTCTCGGCGCCGGGCAGTCCGCCGCCGTCCGCGCCGAGCAAGGCCGAGGGGTCGGCGTCGGATGCGGCCAGCGTGCCGTCCGGTGCGGCCGCGGCCATGACGGGCGGTTCCTGGACCGCTGAGGCGCTCGGGACCGGCCTGGCGGCGACGATCTCGGTCGTAGCTGCGGCCTGGGCGAGTGCGCCTCCGCCTGAGACGGCCGACAGTAGCTCTCCGATCCCCGACGGCACCGAGTCGTCAGCCAGGCCCGTTGTGCCGCCGTAGGACGGCGGTGTGGCCGGTGCAGGCGCCTCGGCGGACCCGGCGGTGTCGGAGAGCGAGTCCGGAACGTCGTTGCGGTCCTGGGTGCTCTGCTCGGCAGGAGTGGAGCGTCCGGCGGCACGGCGCTGCGCGGTGGTCGGGACGGTGCCGCCGTTGACCGCCTCGCTGGTCGGGACGTCCGGAGCCGATACGGGTGCGGCGTCCTGCGCCGCAGCGGGTGCGCCCCGGCGGTTGCCGGCCCGGGTGTTGGCGGGCGCGGGTCGAGAGTTCCCCGAGCGGCTGGACTCATCCCCGGCCGAGCCGGCGGAATCGCCGCGGCCGGTCTCGGCAGCAGCGGTCGCGCTGAAGCCCAGGATCGCGGTGCCCACCCCGAGTGCGACCGCCAGCGCGCCGACCCGGCCGACGTGGTGGGTCGAGCGCAGGGGGGCCGTCACGGTCAGGCCGAGGGGCCGGCCGGCGGTCAAGGCGCTGCGACGGTGACGACCGGACGACTGCCGGGGGGAAACGCTATCGGCGCACATGAGCGGCCTCCTGGACCTAGAAACTCGGGGCGATGCCGGAGAGAGCCGGCGTCGTCATCAACTGCGACGCCGCGAACCCGTGGTGATTCGAATCCGGGAGGCGAGATCGGCCGACAGCGTCACAGTGACGCTGCGCCTCATCGCGCCTTCTCGCGGCATTACGAACAGGTATCACACTGAAGCAGCCGAAGCGCCGGTTTTGTGTGAAAAACCTTAAGCCTGAGGATTATTTCGCGAAGAACGCGGTCGAGGCGCCGGCCAGGTCGAGCAGGGGCTGGGGCAGGGCGCCCAGGGCGAAAGTCACCGAAGCGCTCACCCCGATCGCCGCCACGCTCATCGAACTCGGCGGCATCACCAGCGGCGCGTCCTCGGGCGGTTCGGTGAAGAACATCAGCACGATCACCCGCACGTAGAAGTAGGCGGCGATGGCGCTGGCCACCACTCCGACGATCACCAGCGGGATGGCCCCGCCCTGACCGGCGGCCTTGAATACGGCGAACTTGCCGACGAAGCCACTGGTCAGCGGGATCCCTGCGAAGGCGAGCAGAAACAGCGAGAAAACCAGGCCGACAAGCGGATAGCGCCGGCCCAGGCCCGCCCAGCGGGCCAGGTCGGTCTGCTCGCCGCCGTCGCGGTCACGCACCACGCCGACGACGGCGAAGGCGCCCACCGTGCTGAACCCGTAGGCCGCCAGGTAGAACAGCGTGCCCGACACCCCCGCGGGGTTGCCGGCGATCACGCCGGTGAGGATGAAGCCGGTGTGCGCCACCGCCGAGTACGCCAGCATGCGCTTGACGTCCTTCTGGCTGATCGCGGCGATGGTGCCCAGCGCCATGGTCAGGATCGCCACCACCCACAGCGCGGGCCGCCAGTCCTCGGCCAGCACCGGCACCGCGACGTAGAGCACGCGCATCAGCGCACCGAACGCGGCGATCTTTGTGGTAGCGGCCATGAACCCGGTGATTGGCGTGGGCGCGCCCTGATAGACATCGGGCACCCAGGAGTGGAACGGCACCGCGCCGACCTTGAACAGCAGGGCGACCGCCACCAACCCCACGCCGGTCAGCGCCAGGGAATCGCCGTCGCTTCCCGTGCGCAGCGCCTCGGCGATGCCGGTGAGACTGAGGGTTCCTGCATATCCGTACAGCAATGCCATGCCGTAGAGGAAGAACGCCGAGGAGAAAGCCCCCAGCAGGAAGTACTTCAGCGATGCTTCCTGGGATTGCAGCCGGCGGTACCGGGCCAGGCCGCACATCAGGTACAGCGGCAGCGACAGCACTTCCAGGGCGATGAACATGGTCAGCAGATCCCCGGCCGCGGGGAAGATCATCATGCCGCCGACGGCGAACATGGTCAGCGGGAACACCTCGGTCTGGGCGTTGCGCGCCTTGATGGCCACGGCTTCGGTGAGGCTGCCGGGGCTCGCCGAAGCCTGCGGGGTGAAAGCGTCCAGCCCTTCGGCGCCGGAGTCGAATCCGTTGCGCCGCTCGCCGATCAGCAGCACGCCGAGCACACCGATCAGCAGGATAGCGCCCTGCAGGAACAGCCCGGGCCGGTCGATGACCACGGCACCGACAGCGGCGGTGCGGCCGGCCGTGGTGTCCCGGTAGACCTGCGCCAGCGCCCCGAATGCGGCCAGCAACCCGGTCACGCTGAGGGTCACCTGGGTGGCGTAGCGGGCCCGGCGGGGGGTGAAGGCCTCGACCAGCACACCGGCGACCGCGACGCCGAGCACGATCAGGATGGGGGACAGGACGCCGTACTCGATGCTGGGCGTGGGAATCGCCGTGGTCACCGCGAACCTCCCGCCGTCAGCGTGGGCACCGGGTCGGACTGGTGGATCGAGGTCAGCGTGTGCTCGACGGCGGGATTGATGACGTCCAGGGCCGGTTTGGGATAGACCCCGAGCGTCAGCAGCAGCGCGATCAACGGGGCCACCACCACCAGTTCGCGTTTCTTGAGGTCGGTGAGGTCCTCGTTGCCGGAGGTGACCGGCCCGGTCATCATCCGCTGGTACATCCACAGCACATAGACCGCCGACAGGACCAGGGCGGACGCGGCGAGTACCGCGAAGACCGGGTAGCGGGTGAAGGTGCCCACCAGGACCAGGAATTCGCTGATGAACGGCGCCATCCCGGGCAGCGACAAGGTGGCCAGCCCGGCCATCAGGAAGGTGCCGGCCAGCACCGGCGCGACCTTCTGCACCCCGCCGTAGTCGGCGATGGCCCGGCTGCCGCGACGGCTGACCAGGAACCCGGCGATCAGGAACAGCGCCGCGGTGGCGATGCCGTGGTTGACCATGTAGAGCGTGGAGCCGGACTGGCCCTGGCTGGTCATTACGAAGATGCCCAGGATGATGAAGCCGAAGTGGCTGATCGAGGTGTAGGAGATCAGCCGCATCACATCGGTCTGGCCGATCGCCAGGATCGCGCCGTAGACGATGCCGATGACCGCCAGCGTGATCACCATGGGCCGGAACAGCGTGGCGGAGTCCGGGAACAGCGGCAGGCAGTAGCGCAGCATCCCGAACGTGCCGACCTTGTCCATTACGGCCATCATCAGCACCGCCGAGGCCGGGGTGGCCTGCACGGCGGCGTCGGGCAGCCAGCGGTGCAGCGGCCACAGCGGTGCCTTGACGGCGAAGGCGAACAGGAAGCCGAGGAAGATCGCGTGGGCCACCGCCGGTTGCATGACGAATCTGCCGTCGGCGACGGCGTCGGCGATCCCGCGGAAGTCGAAGGTTCCGCCGTCGAAGGCCTTGCTGTTGGCGGTCACCACATACAGACCGATGAGGGCAGCCAGCATGATCAGCCCGCCGAAGAGGTTGTAGAGCAGGAACTTCACCGCCGCGCGGGACCGGTCCGCCCCGCCGAACCCGCCGATGAGGAAGTACATCGGGATCAGCATCGCCTCGAAGAACACGTAGAACAGCAGGATGTCCAGGGCGACCAGCGACATCAGCACCATGCCCTCGACCGCCAGCATCAGTGCCACGTAGCCATGCGTCCAGCGGACCGCGCTACCGGGGGCGGCGTCGGCGTCGTTCCATCCGGCGATCAGCAGCAACGGCATCAGCACGGCGGTGAGTACCACCAAGGCCAAAGCGATCCCGTCCACGCCGAGGATGTAGCCCGTTCCGAAGGACTCGATCCACGGGCGGTTCTCGACGAACTGGTATCGCTGACCGGACGGGTCGAACCGGGTGGCGAGCACCACCGCGAGGCCCAGCACCGCCAGCGACACGGCCAGGCCGCCGTACTTGGCGGCCATCCGCATCGAGGCCGGCAGTAGCAGAATGGCGATGGCGCCCAGCACCGGGACTGCCCACAGCGCGCTCAGGATGGGGAAGGTCACCGGATCACCGCCACATCGCCGTGATCAGGACCGCGCCGGCGAACAAGCCCGCCCCGGCCAGCATCGTCAGGGCATAGGAGCGGGCGAACCCGGTCTGCAGGCCGCGCAACCCGTCGGAGACCCGGCCGACGGCGGCCGCCAGACCGCGCACCGCGCCTTCGACGGCGACGTCGTCGACGGTGACCAACGCCCGGGTCACCTGACGGCCGCCGCGCTCGAAGACCGCCTCGTTGACCGCGTCGCCGTAGAGGTCGCGCCGGGCGGCCACGGTCAGCGCCGAGACGTCCTGCGGGGCGGTCTGCGGCACCCTACGGTTGGCGTACTGCCGGTAGGCGATCCCCACGCCCACCGCCACGGCGGTCAGGGCGGCGACGGTGGTGACCCAGGCCGGCACGGCGTGGTGGGCTTCGTAGGTCCCGACGACCGGTTCCAGCCAGCTTGCCAGGGTGTGCCCCAGGGCCAGCACCGCGCCGGCACCGACCGACCCGATGGCCAGCACGATCATCGGTGCGGTCATCACCGGCGGGGACTCGTGCGGGTACTTTTCGGCGATCTTGGCGGTCCAGCGCGCGGTGCCGAAGAAGGTCAGCAGCATCACTCGGGTCATGTAGTAGGCGGTGATCGCCGCCCCGAGCAGGGTGGCGCCGCCCAGCAGCAGGCCGCGAAGCCCGCCGGCGTTGAAGGCGGCTTCGATGATGGCGTCCTTGGAGAAGAAGCCGGCGAACGGCGGCACCCCGATGATGGCCAGGTAACCCAGTCCGAAGGTGACGAAGGTGATGGGCAGTACCGCGCGCAGTTCGCCGTAGCGGCGCATATCGGTCTCGTCGCTCATCGCGTGCATCACCGAGCCGGCGCCGAGGAACAGCCCGGCCTTGAAGAAGCCGTGGGTGAGCAGGTGCAGGATCGCCACCGCGTAGCCGGCCGGGCCGAGTCCGGCGGCCAGCACCATGTAGCCGATCTGGCTCATGGTGGAGGCGGCCAGCGCCTTCTTGATGTCGTCCTTCGCACAGCCGATGATCGCGCCGAACAGCAGCGTGACGGCGCCGACGATCACCACCGCGGTCTGGGCGGCCGGGGCGAGGTTGAACAGCGGACCGGAGCGCACGATCAGGTACACCCCGGCGGTCACCATGGTGGCGGCGTGGATCAGCGCCGACACCGGGGTGGGGCCCTCCATGGCGTCGCCGAGCCAGGACTGCAGCGGCACCTGGGCGCTCTTGCCGCACGCTCCGAGCAGCAGCAGCAGGCCGATCGCGGTCAGCGCGCCCTCGCTCATTCGGGGCGCGGCGTCGAAGACCGGGGCGAAGCCGACCGAGCCGACCGTGGCGACCATGACCATCAGGGCGATCGCCAGGCCCATGTCCCCGACCCGGTTGACAACGAAGGCCTTCTTGGCGGCGGTGGCGGCGCTGGGCTTGGCCGACCAGAAGCCGATCAGCAGGTAGGAGGCCAGGCCGACGCCCTCCCAGCCGGCATAGAGGCCGAGGTAGTTGTCGGCCAGCACCAGCAGCAGCATCGCGGCGACGAACAGGTTCAGGTAGGCGAAGAAGCGCCGGCGATCCGGGTCGTGGGCCATGTAGCCGATCGAGTAGATGTGGATCAGCGCGCCGACGCCGGTGATCAGCAGCACGAAACACGCTGACAGCGCGTCGAACTGCAGGCCGAAGTCAACCCGCAGCACACCCACCGGCACCCAGGAGAACAGGGTTTCGTGCACCGCCCGGTCCGCGGCGGGCAGGCCGAGCAGATGGGCGAAAAGCGCCGCCCCGGAGGCGAAGGATCCCATCACCGTCGCACAGGCCAGCAGGTGGCCCCAGGCGTTGGTGGCGCGCCCGCCGAGTAACAGCACCGTCGCGCCGGCCAGGGGCAGCGCGATGGTCAGCCACAGCAGTGTCGTCATGTCCGCCCTCAGTTCCGCAGCAGGTGGGACTCGTCCACGTCGGCGTTGCGACGGGTGCGGAAGATGGCGACGATGATGGCCAGGCCGACGACCACCTCGCAGGCCGCGACGACCATGGTGAAGAACGCCACCGCCTGGCCCTCGAGTTCGCCGTGCATGCGGGCGAAGGTGACGAAGGCAAGGTTTCCGGCGTTGAGCATCAGTTCGACGCACATGAACATGACGATGGCGTTGCGCCGCAGTAGCACCCCGGCGGCGCCGATGGTGAACAGCAGGGCTGACAGGTACAGGTAGTTGTGCGGGTTCATCGGGTCTCCCGCAGGGTCGCGTTGACCGACGTCCGCTCGTCGGACCCGTCGGGCAGCCGGGCCGGGGTGTCCACGGCGTTGTGCCGGGCGTAGACGCCCGGGTTGGGCAGCGGGGTGGCCCGGCTGCCGTCGCGGAACCGTTCCACGGCCATCTCGCGCTGGGTCTTGCGACGCTCGAAGCGTTCCCGGTGTGCCAGCACCATCGCGCCGAGGGCGGCGGTGATCAGCAGGGCGCTGGTCAGTTCGAAGGCCCACAGGTTGCGGGTGAAGATCAGTTCCGCCAGCCCCTGCACGTTGCCGCGCTCGTTGGCCGCCTGAAGCCCGGTGAACCCCGATGTCGTGGCGCTGCCGATGCCGGCGATCAGCAGTAGGCCGAAACCGAGCCCGGCCAGAACGGCGGCGACCCGCTGGCCGCGAATGGTCTCCACCAGCGACTGTGCGGAGTCGACGCCGATGAGCATCAGCACGAACAGGAAGAGCATCATCACCGCGCCGGTGTAGACCACGACCTGCACGACGCCGAGGAAGGGCGCGTCCAGCGTCACGTAAAGGATCGCCAGCGAGATCATCGTCGTCGCCAAGGCGAGCGCCGAGTACACCGCCTTTGGTGCGGCCACGACCGCCAGGGCGCCGATCACGGCGACCGTGCCGAGCACCCAGAAGGCGACCGCCTCCGCGTTCACCGGGTCGCCTCCGGGTCGCCAGCGGGCCGGACCCGGCCCAGGTAATAGTCGTCATCGTTCATGCCGGGCGACATCGGGTGCGGCGGGGCCTGCATCCCGGGCTGCAGCGGGGCCAGCAGCTTGTCCTTGCCGTAGATCAGGTCGCCGCGGTTGTCGTCGGCCATCTCGTAGTCGGCGGTCATGGTCAGCGCCCGGGTGGGGCAGGCCTCGATGCACAGCCCGCAGCCGATGCAGCGCAGGTAGTTGATCTGGTAAACCCGGCCGTACCGTTCGCCGGGGGAGAAGCGTTGTTCCTCGGTGTTGTCGGCACCTTCGACGTAGATGGCGTCGGCCGGGCAGGCCCAGGCGCACAGCTCGCAGCCGATGCACTTCTCCAGCCCGTCGGGATACCGGTTGAGCTGGTGGCGGCCGTGGTAGCGCGGTGCCGTCGGGCCGGGTTGCTCCGGGTACTGCTCGGTGATGGGCTTTTTGAACATCGTCGAGAACGTCACCCGGAAACCGGCGACGGCGTCGAGGAACTTACCCACGGGCAGCCTCCTTGGGCCTCGGTAGCGGGGGGACCGGGAATGATCCGGCCGGCGGGGGTGTCGGCGGCGGCGTCCGGCGGTCGATTCGCCTGTGACGCAGGGCGTTGATGCCGAGGAGCGCGCCGAGCAGTGCCGCGGCGGCCAGCAGGTTGGGGATGACCCCGTCGGTGTGGGTGGTGCGAAGGACGGCGACCACCAGGATCCACGCCAGCGACACCGGGATCAGCAGCTTCCAGCCCAGCGCCATGAACTGGTCGTAGCGCAGCCGCGGCAGCGTCGCGCGCAGCCACATGAACAGGAAAAGGAACAGCCATACCTTGGCGACGAACCACAGCAGCGGCCACCACCCGGTGTTGGCGGCGCCGATCAGGCTGATCGGCCAGGGGGCGCGCCAGCCGCCGAGGAACAGGGTGCTGGCCAGCGCCGCGACGGTGGCCATATTGACGTACTCGGCGAGGAAGAACATCGCGAACTTCAGCGAGGAGTACTCGGTGTGGAAGCCCCCGACGAGTTCGCCCTCGGCCTCGGGCAGGTCGAACGGCGCCCGGTTGGTCTCACCCACCATCGCGGTGAGGTAGATGGCGAAGGAGGGCAGCAGCAGGAAGACGTACCAGGTCTGGGTCTGGCCGGCAACGATCCCGGACGTGGACATGGTGCCCGAGTACAGGAACACCGCCGCGAAACACAGCGCCATCGCGATCTCGTAGGAGACCACCTGCGCGCTGGAACGCAGACCGCCCAGCAGTGGGTAGGTGGACCCGGATGCCCAGCCCGCCAGCACGATTCCGTACACCCCGATCGAGGTGATCGCGAGTATGTAGAGCACCCCGACCGGCAGGTCGGTGAGCTGCAGCGGGGTCCGGTGGCCGAACACCGACACCACCGGCCCGAGCGGGATGACGGCGAAGGCCATGATGGCGCAGAACACCGAGATCACCGGCGCCAGAAGGTAGATCGGTTTGTCCACCCCGGCCGGGACCAGACCCTCCTTAAGCGCCAGCTTGATGCCGTCTGCCGCGGATTGCAGGAGTCCCAGCGGGCCCACCCGGTTGGGGCCGTACCGCATCTGCATGCGGCCCAGCAGTTTCCGTTCGGCGAGGATCGCCACCAGCACGGTCAGCAGCAGGAAGGCGAAGACGCCGACGGCCTTGACGACGATCAGCCACCACGGGTCCAGCCCGAACACGGTGGGGTCCGGATAGGTCATCAGATCCCTCCCGCCTCGATGCGGACGACTGCCCCGGCTGTGACGCGCAGATCGTCGTGCACCGCTGACCCCGGCGAGTTCAGCGGCAGCCAGACAACCCCGTCGGGCATCTCGGTGACGGCCAACGGCAGGCTGATTGTTCCGTGCTCGCTGGCCACGGTCAGCATCCCGCCGTCCTGAGCGCCGATCGCAGCGGCCGTCGCCGCCGAGATCCGCGCCACCGCGGGATGGGCGGTGCCGGCCAGATGAGGTTCGCCGTCCTGCAACCGACCGCGGTCCAACAGCATCCGCCAGCCGGCGAGTATCGCCTTGCCGGGCGGTGGAGTGGGGGGCGCGGCCGGAGGCAGGTCGGGGGCGGCGGGGCGTTCGCCGTCCCAGACACCCAATGCCGCCATGTCGGCGCGGGCCTTTTCGATGCTGGGCACGCCTAGGTCCACGCCGAGCTCTCTGGCCAGGGTGTGCAGCACTCGCAGGTCCGGGGCGGCGTTGGATTCCAGCGCCGCGCCGAACGGGCGCGCCCGGCCTTCCCAGTTCGTGAACGAACCCGCTTTCTCGGCGACCGGTGCGACCGGGATGACGACGTCGGCCCGTTCGGTAATGGCCGACTGGCGAACTTCAAGGCTCACGACGAACCCGGCGGCCTCCACGGCCGCCAGAGCGGCCTGCGGGTCGGCAAGGTCGGCGGGCTCGACTCCGCCGATCAGCAGGGCGTCGAGTTCGCCGCTTGCCGCGGCGGCCAGGATCGCCGCGGTGTCGCGGCCCGGCTCATCGGGGAGATGTGCGCCCCCCCAGGCGGCGCTGACCTGTTGGCGAGCAAGGGAATCGGCGACCGGACGACCGCCGGGAAGCAGGGTCGGAAGGCAGCCGGCCGCCAGTGCCCCTGGCTCACCGGCGCGGCGCGGGATCCACGCCAGCCTTGCCCCGGCCCGGGCCGCCGCAGAGAGTGCCCCGGGACTGGTGGCCAACCGTTCCCCGGCCAGGATGACGGTGCCCTCGGGCATCTGTTCGGCCAGTTCGTTCAGGGCCGCCGCCTCGCCGCCGGGAGCGACGGGAACCAGCCGGGCGGACAGCTTGGCCGCCCCCCGCGAGATGAACGGTGCGAGTGTGATCACCGGCAGGCCGCGCCGGCGGACCGCCCTGCGCAGCCGCAGGAAGACGATCGGCGACTCCTCTTCGGGCTCGAACCCGACGAGTACCACGGCCCGTGCGGTCTCCAGGTCGTCGTAGGTCAACGGCGTGGGCTGGCCGGCGGTACGGGCGAGGAACTGCGTCTCCTCGTCGGAGTGCGGGCGCGATCGGAAGTCGATGTCATTGGTGCGCAGCGCCATTCGGGCAAACTTGGCGTAGGCGTAGGCGTCCTCGTTCGTTACCCGGCCGCCGACGAGCACCCCGGTTCGGGCGTTCGCGAGCCCGGCCGCCGCCCGGGTGAGCGCCTCCGACCACGAGGCCGGGCGCAGGGTACCGCCGTCGTCGCGCACCATCGGGGTGTCGATGCGGTCGCCCACCCGGGTGTAGGCGAAGGCCCAGCGGCCCTTGTCGCAATTCCACTCCTCGTTGACCGCGGGGTCATCGCCGGCCAGCCGCCGCAGCACCACGCCGCGGCGGTGATCGGTGCGCTGCGCGCAGCCCGATGCGCAGTGTTCGCAGACGCTGGGGGAGGACACCAGGTCGAAGGGACGGGCGCGGAAGCGGTAGGCGGCCCCGGTGAGCGCGCCGACCGGGCAGATCTGCACGGTGTTGCCGCTGAAGTAGGAGTCGAAGGCGGCGCCGGGGGCGATGCCGACCTGCTGCAGCGCGCCGCGTTCGAGCAATTCGATGAACGGGTCGCCGGCGATCTGGTTGGAAAAGCGGGTGCAGCGGGCGCACAGCACGCAGCGCTCGCGATCCAGCAGCACCTCGCTGGACAGCGGAATCGGTTTGGGGAAGGTGCGCTTGATGTCGGTGAACCGGGTCTCGGCCCGGCCGGTGGCCATCGCCTGGTTCTGCAGCGGGCACTCGCCGCCCTTGTCGCAGACCGGACAGTCCAGCGGGTGGTTGATCAGCAGCAGTTCCATGACACCCTGCTGGGCCTTCTCGGCGGCAGGGGAGGTGAGCTGGGTGCGCACCACCATCCCGTCGGTGACGGCGACGGTGCAGCTGGCCATCGGTTTGCGCTGGCCTTCGATCTCGACCAGGCATTGCCGGCAGGCGCCGACGGGCTCGAGCAACGGGTGGTCGCAGAACCGGGGGATCTGGACCCCGATCAGTTCGGCGGCCCGGATCACCAGCGTGCCCTTGGGCACCGAGACGGTGGTGTCGTCGATGGTGACGGTGACGAGGTCGGTGTGCTGGGCGGCCTCGCGCGCTTCAGTCATACCGGCCGCCTTCCTGCCGCGAGCAGACACAAAGTTCCCCGGATGCTCGGCGTGTCGGTGACTTTTGTGTCTGCTCGCGCAGGGCGCGCAAGGGGGGGCTCACGCTCCCACCCCCTCGGGCACGGCCAGCATGGAGGCGTACGGGTCGAACGGGCAGCCGCCGCCCAGGTGGGCCTCGTACTCGGCGCGGAAGTACTTCAGCGAGCTCATGATCGGCGAAGCCGCGCCGTCGCCCAGCGCGCAGAACGACTTGCCCAGGATCGCCTCGGAGATGTCGAGCAGCTTGTCGAGATCCTCAGGCGTGCCGCGGCCGTCCTCCAGGCGCGCGTAGATCTGCGCCAGCCAGTAGGTGCCCTCCCGGCACGGGGTGCACTTGCCGCAGGACTCGTGGGCGTAGAACTGCGTCCAGCGGCGCACCGCCCGTACCACGCAGGTGGTCTCGTCGAAGATCTGAAGCGCCTTGGTGCCCAGCATCGAGCCCACCGATCCCATGCCCTCGTAGTCCAGTGGAACGTCGAGATGTTCGGCGGTGAGCAGTGGGGTGGACGAGCCGCCCGGTGTCCAGAACTTCAGTTCGTGGCCGGCCCGCACCCCGCCGGCGTAGTCCAGCAGTTCGCGCAAGGTTATGCCCAGCGGGGCCTCGTACTGGCCGGGACGGGTGACGTGTCCGGACAGCGAGTACAGCGTGAACCCCGGGGACTTCTCGGTGCCCATCGACTTGAACCAGTCCACACCGTTGACCATGATCGGCGGCACGCTGGCGATGGACTCGACGTTGTTGACCACCGTTGGGCAGGCGTAGAGGCCGGCGACGGCGGGGAACGGCGGACGCAGCCGGGGTTGACCGCGGCGGCCCTCCAGCGAGTCCAGCAGGGCGGTCTCCTCGCCGCAGATGTAGGCGCCGGCCCCGGCGTGCACGATCAGGTCGAGGTCGTAACCCGAACCCAGGATGTTGCTACCCAGATACCCGGCGTCGTAGGCCTCGGTCACCGCAGCCTGCAACCGCCGCAACACCGGGACCACCTCGCCGCGAAGGTAGACGACGGCGTGCCGGGCGCGGATCGCGTAGGCGGCGATGATCGCGCCCTCGACCAAGAAGTGCGGGGTGGTCAGGAGCAGCGGCATGTCCTTGCAGGTGCCGGGCTCGGATTCATCGGCATTGACGACCAGGTAGCGCGGCTTGGCCGAACGCTGGTCGATGAACGACCACTTGGTCCCCGTCGGGAAGCCCGCGCCGCCGCGGCCCCGCAGACCGGATTCCTTGACCTCGGTGATCACCTCCTCCGGCGACATGCTCAGCGCCCGGCGCAATCCCCGGTACCCCTCGTGGCGAAGATAGGTTTCCAGCGTCCACGGTTCAGGCGCGTCCCAGAACCTGCTCAGCACCGGGGTCAGCATGGTTGCTCCCCGTTGAGTGAGGAGTCCCGCACGGGGTCACCCGCACTTTGGCTGCCTGAGTCCTCACTCAACGCACGGTAAACCTTTAGGCCGGCCAGAGTCGGGGCGCCGGGCCCGGCCGTGTCGACGGTAGGCGAGCCCAGCCCGGCCAGCGTCCGTGAGGTCTCGCGGAACGGGCACAGCGCCGCGCCCCGGGTGGGCGTGACGGTCTGTCCGGCTCGTAAGGCGGCCACCAATTCGACCGCGCTGGAGGGGGTTTGGTTGTCGAAGAACTCCCAGTTGACCATCACCACCGGGGCGTAGTCGCACGCGGCATTGCACTCGATGTGCTCCAGGGTGATCTTGCCGTCGGCGGTGGTCTGACCGGGATGAACCTCCAGTTCGGCCTCCAGGGTCTCCAGGATGGCGTCGCCGCCGAGCACCGCGCACAGGGTGTTGGTACACACCCCGACGAGGTAGTCGCCGGTGGGGGTGCGCCGGTACATCGAGTAGAACGTGGCGACCGCGGTCACCTCGGCCTCGCTCAGGCCGAGTTGGGTTGCGCAGAAACCGATTCCGGCGGCGGTGAGGTAGCCGTCCTGGGACTGCACCAGGTGCAGCAGCGGCAGCAGAGCCGAGCGCGGCTCCGGGTAGCGGGCGATGACGTCGGCCGCATCGGCGGACAGACGCTCTGAGACCTCCGGCGGATAGGCGGGGGGGCCGCCGATCGGCGGCCCGGCTTCCTCGGGTCGCGGGCCCAGGGGCAGATCGACGCTCATCGGTCGACGCCTCCCATCACCGGGTCGATACTGGCCACCGCTGCGATCACGTCGGCGACCATGCCGCCCTCGCACATCGCCGCCACCGCTTGCAGATTGGTGAAACTCGGGTCGCGGTAGTGCACCCGGTAGGGCCGGGTTCCGCCGTCTGAGACCATGTGCACGCCGAGTTCGCCGCGGGGCGACTCCACCGCGGTGTAGACCTGCCCGGCGGGAACCCGGAATCCCTCGGTGACGAGCTTGAAGTGGTGGATCAGGCCCTCCATGGAGGTCCCCATGATCTTGGCGATGTGGGCCGGGGAGTTGCCCAGCCCGTCCGGGCCGAGTTGCAGGTCGGCCGGCCAGGCCAGCTTCTTGTCCGCGATCATCACCGGTCCCGGCTCCAGGCGGTCCAGGCACTGCTGCACGATCTTCAGGGACTCGTGCATCTCTCCGACCCGGATCAGGTACCGGCCGTAGCAGTCGGCCGCGGTGTCGGTGACGACGTCGAAATCGTACGTCTCATAGCCACAATAGGGTTGGGACTTGCGTAGGTCGTGCGGCAGGCCGGTGGAGCGAAGCACCGGACCGGTGATGCCCAGCGCCATGCAGCCGGTCAGGTCGAGGTAGCCGACGCCCTGGGTCCGGGCCTTCCAGATGTAGCTCTCGGTGAGCAGATCGGAGAGTTCGTGCAGGCGGCCGGGCAGGATCCTCAGCAGTTCACGGATCCGGTCGGGCCCGTCCTCGGGGAGGTCGGCGGCCACGCCCCCGGGACGGATGTAGGCGTTGTTCATCCGCAGCCCGGTGATCGCCTCGAAGAGGGTCAGGATCAGCTCGCGTTCGCGGAATCCGAAGAACATCGGCGTCATCGCGCCCAACTCCATCCCGCCGGTAGCGAGTGCCACCAGGTGCGAGGAGATGCGGTTGAACTCCATGAGCATGACCCGGATCACCGAGGCCCGCTCGGGGATGTCGGCGGTGATGCCGAGCAGCGTCTCCACCCCGAGGCAGTAGGCGGTTTCGTTGAAGAACGGCGACAGGTAGTCCATCCGGGTCACGAACGTCACGCCCTGGGTCCAGGTGCGGTACTCCAGGTTCTTCTCGATCCCGGTGTGCAGGTAGCCGATGCCGCAACGGGCCTCGGTCACCGTCTCGCCCTCGATCTCGAGGATCAGCCGCAGCACGCCATGGGTGGACGGGTGCTGCGGGCCCATGTTGACCACGATGCGCTCACCGGCCTCGCCGGAACGCGCGGCGGCGACGATCTCGTCCCAGTCCTGGCCGCCGAGCACGACCACGGGATCGCTCATCGGTACGACCTGCGCTGGTCGGGTGGGGGTATCCGGGCACCCTGGAATTCCACGGGTACTCCACCTAACGGGTAGTCCTTGCGCTGCGGATGGCCGACCCAGTCGTCGGGCATCTCGATCCGGGTCAGGCCGGGGTGCCCGTCGAAGACGATCCCGAAGAAGTCATAGGTCTCGCGCTCGTGCCAGTCGCAGGTCGGATAAACCCCGAACAACGAGGGGATGCGCGGGTCGGCGTCCGGGCAGGCCACCTCGAGGTTGATCCGGCGGTTGTGGGTGATCGACATCAGCGGATAGAAGGCATGCAGCTCGCGGCCGGTGTCGTCGGGATAGTGCACACCCGATACGCCGCAACACAATTCGAACCGCAGCAACTCGTCGTCGCGGAGCGCGGCGGCCACCGCGGGCAGGTGCTCGCGGCGGATGTCCAGAGTGAGTTGGCCGCGGTGCACGACGACGCGTTCGACGGCGTCGTCGAAGTCGTCCAGGACCTCGGCGAGCCGGTCGACCACGTCGTCGAAGTACCCGCCGTACGGTCGCGGGCTGCTGCCCGGCAAGGTGACGGGGCGGACCAGTCGGCCGTAGCCCGAGGTGTCGCCGCTGCCCTCGGCGCCGAACATGCCGCGACGCACGCCGATCACCTCGTCACGGGGGTCGTCGGAGTCGCTCACCGTGGCAGACCCAGGTCAACGGTCGAGGTGACGGCCAGGGCGGCCTGCTCGGCGGCGGCCACCGCCTGCGCCCGGTTCACCCCGAGGGGCATCTCGGCGATCTTCGCGTGCAGGGCCAAGATCGCGTTGAGCAGCATCTCCGGCCGCGGCGGACAGCCGGGTAGGTAGATGTCGACCGGCACAACATGGTCGACGCCCTGGACCACGGCGTAGTTGTTGAACATCCCGCCGCTGGAGGCGCACACCCCCATGGCCAGCACCCACTTGGGTTCGGCCATCTGGTCGTAGACCTGCCGGAGCACCGGAGCCATTTTCTGGCTGACCCGGCCGGCGACGATCATCAGGTCGGCCTGGCGCGGGGTGGCCGAGAACCGTTCCATGCCGAACCGGGCGATGTCGAAGCGAGGGCCCGCGGTGGCCATCATCTCGATGGCGCAGCAGGCCAATCCGAACGTGGCCGGCCACAGTGAGCCCTTGCGGACGAACCCGGCCACTTTTTCCACCGTGGACAGCAGGATGCCCCCCGGTAGCTGCTCCTCTAATCCCATTCCAGCCCACCCCGGCGCCATACGTAGGAATAGGCGACGAACACCGTCGCCATGAAGATCGCCATCTCGACCAGCGCGAAAGTCCCGAGTCGGTCCACCGACACCGCCCACGGGTAGAGGAAGACGATCTCGATGTCGAAGACGATGAAGAGCATCGCGGTCAGGTAGTACTTGATCGGGAAGCGCTGGCCGGCCGGTTCGGTGGCCGTCGGTTCGATGCCGCACTCGTAGGCTTCCAGCTTGGCGCGGTTGTACCGGCGGGGGCCGACGACCAGTGCGACCACCACCGACACCAGCGCGAAGGCCGCTGCGATGGCGCCCAGAACAAGGATCGGGGTGTAGAGGCTCATGCCGTCCCGCTCCTCGCTCGCGCGCCCGTTGCCAATGGTGTTGTGATCTCAGCCACAAGACTAGCGGGGGCCTACCCGGCCGGCGACCGAAGTAGCCCGGCCACCGCGTCGGCGAGTCGGATCGGGTCGATCGGGTGCGGCACGGCGGCCTCGGCTCGTGACCAGTTCGCCAGCCAGGCGTCGTCGGCCCGGCCGGTGAGGACCAGTATCGGCGGGCAGTCGGCGATCTCGTCCTTGAGTTGTTTCGCGATCCCCATGCCGCCGAACGGGGTGGCTTCGCCGTCGAGGATCACCAGGTCGAATCCGCCGGCGTCCATCAGCCGGATCACCATCGGTGCGGTCGCGACGTCGGTATAGCTCAGCTCGGGCAGGTCCGGATGGACGCGCGTGCCCAGCGCCAGTCGCACCTGCTCCCGGGTGAGTGCGTTGCTGCTGTAGTTGAGGATGCGCAGTGGCCCGGAGGCGGTCCCGGCCACGGCTAGAACGGCATCTCGCGCGGGACGAACCGGTCGGTGACGTCACCGACCAGCGTCTCGTCATACGGATCGACGGCCAGGGTGGGGGATCCCTCGGCAAGGTTCAGACGGTCCATGTGCACCCAGATGACATTCGGGCTGGTGGTCAGCTCGAAGAAGTACGTCCGGTTGGTCAGGTCGGTGACGGTGCGGTACTCGGTGTTGTAGACGCCGAACTCGGCGTAGGGCGCACCGAAGGGCACCGACACATTTCGCATGATCGCCATCACCGAGGCCACCGCCTGGCGTTCGGAGGCCGGGGTGGGCAGCAGTGCCGAGTAATAGGCGGCGCGCTGGAAGCGATCGATCGCGTTGACGTTGCCGGGCAGCGGCATGTTCTTGCTGGGGTGGGAGAAATCCTGTTCGGACAGCAGGGCCAGCTGCTCGTCGTAGGTGGGGTCGTTGGTCATCAGGGTGAACTGCCGGCCGTGGTGGATCACCGGGCGGCCGTCGGCGAGTTCGATGATCGCCGAATCCCCGCTCTTGTCCTCCAGCGCGAGGTGGATGTTCGAGTCGTGCCCGTTGACGGTGATCTTCACCAGCTGGATGCCGTCCATCAACGCCAACGCCTCCTGCACGGTGGCGGCCTGATCGAGCAGATACTGCAGCCACAGCGCGGTCTGGGCGGCGGGCTTGGAAGGATCCCGGGTGCCGAAGTCGGTGGCCTCCAGATACAGCCCGTGGCCGGCCAGTCCGGCGTCGTTGAGCCCGTCGATCGTCCCAACGCCGTAGAGGGTGGTGACGAGGCTGGCATGACGGCTGGTCCAGCGCAGCGGGTTGGGGTCGTCGCCGGTACCGGGCGGGTCGAAGCCCGCACGCTGCCGGCCCGGCGGAAAAGCCACGATCAGCGGTTGGGTGCACTCCGGCCAGTCCATGCTGCGGCCAGTCAGAACTGCTATGTCATTGGTATTCCACAGCACGCGGGTACACACGGGTACGAGGCTAACCCGCGAGCGCCCGATAAAGGACGGACACCGCGAACCGGGTTCCGGGCCGCATCAGTCCCTGACACAGTCCATGACGACCAGGAACGGATTGTCCAGGAGATAGTCCCAGTAGTCGCCCTCGTCGACCGTCTCGGCGGCGGGCTCCAGATCGGGTATGTGCACGGCGAAGTCGTGGAAACCGGCTGCGCGGAAGGCTGAGGCGTAGGCCTCGATCGGAAGGTAGTAGTTCCTGACCTCCAGCGAGGAATCGGCGAGGTTCACGGTGATGTCGATCGGCGCGCCCTCGAAGACTGCGTCGGCCAGTTCGACCTCGAATCCGTACTTGCGGTAGTCGGGCCGGAATGAGTAGACGCCCGGGTTTGTGGTGACGGTGACGAACCGGCCGCCCGGCTTGACCCGGCACGCCAGCCCCTGACACATGCTCGCGAGCGCTGCTCGGTCCTGGGCGTACACGAGCAGCCACGCGGAGACGACGATGTCGTAATCCTCCTGGTCGACGATCGAGCGGGCGTCCGCCACGATGTAGTCGATCCCCAAGGGCTCCCGTGCTTCCTGCTCCCGTGCCAGGGCGATCATGCGTTCGGAGATGTCAAGTCCGACGACCCGCGCGGCGCCCGCGCGACGCAGCAATCGGGTGAAATGCCCTTCGCCGCAGGCGACGTCGAGCACTTTCTTGCCGGTGATGTCGCCGATCCGATTCATGAAGGAGTAGGTCTCGACACGGTCTCGCCAGGCCTGTTTCTTCGCCTCCTGGTACTGCTCGGCGATGTGGCCCTGGTTGTAGTCGATCGCCACGCCACCCAACCTCTCCGGTGTCGACGAGTCGAAGTCCGTTATCGCCGAGACCTGCTCGCCAATTTAACCCCGATCGGCCGAGGGTGACGGGGTGTCCGGCCTCCGGCGTCGGGGCCAACTCGGGCTACCCAGACTCGTAGCCGGGATGAGCGATTCCGAGCCGATGGCCGACGACGGTCCGCAGGCAGGCGAGGACCTCGGCGTCGCGGCCGTCGAGTTCGCCCGCCCGGATTGCGGCGGCGAGGGTGTCCTCGTCGGCGAAGCCGAGCTTGGCCAGGGCGGCCCGGGGCGCGGCCGGGGACTCGTCGAGTAGTTCCCGTTCGACGATGCGCAGCGCGTTGGCGGCCACCAGGGCGTGGAAGTTCACCGCGCCGGCGGTCGTGGCCCGGACCTCGCCCTCCAGAAACTCTGCCACCGCCGCGACGAGTTCGGCCGCGGTGGGACGGCCGTTGAGATCGGTCACGGCTTTCCCTCCAGTTCCTGCAGCAGATCGAGGATGTCCCACTCGGTCTCGCAGACCCTCCGCCCGATCGCGGCCAGTTCCACCGACCGAACCTGCCCGGACAGGTGACGATCCGCCTGATACCGGCAGATCACCCCCCAGCGCAGGGTGGCCAGCACCAGCCACCAGCGCAGCGAGCTCCGATCGACCGGGCCGCCGCCGGCCCGCTCGTAGGCGGCCACGAACGACTCGATGCCGCCCAGACCGCCGGCCGCCATCTCAGCGGGGGCGCCGAAGCGCCAGGCCCTGATGCAGAACCACGCCAGGTCCTCGTGGATATCGCCGATGTGAACCAGTTCCCAGTCGAGCACGGCAGCCAGTGTGGAGTCGTCGACGATCAGGTTGCCCATCCGGAAATCGCCGTGCACCAACCTGTTCGGGGCAGGTTCCGGCCGGTTGTCCTGCAGCCAACGGAACGCCCATTCGAAGGTAGCGGTGGTGTCGCCCATCTCGTCGAGCCGTTGCCGGTACTGGGCGAGCTGGTCCTGGGTCGCGAGGCCGGGCGCGTCGGCCCGCGCGCGATGGATCGCGGCCAGCGCAGCGGCGCACTGGTCCAACAGCTGGGCCCGGCCGTCATCGTCGAGCCGTCGCTGGATGCGCCGCACGATCGTCTCGCCGGTGATCGCTTCGCAGATCAGAAACGGATCACCCAGCGGCCCCGGGGAGTCAGAGGCCGCGATGATGGCGGGAACCGGCGCGCCGGCCTCCCCGGCGGCGATTTGTGCTGCTGCCTCGAGTTCCATCCCGGCGTAGTGCTCGGCCTCGGGGGCGGTCCGCAGGATGAGCGCCGACCGCCCGGCCCCGGTCACCGCGTCGAAGGCGTAGGTGGTTCGGCTGGCGCCGCCGGTGAGCAGGTGCAGGTCCTGCACGCTCACATCGGCGCCGAGGATCGGTTGCAGAACCGGCTGCAGCGCTAGCGCGAGTTGGTCGTTCACGTGCGCCCGAAGCGGAACATCCGCTGGGCGACCCGGCGGATCTGGATCTCCTCGGCGCCCTCGGTGATGCGGTAGCGCCGGTGGTGGCGGTAGATGTGCTCGAAGGGTTCGTGGCGGCTGTAGCCGACGCCGCCGTGGACCTGCATGGCCCGGTCGGCGGCCTCGCACACCAGGCGGTTGGCGCGATAGTTGGCCATCGACACCTTGTCGGACACCTGCAGGTGGTGGTTGCGGTCCAGCTCCCAGGCGGCGTAGTAGACCAGCAGGCGCACCATCTGAGCCTCGGTCTGCAACTCGACCAGCGGCCACTGGACCGCCTGGTTGAGAGCCAGCGGCTTGCCGAAGGTGACCCGCTGCCGGGCGTACTCGACCGCGCGGTCGATGCAGTATTGCGCGGCGCCCAGGCTGCTGGCGGCCTGGCGGATCCGGTTCTCGTGCAGGAAGGTCTGCGCGACCTCGAGGCCGCGGTCGACCTCGCCCAGCACCGCCCCGGCCGGTATCCGGACGTCGCGCAGCACCACCTCGCCGTGGTCACTGGGCATGTTGAAGGTCCACCAGTAGTAGGGCACCTCGAATCCCGGCGCGTCGCAGGGCACCAGGAAGGCGGTGATGCCCTGCGCCTGACCGGGCTCGCCGGAGGTGCGGGCGAACACCAGGTCGTGGGTGGCGCGGTGCACGCCGGTGTTCCACCGTTTGGATCCGTTGATCACCCAGGTGTCACCGTCGCGCACCGCGGTGGTCTCCAGCCAGGTCGCGTCGCTGCCGTGGTCGGGTTCGGTCAGGCCGAAGGCCATCGAGCGGTTGCCGGTGAGCATCGCCTCGATCCACTCGGCCTTCTGCGCCTCGGTGCCGAACCGGTCCATCATGATGACCTGGGGGAAGTTGCCGACGATCGAGGATTCGTCCTGCAGGTCGTTGTGCAGCCCGAGTCCCTTCTGCGCCAGGTGTTCCCGGATCACCGCCATGTCGAGGTTGGTGCCGTCGCGCCCGCCGAACTTCGCGGGCAGGCCGTAGCGCAGCCAGCCGGCGGCGTCGGCCCGCCGGCGCATCTCGTCGAGCAGGTCCTCCCAGTCCCGGCGCGGGACGCCACCGCCCGCGAGGTCGGTGCGGGCGAACTCGCGGCGGCGGTCGAAGTACTGGAGGTGTTCGCGTTCCAGGGGCCTGATCTCTGCCTCGATGAACGCGTCCATCTCGGCCAGCAGCGGCGGAAGGTGTTCGGGCAGAGTGAAGTCCATCGCTGTAGCCCCGGTCTCAGGCCGTCAGGCGCGGACGCGGTCGCCGGAGCGCAGCAGGGCACTGGGCAGCGGATGGCCGACCACGGACTGGGCGACGCGGGCGGCTTTGATGGCGGCGGCCAGATCCACGTCGACCTCGACGCCGCTGTCGGTCAGCAGGTAGACCAAGTCCTCGGTGGCGATGTTCCCGCTGGCGCCGGGGGCGAACGGACATCCGCCCAGCCCGCCCACCGAGGAATCCAGCCGCCGTACTCCTGCGGTGACCGCGGCCCAGGCACTGGCCAGCCCGGTGCCGCGGGTGTTGTGGAAATGCGCGCCCAACGGTCGCTCGCCGATCCGGGGCGCGACCTGTTCCACCAGAGCGGTGACCCGTCCCGGGGTCGCGGTGCCGATGGTGTCGGCGATCGCGATCCGGTCGGCGCCGCGCTCGCACGCGCTGTCGACGACGTCGAGCACCCGCTGCGGCGGGGTGGGGCCGTCGAACGGGCAGTCCCAGGCGGTCGAGATGATCACCTCGACGCTGACGCCGGCGTCATGGGCGATCGCGGTGATGTC
Organism: Mycolicibacterium sp.; assembly: GCA_020637165.1. GTDB lineage: Bacteria > Actinomycetota > Actinomycetes > Mycobacteriales > Mycobacteriaceae > Mycobacterium. Next base: position 48,894 of record JACJWN010000012.1, on the reverse strand, counting down.
GGCGATCTGCGCGCAGGCCTCGGCGCTGGTGCGGCCGACATTGGCCCGGCTGTGGCCGTCGGCCGCGGACACCACGTACTCGACCGACCGGAAACCGGCCGCGATGGCGCGGTGCACGCCGTTCGGGCTGGCGACCAGGGCGGAGAACTCGACGTCGGGATAATCGCGCAGGGCGGCGGCGAGTTCGGCCGCATCGGCCAGCGCGGGCACCTTCGACGGCGAGACGAAGGCGGTGGCCTCCACCTCCCGGACGCCGGTGGCCGCGATCGCAGCGAGCAGTTCCAGCTTGGCCGACAACGGGATCGGGGATTCGATCTGCAGACCGTCCCGCAGGGCGACCTCGCGGATTGTCACATGCGTGCTCACAGCACTCCTTCCTGCGCGAGAGCCGAAAGCTCCGCGGGGCTCATACCCAGCAATTCGCCATAGACCTCGTCGTTGTGCTGGCCCGGTCGTGCTGGGCCGGCGTTGCGGACCCCGCCCGGGGTTTCCGAGAGCACCGGCACTATCCCGGGGCCGAGCACGCTGCGTTCGGCGCCCTCGTCATAGTGCTCCACCAGCATGCCCCTGGCGAGGAACTGGGGATCGCGGACCACCTCGGCGACGGTGTTGATCGGCCCGGCGATCACCCCGGCCGCACTGAGCACGTCGATGATGTCCTGCGGCTGGCGCGCGGCGGCCCAGTCGGCGATGACGGAGTCGAGCTCGTCCTGGTTGCGGCCGCGCGCCGCGTGGTCGGCGAACCGCTCGTCGGTGGCCAACTCGGGCCGGCCCATCGCCGCGCACAGCCGGCGGAACACGGTGTCCTGGTTGGCGGCGATCACCACCCAGCTGCCGTCGGCGCTGCGGTAGATGTTCGAAGGGGCGATACCCTCCAGCCGGGTGCCCGATGGTCCGCGCACCACACCGCCGGCGTCGTAATCGGGGATGGTCGACTCCTGCACCGCCAGGCAGGCTTCGGTCAGCGCGGTGTCGACCACCTGGCCCTGGCCGGTGATGGTGCGGCGGTAAAGCGCGGCCAGCGCCCCCTGGACGGCGAACATCCCGGCCAGCGAATCGCCGAGGGACAGCGCCAGCCGGGGTGGCGGCCCGCCCGGGAACCCGTTCATATGCCGCAGCCCGCTGACCGCCTCGGCCACCGAGGCGTAGCCGGCCTTGCCGGCGTCCGGGCCGGTCTGGCCGTAGCCGGAGACCCGCACCAGGATGATGCCCGGGTTGCGTCGCCGCAGAAGGTCGTAGCCGAGGTCCCATTTCTCCAGGGTGCCGGGGCGGAAGTTCTCCACGACGATGTCGGAGCGTTCGACCAGGTCGAGGAAGACCTCGCGCCCGCGCGGCACCCGCAGGTTGAGCGTGACGGCCTTCTTGTTGCGGGCGTGCACGGTCCAGAAGAAGTGGTGGCCGTCGACCTCGGCCTGGCCCCAGGTGCGGATCGGGTCGGGTGAGCCCGGCGGCTCGATCTTGATGACCTCGGCCCCCATATCGCCGAGCAGCCGTCCGGCGAATGGGCCGGAGATCAGCGTGCCGACCTCGAGAACGCGGATACCCTGCAGTGCTCCGGGCGCATCGGGGGTCTCCACTCCCGCAGCGTGACACCTCTTCGCAGGTGGACGCACGATTCCAGGGACCCTTTCACCGGACGGCCGGTCGACTAACGCTCAAAAGGACTCTAGTTGCCGCTTCGGGTGGTAACAATGGGGTGGATACGGCCCGATATCCGTGTGTGGATTTCACACGTCGGCGGCACCGTGTTTTACTCATGCCTACAGTCCGACAATCCGGAGTAATAGAAAGATGGGTGGATTGGTGAACTCTGTCATCGACAAGGTGCGTGGTTGGTCACGCCGAGTCGCGGTTACAGCCGTTGCTGCGGCCGCTATGCCGGGCCTGGTGGGCCTGGCCGGCGAGACGGCCACTGCGGGCGCGTTCTCGCGGCCCGGCCTGCCGGTGGAATACCTGGACGTTCCGTCGCCCGCGATGGGCAAGACGATCCGGGTGCAGTTCCAGAGCGGCGGGGCCAACTCGCCGAACGTCTGGTTGCTCGACGGCCTGCGCGCCCAGGACGACTTCAACGGCTGGGATATCAACACCCAGGCGTTCGAGTGGTACCTGGACTCGGGCCTGTCGATCTCGATGCCCGTCGGCGGTCAGTCCAGCTTCTACTCGGACTGGTACAAGCCCGCCTGCGGCAAGGCCGGTTGCACCACCTACAAGTGGGAGACCTTCCTGACCCAGGAGGCGCCCGCGTGGCTGGCCGCCAACAAGCAGGTGAAGCCGACCGGCAGCGCGGCGGTCGGTCTGTCGATGGCCGGTTCGGCGGCGCTGACGCTGGCCGCCTGGCACCCGGCCCAGTTCATCTACGCCGGCTCGATGTCGGGCTTCCTGAACCCGTCCGAGGGTTGGTGGCCGGGCTTGATCAACATCTCGATGGGTGACGCCGGGGGCTACAAGTCCAACGACATGTGGGGCCCCTCCAGCGATCCGGCCTGGCAGCGCAACGACCCGATGGTTCAGATCCCCCGGCTGGTGGCCAACAACACCCGCCTGTGGATCTACTGCGGTAACGGCCAGCCCAACGAGCTGGGCGGCGGCGATGTGCCGGCCACCTTCCTGGAGGGCCTGACCATCCGTACCAACCGCACCTTCCGCGACGTCTACCTCGCTGACGGCGGCAAGAACGGGGTGTTCAACTTCCCGGACAACGGCACGCACAACTGGGCGTACTGGGGTCGTGAGCTTCAGGCGATGAAGCCGGACCTGCAGCGCGTCCTGGGCGCCACTCCCACGCAGGGCGGCTGATCCCCGATCGCGAAAAGCGGGCCGCCGTGCTCCCCGATGGGGGAGCCGGCGGCCCGCTTCGGTGTTTGGGGTTTTGGCGTTTCGGGGGGATGGCGTCTGGCCGGGGGCCTATTTCAGTTCGGCGGAGCTGAGGCCCAGCAGGCGACGGGCCACCACCAGCAGCTGGATCTGCTGGGTGCCCTCGAAGATGTCGAGGATCTTGGAGTCCCTAGCCCACTTCTCCAGCAGGGTCTGTTCTGAGTAGCCGGTGGTGCCGGCCATCTCGACGGCCTTGAGGGTGACGTCGCTGGCCACCCGGGCGGCCTTGGCCTTGCCCATCGAGGCTTCCTTGGAGTTGGGGATACCGTTGTCGGCCTGCCAGGCCGAGCGCACCGTCAGCAGGTAGGAGGCCTCCCAGTCGGCTTCCATCCGCAGGAACTCCGCAGCCGCCGCACTCTGGGCGTGGGCGGGCTTGTCGTAGGAGATCTCCACGCCGGCCTCGGTGAGGATCCGGCGCAACTCCTCGAGCGCGGCGCGCGCCACCCCGACGGCCATCGCGGCGACGATGGGGCGGGTGTTGTCGAAGGTCTCCATGACACCGGCGAAGCCCTTCTCCACCTGGATCTCCGGGCTGCCGAGCAGGTTCTCCTTCGGGATTCGGGCGTTGTCGAACCTGATGGCCGCGGTGTCGGAGGCCTTGATGCCGAGTTTGTGCTCGAGGCGCTCCACAGTGACCCCGGGATGCTCGCGCGGCACGATGAACGACTTGATCGCCGCCCGGCCCTTCGACTTGTCCAGGGTCGCCCACACCACGATGTGCGAGGCGCGGGATCCGGCCGTAACGTAGATCTTCTCGCCGTTGATGATGTACTCGTCGCCGTCGAGGACCGCGGTGGTGGACACCGCGGCGGAATCCGACCCGAAGGACGGCTCGGTGATGGCCATGGCGGCCCAGACGTCCTTGCCGAGGCGGGCCAGTTGTTCGTCGGTGGCCACCCCGGAGATGGCGGCATTGCCGAGGCCCTGACGCGGTACCGACAACAGCAGCGCGATGTCGCCCCAGGCGATTTCGCAGGAGTTCAGCAGGGCCGACATGTTGGCGCCGTTGACGTTCCCCTTCGGCCCGTCGTCTGCGTCCCGAAAGGCGTCGGTGCCGGCGAAGGAGATGGTCTTGGCCGCGGTGATGCCCTCGAACAGGGTGGACACCGTGTCGAGTTCGACGGGGTAGTCGTGCTCGTTGAGGTCGTATTTGCGGGAGATCGGCCGCAGGATCTCCGCTGCGCCTTTGTGGGCCATGTCGATGACGGCCTCGAGCTTGCGGGGAAGTTCCAGATTGATTGCCATGGTGGGACTTTCGTGTCTCGTCGAGCCGGTTAGAGGACCACGACACCTTCGGCCACGCCGATGGCACGCAGATCGCGATACCAACGCTCGACCGGGTGTTCCTTGGTGTAGCCGTGGCCGCCGAGCAACTGCACGCCGTCCAGGCCGATGCGCATGCCCTTGTCCGCGGCCAGTTTCCGGGCCAGGGCGGCCTCGCGGGCGAACGGCAGGCCCTGATCGGCGCGGGAGGCGCCGCGCCAGGTGACCAGACGCAACCCGTCGAACTCGATGGCCATATCGGCGCACATGAACGCCACCGCCTGCCGCCGCGCGATCGGCTCGCCGAACGCCTCGCGCTCCTTGACGTAGGGGATGACGTAGTCCATGACGGCGTGGCTGGTGCCCACTGCCAGTGCCGCCCAGCCCAACCGGGACAGTGCGACGGCCTGGGAGTAGTCCGCGTCGGTCGCCTCATCCTCGCCCAGTCGGGCCGACAGCGGGACCGACACCCTGGACAACTCCACCTGGCCCAGCGCCGCAGCCCGAATTCCCATGCTGCGGTCGGCCCTCACGCTGCACCCGGCGGTGTCGGACTCGACGATGAACAGCGCCGGCTTGCCGTTGAGTTGGGCTGCGACGACGAATAATTCGGCCTCGGCGGCGGCCGGCACCAGGGACTTGACGCCGTCGAGGCGGTAGCCGCTCGGGGTGCGCACCGCGGTGGTCTTGAGTGCGGTCGGATCGAACAGCGGGTGCGGCTCGGCGATCGCCAGACAGGCCTGCGGGACGGACTCTCCGGCGAACTCGGGCAGATAGGTGGCCTGCTGATCGGCGCTTCCCCAGTGGGTGAGCGCGGAGGCGACCCCGCCGGGGGCCAGGATGGGCAGGGCAAGACCCATATCGCCGTAGGCGAGTGCCTCTGCGACGAGCGCGTTGGTCACCGCTGTGCGGTTCTCGGCGATACCGTCAAAATCCTCCGGGACCTTGATCGCGGTGACGCCGAGTTCGGCCGCCCGGGTGATCAGCTCGGCCGGGTAGGCCGCCGCGTCGTCGGCGTCCCGCGCGGCGGGGCGCAGGATCTCCTCGGCGAACTGGGTGACCGTCTCGAGGATCATCCGCTGGTCATCGTCGGGGGTGAGGTCGAACAGGTCGGCCGGGTTCGGGGCGAGCCGGGTGGCAGGTTTGCCGAGGCCCTGGATGCGCTTGAACTGTCGTGTCGAGGCGCCCACCGCGGAGAAACCGTGCTGGACACCGAACTTCAGCGCCCGGTTGAGCGGGTCGCGCAGGCCGCGGCGGTCCAGGAACTCCTGCCCGAGCAAGGGGGTGAGCAGGCCCATCCCGATGTCGAGGACCGATCGCTTGGGCTTATGGGATCCGACGGCACTGTCGCGGGCCCGGGCGCTGCGGGAGGGGAGGGTGTTGGTCATCTCGGCTGCCTCGGGGTCGGCGGTGACTGGTGGCCAGACCCTATCTTACTCCCGAGTAAGGTAGCGACCCCGCTGTTGCCGATCTCACACGCCGGACAGCGCGGACAACACCGCCGGGTGCAGCAGACCGTTGGTGGCCACGGCGCTGCCGCCATGGGGTCCGGCCGCGCCGGCGATGTCGGTGAAGGTCCCGCCGGCCTCGCGGACCAGCAGGTCGAGCGGGGCGAGGTCCCACAGCTTGACCTCGGGTTCGGCGGCGATGTCCACCGCCCCCTCCGCCAGCAGGCAGTAGGAGAAGAAGTCACCGAACGCCCGCACCCGCCACACGGCGTCGGTGAGGTCGATGAAGCGATCGCGCAGCCCACGGTCGGCCCAGCCCGACAGGCTGGAGAACGACAGGCTGGCCGCACCCAGCTCGGCGACGGCGGACACCGACAGCCGCCTCGGCGGCGCGCCCGCGGTCGAGCAATGCGCTCCCAGCCCGGCCCCGGCCCACCACCTCCGGCGCAGGGCCGGGGCGCTGATCACGCCGACAGTCGGTGTGCCGTCCTGCAGCAGCGCAATCAGGCTGGCCCACACGGGAACTCCGCGCACGAAGTTCTTGGTGCCGTCGATCGGGTCGATCACCCACTGCCGGCCCTCGAGGATCGGGGTGCCGCCCTGTTCCTCGCCGAGGATCGCGTCCTCGGGGCGCTCCTGGGCCAGCAGATCGCGCAACGCCTGCTCGGCGGCGGTGTCGGCGTCGGTGACCGGGGTGAGGTCGGGCTTGTTCTCGACCCGCAGATCCAGGGCGCCGAACCGGGCCAGGGTGATCGCGTCGGCGCGCGCCGCCAGCGTCAACGCCAGATCCAGATCCCGGGCTACGGGCTCGCCTGTCATGGCTGTAGTCCTACCATGGCCTGATGATGGAGTTCGCGGTGCTGCTGCTCATCGTCGGTGCGTTGGCGATCCTGGTGGGGCCGCGGTTGATGCGCCGCGGGCCGCGCGGAGAGATGGCCCGTGGAACGCTGCTGGTGACCGGGGTCAGCCCACGCCCGGAGGTTCCCGGCGAGCAGTTCGTGGCGATCACCGGGGTGATTACCGGCCCCACCGTCGCCGAGCACGTGGTCTACCAGCAGATGGCCGTCGACACCGCGAACTGGCCGACCATGGGGCAGTTGATTCCGGTGGTCTACTCGCCGAAGAACCCGGACAAGTGGGCGTTCGCGCCTCCCGAGCCGCCCCTGCCCGAGCCGCCCCCACCCGACCAACCCCCGTTTGACCAGCCGCCGTTCGATCAGCCGCCACCCGGCCGGCCCGGCGGCTGAACCGTCAGGAGTGCCAAGACTATTGCCCACCTTGCAGCGACAACGGTCAACCCCGCTGCGGCAAGGGCCACCAGGTCGCTAGAAGCCCGTCAAAGGTTGTCGCTCCAAGCTGGGCAACTGCGATGTACCCCCGCAACTCCCGGACTGCGGCGGCGTCAGCCGTCAGCCCTGGGGCGTCAGCCGTGGGCGATCCGCAGCATGTCGGCCACCCGGACCAGTTTCACCCGCGGTCGGCCGTGCGGTTCGCCCGTTGAACGTTCATGGGTGTCGATGGCCCGCCAGTGGTCGTCGGTGACCACCCGGGGCTGTTTCGCGACCAGCCATCGGGCCAGTTCATCGGCGTAGCCGGGTCCGACCTCACGAACCGACGCCCCGGTCAGATCGCCGATCAGGGTGTCGACGGTGTCGGCCGAATCCTTCTTGTTGGTCCCGATCACCCCGGACGGCCCGCGCTTGATCCAGCCGACCACGTAGTCGTTGGCGCGTCCGGTGATCTTGCCCTCGGTGTGCGGGATGGTCCCGGTGCGCTCGTCGAACGGCAGGCCGGGCATCGCCACTCCTCGGTAGCCGACCGCGCGCACCACCAGCTGCGCGGGCAACGTCTGGCGTTCGCCGGTGTCCCGGGCGATCTGGCGCCCGTGCTCGTCGGTGACGAGTTCGTTGTGTCCCAGCACGATTGTCTCCACCTTTTCCCAGCCGGTGATCTCGATCGGGGAGTGGTGGAAGCGGAACACGATGCGCCGGTGCCCCGGTGTGTGCTCGCCGGCCGCGGTCTTCTCCGCGTAGCCGCGCAGCACCTTGATATTGGCCGCTACGGTCTTACCGGCCGCGGCGGCGTCCTCGTCGGTGATCCCGGCCAGGTCGGCCGGATCCACGACGACGTCGACGCCCTCGAGTTCGCCCAGTTCGCGCAGTTCCAGGGTGGTGAACGCGCCCTGCAGCGGCCCGCGCCGACCGACGATGACCACCTCGGACACACCGCGCTTGTGCAGAGCGTCCAGGGCGTGGTCGGCGATATCGGTCTTGGCCAGCACGTCGGGGTCGGTCACCAGGATGCGGGCCACGTCGATGGCGACGTTGCCGTTGCCGATCACCACCGCCCGTCCGCTGGAGATGTCGGGTGCCATCCCGGCGAAATGCGGGTGGGCGTTGTACCAGCCTACGAAGTCCACCGCGGCGACGCTTCCCGGCAGGTCCTCGCCGGGAATGCCCAGCGCCCGATCGGACTGGGTGCCGACGGCGTAGACGACGGCGTCATAGCGTTCGGAGAGTTCGTCGGCGGTGACGTCAATCCCGACCGCGACGTTGCCGTAGAAGCGGAATCGGGGATCGGCCGCCGTCTTCTCGAAGGTGCGGCTGATCGACTTGATCTTGGGGTGGTCGGGCGCGACGCCCGAACGCACCAGGCCCCATGGGGTCGGAAGCATCTCGAGCATGTCGACATGGACGTCCGCACCTCCGGCGGCGACCGACTCGTCGGCGAATTTCAGCAGTGACGCGGCGGCGAAATATCCGGAGGGGCCGGCACCGACGACCGCCACGTAATAGGGACGCATGCCTGGATGGTAAATCAAGGCCTCGTCAGGCCGGTAAGTTGAGATTCCGTGGACATCGATCGGCAGTCGGACATCGCCGCGCTCGACACCACCCTGACGACGGTGGAGCGGGTTCTGGACATCGACGCCCTGCGGGCGCGGATCGAGAAGCTCGAACACGAGGCCTCCGACCCGAATCTTTGGGACGACCAAAGTCGGGCGCAGCGCGTCACCAGTGAGCTGTCTCACGCCCAGGGCGAGTTGCGCCGGGTCGAGGGACTGCGCCAGCGCCTTGATGACCTTCCGGTGCTCTACGAACTCGCCGCCGAGGCCGAGGGACAGGACGCCGCCGACGGTTTGGCCGAAGCGGACGCCGAGTTGACCGCGCTGCGTGCAGACATCGAGGCGGTCGAAGTTCGCACCCTGCTGTCCGGCGAGTACGACGAACGTGAGGCGCTGGTCACCATCCGCTCGGGGGCCGGCGGGGTGGACGCCGCGGACTGGGCCGAGATGCTGATGCGGATGTACATCCGCTGGGCTGAGCAGCATGATTACCCGGTCGAGGTGTTCGACACCTCCTATGCCGAGGAGGCCGGCATCAAGAGCGCCACCTTCGCGGTCCACGCCCCCTTCGCCTACGGCACGCTCTCGGTGGAGCAGGGCACCCACCGCCTGGTGCGGATCAGCCCGTTCGACAACCAGGGCCGCCGGCAGACCTCCTTCGCCGAGGTCGAGGTGCTGCCGGTGACGGAGACCACCGACCACATCGACATCCCGGAGACCGACATCCGTGTCGACGTCTATCGGTCCAGCGGCCCCGGCGGCCAGTCGGTCAACACCACCGACTCCGCGGTTCGACTCACCCACACCCCGACCGGTATCGTGGTGACCTGCCAGAACGAGAAGTCGCAGCTGCAGAACAAGATTTCTGCGATGCGGGTTCTTCAGGCGAAACTGCTGGAACGCAAACGGCAGGAAGAACGCGCTGAGCTCGATGCCCTCAAAGGCGACGGCGGAAGCTCATGGGGCAATCAGATGCGCTCCTATGTTCTGCACCCCTACCAAATGGTCAAGGACCTGCGAACCGACTACGAGGTCGGCAATCCGACGACCGTCCTGGATGGGGACATCGACGGATTCCTGGAGGCGGGAATCCGCTGGCGCAACAGACGAGATGACGAAGACTGACTTGGCCGCCTTCGGGCTGGCCGACCAATGGCACGGCTTCTGGCACGGCCCCATCGGCGACTGGATCCTCACTCGGGGACTCCGGATCGGCCTGTTGCTGATTGGCGGGATGCTCGGCGCCCGCTTCATCAGCTGGCTGGCCGGACGGATCAGCCGGCGCATCGACAACGGCTTCCAGGAAAGCGATGCCCTGGTCCGTTCGGAGAGCGCCAAGCACCGCCAGGCTGTTGCCTCGGTGATCTCCTACCTGGCCATCGCGCTGCTGGCGGTCATGGTGACGGTCCAGGTGACCGACGTGCTGGATGTTCCGGTCAGCTCGCTGGTGGCGCCGGCGGCGGTGCTCGGCGCGGCACTGGGCTTCGGCGCCCAGCGTGTGGTGCAAGACCTGCTCAGCGGGTTCTTCATCATCACCGAGAAGCAGTACGGGTTCGGTGACCTGGTGCAGCTCACCCTCGGTTCGAGCAACGACGCGATGGGCACGGTCGTCGATGTCACTCTGCGCGTCACGAAGCTGCGCACCCAGGACGGGGAGATGTACACCATCCCCAACGGCCAGATCATGAAGACGCTCAACCTGTCCAAGGACTGGGCTCGGGCGGTGGTCGACATCCCGGTGCCCAGCTCCGCCGACCTCAACGTGGTCAATGAGGTCCTGCACGAGGTGTGCGAAACCGCTGCCGAGGATCCAAGCCTCAAGGACCTGCTGCTGGACCCTCCGCAGCTGATGGGCGTGGAGAGCATCGAGCTCAACACCGTCAACCTGCGGATGGTCGCCCGGACCCTACCGGGCAAGCAGTTCGAGGTGGGGCGCCGGCTGCGCTTGCAGGTGATCGCCGCCCTGACCCGGGCCGGCATCCTGACCTCCGCCGACGGCCGTCCGGTCGTCCACTCCGCCGATGCGGCCCCCCGGGGCGAAGCACTCGTGCATCCGGCGACCGTCGGCGGTGCTGAGCAACAGACCCAGGGCCCGGTGCAGCGATGAAGGATTCCCACCGCGAAGACCGCAGCTGGCCCGGCTACCTCTTCGGCGGCCGGTTGCGCACGTCCACCGCGGCGCTGCTGATCGCTTTCTTCGGGATCTGGTGGTTGTATGACACCTACCAGCCCGAGCCCTCGCTGCCGCAGCAGGTGCCGGCCAGCGATGTGGTTCCGCCCGGCTTCATCCCGGATCCGTCCTACACGTGGGTGCCGCGCACCGACGTGCAGCCGCGTACGGACACCACGACCCCGACCACCACACCGACGACCTCCACGTCGTCGGAGACCACTACGCCGAGCAGCAGCACCAGTGGGGCGCCGTCCGAGACTTCGACGACGGGCCCGACCACCAGCGGCGAATCGTCCGCGGCGACCACCTCGGCCGCACCGAGCACCGCGGCCACCGCCGGCTCGGCTGCGCCGTCGGCGTCCTCCGCAGCGCCGACTCCGTAGTCGCGCGGGGCACTCGGGCTAGACTGACGAGCCGTGATGATCACCCTCGACCATGTCACCAAGCAGTACAAGGCGTCGACGCGCCCTGCACTGGACAATGTCGACCTCAAAATCGGCAAGGGTGAGTTCGTCTTCCTCATCGGTCCGTCGGGTTCGGGCAAGTCCACCTTCATGCGGCTGCTGATGGCTGAGGAGGCGCCGACCTCCGGCGAGATCCAGGTGTCGAAGTTCCACGTCAACAAACTGTCCGGACGGCAGATTCCCAAGCTGCGGCAGGTCATCGGCTGCGTCTTCCAGGACTTCCGGCTGCTGCAGCAGAAGACGGTGTTCGACAACGTGGCCTTCGCGCTGGAGGTGATCGGCAAGAAGTCCGACGTCATCAAGAAGGTGGTTCCCGAGGTGCTCGACATGGTCGGGCTCTCCGGCAAGGCCAACCGGATGCCGGCGGAACTCTCCGGTGGCGAGCAGCAGCGGGTGGCCATCGCCCGGGCGTTCGTGAACCGGCCGCTGCTGCTGATCGCCGACGAGCCGACCGGCAACCTCGACCCGGAGACCAGCCGGGAGATCATGGACCTTCTCGACCGCATCAACCGCACCGGCACGACCGTGCTGATGGCCACCCATGACCACCACATCGTGGACTCGATGCGACAGCGCGTGGTGGAACTGTCCCTGGGCCGGCTCGTTCGCGACGAACAGCGCGGCGTCTACGGAATGGACCGCTGATGCGCGCCGGATTCCTCGTCAACGAGGTCGCCACCGGGCTTCGTCGCAACGTCACCATGACGATCGCGATGATTCTGACCACCGCGATCTCGATCGGCCTGTTCGGCGGCGGCATGTTGGTGGTCCGGCTGGCCGACCAGTCCCGCAACATCTACCTCGACCGGGTCGAGAGTCAGGTCTTCCTCAACAACGACGTCTCGACCGCCGACCCGACCTGCGACGCCGAGCCGTGCAAGGGTCTGCGGGCGGCGATCGAGGACCGCGACGATGTGAAGTCGGTGCGCTTCCTGAACAAGGACGAGGCCTACACCGACGCCATCACCAAGTTCCCCGAGTACAAGGATGTCGCCAGCAAGGACTCCTTCCCGGCCTCCTTCATCGTCAAACTCAACGATCCCGAGCAACACGAGGCGTTCGACGCGGCCATGCAGGGCCAGCCCGGGGTGCTCAACGTGCTCAACCAGAAGGAACTGATCGACCGGCTCTTCGCGGTGCTCGACGGGCTGTCCAGGGCGGCCTTCGCCATCGCTGTGGTGCAGGCGATCAGTGCGATCCTGTTGATAGCCAACATGGTGCAGGTCGCCGCCTACACCCGCCGGACCGAAATCGGGATCATGCGGATGGTGGGCGCCACCCGCTGGTACACCCAGCTTCCGTTCCTGCTGGAGGCGGTGCTGGCCGCGACCATCGGTGTGGTGCTTGCGATCCTGGGCCTCATCCTGGTGCGCGCGCTGTTCCTGGACAAAGCGCTCAACCAGTTCTACCAAGCCAACCTCATCGCTCGTATCGATTATGCGGACATCCTCTACATCGCCCCGGTCATGTTCGCCATCGGTGTGGCGATGGCGGCTCTGACGGCCTACGTCACGCTGCGGCTGTACGTGCGGAAGTAGCGGTGTCCAAGGCATCGGTGCAGCGCAAGGCGGCGGCCGCGAAGAAGGCGGGCGACGGCCAGGGCAGCAAGAGGATCGTGGCCAGCAACCGCAAGGCGCGCCACAACTACTCGATCCTCGAGGTCTTTGAGGCCGGCGTGGTGTTGACCGGCACCGAGGTGAAGAGTCTGCGTGAGGGGCAGGCCTCGCTGGCTGACGCGTTCGCGACCGTCGACGACGGCGAGATCTGGCTGCGTAACCTGCACATCGCCGAGTATCACCACGGCACCTGGACTAATCACGCCCCGCGGCGCAACCGCAAGCTGCTGCTGCACCGGCGCCAGATCGACATGCTCACCGGCCGGATCCGGGACGGGAATCTGACCCTGGTGCCGCTGTCGATGTATTTCTCCGAGGGCAAGGTCAAGGTGGAGTTGGCGCTGGCGCGCGGCAAGCAGGCCCACGACAAACGTCAGGACATCGCCCGTCGCGATGCCCAGAGCGAGGTGGTTCGCGAACTCGGCCGGCGCGTTAAGGGCAAGATCTGATCGGTCAGCTGGCCCAGAGCCGTTCGTCGAGGCGGTGTAGCCGGGCGGCGAGGGTGCGCAGATGCGCAGTCAATTGGGAGTGACGTGCCTCCAGCTCGACCATCGGGTCGGCCCAGGCCGGGGCCGGCCGCCAGGCGCGGTCGGCCAGTTCCCGGTCGATCCCGTCGAGCTCGGCCGCCAGAGCTCGAAGCCGCAGAGTCAGCGTTTCGCGCTCTTCGCGCAATCCGGTGAAAGTGCAGTCGACAGCCATCAACCCCCCGTTCGTGTTCCCCGACCCACGGCGACGCTACCAACAACGGCGGGGAAACATGGCATTAATTCCAGGATCGTTTCTTGGCACTAACATCGGGTGAATGGCCGACGCCCAACGCCCCCGCACCGTCCTCGACAAAGAAGAGATCCTGACCGGATTGTTCGCCTCCTGGGACGCCATCGACGCCTTGCTGGCGGGTCTGTCCGACGAGGACTGGCAGACACCGACCTCGCTGCCGGGCTGGACCGTGCACGACGTGGTCGCCCATATCGTCGGCACCGAGATGATGCTCGCGGGCACGCCGACCCCGGAGCCCGACGGCGACGTCACCGCCCGCGAGCATGTGCACAACGACATCGGCGCGCTCAACGAACGCTGGGTCGAATACCTGCGCGCCGATTCACCGACGGAGCTGCTGGCCAAGTTCCGCGATATCACCGCCCGCCGCAAGGCGATGCTCTCGGCGATGCCCGTCGAGGAGTGGAACACCGTCACCTTCACCCCGGCCGGCCCGGACAGCTACGGCAGGTTCATGCGGGTACGGATCTTCGACTGCTGGATGCACGAGCACGACATCCGTCAGGCGGTGAGCCGGGCGGCGACCGACTCCGACCTGGCAGGGCCGGATTCTCGCCTGGCCCTCGACGAGATGGCCTCCAGCATGGGTTTCGTGGTGGCCAAGAAGGGCAAGGCCCCCCACGGGTCGAGGGTGCTGATCGCGTTGACCGGTCCGCTGTCACGGGAGATCCGGGTGGCCCTGAACGAGGAGGGCCGCGCGACGGCGGTCGAAGACTTCGGCGGGGACGAGCCGACCATCGGGATCACCGTTGACGGTCTGCAGTTCACCCGGCTGGCCGGGGGACGGCCGCTGCTGGTTGAGCGTGCGCAGTCCATCGACTACGCGGGCGACTCCGCCGCGGGCGAACGCATCGTGGAGAAACTGAACTTCGTCATCTAGGGGTCGTCTAGGGGCAGGCGCCGGGCAGCGGAACCGGATTGACGCCCAGCACCCGGGTGTCGCCGTCGACCAGCCAGCGCGCACCGGTGTTGTCCAGCGCGGCGAGGTAGACGGTGCGGGCCTCGGCGCCGACGAGTTCGCCGCAGGCGACGGCGCGGCCCTTCCTCGTCGGAATCAGGAAGGCCGACGGCGGGGGACCCGGCCAGGGTGTGCTGGCGGGCTCCTGGTTGCGGCCGGACATCGGCTCGCTGACGGTGACCCGGTCCGGAACGTAGAGCGTCTGTGGTTTGCCCGCAGCAAGCTCACCGGCTTCGGCGATCAGCGTGCGCAACCGCGACCGGGCCTCGCGCTGTGCGGGAGTGAGGTCCTGCTCGAAGCGCTCGTCGAACGCGTACACCCGCACCTCGGAGGGTCCGCCGTCGCCGTTCACCAGCACCGTCGTGGTGTCCACGTCGGTGATCGGGGGCGATCCGAAGTCCGTGGCCGCGCTGACCAGGCCGCCGGAGCGCACCTTCGAGACGAAGGCGGCTACCGGCCCGGGGCCGATGTCGCTGATCTCGTAGCGGGCCGGGACCAGCTGCAGTGCCGGGGCGGGCACTTTGGACAGCACCCGGCCGTCACCGTAGACAACCAGGGACGGGGACTGCATCACCGCGACGACCGGGGGGATCATTCCCCCCGACGACATCACCATCACGGCGATTTGATCGGAGGGCATCGCCCCGGCGGTCGGCGTGGGGTACCCGGCGCAGCCGGTCATGGCGCTCAGGGCCAGCAATGCGCCCGTGATCCGCATCAAGTTTCGGCCCATGAATCGCAATCTAGTTGCTCCTGGTCGGGCGCTGCTCTCCGATCCGGGCGATCGCAACCATTCCCAGGCGCGGGAATTAACCGGTCTCTGTTTGTCGTTACCCTGGCGTACCATGAAAAATCCAGCCGAAGCCATCGGTTGGGATGCGAGGGGCTGAACGGTTTCGACTTCGCGCATCGAATCAAGGGAAGCGTGCCGGTGCAGGCAAGAGACCACCGTAAGCGTCGTTGCAACCAATTAAGCGCCGATTCCAATCAGCGCGACTACGCCCTCGCTGCCTAAGCGACGGTGTGTCTGTCAGACCGGGAACGCCCTCGGCCCGGATTCTGGCATCAGCTAGAGGGATCCACCGCTCAGTTCGGTCGCGGGACTGAGCGGGACATCAACAGCGACTGGGATCGTCATCTCAGCTTGTTCGCGTGACTGAGAGATCCGAGTAGAGACACGGCGAACTGCGCACGGAGAAGTCTTGAGGGAATGCCGTAGGACCCGGGTTCGATTCCCGGCAGCTCCACCGAAACAGCGGAAAAGCTTCGACTGCTCACGCCATGGGCACTCGGCGGTTGGGCGACGAATGGCAACACAGGACCACCATCTGACTGGCGGCGACGGAAACTGCTACGAGACCGCTACACTCGTAGTATGTCTGAAATCGCCTCCCGTGAACTGCGCAACGACACGGCGGGGGTGCTGCGACGGGTTGCCTCTGGGGAAGTCGTCACCATCACGGTCAAAGGCAAGCCAGTGGCCCGGCTCACCTCGGCCCAGCCTGGTCGGCGACGGTGGTTGTCCGGCATCGAACTAGCCCAGCGCCTGAAGCGGGCCCAAGCTGACCCCGGACTGCGTGACGATCTAGCGCGCCTGGCGGGAGACACCACCGACGATCTGGGACCGATTCAGTGATTGCGGCGGGTGTGCTTGATACCTCGGTATTCATCGCGAACGAGACGGGCCGCCCGCTCGACGAGTCGGCTGTGCCCGGGGAAGTCGCCACGACCGTCATCACGTTGGGCGAACTCAATGCAGGTGTGCTCGCCGCCGGCTCTGCGGACGTTCGTGCGAGGCGGCTGGCCACACTCGACGCAGTCGCCGACATAGTGGCGCTTCCGGTCGACGAAGAAGCCGCGCGGGTCTGGGCGCGGTTGCGTGTGCACCTAGCCGAAGCGGGGCGGCGGATGGGCGTCAATGACTTGTGGATCGCGGCGATCGCGGTGTCGCGGGGGTTGCCCGTCGTCACACAGGACGACGACTTCACGGCCCTCGAAGGCGCAGCCGGTTTCATCGCGATTCGGGTCTGAAATTGCTGCTTTCAGCCCGGGTGGGCCGGCACCTGGATCCGTCCCCGAGCAGATCGGGTCAGCGCTGGGTGTGCGCACCCCCGTCGGTCGGTGACATCGGCGCGCAGGCCGACTACTGGCCGGTCTCGGTGAACGCCGCCTGTGATGGCCGTTTGCGTCGTCGACATGGAGATACCGGCCAACGGGGCTGACCTCACGCGACTCGGCGCTACTGTCGCAGCCACGGCCCTCATCATCTCCGGACACCTCGCCGCAGATTCGACGCCCAGCGCGAGGGGGCGGCCTCCTTGTCTTTCAACAAAGGTGTTGACGCCGTCAGAGACGCTCGCGTTCTCCCAGGTGTTTTCGCGTCGTCTGACGTACTTTGGCGTCATTGAATTCGCATTTCCGCATTTCAGGGCGCTTTCTTGAGCGGGTTCGATTTCCGGCAGCTCCACCAGCAGGTAGGGACGGCCCGTTTCGGCGCGAGCCGCTCACCGAGCTCGCCGTGCGGGACTATTATCGAGGTCCGACGCTGCCCAGCGCCGACCCGGAGGAACCGCGAACATGATGGCAGACCCCGCCGATCCGACGTTCGGCCCTGCGACCGCGGCACTCGATTTCCATTACGACGGCGACCTTGCCCTCGGCCGGCGTGGGCTGCGGCCGCGGCATCCGCGGGTCAGCGTGGTGGTGCCGGCCAAGCACGAGTCCGAGAACATCCGTGAGGTCCTGCCCTATCTGAGCAACTATTACGAGGTGGTCGTCGTCGTCAGTGCCGACGACGATGAGACGGCGCGGGCCGCGCGGTCAGCCCTGCCCTCGGTGAAGGTTGTGTATCAAACCCGCAAGGGTAAAGGCAACGCGTTGATCTGCGGGTTCGGGCATTCCAATGGCGACATCATCGTCACTTTGGACGTCGACGGTTCCGCCGACCCGCACGAGATTCCACGCTTCGTCGAGGCGCTCGTCCAAGGGGCGGACCTGGCCAAGGGCAGCCGCTTCTGCCCGGGCGGCGGCAGCCAGGACATCACCGCGTTCCGCTCGCTGGGCAACTACGGGCTCAACGTTCTGGCCTCAGGGCTGACCGGCACCCGCTTCACCGATCTGTGCTACGGCTACAACGCATTCTGGGCCGATCAGCTCCCCGCGCTGAACCTGCCGGACCCAGCGGTGGAGGCCCCTCAGTTCGGCGATGGCTTCGAAATCGAGGCGATGATCATCGGCAGGTTCGCCATCGCGAAGGCCATCATCATCGAGGTGCCGAGTTACGAGTACGACCGGTACTACGGAGAGAGCAATCTCAACGCGATCCGGGATGGATTTCGGGTGCTCTGGACCGTCCTTCGGGACCGTCTCCACGGCCGCCAGTACCGCAATCGAGCGCGGCAGCTGCGGGCGGTGGGATCGGCGGTGGGAAAGCCGTTCTGGATGCTGGCCAACCCGAAAATCGGGGCGTTGGAGACCAAGGCCGGCCCCGACTTTCCAGGTGAGATCCAGCGGACCCTGGAGATGGCGTGGGCCGACCACGGCGAGGTGCCCAAAGCCACCCGCACGGATGTCGCCGTCGCCGCCGCCGAGGTCGGCAACAACATCCTGGACCACGCCGGCCGCGGCCGGGACCTGCAGATCCGCATGGAGGTCTGGATTCTCGGTGATCAGGTTCGCGTCGAGTTCACCGACGACGGACTGCCCGCCGATATCGACCTCGAGGCCCTGCGGATGCCCGACGTCATGGCGGAGAACGGCCGCGGACTCGTTCTGGCACGGGCGTTCCTCAGCGAACTGTCCTATCACCGGGACGGCCAAGAGAACCATTGGACGCTGGTCAGTCAGCGCTTCGCCTGACCGACTCCGGCTCCGTCACCCGTCGTGCTGGTGGCCGCTCTCATGGGGGTCCACAGTTTCGACAACGGATTCGGTTGATCCAGCCGTCGGTCTCTCGGCCTCGATCGGTGCCCGGTGCCCCCCGGCATGGTGGTCGTGGCCCTGAAGTCCGGAGGCAAGGCCGACGGTCGCCGCGACGGCCACCACCGTGTTGGCGCCGAAAAGTACCAGGGCACTGGAGATCCCCGACACCGGTTGCGCCCGTTCCTCGTTGCGGAGCCAGGCCCATGCCGCACCCATGATGATGTAGCACTCGAGCAGCAGCGCGCAGATGCCGGCGGCTTTGACGGCTTCGGTCTGGCCGGCGTTCGGGCCGAAGGGGGCTCCGGCGGTCCTGGAGAAGACCCAGAGTGCGACCAGGCCGGTGTTGACGCCGATCCCGGTTGCCAGCAGGGCCGCCGGCGGCCGCGTCCAGGCCAGGAAGGCCCAAAGCAGCTGGAAGACCGCGACCGAGGCGAAGAAGAGCCCGGAGGGCAGCCACTCGCGCCAGTGCCCGGGGGCCACCGCCAGGTGAATCGTCGCCGCGCCGATGGACGCGACGGCGGCGGCGCGGGCGGCCACCCTGCCGTCAGTGTCGGTGAGAGCCGTGATCTTCATCGCCTCGATGGTGCCGATCGGCGCCCGAGGCGAACAAGCACCAACGGATAACGGTCGGATGCCAGGTCAGGTTCGGGTCAGGGAGTCGATGGCGGCCTGCAGCATGGTGGTGACCTCGTCGGCGACACCATGCAGCTCGGGTTCCCCGGTGACCTCCACGAGGATCTGCGGGTTCATCGCCTCGACGATCACCCGGGTGTCGTGGTCGGGGTCGGCCCGAACGACCACATTGCACGGCAGCAGCAGGCCGATCTGTGGGTCGACACTGACCGCTCGGTGGGCCATCGGTGGATTGCAGGCCCCCAGGATCAGGTAGCTCCCGATGTCCTTGTCCAGTTTCGTCTTCAGGGTTGCTTGCATGTCGATCTCGGTCAGGACTCCGAACCCCTGTGCCGCCAGGGCTTCCCGTATCCGGGCTACCGCGTCGGGGAAGGTCGTCTCCAGCGTGGTCGATAATCCGATTTTCATGAGACCAGGGTCGCCCGTTCGTCGGTCCGGCGCCACCGGTTGGCCGGTTCTTCATCCAATCTTGACGAGTTATCGCGAGGTCAGGAAACGGGCCGGATCGGCATCGACACGGTGAACGTCGTTCCCGTCCCAGGCCCCCGGCTCTGCACGCTGATACCCCCGCCATGGGCTTCGGCAAGTGCCTTGGCGATGGCCAGCCCGATCCCCGCGCCACCCCGGGCCCGGTCGCGGGCGGAGTCGGCGCGGTAGAACCGCTCGAAAAGGTGGGGCAGGTGCTCGGCGTCAACGCCCTCCCCGTCGTCGGTGACGGTGAACAACACCGCTTCAGCACCGGATGTGGCGTCGACGTGGACGTGTCCGTGGGCGGGGGTGTGACGCAGGGCGTTGTCGAGCAGATTCGTCAGGATCTGGCCCAGACGCTGCCGGTCGGCCCAGAACCTGGTCGTGCCCGTCACCCGGGAGGTCAGCGAAACCTGTTTCGCCGCGTATCGTTCTGCGACAGCCGCCGTTGCGGCCCCGACGAGTTCGGCGATGTCGACCGGCTCGGGGGCGATGGTGGCATGGGCTTCCTCCGCCTGGGCCAGGGCCGCGACGTCGGCCGAGAAACGAACCAATCGGCCGGTCTGTTCACGCAGCATCCCAACGGTTTTCGGGTCCAGGTTGCGAACCCCGTCCTGCACGGCCTCGATGTAGGCCTCAAGAACCGACACCGGCGTGCGGATCTCGTGGGCCAGATCGCCGAACAGCTGCCGTCGGGTGGTTTCCACCGATTGAAGCCGCGCGGCCATCTGGTTGAACGCCGCGGCGAGGTCGTCGAACTCGCCGCCGAGTCGCGGCGGTGAGACCCGGATGTCGTATCGGCCCTCGGCCACCGCGCCGGCGGCGGTGGACAATTCGGCGACCGAGCGCTGGAGGCGGCGGCTGATGTAGGCGGTGACTCCGAACGCCGTCAGTGCGGCCACCGCGATGGCCACCGCGATGGAGATGGCGGTGGCGTCCCGGTAGGCCTGCTCGGCGTGGAACTGCTCGTGGGAGTCCTCTGGCACCCCGGCCCGCAACAGGTGCTCCCGGAACAGCGGTGGGCCGACCACCAGCGCCACCAGCCAGGTGGTCAGGCCCCCGGTGAGCAGAACCAGGGTCTGCGATGCCAGCAACCGGCGGCGCATCCCGACGCCCCTGCCGGTATGGGTACTCACCGGCTGTTGCCCATCCGGTAGCCCACCCCGCGAACGGTGAAGACGAACCGCGGATCGGCGGGGTCGTCGCCCAGTTTGCGCCGGAGGTGGCCGATATGGACGTCGACGAGGTGGTCATTGCCCACCCATGGCTCGCCCCACACGTCCTCGATGAGTTGTCGGCGGCTCCACACCAGGCCGGGCCGGGACGACAGGGCGGCGAGAATGTCGAACTCGGTGCGTGTCAAGCCGATTGGGTTGCCGTCGAGGAAAACCTGTCGGCTGCCGGTGTCGATGGACAGCGGGCCGAACGTCCGGGCCGGCTCGAGCTCGGTGTCGGGCTGGGCGGTCGGAACCGATGCGCTGCGGGGCCGTCGCAGCATGGCGCGGACCCGGGCGACGAGTTCACGGGGGCTGAACGGTTTGGTGACGTAGTCGTCGGCGCCCACCGAGAGGCCGACGATGGTATCGACCTCGGTGTCGCGGGCGGTCAGCATGACCACATAGGCGTCGGAGAACGTCCGCAGCTGCCGGCACACCTCGACCCCGTCGATGCCGGGCAGACCGAGATCCAGCACCACGACGTCGGGATCCACCTCGCGGGCCATCGCTACGGCGTCGGTCCCGTTGTGGCACATGGTGACCTCGAAGTGCTCGCGTTCCAGGTAGCTGGCGATCACCTCTGCCAATGGGACCTCGTCATCGACGACCAGGGCGCGGTAGACCGGGTCCGCCGGTTTCGGGGAGCTGGTGGCCATCTGTCCATCGTGCCGCGCTGACGGCTCGAACGTGGATGCGGGCGGCCTTTACCGGATCTTCACAGAACCACTAATTCGGCTACAGAGGTGCAGCCGAGACTGGCTCTCACAGCACGAGGGTGCCGGGTACGGCCGGTGCCCGCAGACGAATGAGGGAGTTTGTGATGACAGCGACCAAGACCGCCGTTGCGGCATCGGCTGTGGTGGCCGCGGTTCTGGCTCTTGGGGCCTGTAGCACCGGCGCTGAACGGGAGGCTTCGTCGTCCACTGCCGCGTCGCTGCCGGCGTCGGCATCGGCCCAGCCGCATAACCACGCCGACGTGATGTTCGCCCGGCACATGATCCCGCACCACCGGCAGGCCATCGAGATGAGCGACATGGTCCTGGCCAAGAAGGGCATCGACCCGCAGGTCACCGCGCTGGCTAAGCAGATCAAGGCGGCCCAGGGACCCGAGATAGAGCAGATGCAGGGATGGCTGGCCCTATGGGGTGTTCCCACCGAGATGCCCGCAATGGATATGTCCGGAATGGATATGCCTCGGTCCGGCCACGATCCCGACGACGACGGCGCAGATCACCACGGCGACATGCCGGGGGAGTCCATGATGCCGACCACGTCGATGATGCCCAGTGGGTCGATGATGCCCGGAATGGGCATGATGTCGGGGATGGGCATGATGTCCCCGTCGGATATGGAGGCGCTCGACAAGGCCCAGGGCGTCGAGGCAGACAAGCTCTTCCTAACCCAGATGATCACCCACCACCAAGGTGCCATCGACATGGCCGGCAATGAGGTCAAAAACGGGCTCTACCCGGAGGCGGTGGAGATGGCGAAGTCGATCATTGCCGGTCAGCAGAAGGAGATCGACACCATGAAGGAAATGTTGCGATGAACCTCAGCCGCGTGCCGAGCCGGTCAGACTTTGGCCCTGGGCGCTCTGCAGCAGGCAGATGACGGTGCTTGGGTAGGGGTTGTTGTAGGTGCGGTCCTGGTCGGAGTCGATCAGGTAGGTGATCGTGTACGGGCTGGCAGCGACCGAACCCCCGGTGTACTGGGTGAAACCGGTGTCGCATTGGCTGGTGGCGACGTCGTTGAGGGCCGCGTCGACGGGAATGTCGGCCCTCAGGTAGGTCTCCGCAAGGTGCGGTACCGAGCAGTCGACGAGGGTGACGGTCACCACTGCGGGGTCGGTGGGCGGGGCGTCGGCCAGGCAGTCGCCGGCCTGCAGTGCTGTCCACTTCGCGGTGCGCGGCGACTGGGTGGTCGGCGCCGGCGGGGCAGCGGCGGTCGTGCTTGCGGCCTCAGCGGGTGCTGACGACGGGGCACCCGCGCCGTCTGACGCCTTCTTCTCCGAGCAGCCTGCCAGCAGCGCGGCCACGGCCAGAGCGGCGGCCATCCCAACGCGGTGAACTCCCATGGGTGACCTCCTCGGCCTCGGGACTCGATTCACTGACGGGTACCTTTATATCCGGAGCGGAGCGTCGCCGGTTCCGCGGCAAGAGTCGGGAGGTTTGCATGAGCACGAAGATCAAGATGCTGGTCGGTGGCGCTCTCGCGGGTGCCGCACTGACGATGGGGGTCGGAGTCGCGCAGGCGGATCCCTTCGATCCCTGGATACCCGGGATTCCGGGACCCGGGGTGAATATCGGCGTTCCCGGCAACCCGCTGCCTCCCGGACAGGTGAAGAAGTACATCCCCAACGTCGACGACGTCGTTCCGAACTGGGGCGCACCGGGCCATTGGCACTAGCTCCGCGGCGGACACGGTGAACCACTGGTCGGCGATGGCCGCGGCGGCAATCTTCCTCTGGCTGGGGATGGTGCTGGCCATCTCATTCCTTGAGGCGCCGCTGAAGTTCCGGGCGCCCGGAATCACCATCCAGTTGGGTCTGGGAATCGGGCGGCTCGTCTTTCGCGCGCTGAACATGTGCGAGGTGGTTTTGGCCGCCGTAGCGCTGGTCGCGGTGGTGCTGGGCCGGCCGCCCGCGGCTGCGGTGGTGGCGTTGGTCATCGCCGTCGCCGCCCTGGGAGCCCAGGTGGTGGGCGTCCGGCCGGCGCTGACCCGCCGCTCCAACGCCGTTCTCGCCGATGCCTCGGTCGCCGAAACCGGCCGCTCCCGCGCCCACGTCGTCTACGTAGGGTTTGAAGCGGTCAAGGTAGTGGCACTGCTGATAAGTGGCGTCCTGCTGCTGGCCTGAACCGGAAGGAAAATCATGGACGGTGTTTCACTGACGCGCCTTGCCGAGGAGCAACTGGCGGTCGCACGATCGGCCAAGGCGGGCCGGTCGGCTCACACGGTGCACGGCGGCCACGACCACCTGTTGCGCCAAACGCTCATCGCGATGACGGACGGCACCGAATTGGCCGAGCACAACAGCCCCGGCCAGGCCACCCTGCAGGTTGTGCAAGGCCGGGTTCGGGTCACCGCCGGCTTTGACACCTGGGTTGGCGAGGCCGGCGATCTGCTGGTCATCCCGCCCGAGCGTCACGGATTGCACGCCGAGTCCGACGCGGTGGTGCTGCTGACGGTGCTCGCCGACAGCCGCGAGGCTCAGTAGCGGTATTCGGTCAGTTCGGTGGTGCCGTGGTTGTGGCCGTCGTCGGTCGCCACTAGGGCCGGCACCATCTCGCAGGTGACCAGACCGCGGCCGGCGGTGAGGTCATCGACGATCTGGAAACTGGCGGCGATGCTGCCTGGGGTGTCGACGATGACCGTCATCACCGGGACCTGCCGACCGTACTGAAACAGTCTGTCGCCGTGTGGTTTCCGATCGCCCTGGAACCCCCAGACACCGCGCAGCACCGTCGCGCCACTGGCAGTTCCGGACTCCCACAGCTTGCGCACCAGGGCGCGGTGAATCGGCACCCCGTCGTCGCGATCAGCCTCGGAGGTGAAGACCATCAGCTTCTGCCACAGCGGGTGTCCATGCTCGTCGGCATCCGGCAGGGACGGCGGTTCAGCCACCAGGTGCCCGTCGCTTTTGCACAGCCGGACCCGTTCGACGGTCATCAGCGGCCGGTCCAGCACTGACTTCAGGTCGGCCACCGACTTCTGAACCCGCTCGGCGCTGCCGATCGCGATGATCATCAGCGGCACATCGATATTGCGGCCCAGGAAGCGGGCCCGCCGTCGATCACCGTGGGAGGTTCCGTCTACGCCGAGGAACACCGACACTCCGTCGAGACGGTTCCGGTGCAGTAACTCGCAGACCGCCTTGTATACCGGAATCCCGTTGACGCGCCGGTTGCGGCCCGCGTAGATGGTCAGTTTCACCGCGTCATCGATGTCGGGAAGCGCGACCGCAACCCCGGGCCCGTCGAGCAGGCGGGCTCGTTCCAGGGTGATCAGACCGCTCCGGGTCATGGCGATGACGTCGTCGGCCAGTGCGTTGATGGTCTGAGGGGTGTCAACCGCCGCGATCGCCACCGACGGGTCCTCGGAGAGGGTCAGCGACTCGTCGGAGCGGATGAAGCGCTGGTGGCCGAAACCGGAGATGCCGCGCAGCATCACGCTGGTGGTGACCCGGCGTTGCGCGAACAGGTCGAACAGCGAGTCGGCCAGGAAACGCGACTCGTCGCGCTCGCGCTCGGCGAAGTAGGCGGTGAGTTTGAGCGAGGTGTAGTTCCGCGAGGTATCGGTCACAGCAGCCCCGCGATCTCGCGTCCGGCCGCCGCGGCAGCGATCCCGAAAATGACGCTGATGACGATGTTGGTCAGTGCCGGCCGGATCTGGCGCTCCTCGGTGAGGCGTTGGGTTTCGAACATCCAGGTGGAAAACGTGGTGTAGGCGCCGACGAAGGCGGTACCGGCCAGCAGGGCCGCGTGGTGGCTCAGTGCCAGACCGGTGACAAAGCCGAGCAGCACCGCGCCGGTGATATTGACGGTCAGGGTGCCAAGCGGGAACGAGCTTGCTGCTCGGCGGGCGACGGCGCGGTCGACCATGAACCGAGCGACTGACCCCAAACCGCCGATCACCATCACGCCGGCCCAGATCGCGGGGCTCATGGGTGCTCTCGGCTCATCGCGGAGGCGCTCATCGCAACCCCACCTTTCGAACCACGACCGTGGCCGCATACACGGCCAGCAGACCGGCGCTGACGCTGACGACGGTGTAGGCCGCCGCCAGGCCGTAGTAGCGACCCTCGATCATCTCCAGTGTCTCGACCTGCATGGTGGAAAACGTCGTCAGCCCGCCGCACAGACCGGTGCCCAGCAGCGGACGCCGGTAGGCGGTCAGGGGAAGGCGTTCCAGCAGACGGGTGGTGACGAACCCCAGGATGAAAGCGCCGACGATGTTGGCGACGAAGGTGGCCCACGGCCAGTGGCCGGGCTGATCGGCGGTCCAGATCGCCAGCGCGACGCGGCCAGCGGTCCCCATCGCCCCGCCGGCGAACACCGCCGCTAGTTCCCGGTTGTCGTGGCCGAACATCGCTACGACCGTGCACCGAGTGTGCGTCCACTGCGGTAAAAAGCCGAGAAAACCTTCCTCAGTGCACACTCGGCGTGACCAATCACCGCCTCAGTATCGCGTCCCGGCGGCAGAATTGTGGGCATGGCGGCCAATCCCCGCGCCGGACGGCCGGCGCAACCCGAAGATCTGATCGACCTGCCCCACCTGGTTACGGCGTACTACACCGTGCAACCCGACCCCGAGAACGTCGACCAGCAGGTGGCGTTCGGAACTTCCGGGCACCGCGGGTCCAGTTTGGACGCGGCGTTCAACGAGGCCCATATCCTGGCCACCACGCAGGCGATCGCCGAGTATCGCGCCGCGCAGGGCACCACCGGGCCGCTGTTCCTCGGCCGCGACACCCATGGACTGTCCGAGCCGGCCTGGGTCTCGGCGTTGGAGGTGCTGGCCGCCAATGATGTTGTCGTGCTGATAGATTCGGCTGATCGCTATACCCCGACCCCGGCTGTCAGCCACGCCATCCTCAGCCACAACCGCGGCCGTACCGAGCGATTTTCGGACGGGATCGTCGTCACCCCCTCGCACAATCCGCCCCGCGACGGTGGTTTCAAGTACAACCCGCCCAACGGGGGTCCGGCCGACACCGATGCCACCTCCACGATCGCAAAGCGGGCCAACGAGATTCTGCGTGGCGGTCTCCGGGAGGTGCAGCGGGTACCGTTGGCCCGGGCGCTCCGGCACGCCCAGCGGCACGATTACCTGGACGCCTATGTCGCCGATCTGCCGAGTGTCGTCGACATCCATGCCATCCGCGCCGAGGGAATCCGCATCGGCGCCGATCCGCTGGGCGGGGCCAGCGTCGACTACTGGGGCGCGATCGCCGAGCGGCATAACCTGGAACTGACGGTGGTCAACCCGCTGGTCGACCCAACATGGCGGTTCATGACCCTGGACACCGACGGCAAGATCCGGATGGACTGCAGTTCCCCCAACGCGATGGCCTCGCTGATCGCCAACCGGGAGAGCTATCAGATCGCCACCGGCAACGACGCCGACGCCGACCGCCATGGCATCGTCACCCCCGACGGCGGGTTGATGAACCCCAACCACTACCTGGCCGTGGCGATCGACTATCTCTACACCCACCGGCCGGACTGGCCGGCCGGTGTGGCGGTCGGTAAGACGGTGGTGAGCTCGTCGATCATCGACCGGGTGGTGGCCGGCCTGGGCCGGAGCCTGATCGAGGTGCCCGTCGGGTTCAAGTGGTTCGTCGATGGTTTGATCGGCGGCACCATCGGGTTCGGCGGGGAGGAGTCCGCCGGTGCGTCCTTCCTGCGTCGTGACGGATCGGTGTGGACCACCGACAAGGACGGCATCATCCTGTGCCTGCTGGCCTCGGAGATGATGGCCGTCACCGGCACGACACCCTCGCAGCGTTACGCCGAACTGGCTGCCGAGTACGGCGCGCCGGTGTACGCGAGAACCGACGCTCCCGCCGACCGGGAGCAGAAGGCGCGGTTGGCCAAGCTCTCGCCCGAGCAGGTCAGCGCCACCGAATTGGCCGGCGAGCCGATCACCGCCAAGCTCACCGCGGCACCGGGCAATGGCGCGCCGATCGGGGGGCTGAAGGTGACCACCGCCAACGGCTGGTTCGCCGCACGGCCCTCGGGAACCGAGGACGTCTACAAGATCTACGCCGAGTCGTTCCTCGGCCACGATCATCTGGCTCAGGTGCAGGAGGCGGCCAGGGAAGTGGTGAATACAGTGATCTTGTGAGTTCAGCGACCGGGGCGGCGGGCCAGGCGCGCCTGCCCCGGGAGGTGTGGTCGCTGATCGGCGCCAACGCGGTCATCGCGCTGGGCTACGGGGTGGTGGCTCCGGTGCTGCCGCAGCTGGCCCGGCACTTCGGTGTGAGCATCAGCGCGGCCACCTTCGTGATCACGGCGTTCGCGGTGATGCGTCTGGTGGCCGCGCCGCCGACCGGCCTGCTGATTCAGCGGATGGGGGAGCGCAAGGTCTACGTCAGTGGCGTGCTGATCGTCGCGCTGTCCACCGCGGCGTGCGCCGTCGCCCAGAGCTACTGGCAGTTGCTGACGTTCCGCGCGCTCGGCGGGATCGGCTCGACGATGTTCTTCGTCTCGGCGCTGGGTCTGATGATCCGGATGAGCCCGCACGACGCCCGCGGCCGGGTCGCCGGGCTGTTCTCCGGGGCCTTTCTGGTCGGTTCGGTCGCCGGGCCGGTGGTGGGCGCCTTGACCGCCGGGCTGGGCTTGAGCGCGCCGTTCGTCATCTACGGCGGGCTGCTGCTGATCGCAGCCGCCGTTGTGCTGGTCAGCCTGCGCAACTCCCCGCTGGCCGCACCGGCCGATTCCGACGAACTGGCGGTGACCGTGCGGGTGGCGCTGCGCCACCGCGCCTACCGCTCGGCGCTGTTGTCCAACTTCGCGACCGGGTGGTCGCTGTTCGGCCTGCGCTTTGCCCTGGTGCCGCTGTTCGTCGCCGAGGTGCTCGGCCATCCCGCCGGGGTGGCCGGGCTGGCGCTGACCGCCTTTGCGGCCGGCAACGTGGCGGTGGTGATGTATAGCGGGCGGATCTCCGACCGGATCGGACGCAAGCCGCTGCTCGTAGTGGGCCTGGCGCTGTCCGGGGTGTCCACCGCGATGCTGGGGTTGACGCACACCCTGCCGGTGTTCCTCACCCTCGCGGTGGTTGCCGGGGCGGCGTCGGGTGTCTACAACTCCCCGCAGCAGGCCGCGGTCGCCGACATCATCGGCAAGGCGCGCGGCGGCACGGCGATCGCCACGTTCCAGATGATGTCGGACTTCGGATCGATCGTCGGCTCGCTGGGAGTGGGGGTGCTCGCCCAGCAGCTGTCCTTCGGGTGGGCGTTTGCGATCAGCGGGGCGATGCTGCTGGTCGCGGCTGTGGGGTGGACGTTCGCGCCGGAGACCCGTGACCGCTCGCCGGTCCCGCACACTCCGGCGCGGGCCTTGGGGCCGGAGGCTGCCGGCGAGTTGCCCTGAGCTGGTTTTGAGGCGGACGCGGCGGTGGTGTAGTTTCAACTGCGCTTGGGGCTATGGCGCAGCTGGTAGCGCACCACACTGGCAGTGTGGGGGTCAGGGGTTCGAGTCCCCTTAGCTCCACAAGTGAAAACCCGAGGCCGGATGGTCTCGGGTTTTTTGCTGGGTTCGTCCGGCTCAGGCGGTTTGACGACAGTTTTGACGACAGTTGAAGTTCGAACACGTAGGCGCGTGTTCGATTACTGGCCTCGTCGGAGGTCGGCTCGTCTCAGTGGGCGGTTCGTCGCCAAGCGGAGTGCGCCTCGTGGACGAGCCTGGCGGTGGAGCGGCCGGCTTGAGCGATGTCGGCGCCCGCCAGCTTCGCGGCCTTGACTACGGCCGGGTCTTGACGGACGACATTGAGACGGTGAGCGGCGATCGCTGCCTCGGTGAGGACGACGGTGTTGATGCGGGCCATGACAAAGCCTTTCCGGGGTTGGGGGACCGGCTTGGCCCCCGCTTAACGTCAGACTAAGCACTAATTTAGTCCCGCGCAAGAAGCTAAATCAGAGAATCCCGCGCTATGCTGACCCGATGGAGTTCTCAGAGGCGCTCGGTGCGGTCATTCGTGAACATCGCGAGGCCCACATTCCCAAGCTGACTCAAGGCGAACTCGGCAAGTTCGCCGACTACAAGGCGGGGGCCGCTGTGTCGATCTCACGCATCGAGAGCGGACTTATGAGTCCGAGCCGCGAGAAACTGGAGGCCATCGCCCAGGTATTTGGCGTGACTGCGAGCCAGCTCGAGCAGGAAGCCGCCAAGCGGACGCACACGGGCGGAACGCGTGCTGCCGGCAAGGGCGACGGGAAGGCGGTTCGTGGAGACAACATCAGGGACCGGATCGAGCGCGTTCAGCAAGAGATCGACCGTCGAACGGTTCTGATCACGGAACGTGCTGAAGCCTTCAACGAAGCCCATGATCGTGCGCGAGACAAGTTCTTCGTGCCGTTCGTGGAGGTGGCGACGGGTGTCACGGGCGCGCCGCAACCCCCCGATCCGGCAGCGCTGGACGATGAGGGGACTGCTGACGTCCAGGCGGAAGCGGCAAATCGAATCCGATGGACGTCGTATGGAGTCGCCAGCGCCCTTGCGGGTGGCGCTGGAGGCGCGGCTGCAGGCGCTGCCGTCGGCGGGGCCGCCGCTTACGGCACGTTCATGGCTGCGGCCACATTCGGCACTGCTTCGACCGGCGCGGCGATTGCCGGGCTCAGCGGCGCGGCTGCAACCAATGCGGCATTAGCGCTGCTTGGCGGGGGGGCGCTGGCGGCTGGGGGCGCGGGGATCGCCGGTGGCACAGCGCTGCTCGCCGGGATTGCGGCAGCCCCAGCTCTTGTCCTGGCCGTGGGCGGCTTGGTGTGGAAGGTCAGGCGCAATCGAAAGCAACAAGAAGAAGCCAAGAAACAGCTCGACGCTGTTGAGGCTGAAATCGCCGCAACGAGAGTGGGTTTCGAGGCTGTGGTCGGCATCCTTCCGCGCTCGATTGAGATCCTGGACTACATCGCCGTCCATGCTGGACACGCTCTCAAGCGGTGGGAAAGCCAACTAGGCCCACGCCCTATTGACTGGAAGTCAATGTCGGCTGCCGACAAGAAGCGCTATCAGGAGTTCATCGACATCTCGGCCAACCAGCTGGCGGTGGCGACCATAGATGTCACGAAGATCATGGCCAGTCGGGGTGACGAGCAAGAAGAACTGATTGCGGTTGCCGAAGAAGTCCTCAAGCAAGCCAAAACCACGATCGAGTCGCTCGTCTAGGGACTCACCCAACTTCGTCAGTTCCAGCCTCGATCGCCGGAAGCAGGCTTCCCATCGAGTCGAGGGCATCGCGCTTGACTGACTCGATCACCTCGACGTAGGTCCCCGTCGTCACGCTGATCGAGCTGTGCCGAAGGATCTTCTGAACCCTGGCTGCCTCGACGCCCATGGTGAACAACAGCGTTGCGCAGGAATGGCGCAAGTCGTGCACGCGGATAGACGGCACCTCGGCCTTCTTGCACAGGCTGCTGAACATGCGGTTCACTCCACGAGGCTCGATGGGTCCGCCAGTCGCCGTGGTGAACACCAAACCGGTGTCTCGCCAGGACGGGCCGGCCGCCAAGCGTTCCTTCATCTGGCTCCGGCGATGACTCTCCAGGATCGCCACCAGAGGCGGTGGGAGAGGCAGCAAGCCCGCCGACCCCTCGGTCTTCACGTCCTCAAGTTGGAGCTGGCCATCGACCCGATGCAACGCGCGGTGGATCTTGATGAGTCCGGCGTCAAGATCGACGTCCCTCCATCCCAATCCAAGGGCTTCGCCGCGCCGCAGGCCCATCGACAACGCAACCGCCCAGAGGGCATACAGCCGATGACCCTGGGCCGTCTTGAGGAAGCGAACGGCCTCGGGGACGGTGAAGGCGCGGACATTTCTCTTGTCGGTCACCCGCAGCTGCACCAGCCGTGCAACGTTGCGGTTGAGCAGTTCCTCGTCGACGGCGTCTTGGAGAGCTGCTCTGAGCACCCGCAGAATGTGCTGAATTGAGCTCGACGACAGAACGTCTTTGCAGCACTTCGCCGGCTGCAGCGCGCAGCAGCGCGCCTTACCGTGCGAAGCCCGTGCGGCATCCTTGCCCTGGGCGCAGCACTGACAGAGGGATTGCAGCCCGGTCAACCAT
Organism: Mycolicibacterium sp.; assembly: GCA_020637165.1. Taxonomy (GTDB): domain Bacteria; phylum Actinomycetota; class Actinomycetes; order Mycobacteriales; family Mycobacteriaceae; genus Mycobacterium. Next base: position 17,457 of record JACJWN010000012.1, on the reverse strand, counting down.
GCACGGACGTCGGCCGGTTGCAGCGACTTAAGTTTGCGTCTGCCGATGCCGGGAATGATGTGCAGCCGGACATCACCCTCATAGCTGGCGTAAGTGGTGCGCCGGATGCTCGGCTCAGCGATGTTCTCAAGCCAGTAAGTCATGTACTCGGCAACCGCCATTGTCGTTGTCACAACAGGGATTCCGCGCCGCTGTTGATCGAGAATCCGGGTGAGCTCGTTCAGCGTCTCCTGCTGTGTATCCCCATAGACGCTGATCCGCTTGCGTCGGCCATCGGGGGCGTCGACGAAGATTTTCGCCTCCCAGCGGCCATCCGTGCGCTGATAGACGCCGCCCTGGCCGTTGGCGTTCCGCTTCCGTCTCTTGCGTTCAGCCATTACGCCGACTCCTCGATGAGTCGTGCCATGTAATCCTCAAACGACTTGCGGACGATCCGGCGGCAACGGCCGACCTGGACGGAGGCTACTTCGTTGTTCCAGATCAGTTGGTAGATCGTCCAGCGGCTTACCGCCATCCAGTCCGCTGCGGTCTGGACGGTGATGAATACGGAGGGGAATGCCGCGTCAACTCCGAGCTTGTCCGGTGTCATGAGGCTGCCTCCCCGGCAGTCCGTTGGTACTCGTCCCATGTCCGAAGGCAGCACAAGCGATAGAGAGGCTTGCCGCAGATGGACACGAATGGCGGGCCGCAACCGAGGGACGCCCAGTTTGCCAGGGTCTTCTCCGAGCGGCGGTAGCGTACTGCGGCCTCACTTCGGTCCAGGTAGCAATCCCCGTCTTTCAGGTGTTTGCACTCGTTCTTGTATGACTTCATTTCTGCAGTCCAACCGTGGTCAGTTGGCCCCCCGATAGGGCCGTCTACACCCACGATGGAGCACGAGTTGAGTTGTTACAGCCAGCCCCAGAACCTCGAAACAAATCACCCGCGACGTTGCTTCCTGCTGGTTCCCGGCGGGTCACATTTGTTCCCGGCTCCGCAGCCCGTCCATCAGGTCCCAAAACAGGGGTTGCGGGTTCGAGCCCCGCCCGCCCTACGTCAGAGGGGGTAATCGCCACCGTCATCGACGAGCAGGGTCTATCGGTCCGAGTCGGGCCCAACCAACTCGGCCACTCGAAAGTGTCGATGACCCAGGACCGCTACATGAAACACACCGAGGTAGCGGCCCTAATGAACCGAACCGTCGGCATAAACGATGAATAAATGATGCTCAGCCGGCGGGACCGCCAAAATAGACGACAGACTTACTGAAGGCTCGACGCGCTACGGGGATCGGAGCCAAGTGAACTTCCATGAGGAGTGGGTCGAACAAGTCGTGTCGGAGTGCGGCGCCGAAATCCGTGAATTCAATCCCGAGACACAGGCCGCCATGCCTTTCCACCGCGAACCGTGGCTGCGTTGGAATGAATCCGATGCCGACCTGGTCCATTTACTCGATGATTACCCGAACGGGATCCGTCGCCGGGACCTGAAAAAGCTTGCCCGCGGTCTGAAGACGCCGCACGAACGGAGGGTTGCCTTTATTGCAACGCTGGTTTGGGGCGCAGGTAAGACGAACCGCTACTACGGACGCCACGCTGATGCGTTGAGGTCGATTGATCTGGAGCGCATCCTTGAGGTTTCAGCACGGCAGGTTCGTGACAATGACCTCGAGGGCGCCTGGGTGACGGCAGCCGGCATTCCTGGACTGGATTTCCGCTTCTTTACGAAGTGGTTGTGGCTCGCTGGGGCAAGCGCTGAACTTCCGGCCCCACCACTCGTCTACGACCAACGGGTTCGCGACTCCCTTGTGAAGGCGAGTTGGCCTTCAGATCGTAGGCGCATCAACAACAGACGCAGATGGGTCAACTATTGCCAGGACGCCGCGGCGGTAGCGGGGACATTGTCCGGGGAGCCCAGTGCCCCGACTGTCACCAGTGAGTGGGTCGAGTACTGGTTGTTCAGTGGGGCGCCGGGCGCGGAGCGGGTCCGGCTGAGTTAGTCGTCTTGCACGTCGGCAACATGGGCTGCTCCTGACGCACCTGCTTGAACGACGACGATCACCGCAGCGGCGGTGATGACCGCGGCGGAGCAGACAACCTGTCAGAGTGCACATTTACGATCACGTCATGCCTAGGTTTGGCGGGTTCCCCGAGAATCGCCCCTTCGATCTCGACGCCTTGTTCCAGTCCACCACGAACATTTCGAGCTCGGAAGTAGTGCGGACGTCTCTGCCCCCAGGTCCGGAGCGGGACGCGATCATTGCCGAGTTCGTAGCAGCGCTTCAGTCAGATGCTCGCGATATTTCCGCAATGATCGAGGAGCTCCGGGGGCTCATGGCCGGTCGGAACCTCACCCAGCTCATCAACTCGATCGCCGTGCCGGCCATGACGCGCACGTTTACCGGCGCAGAGAGTCTCGCGGACGGAGACACCACCGCGACCTGGGCGGCGAAGGTCGAGTACCTTGTCGGTGTAGCGCTGTCGGTGCATCCCACTGGGGACGCAGATACCCCGACCGCGGTCACGCGTCGCGTGTGCCAACTGATCAGCGCCATCTTTGAAGCTGATCAGATCCGGATCATGACTGAATTCATCGAGAACGCCGATGGAAACGACGCGGAACGCGAGCTTTTGCTGCAGCAGCTGCAATTGGAATATCAGGCGGACCGGATGCCGGGCTACGTAGTCCATCTCGAAGTGGTGGACTCAGAGGTCTTTGGTAGACACCGCAGCTATTACGTGAACGCACTCGGCTTCGACCCCGCGGATGTTGTTCGTGTTACGCGGATCCACACCCGATCGACGAGTGAAGCCCTCTCAGCGGCGATGAGGGGCGTAACCGATGCGCTGAACATAGGCGAGCCGAATCCGATGGCGGGCGCAACCATGCGCGAGGCGTTTGATTCGGTCACGCTTTGGAAGCCCGCTGATGTCGCAGCGAGTACCGGAGTCGCCGTGGGAGAGATCATCGCGATGTTCGATTTCTTCTCGGCAGAGTATGGGTGCCAACCTGAGTTCCGCGCGCCCCGCGACACGAACCGGGCGCGCACGCATCCCTGCGTAAAGCTCGCCGACGGCACCTATTTAGTCCCGGATCCCTGGGCGCTATCGGCCGTGCTGCACCATCGAATCGCCACAGAGCTGAACCGCAATGGCTTCGACCGGCAGAAATACTTCAAACATCGCCAGGACGCACACGAACGCTTAGTGGCCCATGCGCTGGACAAGGTGTTCGGCGCCTCCCACGTACACTCGACGCAGCACTACGACCTCACCTCCGGTCATCATGGCGAGATCGACTCCCTCGTCTGTGCCGAGTGGCCGCTGGTGGTCGAGGCGAAGGCGATCGCGCTGACCGAGCCCGGGAGGCGCGGTGCACCTCATCGAGTCGCCACGAAGCTCAACGATATCCTCGGGAAGGCAGTGGAACAGACCGATCGCGCCCTGACCTACATCCTCGATGAAGGCGGCCGCACGTTCGCACATGAGGAAAACGGGAAACCGACTCAGCTACTCCCGGATGACGTCTCCGGCGGCACCGCGGTCATCGTTACGTTTGAACGGATAGATCCGTTCGCCTCCAACGGTTTAGCGCTAGTGGGCAATGCCAATCGACCGACGTGGGTCGTCTCCATCACGGACCTGCTGATGGTCGTCGACATCCTCACGGACCCGGCGGCATTCCATCACTACGTGCGCACACGGGCGGGCATGCATACTGCGCAGGCCTTTTCGCAGGCTGAGGCCGACGCACTCGGCGCCTACCTTCTTTCTCGTCTGAGTATTCTGAACTCTGCCGCCAATGACACGTGCATCCTCATCGGGTACTCGTGCGAAGCGCTCAACAACTTTTACACCCGGCAAGAAGCAGGGCTGGAAGCGGAGAAGCCCGCAACGGGCGTGCCGGACGACGTCGTCAGTGCCCTGGCGCCGTCGTTAAGGGAGCCCGGGTGGGTGAAGTTCGTCGACGCCGTCATGACTGCGGACCCTTTCGTCTGGAAGAAGTGGAAGAACTTCCGGCAGAGGCACCGGCGGGGCGGAACCTTCACCCTCACCGACCAGACGTCACTCGTTGTCTCCGCGACGGCAAAGCCGTCGCTCGAACGAGCCGGCGACTTGCTCTTCATTCACATCCCAACCGCAGCGGTAGCGGTGGAATAGCCATGGCCCTTCAACTTCTCGACCTCCACCGCGGGCCCACCGACGATCGCCTTTGGGCGCCGGCGTTTGATTGGGACGTGGCTTACGAGAACGAACATTGGTGGAACCGACAACTCGGAGATGACCCCTGGTTGGTGCGGGTGCTGGAGAACAACGTCGAGGTGGCGCGGGTCGAACTCGATGACCCCGGCGGAATCAATCCGGCTTACCGGGGTGTACCGAAGTTGGGTGACGAGCGCTTGGAGATTCAGTTCATAGAGGTTGCTACCGCCGCGCGAGGCTGCGGTGTCGGAACGCAGGTGATACACGCGCTCGTCGAGCGCCACCGGGGCCGGCGATTGTTTGCGTATAGCGAGGCTGACCGATTTTGGACACGGCTCGGATGGGAGCCTTTCTACGATCCAAGTCCGGGGCCTGCAAGTCGGACCCTGTTCATCCAGCCGTCACTGTAATGGGGCGTCTGAAGTGATTGCTGTTGGATCTCGTCACGAGGTGTTCGGCGCACCCCAACGCGACTCTTGATCTATTTGGAGCATAGAGAAATTCGTGCCTACCTCACGGTGCCGCCGAAGCGTCAAGATCAAAGTCGGCGATCAAGAACCTGACCGTGGCCGTCACAGTACCCCCCCGGGAGCAGCCCCATCCAGCTGAGCTAGTCATCCTGCTCGTCAGCAACGCGGAAGCTAAGGCTCTTGTCCGGGAATGTAGTCGACAGCTTCTGGAGTACTTCTTCGGTGTTGGAGCCCCACATCTTTGTGAGCGCCCAGGTCAGATTGTGGTCCTTGTCTACCAATGGATCTTGGAAGAACCATCTGCGTGGGTCAGCGGTGGGGCGGTCCGCTCTGAGGGCTTCGAGAAATTCCTCAGGGTCTTCGATGACGCCCGGAACGCTGCGCAGCGCGCTGCTCCTTAGAAGGCCGGCGATCGTCGCGTAGGGAACGCCAGCCTTGCCGAGTTCCTTCACCATCGCCAAGATGGCTTGCCGCTTCCTAAGCGGCTCAGACTCTTTGCCGTTAACGACGATGTGATACCGCGTGAAGTCACGGCCGTTTGCCGCCGTATTGCTGCGCTCCCGGGCCATTTCCTTTCTGCGTAATTTCACTTGGTAATCTCGGGCTTCGGGTAGAGGAATCACTTGTTGAATGTCTAGGTAGACCTTGCCGTCGAGTTGATATGGGCTCAGCTTGATGCATCTGATGTCCATTCCGTCGAACTCGTTCAGCCACAGAACCGTCGTGGTGATCTCTCGTCCGAAGTTGGCAGATACGCGAATGATCCGGACGTCGGTGGCTATCTCGATATTGCCTTCGTCCTCGGATCTGCCAATGAACTCTGCTACCTCGTCACGGGCATCTCCCGCGGCATCAGGGTTGGTCGGGCGATTCTTGGCGTAGATTGCGACGACTTCATCAAAGGTCATCGCGGAAACCATTGCGGCGTAGCGCAATGCTTGCAGTTCCATGTGTCCACCGTCATCGGTTCGCTTCAATTCGATGACGACGAGACGAGCTTCCCTGTCCAAAGCCAGGAGATCAATGCGACGCTTGGAGTCCTCCCACTCGCCGAACTCTTCGGCGATGACGAGTAGCTCCTCGCCGAGGGCAGCGGGTTCTGCGCGCAGTAGGCGCTGCAGATCTCCGCGTTCCTTCAAGCCGAGGGCGCTGAACTCTTTCACGTCCTGCTTGGTCAACTTATCCCCGTCGATCGCGTACAGCACCGCAGCCTCCCGTGCTCATTAGTCGCCTCTGGCCAGTGATCGTTCTTCTGAATAGACCGAAGCTGCGTTTCCTAAATCGCCTATGCGTGCACCAAGGGTCTGGACCGCCAAGTTCGCCGGCAACGCTGCCGAGAACTTCAGCCCACGAACAGCATTCGCGTCCACGAACGGGTCGCGCCACTCAACCGCGCCAACCGCCTCTTGGAACGTCTGCATGCTGATCCCAGGCAACAGACGCACGGATTTCTCGTCAATCCGCTGCCTCGGATCGACCAGCTTGGGCAATGAAGCCTGCAAAGTCCGGTTGGCCTCTGTGCCGGCCCATGTCCACCAGCGGCCAGAGGAGTCGTCGGGGAGGCGGACGATCAGACGGTCGGCGGCGGCGTTATCTGAATACGACTCCCGAAGCGCGCTCAGGGTAGCCGCGGCTCGAGAGGTGAACTCGACGCCCTGCGGCAGCTCGCCAAGTATGACGTCGCGCATCCCGCGGGTGATGTCATAGGACACCCCGCCGCTCATCCCTGACCATTTGGCTTGGCCGCCGCCGTCAACGGCTTCGACGAAGCAGTGCCGACGGTCCCAGTCGACGTGCGTGACACGCCAGGACCGGCCACCCAAGAGCAGAATTCGGGGTCCGTCGACTTCTTCTGTGAGGATGTCGGTTCCGATGGTTCCGACCTCGTTGCGGCCGGCGAGGACGAGAAACTCTGGGGGAGCGGTGAATACCGCAGTGAGGTCGGAGAAGTAGCGTCGGCCGAAGCGGCGTTCGGCCTCGGGCCCGATGTGGAGGAACGGTCCGTCCGGTTCAAAGTAACCCTCAGCAACCAGGTGATTGATGATCGCGTCGGCGGAGTCATCGAACAAGCGCAGATCGCCCCACCATTCCTGTCGGGCGTCCGCGGTGATGCGGTGCTCTTGAAGGCAGAGCGCCATCAACTGCTGAGCCGCGATGTGGCGCGGATGGGCTGGCGGTTCGATGGGTTCGACCCAGCCGTCCGACCACCGTTTGAGCAACCCAGTCGCGAGCAGCAGGCTCTCGTCGTCGATGCAGAGGAACAGGCAGTTGCGGCTGGTGCCGGGGCGCCGGCCGGTTCGGCCGAGCCGCTGCAGAAATGAGGCGACCGTGCGGGTCGATCCGATCTGGATGACTCGATCGAGGTCGCCGACGTCGATGCCGAGTTCCAGGGTGGAGGTGGCGACGATGACGGTGTCGCGGGCCTCGGCGAAGGCCGCTTCGGAGCGACGCCTCTCGGCTGCCGAGAGCGAGGAGTGCGAGATGTAGGTCTCCACGCCCCGCTCACGTAACGCCGCACCGAGTTCTTCGGCGCGACGGCGGCTCTCGACGAACACCAACCGCTTCTCGCCCTGATGCAGCGCAGCGATCACCGTCGCGGCGTTGGGCAGCGACCCGACGAAGTCGACCGTGATCTCTGGGGCTGCGGCGCTGCCGCCAACTTCTGGGGCTACGAGCGTCTTGGCTCGCTGGGTGAAGCTGCCCTGCAGCCAGGCGAGGAGTTCCTTCGGGTTACCTACGGTCGCTGACAGTCCGATCCGCTGCACTTCGCGGCCGGCCACCCGGGACAGCCGTTCCAACACTCCCAACAGGTGCCACCCGCGATCATCGCCGGCGAAGGCGTGGATCTCATCGACCACCACGGCCTGGAGCCCGGAAAACAGTAGGCGCGGATCGACTTTGGTCGAGACCAGCATCGCTTCCAGGGATTCCGGCGTGGTGAGCAGGATGTCGGGCCGGTCGGTGAGAATGCGCTGGCGTTGGCTCTGGGAGACGTCGCCGTGCCAAACCTCCGCACTGCGACCCAACCACTGGCAGTAGCCGTTGATGCGCGGTGTCAGGTTGTTGAGTAGGGCCCGCAGCGGGCAGACGTAAAGGACCGAAACCCCCTGCCACTCCTCAGACGCCATCCGGGAGAGCAGAGGGAACACTGCGGCCTCGGTCTTACCTCCGGCAGTTGGCGCCAGCACGAGGGTGTCCTGGCCGGAGAGGATGGGCTCGACCGCAGCCGCCTGGGTGGGGCGAAGACCGTTCCACCGCAGGGTGTTCGCGAGGTGGTACTGCAATCCGGGGTGCAGTCGTTCGAACGGATCCATCACAGATCGAGCTGGACGTCTTCGGCGCTCAGCGCCGCACGTTCGGCGTCGGAGAGTTCCGTTGGGGCGATCTTGACTTCGTAATCGTTGTACGGGTCGAAGTCCGGGAACTGCTCGATCTTGTCGAGGACGTCGACTAGCTTGCGCAGGAACAACCTTGGCGCGATTCCGACGCGGCCGCCCAACTCACCGGCCACCGCGGCGGCGAAACGCTCCAAGAACGCATCATCGGCCACGGAGGCAACCCGTTCGGCGTCATCGACACCGGACACGTACAGGTCTCGGACCCGAATCCCGAGTTCGACCAGCCGCGCTTGATCGAAGCCGGTCAGTCGCAGCTGCGGGGCACGTGGATTATCGAAGCGCGGGTCCTTGCCGAACTCGGTGTGCAACCGATCAGCCAACGGTGGGAGCAGCTGGATCCCCTGTCGCCCTTCGAAGAATGCCGGTGTCCCGGTGATGAGCAGGTACAGACCGGGAAAGTGCCCGTCGTGAACTTCGTCGATCAACTGACGCAGAGCGTTCAAAGCCTTGGCGCGGGCATCGCTGCGCACGCGTTGCAGCGTCTCGACCTCATCGAGGACGAGCAGCAGCCCGGGATGGCCGGCATCTGCCAGGACCGCCAGCAACCCGCGCAGGAAGCCGAGTGCGAGGAAGTGGTCCAGGTCGCCTTTGAGGCCGGCTTTGCGTTTGACCGACGCGGCGACGTGGGGTTGTCCACCGAGCCAAGCCACCAAGGCGTCGGCGGCGTCATGGTCACCCTCGGCGATGAAGCGGCGGTAGGCGCGGATCGCCATCGGGAACACCGGGGCGCTGGCCGCTACATCAGCCAAGCGGCGCTCCAGGAGGGTGTCGACGTCTGCTCCCTGCTGGCGGGCGTCGTCTTCCACGGTGAACAGCCACGCGTCGAGGACAGGTCGTAGCGCGCTGGGCTGGATGGACGAGGTGCGCAACGACTCGATGCTGCGCCGGTAGACGGTCTCCAGCTTGTGCAGCGGGGTGTCGATCTCGTTGATCTGAACTTCGGCGACTGCGAAGCCCTTCTTCATGGCACGGTCTGCGAGCCAGCGGGCGAAAAACGTTTTACCAGAACCATATTCGCCACGGACGGCCTTGAAAATGGCTCCGCCGGCGGCGACCACGTCAAGTTCGGCGTCCAGCTCGGTTTCGAAGCGGGCCAATCCGACGGCGAGCTGGTCGAGTCCGTTGGACGGGACGGTGCCTCGTCGCAAGGCGTCGAGAATCTCGCGGCGACGCCGCGCGGACACCGGGGCCGTCATGGCGTCACCTCGAACTGTTCGCTCAGCAGTGCCACATCGAGCCGTACCACGCCGCCCTGCACCCGAAGAACCTCGTAACCCTCGACGTCGAGGACACGCTTGGTCTGCGCCAAGGCACCGTTCACACTGGGGGTCGCGACGCCGAGCGCGACCGCGGCCTGGGCCAGGGTGATCTCGTTCGCGGACGTGGTCAGGAGCGCGGTAAGTAGATTGCGGATCTGGTCGGGCCGCAGCACGATTCGGCCGGCCAATGAAATCTGAGCGCTGAACACCGCAGAGCGGATGACCTTGTCGGGCAGGCCGCTGGTCTCGGTGTCGGTTTCGTCGTCGAACAGGGTGGGACCCTGCTGTGTGCGTTTCTTGACCTGCGGTGTGTCAACCGGGACCTCGGGTTCATTGCGAATGATCCCCGGGTGCCACCAGGGCGGCTCGGCGCCGACGACGGGCACCATCGTTTCGGAAACTCGGCCTGCCGTGAGCACCACCACGGGGACGATGGCTTCGGCGGGGGAGGCGCCGCCGTGGTAGCCCGCGTTGCGGGCCCCGTAGCGGATGTTCTCTTCGACGGCCAGGACGACTCGGTTGGTGTCGGTGAGTACCCTTGGCCCCTCGACGATGACTTCGCGCTCAGGGTCTACGTGGGCGAAGTCCCCGTGAGCCCGCTGCCCATAGGTGTGCGCGCGGTCCACCTTTGCGCTGGTGCCGTACTCGATGAGGTGGCCGTGGTCGGAGGTGATGACCACGGTGCGGCCCGCGTTCTTGGCCGCGTGCAGGAGTGCCCGCAGGTGGGTGATGGTGTCGAGGTTCCAGTCAGTCCCGCCCGGATCGGTGTGGTGCAGGGTGTCGTCGACATAGTTCAGCACCGCGGCCACCAGTGGCTGGTGAGTCGTGTCGGCGATCGCGTTGGCGACGTCGGTGGCCAGGGTTTGGCCGCTGGGCTTGGCGTCCAGGGCCCGCTTATGGAAGATCGGGTCCGGGATGTTGCCGGGTGGCTGTAGTTGCGCGTGACGGATGAGGCCGACGAAGCCGTTGCGTTCAGCGGTGTCGGCGCCTTCGCGCAGTTCTCCGCACAGCAGCGAGCAACGGCTGCGCTGGGTCAGCGTGGGCAGCACGGCCAGGGCGCCGGTTCGGCGGGAGTCAGAGGCCGCGGACACCTCGGTCCAGCCGTTGTGTTGGGCGGCGGCGACCAGGTCGTTGGCGGCGGCCAGCGACAGCGCGTCAACCACCAGAAGCAGCACGGGTGGAGCCGATTTCGCGAGCGGGATGACGACATCGGGCAGCACGTTCTCCACCAGCGTGACCGTAGGTGTCGGCGCATCGGCCAGTCCGGCGGCGAAGGCCCGGTCCAGCCCGGCCCGCCGCAGGGCTGTCGCGTCGATGAGGGCGCGCAGCGCTTCGGCCGAAATTGGTTCCTGTGCGCCGCGGCGTGCGGTCACGAGCGCGGTGTCCACCCAGGAGGTGTTGCTGACGTAGTCGTCCATGCCGGCGGCGAGCCCGGCAGGAATGGTCAGCGGCTCAGCCAGCCAACGCGCTAGTCGCAGACCTCCCTCGAACGACCGCACCGTCAGGGAGTCCTGCGCCAGGAAGTGGCTCTGGACGGCCGTCCATCGTTTCTCGATGCGCTGCAGAGCGTTTCGTGCGATCAGAGGAGCCGCCAGATTCTCCGGCAGCGGACGGGGCAACGCGTCGGTGACAGCCTCGGCCAGCGCGACCAGACGCGCCTGCAGGCCGTGGGGTAGGAGTGACGACGACCCGGCCGCAGCGGCAATACCGAGTTCATCGACGACGCCGTTGGCGGTCTGCAGGACGATCTGGCGCTGTTCGGGGCTCAGTGTCGTCATCACCGCAGCGCTGGCATCGGCGTACCAAGCGGCCAGATCGGTCGGCTCGAGCCCGTCCAACCCGTAGCGACCGAGGAACAGGCCGAGCGCGCGAGGGTCGGCGTGGTCACCGGCGAAAAGGCCGGCGACAACGCCCAAGGGCACCAGGTCGGCGATCCGATTGCGCTCCAGCAGTGCGGACAGCGGTTTGGTCAGCCGCCCGCTGCGGCCGGTCAGCCAATGCCGGAAGGCCTCGGCGAGTTCGGAACCGCCCTCGGACTGCAGCCGAACCAGGCCGTCGACGGCGTAATGCGAGCGGCTCCACTCCAACACGGCCGACCCGTCGACTTCCACGTCGGGGCTCTTGACGATCTGGAGGACATCGCGGGCCAGCGCCGACATGGCGTGATCCTGGGTAAGTACACCGGCCGGGGCGGGGCTATAGCCGCGGCCGGACAGCAATGCCAGCAGGCCGTTGGCTAGCGCCCGGTCGTTGGTGGATCGGTACAGCGCCGGCTCGATGGTGGACGCGGAGAAGTTGCTGCGCAACGCATCCCACGGGTCGGGGGTGATGAGACGGCCGTCGACGAGGTGGGCGAGCACGGTGTCGCCGAGTTCATCGTCCTCGATGCTGGTGAGCACGACGGTCCATTCGCTGTCATCCCGGCTTTCGATGGCTTCCCAGATGGCCAGCACGGAGGGGCAGGGCACCACGGTCACTGGGATTCCGTCGTAGTCGAATCCGTCGCCGTCCCAAACGGGTTTGGCGCGCAGGCCGAGCACCCCGCCGCGGTAGCGCTTGCTGCGGGCCTTCTTCAGCCGAGCGCGGATGATGGGTTCGGTGGCGACGAGGGTGGTCATTCGGTCCACCAATGCACATGAACTGTCTTGTGGTCCTTGGTGATCGCATCCTTGAGCGTCGTGGTCAGGCTGGCGATGTCCTCGGCGTTAGTGAGGACCAAGCGGCCGGTTGGGGTGGGCTTGTCCTGCACCACCCAGGCGGTCAGCGCGGTAGCCGCACTACTGAGTTCATCGCTGAGCGCACGTCCTGGTATGGCGACCGCATCACGCAGTCGTTTGATGATGGCGCGTGCCTGATCACCGGAGTCACCAGGCTCTTCCGCCGCTGAGCCCAGTGGCTCGGCCAGTTTCCAATTGAAGGTGCGCAGGCTCCGGCTGTCCTGGGGCGCGTCGTTGCGGATGCGGGCCGCTGTCTCCAATGCGACCGGCAGCGTGACAGTCGCCATCGCGTCGATGACCGCGACGTTGTTCGCGGTCTTCGACAGGGTCTCAGCGAACTTGCGCATCGCGCGGGCGACCACCAGGCGGTCGTCGTCTCCGGCTTCGAGTTGGAGTCGCTGGTGGGCCTTGTCGAGTTCGTCGTCTAGGTGGCCGAGTTCATTGACCGCGTCGGTGGCCTTGCTGCGCACCTGGTTGGCGAACTCGGCGACGTTGGCGCCCGTCAGGTAGGTGCGAGCAATGGTGTAGCCGAAGAGTTTGGCGGCGTTGGTCCGCGCGTCGTCCCATGCTTGCTGTTCGGGGAGCTCCTCGGCGCGAAGTTCAATACCGGGCCGAAGCCGGCCTAGCGCAGGCGGGGAGATTGCCCCGCCTGCCTCGAACCAGGCTCGCTTGCGCAGCAGCGCCCACGCCGAAATCACCAAGTCACGAGCTTCAGGTCGCAGACCCCATGCGGGAGTGAGCGATTCGATGTGCTGCTGCAGGCCGCCGACGGTGACCGGGTTCGGCGCTTGCGCGGCGCGGTCGAGCTCCCCGGCCCAGTAGGCGAAGGTGTCCTCGCCGAACAGGAAGTGGTCCTCGGTGGCTTTCCCGACTCGTAACGGTCCGGCGATGCGGCGCACCGCCTTGCGGTCGTTACCGGGGTTGGTGGGCACCCGACCGTCGCGGTGGGTGCTGGCCTGTTCGACGTAGTCGCGGACGGTCTCGAGATTGCGTATCGTGACCTCCTCGGCCGCGGGGTCGAACTTCGGGTGAGCCGGATAGGTGGCGGCGTAGGCCTGGTCGACGATGCCAAGGAAGGCGTCCTCCAACCCTGCCGCCGGTGGGATCTGCGGGTTGAACTCTCGGCTCAGTGACGTGAGCACGTCGAATTGTGTGGACTCGGCGCTGATGCGTTTCGGGTCGGCCGGTTCGATGCCGTAGGCCTGTTTGAGCAGGTTGGTGAAACTCGTTCGGGTACCGCTGAACAGGTTTTCCAGGATGCCGCGGGCTTGGGCGCGGTCGGTGGCCGAGAGGTGATCGGAGTTCTGCGTCCACCGTTCACCCGGCCCGGTGAACAACCAATCAAGTTTGACCAAGGTGGCCAGGTCCTCCATCGCGGCCGCGGTGAAGAACCTCGGTAGCCAGACGACGGTGTGCCGGTCACCGGAAGTCATCAGCCGGTCGAGGCGGTTGACGTCGTCAGCGATGGTGAAGCCATCCTCGTCGAACGGGTAGTCCACGACCACCCGCCACGTTCCGGGCCGGTTGTCGAAGGACTGCTCGGGCAGCGATGAGGCGTCGCGGACGTTGCCGAAGACGATGTCGACCTCGCGGCGTGATCCGCGCCAGGTGACGGTGCGGGTGACTGCCCCGCCTAAGTCGTCCTGTCCCGCGGTCACACCGAGTGCCTGATGGATGAGGCTGCGCAACAGGATTCGGCGCCGGCCGGCGTTGTCGTGGACGCGCACCCGGTCGAGGATCGACTGGTAGTCGACGTCGGCGAGCTGCACCCGGATCACTGGGTTGGCGCCCTCCGAGAGAGTGATCTCCGGGATGTCCTTCTGGGACCATTCCCGCACCAGGCCCAACGTCAGCCGCGCCTCGCCGCCGGCGATGCGGGCCTTGATCGAGCCATGGTTGAGGGCGGCCAGCCGGGCGGCGGTGATGTCCCGCAGCGCCGGGACATTGGGCGCGATGGCTGAGAGAAGCAGGGTCTTAGCGATCCGCTCCTGGCCCCGGAAACCGGACGGCACCGAGCCGGGATCGTTATCCAACTGATCGGTGGTCACTGCGTGCTTGTCCAGCAGGGCGGGCAACAGTCGGTTGGCGTAGAGGTCTTCGGCAGAGCGGAACAGCGCGGCGGCGTGGCCGTCGATCGGCTCCCCTCCTTCGACGATGTAGTCGAACGCGTCGCCGACCGGGATCAGGTCGTCGATGGTCAGGGTGTCGCGGCGGTCAACGAGCATGCGCTGCATCACTTTCAGCGCGGTGCGTTCACGCTGCATCACCGAGGAAAGGTTGCGCAGCGTCGAAATCAACACCGGGGAGAACGGATATGTCAGCCGGAACTCGACTTCCGAGGAGCCGCGGTGCTTCTCGTCGGTGTTGAGGCTGTCGCGCAGCACATCCCACACGTCGGGGGTGCGGGTCAGGTGGGCGAATGCCTCGTCGAGCAGTGCCTTAGCCGCGTCGTCTTTGGGCTGAAGCAGTCGGGCGTGGGCGACCTCGGCGAGATTGTCGTCGCCGAGTTCGATCTCCCGGAACCGTCCCTGCTGATATTGGAACGCCCGGTCGAGGGCTTCCTGTTCGGCGCCGGAGGCCCCGGCGTCGGCGAACCACTTGCGCAAGTCCATCTGGCGGGAGATGAAGGAGATCAACGGGATCACCCGGCTTCGGCCCGACGATTCGACCAGCTTGGTGATCTTCTGCGACTCGCGGGCAAAGAACTCGTTGTCGCGGACCGAGAACGCCAGCCACAACACCAACTCGTCGAGGAACAGCACGACGGCGTCGTAGCCGAGAGACTTGGCGTGTTCAGAGATCACCACGAGGCCACGGTCGAGGTCGATGTAGTCGGCCGTTTCGGTGAAGGACTTAAAGTAGCTGTTCGCCAGTGCGGACACCAACTCCCGCCGCTCAGGATCCTCGGGCGATGCGCTGACGGCGGCCTGGTAGCGGGGGAGGTCCCAGCCGGCGCCCAGGAGTCCGCCCCACCCATCATCGCCCTCGGACGCCGCGCCCAGCCCGGCGAGGAACTCGTCATCACCCATCCGGACGCGCAGGTTCTCGGCGTCATCCAAAAGAGTGTCGGAGACATGGACAGCGGGCAGGGCTGCGTCGGGGTGGAGTTGCTTCATCTGCTCGAGGTAGCCGCGCAGTACGGCCTGTTCGAGTGAGGAGGCGCCGAGCAGGTGGTAGGTCAGCCGCAGGATCTTCTTGCCGGCGAGTTCGGAGTCATAGCGGCCGGTGAGCTCGTCATACTTGCGCGTACGCACCGCGGGGTTGTTACCCAGCAGGGCATACAGCACCGCCATGAAGTGGCTCTTACCTGAACCGAACGATCCGGTGAGATAGGCCGCGCGGGAGGTGTTCTGGGTGAGTGCATCAGCGACGAGATCCAACGCGGCGAGGAAGTTCTGCCGCAGCGAGTCGGTGACGACGTATTGGTCGAGTGCGGTCTTCAGGTGCGCGTCATCATGGGTGCTGTCGGTCAGTCGTAGCACGTAGTCGTCCGCGCCCACGCGCTCGGGAATGGTGATGACATCGCGCAGCAGGGTGCTCATGGTGTTCGTGCCCTTCGTCCGCGGGTGGGGGCGGGGGGTCGCCAGCTGGTGAGGTCGGTGGTGGTCAGGTGCAGCTCGGCCATCCGGGCGGCCACCTCGTCGTCGATAGCGTCAGCGACAGACTCTCCGTATTCGGGATCAATCTGGTTGTGCCACTGCCTCACCCACGGCTGAAGTTCGTGCAGGCCGGCCAACAGAGGAATCAGCTTCGGGGTATCCCAGCCTTCGTCAATCCGGGCACTGATCAACGCGGCCAGGGCGAGAGCTTGCTCAGCGTGATCCCAGCCCGCCCAGCCAAGCAACTCGCTTGCGTCGCTGTCACGGCCGGCGTTGGGGTAGGAGATGAAGCGCTCCTTGGCAACGTCGAGCTTGCCGCGGTGCGACCAGTACGACGTCTTTACGAAGTCGGACGATGCGTACTTCGGAGGAACCGGAATCGGCGAGTCCAGTTTCTCGCCAGCGTCTTCGCGCCGCTGCATGGCCCAGGTATGTTCCCAGTCGGCGCGCTTGTCCAGACCGGATGGCTTATACCGGTACGCCGCCACGAAGGGCACCGACTCGTCGGCCAGTAGCTTGGCCAGCGCGGCAGCAGTTGTAGCGTTGCCATCCCGGGCCCATCGCCGCAGCACTTCGCAGAACTCCGTGTCTCGGTCGAGGATGTCGGCCAGCTGGGCCACAGACACCGGAGTCGGGCGACCGTCGCGGTCGAACCACAACGAGCGATCCTCGACCCGATCCAACAACCACCTTCGCAAAGCGGATTCGAGCTGCTTATCCCAGGGTTCCATAGACCAGCGCCGCTTATACTCCGGCTTCTCTAATAAGCGAATTCTGGGATTGTTTTCGATGGCGTCGAGCCGGCGCTGGATGAGCGCGCGGTAGTCGGCCGATAGGTGGGCAGGGATCTCGGTGGTCGGAGTTGATCCGTGCCGTGCGAACCAGGCGGTTGTTTCCTCACCGGCGCTCATCTTGCGTGCGAGGGCAATCTCGAATGCTCGCTCACCCAGGGCAATACCCGGCACGTCACCGTCGAAGGTCAGCTCCTCGTCAGTCAGTCCATAGAGCTTGTAGCACTGCCAGTCGAGTTCTTCCTGTTGGGCGATCATTGAGGCGCGCAAGCGGTCGAACTCCGCGTGGGCTGATTCCGTTGCTTGTGAGGTAGGAGCTTGTGCGGCTGCAACAGCATGAGGTGACTGATGCTGAAGCGATTGGGCTAGTGAGTTGAGAATTTTCGCTGGTTGCAGTGGTCTATCGGCTGGCAGTGGGAAGCTCTGGAGCATCGTGCCCGTGAACTCGTAGCGAGGCTCCCAGTCTTCATCGCCAATGCCCCCTCCTATGCCACCGTTGCCCTTGTTCTGGCTGTTCTGCTTGAGCCAGAAACAAGCTATCGAGGAGTTCAGCAATCCGAGCACCCGCAGGTGATCGTCGAGCGACGCACCTAAAGGAAGCTTGATTACAGGAGAATGAGACGTGAATATCCGCTTGCCGGTGTCAAGAATGAAATGGTTATGAGTAGCAACATTGCTAAATGCGATGGAAAGATCCGTGGTGTATCCGCTAAAGGTGTGTTGCATGTATTCCCACCATTGCAGGCCCGCGTCTTCCATGACTCCTTGAAAAGTGCGGCGCTCGCGAAGTTGGGTCCGAAGTGGCCATAGCTCGCGCGGGGGTGGTGTCGGTCGCAGATTCTTGCTACCGAAAACATAAGGGTAGTAGATAACGTTGTCGCTTTGGCCACACCAATCGCGCACTTCTTCTCCGAGCAAAACGGGAAAAAAATTCTCGTCGTTGCACCAACGGGGCAGAGCCGCGGGACGGACGAATGCTTCATCGGATCCGGCGCGAATTCCCCTGCCGATGGGCGGCTCAATGACATCCCGTAACGAGTTC
>JACJWN010000011.1 GCA_020637165.1 Mycolicibacterium sp. | reverse complement strand
CAGTTCGCTCAGGATCGTCGCGTCGTCGGTGAGGCCGAAGTCCCCCTCGGAGGCCTGCAGCAGGCTGCGGATCCGTCGGATGGTGACCCGCATCTGGTGCACGGCGTCGTCGGCGTCGATCCGGACCTCGCGGTCGCACTCCCGCAGCTTGGCGACCTGCCTGGCCACCGCGCGGTGCACCGGGTCCGAGGGCGGCTCGGGCCGTTCCGGTACGGCATCTCCGAGTACTTTCGCCAGTTTCGACCCGTGCCGGGCCGGTCGGGCACCGGCCTCGCGCAGCCGGCCGGTCAGTCGGGAGAGCACCTCGCCGGCTCCCTCCTGTTCGGCGTCGGCGAGTTCGAGCTCCCACTCCCGCCAGCGGATCTCGGGATGCCGTTCGCCGCTGACGGGGTCGACACGATGGGCGCCAACCCGGTCATCACAGAACTCGGCCACCGGATCGCCGTTGTCGCCGTAGAGCACCGTGGGCTCGCGGGTGGTCAGCAGCCGCGCCACCGGGACCAGGGCGTGGTCGCGCACGGTCGCCCGGACCACGTCGAGCAGGACCTCGGGCACTTCTCCGTCGTCGGGACGAAGCGGGGCGTGGATCTCGGTGCGCGCCCGGCCGGCCGGAAGTTTGAGGTGCCAGCCGGCGTCGGGTCCACCGGTGCGGCGCCGTAGCGTCACCCAATCGGCGGCAAGGTCGTAGCCGGCCGTGTCGAAATAGGTCGCTTCCAGATGCTGCGTCGGAAGCTCCTCGGACCTGCTCACCCCGGACAGGTCCGCGAAGGAGGGGGAGACGGCGGAGTCGTCGACGTCGAACTTCGTCTCCATCTCGACGTGCCGCGACGCGTCCGTGGACTTCGGCATGCGCCACAGCGTCGCACACCGAGATGCACAACCGGGGATGAACGATCGGGCTAGAAGCTGTGCTCCTCGGCCGGGAACGCCCCGCTGGCCACCTCGTCGGCGTACTGCATTGCAGCGCGGCGCAACTCGGCCCCGACCTCGCCGAATCGTTTGACGAACCTCGCGGTACGGCCGGTGGTGAGCCCGGCCATGTCGTGCCACACCAGCACCTGGGCGTCGCAGCTGGGCCCGGCGCCGATGCCGACCGTCGGAATGGTGAGCTTGCCGGTGATCTGGGTGGCCAGTTCGGCGGGCACCATCTCCATCACCACGGCGAACGCGCCGGCCTCCTGCACGGCGATGGCGTCGGCGACCGTCTGTTCGGCGGCGTCGCCGCGGCCCTGCACCCGGAACCCGCCGAGGCCGTTGACGCTCTGCGGGGTGAATCCGATGTGGGCCATCACCGGGATGCCGGCGGCGGTCAGGGTCGCGATCTGCTCGGCGACCCGTTCGCCGCCCTCCAGCTTGACCGCGTGCGCCCCGGCTTCCTTGAGGAACCGGGTTGCGGTGGCCAGGGCCGCGGCCGGGCCGGCCTCGTAGCTGCCGAAGGGCAGGTCGGCTACCACCAGCGCGTGCCGGGCGCCACGCACGACACCCCGCACGAGCGGGACGAGTTCGTCCACCGTGACCGGAACGGTGGTGTCGTAGCCGTAGACGACGTTGGCGGCCGAATCGCCGACCAGCAGCACCGGGATTCCGGCGTCGTCGAACAGCCGGGCGGTGGAGAAGTCGTAGGCGGTGAGCATGGCCCACTTGTGCCCCTCGGACTTCATCCGCTGTAGGTGGTGGGTGCGGATCCGGGTGCGGCTGGTGGGTGGTGGAGTGGCCGATGAAGTATTGCTGCCGTAGAGCGTCTGCTCTGACATGGTTGTCCCCAGTGTTGGTCGGACCGATCCTCGAGGCCCATCCGGGTCCCCGGGTTCGCGTGACGCCTTCAGTCTGCCACCGCGGCGCGGGCGGGGGAACGAGCCTCCGCGTGCAGTTCCTCACAGTCCGCTTCTAGGCCTAGCATCGCAGGCATGCAGCGCCTGCAGCGGCTCAGCGGACTCGACGCCAGTTTCCTCTACCTGGAGACCTCGACGCAGCCCCTGCACGTGTGTTCGGTGCTGGAACTGGACGCCTCGACCATTCCGGGCGGCTACCGCTTCGAAGCGCTGCGCGACGCGCTGGCCGCGCGGGTCGCAGCCATCCCGGCCTTCCGGGAGAAGCTGGCCAACAGCATGCTCAACCTCGACCACCCGGTGTGGGTCGAGGACCCGGAGTTCGACGTCGATCGCCATCTGCATCGCGTCGGCCTGCCGGCTCCCGGCGGGCGGGTGGAACTCGCCGAGATCTGCGGGCACCTGGCCTCGCTGCCGCTGGACCGTCGCCGCCCGCTCTGGGAGATGTGGGTCATCGAGGGTCTGGGCGGAACCGACGCCCGCAAGGGCGGCCGGCTGGCGGTGCTGACCAAGGTGCATCACGCCGCCGTCGACGGGGTCACCGGGGCCAACCTGCTTTCACAGCTGTGCACCGTCGAACCCGACGCCCCGCCGCCGGACCCGGTCGAGGCCAGTGCCGGGGCCGATCCGCTGCGGATCGCCCTCGGCGGTCTGGTTCGTTTCGCCGCGAGACCGGTCGACCTCGCGACCAGCGTGCTGCCCGCGACGGTGTCCACCGTGGTCGAGACGGTCCGCCGGGCGGCCGGTGGGCGGGCCATGGCCAATCCGTTCACCGCGCCGCAGACCCCGTTCAACGCCCGCATCACCGCGCACCGCAACGTGGCCTTCGCCCAACTCGACCTGGACGCCGTCAAGAGGGTCAAGGATCACTTCGCGGTGAAGGTCAACGATGTGGTGATGACGCTGGTCTCCGGGGTGTTGCGCAGGTTCCTGCTCGACCGCGGTGAACTACCGGCGTCCTCCCTGGTGGCGATGGTCCCGGTGTCGGTGCACGACCGTTCGCAGCGTCCCGGCCGCAACCAGGTCTCCGGGATGTTCGCCACCCTGCAGACCAGGATCGACGATCCGGTCGAACGGCTGGCGGCGATCGCGGCGGCCAACGACATCGCCAAGGAACACAGTTCGGCCATCGGCGCCACCCTGCTGCAGGACTGGAGCCAGTTCGCCGGCCCGGCGGTGTTCGGGGTGGCGATGCGGGTGTACGCGCGCAGCAACCTGACCGAGTCGCGCCCGGTGCACAACCTGGTGGTCTCCAATGTGCCGGGTCCGCAGATCCCGCTGTACTTCCTGGGCGCGGAGGTCGGCGCGATGTATCCGCTCGGGCCGATCTTCCACGGCGCGGGCCTGAACATCACGGTGATGTCGCTGAACGGCAGCCTCAACGTCGGCCTCATCTCCTGCCCGGAGTTGGTACCCGATCTGTGGGACATGGCCGACGGCTTCCCCGCCGGTCTGGACGAACTGCTCGCGGCCACCGGCGCTGCGCGTTGAGGGGGCCCGAGGGACCGCGCTACCAGGCAACTTCGCCGAACATGGCAGCATGTTGGCCATGAGGCTGCATCATCGCCCCCGATCCGCGCGCACTGCCCTGGTGCTTCCCGCCGTCGCCGCCCTGCTGGCGACGAGCGCCGGGTGCAGCACCGTGGTGGGCGGGCGTGCGGTGCTGGCCGATCCGCAGATCGGTCAGCCGGTGGAATGGGGGCCGTGCCGGCCGGCCGGCGGTGGGGGAGGCCAGGCGCTGCCCATCCCGGCCGGCGCCCAATGCGGCAAGATCGCGGTCCCGGTGAACTACGACAACCCCGACGGCGCCAGTGCCACGCTGGCCCTGGTCCGGTTCCCGGCCCTCGGCGACAAGATCGGCTCGCTCATCATCAACCCCGGCGGCCCGGGCGAATCCGGTATCGAGGCGGCGGCCAGCCTGCTCGACGGTCTGCCCTCGGAGGTGCGGGAGCGCTTCGACCTGGTCGGTTTCGATCCGCGCGGCGTCGGCTCCTCGACACCGGCGCTGTGGTGCAACTCCGATGCGGACAATGACGAGTTGCGGGCCGACCCGCAGGTGGACTACAGCCCCAAGGGCGTGGAGTACATCGAGACCAAGACCAAGGAGTTCATCGCACGCTGCGTGGACAAGATGGGCACCGAGTTCCTGGCCAACGTCGGCACCGCCAGCGTGGTCAAGGACCTCGACGCGCTGCGCGCCGCGGTCGGCGACGAGAAGCTGAACTACCTGGGCTACTCCTACGGAACCCGGATCGGCGCGGCCTATGCCGAGGCCTACCCGGAGAAGGTCCGCGCGATGATCCTCGACGGGGCCGTCGATCCCAACGCCGACCCGATCCAGGCCGACATCGACCAGGCTGAGGCCTTCCAGGAAGCCTTCAACGACTACGCCGACGACTGCGCCACCGATCCGGACTGCCCGCTGGGCACCGACCCGGCCAAGTCCGTCGAGGTCTACCGCGACCTGGTGGACCCACTGGTGGACTCCCCGCTGCCGACCAAGGACCCGCGAGGCCTGAGCTACAGCGATGCGATCGTTGGCACGATCATGGCGTTGTACTCGCCGAACCTTTGGCGCCACCTGACCCAGGGGCTGACCGAGATGACCGAGGGCCGCGGCGACACCATGCTGGCGCTGGCCGACATGTACATGCGTCGGGATCGGCAGGGCCACTACACCAACGCGACCGACGCGCGCGTCGCGGTCAACTGCGTCGACCAGCCCGCGGTCGACGACCGCGAGAAGGTCATCGAGGAGGACCGTCGGCTCCGGGAAGTGGCTCCGTTCATGAGCTACGGCGAGTTCACCGGTCACGCCCCGATGAGCACGTGTGCCTTCTGGCCGGTGCCCCCGACCAGCACCCCCCACGTCGCCTCGGCGCCGGGGCTGCCCCCGGTGCTGGTGATCTCCAGCACCGGTGATCCGGCGACGCCCTACCAAGCCGGTGTGGACCTGGCCAAGCAACTCGGCGGAGCGTTGTTGACCTTCAACGGAACTCAGCACACGGTGGCCTTCCAGGGCGAGCAGTGCGTGGACGACTACGTCGCCGCCTACCTGGTGGATCTCAAACTTCCCGCCGACGGCGCGACCTGCTGAACCGCCGCGCTTCCGATACCGAGGTGTGACCGTTCGGCGCTGCCGCTGCGGTCCCCGGCGTGCCACGATGGCGGCCATGAATCGCGCCAGTCGGACCGGCTCGGCCGTGTTCTCCACGGTCCTGTTCACCCTGGCGACGGTCGCGCCGGCCACCGCGGCGCCGGGAGCCGGTCAGTCAACGGCGGCACCGACATGGGGGAGTTGCGATCGGTTCATCTCCGACGCCTACCTGCCGACCGCCCAGTGTGCGACGGTTCCGGTGCCGATCAACGACGCCGATACCGATGGGCCACAGGCGAACCTGGCCGTCGTCAAGATCCCGGCGACCGGCGACCGGCAGGGAGTGTTGCTCATCAATCCGGGCGGCCCCGGCGCGTCGGCGGTCGATGCGGCGGTGAGCTTGTCCGGCGCGCTCTCGGACAGCCCCATCTCCGAGCATTTCGACCTCATCGGATTCGATCCGCGCGGCGTCGGCCATTCGACACCGGAACTGCGCTGTCGCACCGACGCCGAGCGTGATGCGTGGCGCCGCGAACCGATGGTGGACTACAGCCAGGCCGGTGTGGACCAGATCGAGCAGATCAACCGCACCTTCGCCCAGCAATGCCTGGACCGGATGGGCAAGCCCTTCCTGGCCGGCCTCGGAACCGCCTCGGCGGCAAAGGATATGGACGCAGTGCGGGAGGCGCTCGGCGAGAAGCAGATCAACTATCTCGGCTTCAGCTACGGCACCGAGTTGGGCACCGCCTATGTGAGCAGGTTCCCGAACCGGGTGCGGACCATGGTGCTCGACGGCGCGATCGACCCCAGCGCGGACCCGATGGCCTCGCTGGTCGATCAGATGGCCGGGTTCCAAGTGGCCTTTGATGACTACGCGGCCGACTGCGCCACGTCGCGGGCCTGCCCGCTGGGCACCGACCCGGCGCAGTTCGTCGAGCGCTACCACCAACTGGTGGACCCGTTGGTCGACAGTCCCGGACCCACCTCCGATCCGCGGGGCCTGAGCTACTCCGACGCCATCACCGGAACGGTCAACGCGCTCTACACCCCGCAGTACTGGAAATACCTGACCAGCGGACTGCTCGGCCTGGCGCGCGGCACCGATGCCGGCGACCTGCTGCTGCTGGCCGACGACTACGAGGGCCGCGACGACGACGGCCGCTACGGCAACGGGCAGGACGCGTTCAACGCCATCCGCTGTGTGGACTCCCCGACCCCCGAGGATCCGGCGGTCTGGGCGGGCGTGGACAAGCAGATCCGCCAACGCGCCCCGTTCCTGGCCTACGGAGAGTTCACCGGGTTCGCTCCCCGGGATCTGTGCGCCTTCTGGCCGGTGCCTGCCACTTCGGCACCGCATGTGGCGTCGCCCGCCCCGGCCGGCAGCGTCGTGGTGGTGTCGACAACCCATGACCCGGCCACCCCGTATGAGGCCGGTGTCAGCCTGGCCCGCCAGCTGCGGGCTCCGCTGATCACCTATGACGCCACCCAGCACACGGCCGTCTTCAACGGCGACTCCTGCCTTGACGACGCGGTCGTGCGTTATTTTGTTGACCGGGTGGTCCCCGGCGACATGTACTGTTGATTGTCGCCGGGGGCGGACGTCGGAACCCGGGTGGAATCCGGCTCCGGGGAGGCGGCGTTGAGTTTCTTTGCGAGGGCGCTCTCAGCGGGGGTGCTGCTGTGCGCGGCCGCGATCTCCCCGGTGCCGACCGCGATCGGCGAGCCGGCCGACTCCGGCAGCTGCAACCCTCAGGGGGAACCCAATTGGTGTGTGGGCCAGCCACCCTCGGCGTGGCCGGTGGCGGAGGGCAACTACACCAGTCCCACCGAGCCCGGCTGGGTGTTCTTCATCCCTCGCGGATTCGAAGGTCACGGATGCGGCATGGCTCCCGACGGGACGGTGGGCTGTGACGCCGTACCGGCGCGGGGGCCCGACGGCACGCCGGTGCAGGCCGGCCAGCCCGGGCCCCCGGGCTCCTACAGTTGCAACGGTGGAAACTGCCCGCTGCCGCCGCCGGGTGCGAACCAGATCGTCGTCAGCCCGGAGCGGCCCGCGCGCTACGTCCAATCGGATGTAGAGACCTTCACCCGCGCCGTCGACGTCCTGGACCAGGGGTATCGACTGGTCAACGGCGACGCGTGGTGCAGTGTTGGGTATCAGGGAACGGTGAGTTGCACAGCCGGGAAGAACGGTTTCACTCTCGCGGCGTTCGGGGTCTTCTTCGACGAACCGCTTCCGTGATCGCCGGTCCGCTTTCTGGTAACCCGGTCCGCTCCCCGTAACACGGAGTTAACAGCCGCTGCCTAGGCTCGGCTCATGGATCGGCAAATGGAATTCGTGCTGCGCACACTGGAGGAGCGGGATATCCGCTTCGTCCGGCTGTGGTTCACCGATGTGCTCGGATACCTGAAGTCGGTCGCGATTGCGCCCGCCGAACTCGAGGGCGCCTTCGAGGAGGGCATCGGCTTCGACGGATCCTCGATCGAGGGCTTTGCCCGGGTCTTCGAGTCCGACACCGTGGCGCGGCCCGACCCGTCGACCTTTCAGGTGCTGCCGTGGACCACCAGTTCCGGCCAGCACCACTCGGCGCGGATGTTCTGCGACATCACCATGCCGGACGGTTCCCCGTCATGGGCGGACAGCCGGCATGTGCTGCGCCGCCAGTTGGCCAAGGCCGGCGATCTCGGCTTCTCCTGCTACGTCCACCCGGAGATCGAGTTCTTCCTGCTACAGGCGGGGCCGTATGACGGCTCGGTGCCGGTACCGGCCGACAATGGCGGCTACTTCGACCAGGCCGTGCACGATTCGGCGCCCAACTTCCGCCGGCACGCCATCGACGCGCTCGAGCAGATGGGCATCTCGGTCGAGTTCAGCCACCACGAGGGCGCCCCGGGCCAGCAGGAGATCGACCTGCGCTACGCCGACGCGCTGTCGATGGCCGACAATGTGATGACCTTCCGCTACCTGGTCAAGGAGGTTGCCCTCGCCGAGGGGGTGCGGGCGTCGTTCATGCCCAAGCCGTTCGCCGAGTATCCCGGTTCGGCCATGCACACCCACATGAGCCTGTTCGAGGGCGAGACGAACGCCTTCCACAGCCCCGATGACCCTCTGCAACTCTCGGAGGTCGCCAAATCATTCATCGCCGGCATCCTTGAGCACGCCACCGAGATCAGCGCGGTCACCAACCAGTGGGTGAACTCCTACAAGCGTCTGGTGCACGGCGGCGAGGCCCCGACCGCGGCGTCCTGGGGCGCGGCCAACCGCTCGGCGCTGGTGCGGGTGCCGATGTACACCCCGCGCAAGGCATCTTCCCGTCGCATCGAGGTGCGCAGCCCGGATTCGGCCTGTAACCCCTACCTGACCTTCGCGGTGCTGCTGGCGGCCGGGTTGCGGGGGATCGAGAAGAACTATGTCCTCGGCCCGCAGGCCGAGGACAACGTCTGGACACTCACCCGTGACGAGCGCCGGGCGATGGGGTACCGGGAGCTCCCGTCGAGCCTCGGCGTGGCGTTGGGCGAGATGGAGAACTCCGAGCTGGTCGCGGAGGCGCTCGGGGAGCACGTCTTCGACTACTTCCTGCGTAACAAGCGCGCGGAGTGGGAGGACTACCGCTCCAACGTCACCCCGTTCGAGCTCCGGAATTATCTGTCGCTCTGACCCGGCGGGGTGAGCCGCGTCCGGGTGCTGCGATAGCGTCATGGGCGTGTCCAGACCAGCGACGCAGCGTCCCCGTCTGCCCAGCGTGGGCCGTCTGGGGCTGCTGGAACCCGCCGCGCCCGGCTACCTGGCCCGGCTGGGCTGGAACAGCGACGCGCACATCGAGTTGCTGTGGTCGCTGTCGCGCGCACCCGATGCCGATATCGCGCTGCACACCCTGGTGCGGCTGTCCGAGGCACTGGGCGACGACTGGCCGCTGCTCGATGCGGCGCTGCAGACCGACCGCACCCTTCGCGGCAGGCTGTTCGCGGTGCTCGGCTCGTCGCTGGCTCTCGGCGACCACCTGGTGGCCCACCCGCATTCATGGCACGTCCTGGAAGGTGCGGCGCGGCTCCCCGGCCGGGACGATCTGCGCCGCGGCTTCTCCGATTGCATTGCCGAATTCGGCACGGAGCCAACGGTTATCGTGCCGAAGTTGCGTAGTCATTACCGCGAACAGCTGCTGATCCTGGCCGCGCTCGATGTGGCTCCGACGGTGGAGAACGAGCCGGTGCTGCAGTTTCCCGCCGTGGGAGAGCACCTCGCGGATCTGGCCGACGCCGCGCTGCAGGCCGCCTTGGAGGTGGCCGTCGCGACGGTCTGCAAAGACGCCGAGCCGCCGAGGCTGGCCGTCATCGCGATGGGCAAGTGCGGGGCACGGGAACTGAACTACGTCAGCGACGTCGACGTGATCTTCGTCGGCGAGAACGCCGAACCGCTCACCACCAGGGTGGCGGGGGAGATGATGCGACTGGCCTCGGAGGCGTTTTTCGAAGTCGACGCCGCCCTGCGGCCGGAGGGCAAGGCGGGTGCGCTGGTGCGCACCTGCGATTCCCATATCGCCTACTATCGGAAATGGGCCAAGACCTGGGAATTCCAGGCGCTGCTCAAGGCCCGCCCAGCTGTCGGCGACGCCGAGTTGGCCCAGCGGTACATGGACGCCCTGATGCCGATGGTCTGGACCGCCTGCGACCGGGAGGACTTCGTGTCCGAGGTGCAGGCGATGCGGCGGCGGGTGGAGTCGTTGGTTCCGGTGGACGTTCGCGATCGCGAGCTGAAATTGGGGCCCGGGGGACTTCGCGACGTCGAGTTCGCCGTGCAGCTGTTGCAACTGGTACACGGGCGAACCGACTCCTCGTTGCACGTCGCCTCGACGGTCGACGCGCTGGCGGCGTTGGGAACCGGCGGTTACGTGGGCCGCGACGACGCCGCCAACCTGACCGCCTCCTACGAATTCCTGCGCCTGCTCGAGCACCGACTGCAGCTGCAGCGGCTCAAGCGGACCCACCTGTTGCCGCCGCCGGACGACGACGAGGCGATGCGCTGGCTGGCCCGGGCCGCACACATGCGGCCGGACGGCACCCACGATGCGCTTGGGGTGCTGCGGGAGGAGCTCAAACGCCAGAACGTGCGGGTGTCCAAACTGCACGCCAAGCTGTTCTACCAACCGCTTCTGGAGTCGGTGGGCTCATCGCTGGGGTTCGCGCCGGGATTGTCGCCGGTGGCCGCCGAACGCCAGCTCGCGGCGCTGGGCTACGAGGGTCCGCAGAGTGCGCTGACCCACCTGTCGGTGCTGGTGAACTCCAGCGGCCGCCGCGGACGGGTGCAGGCCGTTCTGCTGCCGCGGCTGCTGGACTGGCTCTCCGACACCCCCGATCCGGACAGCGGACTGCTGGCCTACCGGAGGATCAGTGAGGCCCTAGCCGATCACCGCTGGTATCTGAGCACGCTGCGGGACGAGAGCGCGGTGGCCAAACGCCTTATGCGGGTGCTGGGCACCTCGGCATTCGTGCCGGAGCTGTTGATGCACGCACCCGAGGTGATCCAGCAGTACGCGGACGGCCCGGCCGGACCCAAGCTGCTCGACGTCGATCCCGATGCGGTCGCCCGGGCGCTGATCGCCTCGGCCGGGCGGCATCCGGACCCGGCGGGGGCGATCGCCGCGGCGCGGTCCCTGCGCCGCCGGGAACTGGCCCGGATCGCCTCGGCGGACCTGCTGGGCATGCTCGAGGTCGAGCAGGTATGCGCGGCGCTGACGTCGGTGTGGGTGGCGGTGTTGCAGTGTGCGCTGGAGGCGGTGATCCGAGCCAACACCCCCGAGGCCGGGCCGCCGGCCAGGATCGCGGTGATCGGTATGGGCCGGCTCGGCGGCGGCGAACTGGGCTACGGTTCCGACGCCGACGTGATGTTCGTCTGCGAGCCGGTCGAGGGGGCCGACGAGACCCGCGCGGTGAAGTGGTCGGTCAGCGTCGCCGAGCAGTTGCGCGCCCTGCTCGGGGCGCCCAGCGACGACCCGCCGCTGGAGGTGGACGCGAACCTGCGACCAGAGGGGCGCAGCGGTCCTCTGGTGCGCACGCTGGGTTCCTACGCGGCCTACTACGCCCAGTGGGCGCAACCCTGGGAGATTCAGGCGCTGCTGCGGGCACATGCGGTGGCCGGCGATCCCGACCTCGGCGTGCGGTTCCTGAAACTGGCCGACCGGACCCGTTACCCGGAGGGCGGGGTTTCCGCCGAGGCGGTGCGTGAGATCCGCCGGATCAAGGCCCGGGTGGACGCCGAGCGGCTGCCCCGGGGGGCCGATCCCAACACCCACACCAAATTGGGTCGCGGCGGACTAGCCGACGTCGAGTGGACCGTGCAGCTTCTGCAGCTTCGTCATGCCCACGAGGTGCCCGGGTTGCACAACACCTCGACCCTGGCGGCGCTGGCCGCCGCCGCTGAGGCCGGGCTGATCCCGCAGGCCGACGCCGATCAACTCCATCAGGCCTGGCTGACGGCGACCCGGGCCCGCAACGCCCTGGTCCTGGTTCGGGGCAAGCCGACCGATCAGCTGCCCGGCCCTGGCCGGCAGCTCAACGCGGTGGCGGTGGCAGCCGGTTGGCCGGATGGCGATGGCGGGGCTTTCCTGGACAACTATCTGCGGGTCACCCGGCGTGCGAAGGCCGTGGTGACCAACGTCTTCGGCGGCTGAGGGCCGGGCTCGATCCCGGCCGTCGGATGGATCCTCACACCGGCATCGAATTGTTTGCCGGCGCTTCGCTGAGCTGGGCGTTCGGCGGCGTGGTTGATTGAGGACGCCTCACCAACCAAGTTCTTCCACACGCCTGCTCCCGGCGCTAGCCGGGAGTTCCATGAAGTCCAACGCGACATTTATGTAACAAGAATTAACAATCAGGAAGTTTGACACACGAAGTCAAACCAACGTATTGTTCATCGCATGTTGATTCCCGAGAGCGCAGTGCTGGCGGCGATCCTGACCGCCCCGGCGATCACTGCGGTGCTGGCATTTGCGGTTGGACGGCGTGCCCCCTGGTTCATGGTGCGGCTTGGGGCACTCACGGCGGGCGTCGGGTTTCTGGGCGCAGCCCTGCTCGCCGCCGGCGCGGGGCGCGGCGAGCAGGCCGCGGCGGCCCTGGGCGCCGCCGAGTTCCGAGTCGACCGGCTGACGGCGGTACTGCTGCTGCTGGTGTTCGGGGTCAGTGCCATCGTGCAGACCTTCGCGGTTCGCTACCTGGCCGGCGACCCCCGCGCGGCCTGGTTCGCCGGCGGCGCGGGCCTGCTCACCGCGGCATCGGCCGGACTGACCGCAGCGGGAACCCTGATCACCCTCGCTGGCTGCTGGACTCTGGCCGGGCTGGCATTGTGCCTGCTGCTGGCCACCTACTGGCAGCTGCCCGCCGCCCGTGACGGCGTGCGCCGCACCGCGACCGCTTTCGTGATCGGCGACCTCGCCCTTTGGACAGCGGTGGTGCTGGCGACCGCGACCTGGGGGCGAATCGAGCTGGGAGCGAACGCTCAGGTCGAGGGCATGCTCGTGCCCGTACTCGGCATCCTGGTGGTTCTGGCCGCGCTGTCGCGGTCCGCGCAGATCCCCTTCCACCGTTGGCTGCCCGCAACGCTGGCGGCGCCGACGCCGGTATCGGCCCTGCTGCACGCGGGCGTGGTCAACGCCGGCGGCATCCTGCTCATCCGCCTGGCCCCGCTGAGCACCGACGACCTGGCTCGCGCCCTCACCATCGCGGCCGGCGCGGCCACCATGATCTACGGCGCGACCGTGATGCTGGTCAAACCCGATGTCAAAGGTGAGCTGGCGCATTCCACCACCGCCCAGATGGGGTTCATGATCCTGACCTGCGGTCTGGGGTTGTGGGCGGCGGCGGTGATCCACCTGTTCGCCCACGGTTTCTACAAGGCGACCCTGTTCCTCTCATCCGGTTCGGCGATCGCCCGGCACCGCCGCCGGGAAGCGCTGCCCCCGGCAGCAGCGCCGTCCGGCCGGGAACGCCTCGTTCGCGCGTCGGCAGCGGTCATCCTCCCGGCGCTGGCACTGGGACTCGCTCTCGCGGCGGTGCCGATGCCGGCCGGTGACCACGCCGCCGAGCAGGCCCTGCTGATCTTCGCCTGGGTCACCGGCGCCGCGGTGATGTGGGGCTGGCTCCGGCGTCGCCCCGGCCCTGCCGCGGCACTCGCGGGGCTGGCGGTCCTGGCCGCCGCCGCCGCGAGCTACGTGGGAATCATCGGAGCCCTCAGCGGGTTTCTGGCACCCGCGCTTCCCCCGGTGGGGTTGTCCGCCACGAGCGTCTGGCTGCTCACCGCCACCGCCCTGGTCGCTCTGGGGGCCCTGGCCGTGGTGCGACGCAGCCGCGGGGCGGTCTGGCTGCAACGGGCTCTCTACGCCGGCGCGTTGAGCGCCGGGCACATCTCTCCAGAACCGGCTCCAGTGCCGGCTCCGCTACCGACAGGAGGACGTTCATGACCGCCGATCTCGACACCCGGCGCGCCCGGCTGCGCAGTGATGCGACGCTGGCCGCGCGGGTCGTGCCCACGCACTACCCCCTGGAGACCTTTATCGCCGTCAATCCGCTGGCCGGGCTGGAGTCGATGCCGTTCGAGCAGGCCATCCGGCGTGCGGCCGATCTGTACGGCAGCCGCGGGACACTCGGTGAGGCGGCCTTCCGCGCACTGCATGCGGCCGGCCGGATCACCGACGACGACCTGGATCAGGCGCTGCGGCGGCGCTATCCGAACCTGGTCGCCGGGCCGGATCTGTCGCTGGGCGGGGTCACGCTGAGCCCGGTGGAGTTGCTTCGCGCCGATCTGCTGTTCGGAACGGGCACACCCGAGGCCGGCCGGCGGTTCCGGACCCGCGCCGAGGATCGGGCGCCCGCCGTCGCCGCCGCGGTGGACGCCCAGACCGCCAAGTGGTGCGCGGCCTACTTCGGCGACGCGGCTTGGCCGATGCCCGGCCGTGAGCATGGTTTCTTCCCGGCGTGGCGGGCGCTCGCCCCGTCGGACCGCTCGGTGCGCCGCGAGGTGCGTCGGGATCTGCGTCGTGTTCCCGAGCGGGCCGACGATGCGATCCTGGAGGCGCTGTCACGGCTCGGGGTCGGCGACGACGCACGGATCGGATATCTGCAGGCGCACCTGACCCGGATGCCGGGCTGGGCGGCCCATGTCCTGTGGTGCTCCGGACGCAACGCTGGAGTCGACATCGTCGACTACCTGGCCATGCGGCTGACCTACGAGGTCGCGCTGCTCGCTCACGACCGGGCACCGGTGGCCTCCCATTCAGTGGACGGGTCGGTGACCATGCCGTCGGCACGTCAGCGTGCCGCCCATGTCGCCGCGGTCGGGGGCCTGACGGAGGTCGGCGAGGATGAAATCGCCGCTGCCGCCCGGGTGCTCACCGCCCTCCCGGTGACGGCCAGGGAGATGTTGTGGCAGAACGCCTTCGAGGCGCACTATCGCGACGGGCTGCTGAGTGCCCTGGACTCCGCCGACCGGCCGGCCGCCGCGGAGCCGGCGCACACCCAGTTGGTCAGCTGCATCGATACCCGGTCTGAGGGGCTACGGCGCCACCTCGAGTCACTGGGCGGGTACCAGACACTCGGCTTCGCCGGGTTCTTCGCGGTGGCCATCCGGTTCACCGGTCTTCTGGGCGGCGCGCCCAGCGACCTGTGCCCGGTGCTGATCTCGCCGAATCACGACGTCTCCGAGAACCCGGCACCGGGGGACCGCGACGCCGCAGAGCGCCGGCTGTCCGGGATCGCCCGGATGGCGGGAGCCGAATCGGCCTTCCACGCCGCCAAGGAGTCCCTCGCCGCGCCGTTCACCCTCGCGGAGGCCGCCGGCTGGGCTGCCGCGCCGCTGGCCGCCGCCAAGACCTTGGCCCCGGCGCTGAGCGGTACGGTTCGTCGTCAGCTGCGCGATGCGCTGGCCCCAGCGGTGCCGACGGTCAT
This sequence comes from Mycolicibacterium sp., assembly GCA_020637165.1. Classification (GTDB taxonomy): domain Bacteria; phylum Actinomycetota; class Actinomycetes; order Mycobacteriales; family Mycobacteriaceae; genus Mycobacterium. The sequence continues at coordinate 82,881 of JACJWN010000011.1, read as the reverse complement.
CGACCTGCAGAGCATGCCCGACGACGAACAGGTGCTCTTCGGGCAGGTGGCTCTGACCACGATGGGCTTGACCAGGGGGTTCGGCAAGCTGGTGGTGCTCTGCGCGCACGGCAGCAGCACCGAGAACAATCCGTACCAGGCCTCCCTTGACTGCGGGGCATGCGGCGGGCAGGCCGGGGCTCCCAACGCCCGGACCGCGACGGCAATCCTCAACCGTCCGGAGGTCCGGGCCGGACTGCGCGAAGCCGGTATCGAGATTCCGGACGACACCTGGTTCGTTGCGGCCCAGCACGATACCGCCACCGACAGGGTGGCCCTGCTGGATCTTCACCTCGTTCCCGGCAGCCACCGCCCCGACATCGAGCGGCTCGACCGCGACCTCGCCCGCGCCGGTGCGAGTCTGGCCGCCGAACGGTGCGCCGTCCTGCCGGGAGCCGCGCGGCCGCGTTCGCCTCGACGGGCCGCACGGCACGTGCAGACCCGCTCGCTGGACTGGGCGCAGGTCTACCCGGAGTGGGGGCTGGCCGGCAACGCCGCCTTCATCGTCGCGCCGCGCGAGGTCACCCGCGGGATCGACCTGCAGCGAAGGGTCTTCCTGCACTCCTATGACGCCGATGTCGACACCGACGGCACAGCATTGGAGACCATCCTGACCGCACCTCTGGTGGTGGCGCAGTGGATCAACTGCCAGTACTACTTCTCGGCCGTCTCGCCGCAGGTCTTCGGGGCCGGGACGAAGACCATCCACAACGTGGTCGGGACGGCTGGGGTGATCGCGGGGCATGCCGGGGACCTGCAGTTGGGACTGCCCTGGCAATCGGTCCACGACGGCCGCGCCCTGCTGCACGAGCCGATGCGACTGCTGGCGGTCGTCCAGGCCCCGCTGACGCGGATCGAGGACATTGTCGACCGCAACCCGATCCTGCAACGGCTGTTCGGCAACGGATGGGTGGCTCTGGCCGCCCGGGACGACCCCGACGCTCCGTGGCAGCGCTGGACCCGCGCCGGCTGGCGGCACTGGTCCGAATCATCAAGCACCACAACAGTTCACGATGAGGAGATGGTTTCATGACCGCACCAGTACTGACCAGGATGACCAAGGTGGAGGTCGTCGTCGCCGGAAGCGAGGCCCCGGCGGTGCGCGAACTCATTCGCAGCGTCGGCGCGACCGGCTTCACCAGTCTGTCCGGGGTCTCCGGACTCGGGCACCACGGCTATCACCAGGGTCGGCTGCTGTTCAACCAGCAGGCCACCCTGGAACTGATCATCACGGTGGTGCCGGAGCCCAAGGCCGAGGCCCTGCTGGCCGGTTTGCGTCCGCTGCTCGACGCCTCCTCCGGCGTGATGTTCGTGACCGAGACCTTCGTCAGCCGCCCCGACTACTTCATCTGAGTACACAAAAAGAGAAAGGAACACCGAAATGTCCGAACCGATGATCGCCTGGCAGCGCCTGCGTGCCGGAAACGAGCGCTTCCACATGCCTGTCCGCGGGCACCGTGGTGGACTGACCGACAACCTTCCGCCCGCAGCGGTGTTCCGCTGCGCCGACGCCGGTGTGCCCGGCGAAATGGTCTTCGGCCAGCGCTGGGGCTCGTTGATCGAAGTCAGCACCTGGGGGCATGTCATCGACACCGGCGTGCTGGCGACCCTGGACTACGCGGTGAACGGTCTCGAGGTGCCGTTGATCGTCGTTCTCGGCCACCAGGACTGCCACGCGATGCGCACCGCGGTGCGCGCCTGGAACGAGGCGGTGATGCCCGACGGTCCGACCCGCGCGGTCGTCGAGCATGCGATCGGCTCGATCGTGCGGCGCGGCGTCGACGCGGGATCCACCGAGGCGGTGACGTCGGCTCACGTCGTCGAAACCGGACTCGCCCTACTGGAGCGCGCCCCGGCCATTGCCCGCCGGGTCGACGCCGGCCAATGCGCGATCGTCTGTGCCACGACCACCTCGACCGACGGCAGGATTCAGGTCCACGGCACCATCGGCGCGGTTGGCGAGGTCGACGGATCCCTGCTGGAGTGCGTCTGACTCAGCGATTGAAGCCCGGCTCGGCGACCTCGGCCTCGGTCAGCTCGTCGGTCTGGGCGGGGATGTTCGGCGGCGTGGCCTTCAGCGCCGGATCATTCTCCACCGGCATCTGCTGGACCGGGGGAGCCTCCGCGGCGCCGGGCACGTAAGGCTCGGGAATGTCGACCACATAGGGCTCGATCTGGACCGGTGCGGTCGGGTACTGCACCGGTCCGGAGCCGGTCTTGGTCAGTGCGAACGGGATCGCTATGCTCTCGGGTTCGGCGCCGCAGGCTCCGTTGCTGAAGATGCTGGCGTTGCCGGTCAGCGCGACCGCGTCCCAAGAGTAATTGTTGTTGCCGGGCGCCGAGGTGCCGTCCGGGCACAGGATCGCGTCGGGCTGCTCGACGAACAGGATCCAGGAGCCGACCGTCCAGTAGGCGTTGGAGCTCCACGGCGCGCGCTTGGTATTTCCGGTGGAGGCGACGTGGACGCAGCGGTCGCTTTCCTCGGCGCAGGGGGTCAGCGTCCAGGTGGCGCTCTCGCCGTCCTCGGCCTCGAAGGTGTAGGTGCCCAGCGCGGTGGTATCCACTGCACCGGCCACGGGGGCCATCGCGACGCTGATGCCGGTACCGACGAGGGCGGCCACCACGGCCATCGGGGTCAGGTTCATGACGCTCCTCAATACTCTGTGCCGCTGGTCGGGCACCCCGGTGGAGTATTCCATCACCGGCCGGTGGCCGCAGCCCCGGCCGGGGCCTGGGCCGAAGGCACTCAATCGTGTGCGGCGACGTCGTCCTGAGTGCTCCGGCGCGAGCTGAACCGCAGCAGAACCGCCACTCCTAGGAGCGGAGCCAGGACAACGGCGCCGAAGACCGAAAACTGGAGCGCGGTGAGACTCCGCACCTCGCCGGCGAAGTTCGGCAGGATCATCGACAGCACGAAGTCCCTGGAGTTGAGGACCCACAACGCCCACTGCGTCAGACTGATGATCGCGACGCCCGCGACCATCAGCCAGTCAATGGCGGCGTTCTCCTTGCGGCTGTTCCCGGCTGTTCGGGGTGCTGCGACCATCGTCCCGGCGAGCAGCATCCCGAGGAGCACGATCACCACGAGAATGATGCCCGGCACACCCGGGGAGTTGGCGGATTGGGCAAGCTTGTAGAAGGCCAGCTCGGCCTCGTCGGCATGCGTCTTGAGATCGGCCAACGCGGCCGCCGGTGCATCGGCCCACGCGAGGTTCAGTTCGTCCCACGCCCGGCTGAAAGCCGCATTCTGGCGAGGCAGGACCGATACCGCATCGGCGACCACCTCCGGTTGTCGCAGCGCGTCGATCTTCCCGTCGATGTCGGCCGGCAGGGCAGCGGCGTGATCCTGTGCAGCGTCCTTCAGCAAACTCACCCGGAAGTCGAACGCCAGTGCCGCGTCATTCAACTCGATGTCCTGATACCACAGGGTGTTGACGGAGAACCCCACCGTGAACGTATATGCGCTGATGCCCAGCAGGACGAGCTTGGTGCGGGCGTCCACCACAGCCTCGCTGTCCGGGATGAGCCTGCGGATCGGGAACGCCGCCGCGGCGGCAAGGGCCGGGGGCAGCACTGCCAGCAGTACCAGGGCCCACCAGGGGAAGAAGAAGACAGTGTTGGCGACCCGCACAACGAAAAACTACACGCGGGCGACTCGGTTCTGGTCGTCGTCAGGAGTCGGCCGAAGCCACGGGAAACTCTCCAGCCGGCGCTCACGGGCGCCCCTCGGGCTCTCGGCCCGCGGAAACAGCATCGCGGAAACAGTGGAGCCCCGGACCGAATTATCGGCCCGGGGCTCTCCTGCTTTAGCTGACTCAGCAGTCCCTGCTTTCGCTAATCAGCAGTCCCTGCTCTAGCTGACTCAGCAGTCGTAGTACAGCGAGAACTCGTAGGGGTGAGGGCGGATCTGCACCGGCAGGATCTCGTTCTCCCGCTTGAACGAGATCCAGGTCTCGATCAGGTCGGAGGTGAACACGCCGCCCTCGGTGAGGTAGTCGTGGTCGGCCTCCAACCGGTCGATCACCGCGGACAGCGAGGTCGGTGCCTGCGGGATGTTGGCGGCCTCGTCCGGCGGGAGCTCGTAGAGGTCCTTGTCGATCGGGGCCTGCGGCTCCAGCTTGCGCTTGATCCCGTCGATACCGGCCATCAGCATCGCCGCGAACGCCAGGTACGGGTTGCCGGAGCTGTCCGGGCAACGGAACTCCAGACGCTTGGCCTTGGGGTTGTTGCCGGTGATCGGGATACGCACGCAGGCCGAGCGGTTGCGCTGGCTGTAGACCAGGTTGATCGGGGCCTCGTAGCCCGGCACCAGCCGCTTGTAGGAGTTCACCGTGGGGTTTGTGAAGGCCAGCAGCGACGGAGCGTGATGCAGGATGCCGCCGATGTAGTGCCGTGCGGTGTCGGACAGCCCGGCATAACCCGACTCGTCGTGGAACAGCGGCTTGCCGTCCTTCCACAGCGACTGGTGGACGTGCATACCCGAACCGTTGTCGCCGAACAGCGGCTTGGGCATGAAGGTGACGGTCTTGCCGGCCTGCCAGGCGGTGTTCTTGATGATGTACTTGAACAGCAGCACGTCGTCGGCGGCGTGCAGCATGGTGTTGAACTTGTAGTTGATCTCGGCCTGACCGGCGGTACCGACCTCGTGGTGGCCGCGTTCGAGGGTGAACCCGGCGTTGATGAGGTTGGTGGCCATCTCGTCGCGCAGGTCGACGTAGTGGTCGTAGGGCGCGACGGGGAAGTAGCCGCCCTTCGGACGGACCTTGTAGCCGCGGTTCGGGCTGCCGTCGGCCTCGAAGGGCTCGCCGGTGTTCCACCAGCCCGACTCCGAATCGACCTCGTAGAAGGTGCCGTTCATCTTGGAGTCGAAGGCGACCGAGTCGAAGATGTAGAACTCTGCCTCGGCGCCGAAGTAGGCGGTGTCGGCGATGCCGGTGGAGGCCAGGTAGTTCTCGGCCTTGCGGGCGACGTTGCGCGGGTCGCGCGAATACGGCTCCCGGGTGAACGGGTCGTGCACGAAGAAGTTGAGGTTGAGGGTCTTGGCTGCCCGGAACGGGTCGATGCGCGCCGTTGCGGGGTCGGGCAAGAGCATCATGTCCGACTCGTGGATCGACTGGAAGCCGCGAACCGAGGATCCGTCGAAGGCCAGACCATCCTCGAACACGCTCTCGTCGAATGCGGTAGCCGGAATCGAGAAGTGCTGGACGACACCGGGAAGATCGCAGAACCGGATGTCGACGTATTCGACCTTCTCGTCCTTGATCTTCTTGATGATGTCGTCGGCTGTCTTGTCTGCCACGTAGTTACTCCTGTTCACTTGAGAGGCTCGCGCTGACGGTATGGAGCCGATGTTGCACGACCGTCAACCGAATGTTGCGCGGACGTTACGCATCGGCGAGCCCCTATCCTTGAGCCCATGGCACGTGAACTCGGGTCCTGGCTGTCCGGGCCGCAGTCATCTGGCTCCGGCGGGGAGTACCCGGGCGCCCGGCTGGGCCTGCCGGAATCCGGCCCCGGGTCGATCGCCGGTATCTGGCGGCGGATCGGGGCGCTGCTGGTGGACTGGCTGATCTCCTACGGCCTGGCCGGGCTCGGCCTGGCCGGCGGCTGGTACGGCACGTCATTCATGGGAACGGCGGTGCTGTTGATCTGGTTCGCCCTCGGAGTGGTTTCGGTGCGGCTGTTCGGGTTCACTCCCGGCCAGTACGTGCTCGGGCTGCGGGTCGCCTCCATCGACAACCGCCTGCATGTCGGCGCCGGCCGGGCCGCCGTCCGCGGGCTGCTGATCGCGCTGGTGATCCCGGCGCTGTTCACCGACGGCGACGGCCGCGGGATTCAGGACAGGGCCACCGCGACGGCTGTCGTTTTCCGCTGAGTGAGGAACCTCGCAGACCGCTTCTCGCACTTCTTCTGCGTGGTTCCTCACTCGTCAGTCCCTGTGGATCACTCAGTGGGGCTTGTGGATCGCTGAAGGGCTGGCCGGAGCCGAACCGGCACGGTCAACGCCTATGGGACCGTTCATCGCCAGCGAGGCCCTGGCAGCCGGCCGGGTGAGTCGCTACGAACTGGCCGCCGATCACCGTCGGCTGCTACCGGACGTCGACGCGCCGAAACGAGCGCGGCTGTGTCTCGACGACCGCATCGAGGCGGCCTGGCTGTGGTCGCGGCGCAGGGGATCGTCCCCGGCCTGGGGGCATCGGCGCTGCACGGCGCGGGTTGGGTCGAGCCGCAGACCGCCATTGAGTTGAACCTCGCGCACAACAAGACCCCTGCGGGAATCATCGTCCGCCGGGGGACGCTGCTCGACCGCGAGATCGGTCGGATTCGAGGTATGACGGTCACGACGGTCGAACGCACCGCATTCGATCTCGCCCGGCGCGGCCCCTTCGGCACCGCTCTGCAGCGTCTCGACCCGGTGGCCCGGGCCGCGCCCTTCGAGACCGTTGATGTGGTCGTCGTACTCGACGCGCATCCCCGACTCAGAGGCCGCCGGCGGGTGCCGCGCCTGCTCGACCTCGTCGACCCCCGGCCGCGGACGCAGATACCGGTGATCGCGGCCGACGGCTACCGGCGGTATTTCCCCGACATGGGCTGGGAGGAGTTCATGGTTGCCGTTGAATACGACGGTGAGCAGCATCGCAGCGACCGCGTGCAGTACCGCGGCGACAGCGGCCGATCGGAGTACCTCGACGGCCTCGGCTGGCGCCGGATCAGGGTGCTGGCCGGGGATCGCCGCGACGACATCGTGCGCCGGGTGGCCGCTGCAGGTGTGCCGCTGGGCTGAGCCGCTTCGGGTGAGGAACCACGCAGTGGGTCACCCGCACTTCTTATGCGTGAGTCCTCACTCACACGGGGAGGGACTTAGCGCACGGGGAAGGGAGTCAGCGCCGGCGGACGGTCCGCTGCACCCCGCGCATCTTGGCCTGCGAGGGCAGCGGGCCCTTCGGCATCGCGGCCGCCGGACCCATCCTGCTGCCGAGCGCGGTCAGCTTGGACTCCAGGATGTCCATCTGCTTGACGGTGATGTTGGCCGGCAGCCGGGTCAGGTGGCGTTCCAGCTTGGCCAGCGGCACCTCGCCCTCGCCGTTGCCGATGATCACGTCGTAGATCGGTATCTCGCCGATCAGGCGCGCGGTGCGCTTCTTCTCCTGGGCCAGCAGCGGCTTGACCCGCGCCGGCGAACCCTCGCCGACGAAGATCACCCCCGGCCGGCCGATCACCCGGTGCACGGCGTCGAGATGCCCGGTGGCTGCGACGCCGGGTGTCACCCGCCACTTGCCGCGAAGGTTGTCCAGGGCCCAGGCGGCGGCCCCGGCCTGCCCCTCGGCCTTTCGGTAGACGTTCTTCTGCGCGCGCCGACCGAAGATGATGAACGCGACGAGGACGCCGAGCACGACGCCGAACACGATCATCAGGTACTTGGTGAACCCGCCGATCACCAGGCCGACGGCCACCGACGCCGCGACGATCACCACGAAGGCGCCGACCATGTAGGGCAGCAGCCGGCCGTCTTCCTTGCGCTGCATCTGGAACGCCTGCCACAACTGGGTGCGGCGCTGTTTCGAGGCGGCTTTACGTGCGGCTTTGGCTTCGGCTTTTGCCGCCTTGGTCTGGGCGGGCGTGCGGGATTTCGCCATAGCTGTCAAGGATACGTAGGGTGCTGTGAGTCTCGGGCCGGAGTCGCGTCCGGAAGCCGGTGTGTGGCGGCGGCCTGGGCGTAGAGACGCCCGGCCCGGTAGGAGGAACGCACCAACGGCCCGGCCAGGACCCCGGCGAATCCCAACCCCTCGGCGTAGCCGGCCAGCTCGACGAACTCCTCGGGGGTGACCCACCGTTCGACCGGGTGGTGCCGCGGCGAGGGCCGCAGATACTGGGTGACGGTGACGATGTCGCAGCCGGCGTCGTGCAGGTCGGCCAACGCGGTGTGCACCTCCTCGACGGTCTCGCCCATACCGAGGATGAGGTTGCTCTTGGTGACCAGGCCGAACTCCCGAGCCGCAGTGAGGACGTCGAGGCTGCGCTGGTAGCGGAACGCCGGGCGGATCCGTTTGAAGATCCGCGGGACCGTCTCCAGATTGTGTGCGAAGACCTCCGGCCGGGAATCGAACACCTGCCGCAACAGGGCCGGATCGCCGTTGAAGTCCGGCGCCAGCAACTCCACCCCGGTCGAGGGGTTGAGTTCCTTGATGGCGCGCACCGTCTCGGCGTACAGCCAGGCCCCGCCGTCGGGCAGGTCGTCGCGGGCTACCCCGGTGATGGTGGCGTATTTCAGGCCCATCGCGGCGACGCTCTGGGCCACCCGGCGCGGTTCGTCGCGGTCGAGTTCGGCCGGCTTGCCGGTGTCGATCTGACAGAAGTCGCAGCGGCGGGTGCACTGCTCGCCACCGATGAGGAAGGTGGCCTCGCGGTCCTCCCAGCATTCGAAGATGTTCGGGCAGCCGGCTTCCTCGCACACGGTGTGCAAGCCCTCGCGGCGGACCAGGCCCTTCAACGAGGTGTACTCCGGACCCATCCGCGCCCTTGTCTTGATCCACGGGGGCTTGCGCTCGATCGGGGTCTGGGCATTGCGCACCTCGAGCCGCAAGAGCTTGCGGTCACCCGGTCCGACGCTCATGGTTGCGATGCTACGGGACCGGTCACGGCCAGCAGGCCGTCGAGGGCGTCGCAGACCGCCTCGGCGATCCGGGTCCGGATCTCCTCGACGCCGACCCGCCGGCCGAGTTCGGAACTCAGCGACGTCACCCCGGCGTCGGCGATGCCGCACGGCACGATCCGACTGAAGGCCGCAAGGTCGCAATCGCAGTTCAGGGCGAATCCGTGCAGTGTGATGCCGCGCGCCACCCGGATGCCGATCGCGGCGATCTTGCGGACCGGCCGACCGGACCCGGCGGGCAGCCAGACCCCGGAGCGGCCCTCGACCCGGCCGGCCTCCAGCCCGAGGTCGGCGCACACGCTGATCAGCGACTGTTCCAGGCGCCGAACGTAATTCAGCACGTCCATGGGCTGGGCCAGCCCGATGACGGGGTAGCCGACCAGTTGTCCGGGTCCGTGCCAGGTGATCTTTCCGCCCCGGTCGGTGTCGATCACGGGGGTGCCGTCGACTGGGCGCTCGTGAGCCTCGGTGCGCTTGCCAGCGGTGTAGACCGGCGGGTGTTCGAGCAGCAGCAGGGTGTCGGCGCCGCCGGCCACCCGAGCCTCCGCGATCTCGCGCTGCAACTGCCAGGCCTCGGAGTAACCGAGCATGCTCAGTTGCCGGATCTGTACCGGGCTGTCGCTGGAGCGGATGGACTGCCGCACGCCCCGACGTTACTACCCCCGCGCCGGCCCTGTGGCATAGGCGAGTGCCTCGCCGATGGTGTTGTGGTGGAACACGAAGCCCGCACGCTCCAAGGCGGCGGGAATAGCCCGCTGACCGCCGAGCAGGCCCTCCTCGGCGAACTCTCCAAGCAGGGCCTTGAGCGCGAACCCGGGCACCGGCCAGGGTGCTTTCCGGTTCACGGCCCGGCCGAGCGCCGCGGTGAACTCGGCGTTGGTCACTGGGGCGGGTCCGGTGAAGTTCACCGGGCCGGACAACACCTCGCTGCCGATGGCGAACAGCAGCGCGCGAACCTCGTCCTCGAGGCTGATCCACGGCATGTACTGCCGGCCGGCACCCAACCGTCCGCCCAACCCCAGTCCGAACAGCGGTTTGAGCCTGCCGAGCACTCCTCCGGTGGAGGAGAGCACGAGGCCGGTGCGGGCGAGCACCACCCTGACCCCGGCCGCTTCGGCCGGCCGGGTGGCTGCCTCCCAATCCACACACAGCTGGGCCAGGAATCCCGCTCCGGGCGGCGCGGATTCGTCGATGATCTGGTTGCCGGTGTCGCCGTAGTAGCCCACCGCGCTCGCGTTGACGAGCGTCGGAACACCCGCCTCGACCACCGCCGCGGAGATCACCTCGGTCGGGTCGATGCGGCTGTCGCGCAGGGCCTGCTTGAAGGCGCCGGACCAGCGCCGGTCGCCGACACCGACACCGCACAGGTTGACCACGGCGTCGACACCGTGCAGGCCGGTCGGATCGAACTCGCCGCTGCCCGGATCCCAGAACAGTTCGTCGCGGCCGGACGGGGATCGCCGCACGATCCGTAGCACCCGGTGGTCTGCCGAGCGCAGCGCCGCCACCAGGGCCGATCCGATCACGCCGGAGGAGCCGGCGATGGCAACGGTCAAAGTCCCGGCTTGTCCACCCACCGCTGAGCCGACCGCCCCTAGAGCCCGAGTTCGGCTTCGAACTCGCCTTCCTCCAGACGCTTCCTGACCGTGGTCAGGAAACGGCCGGCGTCGGCGCCGTCGATGAGGCGATGGTCGTAGGTCAGCGGCAGGTAGCAGATCGAGCGGACGCCGATCGACTCGTTGCCGAATTCGTCGACGATCACCCGCGGTCGCTTGACGATCGCGCCGGTGCCGAGCATGGCGGCCTGCGGCGGGACCAGGATCGGGGTGTCGAACAATGCGCCCTGGCTGCCGATATTGGTGATGGTGAAGGTGCCCCCGGACAACTCGTCGGGCTTCAGGTTGCCAGAACGGGCGCGTGCGGCGATGTCGTTGATCGCGCGTGCCAGTCCGGCCAGCGAAAGATCCCCGGCGTTGTGGACGACCGGCGAGAGCAGACCCTGCTCGGTGTCGACCGCGAAACCGAGGTGTTCGGCGTCGTAGTAGGTGATCTCGCCGGTGTCCTCGTTGTAGCTGGCGTTGATGTTCGGGTGGGCCTTGAGCGCGTCGATGACGGCACGGGCGATGAACGGCAGAAATGTGAGGTTCACGCCCTCCCGTTCGGCAAAGTCCTTTTTGGCCTTGGCCCGCAGCGCCACGATCTTGGTCATGTCGGCCTCGTGGGTCTGGGTGAGCTGTGCGGTCGCCTGCAGTGACTCGCGGGTCTTGCGGGCGGTGATCTGCCGGATCCGATTGGCCTTCGCGGTGGTGCCGCGCAGGTGGGCCAGCGGGGCGGGGGCCGCCGCGGCGGGCGCCTTGGTAGCCGGGGCCGCGGCCGGGGCGGCCGGGGCGGCCGGGGCGGCGGGGGCGGCCGGAGCCTTCTTGCTCTCCGCCGCCGCCAGCACATCCTGTTTGCGGATGCGGCCACCGACGCCGGTTCCCTTGACCGACGCCAGATCGACACCGTTCTCGGCGGCCAGCTTGCGGACCAGGGGAGTGACGTAGGGGGCGCCGTCGCCGCCGGCGGCCGGGGTCGCCGCGGGTTCGGGCTTCGGAGCCGGGGTTGGCGGGGGTGTGGGCTCAGCCTTGGGCTGCGGCGCGGGGGCCGGGGCCGGGGGCGGCGGCGGCGGTGGCGGTGGCGCCGCGGGGGCCGGTGCCGGCGCGGGGGGCTGTGCTGCGGCTCCGGCGGCACCGATCCTGGCCAGCTCGCCCCCGACGGGAACGGTGGCGTCCTCCTCGGCGGTGATGCTGAGCAGGGTGCCGGCGGCCGGCGACGGGATCTCGGTATCGACCTTGTCGGTGGAGACCTCGACGAGGGGTTCGTCCACCGCGACGGAGTCGCCGACCTTCTTCAACCACCGCGTCACGGTGCCCTCGGTGACCGATTCGCCGAGTTCGGGCATCAACACCGCGGTGGCCGACCCCGAATCTGCGGCCGGCTGGGGGGTGGGTGCCGGCGCCGGGGCGGGCGACGCCTCGGCGGCGGGTTGGGGTGCGGGTGCCGGCTGCTCGACCGGGGCGGCCTGCGGTGCGGGCGCCTCGCCGGCGTCGGAGATGACGGCTAGATCGCCGCCGACGGCGACGGTGTCGTCCTCGTGGGCGATGATCTTGCTCAGCACCCCCGATGCCGGGGCGGGGATCTCGGTGTCGACCTTGTCGGTCGACACCTCCAGCAGCGGCTCGTCCACCTCGACGGTGTCACCCTCCTGCTTGAGCCAGCGGGTGACGGTGCCCTCGGTGACGCTCTCGCCGAGTGCGGGCATCTGGACGGAGACGGCCATGTGTTTTGACTCCTAAAGTCGGTCGACATCTGGCTTACCACAGCAGCGCTTCCCAATCCTGTCATTCTCGGGCGCATACCGGCGGCGAAGGCGCGGGTGAATTTCTCTGGCACCATCGAACCGTGGGGTTTTTCGACAGATTCAAGGGTGACCGAGGCTCTGCCGACCTCCGATACCTGCGGCAATGGACCGCCCAGCGCACCGGTGTGGAGGCCTTCGTCGAACCGAAGACCCCGGTGACACCGCTTACGGTGGTCCTGGTGGCCGCCGACGGCGAGTGGACGCGCCGCCCGGTCGGGGGTGCGGCCGGGGCCAGGCGAGTCGGGGAGGTGCTCCAAATTCCCGTCTATGACGTGCAGAAACTGGGCTACCCCCAGCGGATGCGGGACTTCGACGCCCGCCGCCGCATCGAACGCCGCCGTGCCCAGCGCTCTGAACTCGACGGGCCATAATCGACGGATGCCGACCTTCGTTCACGCCGGTGACGGCACCCGCATCGCCGTCTACGAGGAGGGCAACCCGGCCGGGCCGACCGTCGTGTTCGTGCACGGCTGGCCCGATTCCCACGTGCTGTGGGACAGCGTGGTGGAACAACTGCGCGACGACTACCGGATCATCCGCTACGACAACCGGGGCGCGGGAGCATCGGAGGTGCCCTCGTCCCCGTCGGCCTACACCGTCGAGCAACTGGCCGACGACTTCGCCGCCGTCGCCGCCGCGATGTCCCCGGACGCGCCGGTTCACGTCGTCGGCCACGACTGGGGCGCGGCCACCGTCTGGGAGTACGTCACCCGCCCGGAGGCCGCGCAGCGGGTGGCCTCCTCCACGTCGATCTCGGGACCCGACACCGGCCAGCTGGCCCGCTTCCTGCGGGACGGACTTTCCCGCCCCTATCGGCCCAGGCGGTTCGCCCGGGCGCTGGCCCAGGGCCTGCACTTCAGCTACATGTTGTTCTTCCGGACGAGGCTGGCGGGACCGATCATGCGGGCTTTCCTGGCCGATTTCGCCCGCAGGCACGTGATCAACACCGGCGTTCCCCGGCAGCGTCGCCACCAGGGGCCGACCTTCGTCGCCGACGCCGCCAACGGGATGAAGATCTACCGCGCCAACTTCCCCCGCGTGCTGAACCGGTCCGCCCGGGACCGGCGGGTCGCCGTTCCGGTGCAACTGCTGGTCAACACCCGGGACAGGTTCGTACGTCCCTACGTCTACGACGACACGCCGCGATGGGTGGCCCGGCTGTGGCGCCGCGACATCCACGCCGGGCACTGGCTGCCGCTGACGCACCCGCAGGTCGTCGCCGCCGCGGTGACCGAGTTTGTCGAACACCTCAACGGCGCACCGGCGGGCCGGGCGCTGCTGCGCGCCGAGGTGGGGCGAACCCGCGAACCGTTCGGCGACACCCTCGTCGTGGTCACCGGCGCCGGCAGCGGTATCGGTGCGGCGACCGCGAGGGCCTTCGCGGCCGAGGGAGCAGAGGTCGTTGCCGCCGATATCAACGGGACGGCCGCGGGGCAGACCGCGCAGGAGATCAACGCCGCCGGTGGCGTCGCGCATGCCCACACCGTCGACGTCGCCGACGCCGACGCAGTGCAGCGTTTCGCCGATCAGGTCTGCGCGGTTCACGGCGTGCCCGACATCGTGGTCAACAACGCCGGCATCGGGGTGGCCGGCTCGTTCCTGGACACGCCCGCGGAGGACTTCGCCCGAGTGCTCGAGGTCAACCTCGGTGGGGTGGTGAACGGCTGCCGGGCCTTCGTGCCCCGGCTCGTGGAACGCGGCACCGGGGGGCATGTCGTCAACGTCGCCTCGATGGCCGCCTACGCGCCGCTGAGTTCGCTCAACGCCTACTGCACGTCCAAGGCCGCGGTTTTCATGTTCTCCGACTGCCTGCGCGCCGAACTGGACGCCGCCGGGGTCGGATTGACAACGATCTGCCCGGGCCTGATCAACACCAATATCGTCTCGGCGACCGGCTTCCACGCCCCCGACGGCCGGCAGGCGGCCGTGCCGGGGCGGCGTGCCCAGTTGGAGAAGATGTTCGAGCTGCGCCGGTACGGCCCGGAAAAGGTGGCCGCCGCCATCCTCTCGGCGGTGCGCAAGGGAAAGCCGATCCGTCCGGTGGCCCCGGAGGCCTATCTGCTCTACGGGACGTCCCGGCTGATGCCGCAGGCGCTGCGCAGCACCGCCCGCGGCAAAGTGGTGTAACCGCAGCTCACCCGTTCGCGGCGATATCCTCCAGGGCCGCGAACAGCGTCCGGACCGGCACCCCGGTCCCGCCCTTGGGGGTATAGCCCCACGGCGCGGTGGTGTTGTAGGACGGCCCGGCGACGTCGATATGCGCCCACTGCACGCCCTCGGCGACGAACTCGCGCAGGTAGACCCCGGCCACCAGCATCCCGGCGAAACGCTGGCCACTGATGTTGGCCAGGTCGGCCACCCCCGACTTCAGGTCATCGGCGAGCTCATCGGGAAGCGGCATCGGCCAGCCGTTCTCGCCGATCTGCTGGGACAGCGCCGCGACCCGGTCTCGGAACTCGTCGCTGCCCATCACCCCGGGAATCCGGGCGCCCAGCGCGATGGTCTGGGCCCCGGTCAGAGTCGAGGTCTCGATCAGATAGTCGGGCTCGTCCTCGCAGGCCCGCACGATCGCGTCGGCCAGGATCAACCGGCCCTCGGCGTCGGTGTTGAGAACCTCCACCGTGGTGCCGCCGTACTGGGTCAACACATCACCGGGGCGCTGCGCGGTGGCCGAGGGCATGTTCTCGGCCATCGGCACCGTGGCGATCACGTCGATGGGCAGTTTCTGGCTGGCGGCGAGCAGCATGGTGGCGATCACGGCCGCCGCCCCGCCCATGTCGGAGGTCATGTGGTGCATCTGGGCGGCCGGCTTGATCGAGATGCCGCCGGTGTCGAAGGTGATGCCCTTGCCCACCAGTGCGACCTTCTTGGCCTTACCGTTCTTGGCGCCGCTCTTGGCGCCGCGGTGGGTCAGCCGCACCAGCCGCGGCGGGTTCGCCGATCCCTTGCCCACCCCGATGATCCCGCCGTATCCGGCCTTGGCCAGCGCCTTCTCGTCGAGCACCTCGACGGTGAGTCCGGCCGCGGTGCCCAATGTCTTCGCCCGCCTGGCGAATTCCTCGGGGTGTAGGTGACTGGGCGGGGTATTGACCAGGTCGCGTGCGGTGGCCACCGCCGCGGCGATGTCGGCGCCGCGGGCGGCCTGCCGTTTGGCGTCCGAGGCGGTGCTCAGCGCGACGATCTTCGACAGCGGCGGATCCTTGGGCGCGGTCTTGGGGCTGCGGAACTCGTGCATCTGATACGCGCCGAGGATCAAACCCTCCACGGCCGCCTGCAGGTGCAGTTCGCCCAGGGTGGTGATGACCGACTGAACACCGGTCAGCGAGCGTGCCGCGACACCGGACGCTCGGCGGACGACCTCCGCAGGCCACTCGTCGCGGGGCTTGCCCAGCCCCACCGTCAAGACGCTGCCGACCGGCAGCGAGGGCACATGCAGCCGGATGAGCTGCTCGGGGCTGCCCTTGGCGCCGAGGGCCCGCAGGGCGACCTCGATCTCCCCGATCGCCTCGGCGTCGAGGAATGGGCCCCCGACCACCTGCGGGGCGCCGTCGTCGTCGAGGCCGCTGACGACGGGCACGATCAAGACCGCCGATCCGGACCCGCGTTGGGGAACGGTGGTCGCGATGGTGACGCTGGGGGGCTGGTAACCGGGTTGGGTGCTCACCAGCGCCACCCTAATCGGACGGGCATTAGGGTTGGTGTCCGTGACTGATGATGTGACCCACACATCCGATTCCCAACAGGGCGATCTTCTGCACGGCCCGCTGGAAAGTCGCCATCGCGAACGCGGTGCCACCTTCGCCCCGTTCGGCGGTTGGCTGATGCCGGTGTCCTACGCCGGAACGGTCGGCGAACACCGCGCTACCCGCGAGGCGGTGGGCCTCTTCGACGTCAGCCATCTGGGCAAGGCCCTGGTGAGCGGTCCAGGCGCGGCGGATTTCGTCAACTCCGCCCTGACCAACGATCTGCGCCGGATCGGCCCCGGCAAGGCCCAGTACACGCTGTGCTGCACCGCCGACGGCGGGGTGATCGACGACCTGATCGCCTACTACGTCAGCGACGACGAGATCTTCCTGGTGCCCAACGCGGCCAATACCGCCGCGGTGGTGGCCGCGCTTCGGAAAGCCGCGCCCCCGGGGGTATCGGTGTCCGACCAGCACCGCCGCTACGCGGTCCTGGCGGTGCAGGGGCCGCGTTCGGCTGAGGTGGTGGCGGCCCTGGGGCTTCCCACCGAGATGGACTACATGGGGTACGCCGACGCCGAGTACGCTGGCGCCGCGGTGCGGGTGTGCCGGACGGGCTACACCGGTGAGCAGGGCTACGAACTATTGCCCGACTGGGATGCCGCGCCGGCGGTCTTCGACGCCCTGGTCGCCGAGGTGGAGTCCCGGGGCGGACAACTGGCGGGCCTGGGCGCCCGCGACACCCTGCGTACCGAGATGGGCTACCCGCTGCACGGCCACGAGCTGTCGACGGAGATCTCCCCGCTGCAGGCCCGCTGCGGGTGGGCGGTCGGCTGGTCCAAGGACGAGTTCTGGGGGCGCGATGCGCTGCTTGCCGAGAAGAAGGCCGGGCCCCGCCGGGTACTGCGCGGTCTGCGAGCCGTCGGCCGCGGGGTGCCGAGGGCCGGGATGACGGTGCTGCGCGACGCCCAGCCGGTGGGAATCACTACCTCGGGGACCTTCTCGCCGACCCTGAACGCCGGTATCGCGCTGGCGCTCATCGACACCGACGCCGACCTGGCCGACGGTGCGGCGGTCAGCGTCGACGTGCGCGGTCGGCCGCTGGACTGTGAGCTCGTCAAGCCGCCGTTCGTCGACGTCAAGACGCGCTAGCGGCGGTTATAGACTCTCGCTATGCCGACGACCCCGCTGCAGTTCACCGTCGAGCGCTCCGCGCACCCGGCGAGCGCGGCCGAGCGGACCACGATCCTGGCCGATCCGGGCTTCGGGCAGTATTACACCGACCACATGGTGTCGCTGCTCTACACCACCGAGCGGGGCTGGTTCGACGCCCGGGTGATGCCCTACGGCCCGATCGAACTGGATCCCTCGGCGATCGTCCTGCACTACGCGCAGGAGATCTTCGAGGGACTCAAGGCCTACCGGTGGACCGACGGTGCAATCGTGTCGTTCCGCCCCGACGCCAACGCCGCCCGATTACGTGCCTCGGCCCGTCGGCTGGCGATTCCGGAGTTCCCCGACGAGCTGTTCCTCGAGTCGCTTCGCCAGCTGATCGCGGTCGACCACGAGTGGGTGCCCCAAGCCGGCGGCGAGCAGTCGCTCTACCTGCGGCCGTTCATCATCGCCACCGAGCCGGGCCTGGGCGTGCGGCCGTCGGCGGAATACCGCTATCTGTTGATCGCCTCCCCGGCCGGGGCGTACTTCAAGGGCGGCATCAAGCCCGTCAGCGTGTGGCTGTCCACCGAGTACGTGCGAGCCAGCCCCGGCGGAACCGGTGCGGCGAAGTTCGGCGGCAACTACGCCGCGTCGTTGCTGGCCCAGTCCGAAGCCGCCGCTCACGGCTGCGACCAGGTGGTGTGGCTGGACGCCATCGAACGGCGCTATGTCGAGGAGATGGGCGGGATGAACCTGTTCTTCGTCTTCGGAAGCGGCGGATCGGCGCGACTGGTCACCCCCGAACTCAGCGGCTCGCTGCTGCCCGGCATCACCCGGGACTCACTACTGCAGTTGGCCGGCGATGCCGGATTCGCCGTCGAGGAGCGCAAGATCGACGTCGAGGAATGGCGCAAGGGGGTGGCTGCCGGGGAGATCACCGAGGTCTTCGCCTGCGGAACCGCGGCGGTGATCACCCCGGTCGCGCAGGTGAAGTACGGCGAGGGCGAGTTCACCGTCGGTGACGGCGAGCCCGGCGAGGTGACCATGGCGCTGCGCGACACCCTCACCGGAATCCAGCGCGGCACCTTCGCCGACACCCACGGCTGGATGACCCGGCTCGGCGGTAGCCCTCAGACCTGATGGGTCGCGCGGTACTCGTCCTCGGCCCGCTCGAGCTCCTCCTCGGTGACGATGAAGTCCGGGCCCAGCGGGTCGACCGGATCGTTGATCGTCAGCGCGCCGGTGTGTTCGTGAACCTCGCAGGTGTCGATCGGTATCGATCGCACCGCGACCAGACCGGCCAGCGTGGCCGAAACGTCATGACGGTCCCCGCTGCCGCCGGTCAGTTCGGAGGCGAGTTGCTCCGGTGCCGATACGTGCATCAGCTGGGGTGTGGTGGCCAGGTCGTAGCGGAACGCGCGCACCATCGCCACGCATGCGGCCACCATGACCAGCGACAGCGGCAACGCGGCGGCGATGGAGGCGGTCTGTAGCGCGGTCATCGAACCGGCGCCGCCGACCAGTAGCAGAACGGCGGCCGCAGCACCCTCCAGGGTGGCCCAGTACACCCTGGTCAGCTTGGGCGGATCCAGATTCCCGCCCGCGCACAGGATGTCGATCACCAGCGAGCCTGAGTCCGAGGAGGTGATGAAGAAGAGCACGATCACCAGCACCGCGAGCAGGCTGCTGATCAACCCCAGGGGCAGTCCGTCGAGTAGGTGGAACAGCGCGGTGTTGGTATCCACCGATCCATCGATGAGCATGTCGCCCTGGTCGCGCTGACGCAGGATCGCCGAGCCGCCGAAAACCGTGAACCACAGCGAGCCGATCACGGTCGGGATGATCAGGACCGCGCCGACGAACTCCCGGATCGTGCGCCCCCGGGAGATCCGGGCGATGAACATCCCGACGAAGGGCGCCCAGCTGATCCACCAGCCCCAGTAGAAGATGGTCCAGCTGCCCAGCCAGTCGCCGTCGGTGAAAGGACCGGTGCGCAGGGCCAGCTGTGGCAGCCACTGGACGTAGATACCGAGGTTCTGCACCCAGTCGCGAAGCAGGAACAGCGTCGGTCCCAGCAGCAGCACGAACGCGGCCAGTGCGCCGGCCAGCACCATGTTGATGTTGGACAACCATTTCAGGCCCTTGCTGACACCACTGACCACCGATGCCGTGGCGATCGCGGTGACGATGCCGATCATGGCCACCGTCCACCAGTTGTTGACGGTGATCCAGCCGAGGTACTCCAGTCCTGCGGCGATCTGGGTGATTCCGAATCCGAGCGAGGTCGCGACGCCGAACAGGGTGCCTACGACGGCGACGACGTCGACGGCGTGACCGATCGGACCCTCGACCCGCGCGCGCCCGATCAGCGGTTCCAGCAGCCAGCGCACCGACAGCGGACGCCCGCGCCGGTAGGTCATATAGGCCATCCCGAGCCCGATGACGACGTAGATGCCCCAGGCGTGCAAGCCCCAGTGGAAGATGGTCAGCGCCATGGCCTGGTTGGCGGCCGGGTCGGTCGACCCCTCCAGCCCCAGGGAGGCCGGCGGGTGGACGTAGTGGGTCAGCGGTTCGGCCACCCCGTAGAACACCAGCCCGATGCCCATACCGGCGCTGAACAGCATGGCCAGCCAGGCCCCGAAGCTGAACTCGGGCTTCTCGATGTCGCGGCCGAGTCGGATGGTGCCGATCCTGGAGATGCCGCAATAAAGCGCGAAGACGACGAAGGCGGTCACGATCAGGACGTACCACCAGCCGACGGTCGCCGTGATGGCCTTGTTGAGCACGTTGAAGGCGTTCGCCGCCGTCGTTGAATAGATGACGGCGAAGGCGATCATCGCCAGGATCACCACCGACGCCGGGATGAACACCGGCAATCGCATACTTCGAAGCGCGGATCTCAGTGGGCCGGTGGAGATTTCGGTGTCGTCATCTTCGGTTGCAAGTGAGCCCACGGTAATTCCTCGTCGCCATCGTCAATTCGTATCGTGCGCCAGGCAATTCTGGTCCTGCGGCAAGCCGCGATGTCGACACTACCGCGACCGGCAACGGGTCGTGCGGGCTTTGCCAACCGTCGGGGGCTAGACGATAGCCGCCAGTGCGAGGGCCGTCACGGTCGTCGCCACCTCGACGGCCGCTCCGAGCACATCGCCGGTGATTCCACCGAATCTGCGCACGCAGTGGTTGATAAACATTGCCGCGCAGAGTAATCCGGCAATCGCGGCGAGCGGGCCCGGCCACCCTGAGGTGGTGATCGGCACGGCTGCTCCGGCCACCGCCGCAGTCCAGCCCAGCAGGACCGCCGGGGGCTGGCTGCCCGCAACCAGTGCGCCCAACGTGCTTCCCGATGCGGCAGGGATGCCGCGCCGGCAACCGATGACGACGGCCACCCGGCCACAGAGCACGGCAACGGCCACCGCCAGGGCGCCGCGCCAGCCACCGGGATCGGTCATCAGCGCGGAGAAGGAGAAGGCGCTCAGGCCGAGCACCAGGACGACGGCGGCCACGCCCAGCGGTCCGGCGCTGCCGTCGCGCATCACTGCCAGTGCTCGCGCCGGCGGGCCGTAACAACCCAGGCCGTCGATGGTGTCGGACAGCCCATCGACGTGCAGACCGCGGGTGGCCGCCAGCAGGACGGTGACCGCCAGCAGCCCCGGGAGCGCACTTCCGGCTCCGAACACCTCGGTCGCACCCCAGGCAACCCCTGCCGTCAGCGCCCCGAGGGCGGCGCCGGTGACCGGCAGGGCGGTCAGCATGGCCCGGCCCGGCGGCGCGCCGCCCCCCGGCAGGGGCAGGACGGTGGCGAAGGCGAAGGCCCCGGTCAGCGCGCGGATCACGACGATTCGGCTGGGCGGTTCGACACCCCGGCCTGATCGAACGTCGCCATCGCGGCCAGTGCAGCCACCGCGGCACGCACCACCGGCAGCGCCACCGCTGCCCCGGTGCCCTCACCGAGGCGCAGGCCGAGGTCGATCAAGGGTTGCAGGCCCAGCTCCGCCAAGGCCAGCCCGTGCGATGGTTCGGGGGAGCGGTGCCCGGCCTGCCACCAGGCCCGCGCGCCCGGCGCCATCCGTTCGGCCAGCAGTGCGGCGGCGGTCACCACCAATCCGTCGAGCAGTAACGGTGTGCGCCGCACAGCGGCCTGGGCGCAGAAGCCGGCCATCGCCGCCAGATCCGCTCCGCCGCAAGCGACCAGCAGCGCCAGCGGATCGGAGCGAACAGGTCTGGACCGGTAGAGCGCGTCGCGCACCACCGCAGTCTTGCGCGACCATGCCGAGTCGTCGATACCGGTTCCCCGGCCCACCGCCAACACCGGTTCGGTATCGGTCAGGGCTGCCACCAATGTCGTTGCCGCAGTGGTATTCCCAATTCCCATATCGCCGGCGATGAGGAGGTCGGCGCCGGCGTCGACCTCCTCATCGGCGATCCGGCGGCCGGCCGCCACCGCCGCAACCGTCTCGTCGTGACTCAGCGCGTCCTGCACCGCGATATTGCCGCTGGAGCGGCGAATCTTGTAACGCTCTGAGCCGGAGGGGGATTCGCGATCCACCGCGATATCGACCACCCGAACCGTCGCGCCCGCAATCTCGGCGAGTGAGTTGATGGCCGCGCCGCCGCCCTCGATGTTGTCCAGCATCTGGGCGGTCACCTCGGCGGGATAGGCCGATACCCCCTGGCCCACCACCCCGTGGTCCCCGGCGAACACCACCACCCTGGCGCGCTCGAACTGCTTCGGTGGGCATTGGCCCTGGCATGCCGAGACCCACACCGACAGATCCTCCAGCCGGCCCAGCGCCCCGCGCGGTTTGGTCAGCAGATCCTGACGCCGTCGGGCTGCCGCGGCGACCCGGCCGTCCGGCGGCGGAACTTCACCGAACTGCGTCCTTTCGTCGGGCGCTGTCACGGCCGTGACCCCGTCGCCGGCGCCGGTTTGACCCACAGCGGCTGCCCGGCGAGCACCAGCACCACCCGCTCGCAAATGCTGGCCATCCGCTGGTTCAGGGAACCGAGTTCGTCGGTGAAACGCCGCCCGGCAGTGGTCGGCGACACCACGGTCAAGCCGACCTCTGGGCTGACCAGCACCAAGGGAGCCCGGAAGGTGTCCACGGCGGCAGCCAGATCCTCGACAGCGGGTTCGGCCGATCCGCCCTCCCAGCCGCGGCCGTCGAGAACCGCGGTGAGCCAGCCACCGAGGTCGTCGACGAGGGTGGGGATGTCGGGGGTGGTGCGGAGTTCGGCCGCCACGTCCGCGGATTCGACGGTGCGCCACCCGTCCGGGCGACGTCGACGGTGCGCAGCGACCCGCCGCTGCCAGTCCCGATCGCCGGGCGGGGCGGATCCGGTGGCCAGGTAGCGCACCTGGGCGCCGGTGTCGAGGTTCTCGGCGATGGCGGTCTCGGCCCAGTGTGACTTGCCCGAACGGATGCCGCCCAGCACCAGGGTGCGCACGCGCCGCTCAGGCGACCTTGTCACCCAGCGACACCTGCGGCCGTGGCGCCCGCATGCGGCGTAGCTGGGAGGCGCGGCCCACTGCGTACAACCCGAGCTTGAAGTGGCTGTCGGTGTTGTCCGGGAACTTCGCGTCGACCGCGCGATTGGCCTTGCGCGCCAGGAAGATCGCGTCGAGCGCCATGATGAGCATCATCAGGAGCATCGCCACGGGCATGACCAGCTGGAGTCGCGGGATGGCCATCGACATGAAGATAAGCGTCAACCCGGCCGGCATGAACAAACCGAGCAGGTTACGGCGCGAGTCGACGATGTCGCGGATGTAGCGGCGAACGGGGCCACGGTCACGGGGGAGCATGAAGGCCTCTTCGCCGGCCATCATTCGCTCCCGACGGGTGGCCAGGGCCGCGCGGCGGCGTTGCTTCTCGGCCTGCCGCTCCTCCTTGGTCATCGTCGCGCGCAGCTCCTTGCGGCGCTTGCGTGCCTCGCCGGTGGTCAGCGGCGCAGGAGCGACCGGGCCGCGACGCCTGGCGCTCTCGTTCCGTTTGGGTGTGGGACGGCCCTTGGGGGCGGTGGTACCCGGCGGTGGCGGGGGCTCGAGGGTGACCTCAGCCTCGGCTGCTCCGTCGGCGTCGTCTGCCCCATCGTTGCGGCGGCCCAGCAGTCTCACGCCTGCCAGGTTACTGCGCCCGCCGGCCGGCACGGCATGCGACCACGGCGCCCGCACCGTAGCCTGCTGGAATGACCGGCCTGCGGGTGCTGATCGCCCCGGACTGCTTCGGTGACAGCCTGACTGCGGTGGAGGCTGCAGAGGCGATCGCGAGTGGGTGGCGGCAGGCCCGCCCGTCGGACACCCTGGTGGCGGTTCCGCAGTCCGACGGAGGTCCGGGTTTCCTGGACGTGCTGGCGACGCGGAACCCGCGCATGCAGCGGCTGCGGAGCCGGGTCGAGGGTCCGCTGGGCCGCCCGGTGGATGCGGCCTGGGTGTTCGACCCGGACACCGCGACGGCCTATCTGGAGTGCGCGCAGGCATGCGGGCTGACGCTGCTGGGCGGGCCGCCCTCGGTGTCGACCGCCCTGGCCGCGCAAAGCGCCGGAGTCGGGGAACTCATCGGGGCCGCAATCGACCGGGGTGCGGCCACCGTCGTGGTCGGACTGGGTGGCAGCGCCTGCACCGACGGCGGGCGGGGGATGGTGGGTGCGCTCGGGGGTCCGGGCGAGGCTCTCCTAAGGACGGCGGGGATCCGGCTGATCGCGGCCACCGATGTCGAACACCCCCTGCTGGGGCCGCGTGGGGCGGCGCACGTCTTCGGCCCGCAGAAAGGCGCGGACCCGGCGACGGTGGAGGTGCTCGAGGCACGGTTGCGGGACTGGGCCGCCGAGTTGGAGGTGGCGTCGGGACGGTCGGTGACGGATTCGCCGGGCGCGGGGGCGGCCGGTGGCCTCGGCGCGGCGCTGCTGGCATTGGGCGGCAAGCGGGAGTCGGGTGCCGCCCTGATCGCCGCCCACACCGGGACCCCGGCCGAAGTGGCCGCCGCCGATCTCGTGGTGACCGGTGAGGGCCGCCTGGACGACCAGTCGCTGCACGGCAAGGTGGTCGGGGCACTGGCCACCGAGGCCCGCGGCCGGGGGGTGCCGGTCGCGGTGCTCGCGGGTCAGGTCGAGTTGGGAGCGCAGCAGTTGCTCGCTGCGGGGATCACGGCGGCGCACTCGCTGTCGGAGTATGCCGGTTCGGTGGAACGCGCAATCAGCGACGCCTCCGGCCAGCTGATGGGGCTGGCCAGGCGGACGGCGGCGGATCTGCCCGGGGAATAGTCTGTACAGCGGGTACGGTTGTTGTTGTCGGCCTGTTGCCGGTAGGGCCCCGAGGCCCACCGCGAGCCCGGAGATCCACGAGGAGACGTAATGACTGACGAGTCGGCCACCGCGACCGAGGCGGAGACCACCACCCATGGGGTGACCCTCACCGATGCCGCCGCCGCCAAGGCCAAGGCCCTGCTCGACCAGGAGGGCCGGGACGACCTGGCGCTGCGGATCGCCGTGCAGCCGGGCGGTTGCGCCGGCCTGCGGTACAACCTGTTCTTTGATGATCGTGCCCTCGACGGAGACCTCACCGTCGAGTTCGGCGGGGTCACCCTGACCGTCGACCGGATGAGCGCCCCTTATGTGCAGGGCGCCACCATCGACTTCGTCGACACCATCGAGAAGCAGGGTTTCACCATCGACAACCCGAACGCCACCGGCTCCTGCGCCTGCGGCGACTCCTTCAACTGAGCCCCGGGCCGCCGGCTCAATACTGGGCGGTGGTCCGTAGCAGGTAGGAACAGACCAGCAGCTGGTTGCCCTGCCGCAGCAAGTGGGCGACGCCCTGTTCCTGCTCGCGGGTCTTGCGCGAGGTCGACGTCGAGGCCACCTTCATGGTGAACAGCACCTGGGCCTGATACGGCGAGTTCAGCACGATCTTGTCGATCGAGGTGACCTGCGCCTGGGTGAACTGTTTGCGGAACGCGTCGCTGGCCAATCGGGCAAGTGCCAGATCCGATTTGCGGTCCTTGATGGCGTCGAACATGCCGCACAGCGTGTTGCGGGCGACAGTTTCGGTGTCGCCATCGGACAACGCGTCCAAATAGTTCTGAATCGTGGTTTTGGCTGCAGCGTCGGTGAACGCCGTCCTCCCGGGTCCGGTCCGCCCGCCACTGAAGGCCAGCACGGCCACGACCAGGGCGGCGACCAAGCCGAGGCCCAGCGCCACCCACAGCAGCGGGCGGCCGCGCCGGGACGGCGCGGGGTACCCGACCGGGGGCGGCAGCGGACCCGGGTACACGCCGGGGTAGGGGTAGGGCTCGGCGGGGTAGGGGGCCGGGCCGGGTGCCGGTTGGCCCTCGGCGCCGCCGGGTGCGTGCGGCGGATACGGGCCGGCCATTCGATAGGTCTCCTGGGGTGTCGTCGGTCAACTCGGCAAACGGCGGTCGAGCCGGTCCGGCCGCATCAACTCAGATGCCGGGCCATATAGTCGGCTCTCGTACGCAGGCTAGCGCACCGGCGGGCCTGCCCAACCGAATGAAGGGCGGACACTTCGTGAGCATCGCGGTGACCGGATCCATTGCCACCGACCATCTGATGCGATTCCCCGGGCGGTTTTCCGAGCAACTCCTGGCCGAGCACCTGCAGAAGGTCTCGCTGAGCTTCCTGGTCGACGACCTTGTCGTGCACCGGGGCGGGGTGGCCGGCAACATGGCCTACGCGATCGGTGTGCTCGGCGGGGACGCGGTGCTGGTCGGCGCTGCCGGTGTGGATTTCACCGACTACCGGGAGTGGCTGGAATCGGCGGGAGTCGACTGCGACAGCGTTCTGGTGTCCGACACTCAGCACACCGCACGGTTCGTCTGCACCACCGATCTCGACATGGCCCAGATCGCCTCGTTCTACCCGGGGGCGATGTCGCAGGCGCGCAACATCAAACTCGCCGACGTGGTGGCCGCGTCGGGGGAGCCGGAACTGGTGATCGTCGGTGCCAACGATCCCGACGCGATGTTCGTCCACACCGAGGAGTGCCGCGCGTTGGGCCTGGCGTTCGCCGCCGATCCCTCCCAGCAGCTGGCCCGGCTGTCCGGCGATGAGATCCGCCGCCTCGTCGACGGCGCCACCTACCTGTTCAGCAATGACTACGAGTGGGACCTGATGCTGTCCAAGACCGGCTGGACCGAGGCCGATGTTCTCAGCCAGGTCGGACTGCGTGTCACCACGCTGGGGGCCAAGGGCGTCGACCTGATCGGCTCCGACGGCACCACCATCCACGTCGGGGTCGTGCCGGAGACCGCGCAGGTGGACCCGACCGGGGTCGGCGACGCCTTCCGGGCCGGTTTCCTCACCGGACGCGGCGCGGGCCTGGACCTGGAGCGCTCGGCCCAACTGGGCTCGCTGGTCGCGGTGCTGGTGCTGGAGACCACCGGGACGCAGAACTGGACCTGGGACGTGGCCAGCGCGAAGGAACGTCTCGCCGGCGCCTACGGCCCGGAGGCCGCCGAGGAGATCGTCGCGGCCCTGGGCTGACTCGTCCCGGGCCGATCGGCCTCAGCGGGGCGGGTCGCCCTGCCAGCTGAAGCTGTCGAGGTACTTGCCCATGTCCTGGGCAATCTGCAGGTTGGCCGGCGATGGCGGCCCGGGTCCGAACCCGGGCCGGAACTGACGGAACGGCCCCTCGGCGACGGCGACCAGCGCCAGGTCGTTCTTGACCGCGGCGATGACCATGATCCGCAGCGGATCAGATCTGCTCGGCGGGGCGAAGTCGGCGGCCACCCCGTAGCCGAGTTCGTAGCCCACGGTGGCGTTGGGCAGTTCGTAGGCCACCGCGGCGTCGGGGAATGCCTCAGCGATCACATCGTCGACCACCTGGCGGGCGTCCCGGCCCGCCGCGGGCGTCCCGAACAGCCTGAGGGTGCCGCCGTCCCCGGCGGTCCATTCCGCGGTCACACCATTGGGTTCAGTGGTGACGTTGTAGGCGGCTCCCGGTGCCGGATAGGAGACTGAGAACGCCCCGTCGGGCGCGGTGAAGCGGGGATTGGTCGAGATCGGCAGGCCGGTCGGCGGCCGCCCGCAGTCCGGCGGGCAGAGGTAGAGCGGCACAGGTTCGACTCTGGTGTTGATCAGGGTCAGCAGGAAGAGTGCGACCGCCAAGCCGACGGTCCACAGCCCCAGAACCACGTAGTACTTGGGGCCGCGTGCCAGGATCCTTCGGACGCGGGACGGCGCGGTCATCGACCCGCCGATCGGGCCAGCAGGATGTTCTTCGCCAGGTTCTCCACATTGGGACTGCCCAGACCGGTCACCATGTCATAGCCGGGGCGCCCGCCCGGTGTGATCGCGTTGCCGCCGAGTCGGATATCGCGAAAGCTCGGTGCCGTAGCGCCCCGGGCCACCTGGTAGAGCACCGGGTTCAGCTCGCCCAGGGGCTCTGTGCCGCTGGCCTCGTACATCTGGTTGATGATCGCCGCGAAGCCGGCCCAGATCGGCGCGGATTGCGATGTCCCCCCGCCGACGAGCACTTGTTGCCCGAAGACGAACTTCACGCCGGTGAACGGGTCTCCGACGGCGGCGATGTCGGGGACCAGCCGACTGTCGGGCGGCCCGGCGTCCGGGTCGATCGTTTGCCAGGAGGGCCGGCGGTACAGCATCGACGCGCCTCCTGCGCTGCCCTGGGTGAGGGGCACGTCGTACCAGGACTGCTCGGAAAGCCACCGGCCCTCGGCGTCGGTCGACAGCCGGGTGCCGCCGACGGCGGTCACCTCCGGGAACGAGGCGAAGGCGTCGACACCGACATCGTCGGGGCTCGGCGGATCCGACCAATCGTGGCCGCCCTTGCATTCCAGCCCGGCGAGATCGCCGCTGGCGACGAACGGTGTGGTGCCGTTGCGCACCGCCTTGGCCAGGGCCGCACGCACCGGAGCCAGATCGGCGGCGGTGAACAGCCGGTCGCAACCCCAGCCGATCGAGAAGCTCCAGACCGCACCGGGGAACTGGGAGTCCACCGACTCCAGCAACTGGGCCAGTTTCTCGAAGCCGCCGTCACCCTCGACACTGGGCCGGGCGTTGACCAGGACCAGCTTGGCGTCCGGTGCGACGGCGTGGATCACCTGCAGATCCATGGTGGCTTCCCCGCTGCGCTGTTCGGGCATGCCGCCGACGACCTGCGGAGCGAAGGGGGGCAGGTCGAACCAGTCGGCGAAGCTGTCCATATCGGGTTGGTCGAATCCGTCGAAGGCAAACACCACGACCGTGATTCCCTTGCCGGTGTAGCCGTCGTCGGTCAGGGGTTTGGCGTTGTAGGCGGTCAGCAGCTGGTGCGGCAGTAGCCCACCATCGGGAACGTCACGCGGCGGCGTGGGCGGGAGGGCCTCGCGATAGGGAAGGCGGCTGAGAATCCGGCCCAGTCCGGCCACTTCGGATCGCAGGGCGCGGGGCACGGCCGGCTGCTGCGGCGAGGCGTAGTAGACCTGACCGGAATCTGACCCGTCACGGGCCCGGTAGTCGTGTATCGCCACGCCCAGCGCCTTGCCGACGGACTCCGGGGCGCCTTCGACCACCGCCCAGTCGTTACCGTCGCGCCAGCGGACCGATAGGCCGTTTCCACGGGCCCAGCCCTCAAGTCGGTTCGGGAGGGAAGCGTCGCGCAGCGATGCGGTTAACTGCACCCGGTCACCCTGGGCGGGACCCAGGTCGGTAGATGCGGCCAGCATGCGGGCCAACGGGCCCCCGATCACGGCGCCGGTTTGGGGGAGCGCCGGTCGGTCGGCGCCGATGAGGGCCAATGTCGCACCCAACGTGGCGGCGACGGCCGCGTGGGAGAACCGCCGGACATTGCGGCTCATCGTTCTGGTCATCTCACTCGCCCCCCACGGCCGGCTTCGGAGGGGACTGACGCCGTAGGCGCCGCGCGGACCGCGACAAGGCCCGAGTGGCGGCCCCGCACTGAGGACAGAACGACATTTCCGGAACAGTCTGCTCACAGTGCTCGCAATGGACCGGAGCATGGGTCGCGGGCTGCGACTCTTCGTACAACAGCGCTGCCTGTACCCCGATGCGCGCCGTCACCAGGGCGGCAGCGGTAATCACGGTGTTGAACCCGATTTCGGCGAACCGCGGCAGCTCCGAGGCATCCAGGACATAGACGGCCATGTAGAGCGCCAAGCAGAAGGTGGCCAGGATCCACAACAGCGCTCGGATGCGCCGGGCCTGCCGTCCGCCTCGGTCGGCAGGCCGGAACCACAACGCCAGTCCGAGCACACCGCCTGTAGCCGCGGCGGTCAGCGGGTCGACCAAGCCGTAGAGCAGTGCTTGTTCGAGCAGTAGACCTGGGCCGTAGATGTTGAGCAGACCTTGGAAGAACTGTGGCGCCAGCCAGGTGATGGTGCCCGCCGCAGAGTACGACAGCGCCCCCAGCGCGCCGATCAGGAAGCCGTCGAGGGACTCGCGCGCCGGAGGACGCAGCATCCGCACCGCCAGCGCGGGCAGCAACATGATCGCGCCGCCGACCAGGGTGACGAGCAAGCCAAAGCTGATCGCCCCCTGCAACTGCGATGCGGCACCTAAGGGAATGTCGTACTCGTCGGCGACCAGGTTTCCGGTCCATATCCACCATGCCGCGCCAAGCCCTCCGCCGAGGATCACCGAGGCGGCCAGGGCGGGAGCGGGGATATCGCTGAGGGCGTCGGAGCGCCAGACGTACAGCCCGAACAGCAGGGGGATTCCGAAGGAGACGACGACGACCAGTGGTCCGAGCAGCCGCAGCAAAGAAAACGCCACCAGCATTGTCAGCACCAGGAACAGCCCGTGGCGGAATGGTGTGCGGTATTTCTCGGCCAGCTGCGGGAAGATCGAACTGGTGACGAGCGGCAGTTCGAGGCGTTCGCGCGGCGCGACGGCGAAGGTCGCCGGCCGCAGCGGAAACCGGCGGCCGTTTTGAGGTTCGCCGCATTCGCCGCAGAACGGCGACGAGGGGACAGCCGACCGACAGGCCGGGCATTTGTGGTCCATTGGCTCGCCGACCTCGGGATTCTCGGGCATCTCGCGGATAAACGTAGCGCAGCCGACTGGCCACTCAGTCACAACTGGACCGGGTACTGCGGCTCGCTGATCTGCGGAGTGATGCTGCCCTCGACGAAAATCGCGTACCAGAGCAGGAAGATCAGCACCGTCCACAGCCGTCGGCTGTGGTCGCCCTCGCCGGCGCGGTGCTGGTCGAGCATGGCTCGCACGGCGGCCAGGTCCACCAGATGGCCGGCGCCCGAGGCCCCGATCATCCGGTAGGCCCAATCCATCAATTCCCCGGAGCGCAGCCAGTGCCGAATGGGCACCGGGAACCCGAGTTTGGCGCGGTGGAGCACGTGGGCCGGCACGATCGGCTCCAGGGCGCGGCGCAATGCGTACTTGGTGGTGGTTCGGGTGATCTTCTGGTCGAACGGCAGCCGCGAGGCCACCGCGAACACCTCGGGGTCCAGGAAGGGAACCCGCAGCTCCAGGGAGTTGGCCATCGTCATCTTGTCGGCCTTGACCAGGATGTCCCCGCGCAGCCAGGTGAACAGGTCGATGTGCTGCATGCGCGCCACCGGATCCCAGTTCTGCGACTCCGCATAGATCGCGGCGGTCACGTCGGTGTGGGTCCACCCCGGGTTGAACTCGGCCAGTACGGCGCGCAGGTGCTCGTCGGAGAAACTGCGCGCGTTGCCGTAGTAGCGCTCCTCGAGGGTGAGTGATCCGCGGTGCAGCAGGCTCTTGCCCCGCATGCCCTCCGGCAGCGGCTTGGATGCCTTGCCCAGCGACTTGCGCACGCCGCGGGGCAGATAGTCGAACGCCTTCAGCGACAGCGGTTCGCGGTAGATGGTGTATCCGCCGAAGAGTTCGTCGGCGCCCTCCCCGGAAAGCACCACCTTGACGTGCTTGCGGGCCTCCCGGGCGATGAAGAACAGCGGGACCAGGGCCGGATCGGCGACCGGCTCATCGAGGTACCAGACGATCTCCGGCAGTGCGGCGACGAACTCCGCCTGGCTGACCACCTTTGCGATGTGGCGCGCCCCGATGGCCTCGGCGGAGGCGACCGCGACGTCGACCTCCGAAAAACCCTCACGCTCGAAGCCGGTGGTGAAGGTGATCAGCCGGGGGTTGTGACGGATGGCCAGCGCGGCGATGGCGGTGGAGTCGATACCGCCGGACAGGAATGCCCCGACGGTGACGTCGGCCCGCATGTGCTTGGCGACCGAGTCCTCCAACACCGCGGTGATCTCGTCGTAGCGGGCCTGTTCGGCGCCGGTGCGAAACGGCACGGCGTCGAAGCGCGGCCGGAAGTAACGGGTGACGGCCGGGGGCCGGCCTGGGCGGATCACCGCGTAGCAGCCGGATTCCAGCCGGCGTACCCCGCGGTGCAGGGTCTCCGGCTCGGGAACGTACTGCAGGACGGTGTAGTGCTGCAGGGCCCGGGTGTCGAGGTCGGTGTCCAGGCCGAGGGTGTCGGCCAGGTCCAGGAGACACTTCTTCTCACTGCCGACCGCGGTGCCGCCCGGGCCGGTCGCCACGAACAGCGGCTTGATGCCGAACGGGTCGCGGGCGCAGAACAACTCCTCGCGGACGGTGTCCCACAGCGCGAAGGCGAACATCCCGCGTAGCCGGCTCAGCGATTCGGTACCCCAGTAGTGGTAGGCCGCGACGATCGCCTCGCCGTCGCCGTCGGTGTGGAAGGTGGCGCCGAACTCCGTGCGCAGTACCTCCCGAAGCTCCAGGTAGTTGTAGATCTCGCCGTTGAACACCAGCACATAGCGGTCCGGTTCCTCCGGGGGCCCCCAACGCAGCGGCTGGTGGGAATGCGCGATGTCGATGATCGAGAGCCGGTTGAAGCCGAGGACCACCCGGTCGTCGGCCCAGGTGCCCGGCTCGTCGGGACCCCGGTGTCGCATGAGGTGCGACGCGCCGGCCACGGCTGCGACGGTGTCATCGGTGATGGAGCCGGCCGCGTCTCCCACCAGCGCAAGCAGTCCGCACACCCGGCCCAGTATGCCCGACCGCCAACCTGCGAAGACATACCGTGTCGGACTGAATCGGCCGGTGTGTCAGCCTGCTGTTGTCCGGTGGTCTACGCTGCGTAGTATTCGACGTGGCGATGTGCGTCCAGCCGGCTCCCCGCGGGGTGCAGGGCAGACCCATCGGCCCGGCTTGTGACACAGGAGGCGCCACAGTGACACCACGCGGGCTAGGCCATTCCAGCACCCCGAGGACCCGATCCCGGCGGCGAACGGCGGCCCTGGCCACCACGTTCGCTGCCTTGGTCGTGTCCCTGAGCGGGTGCACCTGGCAGGAGGGGCTGGCGCTGGGGTGGCCCAAGGGCATCACCCCCGAGGCGCATGCCAACCACAAGTTGTGGCTGGGCTCCGTGATCGCCGCGCTGGTCATCGGCGTCATCACGTGGGGGATGATGTTCTGGGCTGCCGCCTTCTTCCGCAAGAAGAAGGGCGACGAGGAGCTTCCGCGCCAGTTCGGCTACAACATGCCGCTGGAACTGGTATTGACCGTCATCCCGTTCCTGATCGTCTCGGTGCTGTTCTACTTCACCGTGGTCACCCAGCAGAAGATCCTGCACAAGGACCCGAACCCGGAAGTCGTCGTCGATGTCACCGCGTTCCAGTGGAACTGGAAGTTCGGCTACCAGAAGGTGGCCTTCAAGGACGGATCGTTCAACTACGACGGCGCCGACCCGGCCCGCAAAGCGGCGATGTTGTCCAAGCCGGAGGGCGAGGATTCCCACGGCGAGGAGAAGATCGGCGCGATCCGCGGCCTGAACCCCGAGGACCGCTCCTACCTGAACTTCGACAAAGTCGAAACGCTCGGCACCAGCGACGAGATCCCGGTGCTGGTCTTGCCGGCCGGCAAGCGCATCGAGTTCCAGGAGGCCTCGGCCGACGTCATCCACTCGTTCTGGGTGCCGGAGTTCCTCTTCAAGCGTGACGCCTTCCCGGATCCGGAGGCCAACCACTCCGACAACATCTGGCAGGTCTCCGAGATCACCAAGACCGGCGCCTTCGTCGGCCGTTGCGCCGAGATGTGCGGCACCTACCACTCGATGATGAACTTCGAGATCCGTGTGGTTCCGGCCGACGATTTCAAGACCTATCTCCAGGCCCGCATTTCCGGCAAGAACAACGCCGAGGCCCTGCAGGCGATCAACCAGCCCCCGCTGGCGATCAGCACCAAGCCGTTCGACACCCGCAGGGGCGAACAGGTGATCCCGAAGCCGGAGACCGCCGCCGCGCAGGCGACGAAGTAGGGGAGTCCGACATGCGTATCGAAGCGAGACTGTTCGAGATCCTCACCGGGTTCTTCATCCTGGCCGCCGCCGTATACGGAACACTGACCGCGATTTTCGAGCCCGGTGGCATCGAGTGGGCCGGAACCACCGCGCTGGTGCTGACGGCCGGTCTGGCGATGATCATCGGTACCTTCTTCCGGTTCGTGGCGCGCCGCCTCGACACCCGCCCGGAGGACTACGAGGACGCCGATATCGCCGACGGCGCGGGTGAGCTCGGGTTCTTCCCGCCGCACAGCTGGTGGCCGATCCTGATCGCGCTCGCCTTCTCGGTCGCGGCCGTGGGCGCTGCCCTTTGGCTCCCGTGGCTGATTGCCGCGGGCATCGTCATGGTGCTGGGCGCGGTCTCCGGGCTGGTCTTCGAGTACTACGTCGGGCCGGAGAAGCACTGACCCTGCGGGTCACGATTCGGTGCCGCTGACCTCAGCAGAGGCGCGCCTCATGCGCCGCCGGGAATCCGCGTTGGGTAGGGTTTGCCTGGGTGACGGCAAGCCCGACGCCGGGTGCCGGGGCATGCAGTCGAAAGAGGATTGGCGAGGATGAGCGGGCCTAATCCGCCACACGGGGAGATGGGCGATCAGCCGGTCGGGGACCGGGAGGAACTGACCGACACCGGATTCTCCCGCGCCTACTCCGCCCCTGAGTCCGAGCAGTACACGCTCGCCCCGTACATCCCGCCGGATCTGGAACCGTACGACTACGACAGTTACGACCCGGCTCCGACGCCGGAGGACCTGCCGCCGCCCAAGTGGCCGTGGGTGGTCGGAGTGACCGCCATCATCGCGGCGATTGCGCTGGTGGTGTCGGTCTCTCTACTGGTCACCACCACCGAGACCGATAATCTGGCCACGCCGGTGACGACGACGGCCAAGCCGCCCCCGGTTCAGGACGAGATCACCACGCCGCCTCCACCGCCGCCCCCGCCGACCGAAGAGCCCCCGCCACCGGAACCACCGCCACCGCCACCGCCCGAGACGGTGACGGTGACCCCGGAACCTCCTCCGCCGCCGCCCCCGCCGGTCACCCAGGAGGCGCCGCCTCCGCCGGTGACTGAGGAACCGCCCCCGCCCCCGCCGACCAGTACGACGCCGGCAGGACCCCGGCAGGTGACTTACACCGTCACCGGCACCAAGGCGCCCGGCGACATCATCACGGTGACCTACGTCGACGCCTCGGGGCGACGGAGAACCCAGCGCAATGTTTACATCCCGTGGTCGCTGACGGTGACCCCGATTTCCCAGTCCGACGTCGGCTCGGTGCAGGCATCCAGCCTGTTCCTGGTCAGTAGGCTGAACTGCTCCATAACCACTAACGACGGGACGGTGCTGTCATCGAACCAGAACAACGCCGCGCAGACGAGTTGCTGATGGCCTCAGACGCGGCAGACAGTGCAGTGACGGCAGGACGCTCACCGGACACGGTCGACCGGATCATGGTCGGCGTGTGCGGGGCCATCTGGCTGGTGCTACTGGCCGCCGGGGTCATCGCGACCGTGGCTCTGGTCCGTCTTGGCAGCGGCCATGCCGCCGAGGCGGGGCACAGGCAGTCGTCCTGGTTGCTGTACAGCATCATCGTGATCTCCGCCCTGGTCATTCTCGGTGCGATTCCGCTGCTGATGCGCGCACGCCGCGCCGCGGAGGCTGAGCCCACGGCTCCCGCTCCCGAGGTGCCCGCCCCCGAGCCTCCGGCGCGGACGACTGAGGCGCCCACGGAGAAGATAAGGGTGTTCGGCGTTGATCCGGCCGAGCGCCGAGAGCTCGAACGAACGGCCCAGAGCCAAGCGGCGCCGCCTGCTCTGGTCGAACGGATCTGGCTTCGTGGCACGACGTCTATCCTGGCTGCGATGGGCCTGGCGCTGATCGCGGTCGCCGTCGCGACCTACCTGCTCGCGGTGTCCAGCGACACCGCCGCCTGGGTGGCCCTCGGGGTCGCCGCGGTGATCACCGTGGCGATGCCGGCCGTGCTGGTGGTATTCCAGCGTGGTTTGCTCGAGATCTCACGTGCCGGTGAGGCGTAGCCCCCGCCACATTTAGGACTGGCTCGACCGGGCTCGGCGTCCCCGAACGCCGTGTCGTGGCGCTCTGCATGCTCGAAGGCTATGCCCTAATGGACAGGTCTCGCCCGCTCTCGTTCAGGCCGGGGTGGTCGATGGCTTCCAGGCCATCATGCTCGAAGGCGCCGGCCGTGAGCTCGCGGCGAAGTCGGTTGCCGTCAGCCGGTGTAGGCATATCGGGTTGACGGCCGGAATGCCGGTTTCGGCGACCAGTCTCCCCGGTGAGGGCATCGATACCGCGGTGGGGCGGCGAAGACGGTTGGCCGGGGGAGTGGTCGGGCGGGCATGCGGAGTTTGGCGTTCGCGAGGTCGGTGTCTGGAATCGGGGTCTGGCCTTCGGCGGTGGTCACAGCGAGCGGCCGCTCTGATGGATACGTCCGGGTCGGTGAGGCATTCACCGCGGCCCGCGACGCGGGAGAAGTTGCCCAAACGCACAACGCGCGGCCGGGATAATCCCCGGCCGCGCGTTGTGCGCGATCGAACGGACGTGGATCAGTGTGACCCGGGGGAGCCGTTCCCGTTGCCCTCGTGCTCCTCGTCCTGGTACTCCTTGAGGGCGGTGAGAGCCCGCACCTCGGCGGCATGCGCCGCGTCGGTCAGTGCAGTGTCCTCGGATGCCGGGTCGGCGGTGAGGAAGCTGCCACGGCCCGGTTTGCCGGCCGCACCGAGCTTGTTCATCCGCTTCGGTAGCGCGGCACCCTCGTATTCCAACGGAATCGGGTGGCCGTGCTCGTCCACCGGTCCGAGTGGCTGGTGCAGCTCGACGTAGGCACCGTGCGGCAGCCGCTTGATGATGCCGGTCTCGACGCCGTGCTCGAGCACCTCGCGGTCGCTGCGCTGCAAGCCGACAGCCCACCGATAGGCCACGAAGAACACGAACGGCGGGAGCACCAGCATGCCGATCCGGCCGATCCACGTGGTCGCGTTGAGCGAGATGTGGAACTTCAGGGCGATGATGTCGTTCATCGCGCTGAAGGTCAGCACCATGTAGAAGGCGATCGCCATTGCCCCGATTCCGGTACGAACCGGGACGTCCCGCGGACGCTGCAACAGGTTGTGATGCGCGTCGTCCCCGGTGAATCGCTTCTCCAGGAACGGGTAGATGATCAGCAACAGGAACACGATGCCCATGATCACCGCCACCCAGACCGCGGCCGGGATGGTGTGGTTGCCGATGTAGATATCCCACGCCGGGAACAGCCGGATCAGTCCGTCGGTCCACAGCATGTAGAAGTCCGGCTGGGACCCGGCTGAGACCTGGGAGGGCTTGTAGGGGCCGAGCTGCCAGACCGGGTTGATCT
This sequence comes from Mycolicibacterium sp., assembly GCA_020637165.1. Taxonomy (GTDB): domain Bacteria; phylum Actinomycetota; class Actinomycetes; order Mycobacteriales; family Mycobacteriaceae; genus Mycobacterium. Next base: position 46,300 of record JACJWN010000011.1, on the reverse strand, counting down.
GTAGCAAGCCGCCCATCAGGCCCAGGATCCCGACGATCATCGCGAAGAACGCGCCGGACTTGACCGCGAACACCGGCATGACGCGAACACCGACGACGTTGGTTTCGGTACGGCCGGGGCCGGGGAACTGGGTGTGCTTCTGGAACCAGACCAGTGCGAGGTGGACACCGATGAGCGCGAGCATGATCCCGGGGAAGATCAGGATGTGCACGGCATACAGGCGCGGGATGATGATGTCGCCGGGGAAGTCGCCGCCGAACAGCGCCCAGTGCATCCAGGTCCCGATCAGGGGCAGTCCCAGTGTGATTGAAGAGAGGGCCGCGCGGATGCCGGTGCCTGACAGCAGATCGTCCGGAAGCGAATATCCGAAGAAGCCCTCGAACATCGCCAGGATCAGCAGCAGCGCACCGATCATCCAGTTGGCCTCACGCGGCCGGCGGAACGCTCCGGTGAAGAACACCCGGGCCAGGTGGACCATGATGGACGCCGCGAACAGCAGCGCCGCCCAGTGGTGGACCTGGCGCACGAACAGGCCGCCCCGCACCTCGAAGCTGATGTTCAGTGCCGTCTCGTAGGCCCGCGACATCTCGATGCCACGCAACGGCTGGTAGACGCCGTTGTAGGTCACCTCAGCCATCGAGGGGTCGAAGAACAGGGTCAGGTAGACCCCGGTGAGCAGCAGGACGATGAAGCTGTACAGCGCGACCTCGCCCAGCAGGAATGACCAGTGGGTGGGGAAGACCTTGTTCAGCTGCCGTCGCAGTGCCGCCGAGGGGTGGTACCGCGAGTCAATGTTGTCGGCAGCCTTATCAAGGCGGTCAGCGACGCTCATGCTCATGATTTGCGCTCCCAGAATGCCGGTCCGACGGGTTCAATGAAATCGCCGTTGGCGACCAAGTATCCATCCTTGTCGATGGTGATGGGCAGCTGCGCCAGGGCACGCGCGGCCGGTCCGAAGATCGGTTTCGCGAAGTGCAGCGCATCGAACTGCGACTGGTGGCACGGGCACAGAATGCGGTAGGTCTGCTGCTCGTACAGCGACGACGGGCAGCCCAGGTGCGAGCACACCTTGGTGTAGGCGAACAGCTCACCGAAATTGAAGCTCTCCTGGCCCTGACGTTTGACCACGCGGGGCATGTCCACCGGTTTGATGCGGATCAGCATGACCGGGTTGCGCACACCCATGGCGACCTTGGCGAGCCGCTCGTGGGATTCCACGGTGACCCCGTCGCCGTCTTCCTCACGCCAGGGGAACACCGTCTCCATGCCGCCGGCGTCGATGTCCTCCGGGCGCATCTTGACGAAGGGGGAGTCACCCGGGCGGCCGGTGGCGCGGCCCAGGTAGATGGTCTCGCCCTTGTACCGGGGGGTCCAGTCCGAGGTCCACAACACCGCCTTGAGCCCGTCGGCGGTGGGCACCACGGGCTTCCACGGGTTCTTGATGATGCCGCCGATGCCGGCGACCAGGGTGCCGACGCCGAACGCCCCGAGTCCGATGCCCGCGGCCATGCCGATCATCTTGCGGCGCTTGATCGTCGAGCTGTCGAATGCGTCGACCAGGGTGGCTGCGGCGGTCTTGCGGTTCAACTCCGAGGAAGGCCCGTCGTGGCGGTCCTGGATGGAGATCTCTTCCGGGATGAACCGCTTCTGGAAGAGCACCGCGCCGATCCCGATCGCCAGGATCGACAACCCGAAGGTGATCCCGTACATCGGGGTGGCCCAGGAATACAGCAGGTTGCCCTTGACGCCGTAGGGCTTCCACTCCCAGGGCCAGAACAGGAACACCACCAGCAGCAACAGGCCCATGAGGCCGCCGAACATCAGCCAGAATGCGACCAGACGCTCCGCCCGCTTCTCGGCGCGGGTGCCCGCCACCGGCCAGCGGGGCTCCTTGAAGACGGTGTCGACCCCGTCGATCTTTCCGCCGAGTGCGGATAGTTCGGATTCCGACATCCCGGCGAGGTTCTCGCCTTCCGGCTGATTCGACTCACTCATGAGCGTGCCCCGATCCACATCGCGACCGCGATCGCGGCCACCATTCCAATGATGAACACTGCCATGCCCTCCGAAGCGGGCCCGAAGCCGCCGAGGCCGTAGCCGCCCGGATTCATCGTCTGGGAGGCGGAGCGGACATAGGCGACGATGTCCTCCTTCTCCTCAGGGGAGAGCTGGCGGTCGGAGAACTTCGGCATGTTCTGCGGGCCGGTCAGCATGGCGGTATAGATCTGCGCCGGAGTGGCCGGGTCGAGGCCGGGCGCGTACTTACCGGAGGACAGTGCCCCGCCGCGGCCGGTGAAATTGTGGCAGGACGCGCAGTTGAGGCGGAAGAGGTCACCGCCGCGAGCCACGTCGTTGCCGATCAACGAATGGTCGGCGATCTGGCCGTTGGCATCACGCGGAACCAGCGGGCCGCCGCCGATGCTCTGGACATAGGCGCCCAGGGCATCGGTCTGCGCGAGATCGAAGAATGGTTTCTTGCGGTCGGCCTGGGCCTCTCCGCGGATCGCCGGCATCCGGCCGGTGTTGACCTGGAAGAACACCGCGGCCTCGCCGACGCCGACCAGGCTGGGGCCGCGCCCCTGCACACCTTGGAGGTTGGCGCCGTGGCAACTGATGCAGGCGGTGTCGAACAACTCCTGGCCGGTGCGGAGCAGCGCCGATTGCGATTCGTCGGCAACGGCCACCTGCGGTTTCGGTGTCAGTGTGGCGGCCAGGACGCCTGCCAACGCCAGACCGAACAGCAGCAGGACAGCCCCGGTAAGCCGGCGATGCAGCCGACGGCGCGACTTGTCGCTTCTCGCAGACCCAAAGGTGCGCATGGAACCCCTTCTCATCAACGGATGAAGTAGATGGTCGCGAACAGGGCGATCCAGACGATGTCGACGAAGTGCCAGTAGTACGACACCACGATCGATGCGGTCGCCTGGGCCGGGGTGAACTTGCTCATCCGGGTCCGCAGCAGCAGCAGGACGAAGGCGACCAAACCGCCGACGACGTGCAGGCCGTGGAAACCGGTTGCCAGGTAGAAGACGCTGCCGTAAGCGCTGGAGGCGATCGTCGTCCCATGGGTGACCAGGTGGTAGTACTCGTAGCCCTGGCCGAGGACGAAGAACAGGCCCATCAGGAAGGTGATGGTGTACCAGCGCCGCAGGCCGAAGACGTCACCTCGTTCGGCGGCGAAGACCCCCATCTGGCAGGTGAACGACGATGCGATCAGCACCAACGTCACCGGAACCGCCTGGTAGAGGTTCAGTTCGGTGGGGGGCGGGGGCCAAGCCCCGCCGGACTGGGCGCGCGCGGTGAAATACATCGCGAACAGTCCAGCAAAGAACATCAACTCACTGGAAAGCCACACGATGGTGCCGACACTGACCATGTTCGGCCGGTTCAGCGAATGCACACGCGACGTTATGGCGGTTCCGGATGTACCTACAGCGCTCGTCACAGAAAGAAGTATGACGCTTTGTAGTTGCTGAGGTACACGCAGGGGCCGAATTGGTCACAACAAGTTTTCTTTCGACCCATTCCCGGCCCGGGTGTGCGCCGACCCGCGTGCGACGATCTGGCGGTGACGATTCCACCGCAGCAGCCCTCCGCCAGTGCCCCGATTTCCTCATGGCCGCAGGTCCTGGGCCGTTTGACGACGGGATCGGCGTTGGCGCCCGGGGAGGCGGCCTGGGCGATGGACCAAATCATGGCCGGGGCCGCGACGCCCGCGCAGATCGCCGCCTTCGGCGTGTCGATGAAGATGAAGCGTCCGACCGCCGCGGAAGTCCGGGAGCTGGCCGACACCATGCTGGCCTACGCGCAGCGGGTTCCCACCGATGTCATCGGCACCGATACCGTCGATATCGTCGGTACCGGGGGAGACCGCGCCAACACCGTGAACCTGTCCACCATGGCGGCCGTGGTCGTCGCCGCGGCCGGGGTTCCGGTGGTCAAACACGGCAATCGCGCGGCGTCCTCGCGCAGCGGCGGGGCGGACATGCTCGAGTCGTTGGGTCTACGGATCGACCTCGGCCCGGCGGAGGTGGCCCGCTGCGTGGCCGAGGTGGGAATCGGCTTCTGTTTCGCGCCGGTGTTCCATCCCTCATATAGATACGCCGGACCGCCGCGCCGGGAGATCGGTGTGCCGACGGTTTTCAACCTGCTGGGGCCACTCACCAATCCGGCGGGGCCGCGGGCCGGGCTGATCGGTTGCGCCTTCGGTGAGCTGGCCGAGGTGATGGCCGGGGTCTTCGCCGCCCGGGGGGCCAGCGTCCTTGTGGTGCACGGGGATGACGGGCTTGACGAACTCACCACGACGACGACCAGCACGATCTGGCGGGTGCAAGCCGGGACCATCGATATGCTCACCTTCGATCCGATGGGCTTCGGCTTTCCCCGCGCCAGGGTCGAAGAGCTCGTCGGCGGGGACGCCGAAACCAACGCCGCAGAGGCCAGAGCGGTGTTCGCCGGCGCCAAGGGGGCCGTGCGCGATGCCGTGGTGCTCAATGCGGCGGGGGCGATGGTGGCCCGCGCCGGACTATCCAGCCACGCCGAATGGCTGCCGTCCTGGGAGGACGGGCTGGCCCGCGCCGCCGAGGCCATCGACTCCGGTGCCGCGCAGCGACTCCTGGAACGCTGGGTCCGGTTCACGCGAGAACTGTGAATCCGCGGGGCGGAGCAGCGCTGAGGCGGCGTACCGGGCGGATCGTGCCGTAGCCGCCCAGCCGAGCCACGGACCGGCGGAATGCAGCGGCGATGCGAGGCCGCAGGTGGAGCGGACGACCCGCACGCCGGGGCCCTCGAGCCAGCGGGCGATGAGGGAGACCTCCTCGACCAGCGCTCCGCCCAACGGGGCGGGGCGCGGCAGCACGACCTGCGCGGCGCTGCACAGAGCGTCGACCACCGGCATCGGCGGCACGCCCCGCCGAGCGCAGCCGGCCGAGGCCAGCTGTCCGTGCCGCAGCACCGCCAGGTGCCAGCCGCCGGCGCCGTCGGGGGCGGCGGCCACCACTTCCTCTACCGCGGCCAGGGCGCGCAGCCGCTGGCCCCGCCAGAGTGTTTCGACCGTGGCGGCGGTCTGGTCGCGCAACCGTGCCGCACTCTCGTAGCGCGCCCGCCCGGCCAGTTCGCCGATCCGCATCACCGCGGCGTCGAGGGCGGCGTTGTCCAGCCCGTCGATCAGGTCGGCGGCCCGTCTCGGTGCCGCGGCGTACTGCGACGCGGTCAGCCCGGGCACCGCAGGGCAGGGGGAGACCTCGCGCGGCGGGCAGGCGGGACCGTGCTCGCCGTTGCGGGCGATCCGCTTTGTACAGGTCCGCACCCCGGTGAACCGCGCGATCAACTCGGCGGTCTCCATGGCGTCCGCCCGGGACCGGAACGGGCCGACCGCGCGCTGCCGGGCCGGTTCACGCACGATGGAGAGCCGGGGGAAGGGTTCGTCGGTCAGGATCAGCCACCACCACCGGCGCGGAAACCGCGACCGGCGGTTGTAGGGCGGCGCATGCGCGGCGAGCAGGCGCAGTTCGCGCACCCCCGCCTCCAGGGGGTGGGCGCACTCGACATGGTCGACGGCGGTGGCCAGTGCGACCATCTCCTTGATGCGGCCCCGGGGGTCGGCCCCGGTGAAGTACTGGCCGACCCGGCGGTGCAGGTCGCCGGCAGTGCCTATATAGAGGACTTCGGCCGAGGGGCCGCGGAAGAGGTAGACACCTGGGCGGCGTGGCAGCCGCTGTGCGAGCGCACGCTTGCTTCGCTGGGCATTGCTGACGTTGGGCAGATACGCCTTCAGATCGTCATAGGTGCGCACCCCCTGGTTGCCCACCCGCGCGATGAGGGCGTGCAGCACGTCCACCGTGGCACGGGCATCGTCGAGGGCGCGGTGGGTGGGCTCGGTGGCCGCGCCGACGAGCTTGGCCAGGGCGGAGAGCCGGACGCTGGGAGCTTCCTGGCGGCTGAGCACCCGGCGCGCCAGCCGCACCGTACACAGCACCGGCGGGGCCGGCCAGGGGATGGCGCACTGCTGGGCGGCGGCCCGCAGGAAGCCGATGTCAAATCCCGCGTTGTGGGCGACCAGCACCGCCCCGTGGGCGAATTCCAGGAACATCGGCAGCACCGCCGAGATCGGTGGGGCGTCTCGCACCATGGCGCTGGTGATGCCGGTGAGTTCGACGACTTTCGGCGGGATGTCGCGACCCGGGTCTATCAGGGTGGCGAACTCGCCGAGGACCTCGCCGCCGCGGATCTTGACGGCTCCGATCTCGGTGATCGCATCGGCGGTACCGCCGGCCCCGGGCCTGGCTCTCCCGCCGGTGGTCTCGAGGTCGACGACGACGAAGGTGGTCTCGCGCAACGACACCTCGACCGCGTCCGCTTCTGCGGGGCCGTCGGTGAAGGCGAAGCTCAATTGTGGGCCCAACTGCGGCTCGCTCAACCGTGGGTCTGTGCTGCGACCGGTCACGATGACCGACGTTAGGCACCACCACCGACAATCGCGGCCTCGCCACGCGCGGCGAAGTTGTCGGTGGCCTCTCTTATGGTTCGGCTCAGCCCCACGTCCCGACAGCGCCGTACAAGGAGATCCGACATGCCACACCCCAATGGAGAGCCGGCCGAACCGGTGGTCATCGACTGCGATGAATGCGCCGTACGCGGACCGGGTTGTCGAGATTGCGTCGTCAGCGTGCTGTTGGGAGTTCCCGATACCTTGCTGCATGACGAGCGTGCGGCCCTCGAGGTGCTGGCGGAGGCCGGACTGGCACCCAGGCTGCGACTCGTCCCGATCCGCCGGAACGGCGAGACCGATCTGGCCGGGTAGGCTGTGCGAGCCCTAACTAGCGGGGCTGGTGGGAGTGGAGTGACATACGTTATTTTCACTTCCCGGAAGTAACGTTGGACAAAGCCGATGCCGTTTCGTAACCTATCCGAGACCTTTGGCACATCGAAAGCAGTTCGACAGGTTGAGTCGGCAGCAGTCAGAAGGATGCGAAATCTTGAATTTTGACCGCACGTCTCGTCGGGGATTCATTGCTCGGAAACCTCTGGTGGGTGTGCTCGCCGGTGTGACGATGCTGACCGGGGTGTTGACCACCGCGGCCTTCGCCGATCCGGCTGAGGACGCGCTGGCCAAGCTCAACGAACTATCCCGGCAAGCCGAACAGCTGACTGAGACCATGCACTCCGCGCAGCTCGACCTGGACGAAAAGCTGCGGTTGCAGGCCGAGGCCGACAACCGGCACGCCGCCGACATCGCCGCGTTGGATGCCGCCACCGCGCAACTCTCCGGTTACCAGCTCGCCGTGGACAAACTGGCCGCCTCGGTTTACATGGGTGGTCGCACCGATGGCCTCAACGCGATCCTGACCGCGGCCTCCCCGCAGGGTCTGATCGACAAGATGGCCGTGCAGCGGGTGATGGCGACCGAGATGTCCCTGCAGATGAAGGGTTTCCAGCGGGCCAGGGTAGAGGCCGTTGAGATCGAGGCGGCATCGGCCCAGTCCGCGGTGGAGGCCAAGACGGCCGCCGATGAGGCTGCCGCCGTTCGGGCCGACCTGCAGCGCCAGCAGTCGGAATTGCAGGTGCAGATCGCTGCGGTGAAGGCACGCTACGCCATGCTCACGCCGATCCAGCAGGCCGTGCTCGCAGCCCCCGGCCCGGCCGCCCCCGCCGCGCCGGCGCCGGAAGCGGCGCCCTCCAGCGACATCGCGGCGCTGGCCGCTGTGCCGTTCCCCGGTGGTGGCGGCGGCAGTGGCGCCGGTGCCGTCGCGGTGCAGGCGGCCCTGAGCCGATTGGGCGATCCCTACGTCTGGGGTGGCGGCGCACCGGGCGGCTTCGACTGCTCCGGCCTGGTGATGTGGTCGTTCCAGCGGGCGGGCATCTTCCTTCCACACTCCAGCTATGCGCTGGCCGCGGGCGGCCAGCCGGTGTCCGTCGACCAAATGCAACCCGGTGACGTCGTCACCCAGTACTCCGACGCCTCGCACGTCGGCATTTACATCGGCGACGGTCTGATGGTGCATGCCTCCACCTACGGCATCCCGGTCCGGGTGGAATCGGTCCACAACGCACCCATCTACAACGTCCGACGGTACTGAGACGTTCGACGGGATCGAGAAGTCCGACGGTAGTCGGGGTACCCGCCTGCCGAGGATTCTGCTGGCGGGCCAGCTTGTCGTGCAGTCAGTGCTCGCCTCGATGGTGATCGCGGCGCTGCCGCCGACGGCGCCTTCGCCCGGCTGGGAAGTCCATGCGGTCAACCTCGCGGGGGCCCGCGCCGACGGTCTGCTGAACCGGGTGCGCGCCGAGATGCCCGCCGCGGTCGGTGCGGTAGATCGGTTCTGGGGCACGGACTGGACGCGGGAGATCGTCGTCGTGGCCACCGGCGCACCGGCGCAGTTCGTGGCAGAGGCGGGCTTGGATCCGAGCGGCGAGTGGGCCGATATCGCGGCGGTGTCGGTGGCCGATGAGGTCGACCCGGTGCGTCGGAGGGTATCGGGGCAGCGAATCGTGCTGGCCCCCGGTGCGGCCGCCATGAGCGATTCCGCGTTGCGGATCGTGTTGGCGCACGAGCTTTTCCATCTGGCCGCCCGCGCCGACACCGCCGCGGACGCTCCGCGTTGGCTCACCGAGGGTGTCGCCGATTTCGTGGCCCGTTCGCCGAGCGCGCTCCCGCCGGACGCCGGTTCCTCCACCGCGCTGCCCTCGGACGCCGACCTGGACACTCCCGGGCCGGATCGCGCAGCCGGCTACGACCGCGCCTGGTGGTTCGCCCGCTTCGTCGCCGACACCTATGGTGCCGAGGGGCTGCGCCGGCTGTACGGGCGGGCCTGCGGGCCGGGCCACGCCGACCTACGGGAATCGGTCCATGACGCGCTGGGTGAGGATCTTGTCGAGGTGTCCGGCAGATGGGCGGCGTGGTTGGGCGGAAAGCCCTCCGCACCCACCGGTACCCTCAGGGGTCGATGACCCGGATTCTGCTGGTAACCAACGATTTTCCACCTCGCCGCGGTGGTATCCAGTCCTACCTCGAGCAGTTCGTGAATCGGCTGGCCGACGCCGGGGATCACCAGCTGACGGTCTACGCCCCGCGGTGGAAAGGGGCTGAGGATTACGACCGCTGCGCGGCCTTCGAGGTGGTGCGTCATCCCGGAACGCTGATGCTCCCCGAGCCCGCGGTCGACCGCCGGATGCGCCGGCTGATTCGCCAGCACGACATCGAGACGGTGTGGTTCGGCGCGGCCGCCCCGCTGGCCCTGCTGGCCTCCCGGGCCCGAGGCTCCGGTGCCCGGCGGGTGCTGGCCAGCACCCACGGTCACGAGGTCGGCTGGTCGATGCTGCCCGGTGCCCGATCGGCGCTGCGCCGCATCGGTGACAGCGCGGACGTCATCACCTATGTCAGCCGCTACACCCGCGGTCGGTTCGCCGCCGCGTTCGGTCCGCGCGCCCGGTTGGAACATCTGCCGCCGGGCGTGGACGTCGGCCGTTTCGCACCCGATCCGGCAGCACGCGCTGAGTTGCGCACCCGCTATCAGCTGGGGGACAGGCCGGTGGTGGTCTGTATCTCACGACTGGTGCCCCGCAAAGGCCAGGACATGCTCATCCGGGCGCTACCGGACATCCGGCGCCGGGTGGACGGCGCGGCGCTGGTCATCGTCGGAGGCGGGCCGTATTCAGAAAAACTGCGCCGGCTGGCCAAGGACCACGGAGTGGAGTCCGACGTGGTGTTCACCGGCGGGGTGCCCGCTGCCGAACTGCCCGCCCACTACGCGATGGCCGATGTCTTCGCGATGCCGTGCCGGACCCGGGGCGCGGGCCTGGACGTCGAGGGGCTGGGCATCGTGTTCCTGGAGGCCTCGGCCACCGGGGTTGCAGTGGTCGCCGGAGACTCCGGCGGCGCGCCGGAGACCGTTCGCGACGGTGAGACCGGCCGGGTGGTCGACGGCCGCTCACACGAGGAGATCGTCTCCGCGATCGCCGGGTTGCTGGCCGACCCAGAGGCGGCCCGCGCGATGGGCGAGGCCGGCCGACGGTGGATTCGCCGGGACTGGGACTGGGACACCCACACCGCGCGCTTGGCCGACCTCGTGAGGGTGCCTTCGGCCGGTATGTGAAGCTGATGTGCGTGAGCACCATTCAGGTCGCCGACGAGACCTTCGTCGCCGCCAGTCCCGCCGCGGTGGGGCGGGCCGTGGGGGACCGCGCCGGTTGGCGGCGATGGTTTCCAGACCTGCTGCTCGAGGTCGTGGAGGACCGAGCCGAGAAGGGCGTGCGCTGGACGGTCACCGGTCCACTGACCGGCACCATGGAGATCTGGCTCGAACCAGTGCTCGACGGGGTCGTCCTGCATTACTACCTGCACGCCGAACCCGCGGGGGCGGCGGCCTGGCAGCTGGCGAAGATGGATGTGCCGGCGATGACCTACCGCCGCAGGGTGGCCGGCAAGCGGATGGCTTTCGAGGTCAAGAACACCTTGGAGTCCTCCCGGCCGGTGGGTGTTGCGCCCACGGCTTGATGCCGGGTTTCCCCCGCTGTGGGAGGGTACGGTTTGTCTCCGGAAGTACCTGGGGGCGTGGAGTGATGGGCAATCGGTAACAGTGGCGGACAAGACGGCGCAGACCATCCATATCGGTGCGGATCCCCGCACCGTGATGGCTGTCATCGCCGATATCGGCGCCTATCCGGAGTGGGTGTCGGAGTACGCCCAGGCCGAGGTCTTGGAGGCCGACGCCGAGGGCTATCCCACGGTCGCCCGGCTGGTATTGGAGGCCGCGGTGCTGCGCGACACCATGGTGCTCAGATACGACTGGCCGCCCGATCGCGGTTCGGTCCGCTGGTCGCTGGTGTCGAGCACCTTGCTCAAGGCGCTCGAAGGGGCGTACACCTTGAGGCCGAGCGGTTCCGGAACCGACGTCACCTACGAACTGGCGGTCGACGTCGTGGTTCCGATGATCGGGCTGCTCAAGCGCAAAGCGGAACGCCGGCTGACCGAGACCGCGCTGGAGGATCTCAAGAGACGGGTCGAGGGTGGCCATGATGGCCGGTGACATCCCAGTCGGGGCGGCGCGGCTCGGCTTCTTCGTCGGCAAGGGCGGAGTCGGCAAGTCGACGCTGGCCGCAGCGACCGCGGTGCGGGCCGCGATGGACGGCGAGGCGGTGCTGGTGATTTCCACCGACCAGGCCCACTCACTGGGTGACGTCCTCGGGGTCCCGGTCGAACCCAGTGCCGCCGGTGAGCCGGTTCGCATTCTCACCGAGGAACGGGGCCCGGATACCGGCGGCGGGCATCTGGATGCGATGGCGCTGGACACCCTGGCCCTGCTGGAGTCGGCCTGGCGCTCGGCCGGCCCGGTGCTGGCCGCGCGTTTCCCGGAATCCGATTTGGACTCCTTTGCGCCGGAGGAACTCTCGGCAGTGCCCGGGTTCCAAGAGCTCCTCGGACTTCGCGCGGTGGCCGACTTGGCGGAGTCCGGCCGGTGGAACTACGTGGTTGTCGATTGCGCCTCGACCGCGGACGCTCTGCGCATGCTGACCCTGCCGGCGGCGTTCGCGCTCTACGTCGAGCGTTCCTGGCCCCGGCACCGGAGGCTGTCGGCGAGCGTGGACGACGCCCGGACAGCGGCCACGGTCGGACTGGTCGAGGTGGCGCACGCCACCGCTGAGCGACTGTCGGCGCTGCTCGCGGGTGAGGGGGTGGGGGCGCATCTGGTGCTTACCCCGGAACGGGTGGTGGCGGCCGAGACCGTCCGGGCGCTGGGGTCGCTGGCGGTGATGGGTGTGCGGGTCAACGAAGTGATCGTCAATCAGGTTCTGTTCCAGGACGATTCCTTCGAGTACCGCAATCTGCCGGAGCATCCGGCGTTCGACTGGTACTCAGCCAGGATCGCCGAACAGCAGTCGGTCCTCGAGGAGCTGGCCGCGGCCGCCGGGAATCCGCAGTTGGTGCTGACACCGCATCTGGCGGGTGAGCCCGTCGGCCCCAAGGCCCTGGGACAGCTGCTCGACGAGGCGCGCCGGCGCGACGGCTCCGCTCCACCGGGGCCGCTGCGGCCCGTTGTCGACCGCGAGTCGGGTTCCGGGTTGGAGGCCGTCTACCGGATGCGCGTGGAGTTGCCCCCACTCGACGTGGGCACCCTGAGCCTCGGTCGGGCCGGTGATGACCTGATTATCAGTGTCGGAGGCCTGCGGCGGCGGGTCCGGCTCGCGTCGGTGCTGCGCCGATGCATCGTGACCGGTGCGGCGTTACGCGGCAGCCATCTCACGGTCCGGTTCCGGCCGGACCCGCAGGTGTGGCCGCAATGAGCAGCCATCCCGACATCGGGCCCGAGTTACGCCAATTGGCCCAGGCGGTCCTCGATCGCCTCGACCCGGCGGTACGGTCCGCCGCAATGATGGCCTCCGAGGCGTTGCGCGGGCCGGGGCGGTGCCAGCAGGTGTGGTGCCCGGTCTGCGCGCTCGCGGCATTGATCAGCGGCGAGCAGCACCCTCTGCTGAGCGTGGTTGCCGAACACAGTGTGGCGCTGATGAGCCTGTTGCGCGCGATGGCCGCCGACCCGCAGGCAGCATCGGAGGCCGCCGCACCGCCGCCCCCGCCCGGCGACGGCGAGCAGGCCCCGCCGCCCCCTGGCGCGCCGCCGCCGACCGGTAACGGCCGCTACCACGACATCCCGATCGTCGTGGAACCCGAACCCGGGTCCGACCAACCCTGATCGCGCCTGAGGATTGACCGTGAACCGCACTGGTCATGTGGTTGGCGTCATCGGCGGCTGGGTACAGTTAGCCAAAGCGAACGCCCACGCGTGAGCCGGCGAGGGAGGGTCTATGTGGTACTGGTTGTTCAAGTACATCTTCATGGGCCCATTGCTGTCCGTCCTCGGCCGGCCGAAAGTCGAAGGCCTGGAGCATGTTCCGCAGTCCGGGCCGGCGATCCTGGCCAGTAACCACCTCGCGGTGGCGGACAGTTTCTTCCTCCCCCTGGTGGTGCGTCGTCGCATCACCTTCCTGGCAAAGGCCGAGTACTTCAGCGGAACGGGCATCAAGGGCAGGCTGACCAAGTGGTTCTACACAGTCGCCGGCCAGGTGCCTATCGACCGCACCAACGCAGACTCCGCCCAGGCCGCCCTCGACACCGCTCAGCGCATTCTCGGCGACGGCAAGCTGCTCGGGATGTACCCGGAGGGAACACGGTCCCCGGACGGCAGGCTCTACAAGGGCAAGAGCGGGCTCGCCCGCGTCGCGCTGGAGAGCGGCGTCCCGGTGATCCCGGTGGCGATGATCGGAACCGACGTCGTCAACCCGCCGGGATCGAAGATGTGGCGGTTCGGCCGGGTGACGGTCCGGTTCGGCAAGCCGATGGACTTCTCCCGGTTCGAAGGCATGGCGGGCAATCGTTTCATCGAACGGGCCGTCATCGACGAGGTGATGTACGAGTTGATGGAACTGTCCGGTCAGGAGTACGTCGACATCTACGCGGCGACGCTCAAGAAGACCGGGCCGGGCGGTGCGGACGTCAAGCCGGGCGCACCAGGTCAGCCCTCGGCTCGGATGCCGGAGACCGCCGCGGGCTAGTCATCGGCGCCGTTACGGTCAGCCCGGCAACCAGGATGGCCGCCAGGGCCCACCACACGTAGGACATCCCCAGCAACTGACGCCACCATGATGCGTCGGCCTCATGGTGTTCGGGCAGCAAGGCGATCGGGGACCACCACACCATCAGCACGGTTCCGGCCGCGCTGACGGCCCCGAGCGCCGCCGATCGGCGCCGGTAAGCCAGAACGGCGGTCACCAGGATCGTCGGCAGGGCCCACACCCAGTGGTGTGACCACGACACCGGCGAGACGATCAGCCCGAACAACGCCACACACATCAGCCCCAGCACCGGTTCTCGCGCGGCCAGCACTCGGCGCACCGCCCACACGGTCAGCGCGAGAACGGCCAGACAGGCCGCAGTCCACAACACGAAGTGGGCGGTCTCGCCCAAGCCCAATCGGGCCAGCGCTCCGGCGGCGTTCTGGTTGGTGTTCAGGCTGGCGCTGCCGATCCGGTCGGTGTCGCGCAGGGTTGTCGTCCAATACTCCCTGGAGTCCTGCCAGGCCAGCGCGAACCCGAGCAGGGTGGCGGCCGCGAAGGACAACAGGGCGGTCAGCACCGCGCGGTGGTCTCGGCGCAGGACGAAGAACAGCAGGAAGACTGCCGGAGTCAGCTTCAGTGCGATCGCCACGCCCAGCAGCAGACCGCGCGGCCATGGGGTGCGCCGCGGGAGGCAGTCGGCGATCACCAGCGTCATCAGGATGACGTTGATCTGGCCGAAGGAAATGTTGGCGCGGATCGGCTCGAACCAGATCACCGACACCGCGACGATGCCGGCCGCGAGCCAGCACCGCCGCAGCCACGGCGCTTCGCCGCCGACGCGCCAACTCTGGGTGACCTCCAGCCGGGTCAGCACGATCCAAGTGGACACCACCAGCAGCACCCAGGTGGTCGCGGTAATGGCCACGCCGGCCACCGGCAGCGATACCAGCGCCAGCGGGCCGAACATGATCGCGGCCAGTGGCGGGTAGGTGAAGGGCAGGTCCAGGCCGCCCTGAGTGGGGAAGACGGCCCCGTCGGTGTATAGCGGCCTGCCGTCCAGCCAGGCCTCGCCGCCCATTCGGTAGACGTCGGCGTCGATTCGGTAGGGGATGTGGCCGAACAGCCGCCAGCAGGCATGCGCCACGGCGAGGACGATGACCACCTGGGCCAGCCGCCAGATGAAGAGCCGCGAACGGTCCGATCCGCCGCGGCCGGCGAGACTGCCCCACCCGGGCGACCGCAACCTGCTCATTTCCCCACCAGAGTATCCGGCAGTAACGCCCGGATCGGGATGGGCGTAAGTTTTCCAGTCGTGCCAGCCCTCGCGCACCCGGCCGTTCGCTTCGACCTGCGCCTCGATTTCATCGCTCCCGGGCGGGAGCCGCTGATGTGGTGCCTTATCGCGTTCATCCTGACCTTTTTCATCACCCGCACGATCACCCGCTACATCCGCGCGACCGCCGACCGGACCGGGCCGAGCAAGTGGTGGCAGCCGCACAACATCTCCGGAAGCGGCGGACTGCATATCCACCACGCCGTCTTCGGGGTGATTCTGGTGCTGATCTCGGGGGTCGCCATGGTCACCATGTCCGCCGACGGCACCATTCACCAGTTCACTGCCGCGGCCATCGTTTTCGGCATCGGCGCTGCCCTGGTGCTCGACGAGTTCGCGCTCATCCTGCACCTGCAGGACGTGTACTGGTCTGCCGACGGCCGCACCTCGGTCGACGCGGTCTTCGTCGCGGTCGCGGTGTCGGGCTTGCTGGTGCTGGGCTTCAACCCGTTGTCGCTGTTCGAGGTCGGGATCTGGCGTGACGCCGACTCGACCGCCGCCCGCGCCACCGTGCTGCTGCTGGCCCTGCTCAACCTGGCCCTGGCGGTCCTGGTGCTGCTCAAGGGCAAGTTGTGGACCGGTCTGCTGGGCTTGTTCTTCACCCCGTTGCTATTTGTCGGGGCCATCCGACTGGCTCGTCCGCACGCCCCGTGGGCCCGGTGGCACTACCAGGACAAACCACGCAAGATGCGCCGCTCGCTCGAGCGTGAGCGCTACCTGCGCCGGCCCTTCGTGCAGGCCAACCTTTGGCTGCAGCATGTCGTCGCCGGCGAGCCGCGCTTTCCCAGCGACACCGAGGTCGACGCCGAGCTCGACCGCCAGATCCACGCGGCGCCGGCGCCGGGTAAGTCTGTGGCCACGCCGGCGCCGGCAGGAACCGGAAGGTAGCGGCGCTCGTGCGGTACTTCTATGACACTGAGTTCATCGACAACGGTCGCATCATCGACCTCATCTCCATCGGCGTGGCGAGCGAGGACGGCCGCGAGTTCTACGCGGTCTCCACCGAGTTCGACCCGGAGTCGGCAGGCCGCTGGGTTCGCACCCACGTGCTGCCCAAACTGCCGCCGCCGGCCTCCAGGCTGTGGCGGTCCCGGCGGGAAATCAGAGAGGGCCTGGAGGACTTCCTCGGGATCGACGGCGACGAGCCGATCGAACTCTGGGCCTGGGTGGGTGCCTACGACCACGTTGCCCTGTGCCAGCTGTGGGGGCCGATGACCGCCCTGCCGCCGCAGATTCCGCGTTTCACCCGGGAGCTTCGTCAAATGTGGGAGGACTACGGGTGTCCGCGGATGCCCCCGCGCCCGCCAGACACCCATGACGCACTGGTCGACGCCCGGCACAACCGGCGCCGCTTTGAGCTGATGGTGGGGGATCACGATCGCGCACTGGGAGCTTCGCCGCAGGTAGGCCACCTCTCCGGTGGTCATCCGGCCGGATAGACCCGGTTACCATGGACGGGTGAACTGGACCGTCGACGTACCGATCGATCAGCTGCCGGCGCTGCCGCCGCTGCCGACCGACTTGCGGGACCGGCTGGACGCGGCGCTGGCCAAGCCGGCCGCCCAGCAGCCGAGTTGGGATCCCGCCCAGGCCAAGGCCATGCGGAAGGTGCTGGAAAGTGTCCCGCCGGTCACGGTCGCCTCGGAGATCGAGCGGCTTTCCGACCAACTCGCCGCGGTGGCCCGCGGGGAGGCCTTCCTGCTCCAGGGCGGCGACTGCGCCGAGACCTTTACCGACAACACCGAGCCGCACATCCGTGCCAACATCCGCACGCTTCTGCAGATGGCGGTGGTGCTCACCTACGGCGCCAGCCTTCCGGTGGTCAAGGTCGCCCGCATCGCCGGTCAGTACGCCAAGCCACGCTCCTCCGACACCGACGCGCTGGGCCTGAAGTCCTACCGCGGCGACATGGTCAACGGATTCGCCCCGCAGGCATCGGTGCGGGAACACGATCCGTCACGGCTGGTCCGTGCCTATGCAAACGCCAGCGCGGCGATGAACCTGGTGCGCGCACTCACCGCCTCCGGGCTGGCGTCGCTGCATCTGGTGCATGACTGGAACCGCGAATTCGTGCGGACCTCGCCGGCCGGGGCGCGCTACGAGGCACTGGCCTCCGAGATCGACCGAGGCATGCGATTCATGGCCGCCTGCGGGGTCAACGACCGGAATCTGGACACCGCAGAGATCTACGCCAGCCACGAGGCGCTGGTGCTCGACTACGAACGCGCGATGCTGCGGCTCTCCGAGGATTTCGGCGAGCCCAGGCTCTATGACCTCTCCGCTCACTACATCTGGATCGGCGAGCGCACCCGCCAACTCGATGGCGCCCATATCGCCTTCGCCGAGGTCGTGGCCAACCCGATCGGCGTGAAGATCGGGCCGACGATGACGCCGGAACTGGCCGTCGAGTACGTCGAGCGCCTTGACCCGCACAACAAGCCGGGACGTCTGACGCTGGTCAGCCGGCTGGGCAACCACAAGGTGCGCGACCTGCTGCCCCCGATCATCGAGAAGGTTCAGGCCACCGGCCATCAGGTGATCTGGCAGTGCGACCCGATGCATGGCAACACCCACGAGTCCTCGACCGGGTACAAGACCCGGCACTTCGACCGGATCGTCGACGAGGTGCAGGGCTTCTTCGAGGTGCACCGGGCGCTGGGCACCCACCCGGGCGGGATCCATGTCGAGATCACCGGCGAGAACGTCACCGAGTGTCTCGGCGGCGCCCAGGACATTTCCGACACCGACCTGTCCGGTCGCTATGAGACCGCCTGCGACCCGAGGCTGAACACCCAGCAGAGCCTGGAACTGGCCTTCCTGGTCGCCGAGATGCTGCGCGACTGACCGCCCTTCCGCCGAGCAGACGCAAAGTTCCCCACTTCACCGGTGTGTCGGGGTCGTTCACGTCTGCTCGCCGGTGGGGGTTACCGCCGGTCGGGGCTTACCGCCCTATCAAGCCGGGCAGGTTGAGTCCGAGGTTCCACGCCGCGCCGGCGACCGCCGCGGTGAGAACCAGCACCGCCAGTGTCCACAACACCACCGCTCGCCGTCCGCGCTGCCTCGCCCAGCCGAACTCGTCGATGTCGATACCGGCGAATTGCCGTGCCGGAACCGGGGGATCCTTCGCGGGTGCTTCCGGACCGTGCGGCGAGGGGTCGGCGGTCGGAGCCGGTTGGACCGCTTGCATCCCGGGCGTGAACCGACGGGTTTTCGCCGGTGCGCCCGCCATGGGCAGCGCGGCTCCGCCGTCCTTGTCACGGGGATGGTAGGCGGTGGCGGCAGCGTGCTGGGCCGAGTTGTGCGGTGCCGGGACCCGGAACTGCGGCAAGCCGAGTTCCGAGGCGATCTCATCCAGTTCGGCCGCCATGGCCGAGGCATCCGGGAATCGGTTCTCCGGGTCGCGGGCCGTCGCGCGCGCGACGAAGGCGTCGAACTGCGGCGGCACCCCGTCGATCAGCGAACCGGGTGGCGGAACGTCGAGGTCCAGGCGCTGATTGGCTATCGCCAGAGGGTTGTCCCCGGTGAACGGTGTTCGGCCGGTGAGGAGTTCGAATGTCATGACACCGGCGGAGTAGACATCGCTGCGGGGTCCGGTGGACCTGCCCAGCACCTGCTCGGGGGACAGGTAGGCGGCTGTACCGAGGATGACGCTGGTGGAGGTGATCCCGGCGTCGGCGATGGCCCGGACCAAGCCGAAGTCTGCCAGTTTGACCTCTCCGTCATCGGAGATCAGCACGTTCTCCGGCTTGATGTCGCGGTGTACCAGTCCGGCCCGATGGGCCACCCCCAGTCCGCCGAGCACCGGGCGCAGCACCGCCGCCACCGCGTGCGGTGGCATCGGGCCGCGTTCCCGAAGCAGTTCCCGCAGGGTTCCGCCCTCGATGAGTTCCATCACCAGGAATGGGCGGGTGGCATCGTTCCCCTGGTCGTGGATGGCGACCAGTCCGGGGTGCCTCAGCCGGGCGATGGATTGAGCCTCGCGCTGGAATCGGGTGAGGAACTGCTGATCGCGGGCGTAGCGCGCATCCATCACTTTCAGCGCGACTGGGCGGTCGAGCCGAGCATCGAGGCCGCGGTACACCGTGGACATGCCGCCGGTGGCAATCGGGGCCTCGACGCGGTACCGGCCGTCGAGCAACACGCCGACGAGGGGGTCCGACGTCACCGCTCCATCTTAGGGCGGTCGCGGTGCCCACCCGGAGGGCCGGTTCGTCGGCGGTGGCGGCGTGTCCCGCCCTCAGTCCCTACGCTGTGTGTCCCGCGCAGTCCTTAGACTGGGGGTCGTGAGCACCATCCCGACCGGTGAAGACGTCCTCGATGCGCAGGAACCGGTCTATGACCTACCTGCCGTCGCGGAGTTGCTGGACATTCCGGTGACCCGGGTGCACCAGCATCTGCGGGAGGGCCATCTGCTGGCGGTGCGGCGCAAGGGCGTTCCGGTGATACCGCGGGCCTTTTTCACCGAGTCGGGCCGGATGGTCAAGGCGCTGCCCGGTCTGCTGGCGGTGCTGCGGGACGGCGGTTACCGCGACAGCGAGATCCTGCGCTGGCTGTTCACCGCAGACCCGTCGCTCACCGTGGTTCGGGACGGGGTGCGCGAACCGATTCCCAACGCACGTCCCGTCGACGCACTCCAGACCCACCAGGCCCGCGAGGTGCTCCGGCGGGCCCAGGCGATGGCCTACTGAGCGCTAACCGCCACCGCGCCCCGTCAGCGGGGGCCCGGCGGTCGGGTTCCGCCACGAGTCCGCACGCTGCAGCGAATACCAGGCGGCAAGCCCGCACGCCGTGGCCAGCAGCACGTGCACCCACGAGTACATGCCGTGCGAGCCGTCCGGCTTGAAGATCACCATGATCCAGGTCGAGAAACCGGCGATCAGGGCGATCGCCCGCTGCGACTGGGCCAGCGCCGACACCACGGCCAACGGCCAGGTGTAGTACCAGGGCAACGCCGCCGGTACGAAAAGCACCACCACCAGCATCGCCCACGCTATGCCCTGTAGGGCCTCCCGGTCGTCGTGGCGGAATCGCCACCACAGCAACGGAAGTGAAACCAGGATGATGGTGATGCCCGCTAGGCGGGTCACCTCGAGAATGGCATAGAAGTTCACCGGCATGAACAGGCCGGCCACGGCGTTGGTGAGGTTCGCCACCGCGGTCGGGACGGTCAGCCAGTTGATGATCTTCACCGAGCCGGCCAGCGCGGTCAGCCAGCCCAGACCGACCCCGGCCAGGGCGGACAGCACCGCGAAGACAGCGATGAGCGTTGCCAGCGAGCCTGCGGATGCGATGGCGAACGCCCGCAGGCGGTTTCCTGCCAGATGCCGCATCCAGACCCAAACCATGAACGGCAGCGCGAGCACCGCGGTGGCCTTCACGGCTACCGCCACCGCGATCAGCGCGGCCCCTGCGACGTGCTGGCGGGCGAAGGTCAGCGCGATGCCGGTCATCATCATCCCGACCATCAGCATCTCGTTGTGGACCCCGCCCATCAGGTGGATGATCACCAACGGGTTGAGCACGCAGATCCACAGGGCCACCGCACCGTCGGCACCGACATGGCGGGCCACCCTCGGCGCCGCCCAGATCAACAGTGCCAAGCCGGGCAGCATGCACAGCCGCAACAACATGGTTCCCGCGACGATGTGGTCGCCGACGACCGCGGTGACGAATTTCGCGACCAAGATGAAGGCCGGGCCGTAGGGGGCGGTCGTCGTCGTCCAGATCGGACTGACGTCGTCGAGGATGATGTTCGGGTTCTCGATCGGGCCCACCGCGTACGGGTCGAAGCCGTCACGCAGCAGGGCGCCCTGAGCCAGATACGAATAGGTGTCGCGGCTGAACAGCGGAACGCTCAACAGCAACGGCAGGAGCCAGAAGCCGGTGGTAGCGATCATGACGTATTCGCTGATCGTCCTGCCGTCGACCACTCGGCGGCCCAGCCAGAGCCATGCCGCGAGCATGATCGCCACACCGCTCCAGAGCACGAGGGTGGAGACCACCACGCCGTGACCGAACCGTAGCCAGGACAGGTGCAGCGACTCCAGCACCGGGTCGTGCTGGCGGGTGCTGCCTGCGCCGAGTCCGCCGAGGGTGATCAAGGCCGCGCCGACGAAACCCAGCAGGGCGGGCCGGCCCTCCTCGCCCCGGGCGAATACGGTCAGGCGAGTCAGGGCGGTCTGCGCGGGCGCCGCGGCGTTCGGTGCGGTCATCTGTGGTCAGGCCGACCGGTTGGCGGCCAATCCGGCGAGTTCGGTCAACCCGACCCTGGCCGGGGCGTTGATCGGCGCGTGTTCGAGGGCCTCCAGAGCCCGCCGGGTCAACAGGCCGATGTGCTGCTCGACCGCGGCTAGGGCTCCCACCGATTCGATGACCAAACACAGTTCGCGCACCTGAATGTCGGTCAGGTCGGTGCCGACCGAGGATCGCAGCAACTGCGCGGCGGCGGGGTCGGAGCGCTCGGCGCGCTCGACGGCCTCCGCGAGCAGGACCGTGCGCTTACCGGAGCGCAGGTCGTCCCCGGAGGGCTTTCCGGTGACGGCGGGATCGCCGAACACGCCGAGCACATCGTCACGCAACTGGAACGCCACCCCGAGATCGGTGCCCAGATCATGGAAGAGGCGCTGGACGTCCGGGCGGTCGGCTGCCGCGGCGGCCCCCAACTGCAGCGGCCGCGACACGGTGTAGGACGCCGTCTTGTAGGTGTTGACGTTCATCGCCGATTCGATCGAATGCGCACCGCTGGACTCGGCGACGATGTCGAGGTACTGACCGCCGAGCACCTCGGTGCGGATATCCGACCACACCCGGCGGACCCGCCGCTGACCGTCGGCCGGCAGGGCCGCGCCCGCGACGATGTCGTCGGCCCACACCAGCGACAGATCGCCCAGCAGGATCGCCGCCGAGCGGCCGAACTGGTCGGCCGACCCGCGCCAGCCGCGGTCTCGATGCAGATCGGCGAAGAACACGTGGGCAGTCGGCATGCCGCGGCGGGTGGCGGAGCCGTCGATGACGTCGTCATGCACCAGAGCACACGCGTGCAGCAGTTCCAGTGCGGAGAACAGCCGCAGAACCTCGTCGCTGACGCCGTCCTCGGGTTCGGGGGTCACCGCCCGGTAGCCCCAGTAGGCGAATGCCGGCCGCAGGCGCTTGCCACCGCGCAACACGAAGTCCTCCAGGGCGGCGATCAGGCCGTCGTAGTCGGTGCCGATGTAGGCGGCCTCGGAGCGCCGGTGGGCCAGATATCCCCGGAGTTGGTCCGTCACGGCGCCAGCCAGTTCGGCGACCGACGGCGCTACTGCTCGCACGCTCAGTGCGGAACCCCCTTCTCCCGTTGAATCTGCGGGTCAACGTCCCGCGAGCTCGCATCGGATTCGACTCCAGTGAACCGCGGCGAGGTTCGGTCGCGGTCACGGTAGGCCAGGGCGGCGACGATTCCGGCGACCAGGCAGGCGGCCAGACCCAGCCACAGCGCCGCCGCGGTGAAGGATCGAGTGCTCGGGTCGGTGAAGCGTGACTGGGCGCTCATCGTCGTGACGGTGCCGGGCTTGAGTTGCCACACCACGTAGTCGGTGTTGATGCGCTCGCCGTTGGTCGAGATCACCTCGCCCGGGAAGGAGGCGCTGAACGTCACCTCGGCCTCCGGGTCGGTGACGTTGGTCAGGTCGACCCGACCCTCCAGGATCACCAGGTTGCCCGCTCGGCGCAGCGAGATGTCGACACCGGTGGCATCGCGGCTCAGGTTGGCCAGTTGGGGAAGCTCGGCGAAAGTCAGATCGGAGAACCTTGCCTGGGAACCGACGTAGCCGTCGGTCTCATACGGCGACACCGAGACCTTCTGGCTGAAGGCCAGGTTTTCGTCGAATTGTGGGCCCTTGTCGGTGTCGTTGCGTGGCTTCACCGCCGCGACGATCGAGCCGGAGACCAGATCGTCGGGGGAGACGGTGATCGAGGCATTCACGCGCAGACAACCGGTCAGCAGGGGCGCTGCGAAGAGCAGCAGCAACGCCAGCACCGGCAGGGGAGTGCGGCGGGAAAGGTTCGGTGACGGCGCGAGGGTCACGAGGGTATGGTGCCAGATCGGCCCCGGGCGGACCGCACCAGACGGGCCCCAACACCCGATCCCCGCTCAAAGAGGCAGCGCTCGACCCAGGATGGCGAACTCCCGCGGATCGCCGGCGAAGCGGTAGCCGCGGATGATGTCGGTGAAGCCCAACCGGCGGTAGAGCCGCCAGGCGCGGTTTTCCCCGGATTTCGTCTCGGGCGTCGATAGCAGCACATTTCTTTCATCGCGGCCGTTCAGCAGTCGACGGACCAGTGCCTCGCCGAGGCCTCGGCCCTGCGCGCCGGGGTGAATGTGCAGTTCGGTGAGCTCGAAATAGTCGCCCATCAGGCGGGTGATCTCATCGCGAGGGAGCCCGCAGTGCCGCAGGCCGCGCATCACCTGCTGTTGCCACCACTGGTCCGGTGCGCCCCGGTAGCCGTAGGCCACACCCAGGATCGGGGCGGTGACCAGCGCGTCCCGGCTCAGCGGCGCGGTAGCGGGTTCCGCGGGGCCCGATATTGGGACGCCGCCGTTTGAGGGGCCGCTGCCCGGTGGGGCCGTGTCGACGACGGCCACCGCGCGCCACCCCGGGCGGTGGGTGTGCTCGAGCCACATCGGAGCCCGCTGGTTCTCCGTGCCCCGGGGGTAGCGCATCGCATCGACGTAGACGGTTAAAGCGTCGCCAAGGCGTACCTGCATGTCGCTGGGCGACAAGTCGATCAGGAACGCCGCCACGATCGCCCCCTCTCGCTGTCTCCCCGCGTCCGCGTAGCGCTTCGGTCTGGATTGTCCTCGGCTGCACCGTCATTATGAAGCCGCTCCTCCCTGATCCCGTTCAGTCGTGACGCTGATCTGACATCAGTGCGTCCGGTACCGGCGCCGCGAGCGGCGGCGCTACACTCGCGGTGATCGCCAGATGCACAAACAGGTGGTCAAACCGGGTGGTACGCGGCATCTCGACCTCGTATCATGTGGGTAACCGCTCGGCCCTCGCCGCGGCGGCGCAGCACTGTTCGGCAGCACTATTTCGGCCACGTCGGCAAGGAGGGACGAATGCCACTCTCCGATCATGAGCAGCGGATGCTCGATCAGATCGAGAGCGCTCTCTACGCCGAGGATCCCAAATTCGCATCCAGTGTGCGCGGCGGAACCCTGCGCGCACCGTCCACCCGTCGCCGACTTCAGGGTGTTGGGCTGTTCGTGCTGGGGCTGGCCCTGCTAGTGGCGGGTGTGGCCTTCAAGGCGACGATGATCGGGGGTTTCCCCGTCCTGTCGGTCCTCGGGTTTGTCGTGATGTTCGCCGGCGTGGTGTTCGCCGTGACCGGGCCCCCGGTCGCGGGCGGCAAGGACCGGGGCGGCTCCCCGGCCGGGCCCGTCCGGCAGCGCAAGGCCCGCGGGGCCGGTTCGTTCACCAGTCGCATGGAGGACCGTTTCCGGCGTCGCTTCGACGAGTGAAACCGTTCTAGCAACAGGGGCAGCCGATCGGCTGCCCCTTTTTTGATCCAGCGCGTTCTGATCCAGCGCGTCCACAGACCTCCGCGTACTCAAGTCAGCGCGCCGTTGTTTCGGGTCGTTTTTGGGTGGTTCGGGTGGCGCCGCCCCCACGCCCCCCACTTTGCCCCACCGCCTCTCCAACTGCTGTTTTGCGGTGTTCGGCCAGCGCCACGATGGCTTTGTGGGATCGCTGGTGGAACCAGGTGGGGGACATGGGCTACATTTCGGTAGCAGAGTGGAGCAAAGTGGGGGAATGTGGGGTATCGTGGCGGCAGCGGAGTGGTAGGCACTCCGGGGCGGTTTCGACAGGGAGGTGCCCGGGATGTTCCTCGGCACCTACACGCCCAAGCTGGACGACAAGGGCAGGCTGACGCTGCCCGCGAAGTTCCGTGATGCGCTGGCGGGAGGGCTGATGGTCACCAAGAGCCAGGACCACAGCTTGGCGGTGTATCCGCGAGCGCAGTTCGAGCAGTTGGCGCGTCGCGCCGCGGCGACCTCGCGCAGCAATCCGGATGCTCGGGCTTTCCTGCGCAATCTGGCCGCGGGCACCGACGAACAGCATCCCGATTCCCAGGGCCGCATCACGTTGTCGGCCGACCACCGCCGCTACGCCAATCTCAGTAAGGAGTGCGTGGTGATCGGTGCGGTCGACTTCCTGGAGATCTGGGACGCGACCGCATGGCAGGACTATCAGCAGACCCACGAAGAGAACTTCTCCGCGGCCAGCGATGACGCCCTCAGCGCCATCATCTGAGCTCGCGGCGAGACCGCGGCGGCGGGCCCGTGCATCGTGGCCTCTGCCCGAACCGACCCTGACGTACTTCCCCGACGCCAGGTTCGCGACGGACAGGGACCTCGATGCAGGGGTCGGCCCCCACCGAACCGGAGGTTGTCTGGTGGCCGACTCCGGAACCGAGTCCGCCGGAGGTTCTGCGAACCACGGCCACGTACCGGTCCTGCTTGATCGCTGTGTGGAACTTCTCGCCCCCGCTCTAACCCGCACCGCCCCGGACGGGTCCGGGGCGGTCCTCGTCGACGCCACCCTGGGGGCGGGTGGACATGCCGAGCGGTTCCTCGAGAGGTTCTCCGGGCTGCGGTTGATCGGCCTGGACCGCGACCCCGACGCACTCTCGATCGCGGGGAGTCGGCTGGCCCGCTTCGGTGACCGGGTCGATCTCGTCCGCACCCGCTATGACGGGATCGCCGACGCGCTGTGCGAGTGCGGACTGCCCGCGACGGGCTCGGTGGATGGAGTCTTGTTCGACCTCGGTGTCTCCTCGATGCAACTGGATCGCCGGGAGCGGGGTTTCTCCTACGCCCACGACGCCCCGCTGGACATGCGGATGGACCCGCAGGCCGAGTTGACCGCCGCCGAGATCCTCAATACCTATGACCGCGGCCGGCTCACCGACGTGCTGCGCCGCTTCGGTGAGGAGAAATTCGCCTCCCGGATCGCGGGCTTCATCGTCGAGCGGCGCTCCACCAAGCCCTACAGCCGCACTGGAGAACTCGTCGAGACGCTCTACGCCGCGATCCCCGCGCCGGCCCGCCGCACCGGCGGGCACCCGGCCAAGCGGACATTCCAGGCCCTGCGGATAGCGGTCAACGCTGAACTCGAGTCCCTGACCGCGGCCCTGCCCGCGGCGTTGGCCGCCGTGCACCGCGGTGGGCGGATTGCCGTGATGGCCTACCAGTCGCTGGAGGACCGGATCGTCAAGACGGCCTTCGCCGCGGCGACGGTGTCGCGCACCCCGGAGGGTCTGCCGATGGAACTGCCCGGCCACGGTCCGGAGTTCGTCGCGCTGACCCGCGGAGCCGAGCGTGCCGACCCCGAGGAGATCGAGCGCAATCCGCGCAGCGCCCCGGTGCGCCTGCGTGCCGTCGAACGTCTGCACGGAGAGGACATCGGATGAAGGTCGGGCGCAAGCCAGCCGGTCGCAGGGACTCGGGCGGTACCAACGCGGGTGCGGTGAAGGGTAAACCGTCGCCCCCGCGGCGTCGCGGCAGTGAGGGCGGCGCACGCAACCGGCGCACCGCGGACGCTCCGCCGCGGGAGGCCCGAGCGCGCGCCGGCGCCCGGACCCGCCCCCCGCAGGAACCGCGCGCGCCGCGGCAGCGCCCGCAGACCGTGCCGGCCCCGAGACCCGTCGACCGCCCGGCAAGGCCCAAGACCACCAGTCAGGCCAAGGCGCGAGCCAAGGCCCGTAAGGCCAAGGCGCCCAAAGTAATCCGGCCGCCGCTTCGTGAGCGGCTGGCGGCCCGGCTGGAGAAGCTGGATCTGCGTCCCCAGGTCTTGCTGGCCAGGATTCCGTTCGTGGTGCTGGTCATCGGAGCACTTGCCGTCGGCCTGGCGATCACGTTATGGCTGTCCACCGACGCGGCGCAACGCTCCTATCAACTGGGCAACGCACGTGAGCTCAACGAGGCGCTGAATCAGCAGAAAGAGGCACTGGAACGGGACGTGCTCGAGGCCCAGTCCGCCCCGGCGCTCGCCGACGCGGCCCGCGATCTGGGCATGATCCCGTCGAAGGACACCGCACATCTGGTGCAGGATCCGGCCGGCAACTGGGTCGTCGTCGGCCAGCCCAAGCCGGCCGAGGGCGCCCCGCCTCCGCCGCTGAACACCAAACTGCCCGATGAGCTGCCAGTTACCGCCAAGCCCGCGGGGCCGGCGCCCAAGCCCGGCGCCGCCGTCGAGGTGCCGGTCCGGCTGCCCCCCGCTGTGTCTGGGGCCGCTGTGCCTGGCGCCGTGTTGCCTGGCGCCGTGTTGCCTGGCGCCCCAGTACCCACCGCTCCCGGTGCCGCGTTGCCTGGCGCCGCTGCGCCCGGCGCGCCGGTGGCCGCTGCGCCCGGCGCGCCGGTGGCCGCTGTGCCCGGCGCTCCCGCCGTGATGCCGGGAACCCCGGGGGTTGTCGCCGGAGCCGCCCCCAGCCTCCCGCTGTCGCCCACCGAAGCAAACCCGCACGCGGCCACTGGCTCAGCACTGCCCGGGCCGGCGCCCCTGCCCGGCCCGGCTGCCACGGCCCAGGGCGACACGCTGGCGGTCCCGCCTGCCGTGGTACCGGCGGTTCCGGTCCCTACAGTGGCTTATGTGCCTCCTGTGACTGATGTTGCTGCTGGGGTCGCTCCTGTGGGAGTAGCCCATTGAGTCGCAACAAACCGGGCACCCGCCCCGCCGCCGCTCGGCAGCGGCGGGTTCGGGCGGTCGCCCCCGCGCCCGTGAACCCGGGCCAGGGCAGAGTGGCCACTGCCCGCCGCACCAGGACAGCCACCGAGACGGGTTCTGCCAGCTCGTCGTTCGCCTATCGCTACCGGGTGGGCAATGTCGTGATCCTGCTCGCGCTCCTCGTCGCCGCGGCGCAGCTGTTCAACCTCCAAGTGCCCCGTGCCGCCGGACTGCGCGCCGAGGCAGCCGGTCAGTTGAAGGTGACCGACGTCGATCAGGCGGTCCGCGGCGCCATTGTCGACCGCAACTTCGACAAGCTCGCCTTCACCACTGAGGCCCGGGCCTTGACCTTCCAGCCCGCCAAGATTCGCAAGCAACTCGCCGAGGCACGACAGAAGTCGCCGAGCGCCCCTGATCCGGACCAACGCCTGGCCGACATCGCCAAGGATGTGGCCGGCAAGCTGAACAACAAGCCGGACTACGCGACAGTGCTGAAGAAACTCAAAAGCAACGAGACGTTCGTCTACCTGGCGCGCGCGGTCGACCCCGGTATCGCCGAAGCGATCACCAAGAAATTCCCCGAGGTGGGTGCCGAGCGTCAGGATCTGCGGCAGTATCCCGGCGGCTCGCTGGCCGCCAATATCGTCGGCGGGATCGACTGGGACGGACACGGGCTGTTGGGCCTGGAGGACTCGATGGACGCCGTGCTGGCCGGCGTGGACGGTTCGATCACCTATGACCGCGGCTCCGACGGCGTGGTCATTCCCGGCAGCTACCGCAACCGCCACCGCGCGGTCAATGGTTCGACGGTCCAGCTGACGCTCGACGATGACATCCAGTTCTACGTCCAACAGCAGGTTCAACTCGCCAAGAACCTCTCGGGTGCGCATGACGTCTCGGCGGTCGTGCTTGACGCCAAGTCCGGCGAGGTGCTGGCAATGTCCAACGACAACACCTTCGACCCCAGTCAGGACATCGGCCGTCAGGGTGACCGCCAGATCGGCAATCTCCCGGTGACCTCGCCTTTCGAGCCCGGATCGGTGAATAAGATCGTCACCGCGGCGGCGGTCATCGAGGACGGCCTATCCAACCCCGACGAGGTGCTGGCGGTTCCCGGCTCGATCAACATGGGCGGGGTCAATGTTCGCGACGCCTGGGGGCACGGCGTCATGCCCTACACGACCACCGGCGTGTTTGGGAAGTCCTCCAACGTCGGCACTCTGATGCTGATCCAACGCGCCGGTCCCGAGCGCTTCTACGAGTTGCTGGAGAAGTTCGGTCTCGGCCAGCGCACCAACGTCGGGTTGCCGGGGGAGAGCGCGGGCATCGTTCCGCCCCTCGACCAATGGTCGGGCAGCAGCTTCTCCAATCTGCCCATCGGACAGGGCCTTTCGATGACCCTGCTGCAGATGACCGGGATGTACCAGGCGATAGCCAACGACGGCGTGCGGATCCCGCCACGGATCCTCAAGGCCACCATCGCCCCGGACGGCACCCGAACCGAGGAGCAGCGGCCGGCCGGCATCCCGGTGGTGTCCGCGGAGACCGCT
The DNA here is from genome assembly GCA_020637165.1 of Mycolicibacterium sp. GTDB lineage: Bacteria > Actinomycetota > Actinomycetes > Mycobacteriales > Mycobacteriaceae > Mycobacterium. Next base: position 17,162 of record JACJWN010000011.1, on the reverse strand, counting down.
CGCACGGTGCGCAACATGCTGCGGGCAGTGGTGCAGCGCGACCCGATGGGCGCGCAGCAGGGTACCGGCCCAGCCGCGGCGGTCGAGGGCTATCAGGTGGCCGGCAAGACGGGTACCGCCCAGCAGATCAACCCGGCCTGCGGCTGTTACTACGACGACGTCTACTGGATCACCTTCGCCGGGATGGCCCCGGTCGACGATCCGCGCTACGTGATCGGGATCATGATGAACGCTCCGGTTCGCAACGCCGACGGCTCGCCCGGACACTCCGCGGCGCCGTTGTTCCACAACATCGCCGCCTGGCTGATGCAGCGGGAGAACGTGCCGCTCTCACCCGATCCGGGTCCGCCGCTGACGTTGCAGGCGACCTGAGACGCGAACGCCTGGGTAGGGTGACTAGCCGGCGGACGGCGCGGGCTGCTGTTACCGACGGCGTTGGAGGAGGTGACCGGCGTGACGAGTGCGCTGCGTCCCCGCAGCACCCCGCGGTTATCCCTGCCGGTCCTGGCCACGCGGGTGCAGGCAGTAACCGTCGACGGCGCCCCAGCCCCCGCGGTCGGTGTCAGCGGCGTCACGCTGCGGGCCCAGGACGCCACGCCCGGTGACATCTTCGCCGCATTGCCGGGTTCCTCGGCGCACGGGGCGCAGTTCACCGGGGCCGCCATCGACGGTGGTGCGGTCGCCGTGCTCACCGACACCGACGGTGCCGCGATCGTCCACCGGTTGCTCGGCGACCCGGCCCCGATCCCGCTGCTGGTGCACCCCGACCCGCGATCGGTCCTCGGGGCACTGGCCGCCGACGTCTACGGACACCCTTCGGACCGGGTTGTTGTCCTGGGGGTCACCGGCACTTCCGGCAAGACGACCACCGCGCACCTGATCGAGTCCGGCCTGCGGGCGGCCGGCCGGATTCCCGGGATGATCGGCACGGTGGGTGTCCGGATCGCCGGATCTGATGTCCCCAGCGCGCTGACCACACCGGAGGCGCCGGCGCTTCAGGCGCTGCTGGCGGTGATGGCCGAACGGTCGGTGGACACCGCGGTGATGGAGGTCTCCAGCCATGCCCTGGAATTGGGGCGGGTCGACGGCGTCCGGTTCGCGGTGGGCGGCTTCACCAATCTGTCCCGCGACCACCTCGATTTCCACCCCACCATGGAGGCCTATTTCGAAGCCAAGGCGAGGTTGATCGATCCGGCCTCGCCGTCGCACGCGCGGGTCGCGGTGGTCTGCGTCGATGACGACGCCGGGCGGCTGATGGCCCGCCGCGCCCGCGATCTGGTGACGGTCAGCGCCGAGGGGCACCCCGCGGATTGGGGCGTGCAGGACGTCGCCGTGCTCGACAGCGGGCTGCAGGAGTTCACCGCCGTCGACCCCGCCGGGGTGCACCACCGGTTGCGGATCCGGTTGCCGGGCCGCTACAACATCGCCAATGCGCTGCTCGCGCTGGCCATGCTGGACTGCGTCGGAGTCTCCCCGGAGCAGGCATCACCGGGGCTGCGCGATGCGACCGTCCCCGGCCGGCTCGAACTGATCGACCGGGGCCAGGACTTCCTGGCAGTCGTCGACTACGCGCACAAACCCGGTGCGCTTCGCGCGGTGCTGGAAACCCTGCGGCGGCCCGACGGGCGGCTGGCCGTGGTGTTCGGCGCCGGCGGCAACCGGGATCCGGGCAAACGGGCAGCAATGGGTGAGGTCGCCGCTGAACTGGCCGATCTGGTGGTGGTTACCGACGACAACCCGCGCGAAGAGGATCCGGCGGTGATCCGTGCGGCGATCCTCGCCGGTGCAGCCCGGGCCGACAGTGCCGCCGAGATCGTGGAGATCGGCGACCGGGCTGCGGCCATCGACCACGCCGTCGGCTGGGCCCGGCGCGGCGATGTCGTGGTGGTGGCCGGCAAGGGCCATGAGACCGGCCAGACCGGTGGTGGGCAGACCCGGCCGTTCGACGACCGCGACGAACTGGCGCGCGCGCTGGAGAGGACAGCATCGTGATCGACTTGACCGTGGCCCGTATCGCCGAGATCGTCGGTGGCCGACTCTGTGACATCAGCCCGGCTGAGGCCGAGACGACCCATGTCACGGGGACGGTGGAATTCGACTCCCGGGCTGTAACCCAAGGAGGACTGTTCCTGGCGTTGCCCGGTGCGCGCTCCGACGGGCACGATTTCGCCCCCGCCGCGGTGGCGTCCGGCGCGGCTGCGGTGCTGGCCGCGCGTCCGGTAGGGGTTCCGGCGATCGTCGTCCCGCCGGCGCCGCCCGCCGATGCGCGGGCCGGCCTGCTCGAGCACGACGCCGATGGATCCGGAGCCGCGGTTCTGGCCGCGCTGGGCAGGCTCGCCGGGGCGGTCGCGGCAGACCTCACACAGCGCGGTTTGCGGATCGTCGGGATCACCGGGTCCTCAGGCAAGACCTCGACCAAGGACCTCATCGCCGCCGTGCTTCGGCCGCTGGGCGAGGTGGTCGCACCGCCGGGCTCGTTCAACAACGAACTCGGCCACCCCTGGACGGTGTTGCGAGCCGGCGAGGGCACCGACTTCCTCGTTCTGGAGATGTCGGCGCGCCACCGCGGCAATATCGCGGCACTGGCCGCGATCGCCCCGCCGTCGATCGCCGCCGTGCTCAATGTCGGCACCGCGCATCTGGGCGAGTTCGGTTCGCGGGAGGCCATCGCCGAGACGAAAGGTGAACTGGTCGAAGCGCTCGGCCCGTCCGGGGTGGCGATTCTCAACGCCGATGACGCCGCGGTCGCGGCGATGGCGTCCCGCACCAGCGCGCGCGTCGTCACCGTCGGCCGTGCCCCGACCGCCCAGATCCGGGCGGATGACGTCGTACTCGATGAGCTGGCCCGGCCCGGCTTCACCCTGCGTGCCCCGGCCGGTTCGGTGCATGTGCAACTGGCCGTGCACGGCGAGCACCAGGTCGGCAATGCGCTGACCGCTGCCGCGGTGGGGCTGGAGTGCGGCGCGAGCCTGCAGCAGGTCGCGGCCGCGCTGGCCGGCGCCGCCCCGGCGTCCCGGCACCGGATGGAGGTGGTGACCCGGCCGGACGGCGTGACCGTGATCAACGACGCCTATAACGCCAACCCCGACTCGATGCGGGCCGGACTGCAGGCGCTGGCGGTGATGGCCCGCAACGGCGGGCACCGGAGTTGGGCCGTGCTCGGGGAGATGGGTGAGCTTGGGGAGGACTCGATAACCGAACACGACCGCGTCGGCAGGCTGGCGGTGCGTTTAGATATCAGTCGGCTCGTCGTCGTCGGAACCGGGAGGCCCATGAGCGCCATGCACCACGGGGCGGTGATGGAGGGATCCTGGGGTTCGGAGTCGACCATGGTGCCCGATGCCGACGCCGCGCTGGCACTGCTGCGCGCCGAGCTCTCGCCCGGTGACGTCGTGCTGGTCAAGGCATCCAACGCCGCCGGTCTGGGCTCGATGGCCGAGGCGCTGGTGGCCGGATGAGACAGGTCCTCATCGCCGTCGCCATCTCGCTGGCGGTCTCGATCCTGCTGACTCCGACGCTCATCCGGATGTTCACCCGGCAGGGATTCGGCCAGGAAATCCGTGAGGACGGTCCGCCCAGTCACCACACCAAGCGGGGCACCCCGTCGATGGGCGGGGTGGCGATCCTGGCCGGGATCTGGGCCGGTTACCTGGGCACCCACCTGGTGGGCCTGGCCGTGGACGGCGTAGGGCCTTCGGCCTCCGGGCTGCTGGTTCTGGGGCTGGCGACCGCGCTCGGTGGAGTGGGGTTCCTCGATGACCTGATCAAGATCCGGCGCTCCCGCAATCTCGGCCTGAACAAGACCGCCAAGACCGTCGGCCAGATCAGCGCCGCACTGCTGTTCGGGATCCTGGTGCTGCAGTTCGCCAACCCCGAAGGACTCACTCCGGGTAGCGACCAGTTGTCCTACGTGCGCGAGATCTCCACGGTGACGCTGCCCCCGGTGTTGTTCGTGTTGTTCGTGCTGGTGCTGGTCAGCGCATGGTCCAACGCGGTGAACCTCACCGACGGACTGGACGGTCTGGCGGCCGGCAGCATGGCCATGGTCAGCGCGGCTTATGTACTCATCACCTTCTGGCAGTACCGCAATGCCTGCGCCACCTCGCCGGGAATCGGTTGTTACAACGTCCGGGACCCACTGGATCTGGCGCTGATCGCCGCGGCCACCGCCGGAGCCTGTGTCGGCTTCCTGTGGTGGAACGCCGCACCGGCGAAGATCTTCATGGGTGACACCGGTTCACTGGCGCTGGGTGGAATCATCGCCGGGCTGTCGGTGACCAGCCGCACCGAGGTGCTCGCCGTTGTCCTGGGCGCGCTCTTCGTCGCCGAGGTCACCAGTGTGGTCATTCAGATCATCGCCTTCAGGTCAACCGGGCGACGGGTGTTCCGGATGGCCCCCTTCCATCATCACTTCGAACTGGCCGGCTGGGCCGAGACCACCGTGATCATCCGGTTCTGGCTGCTCACCGCCATCGCCTGCGGGTTGGGGGTGTCGTTGTTCTACGGCGAGTGGCTCAGTGCCATCGGTGATTGATCCGGGGCCATCGGGGACTGATCCGGGGCCATCGGCGACTGTGTCCTCGATGACTGTGCCATTGCGGCCGGGCGCCCGTGTCCTGGTGACCGGCGCCCGGGTCACCGGCCGTTCGGTGGTGGCGGCGTTGGCTTCCTGGGACCTGGATCTGTGGGTCTGTGACGATGACCTCTCCGCCGCGCGCGCCCTGCCCGGCGTGCGCGGCATCGGACCCGAGGCCGCCGCCACCCGCAGCGCGAACTGGGACCTTGTGGTGACCAGCCCGGGTTTCCCGCCGACTGCGCCGGTGCTGGCGGCCGCCGCGGCCGCCGGGGTGCCGATCTGGGGTGATGTCGAACTGGCCTGGCGCCTTGACGCAGCCGGCCACTACGGTCCGCCGAAGCGCTGGCTGGTGGTCACCGGGACCAACGGGAAGACGACGACCACCTCGATGTTGCATGAGATGTTGCGCGCCGACGACAGAGCGGCGGCGCTGTGCGGAAACATCGGCGAACCGGTGCTCGACGTCCTATCGCGCCCGGTCGATCTGCTGGCCGTTGAGGTGTCCAGCTTCCAGCTGTTCTGGGCGCCGTCGCTGCGCCCGGAGGCCGGTGTGGTGCTCAATGTCGCTGAGGATCACCTGGACTGGCACGGGGGATTCGACGCCTATGCGGCGGCGAAGGCCCGCGCGCTGACCGGCCGAGTGGCGGTGGTGGGCCTCGACGATCCGGCCGCCAGCGCCCTGCTGCCCGGGGCTCCGGCCCCGGTGAAGGTCGGATTCAGGCTTGGCGAGCCGGCCGCGGGCGAACTCGGTGTTCGCGACGGTGCACTGGTTGACCGGGCCTTCGCCGAGGACCTCGTGCTGGCCTCGGTGGCCTCGATCCCGGTGTCCGGCCCGGTCGGGGTGCTCGACGCCCTCGGCGCTGCCGGGCTGGCCCGCGCGGTGGACGTCCCTGCCGGGGCGATTGCCGACGCGCTGGCCGGATTCCGGGTGGGCCGGCACCGTTGCGAGCCGGTCGGTGTCATCGACTCGGTGCACTATGTCGATGACTCCAAGGCCACCAACCCGCACGCGGCCGAAGCTTCGATCCGCGCCCACCCACGAGTGGTGTGGGTGGCCGGCGGATTGCTCAAGGGGGCGTCGATCGAGGACACCGTGGCGCGTTCGGCCAGCCACCTGGCGGGGGTCGTGCTGATCGGCCGCGATCGCGCGGTCTTTGCCGAGGCGTTATCGCGACACGCTCGCGATGTCCCCGTCATCGAGGTCGTGACGGGGGAGGATGCTGTGGTGCATGAGATCAATGAGCCAGGTGTTACTACTGAGACTCGGGTGATCAAAGCCACCGGTCCTGCCCTCGGTCGGCGCGTTATGGCCGAGGCCGTCGCCGCGGCGGCCGGATTGGCGCGCCCGGGCGACACGGTCCTGCTCGCACCGGCGGGGGCTTCGTTCGACCAGTTCGCTAGCTACTCCGACCGGGGTGACGCCTTTGCTGAGGCGGTTCGGGCCCGGATCTCGGGACGGTAGGCCGGTGGCCGCCCTCTGGTCCCGGCTCAGTCGCCGGGGCGCTGCGGCAGACGACGCCGAGGAATCCGCCGCCGAGCAGCCGGAATCGGTGGGTGCGACGGCAGCGCCGGACGTGAGTGCGCAGGATGCGAATGCGCCGGAGGCGACGGCTTCCAAAAAGCGCTTGCTGGATCCACAGAAGAGGTTCGGCGCCTGGCTGGCCAGGCCGATGACGTCCTTTCACCTGATGGTCTCGGTCGCGGGGCTGCTGACGACTCTCGGGCTCATCATGGTGCTGTCCGCCTCCGGGGTGCATTCCTACGACTCGGATGGGTCGCCCTGGACGATCTTCACCCGCCAGCTGATGTGGGCGGGCCTGGGCTTGTTCGCCTGCTGGTTCGCGCTGCGGCTGCCGGTGAGCTTCATGCGGCGGATGGCCTTCCCGGCCTTCGCGACCACCATCGTCCTGCTGGTGCTGGTCCTCATCCCGGGCATCGGTCGTGTCGCCAACGGCACCCGCGGCTGGTTCGTCATCGGCGGGCTGTCCATGCAGCCTTCCGAACTGGCCAAGATCGCGTTCGCGGTATGGGGAGCCCATCTGCTGGCCACCCGACGGATGGAACGGGCCACCCTGCGCGAGATGCTGATCCCGCTCATCCCCGCCGCGGTCATCGCCTTGGCCCTCATCGTGGCCCAACCCGACCTCGGACAGACGGTATCGCTGGGCATCATCCTGCTGGCCCTGCTCTGGTTCGCCGGGCTGCCGCTGAAGGTTTTCGTCAGTTCCCTGCTCGCCGCGCTGTCCGCGGCCGCGGTGCTCGCCGTTTCGGAGGGCTACCGCTCCGACCGGGTGCGCTCCTGGTTGGACCCCAGCGCTGATGCCCAGGGTGCGGGCTACCAGGCCCGACAGGCGAAGTTCGCGCTGGCCAACGGTGGGGTGTTCGGCGACGGCCTCGGTCAGGGAACGGCCAAGTGGAATTACCTGCCCAACGCTCACAACGACTTCATCTTCGCCATCATCGGCGAGGAGTTGGGCTTCGTCGGCGCATTCGGGCTGCTGTGCCTGTTCGGGCTTTTCGCCTACACGGGCATGCGGATCGCCAAGCGCTCGGTCGATCCCTTCTTACGCCTGCTGACGGCGACCGCGACGGCGTGGGTGGTGGGCCAGGTGTTCATCAACGTTGGCTATGTGATCGGCCTGCTGCCGGTGACCGGCATCCAGCTGCCACTGATCTCGGCGGGTGGAACATCCACGGCCACAACGCTGTTCATGATCGGACTCATGGCGAATGCGGCCCGTAACGAACCCGATGCGGTGGCCGCGCTGCGGGCCGGCCGGGATGACCGGATGAACCGTCTGCTGCGCCTGCCGGTACCCGAGCCTTACCTGCCGAGCCGGGTGGAGGCATTGCGCGACCGGTTACGCACCCGGCCGGGTGGCGACGCACAGCCCGGTCCGGCCCGACCGCAGCGGCCGGCCAAGCCTGCCAGGGCGGCCAAATCCGGCAAGCCCCCCAGAACGGCCAAGCCGAGAACCGCGGCGGCCGCCGCCCCCGATCGCAAGTCCCCGGGAGGGCGTGCCGCCCAGCCCAAAGCGGGGACGGCGCATGCCCCGGTGCGGCGCTCAGGGCATCATGGAGGCGCCTCCCAGCAGAGGCGTGCCGCCGCGGCGCAGGGCAACGGTCGGCACGGGAACGGCCGCCAACGTCGCTCCCGCGCAACGGAAGGTAAGCGGTACGGGTGAGTGTTTCCGGGGTCGAAGGCCCAGTGGGCAGCAGCGACTCGGGGACCAGTGGCCGCAACGGACAGGATGATCCCCGCGGCGGCCCCGTGTCGGTGGTGCTGGCCGGCGGCGGCACCGCGGGGCACGTCGAACCGGCCATGGCGGTCGCCGACGCGCTGAGCGCGCTGCTGCCCGGGATCCGCATCACCGCACTCGGCACTGCCCGCGGCCTGGAGACGCGGTTGGTACCCGAGCGCGGCTACCCCCTCGAACTCGTCACACCGGTGCCGTTGCCGCGGAAGATCAACGCCGATCTGTTCCGGTTGCCCGGGCGGGTGCGTCGATCGGTCCGGGAGACCCGCGCGGTCCTCGAAGCAGCGGGCGCCGACGTGGTGGTGGGCTTCGGTGGTTACGTGGCGGTGCCGGCCTATCTGGCGGCGCGAGCCGCCCGGGTGCCGGTGGTGGTGCACGAGGCCAACGCCCGCGCCGGTCTGGCCAACCGGCTCGGCGCGCGGTTCGCCCGCCGGGTGCTCGCGGCGGTCCCGGGCTCGGGACTGGGCCGTGCCGAGGTGGTCGGGATGCCGCTTCGCCCCTCGATCACGGGCCTGGACCGCTTTGGAATGCGCGCTGAGGCACGTGCGCACTTCGGCTTCGCCGAGGACGCCCGGGTGCTGCTGGTCTTCGGTGGATCGCAGGGGGCGGTCTCCATCAACCGCGCGGTTTCGGCGGCCGCCACCGACCTCGCTGCCGCGGGGATCTCGGTGCTGCACGTGCACGGCCCCAAGAACACCCTGGACCTGCCCACCCCGGAGCCGGGCGACCCGCCCTACATCGCGCTCGGCTACCTGAACCGGATGGACCTCGCCTACGCCGCCGCCGACCTGGCGATCTGCCGGTCCGGTGCCATGACCGTCGCTGAGGTTTCGGCGGCCGGCTTGCCCGCCGTCTATGTTCCCCTGCCGATCGGCAACGGCGAGCAGCGCCTCAACGCCCTGCCGGTGGTACAGGCCGGGGGAGGGGTCCTGGTCGCCGACGACGAATTGACGCCCGCCTATGTCGGCACCGAGGTGGTGCGGTTGCTGACCGACCCTTCGAGGCTTGCCGCGATGACCGCCGCGGCGGCCGGGGTCGGTCACCGCGACGCCGCGCGCCGGGTCGCCGAGGTGGTTCTCGAAGTCGCCCGTACGGATCGGAAGGCCCGGCGGTGAGCGGGCCGGGGGTGCCGCCCGAACTCGCCCGGGTGCACATGGTGGGCATCGGCGGGGCCGGGATGTCGGGTATCGCGCGCATCCTGCTCGACCGTGGCGCGCTGGTGTCGGGTTCGGACGCCAAGGAATCCCGCGGCGTCGTCGCGCTGCGGGCCAGGGGGGCCGAAATCAACATCGGCCACGACGCGGCCAACCTCGATCTCCTGCCGGGCGGCCCGACAGCGGTGATCACCACCCACGCGGCCATCCCCAAGACCAACCCCGAACTGGTGGAGGCCCGCCGGCGGGGGGTGCCCGTCATCCTGCGGCCCGCGGTGCTGGCCAAGCTGATGGCCGGGCACCGGACCCTCATGGTGACCGGCACCCACGGCAAGACCACCACCACCTCGATGCTCATCGTCGCCCTGCAGCACGCGGGATTCGACCCGTCCTTCGCCGTCGGCGGCGATCTGGGCCAGGCCGGCACCAACGCCCACCACGGAAGCGGTGACACCTTCGTCGCCGAGGCCGACGAGAGTGACGGATCGCTGCTGGAGTACGTCCCCGACGTGGCGGTGGTGACCAACATCGAGGCCGATCACCTGGATTTCTTCGGCAGCCGACAGGCTTATACCGCGGTGTTCGACGAGTTCGTCGACAGGCTGGCGCCCGGCGGATCGCTGGTGGTCTGCGCTGACGATCCGGGCGCGGCGGCGCTGGCCGAGCGCAGTGCGGCCAGGGGAGTCCGGGTGTTGCGCTACGGGAGCCCGGCTTCACAGTCCAACCCGGACGCGTTGGCCGCCGCGCTGGTGGACTGGAAGCAGCAGGGAACCGGCGCGGTCGCCGAGATCCAACTGGCCGGGGAGTCCCAGCCACGGGCGATGCGCCTGGCGGTGCCCGGCCGGCACATGGCTCTCAACGCCCTGGCTGCGGTGCTGGCCGCGGCCGAGGCCGGTGCCCCCGTCATTGACGTGCTCGATGCCCTGGCCGGCTTCGAGGGCGTGCGTCGGCGCTTCGAACTGGTCGGCACGGTCAGCGGCGTGCGGGTGTTCGACGACTATGCGCATCATCCGACCGAGGTACGTGCCGCGCTGACAGCTTTGCGCACCGTGGCGCGGCAGGACTACGCGGGCCGGCCGACCGAGGGCCGCAGCATTGTGGTGTTTCAACCGCATTTGTATTCGCGCACCAAGGAATTCGCCGCCGAGTTCGCCGAAGCACTGGCCACCGCCGACGAGGTCTTCGTGCTCGACGTCTACGCGGCGCGAGAGCAGCCGTTGGCCGGTGTCAGCGGCGCCACCATCGCCGATCTCGTCAACGCGCCGGTGCGCTACCTACCGGACTTCTCCTCGGTCGCGGGGCAGGTGGCTGCCACGGTCAGGCCAGGTGACGTGGTCGTCACCATGGGGGCCGGCGACGTGACCATGCTGGGGCCGGAGATCCTCTCGGCGATCGCCGAGAGGACCGCCGAGCCCAGGGAGCCGCGGTGACCGACGTTCCGGAGCCTCCGGATCCGTCGTCCGAACCCCAACTTTCCGGTGCGGACCCCGGCGATGCTGATCCTGAGGGCGACGCTGATCTCCAGGACGGAGTTCCCGGCGATGTCGATTCCGGGACGCCCGCCGACGCCGATGAGACCTCGGGCGGGCGGCAACCCGACGCCGAACAATCTCCCCATACCGAGGCCGCCGGTGAGGATGCCGAGGGGGCAACTCCCGAGGAGTCCGGCCCCGAAGAGTCCGGCCCCGAAGAGTCCGGCGCCGGGGATTCTGAGGAGTCCGACCCGGAGGGCCCGCGTCGGCGTGCACGTCGCGAACGCGCCGAACGGCGGGCCGCCCAGCAACGGGCGATGGCAATCGAGCAGGCCCGCCGCGAGGCCAAGCGCCGGGCCAAGGGACAGTCGGTCGAGGAACCCAGCCGGCCGTCGGCCCGGACTGTCAAGGGTCTGAGCCTGATCGTCTGGCTGATCCTGCTATCGGTGGCCTCGGTCGCGCTGGGTCTGGTGTTGTACTTCACCCCGCTGATGTCGGCGCGGTCGCTGGACGTCATCGGTACGGGTGTGGTGACCCGCGAGGAGGTCGTCAACGCCGCACAGGTGCGTTTGGGCACGCCACTGCTGCAGATCGACACCGGCGCCGTGGCCAACCGGGTGGCCGCCATTCGGCGGGTCGCCAGTGCCCGTGTTCAGCGCGAATACCCTTCCACGCTGCGGATCACGATCACCGAGCGGATCCCCATCGTGGTCAAGGACTTTCCGGACGGCCCGCACCTGTTCGACCGGGACGGTGTTGATTTCGCGACCGGCCCGCCGCCGCCCGGGCTGCCGTTCATCGACGTCGACAGCCCCGGTCCGGCCGACCCGGCCACCCGGGCCGCACTGGAGGTGATGACCGCGCTGCGCCCCGAGGTGGTCGCCCAGGTGGGACGTATCGCCGCCCCGTCGGTCGCCTCGATCACCCTGACTCTCGCCGATGGCCGGACCGTGGTCTGGGGGACCACCGACCGCACCGACGAGAAGGCTGAGAAACTCGCCGCGCTGCTGACCCAGCCCGGCCGGGTCTATGACGTGTCCAGCCCGGATCTGCCGACCGTCAAGTAGGGCACTCCGGCCCGGCGCCGTCGGGCTGTGCCGAAATTCTCAAGCGACACGCCCGCGCGCCTCCCCAATCCGGCGCGCACCGGCCGTACCTTCCCAGTAAGCGAGCAACTTGACATAACTCTAAGCCTCTGGTTGAGGTTGAGGGTTTAGACCAGGGAACTCGCGAAAGTACACAGGCGCACAGCAGGCCCCACGACCGGAGGAAGACCACAGCGATGACCCCCCCGCATAACTACCTCGCCGTCATCAAGGTCGTCGGAATCGGCGGCGGCGGCGTCAATGCCGTCAACCGCATGATCGAACAGGGACTCAAGGGCGTTGAGTTCATCGCTATCAACACAGACGCCCAGGCGTTGCTGATGAGCGACGCCGACGTGAAACTCGACGTCGGCCGCGACTCCACCCGCGGGCTGGGAGCCGGCGCAGACCCGGAGGTGGGCCGCAAGGCCGCCGAGGATGCCAAGGACGAGATCGAGGAGCTGCTGCGCGGGGCGGACATGGTGTTCGTGACCGCCGGCGAGGGCGGTGGCACCGGTACCGGCGGCGCGCCGGTGGTGGCCAACATCGCCCGCAAGCTCGGCGCGCTGACGGTGGGCGTGGTGACCCGGCCGTTCTCCTTCGAGGGTAAGCGGCGAGCCGGCCAGGCCGAGAGCGGCATCACCGCTCTGCGGGAGAGCTGCGACACCCTGATTGTGATCCCCAACGACCGGCTGCTGCAGATGGGCGATGCCAATGTCTCCCTGATGGACGCCTTCCGCAGCGCCGATGAGGTGCTGCTCAACGGTGTTCAGGGCATTACCGACCTGATCACCACCCCGGGCCTGATCAACGTCGACTTCGCCGACGTCAAGGGCGTCATGAGCGGGGCGGGGACGGCCCTGATGGGAATCGGCTCTTCGCGCGGGGAGGGCCGCGCACTGAAGGCGGCGGAGATGGCGATCAACTCCCCGCTGCTCGAGGCCTCGATGGAAGGCGCCCAGGGCGTACTGATGTCGATCGCCGGAGGCAGTGACCTCGGGCTCTTCGAGATCAACGAGGCCGCCTCACTGGTCCAGGACGCCGCCCACCAGGACGCCAACATCATCTTCGGCACCGTCATCGACGACTCGCTGGGAGACGAAGTGCGCGTCACCGTGATCGCCGCCGGCTTCGACGCCAGCGCCCCGAGTCGGAATCCGGTCACCGGTTCCTCGGCCGGCGCCGCCGCTACCTCGGCGGCCGCTCCGGCCGGTGCCGCGGCGGCCGGTGCCACCGCGGCACCCGCTTCGGCCCCCGGCATCGCGCCGGGAGCGGCTGGCAAGCTCAGCTCTTCGCTATTCGAGCCCATCGAGTCGCTCCAGGCCAGGGAGCCGGTCAGCGTCCCGGCGCACACCAACGGTTCGTCGCGCTTCGGCGACGATGACGACGATGTCGACGTGCCGCCGTTCATGCGGCACTGACGCCGGAGAGCATCAGCTTCATGACCTTACGGATCCGTCGTGTCACGACCACCCGGGCCGGTGGGGTCTCGGTGGCGCCGTTCGACAGTTTCAATCTCGGCGACCACGTCGGTGACGATCCCGCCGCGGTGGCGGCTAACCGGGACCGGCTGGCTTCGGCAACCGGACTGCCGGCCGACCATGTGGTGTGGATGAACCAGATTCACGGTGACCATGTCGAGACCGTCGAGAGGCCGCGCGAAGAGCCGTTCGAGGCCACCGACGCCCTGGTCACGGCGACTCCGAGGCTAGCCTTGGCCGTGGTCACCGCCGACTGCGTCCCGGTTCTCATGGCAGATGCGCGCGCCGGTGTCGTCGGCGCTGCGCACGCCGGGAGGGTCGGGGCTGCGCAAGGCGTGGTGCTGCGAACATTGGAGGCCATGCTCGCACTCGGCGCGCATGCCGGCGATGTTTCGGTGCTGCTCGGCCCGGCGGTCAGCGGACCCAATTACGAGGTACCCGAGGAGATGGCCGCCGATGTCGAGGCCAGCCTGCCCGGCAGTCGAACACGGACCCCGAGTGGCACCCCGGCGCTGGACCTGCGCGCGGGGATCGCCCGCCAACTGGCCGGCGCCGGCGTCACCGCGATCGACGTCGACCCCCGGTGCACTGTCGTCGACCCGATGTTGTTCAGCCACCGTCGCGATGCCCCGACCGGGCGGCTGGCGTCGCTGATATGGATGGAATGACCGCTCCGGGCCAGGGCGACCGGGTGGCCGAACTGACCGCCCGACTGGCGGCGATCCGGTCGCGACTCGCGCTTGCCGCCGATTCCGCCGGCCGCCGCCCGCAAGCGATACAGCTGCTACCGGTCACCAAGTTCTTCCCGGCGAGCGACGTAGCGATCCTGTGGCGGCTTGGTTGCCGGGCCTTTGGCGAATCCCGCGAGCAGGAGGCAGCGGCGAAGATCGCCGAGTTCGGCAGGCTCGCCGGTGTGCCCGAGGGCGGCGGGGCGCGCTGGCACATGGTCGGTCAGATCCAACGAAATAAGGCCAAAAGCATTGCGGGATGGGCCGATACGGTCCACTCGGTATCGACCGCCAAGGTCGCTACCGCCTTGGATCGCGCCAGTGGCCAGGCGCTGGCCGACGGACGCCGCGACCGCTTGTTACGGGTCTTTGTGCAAATCAGCCTCGACGGTGACACCAGTCGGGGAGGAGTCGACATCGGCGACCCGGCCGCGGTGGACGCCCTGTGCGCCCAGGTGGCCGATTCCGCCGCGCTCGAATTCGTGGGCTTGATGGCGATCCCGCCACTGGGAGCCGATGCCGACAAGGCGTTCGCCGCACTGGCGGCCGAGCACCGCCGCGTTCTGGCGGCCCACCCAGCGGCCACGGAACTGTCCGCCGGAATGTCCTCAGACCTCGAAGCGGCGGTACGACACGGTTCGACCTGTGTGCGTGTCGGTACGGCGTTAATGGGCCGACGTCCTCTAACGTCTCCCTGAGTAGTCACTCCAGTCACAAGTTCATCACGAACATCAGAATTACCGACACCGAAGTTCTCCAGAAGGGTCACGCGGATGAGCACTCTCCACAAGGTCAAGGCTTACTTCGGCATGGCGCCGATGGATGATTACGAAGACGAGTACTACGACGACGAACGCGACGCTGCCCCCGCGCGGGCCCGCAGCTTCGCCCGCCGCGGCGAGCGTTTCGCCGACGATGACAGCTACGACGACATGCGCGCCGGTGGCCGCTACGACGACGTGCGCGCCGGTGGCCGCTACGACGACCGCGATCCCCGGTTGGCGCACGAGTACGACGATCGCGAGCCCGACTACCCGCCGACCGGCGGTTTCCGGGCCGGCTACGCCGATGAGCCGCGGTTCCGCCCCCGCGAGTTCGACCGCACGCCGCACGCATCCCGATTCGGGAACCTTCGCGGTTCGACTCGCGGTGCCCTGGCGATGGACCCGCGCCGGATGGCGATGCTCTTCGAGGAGGGCAGCCCGCTGTCGAAGATCACCACCCTGCGCCCGAAGGACTACAACGAGGCGCGGACCATCGGCGAGCGCTTCCGCGACGGCCAGCCGGTGATCATGGATCTGGTGTCGATGGACAATGCCGACGCCAAGCGGCTCGTCGACTTCGCGGCGGGGCTCGCGTTCGCGCTGCGTGGGTCGTTTGACAAGGTCGCCACCAAGGTCTTCCTGCTGGCGCCGGCCGATGTGGACGTCTCCGCCGAAGAGCGCCGCCGCATCGCCGAGGCGGGTTTCTACAGCTACCAGTAGGTGCCGGCGACGGGGCGAACCCGTCATCGGCCGGAGTCGGTAGGCTAGCGGTCACCTCGCCGGCGCGTGCCGGTAACCGTCTGTCTCGCAACAGGTAAGGACCGCCGTACCGGTGAAGCTGTTCTTCGAAATCCTTGGTTTCGCGCTGTTCCTGTTCTGGCTGTTGTTGATCGCCCGGATCGTCGTCGAGTTCATCCGGTCGTTCAGTCGGGACTGGCGTCCGCGCGGTGCCACTGTCGTGATCCTCGAGGGCATCATGACCGTCACCGATCCGCCGGTGCGATTGCTCAGGCGCATCATCCCGCAGCTCACCATCGGCGCGGTCCGGTTGGACTTCTCCATCATGGTGCTTCTTCTGGTGGCGTTCATCGGTATGCAACTGGCGTTCAGCGCCGCGGTCTGACGGCCTATCACCCCCATCCGGGATAATTGGCGAAACTCTGAAATTCGGCCTTAATTCCCCTGACTACTGCAACCGGCGGGTCTGGTGTGACAGGATGGGCGCCAGTTACAGTTCGGAACCGACCGGAATTCGCTTTACACTGCAGAGCGATTCTCAACCACCGTCCCAGATCGGAGGGGCAGACAATGCCACTGACACCGGCCGACGTGCACAATGTGGCGTTCAGCAAGCCGCCCATCGGCAAGCGTGGCTACAACGAGGACGAAGTCGACGCTTTCTTGGATTTGGTGGAGACCGAACTCGCCCGGCTAATCGAAGAGAACGCCGACCTGCGCCAGCGAGTGGGCGAACTGGACCAAGAGCTCGCCTCGGCCCGCGCCGGCGGTCCGCAGACCCAGGCCATTCCGCTCTACCAGCCTGAGCCCGAGCCGGTGGCCCAGCCGGTCGCGGAGCCCGTCCCGGCGCCGGCGCCGACTACCGCAACCGAGGACAACGCGCTCAAGGCCGCCCGCGTGCTCAGCCTTGCCCAGGACACCGCCGACCGGCTGACCGGCACGGCGCGGGCGGAGGCGGACAAAATGATGTCCGACGCCCAGGCCAACGCCGACCAGATCGTCTCGGAGGCCCGCTATATCGCCGAGACGACGGTTAACGAGGCGCGGCAGCGGGCCGACGCGATGCTGACCGACGCCCAGACCCGCTCGGAGGCCCAACTGCGCCAGGCCCAGGAGAAGGCCGACATCCTGCAGGCCGATGCCGAGCGTAAGCACTCCGAACTGATGGGCACGATCAACCAGCAGCGAACTGTGCTGGAGGGGCGCCTGGAACAGCTTCGCACCTTCGAACGCGAGTACCGCACCCGGCTCAAGACTTATCTGGAGTCCCAACTCGAGGAACTCGGTCAGCGCGGTTCGGCGGCCCCGGTGGATTCCGGCGACGGTGGGTACACGCAGTACCAATAGCGATGCCGTCTAGGATCCCGCAGGTGGAAGCCGATGAACGACCTGTGAGCCCGCGGGAGGCATGGCGATGCTGATCGTCGCATTGGTATTGGCCGTGATCGGCCTCGCAGCCTTGGTCACCGCCGTGGTGACCAGCAATGAGATCGTCGCCTGGGTGTGTATCGGCGCGAGCGGGCTGGGAGTTCTGCTGCTCGTCGTCGACGCCGTGCGGGATCGGGCGCGACGCGGGGCCATGGTGGCTCCGGGCGGGGCCGCCGCCACGGTTGAGACTGCGCCCGAGACTGAGGTCATCGACCCGGAAGATTCCACCGAGGTGGTCGAGACCATCGAGGCTGAGATCGCCGACGAGGATCATCCGGAAGAAGTGGTCCACGACGAGCCGGACTATGACGTTCCCAGCGACGACGAGCAGGAGTTCCCGGAAGCGGCTGAAGAGGCGGCCATCCACATCGTCGACGAAAACGACCCCGCCGCTGAGATCGAGACCGGCCTGGAGGACGGCGCCGCGGAGGCCCAGCGCGACCAGCCGTGACCCCGGACGTTGGAGAAGGGGACGTTGG
>JACJWN010000010.1 GCA_020637165.1 Mycolicibacterium sp. | reverse complement strand
GACGTCCGGGTGCGGATCCGGGACCGGCATGAGCACCTTCGCCAGTCCGCCGCCAGCCCCCGCCTTTCCGCTCGCCATAGCTCCGGATCATGCCAAACGCCGCGCTGCTGACCAACACGCCGCCGGTAGGCTGGTCCGATGGCGAAGACCTTCGTCGGGTCGCGGGTGCGTCAGCTGCGCAGCGAACGCGGGTTCAGCCAGGCCGCGCTGGCCCAGATGCTGGAGATCTCACCGAGCTACCTCAACCAGATCGAGCACGACGTGCGACCCCTGACCGTCGCGGTTCTGCTGCGCATCACCGAGGTGTTCGGCGTGGACGCGACGTTCTTCTCCACCCACGACGACACCCGCCTGGTGGCCGAGCTGCGGGAGGTCATCCACGACCGCGACCTCGATGCCGAGGTCGACCCCACCGAGGTGGTCGAGATGGTCGCCGCGCACCCCGCGATCGCCCGCGCGATGGTCAACCTGCACCGGCGGTACCAGATCACCAACGCCCAGCTCGCCGAGGCCACCGAGGACAGGTTCAACCTCAACACCGGGGGCAGCGGCACCGGGGCCATCACGATGCCGCACGAAGAGGTGCGCGACTACTTCTACCAACGGCAGAACTACCTGCACGAACTCGACACCGCGGCCGAGGATCTCACCGTTCGGATGCGGATGCACCGCGGGGATCTGGCCGGGGAGTTGTCGCGTCGCCTGACCGAGGTGCACGGGGTGCGCATCGTCAAGCGCATCGACCTCGGCGAGACGGTGCTGCACCAATACCACCCCGCATCACGGACCCTGGAGATCTCCACCCAGCTGTCCCGGGGACAGCAGGTGTTCAAGATGGCCGCGGAGTTGGCCTACCTAGAGGTGGGCGACCTCATCGACAGCATGGTCACCGACGGCAGGTTCACCAGCGAGGAGTCCGCCCGACTGGCCCGGTTGGGCCTGGCCAACTACTTCGCCGCCGCCACCGTGCTGCCCTACCGGCAGTTCCATGACGTCAGCGAGAACTTCGGCTACGACATCGAACGGCTGTCGGCGTTCTACCAGGTGAGCTACGAGACGGTCTGCCACCGGCTCTCCACCCTGCAGCGCCCGTCGATGCGCGGCGTGCCGTTCTCCTTCGTCCGGGTGGACAAGGCGGGAAACATGTCGAAACGGCAGTCCGCCACCGGTTTTCACTTCTCGTCCTCGGGCGGGACCTGCCCGTTGTGGAATGTCTACGAGACGTTCTCCAACCCGGGAAAGATCCTGGTGCAGATCGCCCAGATGCCGGACGGGCGCAATTACATGTGGGTGGCGCGCACCGTGGAGCGCCGGGCGCACCGCTACGGACAGCCCGGCAAGACCTTCGCGATCGGGCTGGGTTGCGAGGTGCGCCACGCCAACCGGCTGGTGTACTCACGGGGCCTGGACCTGTCCTGCGACAGCGCGACCCCGATCGGAGCGGGATGCCGGGTCTGCGAGCGCGACAACTGCCCGCAGCGAGCCTTCCCGGCACTGGGCCGCGCCCTGGACCTCGACGAGCACCGTTCCACCGTCTCGCCCTATCTGGTGAAGGAGAACCCGTGAGTGAACTGCAGCGGATCCCGGCCGGCGGACGCCGGGAACTGGGCCTGCTGAACTGGGCCATCGCCCGCGTGGCGGCACGGTCCATCCGGGCCCCGCAGATGCACCTGTTCACCACGCTGGGCCAGCACAGGCTGCTGTTCCTGTCCTTTCTGCCGTATTCCGGCGTGCTCTTGAACTGGGGCAAGCTGCCCAAACGGGACAAGGAACTGGTGATCCTGCGGGTGGGTCATCTGCGCGGCTCGGAGTACGAGCTGCAGCAGCACCGCCGCCTGGCACGCTCCCGCGGTGTGAGCCCGGACCTGCAGGAGAAGATCTTCGCCGGCCCGGACGCCGCGGTGCTGACCGACCGGGAACGAACCCTGCTCACCGCGGTCGACGAGTTCGTCACCGACCGGGACCTCTCCGACGAGACCTTCGCGGCGCTCTCAGCCCACCTCAGCCGCCAGCAGATCATCGAATTCTGCGCTCTGACAGGACATTACGATGCCATCGCCGGGATTCTCGCCGCCTTGCGGGTACCGATGGACTTCCCGGACTGATCAACGCCCCCGGAGGGGGCCAGCACGAGTGGAGGACCGATGGTCGACGGACCGGCAGATCCGAGGAACCGCCTCGCCGCCGAACGCACCCGGCTGGCGAGCGAACGGACGCTGATGGCGTGGATCCGCACGGCGACCTCGCTGATCGCCTTCGGCTTCACGATCTTCAAGTTCTTCCAGTACCTGGCCGAGGCCGACCAGGTCCGGCGCCCCGTCCTGAGTCCGTGGATCGTCGGGATGACGCTGATCGTGCTCGGCCTGATCGCGTTGACGATGGCCTGGTTCCAGCACCGCGCCGAGCTGCGGGCTCTCGAGCCCGAACTCGGGACCATGCCCGTCTCGATATCCAGCCTGATGGCGGGGTTGATCCTGGTGATGGGCCTGATCGCCCTGGTGGTCGTCATCTGGCGCTTGTAGCGGCCCGGACCGCACCACTACCCGACTACAGGTAAGTCACCCCGAGGACGATGGTCGTGAAAATCATCGGCGCGACCGGCAGCGCGGCCAGAAAAGCCGCCGACACGTACCGCTTCTGCTGGTAGCGCTGCCACGCGTAGTACAGCGTCGCGGCGCCGCCGACGACGACCAGCGCCGAGATCCCCAGAACCCACGAACTCACCGACGCCGAGCGCGTCGCCACCGTGATACCGATCAGCCACAGGACGTGGCCGAGAACCAGACCGCCGATTCCGGCGACGACGATCGATCTGCGCGCCGAGGTCAAAGGCGGCGGGGTCAAAAGTTGATCATGTGGCCGGCGAGGCCGTGGAAGCATTCCTGCAACGCCTCCGACAGCGTCGGGTGGATGTGCACGTTGCGGGCCAGCTCGTTGACGGTCAGGTCCCACTTCTGGGCCAGGGTCAGCTCCGGCACCAACTCCGAGACGTCCGGCCCGATGAGATGGGCACCGAGCAGTTCCCCGTACTTCGCGTCGGCGATCACCTTGACGAACCCGACCGGGTCGGCCAGTCCGTGGGCCTTGCCGTTGGCGCTGAACGGGAACTTCGAGACCTTGACGTCGTAGCCCTCGTCGCGCGCCTGCTGCTCGGTGAGCCCGAAGCTGGCCACCTGCGGCTGGCAGAACGTCGCCCGCGGCATCATCCGGTAGTCGCCCAGGGTCAGCGTCTCCGCACCGCCGATCGTCTCGGCCGCGACGACCGCCATCGCCTCGGCCACGTGGGCCAGCTGCAGCTTGGCGGTGACGTCGCCGATGGCGTAGATGTGCGGCACATTGGTGCGCATGTAGTCGTCGATGGCGATGGCGCCGCGGTCGGTCAGCGCCACACCGGTGGTCTCCAGGCCGTACCCGGTGATATTGGGCGCGAACCCGATGGCCTGCATCACCTTGTCGGCCTTGAGCTCCTGGCTGACACCGTCCTTGCTGACCACGACGGTGACCTGCGAACCGTCATCGGTGATCGACTCGACCTTGGTGCCGGTGAGGATCTTCACCCCGAGCTTCTTGTACTGCTTCTCGATCTCCTTGGAGACCTCGGCATCCTCGTTGGGCAGCGCCCGCGGCAGGAACTCGACGATGGTGACGTCGACGCCGTAGTTGGTCATGACGTAGGCGAACTCCATGCCGATCGCGCCGGCACCGGCGATGACGATCGAACCGGGCAGGTCGCGGTCGAGGATCTGTTCCTCGTAGGTCACCACGTTCTTCGACAACGAGGTGCCCGGGATGAGCCGGGTGCTGCTGCCGGTGGCGATGATCGCGTTGTCGCAGGTGACCGTCTCGGTGCCGCCCTCGTTGAGTTCGACCGAGATCGTGGCGGCGTCGGTGAATCGGCCGTACCCGTGGATCTCGGTGATCTTGTTCTTCTTCATCAGGTAGTGCACGCCGGCAACCCGGCCGTCGGCCACCTTGCGGCTGCGGTCGAAGGCCGCGCCGAAGTCCGCGGTGACCTGACCGGTGAAGCCGAACGTCGCGGCTTCCTTGGTGACGATGTGGGTCAGCTCGGCGTTGCGCAGCAACGCCTTCGACGGGATACAGCCCACGTTGAGGCACACCCCGCCCCAGTATTTCGGTTCGATGATGGCGGTGTTCAGGCCGAGTTGGGCGCAGCGGATGGCCGCAACGTATCCACCGGGACCGGCACCGAGGACGACGACGTCAAAATGGGTCACGCCGCTACCCTATTACCGGACGGGCGATCCATTCGAAGTAATACGCACCGTGAAGCGCAGCGGCCGCCACCATCGACGCCAGCGGCGCCGCCATCAGGGCAAGGGCCAGCGCGGTGACCTGGGGCCGTTCGGGCACCAGCGAGACCAGCACGCTGCCGACCATGCAGGCGATGAGGTAGATCAGGATGCCGAACACCGGGGCGGTCTTGTCCAGCGCGGTGTACCACCAGAAATAGCAGCCCAGGCCGGCAGCGGCAGCGAGCACCCACACACCGGCCACGATGAGGGCGAACTTCCAGCGCTTGACGAACTGGTAGGCGCCGGGCACGACGACCGGCTGCGCCGGGACGGCCATCGGCGGCATGTGCCCGTTGACCGCGCGGCGGAAGGCGTCGGTGTCGTCGTTGTCCAAGGCGCTGAACGCGTGGGGCGCGCCGGTGTCGCCATCGAGGTGGGGCACGGGGGCTAACTCCGGTTCCAGGACGAACTCGGGTTGAGCGGTGACCCCGGATGAGTCGATGCCCCCGGATGCGTTGGGCACGGCCGCGGGTTCGCGGGCTGCCGCGGGTTCGCGGACTGCCGCGGGTTCCGGGACGGCCGGTGATTCGGGGGCGAGCGCAGCTGCGGGCGGGTTCTCGGACACGGGTTCCGCCTCGGGCTCGCTGGAGACCTCCGCTTCCGGAGCCGCCGGATTCGACTCAGGGGCAGCAACCTGGAATTCGGAACTCGTCTGCGGCTCGGCAACCGCCCCCGGGCCGGAACCCGGCTCAGGATCCGCAGCGGTCTCGACGTCTGCAGCGGTCTTGACGTCCGCAGCGGGCACGGAAGCCGACGGGGGCAGGGCCTGGGAGGCGGCCCCCTGGTCGGGGCCGGCATCGGCGACAGGTCCGGGCTCGGGCGTGGGCGTGGGCTCGGGCGTGGGCGTGGGCGTGGGCGAAGATTGGGACACAGGGGCCGGTTTGGCGGTGCGCCCGGTGGTGCGCAGCGGGTTGGGATGCGGGCCGGTATCGAAGATCGGCGCCGGGTGCGGTTCGGTGTTCGGCGCGGCGACCGGCTGCGCGCCGGTGGCGAACATCGGCGTCAGGTGGGGTTCAGTGATCGGCGAAACGGTGTCAGTCACGCGCTGACCACCTGCAGAAGCAACAGTACCGACAGCCAGCCCGGCCCGATGGCAAGGATGAACGCGCCCACGGTGGTAACCCAGCGGCGGCCCGACACCAGGATCGCCAGTATCCCGATCACGCTCGGAATGCCGATGACCAGCGCGACCACAAGATCGGGACGGATGGTCGTGTGAACGGACAACTTGGCAGCGACTGCGGCGATCTGACCCGCGACGCAGCCGAGGAGTAACGCGCTTGTGAGCAGCCATGCCCGAGGCAGGGGTATCACGACGGTTGACGATACCGAGCACCGAGCCCGCAATCGTGGACCTGCTTCGGCGTGCCGACCTGCTAATTTCGGCGGCTCGCCCCAGTGACCAACGGTTCGTCGGCCAACTGCGCGTTCTCCTCGGGCGTGAAGGCCCGCCCCCGGATGAGAAACCGCACGCCCTCGGGGGCTTCCAGGCTGAACCCGCCACCCCGTCCGGCAACGACGTCGAGGATCACCTGGGTGTGTCTCCAGGTCTGGAACTGCGGCCCGGAGATCCACACCGGGGCTCCGTGTAATTCACCGAGCAGTACGTCGCGGTCACCGACGATGAACTCCCCCTGCGGGTAGCACATCGGCGAGGAACCGTCGCAGCACCCGCCGGACTGGTGGAACATCACCGGTCCGTGCTGTTCCTGCAGCCGGCGCAGCAGATCGGCGGCGGCGTCGGTGATCAGAACCCGGGGCGGCGCGCTCAGAAGAACCCCTGGGGGTTGCTGCTGTAGGAGACCAGCAGGTTCTTGGTCTGCTGGTAGTGGTCGAGCATCATCTTGTGGTTCTCCCGGCCGATGCCGGACTGCTTGTACCCGCCGAAGGCCGCGTGCGCCGGGTAGTGGTGGTAGCAGTTGGTCCACACCCGGCCCGCCTTGATGTCGCGGCCGGCCCGGTAGGCCACATTGCCGTTGCGGCTCCACACCCCGGCGCCGAGACCGTAGAGGGTGTCGTTGGCGATCCGGATGGCCTCGTCGTAGTCGCCAAACGCCGTCACCGAGACGACCGGGCCGAAGATCTCCTCCTGGAAGATCCGCATCGAGTTGTTCCCGGCGAAGATCGTCGGCTGGACGTAGTAGCCGCCGGAGAGGTGGCCGCCCAGATCGGCGCGCTCGCCGCCGGTGATGACCGTCGCCCCCTCGCTGCGGCCGATGTCGATATAAGACAGGATCTTCTCGAGTTGGTCATTGGAGGCCTGCGCGCCGATCATGGTCTCGGTGTCCAGGGGGTCGCCCTGGCGGACCGCCTTGGTGCGGATCGCCGCCAGCGCCAGGAAGTCGTCGTAGATATCGGCCTGGATCAGCGACCGCGACGGACAGGTGCAGACCTCGCCCTGGTTCAGGGCGAACATCGTGAAGCCTTCCAGCGCCTTGTCCTGGAAGTCGTCCTCGGCGGCCATCACATCGGAGAAGAAGATGTTCGGGCTCTTTCCGCCGAGCTCGAGGGTGACCGGGATCAGGTTCTGGCTGGCGTACTGCATGATGAGCCGCCCGGTCGTGGTCTCTCCGGTGAAGGCGATCTTGGCAATGCGATCACTGGAGGCCAGCGGCTTGCCGGCTTCCACACCGAACCCGTTGACCACGTTGACCACGCCCGGCGGCAGCAGATCGGCGATCAGTGAGATCAGGAACATCACCGAGGCCGGCGTCTGCTCGGCCGGTTTGAGCACCACGGCGTTGCCGGCGGCCAGCGCGGGAGCGAGCTTCCAGACCGCCATCAGGATCGGGAAGTTCCAGGGGATGATCTGGCCGACCACGCCGAGCGGCTCGTGGAAGTGGTAGGCGACGGTGTCGTCGTCGATCTGGCTCAGCGATCCCTCCTGGGCCCGGATGGCCGCCGCGAAGTAGCGGAAGTGATCCACCGCCAACGGGATGTCGGCGTTGAGCGTCTCGCGGATCGGCTTGCCGTTGTCCCAGGACTCCGCCAGTGCGACCTGCTCCAGATTCGTCTCGATCCGGTCGGCGATCCGGTTGAGCAGTAACGCCCGCTCGGCGACGGTGGTCCTGCCCCACGCCGGTGCGGCGGCGTGGGCGGCGTCGAGGGCCCTCTCCACATCGGCCGACGTCGACCGGGCCACCTCGCAGAACACCTCGCCGGTGACCGGGGAGGGATTTTCGAAGTAGCGGCCTTCGGCGGGCGGCGTCCATTGTCCGCCGATGAAGTTCTCATAGCGGCCAGGGAAGGACATCAGCGCGCCGGAGGCACCCGGACGTGCGTAAACGGTCATCGGCGGATTCCTTGGGATCGGGGCATGTAATGCAGGTCACACTACCTCCAGGCGCAACAATGGCGGCATGGCCGAGGACCCCCATTTGTGGCTGGAAGACATCGACGGGCGCGACGCGTTGGACTGGGTGCACGAACGCAACCAGGCCACCATCGGACGGTTCGGCGATGAGACCTTCGAGCGGATGCGTGCCGAGGCCTTGGAGGTGCTCGACACCGACACCCGCATCCCCTACGTTCGCCGCCGCGGGGAACACCTCTACAACTTCTGGCGGGACGCCGACAACCCTCGCGGACTGTGGCGGCGCACCACACTGCACAGCTACCGCAGCGATGAGACCGACTGGGAGATCCTCATCGACGTCGACGCCCTGGCGCACGCGGAGGACGAGAACTGGGTGTGGGCCGGCGCCGACGTCCTCGACCCCGACCACACGCTGGCGCTGATCTCGCTGTCCCGCGGCGGTTCCGACGCGACGGTGGTCCGCGAATTCGACATGCGGACGGCAACATTCGTACCCGATGGCTTCGCGCTGCCGGAGGCGAAGTCCCGAGTGACCTGGGAGGACCCGGACACCCTGCTGGTGGGAACCGACTTCGGCCCCGGATCGCTGACCGAGTCCGGCTACCCCCGGGTGCTCAAGCGCTGGCGGCGGGGACAGTCGCTGGAGGAGGCGGAAACACTGTTCACCGGCGCCCCGACCGACGTGATCGTGTCCGCCGGTGTGGACCGCACACCCGGGTACGAACGCACCCTGATCTACCGGGCCGTCGACTTCTTCAACGATCTCGTCTACCAACTGTGCTCCGGTGAACTCATCCACCTCGACGCCCCATCGGACGCGAGTGTCGCGGTGCACCGGGACTGGATCCTGATCGAATTGCGCACCGACTGGAACCATCCCTCCGGCTTCTATCGGGCCGGCTCCCTGCTGGCGGCCGACTACGAGCAATTCATCGACGGCACAGCGGAATTGGCGACGGTATTCGAGCCCGACGAACACACCTGCCTGCACCAGTACGCCTGGACCCGGGACCGGCTGGTGATGGTCACCCTCACCGATGTCGCCAGCCGCGTCGACATCGTCACCCCGCGCACCTGGACCCGCACCCCGGCCCGCGGCCTGGAGCCCAACAGCAACACCGCGATCGTCACCGCCGACCACACCGGCGATGAGATCTTCCTCGATTCCAGCGGGTTTCTGACCCCGTCACGGTTGTTGTACGGCACCACCGACGGCCATTTCGAGGTGATCAAGACCGCCCCGGCGTTCTTCGACTCCGCCGGCCTGACCGTGCGGCAGTACTTCGCGACCTCCGACGACGGCACCCGGGTTCCGTATTTCGTTGTCGGACAGGATGATTGCCAGTCACCGCAGCCGACCCTGCTGGGCGGCTACGGCGGTTTCGAGGTGTCCCAGACCCCCGGCTACGCCGGAGTGCTGGGCCGGTTGTGGCTGGAGCGGGGCGGCACCTACGCGCTGGCCAACATCCGTGGCGGGGGCGAGTACGGCCCGGGCTGGCACACCCAGGCGATGCGCGAGGGCCGGCACAAGGTGGCCGAGGACTTCGCCGCGGTGGCCCGGGACCTGGTCGAACGGGGGATCACCACCCCGGAGCTGCTCGGCGCACAGGGCGGCAGCAACGGCGGGCTGCTGATGGGCATCATGGCGACCAAGTATCCGGAGTTGTTCGGCGCGCTGGTGTGCCAGGTGCCGCTGCTGGATATGAAGCGGTTCCACCTGCTGCTGGCCGGGGCGTCGTGGGTGGCCGAGTACGGCGATCCCGACGACCCCGACGACTGGGCGTTCATCTCCGAGTACTCGCCCTACCAGAACATCAGCGCCGAGCGGAGCTGTCCCCCGGTGCTGATGACGACCTCGACCCGCGACGACCGCGTGCATCCCGGCCATGCGCGCAAGATGACCGCCGCCCTCACCGAGGCCGGGCACACGGTCTGGTACTACGAAAATGTCGAGGGCGGGCACGCCGGCGCCGCCGACAATGCCCAGACCGCGTTCAAAAGCGCACTGTCGTACTCGTTCCTGCACGCCACCCTAGGACGTGCGGGCCAGGCCAGTCAGCAGTGAGACGATCACCCCGACGATCACCAGCCCGCCGCCGACGATCAGCGTCACGTTGAGCCACTGGTGCATGCTGTCCTGGGCGGTCGCCACCATGACGTCGGCGACCCTGCGGGTGGTTCCCGAGGTGTTGTTCAGCGCTTCGCGGAGATGCCCCTGCCCGATCGCGATTCCCGCCCAGCCCGCAGCGCCGACGATGAGCCCCGAGACCCCCAGTGCCGCAATCGCCTTGCCGCGAGCCCGCGCCGCGAACACCGTCAGCAGGGCGCTCGCCGCGGCGAGGACGGCGAGGCCCAGACTCAGCCACGGGCCCCACTGTCCGGCCATCCGGAATGCGCCCGGGCGTAGGAAGGAGGGAGCGTCGTCGGTCAGCGGGATCGGCACCGATGAGGGCACCGTGATGTCGAAGTCGCGCAGGGTCTGGGCGAAGGCCGCATCGGAGAGCATCGGGGCGAGGTCGATCACCCAGCGGCCCTGCGGATCGACGGTCGCCGGAACCGTGTTGGTGAACAGCCAGCGGTGGGCGAAGTCGTTGGCCTCGGCGAACTGCCGCGGGAATGCCGTGCTGGAGGTGTAGGCGGTGGCGATACGGCTCACGACGGTGGAGTCGACCCCGGAACCCAACCTGCCCACCTGCGCCGTCAGCTCCCCGGCCATCGCGGTCTGCAACTGCGGGTCGGCGGCGGCACGCTCGGCCAGCGCGGTATAGCCCCCGCGGTCAACCAGATTCAGCTGCGCCCAGGCCGCGGGGATCGACGCCGCCAACAGCACCGTGGTGACCAGCCACATCAGAACCGTTGCGGCCGAGCGCATCATGGGCGCCATCGTAGCCAGTGCCGCTCATCCGGCGATCCCCCGGACATACTTCGCCTGGCCGAGGTGCTGGGCGCAATCGTCGACGATGCTCACCAGACGGACGCTCGCGGTCACCGGCGGATTCCAGTGCTCGTCGACGACTCGGGCGAGTTCGGCGGCGGTGACGCTGGCGATGTATTCGAGGGTCATCTTGTGCACGGCGTGGTAATAGCCGGCCAGCAGATCGGCCGGCGCCCGGACCTTGGCCACCTCATCTGAGGTGTGGCCGTAGCCGTGGGCGTCGCGCGGCAGATCCAGCCCGAACCGGTCGACCCATCCGCCGGTGAACCAGACCTGCTCCACGCCGGCGATCTGGCCAAGTTGCGCGTCCTGGATCCGGGCACTGTGCCAGATCAGCCAGCAGATGCTGTTGGCCTCCGGGGCCGGCCGGAAGAAGGAGACCTCGTCGGACAGGCCGTCGGTGACATCGTCGACGTGCTCGATGATCCGGGTGAAGGAGTCCCGGAGGATCTCGCGGGCTGATGCGGCGTCCTGGAAATCCTCGGCCATGGACCGACCCTACCGGCGGGGTGAAGACCCGCGATAGTCGAAACTCCCAGCTAAGGAGCCTCACGATCCTGGAAGCTTCTCACCCAACGTAAACGTCCAGTTCACGTCACTGGGTGATGTGACCTTGGTGATGGTGATGGTCAGGCGGAACTCATTGCCGAAGCGACGGAGCACGCAATCCTCGGATGCGCCGACCTTGGCCGGCAGGCCATCGGGGCAGGTGACCCGAACGGGTGGCCCGGGAAATTTCAGCCTTACCTCTTGGCCGGTGATCTGCTCCAGGTCGGCGCGGGGCACCCCGGTGGACGCCTTCTGGTCGAGTGGAGCCTGCCCGGCATGCTGGCCGGGAGCAGACTGCTCGGCGTGACGGGGTTTGAGCCACAGCGTCACCGCGGCAATCGTTGAAGCCAGAGCGATCACGGACACCAACGCCAACGCCCAACGAAGCCCCTTGGTGGAGCCCCGGTAGCCGGACCTGTGCTCGTCGCGCGGTCCCATCGCCATCCGATGGAGTTTAGACCGTAGGAAGCGACTGCTCGTGGAGTAATTGCCGGCAGCGCCCGCCAGACCCTCATGCTGCCCATCCGCGCCGAAACCGACCCACGGAAGGCTCAGAAGAGCCGCATTTTCCGGGTCTTTTTGCTGTACGGTCCGGTTTCACCGCCCGGGAGCACCGCCGCTCCGGAGCGCCGCAAACGTGAGGAGTTCCGCCGTGGGGGCATCGAGATTCGTGGGACGGGTCGCCGGACTCGCAGTGGCCCTCGGCGTGGGGTCGGCGTGGTTCACGGTTGCCACCGCTTGCGCCGACACCGAAGCGGAATCGACGGCCTCCACCGGCAGCCGGGCGCACGCAACGCAGGCGCGAGGCGTGTCGAAGCAACCGGGGCGCCAGGCCCGGACCACACCCCGACCAGCGGGCGCAGTAGCCGGCGCGCGGGCTGATTCACCCCGTATCGCCGCGGTCGGCGCACTCGTTGCCACGCCGGCCGCCACCACCGCCACCGCCGACACGAGTCCGGTCGGCTCGACTGCCGATGTGGCGTTGCTGGAGGCCGCCCGCCGCGCTCCGCTCAGAGCGGCCACGGTCGCCGAGCCCGTGACCAGTCAAACCCCAGCACAGGCCCCAGCACAGGCATCAGCCCAGGCTGCCGCGCAGGCGGACGGCCCCATCACCGTCAACCCGTCGGTCACCTGGGGCGGGACGTTCGACGGGACGGATTACCCCGGCGTGCTGGTCGGCACCCTCGGCGCCACCTCGTCCAATCCGCTGACCTACCAGACGGTCTCCAACCCGAGCCTGGGCGGAAAGCTCGGCGCCGTCAGCGACGACATCTTCTCGCAGGCCACCCTGTTCAGCGACAGCGGCGAGTTCTTCTACATCCCCGACGAGACCGCGCTGTACAACCCGGACACGTTCGAGACCTTCAAGATCCGGGTCTCCGAGCAGACCCCGTTCGACACCTTCCTGGCCAGCATCCCCGTCGTCGGACTCATCGCCCCGACCGTCATCGGCCTGCTGCAGCAGTTACCGCTGGTCAGCACCCTGCTGGCGCCGATCATCGGGGCATCGCAAGTGGTGAGGTTCGACGTCAGCGCCTACGAACTGGCCGAGGGACGGCCGACCGCCTTCACCACCAAGGTGGAGTCGTTCGACGGGCTCATGGTCAGCGCGAACTACTTCCCCGCCACCAACGTGGCCACCGGCGAGGTGCAGTCCGCACCCACCGTCCTGCTCGGCCCGGGGTTGGGCACCCCCGGTATCACCAACCCGACCGATCCCAACGGCCAACTCGGGGCGACCAACCTGGGCAGCCTCACCCCCGGCCTGCCGGTGCTGCGCGACGGTGAGTGGATCTCCACCGACGGCGGCCCCTCCTACACCGCCTCCACCGGCTTCAACGTCATCAGCTGGGACCCGCGCGGGAGTTTCGCCACCAAGGACCCGAGCCTGCCCGGAATGCAGGTCGATGCCCCGCTCTTCGAAGCGCGGGACGTCTCGGCGCTGATCTCCTGGCTCGCCAGCTCCGGTAACCCCGCGTATCAGCAGGCGGCGGTCGAGGAGGGCGATCCGCTCATCGGGATGGTGGGCGGCTCCTATGGCGGCGGCATCCCGTGGACGACGGCCGCGACCGACCCCCGCGTCGACGCGATCGCCCCGGAGATCTCGTGGAACTCGCTGCTCAGCGCTCTGTACCCGAACTACAACCAGTTCAAGACCGGCTTCGGCACGCTGCTGGCGGGGATCCTGCTGATCTCCCGTACCGACGTCAACTCGCAGGTCTACCAGGGGGTGCTCACCGGCGACCTGCTGGGCTGGATCAGCGAGACGGGGCAGGCGGTGCTGGCCAGCGCCGGGCCGACCCCGCTGGTCGGCAACATCACCGCGCCCGCGCTGATCTTCCAGGGCGTCCAGGACATCCTGTTCCCGCTGGCCCAGTCGGTGGCCAACGCCCAGACGCTGGTCGAGGCAGGAACCGAGACGAAGATGGTGTGGTTCTGCGGCGGTCACGGCAGCTGCAACGTCCCACTCAACGAGTACCAGGAAGACCTCGGCTTCGTCGACAACCTCAAGTGGCTCGACCGCTACGTGGTGGGAATCCAGGACACCTCAACGCTGATCCCGAAGTTCCAGTGGTACGACCAGTTGGGCGATTACTACAGCTCGGAGCTGCTGCCCTTCGAGACCGGGTTCAACAACGATCGCTACACCAAGACCGGCACCGGCGGACTGCTGGGCCTGGGACCCATCATCGGCGGTTCCGGACCCGGCGGGGTGGAGGGGGTTTCCCCGGTCCTGACGATCGGCAACGCCAGCCCGGCGTGGAATGCGATCAACCTGGACCTCACCCCGGCGGCGGGCAGCCAGATCGTCGGCGCGCCCACCCTGAGCTTCACCTACCGCGGATTGGGCACCAGCCGCACGGTGTACGCGCAGCTGGTCGACGATACGACCAAGCTGGTGCTCGGCAACATCGTCACCCCGATCCCGGTGATACTCGACGGGCAGGAGCGCACCGTGGACATCCCACTGTCCGACATCGCCTACACGACACCGGCGGGCGGCAGCCTGACGCTGCAGATCACCAGTTCGGCGACGAACTTCGAGAACTTCACGACGTTCGGCATCATCGACATCGGCGACATCGCGATCGAGTTGCCGATCCACGACCAGAACGTCTAATCCCTCAAGAACACGAAAGTGCCCGGCTGCGTGACGCAGCCGGGCACCTTTCGAATGTGGACTTAGAAGTCCATGCCGCCCATGCCACCGGTCGGGTCGGCGGCGGGAGCCGCGGCCTTCTCCGGCTTGTCGGCGACGACCGCCTCGGTGGTCAGGAACAGCGCCGCGATGGACGCCGCGTTCTGCAGCGCCGAGCGGGTGACCTTGACCGGGTCGGCGACGCCGGCCTTGAGCAGGTCCTCGTAGGAGTTGGTCGCGGCGTTCAGGCCGGTACCGGACTCCGAGTTGCGGACCTTCTCGGCGACAACGCCCGGCTCCAGGCCGGCGTTGAAGGCGATCTGCTTGAGCGGGGCCTCCAGCGCAACACGCACGATGTTGGCACCGGTGGCCTCGTCGCCGGACAGCGACAGCTCGTCGAGTGCCGGGGCCGACTGCAGCAGAGCCACGCCGCCACCGGCGACGATGCCCTCCTCAACAGCGGCCTTGGCGTTGCGCACGGCGTCCTCGATGCGGTGCTTGCGCTCCTTGAGCTCGACCTCGGTGGCCGCGCCGGCCTTGATCACCGCAACACCGCCGGCCAGCTTGGCCAGACGCTCCTGCAGCTTCTCGCGGTCGTAGTCGGAGTCGCTGTTCTCGATCTCGCTACGGATCTGGGCGACCCGGCCGGCGATGGCCTCGGAGTCACCGGCACCCTCGACGATGGTGGTCTCGTCCTTGGTGACGACGACCTTGCGGGCCTGGCCGAGCAGCGAGGTGTCGGCGGTCTCCAGGGACAGCCCGACCTCTTCGCTGATGACCTGACCACCGGTGAGGATGGCCATGTCCTGCAGCATCGCCTTGCGGCGGTCACCGAAGCCCGGGGCCTTGACGGCGACGGACTTGAAGGTGCCGCGGATCTTGTTGACCACCAGGGTCGACAGGGCCTCGCCCTCGACGTCCTCGGCGATGATCAGCAGCGGCTTGCCGGACTGGATGACCTTCTCCAGCAGCGGCAGCAGATCCTTGACGGTCGAGATCTTCGAGCTGACCAGAAGGATGTAGGGATCCTCCAGAACGGCTTCCTGACGCTCGGCGTCGGTCACGAAGTAACCCGAGATGTAGCCCTTGTCGAAGCGCATACCCTCGGTGAGCTCGAGCTGCAGTCCGAAGGTGTTGGACTCCTCGACGGTGATGACACCTTCGTTGCCGACCTTGTCCATGGCCTCGGCGATCAGGTCGCCGATGGTCTGGTCGCCGGCGGAGATCCCGGCGGTCGCCGCGATCTGCTCCTTGGTCTCGACCTCCTTAGCCGACTTGAGCAGGGTCTCGGTGACCTTCTCGACGGCCTTCTCGATGCCGCGCTTGAGGCCGAGCGGGTTGGCGCCGGCCGCCACGTTGCGCAGGCCCTCGCGAACCAGCGCCTGTGCCAGCACGGTGGCCGTGGTGGTGCCGTCGCCGGCGACGTCGTCGGTCTTCTTGGCGACTTCCTTGACCAGCTCGGCGCCGATCTTCTCGTAGGGATCCTCCAGCTCGATCTCCTTGGCGATGGACACGCCATCGTTGGTGATCGTGGGGGCGCCCCACTTCTTCTCCAGAACGACGTTGCGGCCCTTCGGGCCCAGGGTGACCTTCACCGCGTCGGCGAGGGCGTTCAGACCCCGCTCGAGGCCGCGGCGGGCCTCTTCGTCGTACGCAATAATCTTGGACATTGCGGTGTGAATCCTCCGGTTTGGGGGGTGACACGATTTTGGCCGGACGCAGTGCCCGCGACGGACGACCCCAGCTGTCAAGGGCTGCGGTCTCACCGTCCCGACCTAGCACTCACCGGTCGTGAGTGCCAACGTCTTTTTTAGCACTCGGCCATGGCGAGTGCAAGACTGTTCACCCAGCGCGTAGGCCGCCGCGAACCGCCCGGCGGGAATCACCCCTGGAGACGGTGCGCACGGGCTTCACCATCGCCGACGCTTTGGCCACCGGCCGCTCACCCACCACATTGCGCCGGATGGATCCGCCGGACAAATACGGACGTGTGTCACCGGGCTTGTCGTGTCGGACGTATCCGGCGTCGACGATGGGGCGAAGGAACTCGTCGACCTTGTCGACCAGGTTGTCGGGGATCCCGATGTCGCGCAACGGCCGGGTCAGCGGGAGGTTCGGGGCGGGTACCAGATACCGGGTGACGTTGCCGTCGACGGTGATGTTCTCCGGCGGCACGGCACTGGGATCGACCGACCAAATCGCCGGCCCGTGCGCGTAGATCACGCCCACCAGGGCGTTGGCCACGGCAACCAGATTCCACGGCCGGTCGGGCGGATCCGACCAGCCGTCATATTCCCCGATCACGACCGTCGTGGGGTAAACGGACTGGGCAACGCGGGTGACCCGGTAGTTCAGCAGGGGAATGTAGGTGCCCTCCGCGAAGTATCCGGCCACACCTTCCTCGGGCGAGGCGATCAGAACGAACCTGATGTCATCGGGCGAGGGGGGCTCGGCGCTGCCGGCCAACTCCACCGCGAGTCTCGCCGCGACCATGGCGCCCATCGATTCGCCGATCACGACGACCTTCCCGTCGATCTCGCGAACGGTGAGTTCGCCCTGCCTGACCCCGTCGAGGAGCGCGCGGTCGGTGGCGAGTGGATCCTGCGAGTAGTCGAGAACCTGCGGATCGGCGTCCCCGTGGAGGTTGACGCCGATAAACCGGTAGAAGCCCGCGATCAACGGGTAGATCGGGTTGATCGCCTTGAATGGACTGGCCCCCGGGATCAATACGGCTTCCTCGGCAGCGGCAGCAGGGGTCGCCACCGGACTCGCGAACACCAAGAGAACCATCGCGACCACGATCGACAGCGACTTCAGTGATATCGACCTCGGTGATATCGACCTCGGTGATATCGACCTCGGTGATATCACTGTGCCACCTCCCCGGGCCCGCTCACCTCAGCGTTTCACGCCGACCGGCAGCGGAGCAACCGGTGGTTGCGACCGGACACGAGCACCCGCGACCCGAACCGGTGGATCTGGCTGCGCTAGAGTGCATCTCGGTCGGAAGGAGCTCCAGGGTGGGGGCAATCGAGGCGCCCAGCACCCGGGCTCTGCGGGGCTGGCAACGGCGTGCGTTGGTGCGGTATCTGGCCGGCAGGCCGAGGGATTTTCTGCTAGTCGCCACGCCCGGTGCCGGAAAGACCACCTTCGCCCTGAAGATCGCCGGGGAACTGCTGGCCGACGGCACCGTGGAGCGGGTCACCGTGGTGGTCCCCACCGAACACCTGAAGGTCCAGTGGGCGGCCGCAGCCTCCTCTTTCGGTATCGCGCTGGACCCGCGGTTCTCCAACTCCCAGGCCCAGACCTCCGGCGACTACCACGGCGTCGCCGTCACCTATGCCCAGGTCGCCAGCCATCCGACGCGCCACCGGGTGCGCACCGAGGGCCGCCGTACCCTGGTGATCTTCGACGAGATCCACCACGGCGGGGACGCCAAGAGTTGGGGTGAGGGCATCCGGGAGGCCTTCGGCGACGCGACCCGCCGACTGGCCCTGACCGGGACACCGTTCCGCAGCGACGACAGCCCCATCCCGTTCGTCACCTACGCCCCCGACAGCCAGGGCCTGCTGCGCTCGGAGGCCGACCACACCTACGGCTATTCCGACGCCCTGACCGACGGGGTGGTGCGCCCGGTCATCTTCCTGGCGTATTCCGGCGAGGCCCGCTGGCGCAACAGCGCCGGCGAGGAGTACGCGGCCCGGCTTGGCGAGCCGCTCAACGCCGAACACACCGCGCGGGCCTGGCGCACCGCGCTGGATCCCGACGGCGAGTGGATGCCCGCGGTGATCAAGGCCGCCGACACCCGGCTCAACCAGTTGCGGGCCGGCGGCATCCCGGACGCGGGCGGCATGGTGATCGCCTCCGACCAGACCACCGCACGGGCCTACGCCGAGTTGCTGCGCAGGCTCACCGGCGAGGCCGCCACGGTGGTGCTCTCCGATGACCCGGGCTCCTCGGAGCGCATCGGACAGTTCTCCGAAAGCACCAGCAAGTGGCTGGTCGCGGTGCGGATGGTCTCCGAGGGTGTGGACGTGCCGCGGCTGGCGGTGGGCGTCTACGCGACCAGCGCCTCGACGCCGTTGTTCTTCGCCCAGGCCGTCGGGCGGTTCGTCCGCTCCCGCGCCGCCGGCGAAACGGCGAGCATCTTCCTGCCGTCGGTGCCCACCCTGCTGCAACTGGCCAGTGAGCTCGAGGAGCAGCGCAACCACGTGCTGGGCAAACCGCACCGGGAGACGTTCGACGACGACGCCCCGGTCGAGCGGCGCCGCACCGAACCGTCCGAGGCCGACACCGGTTTCCAGTCGCTGGGCGCCGACGCCGAGTTGGATCAGGTGATCTTCGACGGCGCCTCGTTCGGCACCGCCACCCCGGCCGGCAGCGAGGAGGAGGCCGATTACCTGGGCATCCCCGGGCTGCTCGACGCCGAACAGATGCGCGACCTGTTGCGCCGCCGCCAAGAGGAGCAGCTCGCGGTGCGCTCGGCCAGCGGTACCCCGCCCCCACCCCGGACCACCCACGGCCAGCTACGGGAACTGCGCCGGGAGCTCAACGCCCTGGTGGCCGCGACCCATCACCGCACCGGCCGCTCGCACGGCTGGATTCACAACGAGCTGCGCCGGGTCTGCGGCGGGCCGCCGGTGGCCGCGGCCAACAGAGACCAGCTGCAGGCCCGGATCGAGGCCGTTCGCTCGCTAAAGGCCTAGCAGGGCGGGCAGGTCGGCGACCGAGTCCAGCACGTGGTTGGGCTGCATGGCGAACTCATCGGCGGCCCAGCGCTCCAGCGTGTCCGGGCGGAACTTGCCGGTGCGCACCAGCACCCCGGTCATGCCCACGACCTGGGCGGCCAGGACGTCGTTGTTCAGGTCGTCACCGACCATGTACATCTCCTCCGGCTCCACCCCCAGCCGGGCGGCGGCCGCCTGGAAACCCGCCGGCGCCGGTTTGCCGACGGCGACGGCCTTACGGCCGGAGGTCTGCTCCATGCCGATCAGGTACATCCCGGTGTCGATGCGCAGACCCTCGACGGTGTTCCAGGCCGTGCTGCGGTGCATGGCGATCACCGGGACGCCCTGGGTCATCCAGTCATAGACCCGGCTCAGCGTGAGATGGGTGTACTGCTCCCCGGCGCCGCCGAGCAGGATCACATCCGGCTTCTCGATCCGGTCGGACGGTCCGACGATGTCCACGCCCGGCATGTCCTCGGTGATGTCGCCGTCGTTGACCAGGAAGCAGCGGGCCCCCGGGTAGTGGTCCCGGACGTAGTCGGCGGTGAGGACCGCGGCGGTGATGACCTCGTCGGGCCGCACCACCATCCCGGCCGAGCTCAGCGCCGCGGCGATCTCCGCACGGGTCCGGGTGGTGGTGTTGGTCAGATACGAGCAGGCGATCTGATGATCGGCCAGCACCCGCAACGTCTCCGCCGCGCCCGCGATGGGCCGCCAGGAGGTCACCAGGACTCCGTCGATGTCGAACAGGACTCCGCCGACAGCCATAGGGAAACAGTAGGCGCACCATGGGCCGGGCGCCCGGTTCGGCCCGTTTTCCCGCCCGGTTCGTTGCCCGTATCTTCTAGGCATGCGATGGACTGAGAACGACGTGCCCGATCAGACCGGACGCCTGGCTGTCATCACCGGCTCCAACACCGGACTCGGTTACGACACCGCGCGGGTACTCGCCGGCCGCGGCGCCAAAGTGGTGATGGCCGTTCGCGACACCGCCAAGGGCGACGCGGCGGCGGCCCGCATCCGGGCCCTCTCGCCGGGGGCCGATGTCACCGTGCGGAAACTGGACCTGGGTTCGCTGGCCTCGGTGCGCGACGCAGCGGCCGAGATGGCGGAGACCTACCCGCGCATCGACCTGCTGATCAACAACGCCGGGGTGATGTACCCGCCCAAGCAGACCACCGCCGACGGTTTCGAATTGCAGTTCGGCACCAACCATCTCGGGCATTTCGCACTCACCGGACTGCTGTTGAAGAACCTGCTCGATGTCGAGGGGTCCCGGGTCGTGGTGGTGGCCAGCATCGCCCATAACATCCGCGCCAAGATCGACTTCGACGACCTGCAGTGGGAGCGCCGCCGCTACGACCGTGTCGCCGCCTACGGTCAGTCCAAGCTGGCCAACCTGATGTTCGCCTACGACCTGCAGCGCCGACTGGCGGCAGCGGAGGCGAAAACCATTGCCGTGGCGGCGCATCCGGGTGTAGCGGCCACCGAGTTGGTCCGCCACGTTCCCGGCGCAAGCCTGCCCGGCGTCAACTGGCTCTCGGGCAAGCTGCTGAACAGCTCGGAATTGGGTGCGCTGCCGACGCTGCGCGCCGCCACCGATCCGGCGGTGCGAGGCGGCCAGTACTACGGACCGGACGGTTTCCGCGAACTGCGCGGCTACCCGGTGCTGGTGACCTCGACCAAGCAGTCCCAGGACGTGGCCATCCAGGAGCGGCTGTGGACGGTGTCGGAGGAACTGACCGGCGTCACCTTCCCGGTCTGAACCGAATGTCCGCACACGGCCGGATCCCCGATCAGTCCCGGATGCGCACGGTCGACGAGCACCGCCGGGTCGTCGCGGAACTGATCTCCGCGCGGACACCGCACCGGTGCCGGCTCGCCGAGGCGTTGGGTCTGGTCCTGGCAGGCGATCTCGTCGCACCGCTGTCCCTGCCGGTCTTCGACAACTCGGCGATGGACGGGTATGCGGTCCACGCCGAGGACGTCGCCGCGGCGAACGCCGATTCGCCGGTGGAACTGCCTGTCGCCGAAGATATTCCGGCCGGACGCACCGACCGACTCACCCTGGCCGCGGGTACCGCGCACCGGATCATGACCGGAGCGCCGCTGCCGGCCGGGGCCACGGCGGTGGTTCCGGTGGAGGCCACCGACGGCGGGATGCCGACGGTCACGATCCGCTCAGCGGCCAGGACCGGGCAACACATCCGCAAGGCCGGGGAGGACGTCACGGCGGGTATGACGGTGCTGCGGGCCGGCCAGGTGATCACCCCGGCCGCGCTCGGACTCGTCGCCGCCCTGGGCGTCGACACCCTGACGGTGATTCCGCGCCAGCGGGTGCTGGTGGTCTCCACCGGATCGGAACTGGTGCCTGCCGGAACCGATCTGGCACCCGGGCAGATCTACGAGTCCAACGCCGTCATGCTCGCCGCCGCCGCGCGCGACGCCGGGGCAGAGGTGGTCGGTGTGACCATGTGCCCCGACGACGTGGAACGGTTTCGGGCGCTGCTCTCCAGCCACGCCGGGCACGCGGATCTGGTCATCACCTCCGGCGGTGTCAGCGCCGGCGCCTACGAAGTGGTCAAGGACGCGTTCGGAGCCCGGGGCGTGGAGTTCGTCAAAGTCGCCATGCAGCCCGGCATGCCGCAGGGGGCCGGCCGCACGGCCGACGGCTGCCCGATCATCACCCTTCCCGGCAATCCGGTCAGCGCCCTGGTCTCCTTCGAGGTGTTCATCCGCCCGGCCCTGCGCGTCGCCATGGGCATGCCCGGCACGGAGCGGCCGCGCCGCACAGCGGCGCTCACCGAGGCGCTGACCTCGCCCCGCGGCAAACGTCAGTTCCGCCGCGGCGTCTATGACCCTGCCGCCGGCACCGTCACCGGTTACGGTCCGGCCGCCTCCCACCACCTGCGCTGGCTGGCATCGGCGAACTGTCTGCTCGACATCCCCGAGGACGTCACACACGTCGATGCCGGGGAAGAGGTCGAAATGTGGGTCATCTCCCCGACCGGTCCTGACTAGACTCAGGGAAATGGCCAGACGCCCCGAAGACGAACTCAAGTCCGCCCCGCAACGGCTGGCCGCCCTGGTGCGATCGACGGTTCCGCCGATCCATCCCGCGGGTTTCCCCTTCATCGCCGCCGGTGTGGCGGTGGCGGCCCTGGGACGCAACCACCGCTGGATCCGTAACGCCGGCCTCGCCGCCGCCGGCGCCAACGCGGGGTTCTTCCGCCACCCCCACCGCACTCCACCCACCCGTCCCGGCATGGTCGTCGCCGCCGCCGACGGGCAGGTCTGTCTGATCGACACCGCGCCGGTGCCCGCTGAACTGGGTCTCGGGTCCGAACCGCGCACCCGGATCAGCATTTTCCTGTCGCTGTTCGACGCGCATGTGCAACGCAGCCCGATCAGCGGCGAGGTGCTGGCCGTCGAGCACCGGCCCGGGCGCTTCCATTCCGCCGAACTGGCCGCCGCAAGTGAGGACAATGAGCGCAACAGCGTTGTGATCCGCACACCGGAAGGACACGAGGTGGTGGCCGTACAGATCGCCGGGCTAGTCGCACGGCGGATCGTCTGCGATGTGCGCCCCGGCGACAGGGTGCACATCGGGCAGACCTACGGGCTGGTCCGGTACGGATCCCGGCTGGACACCTACCTGCCGGCCGGCTCCGAGGTGATCATCGAGAACGGCCAGCGCGCCCTGGCCGGCGAGACCGTGTTGGCACGACTGCCGTGACGAGCCCCCGGATCCCGATTCAATCCCGGCGGGGGCTGCGCATCCTGCCCAGCGCGACCACCGTTCTGGCGATCTGCGCCGGCCTCACCTCGATCAAGTTCGCGCTCGACGGGCGGGCACACATCGCACTGGCGTTGATCGGTGCCGCCGCAGTGCTGGACGGTATCGACGGCGGTATCGCCCGCGCCCTGCACGCCCAGTCCCCGATGGGCGCGGAGATCGACTCCCTTGCCGACGCGGTGAATTTCGGCGTCGCGCCGGCGCTGGTCGTCTATGTGACCCTGTTGTCGGATTCGCCGGTCGGCTGGATCTTCGTGCTGCTGTACGCCGTCTGCATCGTGCTGCGACTGGCTCGGTTCAACGCTCTGCTAGACGACAACACCCGCCCCGCCTACACCCGCCAATACTTCGTCGGCATGCCTGCGCCGTGCGGCGCGGTGGGCTCGATCGGCCCGCTGGCGGCGATGCTGCAGTTCGGCCACGGATGGTGGACCTCGACCTGGTTCGTCTGCGCCTGGCTGGCGGCCAACTCGATACTGCTGGTGAGCCGGGTCCCCACCCTGGCGCTGAAATCCGTTTCGGTGCCGGCGAATTCCGCACCGATCCTGCTCGGCCTGGTGGCACTCGCCGCCGCCGGCCTGCTGCTGTTCCCCTACATACTGGTGCTGCTGATCATCGTCGGCTACCTGCTCATCATCCCGTTCACCGTCCGCAGCCAGCGCTGGGCC
This sequence comes from Mycolicibacterium sp., assembly GCA_020637165.1. Classification (GTDB taxonomy): domain Bacteria; phylum Actinomycetota; class Actinomycetes; order Mycobacteriales; family Mycobacteriaceae; genus Mycobacterium. The sequence continues at coordinate 192,815 of JACJWN010000010.1, read as the reverse complement.
GCCGCGCACCCGGAAACCTGGGACGCCACCTCCCGGCAGCGCCGCGCCGCCCGCCGCGCCGCCAGCCGCGCGCGGCATCCGCACCGCCGGTCCACCGCACGTCTGGGCCTGCGCAAGCCGGGATCGGACCGGTGAGTTCACGCCTCACCCTGACCGCGCGGCTCAACACCTCAGCGCTGGACTCCCGCCGCGGTGTGGTGCGGCTGCACCCGGAGGTGATCGCCGCGCTGGGAATCCGGGAGTGGGATGCTGTGTCGCTCATGGGTTCCCGCGGCACGGCCGCCGTGGTCGGGGTGGCACCGGCCGGGACACCGACCGGCACCGCACTGCTCGACGACGTGACGTTGTCCAATGCCGGGCTGCGCGAGGACGCCACCGTGCTGGTGTCCCCGGCGACCGTCTACGGCGCCCGGGCGGTGACGCTGAGCGGATCGGCCCTGGCCACCAAGTCGGTGTCCTCGGCCACCCTGCGTCAGGCACTGCTGGGCAAGGTGCTCACGGTGGGCGACACGGTGTCGTTGCTGCCGCGGGATCTCGGCCCGGGCACCTCGACCTCGGCGGCGACCACCGCACTGGCCGCCTCGGTCGGGATCACCTGGACCTCCGAACTGCTGACCGTCACCGGCACCGACCCCGCCGGACCCGTTTCGGTGCAACCGAATTCGTCGGTGACCTGGGGTGCGGGGACCTGGGGTGCGGGGACCTGGGATGAGGGGACCCCCGCCGTAGCGGCACCCACCGGGTCGACGGCCTCGGTCAGCCCGCCCACCCGATGGCCCGAGGAACCACCGGTGAGCATCGAAGATCTCAAGGGCCAGCATGTGCAGGCCGGCCGGCTGACCGAGTGGCTCAAACTCGCGCTCGACGAGCCGGCGCTGCTGGAGAAACTCGGCGCCAAACCCGATCTCGGCGTTCTCATCACCGGTCCGGCCGGGGTGGGCAAGGCCCGTTTGGTGCGCGCGGTGTGCGCGGGCCGGCGCCTGGTCGAACTCGACGGACCCGACACCGGCGCGCTGGCTCCCGACGAGCGCCACCGGGCGGTCGCCCGGGCGGTCGCCGACGTCATCGCCGGCGGCGGGGTGCTGCTGGTCAGCGATGTCGACGCGCTGCTACCCGATCCACCCGAGCCGGTCGGCGCCTCGATCCTGGCCGAACTGCGCAGGGCCGTGGCCGCCCCCGGTGTCGCGCTGGTGGCCACCTCCCAGTCACCGGACGCGCTGGACCCCCGGTTGCGCGCCCCGGACCTGTGTGACCGGGAACTGGGCCTGAGCCTCCCCGACGGCGCCACCCGCAAGGCGCTGCTGGAGGTCCTGCTCCGTGACGTCCCCGCCGACGACCTTCACCTCGAGGAGATTGCCGACCGGACACCGGGATTCGTGCGCGCCGACCTAGCCGCCTTGGTGCGCGAGGCCGCGCTGCGGGCGGCCGCGAGGGCCAGCGACGGCGGCGCCGACCCGGTGCTCACCCAGGAGGACCTCACCGGTGCGCTGACGGTCATCCGGCCGCTGTCGCGGTCCAACACCCAGGAGGTGGCGGTCGGATCGGTGACACTCGACGACGTCGGCGACATGGCGTCGACCAAGCAGGCGCTCACCGAGGCGGTGCTGTGGCCGCTGCAACATCCCGACACGTTCTCCCGGCTCGGCGTGGAACCGCCCCGCGGCGTGCTGCTCTACGGGCCGCCCGGCACCGGAAAGACCTTCGTGGTGCGCGCGCTGGCCAGTTCCGGCCGACTCAGCGTCCACGCGGTCAAGGGCTCGGAGCTGATGGACAAGTGGGTGGGTTCCTCGGAGAAGGCGGTCCGCGAACTGTTCCGCCGGGCAAGGGATTCCGCACCGTCGCTGGTGTTCCTCGACGAGATCGACGCGCTGGCGCCACGCCGCGGCCAGAGCTTCGACTCGGGGGTGACCGACCGGGTGGTGGCGGCCCTGTTGACCGAGTTGGACGGCGTGGAGCCGTTGCGCGACGTGGTGGTGCTCGGCGCCACCAACCGCCCCGACCTGATCGACCCCGCGCTGCTGCGCCCGGGCCGGCTGGAACGGCTGGTGTTCGTCGAACCGCCGGATGCCGAAGCCCGCTACCAGATTCTGAAGACGGCGGGAAAATCGGTGCCGCTGAGCGACGAAGTGGACCTGCGCTCGCTGGCCGCCGACCTCGACGGCTACAGCGCCGCCGACTGCGTGGCCCTGCTGCGCGAGTCCGCCCTGACCGCGATGCGGCGGTCCATCGACGCCGCCGACGTCACCGCCGCCGACGTGGCCACGGCCCGGGACAACGTCCGCCCGTCGCTGGACGCCGAACAGGTCGAGTCGCTGCGCGCCTTCGCCTCCGACCGCTGAGCGCCCTCACTCCTCGGACAACTGGAACTCCACCATGGCCGTGACGGTGTCGATCGCATCGGTCAGCACGGCGACCCGTTCGGCGAGGCTGGGCGCGGCCAGCACCGCGTACCGGTCGGCCTGACCCATCGGGACCCGGGCGGCCAGCGCGAAGAGGTGTCGGGACGGGTCGTCGGCGGTACCGGCGTCGACGGCCAGGGCATCCGGTCGCAGCCGGCCGCCACGGGCCTCGGCAACCCGCCGGTAGAGCGCCAGGATGCGGTCGACCACCACACCGATCTCCTCGGGGCCGACCGGCGGGCCGGGCTCGTCGGGCCACGGCTCGATCACCGCCCGCGGGTAGGGATCGTCCGGCAGCCAACGCCGCACCCGAATCCGCTCGCCCACCGGCGCCAGCAGCTGGTACTGACCCATCCCCAGGTCGGCATGCTCGGCGATACGCGCCATCGTCCCCACCTCGCTGCGGGCGTCGCCGCCGCCCACCTCCCGGCCCCGGCTGATCAGCACCACGCCGAATACCGGGTCCGCTGCGGCCAGACAGTCCTGCACCAGCCGGGCATACCGGGGTTCGAAAATCCGCAGCGGCAACGTCTCGCCCGGCAGCGGTGCCGACTGCAGCGGGAACATCGGCTGGGCGATCCCGGTCACGTCATCCCCCGGCGGAACCGCGCGACGCCATCATCGGACGCCGCCGGTGACGACATCTTTCACCGGGGCGCTCGGGTCGGCGAAGGTGCACAGCGCCGCCGCGACACCGGCCCATAGATCCGGGTTGGTCGCGACCAGACGATTACCTGCCTCACCGATGGCCGTCATCACCTCGCGCCGGCCCGATTGCCCCATCGGCACGTATTCCCGGCAGGTCGTCTCGAGCAGATCCGCGCCGGCGCCCATGCCGACCTCCCCCGGAGCGGCCACCGGCGTTCCGTCGATCGGCCGACTGCAACCGCCGAGGAGGATCATTAACGCCGCGACCGCGAGCACCCCCGCCTTTGCGGGCAACACCTTCCTGGGCACCATCACCCCTCCTCGAGATCCAACTCGCCGACGAGCGCGTCGACCACCGCCCGCAGGTCCCCGTCGTATTCCTCGGCGACCCGGCGCTGCCGCTGATAGGAGGCGCCGAGCCGGGGAATGTCGGCGACGGCGGCCAGTTCCTCGGCGCAGTGCAACGACCGCGCCACCGGGTCCAGACGGGTCAGCAGGTCATCGAGATCCTCGGTCACCAACCGCTCGTTGCTGTCGGCGTCGAGAATGATGATGGCGTCCAGCCCGTAGCGCGCGGCCCGCCACTTGTTCTCCTGAACGTGCCAGGGCGGCATCACCGGCAGTTGCTCACCGGCGTCGAGGCGACGGTCCAGATCCACGATCAGACAATGCGTCAACGCCACCAGCGCGGAGAGCTCACGCAGATTGGACACCCCGTCGAAGACCCGCACCTCGATGGTGCCCAGATGCGGGGACGGCCTGATGTCCCAACGGATCTCGTTGATGTGATCGATGATGCCGGTGGTCTTCTGGTCATGCACGAAACGCTCGAACTCCCGCCAGGTGCCGAACTGAAACGGCAGCCCGGCCGTCGGCAGCTGCTGGAACATCATGGCCCGGTTGCTCGCGTAGCCGGTGTCCTCGCTGGCCCAGAACGGCGAGGAGGCCGATAACGCCAGCAGGTGCGGATAGTAGTTGAGCAGCGAGGAGATGATCGGCATGACCTTGTGTGCGGAGGAGACGCCGACGTGCACGTGCACACCCCAGATCAGCATCTGCCGGCCCCACCATTGGGTGCGTTTGATCAGCTCGGCATAGCGGGGGGCGTCTGTGAGCTTCTGGGTGGACCACTGCGCGAACGGATGGGTGCCCGCGCAGAACAGCTCCATACCCCGTCCTTGCACTACCTCGCGGGTGGAGACCAGCGTGGAGCGCAGGTCGGCCATCGCCTCCGGGACCGTCTCGCAGATGCCAGTGACGACCTCGACAGTGTTGCGCAGCAGTTCCTTGTGGACATGCGGGGTTTCACCGATGTGGTCGATGACCGCGGCGGCCTCGTTGCTCAGGTCGCGGGTGTCCGCGTCGATGAGCGCGAACTCCCACTCCACGCCCAGGGTCGGGCGCGGGGAACCCTCGAAGTCGAGCCTAGCCGGGGCCGATGACACCGCAGGCGACCCGCTTGCCGCCATCGCCGGTGGCCAGCGTGGTCTCGTCCGGCGGCGGGGCGCCGTTGGTCTGCTGGTAGCGATCGGCGGGAATGTTGGCCAGGTTGTCCGAACTCTCGTGGATGATGATCGCCGTTCCCTCACCGTCCAGCAGATCCGCCTGGTCGAAGGCCATCGTGGTGGTGACCAGCGTCGCCATGCCGTCGCCCCGGACCTGCAACGGCGCAAGGTCACCGGCGTGGTTGGGGTGGCCGGACTGACCGCCGTCCTGCAGATGGCCCCCGGCAGAGAGGAAATCGCCCGGCGCGCCGCCGCTCGGGGCAACCGAATTCACCTCGCATTTGCCGACGGAGTGGATGTGCAGGCCGTGGAAACCGGGCGACAGCTTGCCCGCCGCGGTGGTCTGCACGGTGACGGTGGCGAACTCGTCGTCATCGCGGAACTCGATGGTGGCCGCGGCGACCTGACTGCCGTCGGGCCCATTGATCTGGGCGGTGAGCGTTTGAGCCGACGGCGCCTCGGGCGCTCCTCCGTGAGATCCGCCGTGCGCTGCGCCGTGGCCCTCGGCCAACGAGGGCGGGGGCGGCGCGCCCGTCCACACCGAGGGCGTGGTGCCGGGCTGGGTCGAGACCGGCTCATCGGGCGTACAGGAGGCACTGAGCAGAGCGACAGGGGCGGCGAAGAGGAGAACGGCGAACTTACGCATGGCGGTAACCCTAACCCGGCTCAGCCCGTCACCAACACGATCACGCCAGGCGGCTGCTCGGCGATCTCGGGAATCCTCGGAGCCACTGGCGCCTCCAGGATTTTCCCGACCGCCTCGGCGGCGGCCTGTTCGCCCTCGGCGGGCCCGAAATAGACCGTCGTGACGGGCAATTCGGCGACCTCGATGGTGGAGGCCTCGGTCACGTTCCAGCCCGCTTCGCGTAGCCGGTCGGAAACCCGGGTCGCGGCCGGCTCGTCGCCGAACACGCTGTAGACGCGCACATCGGACTTCGGGGCGGGCGGTTTGGTCGTGGTGGTGGTGATCGTCCGGGGGACGGTGTCGTCGCTGTTGTCACCGCCGGAACGCATCGCCTGGAATCCGACCAGCAGGAAGATCACACCCAGGAACAACAGCACCATCACCATGGCGCGCAGGGGTAGCCCGGACGAATCGGGGACGCGCTCGCTCATCGGGCTAACTGTAAACCCTGGCCTCAGGGAAACTCGAAGCCCAGCCGCCGAGCGGCGCGGGCCTTCTGCCGACTGGCCCGCAACCGGCGGAGCCGCTTGACGAGCATCGGGTCGGCCGCCAGCGCCTCGGGCCGATCGACCAGGGCGTTGAGCACCTGGTAGTAGCGCGTGGCGGACATCGAGAAGAGCTCCTTGATGGCCTCTTCCTTCGCGCCGGCGTACTTCCACCACTGCCGTTCGAAGGCGAGGATGTCGAACTCGCGGCGGCTCAGACCCTCGGGAAGGTCCGCGTCGTCAATCGCCCGATCGGCCCGTGCCATGGCGCCGTCCATTCGATCCGTCGACCCTTTCAGCGGTTTCGAGCATTGGTTTCGAGTAGTCCCAGCGGTGCGGAAATCACATTGCTGTGGTTTGCGGTCATTCAATCATGCCCGCCCCGAATCGGACGGCACCGCGGCCCGCGCGTCGGCCGCTCTTTAAGCTTGCCGACCATGGCGATCCGACCCATCGTGATCCTCGGCGATCCCGTACTGCACACCCCGACCACACCGGTGCCCGTCGGCCCTGACGGGTCGCTGCCCCCGGAGGTGATCGAACTGATCGCCGACATGTACCAGACGATGGACGCCGCCAACGGAGTCGGTCTGGCGGCCAACCAGATAGGGGTCGGCTCGCGGTTGTTCGTCTACGACTGCGCCGAGGACCGCGGCAAACCGACCCGCCGTCGCGGTGTGGTCGTCAACCCGGTGCTGGAGACCTCGGAGATCCCTGAGACCATGCCCGACCCGGAGCTCGACGACGAGGGGTGCCTGTCGGTGCCGGGTGAGTCGTTTCCCTGCGGACGCGCGCAGTGGGCCAGGGTCACCGGCCTGGACGCCGACGGCAAGCCGGTGACCCTGGAGGGCACCGGGCTGTTCGCCCGAATGCTGCAGCACGAGACCGGACACCTCGACGGCTTCCTGTACGTGGACACGCTCATCGGGCGCCACGCCCGGGCCGCCAAGCGGGCGGCCAAGTCCCACGGGTGGGGCGTCCCCGGGCTGTCGTGGATGCCCGGCGACGTGCCCGACCCCTTCGGGCACTGACGATGGCCGCTGTGCGGGTCGCCACCTGGAACGTCAATTCGATTCGCGCCCGGGTCGACCGGGTGCTCGACTGGATGGCGCGCGCGGAGGTCGACGTGCTGGCCATGCAGGAGACGAAATGCTCCGACGAGAAGTTTCCCGCCATGGCGTTCCTCGGCGCGGGCTACGAGGTGGTGCACACCGGGCACAGCCAGTGGAACGGGGTGGCCATCGCCAGCCGGGTCGGTTTCGACGATGTGCAGACCGGTTTCGCCGGCCAGCCGACGTGGGAGGGCAAGGACGAGGCGCGGGCGCTCGGCGCGACCTGCGGCGGGGTCAGGGTGTGGAGCCTGTACGTGCCCAACGGTCGCACCGTGACCGATCCGCACTACCGCTACAAGCTGGAATGGCTTGCTGCACTGAAGAACACCGCGACATCATGGTTGGCCGACGATCCACAGGCGCAGATCGCCCTCACCGGCGACTGGAACATCGCACCCCAGGACGACGACGTCTGGGACATCGAGGTCTTCCGCGGCGCCACCCATGTGACCGAACCGGAACGGGCGGCGTTCCGGGATATCGAGGCCTCCTTCACCGACGTCGTCCGGCCGTTCACACCCGGGCCCGGGACCTACACCTACTGGGACTACACCCAGTTGAGGTTTCCCCGGCGCGAGGGGATGCGGATCGACTTCATCCTGGCCTCACCCGCCCTGGCGCAACGGGTGGTGCACGCCGAGATCGCCCGCGACGAACGCAAGAGCGGCAAGAACCGGATCGGGTCGCCCAGCGACCACGCCCCGGTTTTCGTCGACATCCGTTCAGGACCGCCGGCGTGAGAACGCCTCATCCATCCAACCCGGGTCCAGCCGCACCGCCGCTGACACCGCCTGGCCGGACCCCGCCGCGGGTGCTCACCATCGCCGGGTCGGACTCCGGCGGCGGTGCCGGACTGCAGACCGATCTGCGGACCCTCGCTCTGCTGGGCGTTCACGCGCTGGCCGCGGTGACCGCGGTGACGGTCCAGAACTCGCAGGGAGTCAAGGGGTTTCACGAAGTTCCCCCCGAGATCGTCGAGGGCCAGGTCGAGGCAGTGGTCACCGACATCGGAATTCAGGCCGCAAAGACGGGACTGTTGCCATCGGCGGCCGGAGTGCAGACCGTCGCCGGGTGCTGGCAGGGCCTGGGCCTGGCCGGGTCCGTGCCCCTGGTGGTCGACCCGGTCTGCGCCTCTTCCCGCGGGGAGGCCCTGCTGAACCCTGCGGCGCTCGACGCGCTGCGCACCGTGCTGTTCCCGTTGGCCGACCTGATCACCCCGAACCTCGACGAGGTGCGCCTGCTGGCCGGCATCGAGGTCACCGACGCCGACTCGCAGCGCCGGGCCGCACGGGTACTGCACGATCTGGGTCCGCGGTGGGTGCTGGTCAAGGGCGGGCACCTGCGCTCGGCGCCCCGCAGTCCCGATCTGCTGTTCGACGGCACGGACTTTCACCTGTTCGACGCGCCGCGCATCGACACCGGCAACGACCACGGGGCGGGTGACACGCTGAGCGCGGCCGTTGCGGGCGCGCTGGCGCACGGATACCCGATGCCCGAGGCGGTCGGCTTCGGCAAGGCCTGGATCACCGCATGCCTGAACGAGGCCTATCCGCTCGGCGGCGGGCGCGGCACGGTCTCGGCATTGTTCCGGTTGCGGACATGACCGACCCGACCTCTGTCGTCCCAGAAGCCGCCCTGGACGCCATCGGCGCCATCGCGCACCGGCCGGCCGGGGATCCGGCCGGTGTGCTGCTGCTCACCCACGGCGCCGGCGGGAACCGGGACTCCCCGCTGCTGGTCCACCTCTGCGACGAGTGGGCCGGTCGGGGCTGGCTGGCGTTGCGCTACAACCTGCCCTACCGCAGGCGGCGGCCGAAGGGGCCGCCGTCGGGATCGGCAGCCGACCGGGCCGGGGTGGCCGAGGCGATCGCCGCGGCCCGCGCGCTGTCCGGTGGGCCGCTGATCGTCGGTGGCCACTCCTATGGGGGCCGGCTGACGTCGATGGTCGTGGCCGACGGCGCGGAGGCGGACGGCCTGAGGTTGTTCTCCTACCCGCTGCACCCGCCGGGCAAGCCGGACCGGCTGCGCATCGAGCACTTCGGCTCGATCCGCACGCCGACGGTGTTCACCCACGGGACCCGTGACCCGTTCGGAACGATCGACGAGCTGAGGGCCGCGGCGAGGCTCATCCCGGCGCCGGTGGAGATCGTCGAAATCACCGGTGCCCGGCACGACTTGGCCCCGATCTACCGATAGTTGGTTGGCAGGTGCGGGAATCGGAAAAGCGCCCTCCGAGCCGGAGCCACCGGGCACGCGCCCAAACCAGGTGATTCGCGCCGCGAAGTTGTCGGTGGCCGGGCGCAGGCTTGCGGCAACGACCACAGGAAGGGCGCCACCATGTGCTGGCAATGCGACAACCCGCAAGCAACCATCGAGGATTACCTGGACATCCTCCGCGACATCATCAAAGACCACGGGTGGGCGGTCCAACGCATCGAGAGCGAGCGACAACCGTTCGCCTACACCATCGGCCTGCACGAGAGGGGTCTGCCGGAATTGTTGATCACCGGCTTGGCGCCGAAGAACGCCAGGCGGCTGCTCAACTCGATCGCCCATCAGATCGTCGAGGACGGCATCACCCTGCGGCCGGCGATGCACATCCACTTCCACAATGAGTTCATGCTCGAGGTGGTCGAGGTCGACCATCCCGATGTCCACCTGAAGTTCGCAGCCGCGCTCCTCGGCCCGCAGATCCGCGCTCTGCAACTGGTGTGGACCGACGACCCGCACCGGTGGCCGTGGGACCACGGCTGGGCCGCAGGTCGGCAACCCCAACCGGTGCTGGGCCGGCGCAGCCCGCTGCCCGCTTGAGTCCGGCTCGATACCGGTGAGCGCCGCCAACGCCTCCCCCGCCCTGCTCGCCGATCCCGCCGACCTGTCGGCGCTGCGCGCGAAGGCCGCCGACCCCGATGAGCTGTTCACCTCCTTCGCCGCCTGGGCGCATGCGTGCGGCACGTCGCTGTACCCGGCGCAGCAGGAGGCGCTGATCGAACTGCTCAGCGGAGCCAACGTCATACTGGCCACCCCGACCGGCTCCGGGAAGTCGCTGGTGGCCACCGGCGCGCAGTACGCGGCGCTGGCCGCCGGACGGCGCAGCTACTACACCGCTCCGATCAAGGCGCTGGTCAGCGAGAAGTTCTTCGCGCTCTGCGCGATCTTCGGGGCGGCGAACGTCGGCATGCTCACCGGCGACGCAACGGTCAACGCCGCCGCGCCGATCATCGCCTGCACCGCCGAGGTGCTGGCCAACATCGCGCTGCGGGAAGGAGGAACCGGAGGCGGACTCGGAATCGAGCCGAGCCTGGTGGTGATGGACGAGTTCCACTTCTACGGCGACCCCGACCGTGGCTGGGCCTGGCAGGTGCCGCTGCTGGAGTTGCCCCGGGCCCAGTTCCTGCTGATGTCGGCCACCCTCGGGGACGTGACGTTCCTGCGCGAGGATCTCACCCGACGGACCGGGCGGCCTACCGCTCTGGTCGCCGGCGCCGAACGCCCTGTGCCGCTGTACTACTCGTACGCGACGACGCCGATGCACGAGACGATCGCCGAACTCCTCGACACCAAACAGTCCCCGATCTACGTCGTGCACTTCACCCAGAAATCCGCCCTGGAGCGGGCCCAGGCCCTGATGAGTGTCAACGTGTGCAGCAAGCAGGAGAAGGCGGCGATCGCCGAACTGATCGGCGGGCTCCGGTTCTCCACCGCATTCGGTGCGACGCTGTCGCGGCTGGTGCGCCACGGCGTCGGGGTGCACCACGCCGGGATGCTGCCCAAGTACCGGCGGCTGGTCGAGCAGCTCGCCCAGGCCGGGCTGCTGAAGGTCATCTGCGGCACCGACACGCTCGGGGTGGGCATCAACGTGCCGATCCGCACCGTCGTGTTCTCGGCGTTGTCCAAGTACGACGGCACCCGTAGCCGGCTGCTCAGCGCCCGGGAGTTCCACCAGATCGCCGGCCGGGCCGGGAGAGCCGGCTACGACACCGCCGGGACCGTGATCGTCCAGGCACCCGACCACGAGGTGGAGAACCTCAAGCAGTTCGCCAAGGTCGCCGACGATCCCAAGAAGCGCCGCAAGCTGGTGCGCCGCAAGGCACCGGAGGGCATGGTGCCGTGGAGCCAGGCCACCATGACCCGGCTGGTCGAGGCGGCCCCGGAGCCGCTGACGTCGAACATGCGGATCTCCACCGCGATGCTGCTCGACGTCGTCGACCGCCCCGGGGACCCGTTCGCCGCTATGCGCCGGCTACTCACCGACAACCACGAGCCCCGCAAGCGCCAGCTGCGGCACATCCGCGAGGCGGTCGGCATCGCACGCTCGCTGCTGCAGGCCGGGGTGATCGAGCGACTCGATTCTCCGGGACCCGACGGGCGGCGCTACCGACTGACGGTGGATCTTCCCCCGGACTTCGCCCTCAACCAGCCGCTGTCGACGTTCGCGCTGGCTGCTGTCGAGGCGCTGGATCCGGCGTCGGAAACCTTTGCCCTGGATGTCGTTTCGGTGATCGAGGCGACGCTGGAGGATCCACGCCAGATCCTCGCCGCACAGCTGAAGAAGGCCCGCGGCGAGGCGGTGGCGCAGATGAAGGCCGAGGGCATCGAGTACGACGAGCGGATCGCATTGCTCGATGAGGTCAGCTACCCCAAGCCGCTGCAGGAGTTGCTGCGGCACACCTTCGCGGTGTACCTGCAGAGCAACCCGTGGGCCGCCGACGGCCGGTTGTCGCCGAAGTCGGTGGTGCGCGAGATGTGGGAACGGGCGATGACCTTCCGCGAGTACGTCAGCCTCTACGGACTGGTCCGCTCGGAGGGGGCGGTGCTGCGCTATCTCTCCGACGCGTTCAAGGCGCTGCGCTCCGGGGTGCCCGCCGCCGCGCGCACCGAGGAACTCACCGACGTCGTCGAATGGCTCGGCGAAATGGTGCGCCAGGTGGACTCCAGCCTGCTCGACGAGTGGGAGCAGCTCACCAGCCCCGATCAGCCGCCGAGCGCGCCGGCGGCGGTACCGGAGCGTCCGCGTCCGCTGACCGGGAACGAGCGCGCGTTCACCGCGATGGTCCGCAACGCGCTGTTCCGGCGGGTGGAGCTTTTCGCCAGGCGAGACGGGGAGGCGTTGGGCACCTTGGAGGGCGCAGCGGACTCCGGCGCCGGCTGGACGGCCCAGCGCTGGCAGAAGGTGATCAGCGAGTACTTCGCCGAGCACGACGACGTCGGCATCGGCGCCGACGCCCGGGGGCCGGCCCTGCTGATCATCGACCGTCAGCCGGGTGCCTGGCGGGTGCGTCAGATCCTCGACGACCCGGCCGGCGACCACGACTGGGGAATCGAGGTGGAGGTGGACCTGGCGGCCTCCGACGAGCAGGGTGCGGCGGTGCTGCGGGTGGTCGACGCAGGACAGCTGGATTAGACGCACGGCGGCTTGATTGACGGTGCGGTGCCGAGTCTCGCGTAGAGCCCAAAGTCCTCGATGTCCCGGCACTGGCTGCCGCCCCCGCGCTGCGACTCAGTGCGTCGGGTCAGGTCGGGTACCGTCGGGGAATGACCGAGCAATTCTTCGACGTGATCATCGTCGGGGCCGGTTTCGGGGGCATCGGCGCGGCGATCCAACTCAAACGTCTCGGGTATGAGAACTTCGCGCTCCTCGACCGGCAGGACGACCTGGGCGGCACCTGGTACGTCAACCATTACCCCGGTCTGGCCTGCGACGTACCGACCACGACCTATTCCTATTTCTTCGAGCCCAACCCGAACTGGTCGCGGCTGTTCTCCACCGGCGCGGAGATCAAGCAGTACGCCGACGACGTGGCCGACAAGTACGACGTCCGTCGGCACATCCGGTTCAAGACCACGGTGGAGGGCGCGCGCTGGGACGAGGAGGCCCGGTTGTGGCGGGTGGCCCTCGGCGACGGCGGGACGCTGAGCGCGCGGTACCTGATCACCGCCACCGGTTTCCTGTCCCAGCCGCACACCCCCGACATCCCGGGCATCCACGGCTTCGAGGGCAAGATCATCCACACCACCGCCTGGGACGACGACTTCGACCCGGCGGGCAAGAAGATCGGGCTGATCGGCACCGGCGCCACCGCGGTGCAACTCATCCCGGAACTGGCCAAGAAGGCCGGTGATCTGACCGTCTTCCAGCGGACCGCCATCTACGTCGTGCCGAAGGTCGACTTCGCCTACCCCGAGGGCGCCAAACGGCTTTTTGCCCGCTTCCCGTTGGCGCAGCGCGCGGTCCGCGCCGTCACGGACGCGATCTACGAGTTCTTCAACTACGTGGTGCTGCACCATCGCCAGACCCTGTTCCGGCGGCTCAACATCGGGGCCTCCGACGTCTCCAAGATGTACCGCTTCGCGGTGGTTCGCGACCCCGAACTGCGCCGCAAGCTCACCCCGGACTACGACTTCGGCTGCAAGCGGCCAACGTTCTCCAACAGCTACTACCGCACCTTCACCAAACCGAACGTGCACCTGCAGACCAGCGGCATCGCCCAGATCGAACCGCACGCCGTGGTGGCCAATGACGGAACCCGCACCGAGATCGACACCCTGGTGCTGGCAACGGGATTCGACCTGTGGGAGGCCAACATCCCGGCGATCGAGGTCGTCGGCCGGGGCGGGCGCAATCTGGGAAAGTGGTGGCGGGAGAACCGGTTCCAGGCCTACCAGGGGGTGTCGATCCCGCAGTTCCCCAACTACCTCAGCCTGGCCAGCCCGTACGCCTTCATCGGGCTGAACTTCTTCAACACCATGGAATACCAGATGCGGATCATGGACCGGCTGTTCCGGGAGGTCAAGCGCCGGGGAGCGACGACCTTCGAGGTCACCGAGGAGGCCAACGCGCGCTTCCTGGACCAGGTGACCGACCTGGTCGACGACACGGTGTTCGCCGTCGGGCACTGCGCGAATGCACGGTCCTACTATTTCAACCCGCACGGCGAGGCGACACTGTTGCGTCCGATGACGGCGGGGGCCGCCATCCGGCAGGCCTCCGATTTTCCGATGAGCGACTACCACATCAACTGACGGACACATCAACTGACGGAAGGACCGCAATGTCGGCAAGGATCCCCGGAGCAGGTGCCGCACTGGCCGCCACGGGAGTGGCCCATTTCGCCAGACCCCAACTGTTCGAGCCGATCACCGCGGCGGCGTTCCCGAACAACACCCGGCGGCACGTCTACGTCAACGGCACCATCGAGACGGCCCTGGGCGTGGGGATGATCGCCCCGCAGACCCGTAAGTTCGCCCTGGCCGGTGTGGTGGGCTACCTCGGCTACCTGATTTTCAGCGCCATCCGCAGCCGTCGATGAGGTGACCGCGCCGGAACTCCGGCGTCGCCTGGGCACCGCCGACGCGGTGCTGATCGGACTGGCCTCGATGATCGGCGCCGGGGTGTTCGCGGTCTTCGGCCCGGCGGCCGCCGCGGCCGGGTCCGGCCTGCTGATCGCACTGGCCGCGGCGGCGTTCGTGGCGTACTGCAATGCCACGTCCTCGGCCCGCCTGGCCGCCCGCTATCCGGTGTCCGGGGGCACCTACGTCTACGGCCGGGAACGCCTCGGGGAGTTCTGGGGCTACCTGGCCGGCTGGAGTTTCGTCGTCGGCAAGGCCGCGTCGTGCGCCGCCATGGCGCTGACCGTCGGCCTCTACGCCTGGCCGCAGCACGCCCACGGCGTCGCGGTCGCCGCCGTAGTGGCGCTGACGGCGGTGAACTATCGCGGCATCGAGAAGTCGGCACTGCTGACCAGGGCGGTCGTGTCCATCGTGGTCGCGGTGCTGGCCGGGGTCATCGCCACGGTGGCACTGTCCGACCGCGCGGATGCGGCGGGCCTGGAGCTGACCGGCGGCGGCACGGCCGGGGTGCTGCAGGCGGCCGGGCTGCTGTTCTTCGCCTTCGCCGGCTACGCGCGCATCGCCACCCTCGGCGAGGAGGTGCGCGACCCGGGGCGGGTCATCCCGCGCGCGATACGGCTTGCCCTGGTCATCACGTTGGCGGTGTACACGATGATGGCCGTGGCCCTGATGGCGGCGCTCGGGTCCGAATTACCCGGCGCCGCAGCGCCGTTGGCCGATGCGGTCCGCGTTTGCGGGGCGGGGTGGCTGGAGCCCGTGGTGCGGGCCGGGGCGGTGGTCGCGGCGCTGGGCTCGCTGCTGTCGCTGATCCTGGGGGTGTCGCGCACAACCCTGGCGATGGCGCGCGGCGGACATCTTCCGGCCGCCCTGTCCGCGGTACATCCGCGCTACCGGGTGCCGTACCGTGCCGAGATGGCGGTCGGCGCGGTGGTCGCGGTGGTGGCCGCGACCGTCGACATCCGCGCGGCGATCGGGTTCTCCTCGCTGGCGGTGCTGATCTACTACGCGATCGCCAATGCCGCGGCCTGGACACTGGACCGCTCCCCGGCAGGCCGCCTGGTCGCCGCACTCGGGCTGGCGGGCTGTCTGCTGCTGGCGGCGTTCCTCCCGCCGGCCTCGGCGCTGGCCGGCACCGCGGTCGTTGGTCTCGGGGCGCTGGTCTACGCGGCGACGAGGTCGAGGAGGACGAGGTTGAGGTAGCCCCTCATCCGGTCGCGGGTTCACTCCCCGGAGAGTTCGTGGCGGGTCCGATCCTCGCGGGCGGGCATCCCGTTGCGGCCGCTGAGGTCCTGGGCGTAGAACCCGACCCCGTAGGCCACGCCGCCGCCGTTGATCCGGAGGGCATCGCGGTCCACGTGCTCGAGGGTGTCGGTCTCCTTGTGGTAGTTCGGGTCGAAGGGGGCGTTGGCGGTGCCGCCCCACAACTGTTCCTGCTCGGGGCTTTTGTCCTCCTCAGCGCCGGAGAACAGCCCGCCGGCCGGGATGCCCGCCCGGGTGAACCCGTCGTAGTCCGAACGCCCGTCGAACGAGGTGTCCTCGGCAGCCTCGCCCGCCTTCTTCAGGTAGTCGACCAGGGTGCGTTCGATACCGGCGGAGCCCTCCGGCACCCGGGGCGGGCTCTGGTCGGGGCCCAGGGCGGTCGACTGATCACCGTCATAGGTGAAGTAGCCCGGGTTGGGCGAGCCCAGCATGTCGAAGTTCAGGTACAGCGCAATGTCTTTGAGCTGTTCGACGTCGAGGGACTCCAGGTACTTGCGGGAGCCGACGATGCCGATCTCCTCTGCGCCCCAGAACCCGAAGCGCACGGCGTTGTTGATCGCCGGCGCGTTGCCGAGTTGCACCGCGGTCTCCAGGATCGCCGCCACCCCGGACCCGTTGTCGTTGATCCCCGGCCCCTCCGGAACGGAGTCGAGGTGTCCGCCCACCATCACCACGTTCTGCGCGGATCCGGTGGCTGTCTGGGCGATGACGTTGCGCGCCGAGATCGTCTCGGTGGTGGCGTCGAGTGCGAGTTTCACCGGTCCGGGGGCGCCGCGCAGGCGGGCGCCGTCGGCCTTGCTGATGCCGACCACGGGAATGCCGACCTCGGAGTCCTCCCCCAGGGTGCCCCCCATGCTCTCCTGATCGACGTTGTCGGCGACGACCACGGCCACCGCGCCCAGTTTCGCCGCGATGGAACCCTTCTGCGCGAACGGGCACTTTCCACGGTCCACCAGGATCACCGCCCCCTTGACCGGCAAGCCCTCGTAGTCCGACGGGGCGCACCCGGGGGTCTCGTCGGCCGGGGCGGCGACCAGTGGACCGCTCACGCCGTCGGTGCCGACGGTGTACTTCAGCGGGCTGGCCTCGACCGCGGCTCCGCCGACGGTCAGGGTCGCGTCGCCGCCGTTGAAGACCCGGGTCTGGAACTGCGGGGTCTGCACCTCGAACCCGGCGTCGCGCAACACCCCGACGACGTAGTCGACGCTGGCGTCGTAGCCGGGGGTGCCGACCGCGCGGGTGCCACCGTGGGCGTCGGCGATGTCCTGCAACGCGGCGAGGTGATCCACCATCGCCTCGACGGTGAGTTTTCCACTCAGCTCGGAGGCGAATTCGAGGGCCGCCTGGTTCTCCCTGACCGGTTGGCCCCCATCGGCCGGCTTGGCGCAGCCGGCGGCCAGGGCCACCGTCGCGAGGATCGCGAGGCCGGCCCGCGCCCGGCGGGATGTGGGATTCACCGCGCCCAGGTTAGTCGGGCCAGCACGAGGGCGGCGACCGCCGTCATCCCGGCGGGGGTGGGGTGGAACGGTGCGGGCCGCCAGGGCAGGAACAACCCCGGACCCGTCGTCCACGGATCCGGCGACCAGGGGTGGTGGTCGCGGCTGGCCCGGGAGGCCGCGACGATCTCGCACCCGGTTTCGCGGGCCGCCGCCTCGGTGAGAGCGGCCAGCCGGCAGCCGACTCGCCGGGCCAGCGCCGCGATGTCGGCGGGCAGGGGCTGATCTGCGACATCCGGCGGCGGCAGCAGCGTCAGGTAGTCCACGAACATCACTCGTGCGCGGGGACTTCTGCGGCGCACCGCCGCGCCGACCTCGCGCAGCGATCCGGCGGCCCGTTCGAGGGCATTCTCCCGGGCACCCGGGTCCAGCAGTGCGCGCAGTCGCGGGCCGATCACCGGCAGCGCCCGCACCGCCGGCGGCAGTGTGGCGGCGGCCAGCAACGGCACATAGCCGACGTCGTTGCCGCCGATGGTGACGGTCACCAGGTCCTCGGTGCCGTCGAGGGCCTGGATCTGCGGCGGGGCGCCGTTCTGGGAGTCGGTGAGCAGGTGGCTCGTGGTCGCCCCGGAGTAGGTGACGTCGACGAGGCCGGCACCGGTGCGCCGTGCGATGACGTGCGGGTAGTTGCCGGCCGAGCGCAGCGCGCGCCACGGCGAACCCGCCGCCCTCGGCCGGATACCCGGACCGGCCGCCATCGAACTGCCGAGGGCCACATAACGCCCGATTCGCGGCAACGTTTCCTGCGGCATTGTTTCCTGCGGCGTCCCCGGCGGCTCAGGGATGCGCTGGCGGAGCGCTGACCCCGGCGGCGCACCAGGCGAACCCCGCCCCGGCGATCTCCAGGGTGTGTGGCAGGTCCAAGGCGCAGGTGTGCGGCGGAACGGCCGCGCTGATCCGCAACCGGTGCCAGCTGGCGGCGAAACCGGGATGCAGCAACAGCCCGGCGACCTCGTCCTCGGCCACCCAGCGCAGCTCGTAGCTCTCCCGGTTGGGCACCGTCTCGAGCAGTGCCGGGGCGTCGGCGATCACGGTGGTGTAGCGCCAGTGGGCACCGTGCGGCCCGCGAACTTCGGCGGTGTGGATCTGCGCGCGAACGCGGAGATGCTCGCGCGGCAGGCCGGCCTCCTCCTCGGCCTCCCGTAGCGCAGCCTCTTCGGGCTCCTCGTGGCTGTCCAGGGCACCGCCGGGCAGCCCCCAGGTCCCGCCCTGATGGCTCCACGCCGCGCGGTGTTGCAGCAGCACCGCCGGCCGGCCGTCCTCGCGCGGTGCCCTAACCAGCAAACCCGCCGCGCCGAACCGCCCCCAATGGTGCGTGCCGGCCTCGGAGACCACCCATCCGTCGCCGTCGCCTCGCACGTTTTCCACAATAGGTGCGCCACGATGAGAAGCGGGCTCGAGATGCGGAGCAATCCGCGCCGGACGCTCTTAGACTTTACTCATAGGATTTTCAGCACAGCACCGTATTCAGGACAGCGACACATTCAGGACAGCGACGTTTCAAGACAGCGACGAACGCCGACCGAGGGGAGCGAGGTTCACGCACAGTGACCGTCGAGTTGGCGCATCCCTCCACCGAGCCGTCGGCGCAACGGACGCCGACCGAGCCCGCCCACCCGCGCTGGTGGTTTGCCAACACCACCCCCGGCCGGATCGGGGTGATCGGCCTGATCCTGGCGACGCTGGGCATCCTCAGCGCGTTTGCGATCTCCACGACGATCACCGAACGCCAGAACCAGCTCACCGAGGTGCTCGACAACACCGAACCGCTGGCGTTCTCGGCAGGCCGGCTCTACACGACGCTGTCGATCGCCGATGCCGCCGCTGCCACCGCGTTCATCGCCCGAACCGAGCCCCGGGCGGTCCGGCAGCGCTACGAACAGGCGATCACCGACGCTTCGGTCTCGATCACCCGGGCCTCCAGTGGCCTGACCGATCCGCCGTTGGTGGATCTGCTGGGCCGGCTCAACGCCCAGCTCGCGGTCTACACGGGTCTGATCGAGACGGCGCGGACCAACAACCGGGTGGGCAATCCGGTCGGCTCGTCCTACCTGTCAGAGGCATCGGCCCTGATGCAGGACAAGATCCTGCCCGACGCGCAGCGCCTGTACGAGGCGACCTCGGCCCGGGTGGACGCCGAGACCACGGAGTCGACCAAGATCCCCGCGCCGGTGATCATCGTGGTGACCGCGACCCTGGCCTTCGGCGCGTTCGCGCACCGCTGGCTGGCGCAACGGACCAAGCGGCGGGTGAACATCGGACTGGTGGCCGGCGGCCTGGCGATCTCGGTGATGATCGTCTGGGTCGGCACCGCGCTGACCCTGTCCACCGTGGGCAGCCGGGCGGCGAAGAACACCGCGGCCGACTCGTTGCGCACGGTGACCAACCTGGCCATCACCGCCCAGCAGGCCCGGGCCGACGAGACGCTGTCTCTGGTTCGCCGCAGCGACGAGGAACTGCGAAAACGCTCGTACTTCCAGCGCGTCGACGATATGCGTCAGCAGTTGGCCGAATACCTGGCCCGCAAGGACACCGTGGACAAGAGCGGACTGGCCCAGGCCGACGAACTTCTGGTGAAGTGGCGACAGGCCGATGAGCGGATCAACGACTACATCAACGTCGGCAACTACCAGGCGGCCACCCAGGTCGCCCTCGGCACCGGCGAGGACGACTCCACCCCCGCCTTCGACAAGCTCAATGACGCACTCAGCCAGGGAATCCAGGAAAGCCGCAAGCAACTTCGCCACGACATCCTCCAGGCCCGGCGGGTGTTGTCCGGGACGACCGTGGGCGGGGCGGCACTGTCGGTCGGGGCCGCGGTCGCCGTCGCGCTGGGGCTGTGGCCGCGAATGAGCGAGTACCGGTGATGGTCCTGCAATACACGCTTCCGACTCTGCGGCGCCTCGCGATCGCGGTCCTGGCCGTGGCCGCCCTGGGCGCCTGTGGGCAACCGGTGGATCCGGCTTCCCAGCCCACCCCGACGCTGGCCCCGCCGACTCCCGCCGGGATGGAGGAACTGCCCGTCGAGGAGGCTCTGCCGCCGGAGAACAAGCCGGAGAGCTGTGACCTCACCGCCAGCCTGCGACCGTTCCCCACCAAGGCTGAAGCCGATGCCGCGGTTGCCGCGATCCGCAAACGCGGACGGCTGATCGTCGGCCTGGACATCGGCAGCAATCTGTTCTCCTTCCGCGACCCGATCACCGGCGTGATCAGCGGGTTCGACGTGGACATCGCCGGCGAGGTGGCCCGCGACATCTTCGGCACCCCCACAGCGGTGGAATACCGGATCCTGTCCTCGGCCGACCGGATCACCGCGCTGGAGGACAACACCGTCGACATCGTGGTCAAGACCATGACCATCACTTGCGAGCGGCGCGAGAAGGTCAACTTCTCAACGGTGTACTTCAATGGCTTCCAGCGGATCCTGGCCCCGCGGGAGTCCGATATCTTCGGCCCGTCGGATCTGTCCGGCAAGCGGGTGTGCGTGGCACGGGGCAGCACCTCGATCGAGCGGGTCGCCGAGATCGAGCCTCCGCCGACCATCGTGACGGTGGTGACCTGGGCGGACTGTCTGGTCGCTTTGCAGCAACGGGAGGTCGACGCGGTGAGCACCGATGACGCCATCCTCGCGGGGCTCATCGCCCAGGACCCCTATCTGCACATCGTCGGCCCCAGCATGGCCCAGGAGCCCTACGGGATCGGGATCAAGCTGTCCAACACCGGGCTGGTCCGGTTCGTCAACGGAACCCTTGAACGGATCCGCACCGACGGCACCTGGGACACGCTCTACCGCAGATGGTTGACGGTGCTCGGCCCGGCGCCAGCACCTCCGGCACCGAAGTACTCGGACTGATGAGCGCCGCCGAACAGCAGGACGTGGAGGTCGGCACCCAGCCGGCCGGTTTGGCCGAACTGGGTATCGACTCGGTGGCGACCATGCGGCCGATGTCCACCCAGGCGGTGTTCCGGCCGTCCTTCGACGATGACGACGACGACGAGGTGCTGGTCGTCAACGAGCCGATCGAGACCGACGAGCACACCGCGACGGTGTCGCGGACCGTGTCGGCGACCCGCCGGCTCGGTGGCGGCCTGGTGGAGATCCCGCGGGTGCCGGAGATCGACCCGCTGGCCGCCCTCATGGTCAAACCCGTTGTCGCCGAATCGAAACGGTACTGCTGGAACTGCGGCCGACCGGTCGGCCGCTCGACCGCGGAGCATGACGGCGAGTCTGAGGGCGTGTGCCCCAACTGCGGGAGTACCTTCTCGTTCCTGCCCCAGCTGAGCCCGGGCGACATGGTCGCCGATCAGTACGAGATCAAGGGCTGCATCGCGCACGGCGGACTGGGCTGGATCTACCTTGCCGTGGACCACAACGTCAATGAGCGCCCGGTGGTCCTCAAGGGTCTGGTGCATTCCGGCGACGCCGAGGCTCAGGCGATCGCGATGGCCGAGCGCCAGTTCCTCGCCGAGGTGGCCCATCCCTCGATCGTCAAGATCTTCAACTTCGTCGAGCATCCCGACGTCCGTGGCGAGCCGATCGGCTACATCGTGATGGAGTACGTCGGCGGCAAATCCCTCAAACCGCCCAAGGGCCAACGGCTTCCGGTGGCCGAGGCGATCGCCTACATGCTGGAGATCCTGCCCGCCCTGGGCTATCTGCACTCAGTCGGTCTGTGCTACAACGACCTCAAGCCGGAGAACATCATGGTGACCGAGGAGCAGCTCAAGCTGATCGACCTCGGCGCGGTGTCGCGGATCAACTCCTTCGGCTACCTCTACGGCACACCCGGGTATCAGGCGCCGGAGATCGTCCGAACCGGTCCCACGGTGGCCAGCGATGTCTACACCGTCGGCCGGACGCTGGCGGCACTGACGCTGAAGTTGCGCACCCGCAACGGCCGCTATGTCGACGGGCTGCCCGAGGACGACCCGATTCTGGTCCGCTACGACTCCTATGCCCGGTTGCTGCGCCGGGCCATCGACCCC
The DNA here is from genome assembly GCA_020637165.1 of Mycolicibacterium sp. Taxonomy (GTDB): domain Bacteria; phylum Actinomycetota; class Actinomycetes; order Mycobacteriales; family Mycobacteriaceae; genus Mycobacterium. The sequence goes on along the minus strand of JACJWN010000010.1, from coordinate 170,889 downwards.
GACCCGCGCCGGCGTTTCGCCAGCGCCGAGGAGATGTCCGCGCAGTTGGTCGGCGTGTTGCGCGAGGTGGTGGCCACCGACACCGGGACCCCGCGACCCGGCCTGTCCACCGTCTTCACCCGAACCCGGTCCACGTTCGGAGTGGAACTGCTGGTGGCGCACACCGACGTCTATCTCGATGGTCTGGTGCACGCCGAGCGTCTGACCGCCCCGGAAATCGTCACCGCCCTGCCGGTTCCGCTGGTGGACCCGACCGATATCGCGGCAACGGTGCTGTCGGCGACGGTCCTCTCGCAGCCGGTGCAGACGCTGGACTCCCTGCGGGCCGCCCGGCACGACAGCCTGGAGTCCGACGGGGTCGACCTGGGTGACTCGGTGGAACTGCCGCTGATGGAGGTCCGCGCGCTACTGGACCTCGGCGATGTCGCCAAGGCAGGCCGCAAACTGGACGCGCTCGCCGAACGAGTGGGATGGCGCTGGAGGCTGGTCTGGTTCAAGGCGGTCGCAGAGCTGCTCAACGGCGATTTCCACTCGGCGACAAAGCATTTCACCGAGGTTCTGGATACCTTCCCGGGCGAGCTGGCACCGAAGCTCGCGCTGGCGGCGACGGCGGAGCTGGCCGGCACCTCAGGCGAGCGCCAGTTCTACGAAACCGTCTGGCACACCGACAACAACATCATCTCGGCCGGATTCGGCCTGGCCCGCGCCCAGTCTGTCGAGGGCGACCGGCATGGGGCGGTGACTACGCTCGACGAAGTACCCGTCGGCTCAAGGCATTTCACTACCGCACGACTGACCAGCGCGGTGACGCTACTGTCCGGACGCTCGGCGCACGAGCTGACCGAGGAGCAGATCCGCGACGCCGCGCGCCGGGTCGAGGCTTTGCCCGCCAGCGAACCGCGGGTGCTGCAGATCCGCGCCCTGGTGCTCGGCACGGCGATGGACTGGATCGTGAGCAATGCGGCCAGCCCGGCGCCGATTCTCGGGTTCCCGTTCACCGAGCACGGGCTGCGCCTGGGCGTGGAGGCCTCGCTGCGCGGCCTGGCCCGGGTGGCCAGCAGTCAGGCCCACCGCTATGCGCTGGTCGACTTGGCCAACCAGGTGCGCCCCATCACCACCTTCTGAACACCCCTCCCCCTTCTCCCGCGGGCCCACCCGCCCCCCGCCGGGTACACCCTCTCCCGCGAGCAGACGCAACAGACCCCGCGACACGGCGTGTCACGGGGTCTTTTGCGTCTGCTCGCGCAGGGGTTTAGTCGCCGCGCAGCGGGCTAGAGCACCGTCATGCAGGCGCGGGCGATCGCCAATTCCTCGTCGGTCGGGACGACCAGCACCGTGGTGGCCGAGGCGTCGGTGGAGATCCGGCGGGCCCCGCGCTCGGCGCCGTCATTGCGCTGCTCGTCAAGGTCGATGCCCAGCCCCGACAAACCGGCCAGCGCGTCCCGGCGGACCTTCGCGTCGTTCTCCCCCACCCCCGCGGTGAAGGAGATGACGTCGGTGCGGCCCAGCAGCACCAGGTAAGCCCCGATGTACTTGCGCAGCCGGTGGACATACACCTCGTATCCCAGCCGGGCGTCCTCGTCACCGGCGGCGATGCGCTGGTGCACCACCCGGAAGTCGATCTCCCCGGTCAGGCCGAGCATCCCGGAGCGCCGGTTGAGCATCGACTCGATCTCGTCGACGCCCATGTCCGCGGTCCGCCACAGGTAGCTGATGATCCCGGGGTCGACATCGCCGGACCGGGTTCCCATCACCAGGCCCTCCATCGGGGTCAGACCCATGGTGGTGTCGACCGGGCGGCCCGCGGCGATCGCTGAGGCGGAGGCCCCGTTGCCCAGGTGCAGCACGATCTGGTTCAGCGATTCCCGGGGGGCGCCGAGGAACTCGGCCGCCTGACGGCTGACGAAGTCATGCGAGGTGCCGTGGAAGCCGTACCGGCGGATGTGCCAGCGGGCCGCGATCTCGCGGTCGATGGCGTAGGTCGACGCGGCGGCGGGCAGATCGTGGAAGAAGGCCGTGTCGAACACCGCGACATGCGGCAGGTCCGGCAGCACCTTGCGGGCCACCTCGATACCGAGCACGGCCGGCGGGTTGTGCAGTGGGGCCAGCGGGGCGAGCTCGCGCAACTCCCCGACCAGCCGGTCGTCGACGATCGTCGGCCGGTACAGCTTGGGTCCGCCGTGCACCACCCGGTGGCCGACCGCCACCAGGCCGAGGGCCGACAGGTCCTGGCCGCCCGGCGCGATGATCTCGAACGCGGCCCGCAGGGCGGCCTCGTGATCGGAGACACCGCCGTCCTCGCCGATCCGCTCGACGATGCCGTCGACCAGCGACGTGCCGGTGCGCGGTTCGACGAGCTGGTACTTCAGTGAGGAGGATCCGGAGTTGAGAACCAGTACGGTTTCGGACATCACTCCCCCTGAGCCTGGATCGCGGTGATGGCGACGGTGTAGACGATGTCCTCGACCAGGGCGCCGCGGGACAGGTCGTTGACCGGCTTGTTGAGTCCCTGCAGCACCGGTCCGATCGCGATCGCCCCGGCACTTCGCTGCACGGCCTTGTAGGTGTTGTTGCCGGTGTTGAGGTCAGGGAAGATCAGCACCGTGGCCCGGCCCGCGACCGGCGAGTTCGGCATCTTCGCGGCGGCCACCGTCGGATCGACGGCGGCGTCGTACTGGATCGGCCCCTCGACAAGTAGTCCGGGTTCCCGTTCGCGAACGAGTTCGGTTGCGGCCCTTACCTTGTCGACGCCGGCGCCGCTGCCGGACTCCCCGGTCGAGTAGGACAGCATGGCCACCCTCGGGTCGATCCCGAACTGGGCGGCGGTCCGCGCGGAGCTGATCGCGATATCGGCGAGTTCGGTGGCGGTGGGATCCGGGACGATCGCGCAGTCGCCGTAGGCCAGGACCCGATCGCTCAGGCACATCAGGAAGATGCTGGAGACCGTGGATACCCCGGGCTGGGTCTTGATGATCTCGAAGGCCGGGCGGACGGTGTGCGCGGTGGTGTGCGCGGCACCGGAGACCATGCCGTCCACCAGGCCGTTGTGCACCAGCATCGTGCCGAAGTAGGACACGTCGTGGATGGTCTCGCGGGCCCGTTCGAAGGTCACGCCCTTCTTCTTGCGGATCTCTGCGTACTGCTCGGCGAAGCGCTCGCACAGGTCGCTGGTGCGCGGGTCGATCACCGTCGCCGCGCTGAGGTCGACGCCGAGTTCAGCGGCCCGCGAACGCACCTGGCCCTCCTCCCCCAGGATGGTGAGGTCGGCGATCCCACGTCGCAGCAGCCGGCCGGCCGCAAGCAGGATGCGGTCGTCGTCACCCTCGGGCAGCACGATCCGCTTCCGGTCGGAGTGGGCGCGCTCCATCAGCTGGTAGGCGAACATCTGCGGGGTGGTGACCGTCGGGATCGGTATGGCCAGGCGCTCCAGCATGTCGGTGATGTCGACGCGATGTCGCATCAGATGCAGTGCCGTGTCGATCTTGGTCTGCGACGTCGCCGTGACCCGGCCGCGGGTATCGGCCACCGCCATGGCCGCCGAGAACGAGTCCAGGTCGGTGGCGATGATCGGCAGCCTCAGGCCGACACCGGTGACCAGCCGGGCGATCTCCCGGTGCAATGACAGACCGCCGTTGAGGATGATGGTGGACAGGGTCGGAAATCCCTCGGCGGCGTGGGCGCTGGCCACCGCGAGCACCACGTCGGAACGATCACCGGGGGTGATCACCGCCGCGCCCTCGCGCAGCCGTTCCAGAACGTGTTCGGCCGTCATCCCCGCCACCAGCACGTCCATCACTTCACGTCCGAGCAGCGAGGGGTCGCCGTGCACCAGGGTGCCGTCTACGGCGCCCAGCAGTTCCGACACGGTCGGCGCTACCAGCAGCGGCTCCTCGGGAATGACGTACACCGGCGGTCCGAGATCCTTGCAGGCCTCGGCAACCGCCTCGAGGTCTTCGGGTCGGCAGCGGTTGGCGACCACGGCGGCGGTGTGCGCGTGCTGAAAGGCAAGTTCGACCATGCACAGCTCGATGACCTGGGCGATCTCGGCCGGTGTGCGATCGAATCCGCGCACCGACAACACCACCGGGGCGCCGAGGTTCACCGCGATGCGGGCGTTGACGCTCAGTTCGGTGGGGGTGGCCACGTCGGTGTAGTCGGATCCGACGATGACCATCGCATCGCAGCGTGCGGCGACCTCGTGATAGCGGTCGACGATATCGGCGATCGCGCCCTCGGTGTCCTCGTGCAGGCGCTGGTAGGTGACGCCGACGCACTCCTCGTAGGACAGGTCCGCGTTGCTCTGCGAGAGCAGCAGTTCGAGGATGTAGTCGCGTTCCTCGCGGCGGGTGATGGGCCGGAACACCCCGACCCGGGGGACCACCGCCGCCAGCCGGTTGACGATGCCCAACGCGACGGTGGACTTACCGGTCTCGCCTTCTGGGGAGGCGACGTAGATCGAGGTCGGGCCGATCAATGCGGGGCCTTTCGACTGTGGACCTGATGTCACTAAACAGCATCCCTCAGTCCCGGCGAGGACTATCCCAGTTTGCGAAGCCTGGGAGCGAGGTCACGCTCGAACAACTCCAGGAACCGGCGCTGATCGGAACCCGGGGCGTGGAAGACGAGGTGGTTGAGCCCGTACCCGAGGTAGTCGGCCACCCGGGCCACCGCCTCGTCGGGGTCGTCGGTGACGATCCAGCGCCGGGCCACCTGGTCGATGGGAAGTTCGTCGGCCAGCCGCTCCATCTCGATCGGGTCCGACACGCTGTGCTTCTGCTCGGGCGTCAGGGACAGCGGGGCCCAGAACCGGGTGTTCTCCAGCGCGGTCTGGTAGTCGGTGTCGTAGGAGATCTTGATCTCGATCATCTTGTCGATGGCCGCAAGGTCGCGGCCGGCGGCCGCCGCACCCTCGGCGACGGCCGGCATCAGCTTCTCGGTGTAGAGCTCGGCGCCCTTGCCGGAGGTGCAGATGAAACCGTCTCCGGCGCGGCCGGCGTACTTGGCCACCGCGGGCCCGCCGGCGGCGATGTAGACCGGCACCCCGCCGTCGGGAACGTCGTAGATGGAGGCGCCCTTGAGGTGGTAGAACTCGCCGTCGAAGTCGACCCGCTCCCCGCCCCACAGTTCCCGCATGAGCCGTACCGACTCGCGCAGCCGGGCGAAGCGCTCCTTGAACTCCGGCCACTGCCCGGTGAATCCGGTGGCGATCTCGTTGAGCGCCTCGCCGGTGCCCACCCCGAGGAACACCCGGCCCGGGTAGAGGCAGGCCATGGTGGCGAACGCCTGGGCGATCACCGCCGGGTTGTACCGGAAGGTGGGGGTCAGCACCGAGGTGCCCAGCGTGATCCGCTCGGTCCGCTCGCCGACGGCGGTCATCCAGGCCAGCGAGAACGGCGAGTGCCCGCCGTTGTGGCGCCACGGGTTGAAGTGGTCGCTGACCGTCGCACTGTCCATGCCGTGCGCCTCGGCCAGCACTCCGAGTTCGACCAGCTCACGCGGCCCGAACTGCTCCGCCGACGCCTTGTATCCCAGTCTCAGTTCTGCCACGCTGTCGTTTCTCCTCCTCTGATCGCGTCGGGCGTCGTGCCTACGGTCCCCGCGTCAGTTCGACATTGATCACACCGGCGTCATCGCCGGTCTCCGCGTACTGGCCGACGATCCTGCCGTCCACCAGGCGGCCGTCGAACACCCCGTCCTCGTCGGCCATCAGGATGCGGCCGTCAGTGCCGACCGCACCGTTGATGATCTCCTTCTGCGGCGGCTCGCCCTCGCGGGTGTACTCCTTGTAGCCGGTGAACCCCTGCCCGTCGGCCCGCTCGATGACGACCTTCTGGTTCTCCCAGGTGACCGGCACGCCCCTCTCGAAGCCCGCCCCGTTCTGAATCCAGGACCCCTCCAACTCCGCGGCGGTGGGCGCCTTCCCGGTGGAACCCGAGGCACACCCGGCAACCAGGAGGACTCCGGCCACCGCGGCGGCAGCGGCGGCGGAACGACGATTCACGACTGCTCCGTAAGGTTGCGGCTATGACCTTGGACGTCAGCGCCGTCGCCGACGGGATCCATCTGGCCCGGACCCCGCTGGTCAACTGGACACTGGTCACCGACGATACCGGGGTGCTGCTGATCGACGCGGGCTTTCCCGGTCAGCGCGCGGAGGTGCTGGCCTCGCTGTACCGGCTCGGTTTCGGACCGGCCGACGTGACCGCCATCCTGTTGACCCACGCCCACATCGACCACCTCGGCACCGCGATCTGGTTCGCCCGGGAGCACGGCACACCGGTGTACTGCCACGCCGGGGAGGTCGGTCACGCCAAACGCGAGTACCTGCAACAGGCTTCGCCGGCCGACCTGGTGACCAAAGCCTGGCGGCCGCGGTGGCTGGCCTGGTCGGCCGAGGTCGCTCTCAAAGGCGGTCTGATCCGCGACGGCATCCCCACCGCCATGCCGCTCACCGACGACGTCGCCGCGCACCTGCCGGGCCGGCCGGTGGCGGTTCCCACTCCCGGCCACACCGGCGGGCACTGCTCCTACCTGGTGGACGGGGTGCTGGTCGTCGGCGACGCACTGATCACCGGGCATCCCCTGGCCCGGCGCCCCGGACCTCAGCTGCTTCCCTCGATGTTCAACCACGATGACGCTGCCTGCCTGCGCAGCCTCGACGTGCTCGCCGCCTCCGAAGCGGAGGTGCTGCTCCCCGGCCACGGCGAGATGTGGACCGGTCCGGTCACCGAGGCGGTACGACAGGCCCGGTCCTACAGTGCGTCTCGTGGATAACATCAGGGGCAAGACCGTCGCCATCACCGGCGCGGCCCGCGGTATCGGCTTCGCCACCGCTCGGGCACTGCTGGCCCGGGGCGCACGGGTGGTGATCGGGGACCGCGACGTCGCGCTCGGGGAGTCCGCGGTCGCCCGGTTGGGCACCCTCGGCCCGGTGTCGGGCTACCCTCTCGACGTCGCCGACCCCGAGTCGTTCGCGGCTTTCCTGGACAAGGCCCGCGCGGACGGCGGCGGACGTATCGACATCCTCATCAACAACGCCGGGGTGATGCCGGTGGGCCCGTTCCTCGAGCACACCGAGGCGGCGATCCGGTCGGCCGTCGAGGTGAACCTCTACGGGGTGATCAACGGCTGCCGGCTGGCGCTGCCGGAGATGGTCGCGCGCCGCGGCGGACATATCGTCAACATCGCCTCGCTGGCCGGCATGCTCGCCGTCCCCGGCCAGGCCCTCTACGCGGGAACGAAGTTCGCGGTGGTGGGGCTGTCCACCGCGCTGGCCGACGAGTTCGCTCCGCAGGGCGTGCAGATCAGTTGCGTGATGCCCACCTTCACCAACACCGAGCTGATCTCCGGCACCGCCACCGGCGGGCTGACCACGCCGGTGCAGCCCGAGGAGATTGCCGCGGCGGTGGTGCGGACCCTGGACAAGCCGAGGACGGCGGTCTCTGTTCCTTATCCGCTGCGGTTCGTCGCGGCGGCGACGGCGTTCCTGCCGCCGCGTGGGCGGCGCTGGCTCTCGCAGCGGATGGGGACCGCGCGGGTGTTCCTGGACCTCGACACCGCGGCCCGGGCCGGTTACGAGAAGCGTGCCCAGTCGGCAACCGGGCTGACCGACGACGAGCCGACGGGTTAACCGGGCCGTACTAACTGGGAACAGCCAGCACCTTCTCGAACGCGACGGGGTAGACCTCGGCCTCGGCGGGCAGCGGTTCGGCGAGCCTGACGTAGCCGGTTGCGACGTACAGGGCTTCGGCCTCGGGCTGGCGATCCCCCGTGGTCAGATACACCCGCCGGTAGCCACAGGCGGCGATCCGCGACTCCAGTTCACCCAGCAGCGTCCGGCCATAACCCCGACGGCGGTATCTGCGATCGGTCCAGATCCTTTTCAGCTCAGCGGTTTTCATGCCGTCGACAACGCCGAAACGGCGGAAGGCGCCGCCGGTGACGGGCCGGCCGTCCAGCAGGCCGATCAGCATGGCGCCGTCGGGCGGGGTGAACTCGCCGGCCGGGTATCCCCGCAACCAGGCCAGGATCCGGTCCTCGGAGCCGTCGTAGCGGGTGGCGTACTCGACAGCCAGCTCGGCGATCAGCGGCTGCGCCAACTCGTCGCTCGGATCGACCCGGACGAATCGCAACGGCGTCATCGCCGCTCAGCCGAGGGCGCGGTCCAGGTCGGCGATCAGGTCCTCGGTGCCCTCCAGGCCGACCGAAACGCGGACCACCCCGTCGCCGAGGCCGATGGCCGCCCGGCCCTCCGGCCCCATCGCCCGGTGGGTGGTGGTGGCCGGGTGGGTGATCAGGGTCTTGGCGTCGCCGAGATTGTTGGAGATGTCGATGACCGACAGCTTGTCGAGCACCTCGAAGGCGCGCTGTTTGCCGCCGCCGTCGGGTGCAGCCAACTCGAAGGTCACAACGGTGCCGCCACCGGTCATCTGCCGGGTGGCCAGATCGTGCTGGGGATGCGAGGGCAGGTAGGGGTAGCGCACCCAGCGAACGCCCGGGTGCGCCTCGAGGAACTCCGCGACCCGCAGGGCCGAGGCGGTGCTGTAGTTGACCCGGACCGACAGCGTCTCCAGGCCCTTGAGCAGCACCCAGGCGTTGAACGAGCTCAGCGCCGGTCCGGTGTGGCGCATCAGCGTCTGCACCGGACCGTCGATGTAGTCCTTGTCGCCGAGGATCGCCCCACCCAGCACCCGGCCCTGCCCGTCGATGTGCTTGGTGCCGGAGTAGATGACGACGTCGACCCCGAGCGGCAGGCCCCGCTGCAACAGCGGGGTGGCGAAGACGTTGTCCAGCACCACCTTCGCGCCGGCAGCGTGCGCCATCTCGGAGACCGCGGCGATGTCGACCAGGGTCTGCATGGGGTTCGACGGGGTCTCGAAGAACACCGCCGTGGTGGGCACGCTGAGCGCCTGCTCCCACTGCGAGAGGTCCTCACCGTCGACGAACACCGTCTCCACGCCCCACCGCGGCAGAATCTCGTTGCACACCACGAAGCACGAACCGAACAGGCTGCGGGCCGCCACCAACCGGTCGCCGGCCTTGAGAAGCGCACCGAGGGCGATGAACACCGCGGACATACCCGAGGCGGTGCCGAAGGCCGCCGGGGCGCCCTCGATCAGCCGCAGCCGCTCCTCGAACATGGCGACGGTGGGGTTGCCGAACCGGGAGTAGACGAACCGGTCGATCTCGCCGGTGAAAGCCTTCTCGGCCTGCTCCGCCGACTCGTAGACGTAGCCGGAGCTCAGGAACAGCGCCTCGGAGGTCTCCTCGAACCCGGAGCGCAGCAGACCGCCGCGCACCCCGATGGTGGCCTGGCCGACACCGTCGGGAAGCGGCGCGGGACGACGCACCGAGGGGACGCTGTCTCCTTCGTGGCTCACGAAGGTGAGTTTGGCACACCGGCCGAAGCCGTCCGGCGTGCGCCCGCCGCGGGTTAAATTGAGGATCGGATGGCGAACGGTCTCGCCCCCGCGATCCGCCGCTCACCGAGAGGACTCCTTCGATGATCCGGCGCAGGCCCCCCATCAAGAGTGTCGGCAACGATCCCGACTACCGGTTCACCCTGGCCAATGAACGCACGTTCCTGGCCTGGCTGCGCACCGGTCTGGCCCTGCTGGCAGGTGCGGTCGCCCTGGCCAGCCTGGTCCACAACTTCGGGCCCAAGCCGATGCGGATCACGATCACCGTGCTGCTGCTGGCGCTGTCGCTGGTCGTCACGGTGGGCGCCTACGTCCGGTGGGACCGGGCCGAACGGGCGCTGCGGGAGAACCGGCCGCTGCCGATCGACCCACTGCCGCTGTTGCTCATGATCGGGGTCGCGGTGATCACCGCGGCGGCCGCCGTGCTGATCTACCTGGCGGAGGCCGGGGTATGAGAAGCCGGCGTATGACGGATCGCGACCAGGAGCTGATCGACGCCGCGGGACCGGCGGAGCGCACCGCCCTGGCCTGGCAGCGAACGTCGTTGGGGGTGATCGCGGTCGGGGTGCTGGCGGCACGCTGGTGCGCGCTCCAGCATTTTCCGGTGTGGCCGGGAATCGTCCTGGCCGCCTTCGGCGGTGTGGCGGGGTTGTTCCTGGTGCGCCAGCGCTACCTGCGGGTGATGACGACGGTGCGGGCCGGGCAGACGCCGCTCTCGCGCTACCTGGTCCCGGGAACCGCGGTGTTCATGGTGCTCATCGTCGCCGTCGTGGGTGTGGGCGTGGGCATCGAACTGTCCCGGCTGTAGCCGGGCTTCAGTTCACACCGGCGGCTATCGACTCGGCCATGAACGAGCGCAAAAGGTCGATGGCGTCGATGACCTTGTGGCCGTTGAGCGAATAGAAGACCGTGGTGCCCGACCGGGTGGCCGTCACTACTTTGCGCTCCCGCAGGACGGCCAGGTGCTGGCTGGTGTTCGGCTGGGACAGGCCGAGTCCTTCGGCGATCTCCCCGACGGAGCGTTCACCGTCACGCAGTGCGTCGATGATCAGCAGTCGTTTGGGGTCGGCGATCGCCTTGCACAGCCGCGCGTGCAAGTCGTACATCTCGCGGGCGTCCGGTCGGTCCATATCGTCCCCTCCAGCGCGCATCCACGCGGCGATTCGACCCTTACGCTACAACGCCGAACAGTCTCGTGGCCCTGCTACCGCGGACCGGGCGAGCAGACCTTCCACGCGCCGTCCTCCCGGACGAAGGTCATCGGCGCGGACACCTTGTCGTCGGGGGACTTCTCGAAGTGGTACACCACGGTGGCGGTGGCACGGTCGCCGGTCACCGCAACGTCAGTGACGTCGTCGACGAACCGGGCGCCCTTGGCCTCGACCGACCGCCGCTGGTCGGCAATCACCTGAATCTCGTTGCCCTGCTGGGCCGTGCAGGTGAAGGTGCGGAAGTCCGTGTAATCCGCGCGCTGCAGCGCGTCGTTCTGGCCCACCGTGGCCAGGCCGACCTGATCCGCGTCGGGCTCTTCGTCGCCCCGGAAAAGACGCACCAGGAACACCGCGGCCAGGGCGATCCCCACGATCGCCAGAGCGGCGAGGATCGGCATCGCGGTGGACCGGTCGTCGTCGGGTTCGGTCATAGCCGGAAAGGATAGGCTCCCGGCACCCGGCGGCTCAGTTGCGGCCCGGCCAGTGCCAGGCCGGTTCGTCGAGCGGCCCCTGGCCCTCGACCACCGTCTGCCCGTCGCGCCGGGTGAGTTCCAGCAGACCGACGTCATCGCCCCGCAGTGCGGCCACCAGGTCGGCCGAGTGGGTGACGACCACGATCTGGGCGGTTTCGGAGGCCCGGGTGATCAGGGCGGCCAGCGCCGGCAGCAGGTCCGGATGAAGGCTGGACTCCGGCTCGTTGAGCACCGTCAGCCCGGCCGGCCGCGGGGAGAGCAGGGCGGCCACCCACAGCAGGTAGCGCAACGTGCCGTCGGACAGTTCGGCGGCGGTCAGTGGCCGCAGCATGCCGGGCTGGCGCAGCGTCAACTCGAACCGGCCGTCGGTGACGGCGATGTGCACGCTGCTCCCCGGGAAGGCGGCGTCGACCGACTCGGCCAGCGCCGCGGCGTCGCCGATCTCGTCGATGGTCTGCCAGGCGGCCGCCAGATCGGCCCCATCGGCGCCCAGCACCATGGTGCGGGTACCGATCCGGGGCTGCCGCGCGGGCGCCTCGCCATCGGTGCGCACATGGTCGTAGAACCGCCAGGACCGCATCCGATCCCGCAGGGCCAACAACTCCGGTGCCACCCTGGGGTCGGCGGTCTGGCTGACCATACTGTCGTAGGGCCGCAATCCGGTGGACGCAGTCCGCCAGCGGTCCTCGTCGTCGCGCACCCGCACCATCGGGCCGGCCCGCTCGGCGATCAGCGCGGCTGGACGCAGCACCGGTCCGGCCCACAGCGCCTCGGCCTTGATCTGCGGATCCAACGCGAAGGCGGTGTTGCCCTCCTGCGGCAGGCCGAGGTCCACCGCGTAGCCGAGCTCCGCCCCGGCGAAACCGAGGCGCAGACTGACCGGCCCGCCGCGGCCCGGACCGGCCCACATCGTCGAGGCCAGGCCGCCCTCCCGGGCCAGTGCGTTGACCGCGCCGTTGCGCGCCATGTCGGCCAGCAACCGCAGCGCCCGGTACAGACCGGACTTGCCGGCGCCGTTGGGCCCGGTGACCACGGTGCAGCGGCGCAACGGCACCACGAGGTGCCGCAACGATCGGTAATTCGCCACGGCGAGAGTGTCGAGCACCCGCCCGACCCTATCGGCGCGTGATGTGATGACGGCATGCACCGCGCACCGGAAGTTCGCCGTCCGCTGTGGGACCGTCTCGCGAGCCTGGTCTGCGGGCCGCGATCGTGGGTGTTGGCGCTGGTGGTCGCCGCAGTCGGCGGCGCATTGCTGGGCGTGATCCCGCAGAGCGGTTCGGCCGAGCAGTCGCCGGTGGTGCTGCCACCTGCCGCCGAGTCGGCCCGGGCGGCCGACTTGGTCAAGCGTTTCCCGGGCGGGGACAGCGCGCCGGTGCTGCTGGTGATCAGCCGCGACGACGGCGCGAGGCTCTCCCCCGAGGATCTCGCGGCCGCCGGGCAGGCCCGAGACCGGATGGCCGCGGTGCCCGGCGTCGCCCCGGGCCCGCCGGTGCCCCCGATTCCCTCCGAGGACGGCGAGGCCGCCCTGGCGCCGGTGCCGCTGCGACCCGACCTGACCGGATTCGATCTGTCCGACACCGTCAAGGCCCTCCGGGAGGCCGCCCGCGACGGCCTGCCCGCGGGACTGGTGGCCAGCGTGACCGGCGGACCCGCGTTCGGGGCCGATATCGCCAACTCGTTCTCGGGCGCCAACATCACGCTGCTGGCGGTCACCGGCCTGGTGGTGGCGCTGCTGCTGATCGTCACCTACCGCTCCCCGGTGCTCTGGCTGGTGCCGCTGCTGGTCATCGCCTTCGCCGACCGGATCGCGGCGGTGGTGGGCGCGGCGGTGGCCGAGGCGGCCGGACTCGGCGGCGACGGGTCTACCTCGGGGATCACCAGCGTGCTGGTCTTCGGGGCCGGAACCAACTACGCGCTGCTGCTGATCTCGCGCTACCGCGAGGAGCTGCGCCGCACCCCGGACCACCGCCGGGCGCTGCAGACCGCGGTGCGTTTCGCCGGGCCGGCGATCCTGGCCAGCAACGCCACGGTGGTGCTGGCCCTGCTCACCCTGCTGCTGGCCAGTTCGCCGACCACCCGCAGCCTCGGTGCGCAGGCCGCCGCCGGGCTGGTCGTGGCCGCGGTGTTCGTGCTGCTGGTGCTGCCGCCGCTGCTGGCACTGTTCGGGCCGAAGTTGTTCTGGCCGTTCATCCCCCGCGTCGGCGCCGAGGAGATCACCACCACCGGCGCCTGGCACCGGGTGGCCGACTGGGTGTCCGGCCACGCTGGCCGGGTGGCAACCGCGTCCATCCTGAGCCTGGGCGTGCTGGCCGCCGGGGTCATCGGCACCCCGATCGGGCTGTCGCTGATCGACCAGTTCCGGGTGACGGCCGACTCGGTCGACGGTTTCAAGACGTTGTCGGCGCACTTTCCCAGCGGCCTGACCGATCCCACCCGGGTGATCGGCGACACCGACCGGGCCGAGGCGGTGGGCGCGGCGATCCAGTCCACCCCGGGGATCGCCTCGGTGCAGCCGGGCGGGGTCTCCGAGGACGGACTGACCCAGTGGCAGGTCGTGCTGGACGCCGCCCCGGCCACCCCGCAGGCCTTCGACACCATCACCGCGCTGCGCGATTCGGTGCACCGCGCCGATCCCGGCGCCCTGGTGGGCGGCTCCGACGCCCAGGCACTGGACGCCAAACGGGCCGCCGTCCGCGACCAGATGGTGATCATCCCGGCGATCCTGGCCGTGGTGCTCGTGGTGCTCTACGTCCTGCTGCGCGCCGCGCTGGCCCCGCTGGTCCTGGTGGGCGCCACCGCCCTGTCAACCCTGGCCGCGCTGGGCCTGGGCAGTTGGGTGAGCATCCATCTGCTGGGATTTCCCGCGCTGGACAACACCACCACGTTGTTCGCGTTCCTGTTCCTGGTGGCCCTGGGGGTGGACTACACGATCTTCCTGGTGACCCGGGCCAAGGAGGAGACCCCATTGCACGGCACCCGGGGCGGCATCGTGCGGGCGGTCTCGGCGACCGGCGCGGTGATCACCAGTGCCGGGATCGTGCTGGCCGCGGTGTTCGCGGTGCTGGGCGTGCTGCCGCTGATCGCGCTGACCCAACTGGGCATCATCGTCGGCCTGGGCATCCTGCTGGACACGTTCGTGGTGCGCACCGTGGTGATCCCGGCGCTGTTCACGCTGATCGGACCGCGTATCTGGTGGCCGGTGTTCAAGGCCGAGGACATAGAGAACACCGACCGAATTCCGGCCGCGCTCAACCCTGATGATGCCTCTCGAAGAGCCCGGCCCGGCTCAGCAGGAGCACACTGACGATCAGCACCCAGGCCGGGAACACCAGCGTCAGCCACATGCTGACATCAGCGCCGACGATCAGCGTCACTCCCGCCAGGTAGCTGAGGATCCCCAGCCAGCGCGGCATCAGTCCGGTGCGCAGCCAGATGGTGGCCAGCGACATCATGAACACCGCCGCCATCCGAACCGCGTAGGTCTTGGACAGCTTCAACTGCAGCATCTGGCCGAACACCGCGGCATCGGATCCGGCCATCGACACGTCCAGCGAATGCTGGGCGGTGGCCAGCGCGGCGCCCACCGCCGACGAGGCGAACATCATCGCCAGGAACAACAGCCCGCTGCCGACGGCCACGGTGGAAAAGAACCTGTCCTCGAGTTGCCCGAGATTGACCCGCACCACCCCGATGAACCACAGGAAGCAGATGCCGGCGAACGGCATCAGCTCAGCGGCCAGCCTGATCTTGGGCCCGCCGGCCTCCAGCCACTGCGAGCCGGGTTCGGCGCCCTCCGGCAGCGAGATCCGGATCAGGATGATCGCGGCGCCGAACACCAGCGCGAACAGAACGCCGGCGAGGGCAGCGGCTCGCGGGGTGGTCAGACGGTGTACGGACGGCGGGAGGGTGTCGGCCATCCCGCCATGGTGGCAGACCTCACGGCTGGCCGGGGAGCAGACGGACCATCAGACCGTTGGCCTCGGCGAGCAAAGTCCCCTGCGGCCCGATCAGTTCGGCGGTGACGAAGGTCTTGCGCCCCTCGGCGCGCGACTCCCGGCCCCGCACCGTCAGCGGCGCGTCGATCGGGGTGACGTTGCGGTAGTCGACGTGCAGGAACGCTGTGCGGCTAATGGGCCGGCCGACGGCGTGGATGACCATCCCGAACATCACGTCGAACATCATCGCGATCACGCCGCCGTGCACGGCGTTGTTTCCGCCCACGTGGTAGCGGCTGAACTGCACGGCGGCCTCGACCACCTCGGGGTCGAAACGGCTGATCTCCCAGGGCGGCATCAACAGGCTGCCGGCTCCCGGCAGGGTCGACACTCGGCCGGCCGGGCCCAGCCCGCCCGGCCCCCGGTGCGGTTCGAGGAAGCCCACCAGGTCCTCGACGCGGTCCGCCGCGGCGTTCCAGTCGGGCATCTCGGCCGACACCGCCAGATCCTGCGCCCGGCGCATGGCGGCCACGAACCGCCCGAACCCCGGCGGTTCGTCGACCGGTGCCAGCCGCGGAAACCCGCCGTGCCGGTCATAGTCCGGATCCAGGTCGCCCGGATCCAGATCGCCGGGCTCGCCGGGTTCGCTCACCTGGGCGCCAGCACGTCACGGCGCACGATGGTCTGTTCCCGGCCCGGGCCCACCCCGATGCACGAGACCGGCGCCCCGGCGAGTTCCTCCAGGCGCAGCACGTAGTCGCGGGCCTTGGCGGGCAGGTCGTCGAACTCCCGCGCCCCCGAGATGTCCTCCCACCAGCCGGGCAGTTCCTCGTACACCGGCTCCGCCCGCGCGATGTCGCGTTGGGTCATCGGCATCTCGTTGGTCCGCTTGCCGTCGACGGTGTAGCCCACGCACACCGGAACCGTCTGCAGGCCGGAAAGCACGTCGAGCTTGGTCAGGAAGTAGTCGGTGATGCCGTTGACGCGGGTGGCGTAGCGGGCGATGACGGCGTCGAACCAGCCGCAGCGGCGCCGCCGGCCGGTGGTCACACCCACCTCGCCACCGGTCTTGGCCAGGTACTCCCCGTTCTCGTCGAACAACTCGGTGGGGAACGGCCCCGACCCCACCCGGGTGGTGTAGGCCTTCAGGATTCCCAGCACCGTGGTGATCCGGGTGGGCCCGATGCCCGAGCCCACCGCCGCGCCGCCGGCGGTCGGATTGGAGGAGGTGACGTAGGGGTAGGTGCCGTGGTCGACGTCGAGCAGGGTGCCCTGGGAGCCCTCCAGCAGGACGGTCTGGCCGGATTCCAGCGCCTCGCCCAGCAGCAGCCGGGTGTCGGCGACACGGTGGGCGAAGCCCTCGGCCTGAGCCAGCAGCGCGTCGGTGATCTCCTGGGGGTCCAGCGCCTTGCGGTTGTAGATCTTGACCAGCACCTGGTTCTTGAACTCCAGCGCCGCGGCGATCTTGGCGGACAGCAGCTCCGGATCCAGCACGTCGGCGACCCGGATGCCGATCCGGGCGATCTTATCCTGGTAGCACGGGCCGATGCCGCGGCCGGTGGTGCCGATCTTCTTGTTGCCGAGGTAGCGCTCGGTGACCTTGTCGATGGCGACGTGGTAGGGCATCAGCAGGTGCGCGTCGGCGGACAGCAGCAGCCGGGAGGTGTCGATACCGCGCTCCTCCAGGCCGCTCAGTTCGGCCAGCAGGACACCGGGGTCGACGACCACCCCGTTGCCGATGACGTTGGTGACCCCGGGGGTCAGAATCCCCGAGGGGATGAGGTGCAGCGCGAAGTTCTCCCCGGTCGGGAGAACCACGGTGTGCCCGGCGTTGTTACCGCCCTGGTAGCGCACCACCCACTGCACACGGCCACCGAGCAGGTCGGTGGCCTTTCCCTTGCCCTCGTCACCCCACTGGGCGCCGATGAGGACGATTGCCGGCATGGCGTGACCCCGCTCCGCTCCTGGCTGCTGCGCAGCTGGATATTGCGCTCCTGGATATTGTGTCCAGCCGGTGGATCAGCCTATCGGAGCCCGGCAGCAGGAGTGTCCTTGATCGAGACCGACGTCGTCGTGTTGCGCTTCACCGGGCGCCCGGTACCTCGCGCACTGGCCGCCCTGGCGTCCCGGGACGTCGGCGGCGGCCCGGAGATCGACGCCGCGACCGCGGGCACGCGGCGGGTGGTGGTGCTCGGCACCGATTCCGACCTCGCCGCGGTGCTGACCCGGCTGATGCGGACCGATCGGCTCGACGTCGAGGTCGCCCACGTTCCGGACGGACCCCTCCGGCCGCTGCACGCACGGCGGGCCGTCAAGGACGCGGCCCGTCGGGTTCCGCTGGTGCGCGACGACACCGGCACCGCACTGGTCGGCTCGGCGTTGTGGCTCCCCCCGGAGGGTGCCGATCGGCTGCACGGTGAGGCTGTGGTCGACGACACCGTGCTCTTCGACGGCGCGGTGAGCGCGGTCCGGATCGAGCCGACGGCCGCGATGCCGGGGTTGCGCGCGGCGGTGCTCGCCGGACCCCGGCGCCGATGGGTCAGCGGCCGGGCCGCCCAGTTGGGCACCACCGGCGTCCGGGTCGTCCGCGACGGGGTGCCCGGGGCGCGCGAGCTGAAGCGTTCGACGTTTTACCGGCACACCACCGGGTGGCTGCGGGTGGGCTGAAGTTCGGCCCCGCGGTTCAGCTCCGGCCCTGTCCGGCCGGCTGCGGCGATTCGGCCGGACGGAAGTAGACCCGGGTGCCGTTGCGGGGCACCAGCACCGGGGCGGCGTGCCACGGCGGGCTCTCCGGGCGGTCGCTGACCGCTTCGAGATCGCCCTCGCGCAGCAGGGTGTGCAGGACGGTGACCAACTCGGTCATCGCGAAGTTCGCGCCGATGCAGCGCTTGATACCGCCGCCGAAGGGGATCCATGCGTACGGCGCGGGCTTGGCGTTGAGGAACCGCTCCGGGCGGAACTGGTCGGGGTCGGGGTAGGTGCGCGGATCGCGGTTGACCGCGTCGAGGAGCACAACGATGCGGGTGCCCGGATCCAGGGTGTAGTCGCCTAGTTGGTAGCGGTCGGCCGTCATCCGGCCGGTGATCGGTGCCGGCGGCCACAGCCGCAGGGTTTCGTTGATCACCGCCTGGGTGTAGCCGGTCTCTCCGGAGATCGCCTCGGCGCGAACCCGGTCCAGGGCCTGCCGATGGTGCAGCAGCAGGTCGACGACCCAGGCCAGGGTGGTCGCGGTGGTCTCGTGCCCGGCCAGAACCAACGTGACGACGTCGGCACGAATCTCTTTGTCCGACAGCCTTTCCCCGCCCTCACCCCGGGCGTCGACCAGCATCCCGAGAATGCCTGCCGCGCGGTGCGGATCGGCGCGCCGAGCCGCGATGAGCGGTAGAAGCACCTCATCGACGCGGCGGTTGATCGAGGTCAGCCGGCCCCACCTCTTCAGCGCACCCAGCCGGCGCGCCGCGTAGCGCACCGCGGTCTCCTCGGAGATCGCCAGCGCCAGCAGATCGTCGAACGGCTTGCCCGCCCTGGCGATCTGGGCCGGGTCGTCGAGGCCGAACATGACGCGGACGATCACTTCGAGGGTCAGCTCTCGGGCGGCCTCGAGCATTCGCATGGGCACGCCGACCGGCCAGCGCGCCATGGCGGTACGGGTGGCCTCCTCGATGATCGGCACATAGTCCGACAGCGCCGCGCCGTGCAGTGGCGGAGTCAGCAGTTTGCGACGGCGCAGATGCTCGGGTTCCTCCTGGACGAACATCGACCGGGAACCGTAGACGGCCGCGGCGGGCCCGACTCCCTCGCCGCCGAGCAGCACGTCGGGTTTGGCGGCGAACACCTGCCGGACCAGATCGGGATCGGCCACGGCGACCACCGGCCCGAATCCGAGGACCGGCAAAGCCACCACCGGACCGAACCGGCGCACCAGCCCGGCCACCAACTGCTGCCCGCCGAGCCCGTAGGCGGCGGCGTAGAGACCACCGAAAATCGGGGACAGACCCCTGGGCGCCGGGAGTGCCGGTGGACGCATAACCGAACGATGCCATATCCCCGCCCTGCGGTTCGGTACGTTCGGTGCCGTGAGCGTCGCACCGCTGCACCAATCGGTGCGCCCGAGCCCGGTCTTCCTGGCGCTGCTGGGACTCACCGCCGTCGGCGGGGGCATGGCCTGGTCGGCGGCCAACACCTCACGGCCGATGGCCTACGTCGGGGTGTTTGTGTTCGTCATCGCCGGATGGCTGGTGTCGCTGTGCCTGCACGAGTTCGGGCACGCCTACAGCGCGTGGCGCTTCGGGGACCATGGCGTGCAGGCGCGCGGGTATCTGACGCTCAACCCGCTGAAGTACTCCCATCCCCTGCTGTCGCTGGGGCTGCCGCTGTTGTTCATCGCGCTAGGTGGCATCGGCCTGCCCGGCGGGGCGGTGTATCTGCGGACCGGGTTCATGACCCCCCGGCAGCGCACCATCGTCAACCTGGCCGGGCCCACGGCCAACCTGGTGCTGGCGGTACTGTTGCTGGGCGCGACGCGGCTGTTCTTCGATCCCGACCACGCGGTGTTCTGGGCCGGCGTGGCCTTCCTGGGTTTCCTGCAGATCACCGCGCTGGCGCTGAACCTGTTGCCGATTCCGGGCCTCGACGGGTTCGCCGCGCTGGAACCGCACCTGAGCCCGGCGACCCAGCGCGCCCTGGAGCCGGCCAAACAGTTCGGGTTTCTGATCCTGGTGGTGCTGCTGCTCGCCCCCGGCCCGAACCGGTGGTTCTTCGCCGGCGTTTTCGGCCTGTTCGACCTGTTCGGGGTTCCGCGCGGGCTGGTCGGCCTCGGCATGGAACTCACCCGGTTCTGGAGCGCCTGGACGTAACCAGCCGCGCAAAAAGAAGTACGGCAGCGAACCCCCCTCAGGCCGCTGCCGTACTGAATATCAACATAGCAAAGTCACTGGAGACTTTGCTAGGGACTTTTGTAACCTATCTGCGGGGTCGGTGGACAGCTGGGATAATCGGGGCATGGGAGCCGGACACAGTCACGGGAGCGCGGACGCCCGAGTGAGCCGGATGGTGGCGGCCTCGACGATCCTGGCCACCTTCTTCGTCGTCGAACTCACCACGGCCCTGATCATCGGGTCGCTGGCCCTGCTGGCCGACGCCAGCCACATGCTCACCGACCTGGTCGCGCTGTTCATGGGCCTGACCGCGTTGATGCTGGCCCGCCGGGGATCGAAGTCGGCGGCGCGCACCTACGGCTGGCATCGCGCCGAGGTGTTCACCGCGGTGGCCAATGCGATGCTGCTGTTGGGTGTTTCGGTGTTCATCGTCTACGAGGCGATCGAACGGCTCGGGAAGAAGCCGGAGGTCCCAGGCTGGCCGATGATCCTGGTGGCGCTGGCCGCGCTGGCCGCCAATACCGCTGTGGTGCTCTTGCTGCGCTCGCACGCCGAGAGCAGCCTGGCCGTCAAGGGCGCCTATATGGAGGTGCTGGCCGACGCGGTCAGCAGCCTCGGGGTACTGATCGCCGGCATCGTCACGGTCACGACGCGTTGGCCGTATGCCGACACCGTGGTGGCCGTGCTGGTGGCACTGTGGGTGCTGCCGAGGGCGATCGCGCTGGCGCGCGCGGCGCTGCGCATCCTCTCGGAGTCCTCACCGGCGCATATCGACGTCGTCGAACTGCGTTCGGCGCTGGCCGCGGTCGACGGGGTCACCGAGGTGCACGACCTGCACGTCTGGACGCTGGCCCCGGGCAAGGACATGGTGACCGCGCACCTGGCCAGCGACGGGCGTTCCGCCCGGGTGCTCGACGACGCGCGGGCGGTGCTGGCCGCCCGCGGACTCGACCACGCCACCGTTCAGGTGGAGCCCCCCGGGAGTTCCGATGAGTGCCCCGTCACCGAAGACGTCTAGACCGGGGGACCCTGCTCAGGCCAGCCCCAGTTCGGCGCGCGCCGTCGGGTCGCAGTCGTCGAGCAGATCCCGGCAACGTTCGAACTCGTCGGTCTCGCCGATATCGTCGGCGGCGCGGGCCAAGGCCGCGACGCACCGAAGGAAACCGCGGTTGGGCTCGTGGCCGTAGGGCACTGGGCCGAAACCCTTCCAGCCGTTGCGGCGCAGTTGGTCCAGGCCGCGGTGGTATCCGGTGCGCGCGTAGGCGTAAGCGGTGACGGCCTTGTCGGCGTCGAGGGCCTCTTCGGCCAGGCAGGCCCACGCGACCGAGGCCGCGGGATGGCCGGCGGCCACGGTCGCCGGGTTTTCACCGGCCGCCAGGGCGGCCTCGGCTTCGGTGTCACCGGGCAGCAGCACCGGCGGGGGTCCCAGAAGATCGCCGAACGAAGTCATGACCATATTGTGCCGGTCCGGTCCGGGGTCGTTGACGGCCGGTCGTCCGACCCACCCGTTAGGGTCTGCGGAGAGTTTGCATCAGGAGGGACACCCAACACGCCATGTCGAACCCGTCCGGGACCGACCACGACGACGCCGAACGCACCGCGGCGGCCGAGGCTGCTGCTGCGTCCGAAGCAGCAGCGGCGTCTGAAATAACGGCAGCGTCTGAAATAACGGCAGCGTCCAAAATAACGGCGGCGTCCGAAACCGGCTACCCGCCACCGAACGACGCCGACCCGGTCACCGAGGTGATCGAGATCCCCACCGATGCCGATTCCTCTTCCCCTCCCACCGGCGAGCGCCGTTACACCGCACCGGGTTTCGACGCCGGTTCCACGCAGATCATCGACCGGGTGCCCGATGACGAGGCCGAGTTCATCGCCACCCCCGTCCAGGCCACCGCCGACGCCCACCGGGCACGCCCCGCGGGACCGGTGGCCATCCCGCCGAGCACCCCTCAGCGGCCGAGTTGGCTGATCCCGATCCTGCTGATCGTCGCGGCCCTGCTGGCGGCGGCGATCGTCGGGGTGGTGCTGATCAAGCGGGCCGGTACGGCCCGGGAGGCCCAGCAGAACCAGGTCCGCGCGACCATCGAGACCTTCGACACCGCGGTGCGCGGCGGCGACCTGGCCACCCTGCGCAGCGTCACCTGCGGGGAGACCCGCAACAACTACGACAAGTTCGATGACCAGGCGTGGGCCGACGCCTACACCCGGATCGTGGCCGCCAAGCAGTACCCGGTGATCGCCAGCATCGACGAGGTGGTGGTCAACGGCGACCACGCCGAGGCCAACGTCACCTCGTACATGGCTTTCGATCCGGCCACCACCTCGACGCGCAGCTTCGATCTGCAGTTCCGCGACGACCAGTGGAAGATCTGCCAGTCGTCCTGACCCGCGACCGCGGTCAGGCCGACACGCTGCGCCCGGCGCTGCGTAGGTCGTTGCAGGCCTCGACCACCCGCTCGGACATACCCGCCTCGGCCTTCTTCAGGTAGCTGCGCGGGTCGTAGACCTTCTTGTTGCCCACCTCGCCGTCGATCTTCAGCACGCCGTCGTAATTGGTGAACATGTGCCCGGCCAGCGGGCGGGTGAAGGCGTACTGGGTGTCGGTGTCGACGTTCATCTTGACCACGCCGAAACGCAGCGAGTCCTCGATCTCGGACTTCAGCGATCCCGATCCACCGTGGAAGACGAAGTCGAACGGCTTGGCGCCCTCGGCCAGGCCCAGTTTGGCCGCCGCCACCCGCTGACCCTCGGCCAGCACGTCGGGCTTGAGCACCACGTTGCCGGGCTTGTAGACGCCGTGGACGTTGCCGAAAGTGGCGGCCAGCAGATAGCGGCCGTTCTCTCCCGCCCCCAGCGCGTCGACGGTCTTCTCGAAGTCCTCCGGGCTGGTGTAGAGCTTGTCGTTGATCTCGGCCTCGACGCCGTCCTCCTCGCCGCCGACGACGCCGATCTCCACCTCCAGGATGATCTTGGCGGCGGCGGCCTTGGCGAGCAGTTCCTGGGCAATCGACAGGTTCTCCCCGATCGGCACGGCCGAGCCGTCCCACATGTGCGACTGGAACAGCGGGTTGCGCCCGTTGCGGACCCGCTCGGCCGACACCGCCAACAGCGGCCGCACGTAGGTGTCCAGTTTGTCCTTGGGGCAGTGGTCGGTGTGCAGCGCCACGGTGATCGAGTACTTCTCGGCGATGACATGGGCGAACTCGGCCAGCGCGACCGCGCCGGTGACCATGTCCTTGACGCCGAGTCCGGAGGCGAATTCCGCACCGCCGGTGGAGAACTGGATGATGCCGTCGCTGCCGGCGTCGGCGAATCCCTTGATCGCGGCGTTGACGGTCTCCGACGAGGTGCAGTTGATGGCCGGGAACGCGAACGCGTGCTCCTTGGCGCGGTTGAGCATCTCCGCGTAGACCTCGGGGGTGGCGATGGGCATGGTGTCCTCTCGGCGGTTCGGGTGCGTCTGAAGGGCAGTATGTCAAACGCCACCGGTATCTTGGGGCCTCATGACCACCACCGTTCTGGCGCTGCCCAGCATCCTGGACCCGATGTACTGGCTGGGCGACGGCGGATTGTTCGCCTCGGCAGTGCTGCCGGGCATCCTGGTCATCGTCTTCATCGAGACCGGCCTGCTGTTCCCCCTGCTGCCGGGCGATTCGCTGTTATTCACCGGCGGACTGCTGGCCGCCGCCCCGAATCCCCCGGTCAACATCTGGGTGCTGGTGATCGCCGTCGCGGTGGTGGCGATCCTGGGCGATCAGACCGCCTATTTCATCGGCCGGCGGATCGGCCCGGCGCTGTTCGACAAGGAAGACTCCCGCTTCTTCAAGAAGCACTACGTGACGGAGTCGCACGCGTTCTTCGAGAAACACGGACCGAAGACGATCATCCTGGCCCGATTCGTCCCGATCGTGCGCACCTTCACCCCCGTGCTGGCCGGGGTGTCCTATATGCGCTACCCGGTGTTCCTCGGCTTCGACATCGTCGGCGGGATCCTGTGGGGATCCGGGGTCACCCTGCTGGGCTACTTCCTGGGCAACATTCCGTTCGTCAAGAACAACTTCGAGCTGGTGATCCTGCTCATCGTGTTCCTGTCGATCCTGCCGGGTCTGACCGCGGTGGGGCGCAACGTGCTGCGCCGCCGCGGCGTGCTGCCCGAGGAGAACTGACCCTTACGGCCAGACCCGGTTGGCCCCGGCCGGGACCTGCGGGCGGATCGCGGCGCCGGGGATCGGCGAGTTCTGCAGACCGCCCAGGCACAGGCCGATGCGGCCGGGCAGGCAGATCCCGCCGGGACCGGAGATGCCCAGGGTGGTCTGGGACTGCGGCCAGCACACCCCGGTGCGGGGATCGGCGATCGTGCTGGCCGGGCAGGCGGCCGAGGCGGGAGGCGCGGTGATCACCGGAGCCGAGAGCAGCGCCGCTGCGAACGCCGACGCCATGACGAGTCGGGAAGCCGTGAACGTGATTGTCATCTGATCCTCCGGTGATTCTGCGATCGTCCGGTCAGGACGGGACGGTGATCGTGGTCTTCTCGGCGATGACCTTGGCCGCGTCGAGCACGACATCCTGCTGGCCATCGAGGGCGTCGCCATTGAGTTGCAGAACGTATACGGCGTCCTTGCCGGGGACGACGATCGTCTGCTGGCCGACGATCCGCTTCTTGCCCTCCCACACGTAGGTTCCGGCATAGTCGATGGCCTCGAAACCGCCCAGGGAGTCCTTCTCCGGCTCGCCGATGGGGGTGAACTCCGGCAACTCGTTGAGCTGGCCCGGCGCGTACTCGAGGATCTTCTCCGGGTCGACGTCGCCGGTCAGCTTGGAGGCGATGGCGATCACGACGGGGGGATCGTCGGGGTCGACGGCCTTGTCGTACTTGATCGCCCCGTAGGCCCACTCCGGCGTCTGGTCGCCGGCGTCACTCCAATCCGGCGGCATCGGGAAGTCGACCTTCGGGGTGTCGGGCTCCTCGGGCCGGAACGGGTACTCGGAGATGTCGTTGTCGACGATGTACTTGTGCAGCGTCGTGTTGGTCATGTCGGCGGAGCCCTGCCAGACGGTCGGCGGGGCCGAGGAGGTGGCCGTGGAGGCCTTCTCGTCGGGGGTGCAACCGGCGAGCAGTGCGCCGATCGCGAGCGCGCTCAAGATCTTCTTCATCGGGTCGCGTTCTCCTTCTCCCGTCGCGGGCTCGGGGCGAGCATAACCGCGGTGTGGCAATCGCGCCGGGTTCTGAGCGGGCCCGGGCTCACCGGCCGGCCACAGTGTGGGCGGCTTCCATCAACATCCAGCCCGACACCTGGACCGAAAGGTCCCGCTCGGGGGCGGCCGATTCGGTTACCGCACCGCCGACGAGCTTGCCGGGCGCCACGCCTGGGCGCGGGATCTCCGGGGCCCGGTCCCAGAACGCCCCGAACAGGGGCAATCCGTCCACGCTCTGCCGGTTGTCCCAGGCCGCGCGGGCTGAGGCGAGCACGATGCCTGCCGCGGCGTCGCGGGTGGCGACGTCGGCGGCCGACTCACCGGGCAGGGTGGTGGCGGCCAGCGCCAGATAACGTGCGGTGATCCCGGCGAACAGCCCGCCGTCACCGCCACCTGCGCCGCGGAGCACCCCGCCGTGGGTCATGTGCTCACCGATCGCCGCCACCAGCCGGGCGACCCGGTCCCGATGGCGCTCCTCTCCGGTGCGCACGGCCAGTTCGGTCTCCAGACCCACTACGACGCCCTGGCAGTAGGTGTACTGAGCGCGGACCAGCGAGCCGGCCTTGATGCCGTCGAAGACCAGCTTGGTTTCCGGGTCGATGAGGGTGTTCTCGATCCAGTCGGCGGTCTGCTGCGCCCGGTGCAGGCTGTGGTAGCGGGCCAGGAAGATCCCGGCGGGGCCGTTGGCCGGGGCGTTGAAGAACCGGTCCTGTTTGCGCCACGGGATGCCGCCGCCCAGCTCGGGCATCCAGGCGCCCAGCAATTGGCGTCCCAGCGTGGCCAGGGCGCCGGGCCGGCCGACCCCGACCAGCCGCCCGGCGCGTTCCAGCGCCAGTGCCAGCCACGCCATATCGTCGTAGTAGCTGTTGGTCCAGCGGCCGATGTTGCGGAGGTGGTGGCCGCGGATCTGACGGCGGATCCGCCCCGCCCGTTCGGGTTGCGGGTCGCGCAGTTGCGCGTCGATGAGGGTGTCGAGCAGGTGGGCCTGCCACCAGTAGTGCCAGGTGCCGAACGCCCGGTCCTTTCGGGTGGACGGCCAGCCCACCACGCCGAGTTGGGTGCCGGGAAGTCCCCAGAGCCGGTCCAGGTGCCGGGTGGTCACCGCGGCCTCTGCGCTGGCCGCCCGGTTGCCCCACCATTGGTCCATAGCCAGAGATCCTGCCCTACCAGGCCTGGGAAAGGTCGGCCCATTGCCGGATCCAGGCGTGCATGGCGATGCCGGCGGCCGCCCCGGCATTGATGCTGCGGGTCGAACCGAACTGGGCGATCGACACCGTCATCTGAGCCCCCGCCTGCGCCGCCGCGGAGATGCCCGGGCCCTCCTGGCCGAACACCAGCAGGCAGTCCCGGGGCAGGCTGGTTTGCTCCAGCCGCACCGCACCGGGGACGTTGTCTACGGCGACCACCCGCAGGCCCGCCTCGGCGGCGAAGGCCAGCAGGTCCTCCGTGGTGTCGTGGTGGGTCAAATGCTGGTAGCGGTCGGTGACCATGGCGCCGCGGCGGTTCCAGCGCCGTCGGCCGACGATGTGCACGGTGTGCACGGCGAAGGCGTTGGCGGTGCGGACCACCGCCCCGATGTTGGCGTCGTTGCCAAAGTTCTCGATCGCCACGTGCAGCCGGTGCCGGCGGCGGTCGATGTCGGCGACGATGGCCTCGCGGCGCCAGTACCGGTAGGCGTCGACCACGTTGCGGCTGTCGCCCTCGCGCAGCAGTTCCGGGTCGTAGCGCGGGTCCTCCGGCGCCGCCCCGGCCCACGGGCCGACACCCGGCTCTGCGGTGGACCATTCGGTGGGCCCCGGATCGCTCATCGCCGCAACAGCTCGACCCGGGCGAAGCGCCCGAAGGACCGCCCGACGACGGCGACGTCGAGATCCCCGCTGTCATCGATCTCCGGGGCGGCCTCCGGCCCGATCGGCAGTGCCAGACCCGCGGCGGCGGCCACCGTGGAGCCGTCGGCGAGTCGGACCCCGGCGATCCTGCCGCCGTCGAGGACCAGCGCCTCGAGGGCACCGTCGGCGGTCAACTCCTGCTCGGCGGCCCGGTCGCGCAGCCACCGCCCCAGCGGTGCGTGGTAGCCGCCGAGCACGGCGGCGGTGATCGGCTCCCCGTCATCGGCCAGCATCGGGACCAGCAGGTCGGAGACCTCGGTGAGCAACACCGCCAGCGGGGAGGCCAGGCATCGCACCGACCAGTCCCGCAGGCGGGGCCCGACGAAGTCGTGCCGCGTCCGGCTCTCGGCTGCCGGGGCCGGGCGCACCGAGTGCACCGCGAGGGTCGCAACCAGCTCCGGGTCGCCGAGATCCTCGATCATGGCCGCGGTGAACTCGTCCAGTACGGGATCGGGCCGGGCCGGCGGGTCGATCACCAGGACGTCAAGATCGGCTGCCGCGCAACACAGTCCGTAAGCCAGCACGCCGGGGTGGGAACCGACGCAGATCACGTCGACGACGTCGTCCCAGTGCTGGCCGGAATCGTCGGCGCCGGGTTCAGACATCGTCGAGGCCGAGGTCGGCCAGACCGAGGATGCTCCGGTACGGCACCCCCTCGGCCTCGATGGCCTCGGCAGCGCCGGTGTCCCGGTCCACCACGGTGGTGACACCGACCACCGTCGCCCCGGCCTCCCGCACCGCGCGCACGGCGGTCAGCGCCGATCCGCCGGTGGTGCTGGTGTCCTCCACGACGAGCACTCGTTTGCCGGACACCTCGGCGCCTTCGATGAGCCGCTGCAGGCCATGGGTCTTGGTGGCCTTGCGCACCACGAACGCGTCGATGGGACGGCCCGGTGCGTGCAGGATCGCACACGCCACCGGGTCGGCCCCCATGGTCAGCCCGCCGGCCGCGGCGTAGTCCCAGTCGGCGGTCAGCTCGCGCATCAGATGCCCGATCAGCGGGGCGGCCCGGTGGTGCAGGGTCGCGCGGCGCAGGTCGACGTAGTAGTCGGCTTCCTTGCCCGAGGACAGCGTCACCCGGCCGAACACCACCGACAGTTCCCGGACCAGACCGGCCAGTTCGGCGCGGCGGGCGGGGTCGAGCTCAGGTACGGCCACGGCCTCGTCCCATCCTCTTGGTGAACGCGCGGACCAGGCCGCGCGGAATGACCCGCCCGGCACCGGTCAGCACCTTGTACTGGGCGCCGGGCACGCTGACGACCTTGCCCTTGGCGATGTCGGTGAGGCTCTCGGTGACGACACCGTCCACCGTCAGCCACATCCGCTCGGGGATGGAGCCCATCTCGATTCCGGCGCGCTGGTGGAACTCGGTGCGCACGAAACCGGGGCAGACCGCGTGCACGCCGACCCCGGTTCCGGTCAGCCCGTTGGCCAGGCCCTCGGAGAAGAACACCACCCACGCCTTGGAGGCGGAGTAGGTCGAGCCCCGCCCGGGCAGCAGGCCGGCCACACTGGCGATGTTGATCACGGTGCCGATGCCGGCGTCGAGCATCGGTGGCAGCGCCGCGCGGGTCAGGTGCATCACCGCGGTGACGTTGACGTCGAGCTGGCGCTGCAGCAGTGCGGGGTCGGTGGTCCAGAACTCACCGGAGGTGCCGAACCCGGCGTTGTTGATCAGGACGGCGACCCCTTCGGCCAGCCGTTCGCAGACCCGGTCGCGGTCGGCGGCCGAGGACAGGTCGGCGGGGAGCGCTTCGACGTTGACGCCGTGCGCGGCGCGCAGTTCGCCGGCCAGTTCATCCAGTCGGGCCGCATCGCGGGCGACCAGCACCAGGTTGTATCCGTCGCGGGCGAACCGGCGGGCGTAGCCGGTTCCGAGGCCCGAGGTGGGGCCGGTGATCAGGGCGGTGGGGCGGGGCACCCCGTCACCTTAATCGCCGGTTCAGGTCTGGAAGTTCGGGGCCTGCGTGCCGGTGCGGGGCTGTTGGGGCCGCAGGACCGGCGGGGCGTCGGTGTGCCCGGTCGGCAGGGCCTGCGGACGCCCGGGTTCGGCCGGACGGCGCGAGGACTGGGCGGCGGCGGCCTGGGCGGGGATGGGCGGTAGCACGCGCAGCAGGTCGTTGAACTGCCGGACCGCGCGCAGGCCCTCGTCCCACTGGGCGCGGGTGGAGGCGATGGGCATGGCCACCAGCGTCCAGTTCTGCTCGTTCCACATGATCTCCGCGCAGTCCGGCGCGGTGTGGGCGAAGGTGACCATCCGCCGGTCGCAGGCGCGGCGCGCGGCGTCGAGGTTGTTGGAGTAGACCATCCGCGGCCCGATCGCCCCGAGCAGCCAGACGTCGTTCTCGCGCGGTTCCTTGACACCCTTGAGCCGCAGGTCCATCACGACGTTGGTGCCAACCTTGCGGTGCAGGGCGATGACGGTGGCGACGTCCTCGAGGTCGAAGATGTAGACCGCCTCGCCGCGGACCTGCCCGAGCACGACGTTGCGCGCGGTGACGTCGCCGACGGTGGACATCACGCCCCGCTTCCAGCGGTCGACGATCTCGCCGGACTCCTGCTCGTAGTCGAAGCCGTGCGCCCGCGCCCAGGACTTGCGGCGCCGGCCCAGCCCACGACGACGGCCGATGTCGACATACAGCAGCACCGCCGCACCCACGAAGCAGAGTGCGGACAGCGTGAACCAGAAGGGAACCATCGGTCGTAGCGTAACCGTTCCCCGCCGTTCACCGAGAGTCCTCGCAGGTAACAACCGGGTCACCGTTTTTGCCGAACAGACGCAAAAGCCCCGACACGCCGGGCGTGTCGGGGCCTTTTGCGTCTGCTCGCGGGGCTAACCGGCGGCCAGGACCAGCGAATCCCCGTCCTCGGAGACGTTGACCTCGACGGTGTCGCCGTCGTGGATCTCCCCGGCCAGCAGCATCTTGGCCAACTGGTCGCCGATGGCCTGCTGGACCAGCCGGCGCAGCGGCCGGGCCCCGTAGACCGGGTCGAACCCGCGGTCGGCCAGCCATTCCTTGGCCGGCAGCGAGACCTGCAGTTCCAGGCGCCGCTGGGACAGCCGCTTCTTGAGCTGGGACAGCTGGATGTCGACGATCTGGACCAGTTCCTCGGGGTTGAGGGCGTCGAAGATCAGCACGTCGTCGAGCCGGTTGATGAACTCCGGCTTGAACGCCGCGCGCACCGCCGCCATCACCTGCTCCTCGGTGCCGCCGGACCCCAGGTTGGAGGTCAGGATGAGGATGGTGTTGCGGAAGTCCACCGTGCGGCCCTGGCCGTCGGTGAGCCGTCCCTCGTCGAGCACCTGCAGCAGCACGTCGAAGACGTCCGGGTGGGCCTTTTCGACCTCGTCGAAGAGCACCACGGTGTAGGGCCGCCGGCGCACCGCCTCGGTCAGCTGACCGCCCTGGTCATAGCCGATGTAGCCGGGAGGCGCGCCGACCAGCCGGGCCACCGAGTGCTTCTCGCCATACTCGCTCATGTCGATGCGGACCATGGCCCGCTCGTCGTCGAACAGGAAGTCGGCCAGCGCCTTGGCCAGCTCGGTCTTGCCGACACCGGTCGGCCCCAGGAACAGGAACGATCCGGTGGGCCGGTTGGGGTCGGCGACCCCGGCCCGGGTGCGGCGCACCGCATCAGAGACCGCAGCGACGGCCTTCTTCTGCCCGATGACCCGCTTGCCGAGTTCGTCCTCCATCCGCAGTAGCTTGGCAGTCTCACCCTCCAGCAACCGGCCGGCCGGGATGCCGGTCCAGGAGGCCACCACGTCGGCGATGTCGTCGGGGCTGACCTGCTCCTTTAGCATGACGGCTTCGCGGGCCTGGGCCTGCGGCAGTGCGGCGTCGAGTTTCTTCTCCACCTCCGGGATGCGGCCGTAGCGCAGTTCGGCGGCCTTGGCCAAGTCGCCGTCGCGCTCGGCGCGGTCGGCCTCGCCGCGCAGGTCCTCCAGCTGCTCCTTGAACTCGCGAACGATGTCGATGGCGTTCTTCTCGTTCTGCCAGCGGGTGGTCAGCTCGGCCAGTTTCTCCTTCTGGTCGGCCAATTCGCCGCGCAGCTTCTCCAGCCGTTCCTTGGAGGCCTCATCCTCCTCCTTGGCCAGCGCCATCTCCTCGATCTCCAGGCGGCGCACCAAACGCTCGACCTCGTCGACCTCGACGGGCCGGGAGTCGATCTCCATGCGCAGCCGGGAGGCGGCCTCATCGACCAGGTCGATGGCCTTGTCCGGCAGGAACCGGCTGGTGATGTAGCGATCGGAGAGGGTGGCCGCGGCGACCAGGGCGGAGTCGGTGATCTGCACGCCGTGGTGCACC
Organism: Mycolicibacterium sp.; assembly: GCA_020637165.1. Taxonomy (GTDB): domain Bacteria; phylum Actinomycetota; class Actinomycetes; order Mycobacteriales; family Mycobacteriaceae; genus Mycobacterium. The sequence goes on along the minus strand of JACJWN010000010.1, from coordinate 139,573 downwards.
TCGTAGCGGTCCTTGAGTCCGCGCAGGATGCCCACGGTGTCCTCCACCGAGGGCTCGCCGACGAACACCTGCTGGAAGCGCCGTTCCAGGGCGGCGTCCTTCTCGATGTACTTGCGGTACTCGTCGAGGGTTGTCGCCCCGACCAGGCGCAGCTCACCGCGGGCCAGCATCGGCTTGATCATGTTGCCGGCGTCCATCGCGCCCTCGCCGGTCGCGCCGGCACCGACGATGGTGTGCAACTCGTCGATGAAGGTGATGATCTGCCCGGCGGATTCCTTGATCTCGTCCAGGACGGCCTTGAGCCGCTCCTCGAACTCGCCGCGGTACTTCGCCCCAGCCACCATCGAGCCGAGGTCCAGGGAGATGACGGTCTTGTCCCGCAGGCTCTCCGGGACGTCGCCGTCGATGATGCGCTGGGCCAGGCCCTCCACGATGGCGGTCTTGCCGACGCCGGGCTCGCCGATGAGCACCGGGTTGTTCTTGGTGCGGCGGCTGAGTACCTGGATGACGCGGCGGATCTCGTTGTCCCGGCCGATGACCGGGTCGAGCTTGCCCTCGCGGGCCCGGGCGGTCAGGTCGGTGGAGTACTTCTCCAGCGCCTGGTACTGGGCTTCGGGGTCGGCGCTGGTGACCCGGGCGCTGCCGCGAACCTTGACGAAGGCCTCGCGCAGCGCCTGCGGGGAGGCCCCGGCGCCGGTGAGCAGCTTGGCCACATCGGAGTCACCAGTGGCCAGGCCGACCATCAGGTGTTCGGTGGAGACGTACTCGTCGCCCATCTCGGTGGCCAGCTGCTGGGCGGTGTTGATCGCGGCCAGCGATTCCCGGCTCAGCTGCGGCTGCGAGGTGGCCCCGCTGCTGGTGGGCAGCCGCTCGAGCAGCACCTGGTCCTGGCTGCGGACGGTCGCCGGCTCGACCCCGACGGCCTCCAGCAGCGGACCGGCGATGCCGTCGGTCTGGGTGAGCAGGGCCATCAACAGGTGGGCGGGCCGGATCTCGGGGTTGCCGGCCGCGCTGGCGGCCTGCAGGGCCGCGGTCAGCGCGGCCTGGGTCTTGGTGGTCGGATTGAAAGAATCCACGCTCCGACGTCCTCCGTTTCTCCTGGTAGAAGCTTGTCGAGGTGTACAACACCGCAAACCTTGAGTCTGTTCCGCTCAACCCTAGCGAATCCGCATAGGTTCCCGATAGGGCCGTACGGCATCAGATCGGCGGCCCGCAGCCGGCCGTGCGGCGCGAACCACTCGGCCGGGGACCGCGGGCGAGTCGGGATGATCCTTCGCCAGCGCGGGATCGGAAAGGGCTTTTCGAAGACGAAGCCGATCAGCGCGCCGACGAAAGATAAGTGCCGGCGGATACGGGGGTTGCAGTGGCCGGGCTGAGCGCGTTGCGGGGGTAGCGGCGGCGACCGTCGGCCGCGAGCAGACGCAAGCTCGCACGGGAACCGCCCAAACTGTGCAATTTCCCGTCTGCTGACGCAGGGCCAATATCGAACATATGATCGAACAGTGGGGGATCTCGCGGCGATCGGATACAACGGCCAGCCGCTGCCCTCCCCTTTCCGCCCGGTGCGCCCCCCGGCGCGGGTCCTGGTCGACCTGTCCGCCCTGTTCCCCCGCCGCCCGCACCGCACCGGCCGATACCACCCGCAGGGCCTGCAGATGGACGCCGTGGTGACCGGAACGCTGTCCTGCTGGGGTCTGTGCGAGCAGGGCGAGTGGTGGGGGCTGGTCACCTACGGCATCGCCTACGGCGCCCGCAGAAAGGCGGTGACCCACTGGGCGCCGGCGTGGACACTGCGCCGGGCACCGGATTAGATTGCCGTGGTGACCGGACTCGCCTCGGACCTGACCGAGCTCATCCCGCTGGCGCTGGTCATCGCGCTCTCGCCGCTGACGATCATCCCCGCCATCCTGATGCTGCACACCCCGCGGCCGCGGCCGACGAGCCTGGCGTTCCTGGCGGGCTGGGTGCTCGGTGTCGGCGTCATCACCGCGGCCGCCGTCGTCGCCTCCGACCTCGCCGACGGCCTGGATCGCAAGTCCCCCGCAGCGCCGTACGTACGCATCGTCATCGGCGCGGCGCTGGTGGTCTTCGGCGGCTACCGCTGGATGACCCGCCACCGCGCCCAGCACACCCCCAAGTGGCTCAGCGCGATGACCTCAGCCGGCCCGGGGCGGGCCTTCCTCACCGGCGTCACGCTGACGGTGGCCAACGTGAAGGTTCTCGCGATGTGTGTGGCGGCCGGTGCGGCCATCGGCACCGCCGCGCTGGGCCGCACCGGGGCCTGGCAGGCCGTGGCCGTGTTCACCGCCCTGGCCTCGGCATCGGTCGCCCTGCCGGTACTGGGCTACCTGGTGGCCGGAAAGCAACTCGACGAGCCGCTGAACAAGCTCAAACGCTGGATGGAGGACAACCACTCCGCCATGGTCGGGGTGATCCTCGTGGTGATCGGTGCGGCCCTGCTGTACAAGGGAATTCACGGCCTCTAGCCGCCTCGCGGCTGACCTACAATCGCGCCGTGGGGCTCGATGACCGCGATTCACTGCGGGTGCTGCAGGCGGCGCTGGACGACCCTGTCCAGTCGGGCAACCTGATGGGTCGTTTCTACGCCACCTGGTTCCGCGCCGACGAGTCCGTCCGCGCTCTGTTCCCGGCCGACCTGGGCGCCCACCAGGACGCGTTCACCCACGCGCTGCGCTGGTTGTTCGGCGAGTTCGTCGCGCAGCGCGCCGCCGAACCGGTGGCGTTCCTGGCCCAGCTCGGCCGTGATCACCGCAAGTACGGGGTCAAGACCCACCACTACGAGACCCTGCGTCAGGCCCTCTACACGTCGATGCGCGCCGAGTTCGCCGACCGGTGGAGTGCGGCGGTCGATGACGCCGCCGACGGGGCCGTCACCCTGATCGCCGGGGCGATGTCGGGGGCGGCCAGCGCCGAGCGCCAGCCACCGTGGTGGGACGGCACCGTCATAGAACATCACCGGGTGTCCCGCGACGTCGCGGTGATCCGGCTGCGGCTCAACGGGCCGATGCCCTACCACCCCGGCCAGTACGTCAGCGTCCGCGCGCCACAGCACCCGCGCCGGTGGCGCTATCTGTCCCCGGCCATCCCGTCGGACCCCGACGGGTTCATCGAGTTCCACGTTCGCGCCGTACCCGGCGGGACGGTGAGCCCGGCCCTGGTCACCGAGACCCGCCGCGGGGACCGCTGGCGGTTGTCCAACCCGCACGGCGGTCTTCGGGTCGACCGCGCCGGCGGTGACGTGCTCATGGTGGCCGGCGGTACCGGGCTGGCACCGCTGCGCGCCATCATCATGGATCTGGCGCGGTTCGGCGAGAACCCGCGGGTGCACCTGTTCTTCGGTGCCCGGTACCCGTGCGAGTTGTACGACCTGCGCACACTGTGGGAGGTCGCGAGCTGCAACCCGTGGCTGTCGGTCTCGCCGGTCTCGGACTACGACATCGACCCGCCGTGGGCAGCCGACTACCCCGACGTCAGCCCGCCGCGCGGTCTGCACGTGCGCCAGACTGGACGGCTGCCCGAGGTGGTCAGCGGTTACGGGTCCTGGTGTGACCGGCAGATCCTGATCTGCGGGCGCCCGGAGATGGTGCTGGCCACCAAAGCGGCGCTGATCGCCGGCGGCACGCCGGCCGAGCGCATTCAGCACGACCCACTGGTGGCCTGACCTGTACTTCGGGGACTTTCGCCCCTTTCGCCGGGCCGTGTGGTTCCCTATGAATTGAGGGGTGGCAATCAGGGGGGACGGTTATGGCCAAAAGTGATGCGCACGAAGAGATCGAGGGCATCGCCTGGAAGTTCCTCTGCTCACCGTTCACCCGCCGCGATTACTGGGACTGGCCGCTGGAACGGCGCATCGACGCCTTCCTGAGGCAGCTGAAACGTCTCGACATCATCAACGACGGCGGCGCCTACAGCGCGCTGATCGAGCGGGTGATGGCCAACATCCCGCGCGCCCGGCGTGACGGCGTCCTCGAGCCGCCGCGCCGCTAGAAGGACGGTTCATGGAAGACGACGCGATCATCCACAAAGGCTCCGCCGATCTGAAGGTCACGCCGAACTTCGACGACTACGAGGCGACCCGGGCCGGGTTCACCTGGTCGCAGGTTCCCGACCTCTGCGCCGGAATGGCGTCCGGTGAAACGGGGCCCGGCTGCAACATCGCCTACGCCGCTGTCGACCGGCACGCACAGGGACCCGATTCCGGGAAGACCGCGCTGCGGTTCATCGCCGACACCCCGCCCGACCCCGAGGGGCCAGCCGCGCTGAGCACACGCGATGTCAGCTACGCCGAACTGGGCCGGCTGACCCGGCGGTTCACCAACGTGCTGCGCGGACTGGGAATCGGCAAGGGCGACAAGGTTTTCGTGATCATGGGCCGGGTTCCGGAGCTCTACGTCAGCATGCTGGGGGCGCTGCGCAACGGCAGCGTGGTCTCGCCGCTGTTCTCCGCATTCGGGCCCGAGCCGATCGCCACCCGGGTCAACATCGGAGCGGCCGACGTGCTGGTGACCACCGCGGCGATCTACAAGCGCAAGATCGCCAAGATCCGCGATCAGCTTCCGTCGGTCAAACACGTCCTGATCGTCGGCGGCCAGGACATCGACGGCACCCACAACTTCCATGCCCTGATGGAACAGGCCGACGACGACGCCCCGATCGAACCGACCACCGCCGAGGACCCATCGCTGCTGCACTTCACCTCCGGCACCACCGGCACCCCCAAGGGCGCGCAGCACGTCCACGGCGCGGTCGCCATGCACTACATCACCGGGTTGTTCGCCCTGGACCTTCACCCCGACGACATCTACTGGTGCACCGCCGATCCCGGCTGGGTCACCGGAACCTCCTACGGGATCATCGCGCCGCTGCTGCACGGGGTCACCTCGATCATCGACGAGGCGGAGTTCGACGCCCAGCGCTGGTATCGGATCCTGCAGGACGAGGCCGTCACCGTCTGGTACACCGCCCCGACGGCGATCCGGATGCTGATCAAGGCCGGACCGGAACTGGCGGCCGGATACCGATTCCCGCATCTGCGGTTCATCGCCAGCGTCGGCGAGCCGCTCAACGCCGAGGCGGTCTGGTGGGGCAAACGGGTGCTGGGCCTGCCGATCCACGACAACTGGTGGCAGACCGAGACCGGCGGGATCATGGTGGCCAACACCCCGGCATTCGACATCAAACCCGGCTCGATGGGCCGTCCGCTGCCGGGTGTGGACGTGGTCGTGGTCGAACACCGCGACGCCGACGACCCCGACGGCCCGGTCACGGTGATCGACGAGCCCGGCGTCGAGGGTGAACTGGCCCTGCGGGTGGGGTGGCCGTCGATGTTCCGCGGCTATCTCAACCAGGCCGAGCGCTACCGCAAGTGTTTCCGCACCGATCCGGGCGGGCAGCTGTACCTGTCCGGGGACCTGGTCAAACGCGACGCCGACGGCTACCTGTGGTTCGTCGGCCGCGCCGACGACGTCATCAAGGCATCCGGTCACCTGATCGGGCCCTTCGAGGTGGAGAACGTGCTGACCGATCACCCAGCGGTGGCCGAGGCGGCCGTGATCGGCAAACCGGACCCGACCTACGGCGCGGTGGTCAAGGCGTTCGTCACGCTCAAATCCGGCTACACCGCCGACGACGATCTGCGCCGCGACCTGATGGGGCATGCCCGCAAGCACCTCGGAGCGGCGGTGGCGCCCAAGGAGATCGACTTCGTCGACGCCCTGCCGCACACCCGCAGCGGCAAGATCATGCGGCGGCTGCTCAAGGCCCGCGAACTGGGCCTACCCGAGGGCGACACCTCCACCGTGGAGACGAGCACCGTTGAGACGGGCGGGAAGTGATGACCGACCAGGGGCTGGCCCGCGAACTGCTGCGCGACATGATCCGGGTGCGGCGCATGGAGGAGAAGTGCGCCGAGCTCTACAGCGCCGGCAAGATCCGCGGATTCCTGCACCTCTACATCGGCGAGGAGGGTGTGGCCACCGGGTCGTTGCGGGTGCTGGGAGCCGACGACGCGGTGGTGGCCACCTACCGCGAACACGCCCATGCGCTGCTGCGCGGCGTCCCGATGACCAAGATCATGGCGGAGATGTTCGGCAAGCAGGAGGGCTGCTCGGGCGGGCGCGGCGGGTCGATGCACCTGTTCGACGCCAGCCGGCGGTTCTACGGCGGCAACGCGATCGTGGCCGGCGGGCTGCCGCTGGCCACCGGGCTGGCCTTCGCCGACGCCCAGCTGAAGCGCAACCGGGTGACCGCCTGCTACTTCGGCGAGGGGGCGATCGCCGAGGGCGCCTTCCACGAGTCGATGAACATGGCCGAGCTGTGGCAGTTGCCGGTGCTGTTCTGCTGTGAGAACAACCGCTACGCCATGGGAACCGCGATCGACCGGGAACTGTCCCAGGTCGACCTGACCGCCAAGGCGGAGTCCTACCGGGTGCCGGCGGCCAGCGCCGACGGGATGGACGTGCTGGCCTGTAACGCCGTCATGCGCCAGGCCGTCGAGCACATCCGCACCAAGGGCGGCCCGTTCTTCATCGAGTTCCGCACCTACCGCTTCCGGCCGCACTCGATGTTCGACCCGGAGTTGTACCGGGACAAGGCCGAGGTGCAGACCTGGCGGGAACGCGACCCCATCAGGCTGTTCACCGAGAAGTGCACCGCCGAGGGTCTGGTGAACGACGACGACATCGCCGCGATGGAGCAGGCCGCCGCCACCGAGATCGCCGAGGCCGTCGACTACGCCGAGGCCGGAACCTGGGAGGACGTCGAGACCCTGGGCCGGCATGTGACGACCCCGGCGGCGGCGGAGGGCGCGGCGTGAAGACCACCTATCGCAGCGCCGTCCACGACGCGATCGCCGATGCCATGCGGGCCGACGAGACCGTGGTGCTGCTCGGCGAGGACGTCGGCCGCTACGGCGGCACCTACGCCGCCTCCAAGGGACTGCTCGCCGAGTTCGGGCCCGAGCGCATCCGCGACACCCCGCTGTCCGAACTCGGGTTCGTCGGGATCGGGATCGGGGCGTCGCTGAACGGGCTGCGACCCATCGTCGAGGTCATGACGGTGAACTTCAGCATGCTGGCGCTGGACCAGATCGTCAACACCGCAGCCGCGCTGCGGCACATGTCCGGCGGCCAGTTCTCGGTGCCGGTCGTGGTGCGGATGGCCACCGGAGCGGGACGTCAACTGGCAGCGCAACATTCGCACAGTCTGGAGAACTGGTACGCCCACATCCCGGGGATCACCGTGCTCGCGCCGGCCACCGTCGCCGACGCCTACGGCATGCTGCGCACCGCGTTGACCCATCCCGATCCGGTGGTGATCTTCGAGCACGTCGCCCTCTACAACCTCGGCGACGACCTGGAATCCCTGGAGGCGACCGATATCCGCACGGCGGCGGTGCGCCGCTCCGGCGGCGACGTCACCGTCATCACCTACGGAGGCTGCCTGCCCAAGGCACTGGAGGCTGCCGAGGAACTGGCCCGCGGCGGAATCGACTGCGAGGTGATCGACCTTCGGGTGTTGCGGCCTCTGGACGACGCCACCATGTTGGAGTCGGTGCGCAAGACCCACCGCGTGGTGGTGGTCGACGAGGGCTGGCGCACCGGCAGCCTGGCCGGGGAGATCAGCGCGCGGATCGTCGAGCAGGGGTTCTACGAACTCGACGCGCCGATCGCCCGGGTATGCACCGCCGAGGTGCCGATCCCCTACGCCAAGCACCTCGAACAGGCCGCCCTGCCCCAAGTGGACGGGATCGTCGCCGCGGTGCGCGGCCTGTTCGGCGAGAGCCCGCGATGATCGACTTCGTGATGCCCACCCTGGGCGCGGACATGGACGAGGGCACCCTCGACGAGTGGCGGGTCAAACCCGGCGACGCCGTCACCCGCGGCCAGATCGTCGCGGTCGTCGAAACCACCAAGGCCGCAGTGGAAATCGAGTGCTGGCACGACGGGGTCGTGCAGGAGTTGCTGGTGCCGGTCGGGCAGACCGTCGCCGTCGGCACCCCCCTGGCCACGCTGCTCGAACCCGGGGAGTCGCCGGGCGCGCCGAGCGCCCGCCCTGAGCCGGCCGCGGCGCCCGCCCCCGCCGAAACGTCTCCGGCGCCTGCACGGCCCGCGCCGTCCGCACCCGTCGGGCACCGGCTGTGGGTGTCACCGGTCGCCCGCCGAACCGCGGTCACCCTGGGAGTGGACCTCAAGGGGCTGACCGGGACCGGACCGCAGGGTGCGATCACCCTGCGCGATGTCGAGCATGCCGCGGCCACCGCCCACCACGAGAAGCCGGCACCGCCACCCACTCCCCCGCGGCCGGCGACCGCGGCGCCGAAGTCCGCGGCGGAGAAAGCCCGCGAGCGCGGCGCGGCCATGCGCGCCTCGATCGCCGCGGCGATGAGCCGCTCCAAGCGGGAGATCCCGCACTACTACCTGGCCAACGAGATCATCCTTGATCCCGCGCTGGCCTGGCTGACCGAGCAGAACGCCGGGCGGCCGATCACCGAACGGCTGCTTCCGGCGGTGCTGCAACTCAAGGCGGTGGCGCTGGCCGCGCGAAAGTTCCCCGAGTTCAACGGGTTCTGGCGCGATGACGGTTTCCAGCCCGCGGCCGGACAGCATGTCGGGGTGGCGATCTCGCTTCGCGGCGGCGGCCTGGTGGCCCCGGCCATCCACGACGTCTCGGAGAAGCCGCTGGCGGAGCTGATGGCCGATCTGACCGATCTGGTGGCCCGCGCCCGGGCAGGGTCACTACGCAGTTCGGAGATGTCGGACCCGACGATCACGGTGACCAACCTGGGCGAGAAGGGCGTGGACGCGGTGTTCGGGGTGATCTACCCCGAACAGGTCGCCATCGTGGGCTTCGGTCGGCCCGCCCAGCGGGTGGTCGTGGTCGACGGCGGCATCCGGGTGGCCACCACGGTGCAGTCCAGCCTGGCCGCCGACCACCGGGCCAGCGACGGGGCCCGGGGCGCGCTGTTCCTGGCCGAGATCGACCGGCTGCTGCAGCGGCCGCAGGAGTTGTAGGAGGCAACATCAGATGAGCAAAGACGAGATCCGGTCGGGTGTGGTGGCCGAACTGCTCGCGATCGCCCCGGAGATCGAGGAGGGCGACCTCAGCGACACCGAACTGCTGCGCGATCAGGTGGACCTGGACTCGATGGACTGGCTGAACTTCCTGGTCCGGCTGCACAAGCGCTTCGAGGTCGACATCCCCGAATCGCAGTACGCCTTCCTGCGCACGATCGAGGATCTGACCGGCTATATCGACCAGCACCGCTGAGAGCCGTGGCTTGGTCAACCACGGGCCGGTCGTGGCACAATCCGACGATGGCCCAGCTGCCCTCGATCACCCTGAAAGACCCGTCCTCCGCGCTGTCCGCCACCTTCGTTCCGTCGGCGGGAATGGTGTGCACATCGCTGTCGGACGGGGGCGTCGAGATGCTCGGTCAGCGGCGCGGGATCAACGCCTACCTGACCACCGGCAAGACCATGGGCATTCCGATCCTCTATCCGTGGGCCAACCGGCTCAGCGCCAACGGCTACGCGGTGGACGGCGGCGCGGTGACGCTGACCCCCGGCGTCGGCGGGGTGCGCTCCGACGAGCACGGCCTGGTGATCCACGGTGTGCTGGCGGCCTACCCGGGCTGGCTGGTCAAGCAACTGGCCGACAACCGGCTGACCGCCGACCTTGACTTCGGCGGCCAGCCGCGGCTGCTGACCTCCTTCCCTTTCCCACACGTGGTGACCCTCGACATCACGGTGGCCAACCGTGAGCTGACCATCGAAGCCACGGTTACCCCGACCACCTCGGCTTCGGTGCCGCTGTGCTTCGGCTTCCACCCGTACCTGACCATCCCGGACGTGCCGCGCGCCGAGTGGCGCCTGGAGACCCCGCCGATGCGGCACCTACCGGTCGACCACTGGGGCATCCCGACCGGGGCCACCGAGGACTGGCCCGCGCAGTCGGAGTTGCTGGGCGAGCGGGTCTTCGACGACGGGTTCGACGAGGTCCCCCAGGGTGGGGTGTTCGCGCTGTCCGGCGGGAACCGCCGCATCGAGGTGATCTTCGACCACGGTTACCCGGCGGTGCAGATCTTCGCCCCCGACAACGACGACGTAGTGGGCATCGAACCGATGACCGCCCCGACCAATGCGCTACGCAAGGGCGGCTACAGCGTCGCGGTCCCGGGGCGCCCGGCCAGCGCGACCTTCACCATCCGGGTGAGCTGACGCCTCGCCCCCGGGTGAGCAGACGCAAAGGACCCCGACACGCTCGGCGTGTCGGGGTCCTTTGCGTCTGCTCGGCCACCAACTGACTAGCGGCGGGGCTTCCAGACCACCACGGCCGTGCTCTTGGGCACCACCGCCAGATCCCGGCGCGGCTTGGAGCGTGCCAATTCCGCGCTGATCTCGGCGACGCGCGCCTGCAAGGCCTCCACCTGATTGGACAACTCGATGATGCGCTTGATCCCGGCCAGGTTCACACCCTCGTCCTGGGACAGCCGCTGGATCTCGCGCAGCAGTTCGACGTCGCGCTCGGAGTAGCGCCGGCCGCCGCCGGCACTGCGCTCGGGTTGCACCAGGCCCAGCCGGTCATAGGTGCGCAACGTCTGGGCGTGCATCCCGGCGAGTTCGGCTGCCACCGAGATCAGAAAGGTCCGGTGCTCCCGCGGCTCGCCGGCGGCGGTCATGGCCGATTGCCCGCCCAGCCCGCGCGCGGGTCGAAGCCACTGGCCTTCTCCGCCGCGGCGTAGGCCTCCAGCGCCTCCAGCGCCGGCCCCTCCAGCGTGGGCGGCACCGCGACCTTGACCGTGACCAGCAGATCACCGGCCCCGCCGCTGCGCTTGGGCACCCCGCGCCCACGCACCCGCAGGATGCGTCCGTCAGCGGTGCCCTTGGGCACCTTGACGCCCACCTTGCCGTCCAGGGTTGGCACCGAAAGCGTTGTGCCCAAGGCCAGTTCGGTGAAGCCCACCGGAACGGTCACGGTCAGGTCGTCGCCGTTGCGACCGAACACCTTGTCCGGTCGCACGTGCACGGTGACATACAGGTCGCCCGAGGGCGCCCCGCGCAGCCCGGCCTCACCCTGGCCCGCCAGCCGGATCCGTTGGCCGTCCTCCACACCGGGGGGAATGCGCACTCTGACGGTCCGGCTGCGGGTGGTCACCCCGGTGCCCCGGCACTCGTCGCACGGGTGCTCGATGATCGAACCGCTGCCACGGCAATCGGTACACGGTTCGGAGAACCCGAACGCGCCCTGGTTGCGGTTGATCATCCCCGAGCCGTTGCAGCTGGCGCACACCTTGGGACTGGTGCCCGGGCGGGCACCACTGCCGTGGCAGTTGGTGCACGGCGCCGGGCTGGTCAGCCGCAGGGGCATCTCGACGCCCTTGGTGGCCTCGAGGAAGTCCAGCTCGGTCTCGGTTTCCAGATCCTTGCCGCGGCGCGGCCGCGTGGTGCGCGGCTGCGCGCCGCCCCGGCCGAACAGCCCGCCGAAAAGGTCGCCGATATTGGCCCCGCCGTCCTGGCCGGCCTGACCGAACAGGTCGTTGAGGTTGAACCCGCCGGTGCCGTCCTCGTAGCCGCTGAAGCCGCCGCCACCGCCGCCCCCGCCACCGCCGAAGCGGCGGCCGAAACCACCCGAGGCGAACATCCGCCGCGTCTCGTCGTACTCCTTGCGCTTGGCCGGGTCGGTCAGCACATCGCGGGCCTCGCCGACTTCCTTGTAACGCTCCTCGGCAGCGGGATTGTTCGGATTGCGGTCGGGATGGTTCTCGGCCAGCAGCTTCTTGGCGACCCGCTTGATCTCGCTGTCGGCGGCGTCGGAGGAGACGCCGAGCACCTTGTAGAAATCCTTCTCAACCCATTCGCGTTGAACCATCCGGCGTCACCTCCTTTCCCGGATCTCCCGGACGCGCTGAGATCACTGATCTGATTCTGCGGTGTGCGGGTCGGCGTCCGCACCACCGGCGGGCGTGTCGGCTTCACCGACCGCGTCGACCACACCGACGAGTGCGTGCCGCAGCACCTGGTCACCGAACTTGTAGCCCTGACGCATGACGTGCCCGATCACCGGGTTGGAGCCGTCGCCCTCGTGCTGCACGGCTTCGTGCAACGACGGGTCGAAAGGCTCGCCCTCGGCGCCGAAGGGGGCCAGGCCCAGCCCGTTGAGCGCGCCGGCCAACTTGTCGGCCACCGACTTCAGCGGGCCGGACTCGAGGTCGCCGTGGCTGCGGGCACGGTCGAGGTCGTCGAGCACCGTGAGCAACTGGCTCACGACGACGGCCTTGGCCCGTTCGGCGGCCACCTCGTGGTCGCGCAACGCCCGTTTGCGGTAGTTGGCGAAGTCAGCCTGCACCCGCTTGAGATCGGCGGTGAGCTCAGCGACCTTGTCGGCGTCGGCCGCACCGGGCGGGGTCCCCGGTCCCGGCCCACTGGGGGCCGGGCCGGGAACACCCTCACGCACCTCACCGGTCTGCGGGTCGATCCGCCGCTTGTCGGTGAAGGTGACCGGTTCGTCGCGGTCCTCCGGAGACATTCCCTGAGTCCCTTCCGGATAGGTCACTTGGGCTCCTGATCGTCCTCGACGACCTCGGCGTCCACGACGTCGTCAGCACCGGAACCACCCGGGGCGCCGCCCTCGAAGCCGCCGCCGGCGGCCTGCTCGGCCTGGGTCGCCTCGTAGATCGCCTGGCCCAGAGCCTGGGACTCGGTGCCCAGCTTCTCCATCGCGGATTTGATGGCGCCGATATCGGAACCACCCAGCGCGGTCTTGGCCTCGGCGATCGCGGCGTCGACCTTGCCGAGGGTGTCCTCGGGAACCTTGGAGCCACCCTCGGCCGTCCGCTGCTCGGCGACGAACTTCTCCGTCTGGTAGACCAGCGACTCGGCCTGGTTGCGGACGTCGGCCTCCTCGCGGCGCTTGCGGTCCTCATCGGCGTGGGCCTCGGCGTCCTTGACCATCCGGTCGATCTCCTCCTTGGACAGGCCGGAGCCCTCCTGGATCTTGATCGTGTTCTCCTTGCCGGTGCCCTTGTCCTTGGCCGTGACGTGCACGATGCCGTTGGCGTCGATGTCGAAGGTCACCTCGATCTGGGGCACGCCACGCGGAGCCGGCGGGATACCGGTCAGCTCGAAGCTGCCGAGCAGCTTGTTGTGCGCCGCGATCTCGCGCTCACCCTGGAAGACCTGGATCTGCACCGACGGCTGGTTGTCGTCGGCGGTGGTGAAGGTCTCCGACCGCTTGGTCGGGATGGTGGTGTTGCGCTCGATCAGCTTGGTCATCACCCCGCCCTTGGTCTCGATGCCCAGGCTCAGCGGGGTGACGTCCAGCAGCAGAACGTCCTTGACCTCGCCCTTGAGCACACCTGCCTGCAGCGCGGCACCCACGGCGACGACCTCATCGGGGTTGACGCCCTTGTTGGGTTCCTTGCCGCCGGTGAGTTCCTTGACCAGCTCGGTGACCGCGGGCATGCGGGTCGAGCCGCCGACCAGCACCACGTGGTCGATATCGGACACCGAGATGCCGGCATCCTTGATGACCTGCTGGAACGGCGCGCGGGTGCGATCCAGCAGATCCTGGGTGATCTTCTGGAACTCCGAACGGGTCAGCTGCTCGTCGAGGAACAGCGGGTTCTTGTCCGCGTCGACGGTGATGTAGGGCAGGTTGATCGAGGTGCTCTGGGATGAGCTCAGTTCGATTTTGGCCTTCTCGGCGGCCTCACGCAGCCGCTGCATGGCCATCTTGTCCTTGGTCAGGTCGATGCCGGCCGACGCCTTGAACTTGTCGACGAGCCACTCGACGATCCGGTCGTCCCAGTCGTCACCACCGAGGTGGTTGTCACCGGAGGTGGCACGCACCTCGACCACTCCGTCGCCGATCTCCAGCAGGGAGACGTCGAAGGTGCCGCCGCCGAGGTCGAAGACCAGGATGGTCTGTTCCTTGCTGCCCTTGTCCAGGCCGTAGGCCAGGGCCGCGGCGGTGGGCTCGTTGACGATGCGCAGGACGTTGAGGCCGGCGATCTGTCCGGCCTCCTTGGTGGCCTGCCGCTGGGCGTCGTTGAAGTACGCGGGCACGGTGATGACCGCGTCGGTGATGTCCTCACCGAGGTAGCTCTCCGCGTCGCGCTTGAGCTTCTGCAGCACGCGCGCGCTGATCTCCTGGGCGGTGTAGTTCTTCCCGTCGATCTCGATGGACCAGTCGGTGCCCATATGGCGCTTGACCGACCGGATGGTGCGGTCGACGTTGGTCACCGCCTGGTTCTTGGCGGGCTGGCCGACCAGCACCTCGCCGTTTCGCGCGAACGCGACCACCGACGGGGTCGTGCGGGAGCCCTCGGAGTTGGCGACGACGACAGGGTCGCCACCCTCGAGAACCGCGACGACGGAGTTGGTGGTCCCGAGGTCGATGCCGACCGCACGAGCCATGTTGTGTTCCTCCTGATAGACAGATGCCGATAAACGTAGGTCTGAGCGAACCAGGCTCAAGCTTGCTGGAGACAACGGATGCTGTCAACCAACAGTTGAGTCCGGTTGACTCAAGTTGCTGCTATCGACAACCGCACGGCAGCGGAATTTGTTCCCAGACCCTCACCCGACTCAGGACTGCGGTCACCACGACTGGGCGGACTCACGGTCCGGCCGAAGCCCGAGGCGGGCGGCCGCGGTGTGGCGCCCGGCCCCCACCGGGATCTCTGACGTTGCCGCGGCCAGTCCGAATGCGGGCATGTTGACGTAGATCGTCTCGGCGTCGGCGGCCCGCACCCGGTAGGTCTCGTGGAAGATGCCGACCGCGCCGTTGTTCCGGATAGCCCGGTTGAACCTGCGCCAGGCGGGCAGGTGCGATGCGCCCGGGTCGCGTGCATACCTTTCGAGATCGTCAAAACTGTTCCAGTACTGCACCACCAGGATCGTCCGGCCCGACCGGAAAGTGCGGGGGCGTCCCAGCAGTCCGCGCGAGGGGTCTTTGACCAGTTCGGTGATCATCGCCGGCATCGCCATGAGCGCCGGCGCCCAGCGCCCGACCCGCGATAGTCGGTTGATCCGCATCCCAATCAGGAACACCACGATCCCGTCACGATCCGCCAAGTCCGACGTCTGTCGCCCCCGGTTGATTTCCGTCGCCATCGCCGTCTCGCCTTCAGTTGATGTGAACACTGTGAACATCATGATCGCCTATGTGTACGTTGTCAACATCTGTGGCACACTTCCCGGGATGGCAGGCAACGGGTACCACCACGGGGCACTGCGAGAGGCCATTCTCAAAGCGGCCTTCGATGAGGCGCGGCGAGTCGGGCCCGCCGGGGTACAGGTTCGGGCTCTCGCCAAGGCGGTCGGAGTCTCGCCCGCCGCGGTTTACCGGCACTTCCCCAACATCGAGGCACTCCAGGCAGAGGTCTCCCAGACCGCCCGAGAGACACTGGCCGAGTTCCTCATCGCCGAACGGGAAACTGTCACGACCCGCCGGAGCCGCACAGCAACCGCGCGCGAACGGTTCCGAGCAGTCGGCCGCGCCTATGTCGAATTCGCGCAGCGTGAGCCGAACCTGTTCGACACCGCTTTCGGACCTGCGGTCGCCTCTCCCCGTCCTGATGAGCCATCGGCCTGGAATGTCCTCATTGAGGGGGTCGAAGCGCTCATCGAGACCGGGGCGATCCCATCGCGGGACACCGGCGCCGCGGCGGTGATCGCATGGTCGGGTGTGCACGGGATTGCGTCCATCGTGGTGCGCCGGGCCCTGGTGGGCCCGCTGGATGGCGAGGAGGCCATCGACGCCGTCCTCGACGGGATCATGCGCGCAATCGAGACGCTCTGAGCGCTCACCCCCGCGGCAATACGCGCCAGGCTTCGACGGACATCAACGTCCCGGCCGCCAGCAGCAGGGCCGCGGTGATCCACCGCCCGTGCACCCGCATGATGCGCTCGTATCCTTCTTTGATCCGGCCGGTGGCACCCGGATTGATCAGCTCGATCACTGTCGGTACCAGCGCCGGCAACACCGCGATGACGGCGAACAGAACGACACCGGCGCCGCGTTCGGCAGGCCGGTTGAGCTGCACGATCTGATGTCCGGCCGCGATGGCGATCGGGAACACCTTGGGATGCAGACCGCAGATGGCGAATCCCGCGAGGGCGGCCCGGGCGACGCGGCGCGGCAGCGGCAGATCGGCGTCGAGGTCGAGTTGGCGCATCACTGCCGGGAACCGCTTCTTCAGCGCGGAAGTGAGTCTGCCCGGCGTGTGATCCGACTCCGAGATATCCGCGATCGGACGGTGCCGCATGGCGTTCCAGGCCCGGTAGAACCCGATGATCAGCAGAGTCACCGCGATGACCACGCGAACGACGAAGCCGGGCCAGCCGTGATGGCGGGGCTCACCCGAGCCCGCACCGGCGGCCGTGGCGACCCACAGGCCGATTCCGGTGGCGAAGGCGATGCCAAGGACGGCGCCGGCCCCGAAACCGACGGCCGCCAGCCGCGGGGCCTTCTTGTCGCCGGCGATGATCAGGCCGAGGACCAGGGTTTCGGGACTGAAGAAAATGGCCAGTGCCAATGACGCCAGTACCGCGAAATCAGAAGTCATCGGCCGCCACCTTAGTGCGAGCTAGGCGCGGCGCGGGTCGCCTCGGGCACAGACTTCGCTATGTTCGGTCTCAACCGTGCAGATGGAGGTGGTCATGACCGGGATTCGACTGGCGGCCGCAGCCATGACCGTCGCTCTGATCGCGCTCGCCACGACGGGATGCGCGAAACCGGAGCGCACAGCGGACCCTTCCGCCGCTCCGATCACCGCGTCGCCGGTCACCAAGATGGACGGTTCCCCGCCGACGTCGGAGGGTGCTCAGCCGCGACTGGCCGACAACCCCGCGCAGATCGGCCGGGACCTGGTCGCCGACGAGTTGGCCCTCCGGGATCCGTCGACACCCGAGCCGGCCCGGGTCTCGGCGGCTCGCCGCCAGCAGGTGGCCTACCGCGCCATCGGCCGAAACCCGGAGTGGGACAACGTAATCCGTCCCGAAATTCCCGATACCCTGATCGCGACCTACGACCGCAACGTCGACGCCCGCCGCCAACTGACCGCGCTGGCCCCGGTGCGCGACACGCTGCCCGCGTGGCGCATCATCCCGCCCGCCCCGGCGGGGGATCTACTCGGTTTCTACCGCGATACCGAGGCGGCCACCGGAGTCGGGTGGAACTACCTAGCGGCCATCAACCTGATCGAGACCCGATTCGGCAGCGTCGCCGGCACCAGCACCGCCGGAGCCCAGGGCCCGATGCAGTTCATGCCGGCGACCTGGGCGGCCTACGGCCGCGGCGGGGACGTCAACTCACCCCGCGACGCCATCATGTCCGCCGGCCGATACCTGGCGGCCAGTGGGTTCGCCACCAACCCCGACCGTGCGATCTTCGCCTACAACCATGCCGACGAGTACGTCCGCGCGGTCAACGACTACGCGGCCATCCTCGCCGAGGATCCCGCCGCCTTCGACGGCTACTACCTTTGGGAGGTGTACTACTACACCACCGCGGGTGATGTGCTGTTGCCGGTCGGCTACGACGAGACATCGCGCATTCCCGTGGCCGGTTACCTGACCACCCACCCCCAATAGAACCGCCCCGGTAAGAAGGAATCCAGTAGACCGGCCGCAGAGACGAGGAGAACGCCATGACAAGGAACATGGGCACGGCCGACCGGACGCTGCGCCTCCTGGCCGGCGCGCTGATACTGGTGTTGTATCTGACCCACGTCATCTCCGGTGGGATTGCGGCCGTGCTCGGCGTGATCGCCGCGGTGCTCATCCTGACAAGCTTCGTCGGGGTGTGCCCGGCCTATCTCCCGCTGAAGATTTCGACCTTCAAGAAATAGCCCCCTGGGCCCGGTCGCAGCCGGATGTGCAACCGGTGCGCCGTACATCGTCTCGAGCACCTACATTGCGGCAGCCCTGCCCACGAGACAAGTGCATGTTGCTTCGGGTCAAATCTCTCCGAGTCCTCATCCATGGTTACGAAAACGAGAAAACTAGGCGCCGCCCTCATCGCACCCGGGCTATACCGCTTCGGAAGGTAGGGCCATTCGTCCAAGGACGAAAAAATGCTCGGACGAGAAGCAAGCCTCGACGAGCTGCCCGTCGGTGAGCGCTGCGGATCTACAAAAGAGCCTGGCCCACCGCGGTGTACCCGATGTGCGTGTTCCCGAAGCCCGGGCAGAGACGTCCGAGTGCCCGAAGTCCGGGCACCGGAGTTACATCCGCGCCGCTGATCGCCGCGCGGCCGACGCACCCGTTGGCTCAGCCGAGTCCGCCGCCGACGGCCAGGCCCAGCAGATAGGTGGTGGCGGCCGCGCCGTAGCCGATCAGCAACTGGCGCAGCGCCCGTCGCAGCGGCGGTGCCCCGGAGAGCAGCCCGACGATCACTCCGGTGCTCAGCAGCGCCAGGCCCACCAGCACCGCAGCGGTGACCATCGCCGGCGTTCCGCTGAGTCCAAACAGATACGGCAACACCGGGATGATGGCGCCGGTGGCGAAGAACAAGAAGCTGGAGAATGCCGCCCCGAGCCCCGTCCCGATCGCCTCATGGCGCTCCATGCCGTACCCGGCGATCTCGTGGCGTCCGGAACCGGCCTCACGAAGCACCCCGGCGGCGTGCGCCCTGGCCTGCTCGGCGCTCATCCCCCTCGCCCGGTAGACGAGTTCGAGTTCATTGGCGTTGACGTCGAGTTGGGTCAAGGCCGAGCCGACGTTGGGGCTCGGCGCGGAAGCCTCCAGCAATTCGCGCTGCGAGCTGACCGAGACATACTCACCGGCCCCCATCGACAATGCCCCGGCCAGTAACCCGGCCAGGCCGGTCACCAGCACGGATTGGTGGGACACACCGCTGGCACTCACCCCGAGGATCAACGCCAGGTTGCTCACCAGGCCGTCGTTGGCGCCGAACACCGCCGCCCGGAAGCTGCCCGACAACCGGTCTCGCCCGCGCGCGGCCAGCGCCCGGATGACCTCCTCGTGGATCTGCTCGTCGGCGGCCATGGTGGCGGTCGCGTCGTCGTCGCGGTCATAGCTGGCCCGCGCCTCGAACCGCTGGACCAGGGCCAGCACGAACACCGACCCGAAATGGCGGGCGAGGAAGGCCAGGATCCGGGTGCCCAGATCGGCACGCACGGGCGGGCCGGCGAGATCACCCAGCAGGCTCAGCCAATGCTGTTCGTGACGCTCCTCGGCGGCGGCGATGGCGGCCAGGATCTCGCGCTCCTCGCCGTCGTGCTTGCGGGCCAGGTCACGGTAGACCGCGGCTTCGGCGCGCTCGTTGGCCAGGTGCCGGCGCCAGCGACGCACGTCCTGCGGGCCGGGCGTGCGCCCAGCCCGATCTGAGGACCCGGCCATCCCGGAAGACTCAGCCATCTCCGAAGACGCTGTCGACGAAGGCTTCGCTGCCCTCTTTCCAGGCGACGATGAAGTTTCCGACGTCATCGCGGCTGATGGCCAGGGCGGGACAGAACCAGCTGCCGGCGGCGGTGAAGAAGTGGGGTGAGCCGATGACGCCGCGCTGCTTGCCCTCGGCCCAGTCGGCCCGCACGGCCGCCACGGTAGCGTCGTGATCGAGCGGCTCAAGATCGAAGCGCTCGGCGATCGGGGCGACCACCTCGGGCCTGCCGATGTCGAGGCCCTCCTCGAAAAGAGCGTCGCGCAGCGCCATCCCGACGGCCTCACTCACCGCAGGGTCGCCGGTGCGGTCGGCGGCGGCGGTCAGCGCGAACGCCGTCATGGTGGTCGTCGGGAAGGTGTCGGCACGGAACCCGGCGAACAGGTCGGGTCGCACCGATCCGCGCAGCGCCACGATCTCGGTCTCGACGTGGTGCGCCTCGAGGGGTTTGCCGTTGATCAGCTCCAGCGGCCAGGCCCGGATCCGCAGCCGCGGAACGTCCTGTCCGCGCTGGTCGCGCCGGTCGATGAGGGTGTGCAGACCGACGTGGGTGAACGGACACAGGATATCGGCGAAGACCTCGACTGTTGCCACAACAGCCAGGCTAGCCGCCGCTGCGCCGCACCGCCGTGTTGCCGGTCACGGGCTTCATCCGCTGACCCGCGACGCAGATAGCTCATACAGATAGACCTCGAGATCGGTGTAGCCGACCGATGACAATGTCTGGTCATTGTGCCCGGCGAGGCGGGGATTCAGACCGCGGGCGATCTCCCAGCTGTCGGGCATGCCGTCATTGTCGCTGTCGACGGGCGCCACCGGCGCCACTCCGGGATAGGCCGCCAGCAAGGCGTCACCGGCCGGGTTGACGTTGGGTGGGGCCGAGGCGATGGTGTCGGCGGCGACCGACTGCATCAAGCGGATGTCCATCGGATCGCGCGGCCACGCCCCGGCGGTGTTCAGCAGCAGGGCGCGCAACTGGTCGGTCGGCGTATAGGTGATGGCCGGGAAGGGGTGGCGTTCGACGCGGGCCTGCGCCCGCCGGGAGGTGGCATCCGGACTGGCTTCGGAGGGATAGTCGTTGCAGCAGTAGAACAGTTGGTAGTCGGCCCGCGTCGGGTAGAGGTTCATCCTGTTTCCGCTGACATACAGTTCATTGCGGGCAACATTGAGGATCTGGTCGTCGAACATGCCGTACTGGAAACCGTTCGCGGTCCGGAAATAGTTGTTGACGGCGTTCAGCTTCCAGTAAATCGGCTGCCCCCCTGCCACGGCGGTGTCCACGCCGAGTGCGATGAAGAAACGGGGATCCCAATACAGGTTGTTGGACAGTTCCAGGTTCATGAACGATCCTGCCGCAGCGGCCGATTCGCGACTGCCCTCCGGCAGTCTGCCCTCGATGCGGTTGAACACGTTGTGGTGCAACGAGACGTTGTCCAGCCCGAATCCGTAGGCGGGGTTGGAGTAGTTCATCAGGACGCCGCCGTAGAACGCGTGCCCGCCGAGAGTCTCTGCGATGAGGGTGTTCTGAACGGTGATGTTGTTGGAGTAGGAGATCTCCAGCGCTTCGTCGATGGCGTTGCCGATGGAGACGTGGTCGACGATCGCGTTGCGGGTGTAGCGCAGCCGCAGGCCGTCGTCGCTAGGGCCGGAGGAACCGGGGCGGATCCGGATGTGTTGCAGGATCCAATTTTCGGCGAAATCGGTCGGCGCCCGGACGGCCTGGTCCTGGTAGGGACTTTCGTCGGTGACGAAGCCGCGAAGGGTGATGCCGCCCGGCGAGGTCTGTCCGGCGATGGTTACGTCGCCATTGGTGAGATGGATCTGGGCGTCGATCACCCCGCTGACCTTGAACAGGATGTACTTGGCGCCGGGTTGGTCGATGGCCCACTGCAACGATCCGGGGCCGTCGGCGTCGAGGTTCGTGACGTAGACGACGGTTCCACCCCGGCCACCGGTGGCCGATGCGCCGAACCCCTCTGCTCCAGGGAATGCCGCCAGGACGGGGGCCGGTTCGGATGCCGCGCCGACCTGGACCCTCACTGCCGCGGTCGTGGTGCCGCCGTGGCCGTCAGAGATGGTGACGGCGAAAGTATCCTGCCGGTCGGCGTCGGTGGCACCGGGTGCCGCGGCGTTCTGTCGGGCCGCAACCGTGGGAGTGTAGGTGAAGGCGCCGGTGCTGGAATTGATGCCGACGGTGCCCTTGTCGGTGACGGTCGGTGCGGTGAAGACCAGGCTGTCACCGTCGGGATCGCTGGCGTTGAGCGTGCCCGTCACGACGCCGGTGGAGACATTCGGTTCGTCGACGGCCGGCACACCGGCCACCGGGGCGATGTTGGCGCCGGTGATCACGACGCTGACCGGCACCGTCGTGACCGCGCCCCGGCCGTCTGAAACGGTGACGGCGAAGTCGTCCCGGCGGTCGGCGGCCGTGGCAGTGAGCGAGGCGGCGTTGTGGCGCGCCGTCGAGGTCGGGCTGTAGGTGAACTCCCCTGCAGCGGTGACGATCACGACGCCGTGTGCTGTCGTCGCCGAACCGCCGTAGGTGAGCGCATCACCATCGTCGTCGCTTCCGCGTACCGCACCGGTCACCACACCCGTCATCGGGTCGGTGGCGGTGATGGAGGCGGTCCCGGTGGGGGCGTGATTGAGTGGCCCGACAGCAATGACGGTCACTGGCACCGGGCTGGTGCTCGAATCTCCGCGGCGCCCGAACATGCCGAAGGTGAGCAGGTTGATCAGACCGGCAAGACCGTGGATCGCGAATCCGCTGGGAGCGTCGCTGACCATGACCTGGAAGGAGTCGGTGATCCCGGTCACGGCCGCCTGCGCGCCGGGGGTGTAGCTGTAGCTCCCGTCGCCGTTGACCAATGCTGTTCCGTGGGCGGGTGCCTGAGTGATCGTGAAGGAGAGCAGAGGGCTGTCGGGGTCGACGGGGTTGAGGTGGCCGCTGACAACCCCAGAGGGGCTCTGCCCAAGTTGGATCGGGTTCAAACGGGGTGTCTGGTTGTTGAAGAACGCCGAAACTGAAGCGAAGAAACCGCCGATCGGATCGGCCGCGACTGCAACAGCCGCAGCGGGGAGACGATGTTGGGCGGACATCCCAGCAGCGGTTTGTCCGATTTCACCGCCGAGCAAGGCCGTCGTCACAGACCCGGCCGCAGCGGGGGCCGAGCCCGCATGCGGGGTGTCATTGAGTGCCGCCGCCGGCAGCTCAGGAGAAGCCGGCCGTAGCCGGCTGTGTGCGCCCGACGGCATGGCCGCACCAGTCGCAGCGGCGGGAGCCGTCATGACACCCTTCCGACGCAATGCCGAACCCGAGCGTCCGCGGGCACGCTGCGGGGGCTCTGCGAAGGCCGAACCGCCCTGGCGAGCCGCCGCCGGCGAGGTGGAGGAATTGGTATCGGTCGACCGGGCCGACTCGGCCTCGTCGGCCCACGCGACACCCGATCCGCCCGCCAGGATGACCACACCGACTGTGAACACAGCGCCCAACGAACCGAGCCGCCCCGTGAAATCTCTGACGCCCATGGCCGCCTCCCCGCGCAAACTGCGCTGATTGCACCACAAAAGCCGCGCTACCGGAAGATGCTCCGGAGCCGACCGGGGACGCCCCCTGCACAGAAAGGTTTCCGCCACTCGGATTTGTATGAAAAACCTGTGAAAAACCTGGAAAGCCACTAACCTCCCGATCAAATTCGACTTTCCAGAACAGGGGATTCCCGATGAACTCCATCAAGCAGGTCTGTCTGGGCGTTGCGGTCGCCGGTGCACTCGCCGGCGGCGGTGCGACGGCGGTGGCCCATGCGGAGCCCTCGACCTCCCCGAGCACCGACTCGGCGACGTCGTCATCGAGCCCCTCCCGCGGCACCGCCGGGCCGACCCGCACCCGTGCGCGCGTCGCCAAGCCCGCCGCAGCAGCGCCCGGCAGTTCGTCAGTGCGTGATGGCGCTTCGACCGCCACGGCACCGAAGAGCACCCGGGGCTCGCGCGGCACAGGCCGTAACCGGACGGCCGCCGACGACATCACCGTGCCCGTCACGGCACCGGAAACCTCCCAAGGGTCGGTGACCGCGCCGCAGGTCCCGGCACCCGCTGTCGAGGTCGTCGATTCCATCCCCGCCGAGGCTCCGGTCCAGCCCGCGGCGGCCACCCTTGCCGAGACGGAAACCTCAGTGCCGGAGAACATTTCGGTCGCGCCCGTGTCCGACACGGTTTCCCCGGCCCCGGCCGACCCGGCTCCGCAGCCCCTGCCCGTGCCGGTCCTGCCGGTTCTCCCCGTCCTTCCCGCGCTGCCGGCCAGTGCGGTCAGCGTCAGCAGCACCACGGGCACCGGCAGCCGGGTGCGCGCCGCCAGCGCAGTCGCCCAGGCCGAAATGCTCGCCGACCCGCCGGTCGGACTGGCATCGCTGACCGCCGGTACCGGCCTGAGCGCCATCGTCGAGGGCGTCGTTACCGCCATCACCGACCAGTTGCAGGCCATCGTCGACCAGAACATCTTCGTGGTCAGCGAGCTGGCGGGGGCGGCGAAGGCCGTCGTCCAGCTCGTCGGCGATGGCCTGGTCGCGGCGGCCCAGGCCATCGATCGGGTGATCGCCTACGTCACCGGCTCGGATGTCATCCTGCCGACCGAGGCCTCCCTGACGGCGGCCGTGGCGACCCAGAGCGAGAACCTGCTGGCCAATCCCGGTGCGGAGATCGGCGACCCGTCGCCGACCGGCAACAGCGCGGTGTCGATTCCTGGCTGGACGCTGACCGGCACACCGATGGTGATGGAGTACGGGACACCGCGTAACTCCTGGCCCCTGGGCACCAGCTTCCCCTTCCCCGACCTGCCCTCCTTCATGAGTTTCCCCAAGCCCGGCAGCGGCCCGGCCGACGGCGGGACCCAGTTCTTCGGCGGCGGCAACGTCGGCGACGCCACCTTGACCCAGACCGTGGACCTCAGCGCCGCCGGCGCCGAGATCGACCTCGGCGGGGTCTCCTACAACCTCAGCGGCTGGCTGGGCGGATGGCTCTACAACCCCTCACAAGCCTCGGTGAAAGTGAGCTTCCTCGACGCCAACAAGACCTACCTCGGCGAGACCTCCATCGCCCCGGTCGGCGTCTTCGAACGACTCTTCCAGACCGGGCTCAAAGAGCACGCAACCTCCGGTGAGCTCCCCCAGGGCACCCGCTTCGCCGAGGTGGTGGTCGACCTCGACCAGCGCGCACTGATCGACATCGGCATCAACCAGGCCTACAACTCGGCCTTCGCCGACAACATCTCCTTCACCATCGGCGCCGACCTGCCCGCACCGCCGGACCCGACCCCGCCGGTCTCCGCCGTCGGCGAACTCGACCACGTCTTCATGGTCTACATGGAGAACAAGGGCTACGACGACATCCTCGGCAGCCCCAACGCACCGTTCATCAACAGCCTGATCAACGCCTACGGCTTCGCCGACAACTACTACGGCCTCACCCACGGCAGCCTGCCCAACTACTACGCGATCGTCGGCGGTTCCACCTTCGTCACCTACAACTGCGCGACGGCGTGCATCGATGTTCCGACCACCCTGGCATCCAACATCGACGACGCCGGCAAGACCTGGCGCTCCTACGCCCAGGGCCTGCAGCCGGGTGCCGATCCGCTGGAGGAGACAGCTGACTACGGGGCAGCTGACGAGGTCGCATTCCTGGCGTTCAGCTCGATCACCAGCGACCAGGCCTATGTCGAGGAGCACATCAAGCCCCTGGAACAGATGGCGGTCGACCTCGCCGACCCGGCCACCGCGCCCGACTTCGTCTGGTTCGGCCCCAACGAGGACAACAACGGCGAGGGACCGGTCGACTTCCCCTGGGGCATGCTGCGTTTCGCGATCAGCCAGATCAGCCCCGGACACCAGTACAACGTCCCGGCCCTGGACAACTTCCTGGCCGAGACGGTCCCGGTGGTCCTGAACTCCGAGACCTTCAAGACCACCAAGTCAGTCCTGGTGGTCACCTTCGATGAGGACAACAACAACACCTCACTGGGCTTCGGCAACGAGGGCAACCACATCGTCACCGTGGTGATCCCCTCCCCGATGGCCGTCTCCGAGGGCGGCATGCGCGGCGGGGCCTTCGTCGCGACCGACCACTACAACCACTACAGCCTGCTGAGCATGATCAACTCCGCCCTCGGGCTGCCCAACCTGACCAACAACGACCTCTACGCCGCCCCGATGAACGAGTTCTGGACCGCCGGCGTCACCGGCGGAGCCGGAACTCTGGTCTAAAGCACCGCACGGTCTGGGAAACCGTTTCGGGTCAACAGACCACTCGACAAAGCCTCGGCGGCACGTGCGCCGCCGCGGCGATGCCGTGACAAAAATATGAAAAGCCTGTGAAAAGGCTAGAAAGCAGCTAACCTCCCGTCCACAGTGTCTTCGAGGACGGGGGATTCCCGGATGAACTCCATCAAGCAGGTCTGCCTGGGCGTGGCGGTCGCCGGCATGGTCGCCGGGGGCGGTGCGACCGCGGTGGCCCACGCCGAACCCTCCGGGACGGACTCCACCGCCTCGCCCGGCGTCGCCGGGTCGCAGCCCCAGGGCCGCGCGGCAGCTGGGACTCCCCGGCCCCGCAACCGATCGGCAGCCCAGCCCGCCGCAGCAGTCGGGGCGCCGGCCGATCGCGGTGTTCCCGGCAGCGGCGGCGCCGGGACGGCCACGCCGTCGAGCGGTAAGGCCAACGACGGCCGATCCCGCGGCTCCGGGCGCAACCGCTCGGCGGCTGACCTCACGGTGCCGGTGTCGGCCGCCGAAACCCCAGGGGAGGCCTCACCTCTCACCGATACCGCGGTGCCCCACGTGGTGATCGCCGATGCCACCACAGCTTCACCGGCCGGTTCGGCTCAGCCCGCCGCGGCCACCACCACCGTCCCGGAAATCTCTGTGGCAGAACCGGTTTCGGCCGCCCCGGCACCGGCAGAGGCGTTATTGGCCCCGGCGGATCCTGCGCCCCAGCCGCTGCCCGTTCCACTACTCCCAGTCCTGCCCGCACTTCCCGCCCTGCCGGCCAGCGCGGTCAGCGTGAGCGCCGCATCGGGCACCGGCAGCCGGGTGCGCGCCGCCAGCGCGGTCGCCCAGGCCGAAGTTCTCGCCGACCCGCCGCCCACGCATGTGCTGCTGATCGGCACCGACGGCACCAACCTCAGCGCGGTCATTGACGATATCGCCAACCAGGGATTCTTCGACCTGATGCAGCAGAGCGTCACCGGCGCCACCAGCATCGTCGGGCATACCACCATCTCCGGGCCCTCCTGGTCGACGATCCTGACGGGGGCGTGGGACAACAAGACCGGTGTCATCAACAACCTGTTCGACCCTGCCCCGTACGAGAAGTGGCCGACGGTATTCAACCTGCTCGAGGCATATGACTCGACCATCGACACCGCCGTCGTCGCCGACTGGAAATACATCAACGACATCGCCGGCGCGGGCGCGTACCCGGTGAATCCGGCGGACAACCACTACTACGAGTTCACCAACTCCTGGGCCGATACCGACCAACTGGTGGTGGACAAGACCATCGATTTGATCAACTCCACGGCGGCCGATACCTCGACGTTCATCTTCTCCTATCAGGTCCAGGTCGACGAGGCCGGCCACGCCTACGGCGGCGGGTCGGAGGAGTACACCCAGGCCGTCAACAACGTCAGCGACAACATCGCCGACATCATGGCGGCGGTCAGCGCCTGGGAGACCACGACCGGCGAGGACTGGACGGTGATCGTCACCACCGACCACGGCCACCAGCAGTCGGTGGGCTTCGGGCACGGCTTCCAAAGCCCTAATGAGACATCGAGTTTCGTGATCGCCGACTTCGCCGGCGACTCGACACACGACGGGTGGCAGAACCTCGGCTACTCCACCGCCGACGTCACCCCGACCATCGTCGACCTGTTCGGCGCCCCGCTACGGTCGGACTTCGACGGCGTCCCGATGCAGAGCAACCTCACCGTTCTCGACGGATTGATCGAGACGAACGCCCCGATTCAGGCACTCAAGGACGCGATCGCGAAGTACGGCTACCCCAACATCGGCACCGACCTGGCCCTGGGGACGCGAACCATCTTCGCCTCCATCCCCTATTTCCTCGACGGCTTCGTCACGACCATCTCCGACCAGTTGCAGGCGATTGTCGACCAGGACATCTTCGTGGTCAGCGCCCTGGCCGGGGTGACCAAGCTCGCCGTGGAGTTCGTCGGCGACGGACTGGTCGCGGTCACCCAGGCGATCGCCCGGGTGGTCGCCTACGCGACCGGTTCGGGAACCATCGCCCCGACCGACCCACCGCTGACGGCACCCACCCAGTCATCCCAGGTCATGCTCACCGCGGCGCAGACCGCACTGCTCACCGAGAGCCCGAATTTGCTGGTCAACCCGGGTGCCGAGTTCGGCGACCCGGCGTTGTCGGGAAACAGCGCGGTGACGGTCCCGGGTTGGACGGTGACCGGTACCCCGACGGTGATCGAGTACGGGACACCGCGCAACTTCTGGCCGGTCGGTCTCTCCTTTCCGATGCCGGATCTGCCCTCCTTCATGAGTTTCCCGAAGCCCGGTAGCGGCCCGCCCGACGGCGGGGCCCAGTTCTTCGGCGGCGGAAACGTGGCCGACGCGACCCTGACCCAGACCGTCGACCTCAGCGCCGCTGCCGCCGACATCGACAGCGGCGCGGCGACATACAACCTCAGCGGGTGGCTGGGCGGCTGGCTGTTCAATCTGTCCTCGGCCTCGGTCAAAGTCGACTTCCTCGACTCGAACAAGACCTACCTCGGCACCGCGAGCATCGGACCGGTGGGGGTTCTGGAACGCTTCTTCCACACCGGGTTGAAGGAACGCGAGACCTCCGGAGCGATCCCGAGCGGAACCCGATACGCACAGGTGGACGTGATCCTCGACCAGTTCAATGTCTTACCGCTCGGTTTCAACGTCGATTACAACTCGGCGTTCGCCGACAACATCTCGTTCACCATCAGCTCCGATCTGCCGGCACCGGCGGACCCGACACCCCCGGTGTCGACCGTCGGCGAACTCGACCACGTGTTCATGGTCTACATGGAGAACAAGGGCTACAGCGACATCATCGGCAGCCCCAACGCGCCGTATCTCAACAGCTTGATCAACGCCTACGGGCTCGCCGACAACTACTACGGCCTGACCCATCCCAGCCTGCCCAACTACTACTGGGTCGTCAACGGGATCGACACCGGCATCACCTACGAGTGCGAGAAGGTTTGCATCTTCGACCACGGAACCCTCTTGACTGACAACATCGATGCCGCAGGCATGACCTGGCGCGGTTACGCACAGAGCCAGCCCCCGGGCCAGCCCCTGGTGAACTCCGGGGACTACTCGGTCTCACAGCTACCGTTCGTTGCGTTCGACGGAATCGGCAACGACGAGGCCTACGCGGTGCAGCACCTCTTCCCACTGGAGCAGATGGCGATCGACCTTTCATCCTCGGAGACCGCCCCGAATTTCGCCTGGTACGCCGCCAACGAGAGTTTCAACGGAGAAGGCCCGATCGACTCCGTCTTCGACGTGCTGAAGTTCCTCGGCAGCCAACTCTCCCCCACGCACCAGTACAACGTCCCGGCGCTGGATCAGTTCCTGTCCGAGACGGTGTCGGTCATCTTGAATTCGGAGGTGTGGCAGGACCCGGCGGAGAGGTCCGTCCTCGTTGTCACCTTCGATGAGGACAACGACAACCTGTCGTTGGGCTTCGGCGACGAGGGCAACCACATTGTGACGGTGGTGATTCCATCGCCGGCGGCCGTCGCAGCCGGAATGCGGAGCGGCCCCTTCGTCGCCACCAATCACTACAACCACTACAGCCTGCTGCGGATGATCGAGGATTCACTCGGGTTGCCGAACCTGACCAACAACGACAAGTTCGCTCCGCCCATGAACGAGTTCTGGACCGACGGCGTCACCGGCGGAGCAGACGCCCTCGTCTGAACACCCAACGACCGGACCGTGCTTCACCCTGCTGAAGCGCGGTCCGGCGTCATCCGTGCCGGTGCGACCTTCGAACCTGAGACGTGCCCGGGAACCTGAGAGTGACTTAAGTCCCGATATTCGCGTCTTTGTGCCCCACCCGCCGTCCAGCAGATGCCTGGGCCCGGTACGCCGCCTTACGATTCCTCTCGCAGGTTGGCTGCAACTGGGACTCCCCAATTCCACTGGGGCTCAAAAGAATAGGTAGACAGTCATGTTTCAGCACACACCGGCACGGCCAAAGGTTCCCGGCGTCCTGATTCTGGGCGCGCTGACCGCTGCCGCATTGGGGATCGCCACGGTGGAATCCGCGCCCACCGCGAACGCCACCTGCGTGTCGTTCTTCGGCTTGGGTTCCGGCGGCCAGTGCACCAGCACCATCACCAGCATCGCGATCGCCATCGGTGAGAACGCCGAGGCACATGCCGATGGACTGCTGGGCGCGGCGTTGACACTGGGCAGCAACTCGAGTGCGACGACCTTCGCGGGAAGTCTGTTCAACCTCGCCACCACGCTGGGTAACAGCAACGGCGCCTTTGCCGGCGGCATCGGTTCGCTCGCACTGGTGGCCAGCGGCATCAATCAGGTGGTGCTGGCCGGCGAGTCGCCAACCAGCGGCGACTTCGGGAACATCGCCGCCTCCTTCGGCGCCCCGGAGGGGGGAGACACCATCGCGAAGGGTGTGGGGAACATCTCGGTGAACCTCTTCGGCAGTGGTGATCTCGACGGAAACGGCGTCGGGTTGTCGACGTTTAACGTCGTGGGATTGAACAACAGCCTCACCAACAGGGGCCTGCTGAACAATGTCACCAATCTCAGCGGCGACAACAACACGATCACCAACGACGTCGGTGACGGCGGTATCGGGAACCTGGCCTTCAACGCCATCGGCTCGGGCAACACCATCCGGTCCTCGGGGACCCTCGCCGTGGCCGGGGCGATCGGCAGCACGGGTCAAACCGTGACCCAGGAAGGGTTCGGCATCAACGTCGCCGTCGGGCGCACCGCCGCACAGGCCGCCGCCACGAGGTCCGCCGCCGCCGGCCCCGCAGCCACCTCGGCATCGGCGAACACCTCCATGAAGTCGACGCCCACCCGCAGTCGGGGCAAGCGTTCAGGCCGGTAGTCAGCGGCGCGGCAGTGCGCACAGAAACAGCGCCCCATCGGGCCATGTCACCAGGCTGTCCGAGTTGCGCCAGCGGAGTCCCGGCAACCCTCCGCCGCTCGATCTCGGGCGTCAGGACCGTCGCAAGCGCATGGGTCTTGATCCCGCCCGGGGCGATCGCATTGGCCCTGATGTCCTTCCGACCCAGGTCATAGGCGATGTTGCAGGTCAGATGATTGACCGCGGCCTTCGACGACGCGTACGAGGACATGACGGAGTTGGTGTTCTCGCCGGCCATCGAACTGATGTTGAGCACTGCACCGCCGCCAGCCCGGCGCATGTGCGGTGCGCACAGCTGGATCAGCCGGAACGTCGATAACACGTTGCGCCGATATGCCCACTCGAAGTCGCCCATCGGCATGTCGAACGGTTTGGGGCCGCCGCCCCTGGCCGGACATGCTGACCAGACACCGGGAACGCGACGGCGCCCGTCATACTTGCCCGATGGGCACCTATGCGGTCACCGGCTCGGCATCCGGCATGGGTGCCGCCGTCGCCGGGAAACTGCGCGCCACCGGCCACACCGTCATCGGAGTCGACCGAACCGACGCCGAGGTTCCGGCCGACTTGTCCACCCCGGCGGGCCGTCGCGTCGCCGCCCTCGGCGTGCTGGCGGCATGTTCCGGGATTCTGGACGGCGCGGTGCTCGCCGCGGGACTGGGACCCACCAAGGGGGCGGAACGGGCGATCACCGAGGTCAACTACTTCGGGGTGACCGACCTGTTGGCGGCCTGGCAGCCCGCTCTGGCCGCTGCCGGGAGCGCCAAAGTGGTTGCCTTCTCGAGTAACTCGACCACGACGGTGCCGATGGTTCCCCGTCGCGCCGTCCGGGCGCTGCTCGCCGGGGACGCCGAAAAGGCGCTTCGCGCCTACCGGCTGTTCGGGCCGGTCTCCCCGCCGATTGCTTACGCGGCGTCGAAGATCGCCGTCAGCCACTGGGTGCGACGCCACGCGGTGGCTGCCGAATGGGCCGGGGCCGGGATCCGGCTCAATGCCCTCGCTCCGGGAGCCACCATGACCCCCATGCTCGAACGCCAACTGGCCACCCCCGCCGAGGCCCGCACCATCCGCCGCTTCCCGGTGCCGGTCGGCGGGTTCGGCGATCCGGGGCAACTCGCCGACTGGGCGGTGTTCATGTTGTCCGACTCAGCAGACTTTCTGTGTGGCAGCATCGTTTTCGTCGACGGCGGGTCGGACGCCTATTTCCGGGCCGACGACTGGCCGCGCCCCGTCCCGGCCCGCGGGCTGCCGTCGTACCTGTGGCGGACCCGGAAGTTCTTCGAGAGGAGCAGGCAGTGAAATCACAGATCAGCAGAAGGCGTCTGGGAGCTTTGGCGGCGGCGATGGTGGTGGTGGCCGCGCCCTTGGCGGGATGCTCGGAGAGCAAGGACAAGGAGGGGACTCAGGCCAAACCCGAGGCCAAGGGCCCACAGACCACCACCATCGAGATCTCCTATGACGACCTGCTCAAGGACAAGCAGATCAGCCGCAGCGTGAACCTGGCCGTCGGAGACTTCCTCCAGCTCAGCCTGGGCAATAGCCCGTCGACGGGCTTCCAGTGGTCCGAGGAGTTGCTGATCTCCGACAAGGCGGTGCTGGCACAGACCGCCCACGAGGCCGTCGCGCCCGGGGACGATCGCCCGGGCGCCTCCGGAAAGGATGTCTGGGTGGTTCAGGCGATGGCCACCGGCAACGCCACCGCATCGGCGACCTACGGACAGCCATGGCCCGGCGGGGAAAAGGAAGCCTGGGTCGTCTCGGTCAATGTGACCGTCGACTGACACCCCGCGAGTCACTCGGGTAACTCGCGTCACTCGTTGCGTACGCTGGTCGGGTGCGCATCTCCAACGCGGTCAGGGTCGGCCTCGCGGCCGCCTGGCTGGTCGCGGCCACGGCCGCGGCGGGATGCAGCACCACCGTCGACGGGGTGGCGATCTGCCCGGGTTGCGGGATCGGCACCGAACCGGACTTCCCGACCACCCGCCCAAGCGCACCGGAGTCCCCCACCCCGACCCCGACCCTGCCGCCGCCGGGCGCCGAGACCCTGGAGCCCAGTTCCACCGGGTACGTCTACATCGAGACCAGGTCCGGCAAGACCCGCTGCCAACTCTCGGCGGACACCGTCGGCTGCGAGTCGGAGTTCAC
This sequence comes from Mycolicibacterium sp., assembly GCA_020637165.1. Classification (GTDB taxonomy): domain Bacteria; phylum Actinomycetota; class Actinomycetes; order Mycobacteriales; family Mycobacteriaceae; genus Mycobacterium. The sequence goes on along the minus strand of JACJWN010000010.1, from coordinate 106,819 downwards.
CGACTCCCCGGTGATCGGTGGCGAGCAGGCCACCGGCGTCGAGGTGTCCTCCGACGGGAGCCACCGCTGGGTGGTGGGCAACCTGGGCGCCATGCCGACCACCACGATCGACTACTCCACCTACACCGCCGTCGGCTGGATCATCGACGCCGACAGCAGCGGCACCCGCTTCACCAACGCCGAAACCGGTCACGGGATGTTGGTCAGCACCGAAAGCGTCGACTTCTTCTGAGCTGCCCATAGGCTGAGAGCGTGGATTTCCGCATCTTCGTCGAACCGCAGCAGGGCGCCACCTACGACGACCAGCTTGCGGTCGCCCGGGCGGCCGAGTCGTGCGGATACTCGGCGTTCTTCCGCTCCGACCACTATCTGGCGATGAACGCCGAGGGGCTGCCGGGGCCCACCGACTCCTGGGTGACGCTGGCCGGGATCGCCCGAGAGACCTCGATGATCCGGCTGGGCACGCTGGTGACCTCGGCGACGTTCCGCCACCCCGGCCCGCTGGCCATCTCGGTGGCCGAAGTGGATGCGATGAGCGGCGGTCGCGTCGAATTCGGCATCGGCGCGGGATGGTTCGAAGCCGAACACCGCGCCTACGGCATTCCGTTCCCCGGCCTGGGCGAGCGGTTCGAGCGGCTGGAGGAGCAGCTCGACCTCATCACCGGGCTGTGGAGCACCCCGGTCGGGGAGAGGTTCGACTATCGCGGCACCCACTACACCGTCACCGATTCCCCGGCCCTGCCCAAACCGCTACAACGTCCCGGTCCACCGATCGTCATCGGCGGCGGCGGCCCGAAGCGCACCCCCGCACTCGCGGCGCGGTTCGCCGCGGAGTTCAATCTCGCGTTCCCCGCCCTCGATTTCGTGCCGGTGCAGTACGACCGGGTCCGGGCCGCCCTGCAACGCGCAGGCCGGGCGTCCGAGGACATCGTCTACTCCGCGGCGTTCGTGGTGTGCGCGGGCCGCGACGAGTCTGAGCTGGCCCGACGCGCGGCCGCCATCGGCCGAGACCTCGACGAGTTGCGGACCAATTCCCCGCTGGTCGGTACACCGGCGCAGATCGCCGAGCGGCTCGCGGCGTTCGCCGACGCCGGCGTCGAACGCGTCTACCTGCAGCTTCTGGACATTTCCGATCTTGACCACCTGGAGTTCTTCGCGGCCGAGGTGATGCCCGCCTTCGGCGGCGCCCACTGAGATCCGCCCACTAAGATCGGCTCCCGTGGCGCCCAACAGCGGTTCTCCCGGAGATCCCAACGACTACCCGCCGAACGAGCCGACCCAGTACGCCGACTACAGCGGTGGGCAGGCCTACAGCGAATACGGCGCCTCGGCCTATCCGGAACCCACCGGGTATGGCCAGTACCCGGCCCCGACGCCGCCCTGGTACCAGCGGCCGGCCGCCCTGGTCGGACTCGGTGTGCTGACCGCCGTCGTCCTGGCACTTCTGGTCTACGCGGTGGTGAAGTTCACCGGCGCGGGGACCTCCAACAGCCCGACCGGTACGTCGAGCAGCTCCAGTTCCGCCACGTCCTCGGCGCCGGGCCCGACGGGGTCCGAGGCGCCGGCACCCGCACCCACGGGCCAGACCACCGCGGCCCCCGCGCCGGAGACCACGACGATCACCTCGACGGCGCCGCCGACTTCCTCCACCCCGACCACCACCGAGGCCCCGCCTCCCTCGACGACCACCTCGATCACCACGTCGGTGACCACCGTCACCGAGACCACCACCAAGAGGCCGTGGTTCCCGACGCTGCCTACGCTCAAGCCCACCCTTCTGGAGCCTCCGGGCGAGGGGTGAGCGCCGCTCGCCCGCGCCGCCGACCCGCCCGGTGACCCGCATGGCCTGCCCGGCCATGCGGCTCGGCGCGGTTATCGTGGGGAGCCGCCGCCGGAAGGGGAGTGCCACGTGAGCCAAGCGTTGGGTCTGTCGATCGGGACGACGAACCTCGTGGCAGCCTGCCCGGGCCGCCGTCCCGTGATCCGCCGCTCCGTGGTGACGCTGTGGGAAGGCCGGCCCGCCGAGGTCGGTGTCCCCTCCGAGAACCCCGAACTCACCAGCCCCGACCTGACCGAAGCGGGCCTGGTGCTGCGCGGCTTCGTCGAACGGGTCGGCGACCCGGTTGCTCTGGTGGCCGCCGACGGGTCGACCCATCGGGGCGAGAACCTGGTGGCCGCGGCGCTGGAGGCGATGGCCCGGTCGGTCGACGACGGCACACCGCCGGGTCCGGTGGTGGTGGCCGCACCCGCCTATTGGGGGCCGGCCACCCTCGGCTCGTTGCGGGGCGCCCTGCGGCACAGCACAACGCTGTCGCCCGGCGGGGTTCCCCCGACGATCGTCTCGGATGCCGCGGCCGCATTGGCCGCCCTGCAGGCCGATACCGGGCTGCCCGGCGGCGGAGTGGTGGTCCTGTGCGACTTCGGCGCCGGCGGCACCTCGATCACCCTCGCCGACGCGGGGGCGAACCTGGCGGCGATCGGCGAGACGGTCCGATTCCGGGACTTCTCCGGCGATCAGATCGACCAGGCGCTGCTGGACAGGGTGCTGGCCGACATCCACACCGCCGGCCACCGCGAACCCGACAGCACCGCCCCGGTGGGCGCGCTGACCCGGCTGCGGGAGGAATGCCGGCTGGCCAAGGAACGCCTGTCGGCCGACACCGACACCGTGATCCCGGTCGATCTGCCCGGCCATCGTTCCGAGGTCCGGATCAGTCGTGCCGACCTGGACGCCGCTATCGCCGATCCGCTCGCTGGTTTCCTCGACGCCCTGGCCGATGCGCTGGAGCGCAACCGGATTCCGGTGGCGCGCCTGGCTGCGGTCGCGATCGTCGGCGGCGGGGCGGCGATTCCGGCGATTCGCTCGCGTCTTTCCGAGACGCTTCGCGTTCCGGTGATCGGCACCCCGGAGCCCGGTACCGCGGCGGCGGTGGGCGCCGCGACCCTGGCCGGGCGGGGCGAACTTCCCGAGGCGCCGACCTCGATGGCGACCTCGGTCGCCGACGCGCCGACCAATCTGGCCCCCGCGGCGTGGGCGTCCGGGGCTGCCGGACAAGCCGCCACCGAATCGGCCTCCGACGGCTCCCCGTCGGCGACGTTCCGCGCGCTGGCCTGGTCGCAGGACGATGACGCCGCGGGCGAGCCCGTCCCCTACAGCGGGGAGGACTACTCGGCCCCTCCGCCGACCGGACCGGCGCCGCAGGAGATGTTCGAGGCGGACGACGGGGAGACGGTGGTCGTGGCCACCGAGATGCCCTGGTACCGCCGCCCCCCGCTGCTCTTCGGGCTGGCCGCCGCACTGGCGGCCCTGGCCGTCGGTGGATTGGCGATCACGCTGACCGCCGTCGAGAGCGGCCCCACCACGACCACCACCAGGGTGACCAAGCCCGGCGAGAGCCCGGACAGCTCCGCGGCGAACCCGGCCGTCCCGCAAACCGTCACCGTCACCGGGGGCAATGGGGAGACCACCGTCTCCACCATCACCCCGACGAGCACGGAGTCGACCACCACCACGACAACAACCCCGACGACGACCACCACCACGACAACGACGCCCACGACAACGACGACGACCACCACCACGACGACGACGCCCACGACAACGACGACGACGCCCACGACGACTCGGACCACCACGACAACGGCACCGCCGACCACCACCGCCGCCCCGACGACCACCGCCGCACCCACCACCACCGTGGCGCCCACCACCACCGCGGCGCCCGAACCGACCACCGCCGCGCCCGAGCCGACCACCGCCGCGCCGCAACCGGCCGCCACGGTCGAGCCCGCCGTCACGACGCAGGCGGTCATTCCCGACGCACCGCTTCCCGAGACCAAACCCGCCCCGGTGGAGTAGCCCGCCGGGGCGCACACCGGCCACCCGTCGGCCCGGGAAAATCCCGACCTCGCTCGCGCGCGGCCGGCCCGAGATGCGACTATGGGACCTCAACAAGCACCCGTTACCCACTGGTAACGACAGCCAAGTTGCCACTCGCGGCAACCGAACTGGAGAGGGACGTCGTGGACACCCAGACGCTCATCCGGCTGATCATCGGCCTCACCATGACCGCCATCGTCGGGGTTCTGGCCGTCAAGCGGATCCTGTGGCTGACCAAGCTCATCAGCTCGGGTCAGCCCACCGCCGACGAGCGCGGCCGCAAGAACCACCTCGGCGAACGGATCGCCAACCAGATCAAAGAGGTGTTCGGGCAAACCCGGCTGCTGCGCTGGTCGATCCCCGGCACGGCGCACTTCTTCACCATGTGGGGCTTCTTCATCCTCGCCACCGTCTACCTCGAGGCCTACGGTGTGCTCTTCGACCCGAAGTTCCACCTCCCGCTCGTCGGCAAATGGGCGATCCTGGGCTTCCTGCAGGACTTCTTCGCCGTGGCGGTGCTGCTCGGCGTGATCGTCTTCGCCATCATCCGTATGCGCTCCGAGCCCAAGGAGCACGGCCGCGCGTCACGGTTCTACGGCTCGCACAACGGTGGCGCCTGGCTGATCCTTTTCATGATCTTCAACGTCATCTGGACCTACGCGCTGTTCCGCGGTTCGGCGGTCAACAACGGCAACCTTCCGTACAACAAAGCCGCATTCTTCTCCCACGGGATGGCGGCACTGCTCAAGCCGCTGGGCGAGCACGGCAACGAGATCATGGAGACCGTGGCCCTGCTGCTGCATATCGGCGTCATGCTGGTGTTCCTGCTGATCGTGCTGCACTCCAAGCACCTGCACATCGGCCTGGCACCGCTCAACGTCACCTTTAAGCGCCTTCCCAACGCGCTGGGCCCGCTGCTGCCGATGGAGTCCAAGGGCACCTACATCAACTTCGAGGATCCCGCCGAGGACGCCGTGTTCGGGCACGGCAAAATCGAGGACTTCACCTGGAAGGGCTACCTGGACCTCACCACGTGCACCGAGTGCGGCCGCTGCCAGTCGCAGTGCCCGGCCTGGAATACCGGCAAACCGCTGTCCCCGAAGCTGCTCATCATGGACCTGCGCGACCACCTGTTCGCCAAGGCGCCCTACATTTTCGGCGATAAGAACACGACCGCCGACGCCCTCGTCGACACCGAGGGCGGCCTGGAGATGACCCACGCCGACGACGAGCACCACGTGCCCGAGTCCGGTTTCGGCCGGGTGCCCGAGTCCTCCCCGCTGCAGGCGACCCGGCCGCTGGTCGGTGACGCCGAGGCGCTCGGCGTTATCGACCCCGACGTGCTGTGGTCATGCACCACCTGCGGCGCGTGTGTCGAGCAGTGCCCGGTGGACATCGAACACATCGACCACATCGTCGACATGCGCCGCTACCAGGTGATGATGGAGTCGGAGTTCCCCGGCGAACTCGGCGGCCTGTACAAGAGCCTGGAGACCAAGGGCAACCCGTGGGGCCAGAACGCCAAGGAACGCCTCACCTGGATCGACGAGGTCGACTTCGACGTCCCGGTCTACGGCAAGGACGTGGACTCCTTCGCCGGGTTCGAGTACCTGTTCTGGGTCGGCTGCGCGGGCGCACTCGACGACCGCGCCAAGAAGACCACCAAGGCGGTCGCCGAACTGCTCTCCGCCGCCGGTGTGAAGTTCCTGGTGCTCGGCGAGGCCGAGACCTGCACCGGCGACTCGGCGCGACGCTCCGGCAACGAGTTCCTGTTCCAGCAGCTGGCGGCGCAGAACGTCGAAACCCTCAACGACCTGTTCACTGGTGTGGAGCGGGTCGACCGCAAGGTCGTGGTGACCTGCCCGCACTGCTTCAACACACTGGGCCGCGAGTACCCCCAGGTCGGCGGCAGCTACACCGTCCTGCACCACACCCAGCTGCTCAACCGGCTGGTGCGCGACAAGAAACTCGTCCCGGTCAACCGCGTCGACGGCGGGACGCTGACCTACCACGACCCGTGCTACCTGGGCCGCCACAACAAGGTCTACGAAGCGCCCCGCGATCTCATCGAGGCCTCCGGCGCGACGCTGACCGAGATGCCGCGGCACGCCGAGCGCGGCTTCTGCTGCGGTGCCGGCGGCGCCCGGATGTGGATGGAGGAACACCTCGGGGAACGCGTCAACCACAACCGCGTCGACGAGGCGCTGACCCTGGACGCGACGACGATCGCCACCGGCTGCCCGTTCTGCCGGGTGATGCTCACCGACGGTGTCGGCGACCGGGGCAAGGCCGACGACGTCGAGGTGGTCGACGTGGCCCAGCTGCTGCTGGGCTCGCTGGACCGCGCCACGATCACGCTGCCGGAGAAGGGCGCGGCCGCCAAGCTGGCTGCCGCGGCCGCTCCCGCGGTCACGCCTTCGGCGCCCCAGCCCGCCGCGGCACCCGAACCGGCGGCCCAGGCCGCCCCGGCCACCGCGCCCGCTGCTCCCGCTGCCGCGGCGCCGGCCAAGGGGCTGGGCATGGCCGCGGGCGCCAAGCGCCCGGGAGCCAAGAAGGCCGCACCGGCCACGGCAGCCCCGGCCGCTACTCCGGCGGCCGAGGCTGCACCGGCCGCTCAGCCCGAGGCTCCGGTCAAGGGCCTGGGCATGGCCGCGGGTGCCCGCCGCCCCGGCGCCAAGAAAGCCGCACCGGCGGCCGGATCGGCACCGGCGGCACCGGCGGCACCGGCCGCCGAGACTGCAGCGCCCGCGCCGGCGGCTGAAACGGCGCCGGCCGCCCCGGCCGCTCAGCCGGAAGCTCCGGTCAAGGGACTCGGTATGGCCCCCGGTGCCCGCCGGCCCGGCGCCAAGAAGGCCTCGGCACCCGCCGCCGAGCCCGCTGCGTCCGCTCCGGCCGAACCTGCCGCTGAGCCCGCTGCGGGCACCGACGGCGATGGGGCCGAGCCCACGCAGACTCCGGTCAAGGGTCTGGGCCTGGCAAAGGGCGCCCGCCCGCCGGGCAAGCGCCGTTAGGAGAAGTTGCTGAGCTTCTGGACCTGGAACTGGGCCACGGTGACCTGGCCGCCCGGGCATTCGCCGTTGGAGTCGGCGGTCACGGTCCCCGCACCGGAGACCGCGTCCACCGAGTAGGCGATGACCACCGGCGCGTAGGCCCCGTTGTCGCAGACGACGCCGTTGGGTTTGGTCACGGTGAGGTTCCACCGTCCGCCGTTCATCACCGCGTTGCCGCTCCAGCCGACGTTGCTGTTGATCTTGGCGATGCAGCCGTCGGTGGCGCAGGTCGACGATGCCGTCCAGAACGAGTCCTGGTCACCGCCTTTGATGTCGTAGGTGCCGTTGAGCAGCGGCGGTTCGGCCAACGCCGGGACCGCGCCGCCCAGGGCAGCGGCCGCCATGGAGCCACCCGTCACCACCGCGCGTGCGATTGCCAGTCTCATTCCCTGCGCCTTCCGGATAATTGATGCGACGAGATAGGAGTGTCAGCGGGTTCAACGACCGAAGCCACAGCAAAACTCCGTTCGTATCCACAGCGTTGTGAAACCGAGCGTGCGCCGTGACTGGAAAAAGGGTTTGCCCTGCCGTGGGAGAATCATCGACGTGACTACCCATCAGCTGCCGTGGCATCCCACCAGCCACCATCCACGGCCGCGAACCTTCGCGCAGTCGACCAAGCTGCAGGATGTTCTCTACGAGATCCGCGGTCCGGTACACGATCATGCCGCGCGCCTGGAGGCTGAGGGACACCGCATCCTCAAGCTCAACATCGGCAACCCCGCGCCGTTCGGATTCGAGGCGCCGGACGTGATCATGCGGGACATGATCCAGGCCCTGCCCTACGCGCAGGGCTACTCCGACTCCAAGGGCATCCTCTCGGCCCGCCGGGCAGTGGTCACCCGTTACGAACTCGTCGAGGGTTTTCCCCGGTTCGACGTCGACTCGGTGTTCCTGGGCAATGGCGTCTCGGAGCTGATCACGATGACGCTGCAGGCGCTGCTGGACAACGGCGATCAGGTGCTCATCCCGGCTCCGGACTATCCGCTGTGGACGGCGTCCACCTCACTGGCCGGCGGGACCCCGGTGCATTACCTGTGCGACGAGACCAACGGCTGGCAGCCCGACATCGCCGACCTGGAGTCCAAGATCACCCCCCGCACCAAGGCGCTGGTGGTGATCAACCCGAACAATCCGACCGGTGCGGTCTACGGCCGGGAAGTGTTGCAGCAGATGGTCGAACTGGCCCGCAAGCACCAGCTGCTATTACTGGCCGACGAGATCTACGACAAGATCCTCTACGACGACGCCGAGCATGTGAGTCTGGCGACGGTGGCGCCAGACGTACTCTGTCTGACGTTTAACGGCTTATCGAAGGCCTACCGGGTGGCCGGATACCGCTCCGGTTGGCTGGTGATCACCGGTCCCAGCGATCACGCCACCAGCTTCATCGAGGGGATCAGCCTGCTGGCCAACATGCGGTTGTGCCCGAACGTTCCCGCGCAGCACGCGATTCAGGTGGCACTGGGCGGGCATCAGAGCATCGATGACCTCGTCCTGCCCGGCGGGCGGCTACTGGAGCAGCGCGACATCGCCTGCGCCAAACTCAACGAGATCCCGGGTGTCTCCTGCGTGCAACCGCAGGGCGCGCTGTACGTCTTCCCGCGGCTGGATCCAGAGGTGCACGATATCGTCGACGACGAGAAGCTCGTCCTCGATCTTCTACTCGAGGAGAAGATCCTCATTACCCAGGGCACCGGCTTCAACTGGCCGGCCCCCGATCACCTGCGCATCGTGACCCTGCCGTGGGCGCGCGATCTCGCGCAAGCCATCGACCGGCTGGGCAACTTCCTGGCCAGCTACCGCCAGTAGCCGGTGGCCCACTCCCACCAGCATTCCGCCGGCGGCCCCGCGCCGCTGAGTCCGCTAGCCGCACGCCTCGTCGTCGCGGTGCTGGCCCTGATCGGCGTGGCGGTGGCCGTTGGTGCCGTCGCGCTGTGGCCGTCGGGGTCGAGGGTGGACATCCCGCTGCCGTTCCAGAACGCGCAGGGCGGTTCGGTGACCACCGAGGGCGGTCATGTCGTCTCCACCACCCTGGGTGACTGTGGCAGCCCGTCGGCCGGGCAGGTGCTGACCGCCGCCCCACTGCCCGGCGCCGAGGGCAGCGGCGCCTGCGTGCAATCGCTGGTCGGCATCGACACCGGACCCAATACCGGGGCCGACACGCTGCTGGAGTTCTCCCGGGGACCGGGGCAACCGAATCTGTTGCCCCGGGAGCGCATTCGCATCTTCCGGCAAGTCGACCAGCGGGGCTCGACCAGCTACGGCTTCTACGACTACGAGCGCGCCTGGCCACTGGCCGTGCTCGCGGCGGCCTTCGCCGTGGTGACCGTCGCGGTGGCCCGGTGGCGGGGTTTCCGCGCGCTGCTCGGGATCGTCGTCGCTTTCGTGGTGCTGGCCGTGTTCATGCTCCCGGCGCTGCGGGACGGCGCCCCTGCGGTTCCGGTGGCGTTGGTGGCATCGGCGGCGATCCTGTTCGCGGTGATCTATCTGGCCCACGGAGTGAGCCTGCGCACCAGCGCGGCCCTGCTCGGCACGCTGACCTCGCTGGTCCTGGCCGCCGCATTGTCCTGGGGCGCCATCGAAATGGCCCACCTGACCGGGTTGTCCGATGACCGCAACAATGAGGTGGCCGCCTACCTGGGGACGGTCTCGATCGAGGGTCTGTTGCTGGCCGGGTTCATCGTCGGTTCGCTCGGCGTGCTCAACGACGTGACCATCACCCAGGCATCGGCGGTGTTCGAACTCGCCCACCTCGGGCACGGCAACCGCCGCCAGGTGTTCGCCCGGGCGATGCGGGTCGGCAGCGACCACATCGCCAGCACCGTCTACACCCTGGTGTTCGCCTACGCCGGAAGCTCGCTGCCGCTGCTGCTGTTGTTCAGCGTGGCCGACCGGTCGCTGGGAGATGTGCTCACCGGTGAGAGCGTGGCCACCGAAATCGCCCGATCGGCCGTCGGCGGGATCGCACTGGCCCTGTCGGTTCCACTGACCACCGCCGTGGCAGCGGCGCTGGCCACGCCTAACGCCGCTCCAGAAGCTCCAGGAGATAGCGGCCGTACCCCGACGTGAGCACCGAGTCGGCCAATTCGGCCAGCGCGGCGTCGTCGATGAAGCCCATCCGCCAGGCGATCTCCTCCGGACAGGCGACCTTCAGGCCCTGTCGCGCCTCGATCGTGCGGATGAAGTTGCCCGCCTCCAGCAGCGAGTCGAAGGTGCCGGTGTCCAGCCAGGCGGTCCCCCGCGGCAGCACCTCCACCGAGAGCCGTCCGGCGTCGAGGTAGAACCGGTTGACGTCGGCGATCTCCAGTTCGCCGCGCGCCGAGGGCCGCAACGAGCGCGCGATGCCCACGACCTCGTTGTCGTAGAAGTACAGCCCGGGGATCGCGTAATTCGACCTGGGACTGGCGGGTTTCTCCTCGATCGCCGAAACCTTTCCCGCGGAGTCGAATTCGACGACGCCGTAGTCCGAAGGATCGGCCACCCGGTAGGCGAAGATCGACGCACCCACGACATCCCGGAACCGCCGCAGGTTGGTTCCGACGCCGGGACCGTAGAAGATGTTGTCTCCCAGGATCAGTGCCACCGTCTCGGCGCCGATGTGGTCGGCTCCGATCAGAAAGGCCTGCGCCAGGCCGTCCGGACTCTGCTGGACCGCGTGGGTGATGTTCACGCCGAACTGGGAGCCGTCGCCGAGCAGGCGCTGGAACGCGGGGCCATCCTGAGGCGTGGCGATGATCAGGATGTCCCGGATTCCGGCCATCATCAGCGTCGAGAGCGGGTAGTAGATCATCGGCTTGTCGTAGACCGGCAGAAGTTGTTTGCTCACGCCCCGGGTGATCGGGTACAGCCGGGTGCCCGATCCACCGGCCAGGATGATGCCCCGCATCTGTCTCAGACGCGCAGGTCTTCGTCGGTCAGATCGGTGGCGGCCAACGCGGCCGCGAGGTCATCGTGGCGGAACACCGAGGTGACGTGGTCGTGCACCACCCGGAAGGCCGAGGCGGCGGTGCCGGCGGGACCCGAGTCCGAATGGGGGGTGATGCGCTCCTCGACTACCACGACGCCGTCGCGGTAGTAGATGTCGCCGACCTCGACCGAGGCGTCGGTCCGGTCGGCCCACTCCCGCAGCGCGGCGTGGCCCTGCGCGGCCCCGTGCGCATCACCGATCTCGATATCGTCGCTGGACAGCGAGACCAGAGTGTCGAGGTCCGACGCGCTCAGCGCGTCATGCCAGGCGAGGACGGTGGCGATCTCCGAAGTGCTCATGACTGGTCAAGTTACCGGTCTAGAACGGCGTGCGGGCCAACCAGGTGTCCCACACCGTGTGATCGCCGAAGACGGCCAGACCCGACTCGGCGGCGGTTCTCCGGCGCACCAGCACGAGCAGCAAGTCGCGGGCGGGGCCGCGCAGCGCCACGGTGGCGCTGATGTGCTCGTGGTCGGTGGCGATACCGTCCGGGCGGCCCAGGACGGTCCACTCCCCGGCCGCACCGAGCCCGTCATCGGTGGCGTGCAGGTGCAATGACTGCCCCGCTCCCAGCGGCCGGTCACCACCGGCCGGGCCCTCCGCATCGGCCCTGCTCACCATCAGTCCGAGGAACTCGCTGATCCCGTCGGCGGCGACGACGGGATCGATCTCGAAGTCGGCCCCCAGGGCCAGCGCAGCGTCGGCACGGTGCACAGCGGTCTCGTGGAGGCGGCGGCGAATCCACCACCGGGCGGGCCGGAGTCCGGTGAACGTCCAGACCGGGGTGTCGGGACCGGAACTCTCGACAGCCTCGATCAGGCCGGTCACGCCCTCGTGCAGCCAGGCGATCCTCCCGTCCCGGTCTTCCGGGGGTCGGCCGCCCGGCGGGTCGATGAACTCGCCGGAACGCTCGGCGACGATCCGGGCGCACCACCGGTCCCCGCGGCCGACGTGGCGCGTCAATTGATCCAGCGTCCACCCGGGGCAGGTTGGCACCGGCGTCGACGGGTCGGCGTCGGCCAGCAGGTCGGCGAAAGCGGCGTTCTCTGCGATCAATCGGTCGGCGACGTCCACGGGACCGAATCTACGCCGCGAGCAGGCCGGCCGTCTCAACCCCGGGGCGTCAGTCCTCCGCGGGCGACAGCGGCAGGATCACCACCGACGACTCCCCGGAGCCACCGGAGCGGGACCCTTCGGAACCGGACCCTGCGCCCGGCGCCTGCGACGTGCTCGATGCGCCGGGGGCGGAGGAACCCGAGGAAGCACCCGAGGAAGCAGAGGAAGAGGTCGGGGAACTCGAGGAGGACGGACCCTGGGACGAGGAGCCCTGGGACGAGGAACCCTGGGACGAGGAACCCTGGGACGAAGACTCCGGGGACGAAGACTCCGGGGACGGGGCGGTCGCCGACGAGGTAGACGGGGCGGAGGACGTCTCCGACACCGGCGCCGACGGTGTCTCCGGTGGGGTCTCGGAGCTTGTCGGGGTGGTGGCCGTGGACGGGGAGCGCGGCGCCGGGGTGGCGACGGCCGGGTGCTGGAAAACCGATGTCAGCAGCGGCGGCAGGGCCGGCATCGGCACCGGCAGCACGATCGGCGCGGGCGCCACCGGGGCCGGTGCCGCCGGGGCGGGCGCCGCGGGAGCGGGCGCCGGCGCTGGCGCGGCGGGGGCGGGCGGCTGTACGGCCGGTGCCGCCGGGACGGGCGCGGCGGGCTGGGCGGCCGGTGGCGCCACGAACACCGTGCGGGGCGCCTCCTGGACCACTGGGATCGGGGCCTGGATGGTTTCCGGGGTCACCGCCACCGCGTCCTGTACGGCCGATGGAGTCGAGGTGTGACTCCCTGGCACGATGGCGTTCCCGCCCGGGCCGGGCCGCTGGTCGGCGGTCGGGCGGATGGCGACGGCGAGAGCGGCCACCAACGCCACGATCCCGACGACGAAGACGGCCGACAAGGCACTTCCGACCAACAGGAACGGTTTGCGCTCCGCGGCCCCCGGCTCAGGCTCTTCGCCGGTGTCGAGGTCCGCGATCCCCTCGATGGGCTCTTCCGTGTCATCCGGCACCGCGCTGTAGCCGAGTGGCGCCATGTAGCCGGCAGCCGCCAGTCGGGTGGACCCGGCCGCGGTGTCCTCCTCCGGCGCCAGGCCGACGGTCGAGGCCTCGAACTGGGGGATGTTCGCCGATGCCAGGGCGGCGCCCCGGGCCAGCGCCAATTCGCCGTCGTCGGGCACGTGCACCGGCAGACCTGTCCGCGCCCCGACGGCGGCCCTCATCGCGTCGACGTCGACACCGGAGCCCACGACGAACACCGCCCCGGGCGGGTCCGGCCTGCCCTGTAGGTCTGCCACCATCTCCACGACGCCGGTCAGGGCATCGGCACCGTGCAGGTCGCGGCTGGACACCCGCACCACCACCCCGTCGGCGGTCCGCACCACGGCCAGGGTGGCGGTGCCGGCCTCGACGAACAGCAGCGCGATGAGATCGCAGCCGATGGTCTGCCCGACGGCTTTGGCGAGCGCACTCGCGGCGTGCAGTTCGGAGACCAGCACGACATCGGCGACACCGTGCTCCCGCAGGCCCTGCCGGAGCCGGGCCGCTGAGGCGTGCTCGGTCCAGCCGACCCCGATGGAGCGCAGGTGGTGGCCGCCTTCCAGCGCGCTCTCCCGGGTTCCCAGGATGGCGGCGATGACCTGTTGGATCGCATCGGGCGCTGCGCCCGCATCGCCCGGGGCGATGTCGAAGGAATCGTGGTCGACGGTCACCCCGTCCGCTTTCTCGCCCTCGACGAGCACGAGCCGGACCGCCGCGGGCGTCATCGAAACACCGAGAACGATGTCCACTGCCACCTCCACGATCTCTGCCGGTTTCCGCCCTCTGCCGGCCTGAACCACCGGCTACCGGGTTCATCGACCCCGCCTGCGCCGTCGTTACACGCGGCGAGGCGTCACACCGGCAACATTCAGCTCGACTTGATGAAGTTCACGTAGGAGCGCGACGGGGTAGGCCCGCGCTGGCCCTGGTAGCGGGATCCCGCCACAGCGCTGCCGTAGGGGTGTTCGGCCGGACTGGTCAGCCGCAGCAGGCACAGCTGCCCGATCTTCATGCCCGGCCACAGCGTGATCGGCAGGTTGGCGACGTTGGAAAGTTCGAGGGTGATGTGCCCGGAGAAGCCGGGGTCGATGAATCCGGCGGTCGAGTGGGTGAGCAGGCCGAGCCGGCCCAGCGAGGACTTGCCCTCCAGGCGTCCGGCCAGATCGTCGGGCAGCGTGCAGCACTCCAGAGTCGATCCCAGGACGAACTCGCCGGGGTGCAGCACGAAGGGCTCGCCGTCGGCGGGCTGCACCAGGCTGGTCAGTTCGTCCTGCTGCTCGGCGGGGTCGATATGGGTATAGCGGGTGTTGTTGAACACCCGGAAGAGGTTGTCCAGGCGGACGTCCACACTCGACGGCTGCACCAGGGTGTCCTCGAAGGGCTCGATGCCCAGCCGTCCGGAGGCTACCGCCGCGCGGATGTCACGATCAGAGAGCAGCACCCGACGAGCGTATAGCCCCCCGGTGGGCGGGTTGTTGCGGCGGGCCTACCGGCCGGGGCGAAGGTCCGGGGGGTGCCGACCGGGCGTACCGGGTTGGTATCCTTCCTCAGCACCACACGCCGATGTAGTTCAATGGCAGAACATCAGCTTCCCAAGCTGAATACGCGGGTTCGATTCCCGTCATCGGCTCCACGAAACGCACGAGGACGGTGTCGAAAACCCATGAGGGAAGGCTCACGGGCCCGGAAGGCTATCGGGCGCGGTCGGGTCGTCTCTGCGCGATTGGGTCTGGTCTGCGTACTCGCTATGCCGCCGACACCGATCGCGACAGCGCAGCCGACGGCTCGTGATCCCGTACTCGTACCGATGGCATCGGTGCTGCCGAATATCGGCGGCCCCGATGACCAGCCGGCGGCCCTGCCCCCGGGCCTCGCCGACATACCGGCTCCGGCAACCGGCCCGCCGCCGCCGGCCATTCTCAGTTCACCTGGTCTGCTGAACATCCCGACAGTGGCGCTCAAGGCGTACCTCCATGCCGACCGGCTGATGGCGGCATCCACGCCGGGCTGCGGGGTGGGTTGGAACCTACTGGCCGGGATCGGGCATATCGAATCGACGCACGCCTTCGGCGGTGCCACCGACGTCCACGGCAATCCCGCGGAGCCGATCAACGGTCCCACGCTGGACGGTTCGCTGCCCGGAAACGAGATCATCGTGCAGGACCAGTCCGGCGGCCACACCGTCTACGCCCGGGCAATCGGCCCCATGCAGTTCCTCCCGGATACCTGGAGCATGTACACCTCGGACGGCGACGGCGACGGTCGGGCCGACCCGCAGAATCTGTTCGACGCCGCCTTGGGCGCCGCCCGCTATTTGTGCGACGGCGGACTGAACCTGCGGGACCGGTCTCAGCTGATCACCGCCGTCCTGCGCTACAACAACTCGATGGCTTACACCCTGAACGTGCTCGGTTGGGCCACGGCATATGCCACCGGCGCCCCGCCGGTGAGTCTGCCGCCGCTCACCGGGCCCGCCTGGTCGCCCAGCACCGGCCGGGCGGTGCGCGACCCCGGCGTGAGCACCGCCGGTCCGTCGGCTCCCCCGCCGATCGACCCGGCCATCACCAACGTTGAAAACCTCGGCAACACACTGAACGGAGGCGGCCGCGCCGTCGTGCAGGCGCCCTCTCCGTCGGGCTCGAGCTCCGGGTCCGCCGCCGTCGTGCCGAATCCGGGCCCGCTCGGCCTCGGCAGCTCCGTCATCGGCGGCGCTGGTTCCAGCCCCCGCGTCACCATCGGCAACGGCCGCAGCGGCGGCGCCCGCTAAGGGCGTATCGCGGCCATCGGCCGGCCTACTCGCCCGGGCGGAGGATCCTCACCGACATGAGCTCAGTGGCGATCAGCCGAGCCCCCGGCTACTTGCCGCGGAACTGGTCGATCAGGTTGTAGCCGGTCGGATCGTCAGGCAGCACCCAGGCGAAGCCCTCCAGGAAGATGATCGCCACCACGTTGGCCGCCACGACGCCGATGAAGATCCAGATGATCACGGTCGACAACGTCCGCAGCGGACTGCCCTCGGGCGGGCTCTGGGGAATGCCGCGCGGCGCCAGGACCAGTTGCACGCCGCAGTAGGCGATCACGATGATGAACGTGATCAGCGCCCAGGTGTACAGGTGTATGCCCAGTACCGGCGCGCCGTAGCCGGGATCGCCGGGCTTGATGTGCAGCAGGATCTGGCGCACCGACACTTCGGCGCCGCCGATCAGCGCGCCGAGCAGGCCCATACCGAGGCCTTGCGAGTATTTCGCGGTGGTCAGTGTGCCGCGGCGGGCCTGCATGACGATGAGCAGGGCGCCCGCCGTCGACAGGATCATCCCGTAGCGCTGCAGCATGCATAGCGGACAGGGAAACTCACCCTCCACGAACTGGATGTAGAAGGCGCTCAGCATGACGAAGCTGTAGGCGAATATCCAGGCGTGTAGGCCCCAGAAGCCGGCGAAGCCCCAGAACCGGCTCTGGGTGTCGGTCTGGGCCTGCTGGGTAACCACCTCGGCCATCAGAAGCTCAAATCCAGCGCGGAGGTGACGTGGAAGCGGAACAGGCCGACCACAGCCACCAACCCGACGAACCACAACGCGATGATCAGATGGCGGTTCGCACCCCGCCAGATCAACAACAGGATGACCAACAGCAGGATCATGATGAGAATGTCCACGCGCGAAACCCTAAGCCGTGCGGGACGATCGCGGGGTGATTTAGCCCGGGAAGATGCGCACCCAGTCGACGAGCATCTGCGCCGGATAATTGCCCGTCGAGGCATCCTTGCCGCCCGTGCCGCCGACGGCGAGGTTGAACACCGGCTTGAGCATGAATCCCGGGTCGTTGAACGCCCAGTCTTCAAGAGAGTTCGCCGGCACCTCGAAGTAGGGCTCCATGCCGGGTTCGTAGTCGTGGAAGAAGTACATTCCGGACGGATTCCAGGTCATGCGCCAGCGGTGCCACTGATCGTCGACGGGAAACGGGATCGTCGCGAACGAGGTGCCGTCGAGGCGGGCGTGAACCGTCGTGCCGGACGGCCACTCCATGTTCCCGTACCACTCCACGAGGTCGACCTCGCCCCCGCGCTTCTTGTTGTCGTCGTTGAGCAGCCACCAAGCGGGCCAGGATCCCGGGGTGAGGCACTCGAACTTCACCCGGGCCTCGAAGGTGTGACCGATCGGCGCAGCGAAGTTGCCCACGACCTTGCCGCTGACGTACTTGCCCGGCGCCTCGCGGGTCGCCCGGATGACCAGGTTGGAGTTCCCGTCCAGGAACACATGCTCGCGGTCGTCGCGGTACTGACCCATGTTCTCGGGACGATCCCAGAACACCGGGTTCTTGATCAGTTCACGCCGCTGAGCGATGCTCCACAGCGCGGGATTCGGGGCCGAACCGGCCGGTCCGTCGAACTCGTCGCCGAGGAACCCCGGCACTGCGGCCCCGGGCGGCGGCGGCAGCGGCGGCGCCCCGGGGGGCGGGGGCGCTGCGCCCACCGGTCCTTCCGACCCGGGCAACGGGGGTTCGGGAGCCATCGGATTGGCGAACGCCTTCGGCGTGGGAACGGCGACGACGGCCATGCCGAGGCCCGCCATCATCAGCGCATTGCGTCGATCCATGTCGGGCATAGGTCCTAACTGTAAGGCCCAACCGGCGGAGAGTCTAAAGCCGGGCCGGATCAGTTGAGCGGAAAGCACACCGGAACGAACGGGATCGGCGGGCAGATCGACAGCGGCGGCAACGGCGGCATGGCGGGCCCCGGGAGCGGCGGTGGCGCGTTCCAGTCGGCGGGCGCCGGGGCTGCGGGGGCGACGACGCAGGTATCCGACGGCGGGTCGTAGACCGTGCCTGCACCGCACTCGGCGGCGCCGGCGACGGCCGGCGCGGCCGCGCTGCCGAGGAAGGCCACGCCGACGACACCGCCGACCATCGCCGAGCGCCTCACCGTGCGGCGGGACCGGGGCTCCTGATCAGGATGACGCCGTCTCATCGGGGCCCGCGGTGTCAGATTTGCCGCCCGCCATGGCATCGAGCACGCTGACGTCGATCCCGTAGGGCAGGAAACGCACATTGCGGGTCGGGTCGGTGTTGTGTTTGTTGGCCCGCAGGGCGTCCAGTTCGGTCTTGTAGACCTGCTCGACGTGCGCTTTGCCGTCGGCGTCGGCGATGAAGATGGCCCACACTCCATCACCGGCCTCGCCGGCGGTCTCCGGTTGTGGACGGGTACGCGGTGTGGACCGGACGAACTGGTCGAAGAGCATGCCGAAGCCCGAGCGGTCTTGGGTGCTGTTGAAGAATTTGCCGACCTGCTCGAAGGCGTCGCGCAGACCTTCGCCGGTCTCGCGGACCACGCGATCGAATTCGTCGGGGTCGATACCGAATGGCCCGTTGTTGTCCATGCCCACCAGTGTGCTCCGAGTTTGCTGCCGGTGTCGACGTCTTCTCGGTTCGCCGCCAGCGAAACGCCGGGCGCTCAGACCGGCGTGATCGGCAGTGAACGGCGTGGCCGGAACTCGAAGGTCGCCCCCAGGCTGAGTTTCGTCACCTGGACCTCGGGGGATTCGGGCAGGGCGCTGTCGGCGAGGGCGATCTCGGCGGTCCAGTCATCGGCGGTGCCGGTGGCCTGGACCCGCAGGCGGGGGTCGACGGCGGTGGCGATCGCCTGCAGCGGGCCTACGGAGTTCGGGCCGCACAGGGAGATCCACGCACCGTCCTCGTGGGCCGGGGAGCGGCTCACGTGAAGGCACTCGGCGTCGATCTCGGCCACGACGTACCCGGCCGGATTCAGCAGCGGGTGGCACCGGAGGGTGCGGGTCAGGCCGTCGGCGTCGGGTGGCAACCGCAGAGCGCGGCGGATGCGTTCGGCGGCCACCCCGGCGATTCCGGTGAGTTGTTTGACGCAGATCGACCTGGCCAGGCCGGTATCGCCGCCGGCCCGTCTGCGCACGGCGAGGCCGAAGGACAGGGTCAGCAGGTGCATCTGCAGGCAGACCTCCTCGGCGATGCGGACCAGTGCCGAATGGGAGAAGGCCGCGAAGTCGATATCGCTGAGCAGCGCGCCTGCGTAGTCCGCCGCGCCCTCGTCGGCCCGGTCGATTTCCCGCAGCCGCCAGGTCGCGGCTGCGGTGGCGGCGATGACCTCCAACGCCGGGATGCCGAGGGCCTCCGGATTGGACTCGTCGATGGTGACCGTCCAGGCGCAGTGCGGATGGCGGTCGGCGGGCCGGCGCGGGGGTCGGTGGATCGGCCGCACCCGGGCCCGGGGATTGGTGGCGATCGCGGTGGCGTCGAACGTCGGGTCCTCGATGTCGTGGCACATCCCGGTGACGTAGTCCGGCCCCATGGGTTCGACGTCGAGCAAGGCACCGCAGTGGTCGAGGTGGAACTCGCCGTGCCGGCGGTCGTGGACGGTGAACCGGAAGTCCATGAACTGCGGCGGCGCGCCGATGTCGAACTGCAGACCCTTGAAGATGGTGATGACGTCGTGGCCGGTGAAACGCAGCGCCCTCTGCATCCGCCTGGTGTAGACGGGGCTGGCGCCCGCCCACTCCTCGATGGCGATCTGCAGCATTTCGGCACGGCCGAAAGCCTGTATGCACCAAGCCATTCCGGACCGGTCGATCAGCTGACCGATCAGCAGCAGCTCGGGAACCAAGACCGCCAACTCAGCGCGTGAGAGGCCTTCGAAGCGGCTGCCGGGCGGGCTCACCCGGCAAACCTACTGGAGGACCCCCGACGCTGTGTTGCAATGACGGTCATGGTTGATATGGCGACGGTCGAGGCGATCAAACGGGTCAAGTACCGCTACCTGCGGGCGCTGGACACCAAGCACTGGTCCGATTTCGCCGACACCCTCACCGAGGACGTCGTCGGCGACTACGGATCCTCCCTCGGGCGGGAGCACCGCTTCACCAGCCGTGCCGAACTGGTCGGGTTCATGCGGGCCTCGATGCCCGCCGGGGTGATCACCGAGCATCGGGTGGGCCACCCGGAGATCACCGTCGATGACGACGACCAGGCCGAGGCCACCTGGTACCTGCAGGACCGGGTGATCGTGCCGGAGCGCGATTTCATGCTGTTCGGAGCGGCGTTCTACCACGACCGGTACCGCAAGACCCCCGACGGCTGGAAGATCTGCGCGACCGGCTACCAGCGGACCTACGAGGCCACCGCCTCGCTGGCCGGCCTGAACTTCACCCTCACCCCCGGCCCGGCGCTGGGCTGATCCGCGGACCGGGCTACTTCGCGATAGCGATCACGGCGCCGGGCTGAAGCCACCGGATGATCTTGACCAGCGTGGCGTCGTCCAGGGCGACACACCCGGCGGTGGGCGCGCCGTTGGTGGTGTGGACGAAGAATGCGCCGCCGTTGCCGGGAACCCGCTCCTTGTTCACCCCCATGACGATGGCGTGCGCATAGGCGGGGATGTAGAGGTTCTCGGTGCCGCTGGCGGGCGAGGTGTCGAACGGGCAGTCGGACGGCTTGCAGACCTGCATGGTGTTGTAGGTGGGTCCGTCGGACGACCACCAGTAGTCCGGGGTGGTCTGGTAGTACTTCAGCCCGCCGCCGGGGTCGGGTTGGGTGCCGAAGGCGAAGTCGAGGCTGTAGACCCCCATCGGGGTGGCCGGGACGCTGTCGCGGGCCGCGGGGGCCAGGCCGGCGGAGCCCAGGTGCACCGGAATGCCGGTGCCGACGGCCTGCCAGCCGGTGGCGCCGCGCTGCCAGACGTCCATCATCCCGTTGGACCCGCCGGTGCCGACCACCGAGAGGACCTGGGCGGCGTTGCCGACCTGGGCCTGAAACCACGGCGGTGCAGCGGCCCCCGGCGGGGCCGAGGAGATCGCCACCACCGCGGCGCCGAACGCAGCACTGAGCGATAGCAGGACCCGGCGCATCCGTTCATCGTCCACGCGGGTTTCGGGAGGGGTCAAGTCAAGGTTCGGCCACGGCCGGGTATGCGTCGGCTAACAGTCTTCTGGCTACCTCTGCAACCCACTGCCCGGCGGCGGCAAAAATTCTCTGAACATAGGGTTCAATCCTCCGCAGCGCCGGCCTCCGCGGCGGTGAATGGCATTCCGGCAAACTCCGAATTACCATCCCGGAGGTGACACGGGGGGCGGATACGGATGGCTGACCTACCTGCGGGCGAGTGGACCGCACTGCTGGTGGGTCATCAGTGGCCGGGTGCGGACACCCTCGGTTCGCTGCTCGGGGCCGCGGCGCGGCGCGGCGATCTGGCCAGCACCTTCGACGACTACGGGAACATCCTGAGGGGCGTGCGGACGGCGCATCTGGAGACCCAGGACGGGAGGACCGCCGAGGAGATCCGCCAGGCGTTTCGGCGCGGCGAAACACGGGCCCGGGAGATCTCCGCCGCCAGCGATGCCAAGCAGAAGGCCTACCGGTCCGCGCGGCAGTGCGCCGAGGATCTGCGCACCGATCTCGCCGACATCGCCGCCGCCGGGAACGCCGCGATCGGGAGGATTCTGGATTCGGAGGGACCCGCGGCCCAGAAGGTCAGCGCCATCGTCGAGACCGTGACGGCGGCCCAACTGGACGCGAACTCCCGGGCCGCCATGCACAGCGCAGGCGTGTTTGATGCCATCCAGAGCGTGCTCGACGCTCACGGTGAAACATCCTCGGCGCGCGAATTCGCCCGAACCAACGGCGTCGACCTGTTGAGCGCCTTCGGCAGCCCCGACACGGAAACGATCCGCACCAGCGTCGGCCGGTTGGTGAACCCACAGGCCGAACTGGGCGCCGGCCACCCTGCTGAGCCGGTCTCCACGCCGCCGGCCGGCAGCGGTGGCTTCGCGGTGGACGAGCCCGCGGGTGATGCTCCCATCGCAGTCGGGGGTGGCCGGCACTCCGGGAGCGACGGCCCGATTCCTTCGGCGACATCGACGTCTCTCAATGACCGTCCGGCGCCCGCTGCCGTTGAGACGGGAGACCTCCCGGATGACGGCGCGCGGTCGCCGGACCGGACCGTCGCACGGCTAGCCGCGCCGAGCCTGGCCGCATCCACTGAGATGCATCCTCTCGACGAGGCGCACACCGTCAATGAGGCACGCCCTTTCGTAGCTGATCCCGAATCTGCCGGAGCGGACGCTTCGGGTCCGTCCGCACCGGCGCAGGGGCACCCCGCCGACGGGGTTGCGGCGCCCTCGGCCCCGCTGCCCGTCCGCCCAGCGGGGCCCCCCACCTTTCCGGCACCGGCCGCCCCGGTACCGGGGCCGCACCCCGGCGCGATGCCCGCCTACGGCGCCGATCTGCGCCCATCAGCCCCGTTGGCCCCGTCCACTGCGGCCGTTTTCCCGCCCGCCCCCGGCGCACCGACCACCGCCACCGGCGGCGCGCCGGGACCGGCGGCCAACCCGGCACTTGTCGGACGCCCGACCCGGCAGCGCGCCGCGGCGGCAACCACCGTGAGCGAACGGGCCGTCGCGACCGCCCCGGCTGCTCCCCACCCCGCGTATCGGCTCCTGGCGGCCGTCGCCCGCCAGCAGCCGAGGTTGCGGTGGGCTGTCGGCGAGAAACCCGAAGGCGGCATGGTGCTGGCCACCGACCTGGCAGGTGGGTGGATTCCGCCGGGCCTGGCCATCCCGATCGGGCTGGAGCTCCCGGCCCCGCGCGCACGCTGCGCCGACCTGGACGTCATCCTCGGCCCGGCGATCCTCGCCGCCGTCTACGAGCCGGGCCAACCCCTTGCCTCCATCGCCGATACGGATCCGGTCCAGACCTCGGAGAACTCGCGGTGGGCGCCCGCTGTCGAGGATCTCGGTTGGGAACTCTCCCGGGCGACCAAGTGGCGCGAAGGGCTGCCACGTCTGGCCCACACCCTTGCCCGGGCCCTTTCGGCACGGACCGGCTGGCTGGACTCCGAAGTCGCACTGCTGCGCCGGCACCTCCAGGACGTGGCGGAGGCGGTGCTGCGGGGCTACCCGGACCACGTCCCCGCCGTAGGGCTGGGCACTTGGCAACTGCTGGCCACCGTCGACGCCGCGATCAGCGGCGAGAAGGCCCTGGCGAACTACCATCTCGCCTGGTTCTCCGCCCAGACGAGTGCCGCGCGGGACCTGCGGCGATGACCGGTGAGCGACTCAATGCCGATGTCGACCGCTACCAGCAGGCGGCCGCTACCGGCCCGCCGCCGCCCATCGTGTCCGACCCGCTGATCACCGGTGTCAGCCCGATCGAACAACTCCTGCGAGCCCTGGGATTGGCGGCGAACGCCGCGGACCCACGGGACGGGGCGGACAGCGTCGAGGACCACGACAGGCGGGCGGCCATGGCGGCCGAAGCGGCCGAGAAGTTCACCGACCAGGACGATGCGGCGGCGGCCGAACTGGGGGGTGTCGCCGGCCAGGATCCCTCCGCCGCGATGCTCCAGCAGGCACCCCAGGCCGTCTCAGCCATCGCCGCGGCCGTTTCCGGTGCGCTCGGAGCCGCCCTGCAGCCATTGACCCAGTTCCCCCAACAGGTCGCGCAGGGTGCCCAACAGGCCATGCAGACCGGGATGGGTATGTTCGCCCAGAGCTCCGCGGGGTATGCGCCATCGATCGAGTCCGACCCGGCCTGGACCGATGACCTGTTCTTCGACGCAGGCCATGCGCCCGCCGACGTCGGGGCGGGCACCGGAGAACCTGCCGGCGGCTGGTCGGGCGGTGCCGGCGGCGCCACCAGCCCCGGGGGCACCGTTCCGACCGCGACGCTGGGCCCCCCACCCATCCCGTCAGCCGGGACCGTTCCTTCGGCGGCCCCGCCGCGCCCGGTCCCCGCCGCCAGCCCCGCCGCAGCCCCCGCGACGGGTGGGGCGGGTCTGACCGGGATGCCGATGGTGCCGCCCGGCGCGGTGGGAGCCGCCGCGAACGCCGACAAGGAGTCCAAGACGCCGTCCAAACGCGTCTCGGTGCCGCCGGTGCGCAATGGCGCGCCCGTCCAGGGCCGGCTCACTGCTCCCCCGTCACTTCCGGCGGTCACCAAGAAGGTCGAGGCCAGACCGGTGGCCGTCCGCCGGACCGTGCGAACCGACGACGGCGCCCAGGAATCCTCCTGAGCCCGCGACCCGCTTCCGCACGGATCCGGCGCTTCCCCCGCCACGGCGCCGATGCGGCGCGCCGTCTGTTTCGCGGTACTAGCATCGGCGGCGGTACCGGACCCCTCAGCCCGGAAAGGCCGCGCGCCCATGACCTCCGAAGTCGAGTTGCCCCTCCCGGTTCCCGACGTGCCCGGGGCCGACGCCGGCGCGGCGGGACTTCCCCACCGCTCGGAATTGACCCGCTTCCAACAAGTGGTCGTCGACTCCTCCGCCGCCGCCGACCTCGCGCTACGTACCGCCATCTCCACCCTCGTCGGGGCCGCCGTGGCGCCCACGGTCGTCACCACCGCATTGCGCCGGTCGGAGGCCCGCCGCGAACGGGAGAACATCGCCTTCTATGTCGAAATGGCTCGCCACCGGGACCCGGTGCGGTCCTTCCCCGCTCCGACCGCCGTTCCCGGGGTGTCCTTGCGGGCGGCCAACCCGATCGCCGAGTACATCGCGCGCGGCCATGTGCACAACGGATCCTTCGCCAGCGTTTTCGAGCCCGCCAATCCCGCGATGCGCCCGCGGTGGCGACAGTTCAAGCGCAACAACATAGTTCGTTTCCAGCACTGGCGTCACGACGACGGCCCGCGCCCGACGCTGTGCGTGATCCACGGCTTCATGGGCTCGCCGTATCTGGTCAACGGCCTGTTCTTCTCGCTGCCGTGGTTCTACCGCTCCGGTTATGACGTGCTGTTGTACACGCTGCCATTTCACGGCCGCCGCGCGGAGAACCTCTCGCCCTTCAGCGGATACGGCTTCTTCGCCAACGGGATGAGCGGGTTTGCCGAGGCGATGGGCCAGGCGGTGTTCGACTTCCGGACCATCCTGAACTGGTTGCGCCACAAGGGCGTTGGGCGCATCGCCCTGACCGGGATCTCGCTGGGCGGCTACACCTCCGCCCTGGTGGCCTCCGCCGACGACCGCTTGGAGGCGGTGATCCCGAACGTTCCTCTGGTGACGCCCGCCTCGGCGTTCGACGACTGGTGGCCGGCGAGCAAGGTGGTGAAACTGGCCCGGACCGTGGGCGGGATGAGCCGGGAAGAGGCGTACTCCAGCTTCGCCTACCACTCCCCGCTGAACTACCGGCCGCTGGTGCCCAGGGACCGGCGGCTCATCATCACCGGCCTCGGCGACCGCCTCGCTCCACCGGACCACGCCGAGGCCCTGTGGAAGCACTGGGACCGTTGCGCGTTGCACTGGTTCCCGGGCAACCACGTGCTGCACGTCAGCCAGCCGGAGTACCTGCGCCGCACGAACCGGTTCCTGCGGCCCCTGATGTTCGACTGACGCTGATGTTCGGTCAGTCCTTGACGGCGCTCACCAGAGAGATGCTGCGGACCATATTGGTCACCTCGGCATCGGCGGTGGGAATGGGCCGACCGACGGACTCCAGGTAGTCGGTCAGGCTCGTCGCCTCCGCCACCCAGCCCCGCCGGAAAAACCATTGCGCCGCCGGTGCGCACTGTTCGTTGTAGACCAGCTGCCACCACTGGCCGCGCATGTCCTGCGCGGTCTCGGCTTGCCGCACCTTCGCCCTGAAATCGTCCTCGTTCATCGGCCGCCCCTCCTCGACGGCGAGGCGACTGCCGGGCGTGGCCATCGCGTCGATGCCGTTGAACAGCTGCTCCTGGGCGGCCCCCGGCAGGTAGATCAGCAGACCTTCGGCGATCCAGGCCGAGGGCTGCTCGGGACGGAACCCGCTGGACTGCAGGGCCGCAGGCCAGTCCTCCCTGAGGTCCACCGGCACCTCGCGGCGTTCCGCCCGGGGCGATTCCCCGGCAAGCGTCTGGCGTTTGAATTCCAGCACCCGCGGCTGGTCCAGCTCGAAGACCGTGGTACCCGCAGACCATCCCAGGCGGTAGGCCCGCGAGTCCAATCCCGCTGCCAGCATGACGATCTGGCGCACTCCGGCATCGGCGGCCGCGGCGAAGTAGGCGTCGAAGTAGCGGGTGCGGGCACCCTGAAACGTGACGAAGTGGGTGCCGAACTCGCCGGACCGCAACGGATGGTCGGGCATGCCGCCGTCCATGAGTTCTTGCCACGGACCACCCGCAGCCCGGCAGAACACCTCGGCGTAGGGGTCGACGGCGAGCGGGGCCGGCTTTCGCGCCTCCAGTGCGCGGGCCGCCGCGACGAACAAGGCGGTGGAGCCCACGCCGGTGGTGATGTCCCAGCTGTCGTTGTCGGTGCGCACGCGGAAACGTTAGACCAGCGGGCGGCCGGTGCGCATGCGCCAGTTCACGTCGTGCAGGAGCAGATTGAAGGGGAAGTTCCGAACGAACGAGGGAGCGACGGTGTTGCTCAACCGGATGGCGGCCATCACCGCGTCGAATTCGCGCTGCTTGGAACGGTTCCAGTCCAGTTTCATCTCGTCGCGGAACCGCTGCGGTAGGAAGCCGGTGGTGATCAGCAGGGCGAGGCTTTCGTTGATCTGCTGCAGCGGACCGGGCATCCGGAGCCCGGCCATCCGCGCCACCGCTATCGGGTAGAGGAATTCGCGGATGGTGTCGTCGATGTGGATCTTCTTGAGTTGTTCGTCCCAGTACTTGTCGAAGGCGGGGCGGTCGGCCGGCCACATCTCGGGGCGCATCTGCAGCATGGTGCCCAGCGCCATGCTGTCTCGGTAGTGCTGATCGGCCGTGTCGTCATCCATTTCGCCGATGAAGGTACGGCGGACGTCGACCCCGCCCTTGTAGAGGCAGGCCGCCACCCACAACTGCAGTTCGGGATCCAGGGCGTTGTAGCCCACCGGGCTGTCCTCGGTGGAGACCACTTGGGCGTGCGCCCGGGTGACCGCCTTGCGGTAGGCCTTCTGCTGCTCGGGGGTACCGCGGGTGGCGACGGCCAGATAGGTGAACGTGGTCCGGGCCCGTTTGATCGGGTGCCGGTCGATCCGGCCGCTCTCCACCCGGCTTTCCTTGACGCCGTAGCCCACCCCGGGAAGACCGAGTTGCATGATCACGTTGGCCGGACCGGCCAGCAGCGCGATGCCCGGGATGCCGTCCTCGAAGACGGCGGGTCTGGTCAGCCGCTGCAACAGGTTGCGGCCCGCCGGCGGACTGGAGGATTCGCTGACCGGCCGGTCGGCCACTCCGACGGGCCGATCCACCGTGCTGATCCCGTCATGAGCACCCACTGCAGCCCTGCCTTCAAATCTGAAAACGTTGGTTTCCTGATATTGTGCCACCCTTCCTGCGGTGTCAAGATGACGCGGTGACACAGGCACGGCCGTACGGCGGGGTTGACGCCGCAGACCGACTTGCCCGCCGTCGCCGCCGGCTACTGGAGGCGGGCCTGGAACTGCTGGGAGTCGACATCGACCCGGCCGAGGTGACCGTCCGCGGCATCTGTCAGGAAGCGGGCCTGGCCACCCGGTACTTCTACGAGAGCTTCTCCGACAAGGACCAATTCATCGCGGCGGTGTTCGACTGGGTCATCGCGGAAATGGCGGCCACCACCCAGGCGGCGGTGGCCGCGGCGCCGGCTGAACGGCAGACCCGGGACGGGATGGCCAACATCGTGCGGACCATCGGCGCCGATCCGCGGGTCGGACGGCTGATGTTCGGCGCGCAGGTGTCCAACACGACGGTGATCCGCAAGAGGCGGGAGAGCGAAGCGCTGTTCGTCATGCTCGCCGGCCAGCACGTGGAGACGCTCACCCGACGCCCCGGCAATGAAAGGATCAAGGCGTTCGCCTATTTCGTGGTTGGTGGGGTCACCCAGACGATCAGCGCCTGGCTTGCCGGCGACATCACCCTGAGCCCGGACGAACTCGTCGACCAGCTCAGCGCGATCGTCGACGCGTTCGGGGAGTCCAGCCTCTTCCGGGACTAAGCCGGCCCCTTGCTTAGTGAGCCGGCGAGCGTGCATGAAGGCACCGCCCTGGCGGCGTGCCGGCGTACCGACACGCACGCTCGCGCCCCGGGAAAGGGCCGGGACACCGTTGAGTACCCTCGGTCCCAACCGACCGGTTACTTGGCCATCGACGACAGTGAAGGCGATCCCCCATGCCCCTCGCGATCACATCCGAGCACCAGGACCTCGCCGAGTCGGTCCGAGCGCTGGTGCGCCGGGTGGCGCCCGCCGAATTCCTGCACGCGGCACTGGAAACGCCCATCGGCACACCCCCGCCCTACTGGAGCAGTGCCGCCGATCAGGGCCTGCACGGCCTGCATCTGGCCGAGTCGGTCGGCGGACAGGGGTTCGGCCTGTTGGAGCTGGCGATCGCGATCGCCGAGTTCGGCTACGGCGCCGTGCCCGGCCCGTACGTCCCCTCCGCAATCGCCGGGGCACTCATCGCCGCCCACGACCCGAACGCCGAACTGCTCGCCGAACTGGCCGCCGGCCGAACCGTCGCCACCTTCGCCCTGGAGTCCGAACTGACCGCGACCCGGTACGCCGGCAACGTGATCATCCGCGGCGAGGCGCGCTCGGTCCCCGCTGCAGCCGACGCGGCGGTGCTGGTGCTGCCGGTCGCGATCGAAAGCGGTATCGAATGGGTGGTGCTTGACGCCGATGAGCTCGAGATCGAGCCACTGCGATCGGTGGATCCGCTGCGACCGGTGGCCCACGTGCGTGCCAACGGAATCGAGGTCGATGTCCGGCGACTGCTGTCGAACCTCTCCCAGTCCTCCGGCCGGGCGATCGTCACCACGCTGTTGTCGGCCGAGGCCGTGGGAATCGCCCGCTGGGCCACCGACACCGCCTCGGAGTACGCCAAGATCCGCGAGCAGTTCGGCCGGCCGATCGGACAATTCCAGGCGATCAAGCACAAGTGCGCCGAGATGATTGCCACCACCGAGCGGGCGACCGCGGCGGTGTGGGATGCCGCCCGCGCCATTGATGAAGCGGCACAACAGGATTGGGATAACGAGGCCACCCACTACGAGTTCGCCGCAGCGGTGGCCGCGACCCTGGCGCCCGCCGCTGCCCAGCACTGCGCCCAGGACTGCATCCAGGTGCACGGCGGCATCGGTTTCACCTGGGAGCACGACACCAATGTCTACTATCGGCACACGTTGGGCCTGGTCGCGGCATTCGGCCGGTCCACCGATTACCCGCAGCGGGTGTTCGACACCGCCACGACCACCGGCATGCGCCCGCTGGACATCGACCTCGACCCGGACACCGAAAAGCTGCGCGAGGAGATCCGCGCCGAGGTGGCCGCGCTGAAGGCCATCCCCCGGGAGGAGCGGACGACGGCGATCGCCGAGGGCGGCTGGGTCCAGCCCCACCTGCCCGCGCCGTGGGGCCGCGCGGCCGCGCCGGTGGAGCAGATCATCATCGCCCAGGAGTTCGCCACCGGCCGGGTCAAGCGGCCCAACATGGGCATCGCGGCCTGGCTGATCCCCTCGATCGTGGCCTATGGGACCGACGAACAGAAGCAGCGCTTCCTGCCGCCCACGTTCCGCGGCGAGATGATCTGGTGCCAGCTGTTCTCCGAACCGGGCGCCGGCTCGGACCTGGCCGCACTGACCACGAAGGCCACCAAGGTCGAGGGTGGCTGGCGGATCACCGGACAGAAGATCTGGACCACCGCCGCACAGTTCTCCCAGTGGGGCGCTCTGCTCGCCCGCACGAACCCGGACGCACCCAAGCACAACGGCATCACGTACTTCCTGCTCGACATGAAACAGCCCGGGGTCGAGGTGAAACCGCTGCGTGAGCTGACCGGCAACGCGTTGTTCAACACAGTGTTCATCGACGACGTGTTCGTGCCCGACGAGATGGTGCTCGGCGAGGTGGACAGCGGTTGGGAGGTCAGCCGCAACACGCTGACCGCCGAGCGGGTCTCGATCGGCAGCAGCGAGCCGTGGTTCCTGCCCAACCTGGACCGTTTCGTCGAGTTCGCCGCCGGGGGGCATTTCGACCAGGTCGGCCATCACCGGGCCGGGGAGCTGATCGCCGAGGGCCACGCCGCGAAGCTGCTCAACCTGCGCTCGACGCTGCTGACCCTGGCCGGCGGTGACGCGATGCCCTCGGCGGCGATCTCCAAGCTGCTCTCGATGCGCACCGGCCAGGGCTACGCGGAGTTCGCGGTGTCCTCGTTCGGCATCGACGGCGCGATCTGGGAGGAGGATTCGCTGCAGGGCAAGTGGGCGGAGTTCCTGCTCGCCAGCCGGGCCACGACCATCTACGGCGGCACCTCGGAGGTGCAGCTGAACATCATCGCCGAGCGGCTGCTCGGCCTGCCCCGGGACCCGTAACCCCGGCCCTCTCCGCGAGCAGACGCAAAAGACCCCGCACGCCCGGCGTGTCGGGGTCTTTTGCGTCTGCTCGCGCCAAAAAGCGAGGGCTACTGGACCTCGATCTGGCGCAGTTCCCGCTTGAGGATCTTCCCGGTGGGGTTGCGGGGCAGCTCGTCGATGAACACGACCTCGCGCGGGACCTTGTAGCGGGCGAGGTGGTCGCGGACGTAATCCTTGATCTCGTCCTCGGTGACCGTCACACCGTCCTTGAGCACCACGAAGGCCCGCAACCGCTGGCCGAAGTCCTTGTCGTCCACGCCGATCGCGGTGGCTTCGATGACGTCGGGATGTCCGCTGATGAGGTCCTCGACCTCAGCGGGGAAGACGTTCTCCCCGCCCGAGACGATCATCTCGTCGTCGCGTCCGCTGACGTAGAGCAGCCCATGGTCGTCGAAATAGCCGACGTCGCCCGAGGACATCAGGCCGTCGATGACCTGCTTGTTGCCACCGCCGGTGTAACCCTCGAACGGGAAGAAGTTGCCGACGAAGATCCGCCCGACCTTGCCGTGCGGAACCTCCTTGCCGTGATCGTCGAGGATTTTGACCTTGACGCCCTTGATCGTCGGCCCGACCGTCGCCGGGTTCCGCTTGAGATCCTGCGGACGGGCGATGGAGACGAACGCGATCTCGGTGGACCCATAGAGGTTGTAGACGACCGGGCCGATGTCCTTCATGGCGCGGGTGGCAAGTTCGGCGCCCAGCTGAGAGCCGGAGACGAAGATGATCCGCAGCGAGGACAGGTCCGGCTTGGTCTCCATGGCCTCGAGCGTGTCCAGCATCCGCGACAGCATCACCGGCACCACCACCAGCGCGGTCACCTTGTGCTTGGCGATGTCCTCGAGGACGACGGCCGGCTTGAAGCGTCGATGCAGGATCAGCGTCGAGCCGAGCGTCATGGCGATGGTGGCGTGCAGATAGCCCAGCGCGTGGAACATCGGCGACGGAAGCGCGGTGACCTCACCGGATTTGAACGGGACCGCGGAGAGCACCCCGCCGATGGGGGCGAGCGTGGGCGGGGCGTGCCGGTTGGCGCCCTTCGGGGTACCGGTGGTGCCGCTGGTCAGGATGATGATCGACGAGCGTTTGGTGGCCTTCGGGGGGTCGGACTTGGAGCTGCGGGAGATCAGCTCGGCGAGGGTTTCGTCGGTGCTCCCGGACGGCTCGGCGGCATCGGGGTTTGTTCCTAGCGCCCGAAGCTTGCCCAGCGGTGTCTCGGCGAGCTTGACCGCCTCGGAGTACTCGTCGTCGTAGATGATGACCTTGCCGCCCTCACGGGCCGCGACATCGCGGATCTGCGGGCCGGAGAATTCGGTGTTCATGAGGATGGTGCGCGCTCCCACCCGGGCGCACGCGTAATTGGCGATCAGGAACCAGCGGTGGTTGCGGCACAGGATCGCCACCCCGTCGCCTCCCCTGACCCCCATCTCCAGCAATCCGTTGGTCGCGGCGTTGACGGCCTCGTTGAGTTCGGCGAAGGTCATGGGGCCCTCGTCGTCGATGAGCGCCAGCCGGTTGGGGTTGCGCCGGGCGTTGTGCGACGGGATCATCCCGACCTCGCCCCAGCGCCGGATGTCGGCAGCCAACGCGGCGAAGTTCTGTGGGGGCTCCAGCCCGAAGGCACCCGAGGAGATCATCTTCTGCAGGTAGTGCAACTCGGCCGAACCGCGTTCCGCCAACTGCCCGAGCTTGGCCAATGCCTGCGTCCGCAGGTCCGAGAGACTGGTCATCACACAACCCTATGCGACCCAGGTCACCGTGATCCCGAACATCGGCGGATCGCCGCCGGACCCACCGCTGACCCTATGCTGGAGCGATGGCAACCCTGAGCCGGTTCCGGACGGTCGCCGCGCCGCCGCAAGCGGTGTGGGATGTCCTGGCCGACTTCGGCGCGATCAGTTCCTGGGCGGCCAACGTCGACCACTCCTGCATCCTGGAGCACGGGTCCGACGGCCCCCTCGGGACCTCGCGACGGGTCCAGGCGGGGCGCTACACGCTCGTCGAGCGGATCACCGCATACGCCGCCCCGAGCGTTCTGACTTACGACATCGAAGGCCTGCCCCGACGGCTGGGCCGGGTCTCCAACAGCTGGACGGTGGGCACCTTCGGCGAGGGAGCGACCGTCACGCTCACCACCACCGTCGAGACGGGATCGAACCCACTGGCGGCCCTCGCGGAGCGCGCCATCTGCCGCATCATGGCCAAGCAGTCCGATGTGATGCTCGACGGGCTGACCGCACGATTGGGAGGGATCGCATGATCAAACCGGTGTTCGGACGCCCCGACATCGTCATCGTGATGACCGACGAGGAACGCGCGATCCCACCGTACGAGTCCCGGGACGTCCTCGACTGGCGGCAGCGCACGCTGTCCGGCCAGCGCTGGTTCGACGAACACGGGGTGAGCTTCACCCGGCACTACACCGGGTCGCTGGCCTGTGTCCCCAGCCGTCCCACCATCTTCACCGGGCACTACCCCGACCTGCACGGCGTGACCCAGACCGACGGCCTCGGCAAGGTCTACGACGACTCCCGGATGCGCTGGCTGCGCCCCGGGGAGGTGCCGACGCTGGGCAACTGGTTCCGCGCCGCGGGCTATGACACCCACTATGACGGCAAGTGGCATATCTCCCACGCCGACCTGACCGATCCGGCGACCGGCCGCCCGCTGGCCACCAACGACGATCACGGGGTGGTCGACCAGGCGGCGGTCCAGCGCTACCTCGACGCCGATCCGCTGAAGCCCTACGGCTTCTCCGGATGGGTCGGCCCGGAACCGCACGGCGCCGGGATGGCCAACTGCGGTCTGCGCCGGGATCCGCTGATCGCCGACCGGGTGGTGGCCTGGCTGACCGACCGTTACGCGCGGCGGCGGGCCGGCGACCCGGATGCGCTACGGCCCTTCTTGCTGGTGGCCAGCTTCGTCAACCCGCACGACATCGTGCTGTTCCCCACCTGGGCGGTGCGCAGCCCGGTCCCGCCGTCACCGGCGGACCCGCCACATGTGCCGCCGCCCCCGACCGCCGAGGAGGATCTGCGCACCAAGCCCGCCGCCCAGATCGCTTTCCGGGAGGCGTACTACTCCGGATACGGGCCGGCGGCGATGATCCAGCAGGTCTATGACCGCTTCGGCCAGCGTTATCGCGACCTGTACTACCGGTTGCACGCCGAGGTCGACGGCCCGATCGACAAGGTGCGCCGCGCGGTGAGTCAGGGTGGCGACGACGCCGTGCTGGTGCGCACCGCCGACCACGGCGATCTGCTGGGCGCGCACGGCGGTCTGCACCAGAAATGGTTCAACCTTTATGACGAGGCCACCCGGGTGCCGTTCACCATCGCCCGGGTCGGCCGGGACGCCACCGAGCCGCGGGTGGTGGACGCGCCGACGTCACACGTCGATCTGGTTCCGACGCTGCTCGGCGCGGCCGGCATCGACGTCGCCGCCGTCACCGAGACCCTGCGGGAGTCGTTCACGGAAGTTCATCCGCTGCCCGGACGCAACCTGATGCCCGTCGTCGACGGCGCCTCGGCCGACGCAGACCGCGCGGTGTATCTGATGACCCGCGACAACGTGCTTGAGGGAGACTCCGGGGCCTCCGGGCTGGGACGCCAGCTCAAGCAGACCTCCAACCCGCCGCCGCCGTTGCGCATCCGGATTCCGGCCCACACCGCGGCGAACTTCGAGGGCCTGGTGGCCAAGGTCGACGAGACCGCCGCTCCCGGCGGCAGCGGACACCTGTGGAAGCTGGTGCGCAGCTTCGACGACCCGTCGACCTGGACCGAACCGGGGGTGCGCCACCTGGCCGGCAACGGTCTCGGCGGCGAGGCGTACCGGACCAGCCCGCTGGATGACCAGTGGGAGCTCTACGACCTGAGTTCCGATCCCATCGAAAGCCACAACCGCTGGGACGACCCGGACCTGCACGAGCTCCGGAAGCATCTGCAGACGCAGCTCAAACATGCCCGGGCCGAATCGGTTCCAGAACGCAACGAGCCCTGGCCGTACGCCGCGCGCCATTCCGGCCGGCACTGACCCAGCCCCGCGCCGCCCTACAACCGGACCTCGGGCAGCGCCCGAGTGCAGACGGCGTGGGCGGCCCGGGCCGACATCCCGAACATGCGCAGCAGATCCTCGGTCACCGCGTCGGTGGTGGCGGCGTCGTCGCGCTCGGGATCCTTCTGCAACAGCGCCCCGAGCCCCATCAGGATTCCGGCCGAGACGGCCAGCGCCAGTTCGGGATCCTCCAGCTGGAACCGCCCGGCCGCCGTCGCGGCCTTGATATCGCGCAGGGCACGCGGGGCCAGGCCCCGATCGGAGGACATCAGCGTGCCCCAGTTCGCGAGCAGGATCCGGCTCTCCTCGGGACGCCGCCGGAAGAACCGGCCGGTCAGCCGGAAGCTCGCCGCGAAGATCTCGGCCGGGTCTTCCATCTGGGCGGTCAGCGTGTCCAGCAGCGCACCGTAGGAATCCAGCACGTCGGCGACGGCGGCGTCGAAGAGTTGTTCCTTGCTGTCGAAGTGGTTGTAGAAGGATCCCATTCCGACGTCGGCGAGCTGGGTGATCTCCAGGACCGGGACGGCGAGCCGCCCCTCGGCGATCAGCGTTTGAGCGGCCCTGATCAGCGCCGTCCGGGTGCGCTGCTTGCGGCGCTCGAGCCGGTTGACCGGCATCTGCGGCGGCGCTGGCGTCGAATCCGGCACGTCCGCACAGTAGCAGCCGGGAACTCATTACTGAGGGTTTCGTCAGAGTGCCCGGCCCACTAGCCTGGGCCGGTAACCCCCCGAGAGAACGCCGGAAAGCCATGACGACCACAGCCGCATCCACCACCGCAGCATCCACTGGGATCACCTACAGCCCGCTCGAACTGTTCGACGTCGACCGGCTGCTCGATGACGACGAACGCGATATCGCCGCCACGGTGCGCCGGTTCGTCGACAGCCGGCTCCGCCCCCACCTCGCCGGCTGGTTCGAATCGGCCACGTTGCCAAGGGAACTGGCTAAGGAGTTCGGCGACCTCGGCGTGATGGGCATGCACCTGCAGGGTTACGGCTGCGCCGGGACCAACGCCGTCAGCTACGGCCTGGCCTGTATGGAACTCGAGGCCGGCGACAGCGGCTTCCGCAGCTTCGTCTCGGTGCAGGGATCGTTGTCGATGTTCTCGATCCACCACTACGGGTCGGAGGAACAGAAACAGGAATGGCTGCCGAGGCTGGCCGCCGGTGAGGCGATCGGCTGTTTCGGGCTCACCGAGGCCGACTTCGGCTCCAACCCGGCCGGCATGCGTACCCGGGCCCGCAGGGACGGATCCGATTGGGTGCTCAACGGAACCAAGATGTGGATCACCAACGGCAACCTCGCCGACGTGGCGACCGTCTGGGCGCAGACCGACGACGGGATCCGGGGCTTCCTGGTGCCCACCGGCACACCGGGATTCACCGCCAACCTCATTCACCGCAAACTCTCGCTGCGCGCCTCGGTCACCTCCGAACTCGTGCTGGACGACGTCCGGCTGCCCGCATCGGCGCAACTGCCCGGTGCCATCGGACTCGGGGCGCCGCTGTCGTGCCTGAACGAGGCCCGCTTCGGCATCGTCTTCGGCGCACTCGGGGCGGCCCGCGACGCTCTGGAGACAACCCTCGGCTACACCGCGAACCGGGAGGTGTTCGACCGGCCGCTGTCCAGCTTCCAGCTCACCCAGGAGAAGCTGGCGAACATGACCCTGGAGCTGGGCAAGGGAGCGCTATTGGCCATCCACCTGGGCCGCATCAAGGACGCCGGCGGCGCGCGACCCGAGCAGATCAGCCTCGGCAAGCTCAACAACGTGCGCGAGGCCCTGGCGATCGCCCGTGAATGCCGCACCCTGCTGGGCGGCAGCGGCATCACCTTGGAGTACTCACCGCTGCGGCACGCCAACAACCTGGAGTCGGTGCTGACCTACGAGGGCACCTCCGAGATGCACCTGCTGTCCATCGGACGTGCCCTCACCGGGCACGCGGCGTTCCGGTGAGTACCGGATCGGACGCCGCGACGCCGGCCGCGCTCGAGTTCTACTGGCGCCCGGGATGCCCGTTCTGCGTGGCATTGCGCCATCGTCTCGGCCGCCGGGGAATTCCGGTGCACGCGGTGAACATCTGGGAGGACCCAACGGCGGCCGACCGGGTCCGGCGGGCCACCGGCGGTGACGAAACCGTGCCCACCGTCTTCGTCGGCGATCGCCACCTGGTGAACCCCAGCATCCGCCAGGTCGAGACCCTGTTGGCCGACACCGCCCCGCACCTGCTCGATCAGGCTGCAGAGGGCCGCAAGCGTCGACGGTGGTTCAGATGACCGACCCGGCCGTGCCGTCGTCGCGAACC
The DNA here is from genome assembly GCA_020637165.1 of Mycolicibacterium sp. Taxonomy (GTDB): domain Bacteria; phylum Actinomycetota; class Actinomycetes; order Mycobacteriales; family Mycobacteriaceae; genus Mycobacterium. Next base: position 70,166 of record JACJWN010000010.1, on the reverse strand, counting down.
ACCGTGCGACCGCCGGCCAGCCACGCCGACATGCCGCCGGCCAGGTTGTAGGCCGTCAACCCGCCGCCAATCAACGCGGCCGCCGCCGTCCGGGAGCGGTTTCCCGACCGGCAGACCACCACAACGGGTCCGTCGGCGCGGAAACCGGCGGCGACGACCTCGCCCAACGTCACATGCACGGCGTCCGGCGCGTGACCGGCCTCCCACTCGTCGTCCTCGCGGACATCGAGCAGCACCGCGCCGGGTTCGGCGAGGATTTTCTCCGCGGCGGCCGCATCGATGTCGACAACACCTGTCATTTCTTGCCCTTGCCCTTCGACTTGCCGCGGATGGCCGACTCGATCTCCTCGGCCGGGATCGCCTTGGTGCAGAAGAACCAGTCCTCGCACTGCACGCCGGAGTCCTTGCCGTCCATCCGGTCCTTGGCGGTCCCACAAGAACCGGCCGGAGGCACGATCACCGGCTCACCCGGGCGCCAATCCGCCGGGGTGGCGATGTCGTAGTGGTCGGCGGTCTGCAGCGCCTTGACCACTCGCAACAGTTCGTCGAAGTTGCGGCCCAGGCTCAACGGGTAGTAGATGATCGCCCGCACCACGCTCTTGGGGTCGATCACGAACACGGCACGGACGGCCTTGGTGGAGTCCTCTCCGGGCATGATCATCCCGTACTTGCGGGCGATCTCCATCGTGATGTCCTCGATGAGCGGGAAGGTGACCTCGACGTCCTTCATGTCGCGGAAGGAGATCTTGTCCTTGATGGTGCGCAACCAGGCGATGTGGCTGTAGAGACCGTCGACGGACAACCCGACGAGGTCGGTGTTGTAGGCGGCGAACTGCTCCTGCATGGAGGCGAAGGTCATGAACTCACTGGTGCACACCGGCGTGAAATCGGCCGGGTGGGAGAAGAAGATGACCCATCTGCCGGAGTAGTCGGCGGGGAAATTGATCGGCCCCTGGGTGCTGACCGCGGTGAAGGAAGGGGCCGGATCCCCGATGCGCGGCATCGACGGCGCCGGTGCCGGTGTCTCTGAAGTCGTCATGATGTTCCTCCGTTACTAGTTCCGTTCCAAATATACCCTAGGGGGTATTACCCCGGCACTCCCACCGCCCCGCACTCGGTCACCCGCTCACCCTAGACTTCAGCGGGTGGAAGCGGTCGGAATCGACATCGCCTCCCGACGCGTGCGTTGACCGCTTTTCTGTTCGGGTTCGTGACCTCACTGAGCCTGATCGTCGCCATCGGCGCCCAGAACGCCTTCGTGCTGCGACAGGGCGTGCGCAATGAGCATGTGCTGGCCGTGGTGACCGTCTGCGCCGCGTCCGATCTCGTGCTGATCACTGCCGGTATCGCCGGCGTCGGCGCACTGGTCACCGTTCATCCCAACCTTATGTCCTTCGCGCGGTACGCCGGCGCGGCGTTCCTGGTCGGCTACGGCCTGATGACCGCCCGTCGCGCGGTCCACCCGACCGCACTGATCCCGAGCGGGGCCGCTCCGGCCGCGCTGTGGCCGGTGCTGGCGACCGGCCTGGCACTGACCTTCCTCAACCCGCACGTGTATCTCGACACCGTCGTCCTGCTGGGAACGCTGGCCAACCAGCAGCACGATGGACGCTGGCTGTTCGGCGCCGGTGCGGTGGCGGCGAGTACGGCCTGGTTTTTCGGCCTCGGGTTCGGCGCGCGCCGCCTGGCCGGGCTGTTTGCCACGGCGAAAACCTGGCGGATCCTGGACTGGCTGATCGCGGCCACCATGCTGACGCTGGGCGCCTCGTTGGCGCTCACCGCGCGTTGACCCGTCCCCGGATCACGGCAGAATCGAGTCGTGGCCGATTCCGAACCGGATTCCGACCGCCCATTGGGCCGGCGGGAGAGCAAGAAGCTGCGGACCCGCCAGGCGATCCGACGGGAGGCGTTCCGGTTGTTTGACGAGCAGGGCTACGCCGCCACGACGATCGAGCAGATCGCCGCGGCCGCACAGGTGTCGGTCAGCACCTATTTCCGGTATTTCCCGGGTAAGGAGTCGGTGCTGCTGGCCGATGACCTCAGCACCGTACTGCTCGCCACCCTGACCGCCCAGCCGCCGCAGATGACCGCCCTAGCGGCCTTCCGCACCGCGGTGCATGACGCCTACGACCACATGACCGCCGACGAGTGGGAACTGGAGAAGATCCGGCAGCGACTCCTCTACTCGCTGCCCGAACTGCAGGGGGCACTGCGCGACGAATACCACTCGCTGGTGTCCGGGGTCAGCGAGGCGATGGCCGAACGCCTCACCCGCGGATCCCACGAACTGGAGCTACGAGTCTTCGCCGGGGCCGTTGTCGGGGCGATCATGGCCCTGGGCAACCGGGGTCCGTTCTCCCTCGACAACGTCGATGCGGCGATGGACTTCCTGGAATCCGGTCTGGAACTGGGCTGAACCGCACTACTGTCGCGCGGGTGGGTGCGCACCCCAACCGGCGTGGGTTTCTCAAGTCGACCGGCGCGATGGCCCTGCTGACCGCCGCGTGTTCGCGCACCGGGACGGGCCCCGCGAGTGACTCAGGACCGGTCGCCGTCACCCACGTCTTTGGCGAGACGACCGTGCCGGTGCCGCCCACCCGGGTGGTCTGCGCCGGGCTCACCGAACAGGACGACCTGCTCGCCGTCGGGGTGATCCCGATCGCGGTGACGAACTGGTTCGGAGACCAGCCCTTCGGGGTGTGGCCCTGGGCGCGGGACCGACTCGACGGCGCCGAACCCGCCGTGCTGAGCATCGACCACGGAATCCAGGTGGACGAGATCGGGCGCCTGAAACCCGATCTGATCGTCGCGGTCAACGCCGGGCTCGACGCCGACACCTACCGCGCCCTGTCCTCTATCGCCCCGACGATCGCCCAGTCCGGCGGCGAGGCCTACTTCGAACCCTGGCGCGAGCAGGCGACCGCGGTGGCCACCGCGGTCTTCAAGTCCGACCAGATGGACCGCATCCTGCGGGATGTCGACGAGCGGTTCGCCGCCGCCGGGCAGGCCAACCCGCAGTTGCGGGACCGTACCGCAGTGCTGCTCGACGGCCGCTTGGAGAGGGGTGCGGCGACCATCACCGTGGACGGCTGGCGCACCGAGTTCCTGACCGCGATGGGGCTGCGGGTCCCGGACAACCTCGCAGCGCTGGCCTCCAGCGACGGCACCGCGGTGATAACCGGCGATGACCTCGCCTCGGCGACGGCGTCGGCCGACGTCCTGATCTGGTGCACCGACAGCGACGCAGAACGCGACGCGTTGCTGGCCGACCCGGCCGTCGCCGGACTGGACAACACCGCCCAGGGCGCCGCCGCGCAGGGACGCAACGTGTTCACCACCGGCGACCTGGCCGCGGCGATCGCGTTCGCCTCGCCGCTGTCCTACCCGGTGGTGGCCGGGCAGCTCCCGGCGCTGGTGGCCCGAGCGCTCGACTGAACAGCATGCTTGGATTGACTCCGTGACCAGTGACGTCGACACCGCCCTGCCGGACACCCCGGGATTCGCGCGGGTCGGCAGCGTCTACTACCCCGTCCTGGTCGCCGTGTTCACCGCCCTGGTCATCATCTCCAACGTCACCGCCACCAAGGGGGTGGCGATCGGGCCGATCATCACCGATGGCGGTTTCATCGTCTTCCCGCTCACCTACGTGATCGGCGATGTGCTCGCCGAGGTGTACGGGTTCCGGGCGGCCCGGCGGGCCATCGTTCTCGGGTTCGTGATGAACGGGCTGGCGGCGTGCGCGTTCTGGGTCACGGTGTACCTCCCAGCCGCCGATTTCTACCCGAATCAGGAGCACTTCGCCAACGTCGTCGGCGCCTACACCCAGCTCATCGTCGCGGGGCTGGCCGGCTTCATCGTCGGCCAGACCATCAACGCCTGGGCGGTGGTCAAGATCAAGGAGCACACCAAGGAGAAACACCTGTGGGCCCGGCTGGTGGGCTCGACGTTCGCCGGCCAGCTCGGCGACACCCTGGTGTTCTGCAGTATCGCCGCCGGCGCCATCGGCATCCACACCTTCAGTGATTTCGCCACCTACACCGCACTGGGCTGGTTCTACAAGACCGGCGTCGAGGTGGTCATGCTGCCGATCACCTACCGGGTGATCGCCTATGTCAAGCACCACGAACCCACCTACACCGCGCTGGTCTGATGGGCGCGCCCCGTATCCGCGACTACGGCGACAGGGCGCTGCTGATCGAGTGCGGTGACATCGAGGGGGTGCTCGCTCTTGCCGCAACGTTGCGCCAAGCGCGACTGCCCGGAGTGAGCGACATCGTCCCCGGCGCCAGAACCGTGCTGCTCCATCTCGATGCGGTCACCGACCGGGCACAGGCACGCAGCGGACTCGAGACCCTGGATCTGAACCGCGCCGCCACCGCCGGCGACGCCGAACCGGTCGAGGTGGTGATCGAGGTGGTCTATGACGGCGAGGACCTCGCCGAGGTGGCACGCCGGCTGAACATGGGTGCTGACGACGTCGTCGCCGCCCACACCGACACGCCCTGGCGGGTCGGGTTCGGGGGCTTCGCGCCGGGATTCGCCTACCTGGTGGGTGGAGACACCCGGCTTGCCGTGCCCCGGCGGGCCGAACCCCGCACCCGGGTCCCGGCCGGTGCGGTGGCGCTGGCCGGGGAGTTCAGCGGTATCTATCCGCGGGACTCCCCGGGCGGCTGGCAGATCATCGGCCGCACCGATGCGGTGCTCTGGGACGCCGACCGCCCGCAACCGGCGCTGCTGGCGCCGGGGATGCGGGTGCGGTTCCGGGCCGCGGGAACGCCGTGATCACCCTGGAGGTGCTCGACCCGGGGCCGCTGGCCGTCGTGGAGGACCTAGGCCGACCCGGGCTGGCCCATGTCGGGGTCACCCGTTCCGGGGCCGCCGACCGGCGCTCCCACGCGCTGGCCAACCGTCTGGTGGCCAACCCCGAGGACCGCGCGACCGTCGAGATCACCCTCGGCGGGTTCCGGGCGCGGATCCACGGCGGCACCGTGGAGGTGGTGGTGACCGGCGCCGATGCCACACCTGCCGTCGATGGAATCCCGTTCGGCGTCAACAGTGTTCGTCGGCTGCTGCCGGGACAGGCACTGTCCCTGGCCACACCGGCGACCGGGCTGCGCAGCTACCTCGCGGTCCGCGGCGGGATCGACGTACCGGCCGTGCTGGGTTCGCGCAGCTACGACACCCTGTCCGGGATCGGCCCGCCGCCGCTGCGGACCGGCGACCGGATTCCGGTTGGCGCACCGGGCCGGGGACATCCCCGACTAGATGGGGCTCCGGTTGCCCCGATCGGCACCGCGGCGCTGGAGGTGCGCGTCACCCCCGGCCCGCGCGACGACTGGTTCGTCGACCCGGACGCCCTGGTGCACACCCGGTGGGTGACCTCCGAACGCAGCGACCGGGTGGGCATCCGGCTGGCCGGGGCGCCGCTGCGCCAGCGGTGGCCCGAGCGCCAATTACCCAGCGAGGGCGCGGCCCGCGGCGCTATCCAGGTCCCCCCCGGCGGCCAGCCGGTGATCCTCGGCCCGGACCATCCGGTCACCGGGGGGTACCCGGTGATCGGGGTGGTCGTCGACGCCGACACCGACGCGCTGGCGCAGTTGCGGCCGGGCCGGGTGGTCCGGTTGCGCTGGTGCCGGACCGGTATCGCCGCGGCACGGCCGCCGTACTGGTAAAGCTGGAACCATGCCGATTCACACCGCCCGGCTGATCCATACCAGTGACCTCGACAACGAGACGATCGACAACGCCCACCGGCTGCTCGTCGAGGCCTACGGCGGACAGTTCACCGAGACCGACTGGGAGCACACCCTGGGCGGGATGCACGCCGTCATCGCCCATCGCGGCGCGTTGATCGCCCACGCCGCGGTGGTCCAGCGCCGACTGCTCTACCGCGGTTCGGCACTGCGGTGCGGCTATGTGGAAGGCGTTGCCGTGCACCAGGACTGGCGGGGCCAGGGTCTGGGCAACGCCGTGATGGACGCCGCCGAGCAGGTGATCGGCGGCGCCTATCAGATCGGAGCGCTGAGCGCGACGGGCGCCGGCGAGCGGCTCTACCGCCCGCGGGGATGGCTGGGCTGGCGCGGCCCCACCTCGGTGCTCTCACCCGGCGGGGTGATCCGCACCCCCGACGACGACGGCAGCGTGTTCGTGCTGCCGGTGGGGGTCGACGTCGACCCGGTCGAGGAGCTGACCTGCGACTGGCGCGACGGGGACGTCTGGTAGTTCGCCGACGGCGAACACGTCCGGGAAATGCGGCCCGGCACGTCCGGAGTTCTTACCGGTAGACCGTCGGCAAAGCCCCGGCGGCGGCGAAAAACCAGACAGTGTCGAGCACACAGACACTGTCAAGAACAACGGGAGGAATCATGAGCAATGTCGCGTTGTGGTCCCGGCCGACCTGGACCGTCGACCATATGCTGCGCGATCTCTTCGGACCCGCGATGCAGGTGGCCGGCGCCAACGAGGCGTTCCCGAGCGGGTTCAACCCAGCGGCCGAGGTCATCAAGGACGGCGAGGACGCAGTGGTGCGGCTGGAGATCCCCGGCGTGGACGTCGACCGGGACGTCAAGGTCGAACTCGACGCCGGCCGGCTGGTGATCAGCGGCGAGCGTCGCGACGAACACGCCGAGAACACCGAGGGCCGCACGGTACGGGAGGTTCGCTACGGATCCTTCCAGCGGTCCTTCGCCGTCCCGGCCCACGTCAACGCCGACGCCATCACCGCGTCCTACGACGCGGGCGTGCTGAGCGTGCGGGTCAGGGGCGCCTACGCCGGCTCCACGGCGCAGCGCATCGCGATCAACAGGTAACTGCCGCCGAGACATGACGGGCCGGCGGGGTCCACCGGGTACCCCGCCGGCTCGTTCCATAATTGACCCTGTGCCGAATGCGGACATCCACCCCGAGTTACGCCGGATCGCGTGGTTCCTCCCCCGGCAGGTCCTCTTTCCGTGGTCGGTGCCGCTGCTGCGAAGGCTGCCCTTTCCCCGGCGACCCGGCAGGTATGGCGCCGAGGCCCTCACGCTGCCGTCCGGGACGGGGGTCCGGCTGTTCCGGCCGTCCGGCGCCACCCGGCCGGCTCCGGCGCTGCTGTGGATCCACGGCGGCGGCTACCTGATCGGCGACGCGGCCCAGGACGACGACCTCAGCCGGGCCTTCGCCGACCGGCTGGGCATCGTGGTGGCCGCGGTGAACTACCGGCTGGCTCCACAGCACCCGTTTCCGGCCCCGGTCGAGGACTGCTACGAGGCACTGACCTGGCTGGCCGATCTCCCCGGAGTCGATCGCACCCGAATCGCCATCGGCGGCGCCAGCGCCGGTGGCGGCCTGACAGCCGCGCTGGCCTTCCTGGCCCGCGACCGGGGCGAGGTCAGCCCCGTGCTGCAGATCCTGTCCTACCCCATGCTCGATGACCGCACCGTCGACCCGACCCTCGACGACCCGGGATTCCGGCTGTGGAACACCGCCAGCAACCGCCTCGGCTGGCAGGCCTACCTGGGCGGCGCCGATCCGGACCTCGCCGTGCCGGCCCGCCGCGAGGATCTCGCCGGGCTGCCACCCGCGTGGCTCGGAGTGGGGACGCTGGACCTCTTGCACTCCGAAGATCTGTCCTACGCCGCCCGACTCCGGGCCGCCGGTGTCTCCTGCCGAGTTCACGAGACTCCCGGGGCGTTCCACGGTTTCGACCGGCTGCTCCCCAAGGCCTCGATCTCGCGGGCCTATTTCGACGACAAGTGCGCGAGCCTGCGCCACGCCGTGACACAGGCCGGGTGAACATCGTGTCCACCGCGCTGAGCCGCGAACAACGAGATCTGAGCGAGGCGGTCGCCGCGCTGATGGCCGCCCGCTCAAGCGAATCCGACGTGCGGCGACTGATGGCCGAGTCCACCGGAGGCGACGCGACCACGTGGGCGCAGATGGCGGCCATGGGGCTTGTCGGGCTGATCATCCCGGAGGGGTTCGGCGGCACCGGGGCCGGGGCGGCGGAACTCTCCGTGGTCAGTGCGCAGATGGGACGGGCGCTGCTATGCGCGCCCTACCTGTCCACCGCCGTGCTGACCCCGTATCTGCTTCTGGCACTGGGTGATAGCGGCGAATGCGCTGAGATCCTCCCGCGCATCGCCGCCGGTGAGATGATCGCGACGGTGGCTTTCGCCGAGGCCGGCTCGGCACGCCCGCCGGCACATCCGAACACCACCGCCACCGTGGACGGCGAGTGGACTCTGAGCGGGCAGAAGACCTACGTCCTGGACGCGCACGGCGCGGATCTGCTCTACGTTTCGGCACGGACCCCCTGCGGCACCGGGATTTTCGCGGTGCGCCGCGACGCTCCGGGCCTTTCGGTGGAACCGCTGAGCACCGTGGACCAGACCCGCAGACAGGGCCGCGTCACGCTGTCCGGGACACCGGCGCGGTTGATCGGCGATCCGGGAGCCGGCGACCGGGCACTTGAGGCGGCGCTGGACCGGGCGGCGGTGGCACTGATCGCCGAGCAGGCCGGCGGCGCGATGCGGGTCACGGAGATGGCCACGGATTACGCCCGCACCCGCTACCAGTTCGGCCGCGCGATCGGCAGCTTCCAGGCGGTCAAACACCTGTGCGTCGACATGCTGCTGGAGTCACAGTCCGCCCTCTCCGCCGCCCGACACGTCGCCGCGGGCTTCGACGACTCCCCCTTCGACACCGCCGATCCGGGCCCCTCCGACACCGTCGATCCGGACCGGGCCGCCGATCTGGCTCTGGCGCAGGCGTTCTGCTCGGAGGCCTACGTGTTCGCCGCCGCCACGAACATCCAGGTACACGGCGGAATCGGGTTCACCTGGGAGCACCCGGCCCACTTGTATCTGCGCCGGGCGCGAACCGACGCGCAAATTTTCGGCGACGCAGCCTGGCACCGGGAACGCTACGTCGCACTGCGGGAGGAGAGCTCATGAGCGGCGCCGACGAAGCCCTGCGGGCCGAGGTCCGGACGTGGCTGGCCGAGAACTGGGACCCATCGATCAGCCGTGCCGAATGGGGCAGGCGGGTCTTCGAGGCGGGGTGGGCGGTGCCGAGCTGGGAGCCCCAGTGGTGGGGACGAGGACTCACCGACGCGCAATCCCGTATCGTGGCAACCGAATTCGCCGCCATCGGCGCGAAGGGCGCGGGCCGGGACCGCTCGGATCTGATGGCCTGCACACTGCATGCCCTCGGCACCGACGAGCAGAAACACCGGCTGATCCCGCCGTCGGTGCGCGGCGAGACCCGCTGGTGCCTGCTCTACAGCGAGCCGGGCGCCGGTTCTGACCTGGCCGGGTTGCGGACCCGCGCCGAACGCGACGGCTCCGGGAGGGGCGACTGGGTGGTCAACGGCCAGAAGGTCTGGACCTCCTTCGCCACCACCGCCGACTACGGGCTGCTGGTTGCCCGAACCGACTGGGACGTGCCCAAACACCGGGGGCTCAGCTTCTTCATCTTCCCGATGCGCCAGCCCGGCGTGGAGATCCGGCCCATTCACCAGATCACCGGCGAGTCGGAGTTCAACGAGGTGTTCATCACCGACGCCCGGGTGCCGCACGCCAACCTAGTGGGCGAACCCGGCGGCGGCTGGGCCGTGCTGCAACTGGCACTGGCCTACGAACGCCGGCTGATGGGTGATCTGGCCCGCACCTCACGGGCCAGCGGCGAGCTGAAGCCGGACTCCGACAGCCTCATCGGGATGGCCCGCGCGGCGGGTCGCCTCGACGACTCCGCCGTCCGCCAACAGATCGCCCGGGTCGAGGGCTACGCCGCGGTCAACCGGTGGAACACCCGGCGGGCCAAGGCGACCGACGACCGCGCCGAGGCCACCACGCTGATGGCCCTTGGCAAGATCGCGATGTCGCGCATCCTGCACGAGACCGCCCGGGTCCAGACCGCCATCGTCGGCCCGGAATCCATGCTGAGCGGCCCGGACAATCCGGTGGGTGACGCCGTCACCTTCCGCACGCTCAACGCTTACTTCACCTCGATCGGCGGCGGCACCGACCAGATCCAGCGCAATATCGTCGGCGAGCGGGTGCTGGGCCTGCCCAAGGAACCCGATCCCTACAAGGACAGCCCGTTCCGGGATCTGCCCACCGGTTGACGGCCCGGCCGATCAGCGCAGGTGCACCGGGTCGGCACCCCAGGCGGTCCTGATGTCGGCGTCGAGATCATGGACGATCCGGTCGTGGTGGTCGATGACCAGACAGGCCCGGTCGGCCTCCTGGTAGGGCGTCCACTCCGGTTCGCCGGGCAGGCCGGCCGGCTTGGCGGTGGCCGCGAAGTTGACCCACCGGCTGCGGATGCGCCGGGACACCGCCTTGGCGGCTTTGGCGCCGCCGAGCTTGAGGGTCATGTCCTGCGGAACTCCGAGGGTCCCCCAGACATAGGGCAATTCAGTGGCATGCGCCGCACCGACCAGGAGCAGCTTCATCACCGGCGACGCGTAGTCGAAGCGGTACAGATAGACCGGCGCCACGGCGTTGTGGCCCTCGGCGAACCACAGCGAGGGCATCCGGAACCCGACGTCACTGGCGATGCTCAGGCCCCGCGCCGACTTCTTCTTGGCGCCGTAGGCCGAGCCCAGCTGCTCCTCGGTCGGCAGTTGCAGGTCGGGCTGCTCCCCGGCGATCTGGTTGAACATCGAGGTGATGGCCCGCGGGGTGACCGGCATCAGCGGTGAGCGCATCAACCGGAACAGCGCGGCCTCGTTCTTGTTGGTGCCGATGATCAACGGCACCGGATGGGTCTTTCCCTGGCGGGCGAGGTGAACCGGGTAGTCCGGGAGGACATCGCCGTCGACGATCGGCACGAAGGCCAGCGTGCCGGGGTTGCGCACCGGCACCTCGTCGAACACCTTCTTGGTGGCGGCGATCAGCGCCGGCACCGGCGCGTCGACAAGCTTGTGCTCCTCACCGGGGCGAATCTCGAGGAAGTCGAGCACCTGGTCGGTGACCAGCCGGGCACGGTTGCGGTCATAGACCGACGTGGCCGGCGAGCTCTGTGCGATGGCCCCGGCGAACAGACCCTCAGCGGCGGGCGTCGCCAGCAGCGTGGTGACAATCCCGGCACCGGCCGATTCGCCGAAGACCGTCACCCGGTCGGGATCGCCGCCGAACGCGGCGATGTTGGAGCGCACCCAGCGCAGCGCCTCGAGCACGTCGCGCAGCCCGACGTTGGAGTGGTATCCGGGCACGTCGAGGAAACCGAAAGCGCCCAGCCGGTAGTTGACGGTGACCACCACCACGTCGCCGCCTGCCGCCAGCCGGCGGCCGTTGTAGTAGGGCTGGCTGCCCGACCCGAGCACGTAGGCCCCACCGTGCACCCACACCATGACGGGCTTGCCGTCGCCGGGGGCGATCCCGGACGGAGCCCAGACGTTGAGCGTCAGGCAATCCTCGTCCTGACCGGCGCCGAGGTTCATCGGGAAGTTCGGCACCGGGGGCTGCGGACAGACGGTGCCGAACGTTGCGGCATCGACCGGCTCGGTCCAGGGTCGGGGCGGCTGCGGCGCACGGAAGCGCAACTCGCCCAGTGGCGGGGCGGCGTAACGCACGCCCTTCCAGGTCGTAACGGTGCCGTCGTCGGCGCCGCGCACCGGCCCGTGGGCCGTCTCCGCAACGGGTTGGTGGGTCCTCATCCGGCTCTCCCTGATGCCTGGCGGTCAGGTTTAGGCTACCCGCCGGTAACCAGGCGCCGGACGGTACCGCAGATCAGACGGTACGGAAGATCAGAAGTGCAGGGCGGTGAAGCGCCAGTCCAGCACCTCCCGGTCCGGGCCATCGGCGCCGGCGGCATAGACCACCGAGCGCAGGCTCAACACCCCGCCCCGGTCGCCGGGCAATTCCGTGGCGGCCTCGACCCGCAGGTCGCTGAAGAGCGTGTCCCCCTCGTAGACCGGCGCGGTGTGGTCACAGGACTGCCATCCCAGCACCGTCGCCAGGTTGGGCAGCAGCCGCGTTGCCTGGGCCAGCGCCAGGCCGATGGTGTGCCCGCCGTAGACCAGCCGCCGGCCGGAATCGCGCGCATCGTGATGGGCGGCGGCGATGTTGAGGGTGAGCCGCGCGAGTTCCGGAGCCGAGCTGACGACGTCGGCGGAGCTGCGCAGCACCGAACCGGCGATGTCGGGATAGAAGTGCGGACCGGGCACCCGGCGGCGGAAGGCTTCGGCATTCCAGTGGCCGGCCCCTTCAACAGCGGGCGCCGGGCCGGCACCCAGACCGGTGAGGTCGTCGGCGTGACCGGTGTCGGCCGCACCGGGGCTCAGCGGGAGCATCGCGCACCGGTGGAAGTCCAGAACCAGCCGGCCGGCCTGGTCGATGGTCGTCATCCGCAGTGCGGCCAGACCACTCGACGCCCGGCCGGGTTTGCGGCTGTTCTGCTTGAGGCCCACCACCTCGGTCCGGGTGAACAGGGTGTCACCGATGGTCGGATACCGGTGAAACACCAGGCCGCGGTAGAACAGGTTGGCCCTGACCCGTCGGGTCACGCACGTGGACTGGCCGATGGCGATATCGCAGACCAGGGCGGGGTGCGCCATCGCCCCCGGAACACCGGTCACCGCGTGAGCCAGGTCGGCGTCCAGCGACAGCCGCATCCGGTCGCCCAGGATGGCCTGGTGTGCGGCGGCGATCCCCGAGGTGAGCGTGATCGACGGCGCGACATCGAAAACCTGACCGACCATCAGGTCGTCGAAGAACGGCCCGCCGGATTCGATCCCCGGGTCGCTGCGCTCCTGCCCGCCGGATTCAATTCCCGGGTCGCTGCGCTCCTGCCCGCCGGATCCGATTCCCGGGTCGCTGCGCTCCTGCCCGCCGGATCCGCCGGATCCGCCTGCCCCGACGTGGCCGTACAACGTCACAACTGACAATGCTGACAGCACGCCTCCGGAAGTCAAGGCAGCGCCGTGCCACTATGGCAGTGCCCATGACGCTCAACGACGAAGAGAACCTGCTGGTTCAGACGGTGCGCACGTTCGTCGATCGCGAGGTCCGCCCGACGGTGCGCGAGGTGGAGCACACCAACACCTACCCCGCGCCGTGGATCGAGCAGATGAAGAAGATCGGGATCTACGGTCTGGCGGTCAGCGAACGCTACGGCGGATCACCGGTGTCGATGCCCTGCTACGTCGAGGTCACCGAGGAGCTGGCCCGCGGCTGGATGAGCCTGGCCGGCGCGATGGGCGGCCACACCGTGGTGGCGAAACTTCTCGAGGACTTCGGTACTGAAAGCCAGAAGCAGACCTACCTGCCGGCGATGGCCACCGGTGAGTTGCGGGCCACCATGGCGCTGACCGAACCCGGCGGCGGTTCGGATCTGCAGAACATCAGCACCGTCGCCCGGCCCGACGGTGAGCACTGGGTGATATCGGGTTCCAAAACGTGGATCACCAATGCCCGCCGGTCGAGTCTGATCGCGCTGCTGTGCAAGACCGACCCCCACGCCAGCCCCCGGCACGCCGGGATCTCGGTGCTGCTGGTCGAATCGCCCGCCGAAGGGCTGAGCATCTCCCGGGATCTACCCAAGCTCGGCTACAAGGGCGTGGAGTCCTGTGAGCTGAGCTTCCAGGACTGCCGCGTCCCTATCTCGGCGGTGCTGGGCGGCGAACCCGGAAAAGGATTCGCGCAGATGATGAAGGGCCTCGAGACAGGACGCATCCAGGTCGCCGCCCGAGCGCTGGGCGTGGCCAGTGCCGCCCTCCAGGATGCGCTCGCTTATGCCCAGCAGCGGGAGAGTTTCGGCAAGCCGATCTGGAAGCACCAGTCGATCGGCAACTACCTGGCCGATATGGCCACCAAGCTGACCGCGGCGCGACAGCTCACCCGCTACGCCGCGGAACGCTATGACAGTGGCCAGCGCTGCGATATGGAGGCCGGGATGGCCAAGCTGTTCGCCTCCGAGGTGGCGATGGAGATCGCGCTGAACGCGGTGCGGATTCACGGCGGCTACGGCTATTCCACCGAATACGACGCCGAGCGGTACTTCCGCGACGCACCGCTGATGATCGTGGGCGAGGGCACCAACGAGATCCAGCGCAACGTCATCGCCGCCCAACTCGTCGCCCGCGGCGGGATCTGACCCGGCACCACGCGACGGTCGACATATGTCGGCTTATATTCCGCGGTTCATCCAGGTTCTCGACCCGTGTGGTGATAGCTATGTGACGGGCGCCACTCAGTCGCCGCTAAGTCTTTGTTCAGGAAGGACACCATGTCGGCTGGAGTGCTGAACCCATACCCGTCGCGCCGAAGGTGCGCGCCGGGCCAGGACGATGGCCGCCGCGGCGGCAGCCGTCACCGCAACGGCCGCCCTTGCCATGGGTGTCGGCGCCCCGGAGGGCCCACCCACCGCCTCGAACGCATCGGTGAAGCTGGCGGCCGACGAAATCGACATCGTGACCACCGGACCGCTGCTGGGCCTGTTGCCGCTACTGGGCATCGAAAGCATCCCAGTTCCCGGGATCGGCACCCTGAACCTCGACTGGACTTCATCCAACCCGCAGCTGGTTTACAACGCCCTCAACGCGATTCCGATGTTGCCGCCGCCCACACCGCCACCTTTTACTCAGCCCTGCGTCTTTAGCGCGAACACCAACTGCCGGGTCGCCGGGCTGATCGCGAGCACCTTGGGGACACTGGGCGCACGTGACGCCGCCAACGGCCTCTGGTCGACCGCCGAGGGCCAAACGCTGTGGCCGGGCTACACCCCCCTCGAGGCCGGCGATACCAGCCTGCTCAGCATCTTTGTCAACGATCCCTTCCGCCCCAACGGCGGCCTCGCCGCCCGATTCGCCTCATGGGTCAATCTCCTGGGCATCGACACCGGCGTGCCGCCAACAGGTACGTCGCCGGCGGACGCCACCGACGAACAGACCAAGGTGTTGAGCACCCTGCTCGATCTGACATGGGCGTACAACCCGTTCGCCGACTTCCCCGTGACATTGAACCCGTTCTCCCTGCTGAACTCGGCCTTGGCGGCACTTCCCCCCAGCTACCTCTTCTCAACACCGATAACCGACCTGTTCAATGACATGAGCCTCACCACTGGCACTGGCGGGGAAACGTATCCCGCTGGCGACGACGCGGCTACCTTTATTCTCGCTGCAGTCGGCTCGGCCATTGCTGGTGCCGTGAGCGACACCCCGGAGCTCTATGCCACCCTGAAAAACCCGGACCTGCCGCTGTTGTCCCCCCTGCGGCTGCCCTCGGAGTTGATCAACATCGCGCTCAAGGCGCTCGGCAGCCCGTATCTGTTGGGCACCCCGATCGCCGACATCCTCAACCCGGCCCTGACGATCCTGACTACCATCGGCTACGCCGACGTGGTCACACCGAGCGACATCGCCGCAGACTCTACATTGTCGGTGTGGGGCGAGTACGGGCGCACGTTCGCCCAGCTCCCGACACAGTTCGGCACCGTGCGTCCACTGACCCTGCACGAGTGGCTGCAGGTGCCCGGTGATGTGCTGAATGCGTTCACCAAGGCCCTTACGGACCAGCTGGCGAAGCCGTTCTTCGGCATCCTGGTGCCCAACGAAGCGTCGTCCGCGGCGGCGGTCCTCCCGTCCAGCTCGACCGAGGTGCCCAGTAGTGCCGCGAGCGTCCCGGCGGCAAGCGAGGCGCCCGTCGAGTCTGTGGCCGTTGCCGATTCCGGGGCGGCGGAGGCCGCGGCCGCCGGAGACGATCAGTCCGATCTCGGTGCGGCCGGGTTGAGTGCCGATTCCGACGAGGCGGACCTGAGCTCGGTGGTTGGCGATTCCGGCTCCGAGCGAGCGGGATCGCGTTCGCGCTCCGGGGCCCGCGGCGCCGCTCCTGCGGCCGCAGACGACATCGCCACGAGCGCTGCGCCGTCGGCCGGCGCCGACAAGACCGGCGCCGACAAGGGCCGCGGCTCCAGGTCGGCACGGGCCAGATCGGCTGCGTAGCTGACGTTCGACAAGGGTCCCCCTGCCGGGCGCGGCAGGGGGACCCCTATTTGTCGCAGTACCCCTGCCCGATCCGTCGACGCCAAATCCCTTCTTCGGCTGCCACCGGTCGACCAGACGACGCACACTCAGGATGAACCCGACTCGACGAAGGACCACGGAGTCTCCCGGCCAGGGATTCCCCCGAACGACGAAGGCTAGGGCGCTGCATCACGGCCGTCCCGGCCGTTTCAGCTTGACCCGATCACCCTTTCCTGACCGCCGCGGCGCTGCTGCGCATCAGTCGGATCTGCGGGTCCAGGCGACCACGTAGATCACCATCGCCCCCACCAGCGCCAGCAGCACCCACAGCACCAGCGCCTCGTCGATCCACGATCCCGGTGGAGGGTCGCCCGGCAATACGTTGCGGATCGGGACCACCGCAAACAGCATGGCCGCGAACCAGGAACTGAAGGCGGGTTGGAAGTTCTTCCTGCCCAGCAGCATTTCGATGGCGGCGAACAACGCCAGTGCCGGTAGCGCCAGCAGCACCAGGCAGATCCCGAGGATCAAAGCCAGCGGTCCTCGCGAGCGGGAGAAGGTGACGGTCGCGGTCGCATCGGCGCCGCCGGAGTGGGTGGCCGGGCCGGGGTGCTCGCTGCGGATGTCCCATCCGTACAGCGACCCGGTCACCTCCACCCGCGCCGGCACATACCGACGCGCCTCCCCCGTCCCGGTGAAGACATCGGCGCTGATCGTCGCCGTCGTGTACCGGTCGAACGGCCACTGGTCGGCGTTCCCGGTGGCGACCATCGAGGTACTCACCGCCCCGGGAACCTGACCGGCCGGGAAATTCAGTTCGCCGAAATCGGTCGCGGGATACAGCCGGACCGTGACGTCGTTGGTGAGCTGGCCGAACTCCGGGTCCTCCAGGCCCTTCGCCGGAATCACCCGAACGCTGGCCTCGATGGTGTTGTCCAGTGGGTGGATCGCCGTGACATCCAGCAGGACCACGGTTTCGTTGCCGGCCACGAGGCTTCCCGGTGCCAGCGTATGGGCGGAACTATCGATCCAGAAGTAGCCCGCCACCGAACCCAGGTAGATCGCCAGGATCGCGCCCACCGTGGCCGCGCGCCGTGACCACCGTAACCGTCGGGCAGGCGAGGGCGACTGGACCGGCGGTGCCTTCACACCGCGATGCTAGCCCGGGCTCGGCCCCCTGGGCGCAGAGGTCAGTCCGCGTCAGCCAGGCGCTGTTTGAGGGCGTCGAACTCGTCGCGCACGCCGGTCGGCAGCTTCTCGCCGAGGAACTCGAACCACTCCTCGATCTGGGGCAGTTCGGCGCGCCACTCCGAGGGGTTGACCGCGAGCGCCTCGGCGACATCGGCGGCCTCGACGTCCAGGCCCGCGAGGTCGATCTCATCGACCCCGGGCACGATCCCGATCGGGGTGGACGCCCCGCCGGCCTGCCCCTCGACCCGCTCGATGATCCACTTCAGAACACGGCTGTTCTCACCGAATCCAGGCCACAGGAACCGGCCGTCGTCCCCGCGCCGGAACCAGTTGACGAAGAAGATCTTCGGCAACTTGGACTCATCGGCGTTCTTGCCGAGATCGAGCCAGTGCTGGCAGTAGTCCCCGGCGTTGTAGCCCATGAAAGGCAGCATGGCCATCGGGTCGCGACGGATGATTCCCACCTTGCCCTCGGCCGCAGCGGTCTTCTCGCTGCCCAGCGTCGCGCCGATGAACACCCCGTGCTGCCAGTCGCGGGCCTGGGTTACCAGCGGGACCGTGGTCTTGCGGCGGCCGCCGAACAGGATCGCCGAGATCGGCACCCCCTGCGGGTCGTCCCACTCCGGAGCCAGGGTGGGGCATTGCGACATCGGCGTGCAGTACCGCGAGTTCGGATGCGCAGCAGGAGTGCCGCGTCCAGGCTCCCAATCCTCGCCCTTCCAGTCAATCAGGTGCTGCGGGTCACCCTCGAGGCCCTCCCACCAGACGCCGCCGTCATCGGTCAGGGCGACGTTCGTGAAGACGGTGTTGCCGGCGGCGATGGTCTTCATCGCGTTCGGGTTGGAACTCCAGTTGGTGCCGGGCGCGACGCCGAAGAACCCGAACTCCGGGTTGACCGCGTACAACCGGCCGTCGTCGCCGAACCGCATCCAGGCGATGTCGTCACCGAGGGTCTCGGCGCGCCAGCCGGGAATGGTCGGCTGAATCATGGCGAGGTTGGTTTTGCCGCAGGCCGACGGGAAGGCCGCGGCGATGTAGTACGCCTTGTTCTCCGGCGAGATCAGCTTGAGGATCAGCATGTGCTCAGCCAGCCAGCCCTCGTCGCGGGCCATCACCGAGGCGATCCGCAGCGAGTAGCACTTCTTGCCGAGCAGGGCGTTACCGCCGTAGCCCGACCCATAGCTCCAGATCTCGCGGGTCTCGGGGAAGTGGGTGATGTACTTGGTGTCGCTGCAGGGCCACGGGACGTCGGCCTGCCCGGGCTCCAGGGGCGCACCCAGCGAATGCAGGGCCTTGACGAAGAAGCCGTCCTCGCCCATCTTGTCCAACGCGGCCTTGCCCATCCGGGTCATGGTCCGCATGGACACCACGACGTACTCCGAATCGGTGATCTCGACCCCGAGCTTGGGGTCCTCAGCCCCCAGCGGACCCATGCAGAACGGCACCACATACATCGTCCGTCCCCGCATGCACCCGCGGTAGAGCTCGGTCATGGTGGCCCGCATCTGGTCGGGAGCCATCCAGTTGTTGGTGGGGCCGGCGTCGATCTCCCGTTCCGAACAGATGAATGTCCGCGACTCGACACGGGCGACGTCGGAGGGTTCGGACCGGGCCAGATAGGAACTCGGCTCTTCGGTGTCGGACAACGCGATGAACGTGCCGGCGTCGACCAGTTGGCCGCACAGCCTCCGGTACTCCTCCTCGGACCCGTCGGCGAAAACAACGCGATCGGGCTCGGTGAGCTCGGCGACCTCCCGGACCCAGTCGAGAAGTGCGGCGTGCGTGGTGGGTGCGTCGGCCAGACCGGGGATGGTCGCTGAGGTCATCGGTTTCTCCCGCGTAGGTTCATTGCCCGGAACGGACCCTTTCCACTCGGCAGCGGAAGCGGCCATCGTCCTTACCTGAAGGTTAACGCGGGCTGGGGATCCGCTGTTAATCGGGAGTATGACGCAATTGCTCCCCGAGCCGACCTGAAACTGTGTCAGCGGCGTCGGCGGCCAGCGCCTCCTCGACGGCCAGCACCGCGGTGAGCACCCGCTCATCGAGCACCGCCCGCAATTCGGCGACCACCTCGAGCACCCAGCGTTCCAGCGCGGCGCGGTCGGCCAGCAGCCGGCGGGCGCCGACGACCCAGGACGATGTCACCAGCCCAAGGGCCACACAGCCGAGGGGTGCCAGCGGGGTCCAGTCCGGGCGCAGGTCTAACAGCACGCGGCCGAGGGTCAGCGCGACGCCGAGGCCGAACCCGATGCCCAACAGCGCTGTGAGCCGATACTCCAATCGGGTGGATCGGCGCCGCGGCAGCGGCACCTCCCCCGGCGGCGCGACCGGAACGACGGGAGGCAGACCTGCACGATCGATCAGTTCGGTGAGCCGCCGGCACATGAGGTCGTCGAACTCGACGGTCACCCGGCGCACCTCCCTGCGCACACGGTCCTCGAACGCTCCGACTTGCCGCCGGGACAGCACCGCGGCCTGCCGCCCCAGATCCGCGCGCATGGCCGTGCACATCATCCGGGCCCGGGAGCGCAGGTGCACCCGCGCCAGTTGAGCCTGGCCACGAACTTCGACTGCCCGCCCCCGCCGAGTCGGCGTTGAAGGAACGGCGTTCAGCAGGTCCGCGACGGGCACCGGAACCCCACCGTCGCGAACCCACAGCCGCAGTGAACCGCGAGCGATGTCGGCGGCGCACGAGCGGTGCAGCTGCGGGACCGGCCCGCGGCCGTAGCGCCGCCAGCACAGCGCCCGGCGCAAATGCCCGGCGCCGGCGCCGACCTCCGGACCGTCGGCACCCATGACCTCGGCGGCCAGGCTCATCCTGGCAAGCACCACCGGGTCGCCCCCCAGGAAGCCTGCCGCCCGGTCACCGCCGGGCCCGGACGCGGAAAGCCGATCCAACGCCGTCACCAGCCGTCGGTAACGCCTTTCCGGATCCACACCCGGCTGTAGGTCCTCCAGACAGCGGGCCAGCGCGCTCAGCCGCGATTCGTCGAGCACCCCGGAGGCGGCGGCGAGTAGGTCCGCGGCAACGGGGTCAGCCACGGGGAAATGGTGGCAACGGCTCGGTCAGCGCGCGAGTCACCCGGACCACGCCTGTTAGCCGACCGAAAGGCAACTGTTGGGTATCAATCCGGCTCACGATGGGGGTCCCCCGTGCGCGATGGGCGACCATAGGTCAATGCATGCGCGGCACGAGGGATCGTCGATGCACGCGCAGCATGAATCCGTCCCCGCCGCGCAGCACCCGCGGCGGGTGACCAGCTTCCGGTCCCGCCGCTCCGCTCTGACCGAATCCCAGCAGGAGGTGTGGGACCGGTTGTGGCCCAGCCTGGGCCGACCGGCGGTCAACGCCGACGGGGTCGCCGAACCCCTCGACATCGATGCCTGGTTCGGCCGCCCCGCGCCCGCGGCCGGACCGGACCGGGGACTGGTGCTGGAGATCGGCTGCGGTACCGGGAACTCAACCCTGGCAATGGCGCAGTCCGAGCCGGACATCGACGTGGTCGCCGTCGAGGTGTACCGGCGCGGTCTGGCTCAGCTACTCAGCGGCATCGACCGGGAACATGTGACGAACATCCGATTGATCCGCGGCGACGGGGTCGACGTGCTCGAAAGCCTGATCGCGCCCGGGTCCCTGACAGGAGTGCGGGTCTTCTTCCCCGATCCGTGGCCAAAGTCGCGCCACCACAAGCGGCGACTACTGCAACCTGCGACCGTCGCCCTCATCGCGAACCGACTCCGGCCGGGCGGGCTGCTGCACGCGGCCACCGATCATTCCGGGTATGCCGAGCAGATCGCCGAGACCGGTGACGCCGAGCCTCTGCTGCGCCGCGTGCGCCCCGGCGAACCGGTGCCGATCTCGGTGAATCGGCCCGTCACAAAATACGAGACCAAGGCCCGCCACGCGGGTAGAGCCGTGACCGAACTGCTGTGGATGAGGTCTGAGTGAGTGAGATGACCATGACCCTGATCGAAGAGCCACTGATCGGCGACAACCCGGCCCCGCCGGCGCCGATCCCCGAACCGGCGGCCAGGCGGGTGCTGCTGGTATGGGACGCCCCCAACCTCGACATGGGCCTCGGGGCGATCCTGGGAGGCCGGCCGACCGCGGCGCACCGGCCACGGTTCGACGCCCTCGGCCGCTGGCTGCTGGCCCGCACGGCCGAGCTGTCCGCCGGGAGTCCCGGGTCACCGGCGGAGCCCGAGGCGACGGTGTTCACCAATATCGCCCCAGGCAGCGCCGAGGTTGTGCGCCCCTGGGTGGAGGCCCTGCGCAACGTGGGTTTCGCCGTCTTCGCCAAACCCAAGGTCGACGAGGCCAGCGACGTGGACAGCGACATGCTCGCGCACATCGCCCTGCGTCAGAGCGAGGGACTCGCCGGAGTGGTGGTGGCCTCCGCCGACGGCCAGGCCTTCCGGGTTCCGCTGGAGGACATCGCCCGGTCCGGCACACCGGTGTCCGTACTAGGATTTCGCGAACATGCCAGCTGGGCGTTAGCGTCGGATACCTTGGAGTTTGTCGACTTGGAGGACATTCCCGGTGTTTTCCGAGAGCCTCTGCCGCGAATCGGCCTGGATTCGCTGCCCGAGCAAGGGGCGTGGCTTCAGCCGTTCCGGCCGCTGTCCTCGCTGCTGACCTCGCGGCTGTAGCCCTCGGCGCCGCAGCGGGGGTCGGGAACGCTGGACATTCTCGACGCGGGCCTTAACTCTCAGTAAGGAGATCGATTGTTCGCCTGGTGGGGTCGAACCGTATACCGGTATCGAAACATCGTCATCGGTCTCATGGTCGCGCTGTGTATCGGCGGCGGGATCTTCGGCATGGACCTGGGTAAGCACGTCACCCAGAGCGGGTTCTACGACGAGGGCAGCCAGTCGGTCAAGGCGTCGCTGATCGCCGACGCCGCCTACGGCCGCGACACCTCCGGCCATATCGTCGCCATCTACACAGCGCCGGACGGCAAGACCGTCGACGACCCGGAGTTCAGCAAGAAGATCCTCGACAACCTCGATCAGGCTCAGCAGGACCACCCCGACGAGATCCTGCGTTCGATCGGCTACTTCAGGAATCCCGAACTGCTGTCGAACATGGCCGACGCCGACAAGAAGCACGCCTTCATGTCGATCCAGCTCAAAGGCAACGACGACGACACCATCCTGAACAACTACAAAAAGGTCAAGGACAGTTTCAACATCGACGGCATCGATGTGAAGCAGGCCGGTTTGCAGCCCCTGGCCAACGAATTGACCGGCACCATCGGCGAGGACCAGAAGCGCGCCGAGGTGGCCGCGATCCCACTGGTGGCGGTGCTGCTGTTCTTCGTGTTCGGCGGGGTGGTCGCGGCCAGCCTCCCGGCCATCATCGGCGGCCTGTCCATCCTCGCCTCACTGGGCATCATGCGGCTGATCGCGGAATTCACCCCGGTGCACTTCTTCGCCCAGCCGGTGGTGACCCTGATCGGGCTCGGTATCGCCATCGACTACGGGCTGTTCATCGTCAGCCGGTTCCGCGAGGAGATCGCCGAGGGCTACGACACCGAGGCGGCGGTGCGCCGCACCGTGATGACCTCCGGGAGAACCGTGGTGTTCTCCGCGGTGATCATCGTCGCCTCGTCACTGCCGCTGCTGCTGTTCCCCCAGGGATTCCTCAAATCCATCACCTACGCGATCATCGCCTCGGTCATGATGGCGGCGATCCTGTCGATCACCGTCCTGGCGGCCATCCTGGCGATCCTGGGCCCCAACGTTGACGCCCTCGGGGTGCGCACGCTCCTGCGCGTGCCGTTCCTGGCCAACTGGTCGTTCTCCCGAAAGATCATCGACTGGGTTGCCGAAAGGACCCAGAAGACCAAGACTCGCGAAGAGGTCGAGAACGGCTTCTGGGGCAAGCTCGTCAACCGGGTGATGAAACGGCCCATCCTGTTCGCCGGGCCCATCGTCATCCTGATGATCCTGCTGATCATCCCGCTCGGGAAACTGTCCCTCGGCGGCATCAGCGAGAAGTACCTGCCCCCGAACAACTCCGTGCGACTGGCACAGGAGGAGTTCGACAAGATCTTCCCCGGTTTCCGCACCGAACCGCTGACGCTGGTGATCAAGAGTGACGACGGTGAGCCGGTGACCGACCAGCAGGTCGCCGAGATCCGCAATAAGGCCATGGCACTCAACGGCTTCACCGATCCCGACAACAACCCGGATGCGATGTGGAAGGAACGCCCCTACCTCGACGGCGCCTCCAAAGATCCCTCGGTCCGGGTGATCCAGAACGGGCTGGTGAACCGCAACGATGCCGCCAAGAAGATCTCCGAACTGCGATCCATCACCCCGCCGAGGGGGCTTGAAGTGTATGTCGGCGGCACCCCCGCCCTCGAACAGGACAGCATCCACAGCCTGTTCGCCAAACTGCCGCTGATGGTGCTGCTGTTGATCACCACGACGACCATCCTGATGTTCCTGGCCTTCGGTTCGCTGGTGCTACCGATCAAGGCCGCGTTGATGAGCGCACTCACGCTGGGATCGACGATGGGTGTGTTGACCTGGATGTTCGTCGACGGACACGGCTCAGGGATCATGAACTACACCCCGCAGCCACTGATGGCGCCGATGATCGGGTTGATCATCGCGGTCATCTACGGATTGTCCACCGACTACGAGGTCTTCCTGGTGTCCCGGATGGTGGAGGCCCGCGACCGCGGTATGTCGACCACCGAGGCGATCCGGATCGGCACCGCCACCACCGGTCGGCTCATCACCGCAGCTGCACTGGTTCTGGCTGTGGTGGCGGGGGCGTTCGTGTTCTCCGACCTGGTGATGATGAAGTACCTGGCCTTCGGTCTGCTCATCGCGTTGCTCCTCGACGCAACAATCGTCCGGATGTTCCTAGTGCCGGCGATCATGAAACTGCTCGGCGACGACTGCTGGTGGGCGCCGAAGTGGATGAAGCGGTTGCAGCACAAGATCGGCTTGGGTGAGACGACACTGCCCGACGAACGCAAACGCCCGGCACTGGCGGGTTCGCAGCCCAAGCCGGCGACCGCTGCGCCGAGCGTCCGGGCCGGCGTCCCACCGGCACGTCAAGCCGCCGCGGCCGGGCCCGCGGTGGCAGTCACCGAGCCGGTCGACGCACCAGCCGCCGATGCGCCCACCACCCGGTTCGCCGCAGCCAAGGCCGAGGACGACCGCGACATCGGGTCCTGGCTTGGTGAATTGCGCCGCAAGACCTCGCGGCGGGGCGCCGACGCCGACTCGCCGCAGGCGGAACCGTCCGCCCAACCGCCCAAGGCGGAGTCATCCGCACAGCCGCCGAAGGCGGGCCCGTCCGCACAGCAGCCGATAGCGGACCCGTCCGCACAGCCGACCCGCGTTATTCCCCCACCGGGCGCGCCCGAGGATGCGACGACAGCGATCCCGACGGCGCCGAAACCCACCCCATCGGGCTCCCCGGCACCGTCCGAGGCTCCCACCGCAGCGCAGATCTCGGCGGAGGAGACCCGGGCGATCCCGGTCAGCCGACCGGAGTCGGTCGATTCCGAGGTGGCGACCGAGCAGCTCAACGCCCGCGGCAAGAAGGGTGGCGGGGTCAGCGCCCAGGATCTGCTGCGCCGGGAAGGCCGCCTTTAGATCTGCGGCCGGAAACCCGATTCATTCCCGGTGGCCGGCGTGGCCACCGGGTGGAGTGTCGGGTTGGGCCTCCATGATCACCGGGTCCTCGCTGGCCTCCAGTTCGGCCGCCTCGGCGGCCGGATCCGATGCGGCGAGAACTCGGATGGCGCTGTTGAGAAAGGCCAGGACCGGCACCGCCAGCAGCGCGCCGGTGATACCTGCGAGAACGGCACCGGTCGAGATCGCGAGCACGATGGCCAGCGGGTGGATCGAGACCGCGCGGCCCATCACCAGCGGCTGCAGCACGTGTGCCTCGAGTTGCTGCACGGCGATGATGAGCCCGAGGGTGAACAGGGCGTAGACGAAACCCTTGGCCAGCAGCGCCACCACGACCGCGAGAAATCCGCTCAGAACGGCGCCGACCAACGGGATGAACGCGCCCAGAAAAACCAGTGACGCCAACGGAAGGGCCAGCGGCACGCCCATGATCGCCAAGCCGGCCCCGATGCCGACGGCGTCGACCAGCGCGACCAGGAACGTCGCCCGGACGTAGCCGATGAGTGAGCCGAATCCGGCACGGCCCGCCGCCCGCACGCGGTCCCGGGTGTGCGCGGGCACGATCCGGGTGAGGTAGGCGTAGATGTTGCGGCCCCCGTACAACAGGAAGATCAGCGTGAACAGCGTCAGTACGGCGCCGGTGACGATTTCGGTCAATGTGGCGGCGGTGGACAGCGCGCCGTGAGTGATCCGTTCCTGGTTGTCCCGCAACGCCTTGACCGCCGTGTCGCCGGCCCTGTCGATCTGCTCCAGGCTAAGGTGGGCGGGGCCCTCGATGAGCCACCGGGTGGCGTGGTCGATGCTGCGGGTCACCTGCTCGACCACGTCCGGCAGTCCGGAGACGAACTGCGCCACAACGAAGGTCAGGATCCCGCCGAACAGCGCGAAGCCGGATAACAGCACCAGGGCAACCGCACCGCCGCGCGGCACCCTCCGGCGGTCCAGCCAGTCGACGGCCGGCAGCAGCAGCGCGGTCAGGATGACGGCCAGCGCGACCGGCACCACGATCACCTTCAGACGCTGGATCAGCCACAACAGCGCCAGGATCGCCCCGAGGATGACCAGCAACCGCCACGCCCAGGCGGCGGTCTTCCGCACGAAGGGATCGACTGCATCGTCGTCGTAGACGCCGTCGGCCGGCATGGGCCACACCTTATCCGCACGGCCCCGACATCCCGCGGCGAACGGCAACGGAAACACCCTGCGCGGTTACGCTGAAAATCGTGACCCAGGACACGCCGGTCAACTCCGCACGCGCGGGGAACGGACCGGCGGCACGGGGCAAACGCTGGTGGGTGCGCTGGGCGGTCCTCGGGACGGCGGCGGTGATCCTCGCCGTGGAACTGAGCCTGGTCTGGGATCAACTGGCCAAGGCGTGGATGAGCCTGCTCTCAGCGAACCTCTGGTGGGTCCTCGCGGCGATCGGGGCGGCAATGGCCTCGATGCACAGCTTCGCCCAGATTCAGCGCACGCTGCTGCGTTCAGCCGGGGTGATCGTCCGGCAGTGGCGTTCCGAGGCGGTGTTCTACGCCGGGAACGCGCTGAGCACCACGCTTCCCGGCGGCCCCGTACTCTCGGCCACCTTCGTCTATCGCCAGCAGCGCTTGTGGGGAGCCAGTCCGGTGGTGGCGTCTTGGCAACTGGTGATGTCGGGCGCCCTGCAGGTGGTCGGCCTGGCCCTGCTGGGACTGGGCGGCGCGTTCATGCTGGGCGCCAAGGACAACCCGTTCTCACTGCTGTTTACCCTCGGGGGTTTCGTGGCGCTGCTGCTGCTGGCCCAAGCGGTGGCGACCCGGCCCGAACTCGTCGACGGCATCGGGGTGAGGGTGCTGGGGTGGGTGAACTCCGCCCGGGGCAAACCCGCCGACACCGGCTTGCACAAGTGGCGCGAGACCCTCGCGCAACTGGAATCGGTGAGCCTGAGCCGGAGCACGCTCGGAGAGGCTTTCGGCTGGTCGCTGTTCAACTGGATCGCCGATGTGGCCTGCCTGGCCTTCGCGGCCTATGCGGCCGGCGGCCATCCGTCGCTGGCGGGGTTGACCGTCGCCTACGCCGCGGCACGCGCGGCGGGCGCGATTCCCCTGATGCCCGGCGGACTGCTGGTGGTCGAGGCCGTCCTGGTGCCCGGCCTGGTGTCCAGCGGCATGGCGCTGCCCTCGGCGATCTCGGCGATGCTGATCTACCGGCTGGTGAGCTGGATTTTCATCTCCGCGATCGGCTGGGTGGTGTTCTTCTTGATGTTCCGCACCGAGGGCGCCCTCGACCCCGACACGGTCGTCGAGGAACTAGCCGCACAGGAAGTGGCCGACCTCGAGGCACGGCGGGCGCGGCACGACCCGGCCGACACCGCCCTGCAGGGCCCGCTGCCCCCACCCGACCCAGCGCCGGACCCCGGCCGGGGCGGCGACGAGCAGAGCTGAATATCCTCGAGCACCATGGTCACTCGCGAGCCGATCCCAACCAGCCAGCGACGTTCCAGCACGGCCGCGGGCGCGCTGACCGCCGATCTGGCGTGCGTGCTGGTGTTCACCGCGCTGGGCCGGCGCAGCCACGCAGAGGGAGTCAGCCTCGCCGGTGTCGCCGAGACGGCCTGGCCGTTCATAACCGGAACGCTGGCCGGCTGGCTGCTATCCCGGGGGTGGCGCCGCCCGACCGCCATCGCGCCCACCGGCCTCGCCGTATGGGTGTGCACCGTGGTGGTGGGCATGGCGTTGCGCAAAGCCACCTCGGCGGGCATCGCCGTTAGCTTCATCGTGGTGGCCTCACTGGTCACCGCGCTGCTGCTACTGGGGTGGCGGGCGGCCCTGGCGGCGCTCACCGGCCGCCGCAACGGAACCCCGAACCGTTAGGGAGTGGGCACCTCGACCGACTCGTCGCCGCCGCAGCGGTTCTTCAGGTCCACCAGCGGCTGACGGATGCCGGCCAGTTCGTCCTTCACCTGGGGGTTGGCGTCGAGGTATTGCTGAATCTGCGGACGCAGGGTGTCGCGCGGCGCACCCTCCAGGCCGGTGAAGAAGGCGTTGACATCGGGGTGGGTGAACAGATAGGCCGACGTCGCGGCGGACACCCCGGCGGACACCCCGGCCAGGTCGGCGGCCGTGCAGTTCGGCGGCGTCGCCAGCGCCGACGGAGCCATCCCTACCAGCAGGGCGCCGGCTACCGTCCCGGCACCGACCACTCCACCAAGGACTCGGCGGGTAGAAATCATCATTGCTCGGACTCCTTAACGTGACGGCGACTCCCGACATCCTAAGCGAGCGCCTCCGGACGGTCCGCCCTGACGGCAGTTCTCGCCACCAGTTGATTGCCAGGTTGCTGCGGTAGGCTCGCAGCCACGCAAATCGGTGTTTTCCGGAAGTTCGCGGGGAGTACAACCATCCAGCAGTTCATGATGCGCCTGAGCGGCAGCCTGCGCAGACACCGCTGGCTGGTTTTCACCTGCTGGCTGCTGGCCCTGGGACCCTCGATCTGGCTGGCTCTGACTCAGTCCAATCACCTGACCGGTGGGGGGTTCGACGTTCCGGGCTCCCAGTCGCTGTATGTGCAGTACGAGCTGGAGGATCACTACCCGGGTCAGGGCGCCTCCCCGCTGGCGATGGTCGCCGCGCCCCGCGCGGACGCCACCTACGACGATATGACCGCCGCCGTCGCCCAACTCGAGAAAGCCGCGCGGGAGATTCCCAGCCTGGCGCTGGTGCCGAACGACACCCAGCCCCCGCCGGCCCCGGACCGGCCCTATGTGGTGACCTTGCGGCTGGACTTCGACAACACCGGTGCGGTCGACGTGGCTCGGCAGCTTCGGACCAAGATCGGGGTGGTGGGCGATCAGCCCGGCAAGACCGAGAACGGCCGGGTCCGGTTGTACGTCATCGGCCAGGGCGCCCTCGGCGCGGCGGCGCAGACCAGCACCAAACAGGACATCGCCGCCGCCGAGCGCTGGAACCTGCCGATCGTGCTGATCGTGCTCGTCGCGGTGTTCGGCTCGCTGGCTGCGGCAGCGATCCCGCTGGCGTTGGGGATCTTCACCGTCGCGGTGACCATGGGTGTCGTATATCTGCTGTCGATGCTGACCACCATGTCGGTGTTCGTCACCTCCACGGTGTCGATGTTCGGCATCGCCCTGGCTATCGACTACTCGCTGTTCGTCCTGATGCGCTTCCGAGAGGAACTACGGGCCGGGCGCGACCCCGCCGAGGCGACCGACGCCGCCATGGGAACCTCGGGCCTGGCCGTGGTGCTGTCGGGGCTCACCGTCATCGCCTCGCTGACCGGCATCTATCTGATCGGCACGCCGGTGCTGCGGTCGATGGCCACCGGAGCGATCCTCGCGGTCGCATTCGCCGTGCTGACCTCTACGACCCTGACGCCCTCGGTGCTGTCGGTCTTCGGCCGCGCCGCGGCCCGCAGGTCACCGCTGCTGAACTGGTCGCGGCGGCCGGAAGCCACCAGGTCGCGGTTCTGGACCCGCTGGGTGGGCACCGTGATGCGCCGCCCGTGGGTGTCGGCGGTGGCCGCCACGGCGTTCCTGCTGATCATCGCCGCGCCGGCCTTCTCGATGCTGCTCGGCAACAGCATGCAGCGGCAGTTCCCCTCCTCGCACGAGATCCGCGGCGGGGTGGCCGCCGCCGCCGAGGCACTGGGCCCGGGCGCGCTCGGTCCGATCCGGATCCTGGTCACCTTCCCGGACGAGGGTCCGGGGGCCTCCGATCCGGTCAACGCGCCCGTACTGGACGCTGTCAGCCGGGTGACCGGGCAGGCGGTCAACATCGTCTCGGTGGCACCGCCGGTGTTCTCCGACGACAACCGTAGCGCTCTGCTCTCGGCGGTACTCGCCGTCGACCCCGAGGAGATGCGGGCACGCGACACAATCGACTGGCTGCGCGCCACACTGCCCAAACTCCCCGAAACGGCCGGCGTCCGGATCGACGTCGGCGGGCCGACGGCACTGATCAAGGATTTCGACGACCGGGTGGCACAGACCCAGGTGCTGGTCTTCGTCTTCGTCTCGGTGATCGCCTTCGTCATGTTGCTGATCTCCATCCGTTCGGTGGTGCTGGCGATCAAGGGCGTGCTGATGACCGTGTTGTCGGTGGCGGCGGCCTACGGCAGCCTGGTGATGGTGTTCCAGTGGGGCTGGCTGGAGCGCCTTGGCTTCGAGCCGATCTCGTCGATCGACAGCACCATCCCGCCGCTGGTGCTGGCCATGACCTTCGGCTTGTCGATGGACTACGAGATCTTCCTGCTGACCCGGATCCGGGAGCGCTACCTGCAATCCGGGGACACCCGCGACGCTGTGGCCTACGGGGTCGCCACCAGCGCCCGCACCATCACCAGCGCAGCGCTGATCATGATCGCGGTGTTCATCGGCTTCGCCTTCGCCGGGATGCCGCTGGTTGCCCAGCTGGGGGTTGCCTGCGCGGTCGCGATCGCGGTGGACGCCACCGTGGTGCGGATGGTGTTGGTGCCGGCGCTGATGGCGATGTTCGACCGGTGGAACTGGTGGCTGCCGGGCTGGCTCGCACGCATCCTGCCCGCGGTCGATTTCGAGAAGCCTCTGCCCAAACTCGACGTGGGCGACCTCGTGGTCATCCCGGACGACATCTCGGCCATCGAACCCCCGGCCGCGGATCTTCGCACGGTCGTCCGCACCGCCGCGCGGCTGCGGGAGCTGGCCCCCGATGCGGTTAGTGTCGCCGATCCGCTGGCCTTCAGCGGATGCGGCGCCGTTCGGGGCGGCGACGGGGCGCAGGCCCCCGTACGGCTCACCACCGCCCTGAGCGGCGCCGTGGACCGCCGCCGAGCGCGGGCCGGGCGGTCCGGGGACGAGCCGCGGCCCGTCCACCCGGTCACGATGTGGCGGGGGCGGCTCGCGGTGGCACTCGACGCGCTGGAGACCGAAACGCCGGTGCGGCGGCGCAGTCCGGTCGAGACCACCAACGTCCAACTTCCCACCGGTGATCGGCTGCAGATTCCGACGGCCGCCGAGACGTTGCGGATGAAGTGCGCCCTGTTGCTCTGCCGCAACCAGCGGTCCGACTACGCCGAACTGGTCGATCTCGTCGACGCGATGAACATCGACAACGCCACCCTGGTTCTGGCGGGTATCGACGGGTACTACAGTTCTGGGCGACCGGAGCGAAGCTGGATCGCGACGCAACTGGTCCGCCGACTGGCCGATCCGATCCCGACCGAGGCCCCTGACGACGGCCGGTGGGCCGGCCCGGAGGCGGAGGCCGAGTGGGACGATGTCCGGCGGCGGTGCCTGGCGCTCGCGGTGGCGATTCTTGAGGAGGCGAGTTGACTCGCCAGTACGACGACCCGCCCGTGGAGTTCTGGCCCACCTCGTCGATCCGCTCGGCGTTGGAGACCGGCGACATCTCAATCTGGCAGCGCATCGTCGTCGCCATCAAACGCGATCCCTACGGCCGCACCGCCCGCCAGGTCGAAGAGGTGCTCGAGGCGGCCGCTCCCTACGGCGTCTCCAAGGCCCTGACCGAGGTTCTCGGACGCGCCCGCAATCACCTGGCGGCCAACGAAAGGGCCGAGGCGGCGCGGCACGTTCAGCTGCTGCTGGAGCGCTCCGGCCTGGCGGAGGCGGAGTTCGCCTCCCGGATCGGGGTGACCGGCGCGGACCTGAGCGCCTTCCTGGACGCGACGGTGAGCCCACCGGCATCGCTGATGATCAGGATGCGCCGGCTGTCCGACCGCTTCGCCAAGATGCGTGCGCAACGTGCCCAGGACCGGTCCGAGATGAACAACTCCGATGGCTACTTCCAATCCGGCCCCGGCTGAGCTGCGGGAGATCCTGCGCGACACCCGCACCGTTGCGGTCGTCGGCGCCTCGGACAACCCGTTGCGGCCCAGCCACGACGTGTTCGAGTACCTGGCCCACCACAGCCACTACCGGCTTTACCCGGTCAACCCGAATATCAGCGCCGTCGGCGGGATCACGGCCTACCCGCGGCTGGCCGATCTGCCGGTGGTGCCGGACATGGTCGACGTCTTCCGTCGCTACGACGAACTGCCCGCGGTGCTCGATGAGGTTCTGCGCTGCGCGCCGCTGCCGAAGTATCTGTGGCTTCAGCAGGGGCTCTGGCACGAAAAGGTCGCCGAGAGGGCACGCGCCGCCGGTCTGATCGTAGTCATGGACCGCTGTTTGAAGGTGGACTACGCCCGCCTCACCGGGACTTGATGCCGCACCGGGGCTTGCCGCCTCACTGGGACTTGATGGCCGCCACATCGACCACTTTCCAGTCCCCGTCCTGCTTGGCCAGCCCCACCCGCAGCGCCAACACCGCGCTGCTGGGCTCGCCGCCCGGCGCGGCCTGGGTGCCACGGAGGACAACCGCGACGCTGGCCGCCGAACGGCCCAGCGCCTCGAGTCCGGCCGAGATGGTCTGCGCGCGGGCGGTCACCTCCCGCTTGGCCATATCGGCTGCGGCGGGGGCGAATTGGGCCTTGAACGCCTCGGCGCTCTCCGGGGTCATCATCGACATCGCCTGGTCGATCGACAACTCCGGGTCGGTCGGCGTGAACGTTGCGGTGGCCTCGGAGACCTTTGAGGCTATCCGTACCACCTCGACCGAATCGCGCTCGAAGGTACCGTCGGGCACCGTCCAGCGGGTGTAGCCGACGATCGCCGCGGCGACCAGCGTGGCCGCGGCGACCGCGACAACGGCCAGCCGCAACCCTGGAGCGGCGTCGTCGGTGCCCACCGTGACCAGATCCCGGCGGTAGCCGATCACATTGACGATCACGGCCTGCACGATCAGCAGGCACAGCATCGAAGACACCGACACCCACCACACCGGCCAGCCGAGCATCACGCCGATCATCAGCAACGCCGCGATCGCGGCCAACGGTGTGAGCACGTCGACACCGATCAGGCGGAGCAGGTTCCTCACCGCAGCGACTCCAGCCGGGAGATCATCGGTTTCCCGTCCACGTCGGAGACACCCAGCCGCAGGTTCCATCGCACCGTCGTCGGTTTGTTACCGGCGTTCTCACTGACCGACGTCGCGACGACCAGCACGGTGTCGGTGCGGGACGAGACATCCGGCGGCAGCGTCGGCGGGGCCGGTGGACGCTGGCGGCCCGGCTCTGCATCGAGGTTGCTGTGCAATTCCTCGATCGAGACAGACTCGACCTGACCGGTGGTCTGTGAGCGCAGCGTCTTGACCACGTCGCGGTAGGGGGCGATGGCCGCCTCGAAGCCGGCATTGAGCTCGCCGGCGGTCCCGTCGCGCAGCCGGCCCATGCTGCCCTCGACGTTGTCGGCGTTCATGTTGATCAGCACGTCGGTCCACTCGGCGGCCGCCTGCATGGCCCGGGCCTGGTGGGTCCGCTGCGCTTCGGCGGACCGGTGCCCGGACCACACCACAGCGATCACGACGACGGCGGCCACCGACAGCACTGCCAGGATCAACGAGGCCACGCCGAACCCGGACACCGCTGTGCCGCGCTGCTGGGACTCGACGTCGGGTTCTGGCATGCAGGCGAGGCTACCGGGCGGCACATCCGGCAGCGGCGCGCCCGGTGACATGCCCAGTGGTATGCATGGTGGCGTGACGGTAAGCACTCAACGGTCCGGGATCGATCTGACGCACCGCGATCCCGCGGTCCGCCCCCAGGACGACCTGTTCGGCCACGTCAACGGCCGCTGGCTGGCCGAGTACTCGATGCCCGCCGATCGCGCGACCGACGGGGCCTTCCGCCAGCTTCACGACCGCGCCGAGGAACAGGTGCGCGAGATCATCGTCGAAGCCTCGAACGACGGCGGATCCGATCGCGACGCGCAGCGAATCGGTGATCTCTACTCCAGCTTCGTCGACGAGGAGGCCGTCGAGCAGCGCGGCCTGGCGCCGCTGCTCGAGGAGTTGGCGATCATCGACAGCGCCACCGACCGCCAGGCGCTGGCCGCGGTCATCGGAGGACTGCAGCGCCGCGGGGTTGGCGGCGGCGTCGGCCTCTACGTCAACACCGACGCCAAGGACTCGTCGCGTTATCTGGTCCATCTGACACAGTCCGGGCTGGGACTGCCCGACGAGTCCTACTACCGCGACGATCAGCATGCCGCGATCCTGGGCGCCTACCCGGCGCATATCGCGGCGATGTTCGCGCTCGTGTACGGCGGGACTCCGGACGAGCACGCCGAGCGGGCCGGCCGGATCGTGGCGCTGGAAACGCGGCTGGCCGCCGGACACTGGGACGTGGTGCGCCGTCGGGACGCCGATCTGAGCTACAACCTGCGGGCGTTCAGCGACCTGGCCGAAGCCGCACCCGGGTTCGATTGGGAGGGATGGGTTTCGGCGCTGGGCACCTCCCCCGAGGCGGTCGCCGAACTCGTCGTGCGGCAGCCGGACTATCTGACGGCCTTCGCCGAGGTCTGGGCGACCGCGGAGTTCGGCGACTGGCAGGACTGGGCGCGCTGGCGGTTGATCCATGCCCGCGCCGGGATCCTCCCCCATGCGATGGTCGCCGAGGACTTCGCTTTCTACGGCCGCACCCTGTCCGGGACCGAGGAGATCCGCGAGCGCTGGAAGCGCGGGGTGTCACTGGTGGAGAGCCTGCTGGGCGACGCGGTGGGCCGGCTGTACACCGAACGGCATTTCCCCCCGGACGCCAAGGCCCGGATGGACGTTCTGGTCGACAATCTGCTGGAGGCCTACCGGGTCAACATCACCGACCTGGAGTGGATGACGCCGGCCACCCGCGAGCGCGCGCTGGCCAAGCTGGACAAGTTCACCGCCAAGATCGGCTACCCCGCGAAGTGGCGTGACCATTCCGCACTGGTGGTACGCCGGGATGACCTGTACGGCAACGTTGTTCGTGGTTCGGAGGTCGAGGCCGATCGTGAATTCGACAAGCTCGGCGGCCCGGTCGACCGCGACGAATGGTTCATGACTCCGCAGACCGTGAATGCCTACTACAACCCGGGGATGAACGAGATCGTGTTCCCGGCCGCGATCCTGCAGCCGCCGTTCTTCGACGCCGGGGCCGACGACGCGGCCAATTACGGCGGTATCGGCGCGGTGATCGGCCACGAGATCGGCCACGGTTTTGACGACCAGGGTTCGAAGTACGACGGCGACGGCCACCTGGTCGACTGGTGGACCGACGCCGACCGTCGCGAATTCAACACCCGCACAACCCGACTCATCGAGCAGTACGACGCCTTCGTTCCGCGGGACCTGCGGGACCGGCCCGATCAGCCGCATGTCCAGGGCGCCTTCACCGTCGGGGAGAACATCGGCGATCTCGGCGGCCTGTCGATCGCGCTGCTCGCCTACCGGCTCTCGCTCGGCGATCGGCAGGCCCCGGTAATCGACGGCCTGAGCGGCCTGCAGCGGGTGCTGTACGGCTGGGCCCAGGTCTGGCGAACCAAGTCCCGGCCCGCCGAAGCCGTTCGACGGCTGGCGACCGACCCGCACTCACCGCCGGAGTTCCGTTGCAACGGGGTGGTGCGCAATATCGACGCCTTCTACGAGGCATTCGAGGTCGGCGAGGACGACGCGCTCTACCTCGATCCGCGCGAGCGGGTCAGGATTTGGAGCTGATCCGCCCCGCTCGTGAATGAGGAACCCCGCAGATGAAGTGCGAGTGAAGCGCTGCGTGGTTCCTCACTCAACGGGAGCGGTCAGTACAGCTCCCACTGCCAATCGTCGGCACCATCGGGCTTGGTGTAGAGGCCTGCGGAATTCTTCACGATGACCGGGTCGCCGCTGCCGAAGTTGTCGTAGAACCACTTGGCGTTGGCCGGGCTGAGGTTGATGCAGCCGTGGCTGACGTTGGCATAGCCCTGGGAGCCGACCGACCACGGGGCGCTGTGCACGAACCCGCCGCTGTTGTCGATGCGCACCGCCCACTGCACCTTCAGCTTGTAGCCCTCGGCCGAATTGACCGGAACGCCGTACGTGGAGGAGTCCATCACGATGTCGGGGAACTTCTCCAGCACGTAGTAGGTGCCGTTCTTGGTGTCGTACTTGCCGTCGATTCCGGTCGACACCGGGAAGGTCTTCACCACCTTGCCGTCGCGGGTGATGGTCATCTGGTGGGTGGCGTCGTTCACCGTCGCCACCAGCGCCTCCCCGACCCGGAAGCTCGACCGGGCGCCGCTGGCGTCGATGTTGACCACGGTGTTGGCCGGCCAGAAGTTGTAGGGCCGCCAACGGACCTGGGTGTCGGTCGTCCAGTAGAACGCACCGGGTACCGGCGGGCTGGAGGAGATGTGAATCGCCTGCTCGGCCAGCGGCCGGTTGGCGATCGGGCGCTGGAAGTTGATGATGATCGGCTTGGCGACGCCGACCGTCGCTCCATTGACCGGATTGAAGCTCGGCGGCGCGAAGACCGGATCACCGATATAGGCCGAATTGTTCTGGCCCTTGACCGTGCTGGTGTTGG
This sequence comes from Mycolicibacterium sp., assembly GCA_020637165.1. Lineage (GTDB taxonomy): Bacteria > Actinomycetota > Actinomycetes > Mycobacteriales > Mycobacteriaceae > Mycobacterium. Next base: position 33,973 of record JACJWN010000010.1, on the reverse strand, counting down.
TCATCCCCATCGGCGGCGGGACCGGGGCCACCGTCGCGGTCGGGGCAGCCGAGCCGGCAGCCGTCGCGGCGGCGGGGTCGGCAGCCGTGGCCGGGTCCGTAGCCGTGGAGGGCTCCGGCACCGTCGGCGGCGGCACATAACCGGGCGGAGCCAGGTCACCCGGGTCCGGCGAGGGCGGCGGCGGAAGCACCACCGCGGGCGCCTCCACCGGGATCGGTGGCGGCGGCGGCGGCTCGGGGTCGGCCAGTGCCGGGCCGCTGCCCAGTCCAACGCCCACAACACCCGCCACACACAGTGCGGCGGCCAGAGCGCCATTCACCCGCATCGCCTGACTCCTCTTCCGGTTTCCATGCTGTCGTTGCAGTCTTACTGCTCTCGATCCAGTCTTACACAGCGCTGGTGGTGCACCTCGGCGCGCAAATGGCCGTCGGGGCGCTGAACTGTACAAATGATCGCGACCGGCGTGACCAGCGTTACTTTCCGCTGGCCACAGCGGTATCCGCCGAGGACGCGGAGAACAGATTCCGGCTGCCCGCCACACAGGCAAGTGAGCCGGCGGTCAGCAGCGCCGAGGCGGTCAGCATCACCGGCAGGCCCCCGTGCTCGAACAACAGCCCACCGATCAGCGAGCCGGCCATGATGCCCACCTGGAAGGCGGCTACATACAGCCCGGACGCCCCGTCGGGGTCTTGCGGGCAGTGCCGCATGGCGGCCGACTGCAGCATCGGCGGGACCGCGGTGGCCGTGGCCCCCCACACCACGATCGCGACGATGCCGACGAGAAGGGTGGCGGAGGTGTTGCGGCCGCCGAAGCCCAGCCCGGCCAGCACCGCGAACACCACCGACAGCCCGGCCAGACAGCCGACGATGGCGGCTTTGGGATGCCGGTCTCCCGGGCGTGCCAGCGCCCCCATGGCGGCCAGACCGGCGATCCCGTACACCGCCAGCAACCAGGCCAGACTGGGTCCGCTGATCCCCACGATGTCGCGGATGATCACCACGATGAACGTGTAGGAGATGAAGTGCCCGGTGACTCCGACCAGGGTCAGCAGGCTCATCGCCACCAGGCTGCGGTTCCGGCCGTGCCGAACCCGTCCCCGCCCGCGCGCGACCGCGGGAACCGCCATCTGGGGCAAAGCGAGCCGGGCAGCGACCAGAACCACCGCGGCGGCGCCGGTAATCGCGGCCACGGCCAGCCGCCAGCCCCACAGTTGGCTCAGTGCCGCGGTCAGCGGACTGCCGACCACCAGCGCCAGGCCCGTCCCGAAGTAGACAGCCATGGTGGCGCGTGCGGCGTGCGTCGCGGGAACCAGCCGCACCCCGATGGGGGCGATCACCGACCACATCAAGCCGTGGGTCAGCGCACAGAGCACCCGACCCAATGCCAGCACCGCGAACGTCGGGGCCAGCGCCGAGATCAGCTGGGAAACAGTCAGACAGACGAGGGTGAAGATCAGGGTGCGCCGCCGGGGCCAGGAGGCGGTCAACCGCACCAGCGGCACGGTCGCCAGCGCCGCGACCAGCGCGTAGCTGGCCAACAGGGTTCCGACCATCGCCTCGCTGACATTGAGATCGGCGGCGATCGCCGGCAACGCGCCTACCGGCATGATCTCGGCGGTGACGTAGACGAAGGCCGCCGCGGCCAGGACGGCCAGCGCCAGCGCGACCCGTGGTGTCCAGGGGCCGGGGGAACGCGGCGGGGATGAGACGTCGACTGTCATGAGCGGAATTAGGTCGCACAACGGCCTGGTCGGCAGTATTCACGGTAGCGGCCGAAAACAGCCGACAGCGCCTCGCGACGCGCCCGGGGACAGGCGGATCAGGAACGAACCAGCCGGGCGATGGCGGCTGAGGCCTCCGCCAGCTTCCGCTCGGCTTCTTCCCCACCCTCGGCCACTGCGTGGCTGACACACTGGTTGAGGTGGTCGGTGAGCAGCCCGAGTGCCACCGACTGCAGTGCGCTGTTGACCGCGCTGATCTGGGTCAGAATGTCGATGCAGTACTTCTCTTCGTCGATCATCCGGGCGATACCGCGCACCTGGCCCTCAATGCGTCGAAGCCGCTTGGTGTAGTTGTCCTTGTTGGCCGAGTAGCCGTGCGTACCGGTCACCGGCCCTCCCGGGCCTCGGCGCTGCGGGTGGAGGTCATGATCGCACTGTACCGAATACCCCCAAGGGGTATCGTCGGCGTTTCGGGCGGCCACATACTTGACCGGTGAGCGACACCCCCGATCTCAAACCCCGCAGCCGAGATGTCACCGACGGCCTGGAGAGGGCCGCCGCCCGGGGAATGCTCCGCGCGGTCGGCATGGGTGACGAGGACTTCGCCAAGCCGCAGATCGGCATCGCTTCCTCGTGGAACGAGATCACCCCCTGCAACCTCTCACTGGACCGGCTGGCCAAGTCCGCCAAGGAGGGCGTGTTCGAAGCCGGCGGCTACCCCCTGGAGTTCGGCACCATCTCGGTGTCCGACGGAATCTCGATGGGCCACGAGGGCATGCACTTCTCGCTGGTCTCCCGAGAGATCATCGCCGACAGCGTCGAAACCGTGATGCAGGCCGAACGACTGGACGGCATGGTGACGCTGGCCGGTTGCGACAAGTCGCTGCCCGGGATGCTGATGGCCGCCGCGCGACTGGACCTGGCCGCGGTGTTCCTCTACGCCGGGTCGATCCTGCCGGGCCGGGCCAAGCTGTCCGACGGCACCGAGATGGACGTGACGATCATCGACGCCTTCGAGGCCGTCGGCGCCTGCGCACGGGGGCTGATGTCCCGAGACGACGTCGACGCGATCGAGCGGGCTATCTGCCCGGGCGAGGGCGCCTGCGGCGGCATGTACACCGCCAACACCATGGCCAGCGCCGCCGAGGCGCTGGGCATGTCGCTGCCCGGCAGCGCCGCCCCACCGGCCACCGACCGCCGCCGCGACGGGTTCGCCCGGCGCAGCGGTGCGGCCGTCGTGGAGTTGTTGCGCCGCGGCATCACCGCCCGCGACATCCTGACCAAGGAGGCGTTCGAGAACGCCATCGCCGTGGTGATGGCCTTCGGCGGGTCCACCAACGCGGTGCTGCACCTGCTGGCCATCGCGCACGAGGCCCGGGTGGAACTGTCCCTGGCCGACTTCACCCGGATCGGCTCCAGGGTGCCGCACCTGGCCGACGTCAAGCCGTTCGGCAAGAACGTCATGACCGATGTCGACCGGATCGGCGGCGTTCCGGTAATCATGAAGGCGCTGCTGGACGCCGGGCTGCTACACGGGGACGTGCTGACCGTCACCGGATCGACCATGGCCGAGAACCTCGCCCACATCGCGCCGCCGGATCTGGACGGCAAGGTGCTGCGGGCGATGAACAACCCGATCCATCCCACCGGCGGCATCACGATCCTGCACGGCTCCCTCGCGCCGGAGGGCGCGGTGGTCAAGTCCGCCGGTTTCGACGCGACCGTCTTCGAGGGCACCGCAAGGGTTTTCGACGGCGAACGGGCGGCGATGGACGCCCTCGAGGACGGCACCATCACCGCCGGGGACGTGGTGGTGATCCGCTACGAGGGCCCCAAGGGCGGCCCCGGCATGCGGGAGATGCTGGCCATCACCGGGGCGATCAAGGGCGCCGGGCTGGGCAAGGACGTCCTGCTGCTCACCGACGGCCGGTTCTCCGGGGGGACCACCGGCCTGTGCGTGGGGCACGTCGCGCCCGAGGCCGTCGATGGCGGGCCGATCGCCTTCGTCGCCGACGGCGACCGGATCCGCCTCGACGTCGCCAACGGCACGCTGGACGTCCTGGTCGACCCGGCCGACATGGAATCCCGCGCGGTCGGGTTCACTCCCCCGCCGCCGCGCTACACCACCGGGGTGCTGGCCAAATACCGCAAGCTGGTGGGTTCGGCCGCGCGCGGCGCCGTCTGCGACTGAACCGCCCCGCAGGCAACCCTTGCCAGGCCGGTCCAACCGGCGCACAGTTGCTCAGGTGAGGACTTCTGGGACCGACACCGCGCTCCGCATCTGCCCACTCTGCGAGGCCACCTGCGGGCTGGTGCTGAGCGTCGCGGACGGAAAGGTCACCGCTGCACGCGGGGACCGCGACGACGTGTTCAGCCGGGGCTTCCTGTGCCCGAAGGGCGCCAGCTTCGCCGAACTGGACAACGATCCCGACCGGCTGAGCGCACCGCTGGTCCGGCGGGAGGGCGAACTGGTCGAGACCAGTTGGGAGGAGGCCTTCGACGCCGCAGCCGAGGGGTTGCGTGCCGTCGCGGCCGAGACCGGCGGCGGTTCCATCGCCGTCTATTTGGGTAACCCGAACGCCCACACTATCGCCGGCGCCCTGTACGCGCCGGCCCTCATCCGGGCGCTGGGCACCCGAAACGTCTACACGGCCAGCACGCTGGACCAGATGCCCAAGCAGGTCGCCTGCGGCTACCTCTACGGCAACCCGTTCGCCTTCACCGTTCCCGACATCGACCGCACCGATCATCTGGTGGTGATCGGCGCCAACCCGTTGGTGTCCAACGGCAGCGTGGCCACCGCCGCGAATTTCGGCGGCAAACTCAAGGCGCTCAAACGCCGCGGCGGAACGCTGACCGTCATCGACCCCAACCGCACCCGCACCGCGGCGCTGGCCGACCACCATCTCGCCCCGCGGCCCGGGACCGACGCCGCCCTGCTGTTCGCGGTGGTCAACGTCCTGTTCGACGAGGATCTGGTGGACCTCGGCGCGCTCGCCGGCCACGTCGGCGGCCTCGAACAGGTGCGGGCCGCCGCCGTGGACTTCCCGCCCGAAGCGGTGGCCGAGCACTGCGGGGTGCCGGCCGGGGAGATCCGCCGACTGGCCCGCGGAATCGCCGCGGCACCGCGGGCCGCGGTGTACGGCCGCATCGGCACCGCCACCGTCGAGTTCGGCACGCTCACCAGTTGGCTGGTCGATGTGATCAATGTGCTGACCGGAAACCTGGACCGCCCCGGCGGTGCGATGTTCGCAACCTCCCCGATCGGTTCGGCACCCCGCCCGCCCAAGCCGGGTCGCGGCTTTTCGATCGGACGCTGGCACAGCCGGGTCACCGGCCATCCGGAAGTCGCCTCCGAGCTGCCGACGGTTCTACTGGCCGAGGAGATCCAGACCCCCGGCGAGGGCCAGGTTCGCGCGCTGGTGACCATCGCGGGCAACCCGGCTCTCTCCGCGCCCGACGGCGAACGGCTGTCCCGGGCGATGGCGAGCCTGCGGTTCATGGTGTCGGTCGACCCGTATCTCAACGAGACCACCCGGCACGCCGACGTCATACTCCCACCGCCCCCTCCCACGTACGCACCGCACTTCGACGTCGCACTGTCCGGGGTGGCGGTGCGCAGCACCGCGCGCTACTCACCGCCGGTGTTCGACCTTCCGGACGGTCGGCCGGGCGAGGTGGAGATCCTGTCCCGGTTGGCGCTGCGGCTGATGGGAATGGGTCCCGACGCCGACCCGGGGATCGTGGACGAGCAGGTGATCGCCGCCACGCTGGGCAAGGAGGTCGCCGATCCGCATTCGCCGGTGTCCGGCAGGGCCGTCGAGGAGCTCACCGCATTGCTCCCGCAGGGGCCGGGCTACGAGCGCCGTCTCGACTTGATGCTGCGTCTCGGCCCCTTCGGTGAGGCGTTCGGCGCCAACCCCGACGGACTGACGTTGCAACGGCTGCGCGACGCACCGCACGGCATCGACCTCGGAGCGCTGACACCGCGCATCCCCGAGGTGCTGCGAACACCTTCCGGCAGCATCGAATTGGCCCCGGCCCCGATCCTCGCCGACGTCCCGCGACTCCACGCCTCGCTGGGCTCCGGCGGGACCGGTCTGCTGCTGATCGGCCGGCGCCATCTGCGGTCAAACAACAGTTGGATGCACAACCTGCCGTCGCTGAGTGGCGGAACCAACCGGTGCACGCTGCAGATCCACCCCGACGACGCGGCCCGGCTGGGTGTGACCGACAAGGCGGTGGTGACCGGCCCTGCGGGGACGCTGGAGGTCCCGGTGGAGATCACCGATGCGATCCGCCCCGGAGTGGTGTCGTTACCGCACGGCTGGGGCCACGCCGCGCCGGGCACCCGGATGTCGGTGGCGGCAGCGCAACCGGGAGTCAATGTCAACAGCCTTTTGGACGGTTCCCTGACGGACCCGCTGTCGGGCACCGCGGTGCTCAACGCGGTTCCGGTCGAGGTCAGGGCCGCCGGATAGCCGCTACCTGATCCGGGCGATCAGCAGCCCGTCCCAGCCCTTGGCGCCCACGGTCTGCAGCGCCGCAGCCTCCAAACACTCTTGACCGCTGAGCATTTCGAGCATATCGCGCACACCACGCGCCTGCTGGTCGTCCTCGGCAGGTACGACGACACGGCCCGCGCGCACGACGTTGTCGACAACGATCACGGTGCCCCGGCGGCCAAGCCGGATCGCGTGGCGCAGGTATGCGGAGTTGTTCTCCTTGTCGGCGTCGATGAAGATCAGGTCGAAGGCCCCGGTCAGACCGGGCAGGGTGTCCAGGGCTTCCCCAACGACGATCTTCACGCGGTCGGCAACCCCGGCCCGGGCGAGATTCGCCGCGGCGACGGCGGCGTGGCGCTGCCGGGACTCCAGGGTCACCACACGGCCGTCGGCACCGACCCCGCGCGCCAGACAGATGGTGCTGTAACCGCCGAGAGTCCCGATCTCGAGCACACTTCGCGCCCCGGCGACCGTCGTCAGCAGGTACAGCAGACGGGCGACCTGCGGGGAAACCTCGATCGGGGGAAGGCCGGCGGACGTCGAATCATCCAGCGCCGCAACGAGCGCGGAGTCCGGTGCGCAGTCCTCGCCGAGCAACAACCCGTCGAGCAGGGTCTCGACGGGAAGCCAGTCCTCGGGACCGATCGGGCCATCCATGGTGTCCACGGTAGTTCGTGACGGTGTGGTTAGCGCACGCCCTGCTTGGCGTAGACGACGCGCAGCACATGCCCTGCCTCCGGCCCCATCACCGCTGCCGCCAGTACGCACAGCGTTGCGACGAAGTCGGGGCCGTGTGCCGGCCCGCCCGGCTCGCACAGGTGATGGGCTACCTCGTGCAGGACGACGAGTTCGCGCAGCGCCCACTGCGCACTGACCCGGTCCGGGATCGCGATGACCGCGTGGTCATCGGTGCGCTCGTAGTGCGCGGCGGTTGCTGAGCGCCGCGGCCGCACGACCACGGGACCCGCCCCCGGGCGGATAGCATTCACCGCGGGCATCGCCAGCACCTCGTCGACGTAGCGCTGCACCGCCGCCACCGAGGCGAACCTGGCTTCCGGCGGCAGGGTGATCGAGGTTCCGAAGAACTCGACCGCCCGCGAAGAGTGCGCGGCGGCGCGGTCGAACATCGTGCGGACGAACTCCTCGGCCGCGTAGACCCTGGACCGCTGGCTGTCCCGCGGGCTCACCTGTTCAGTCGGCTCCGGGCTCCCGGCAACTCGGGGGCAGCGCCCAGCCTGGCCTGCCGGCCCGCGCGGTCGCCGGCCCGCCGCGCCTCCGATGAATAGCCCGCCGAGGCCCTGCTGGCGCGCCAGGTTCCGCGCGCCGTGGAGGCCTTGCGGTAGTGGTCGCGCAGTTCGACTTCCTTGTTGCGCAACGCCAGTGCCGTCCCCGTCGTTGCGGCGGGCGATCGCGTCGCCTCCTGCCTGGCCTCGTCGCGGGCCTCGGCGAGCCGGCGGCCGATACGGGCGCCGAAAGCGAGCTGGAAGTTCAGGCGTGCGGTGATAGTGGGCGTCGGGCGGTGTGCGCCGGTGGCCAGGTAGGCATCGCAGGACCGCACCATCTGGACGACGAGGCTGGCGTACAGCGCATGACTGGCGTCGATGTCCTCGGGAAACCCGTAGGCGTAGACGAAGGTCGAGTTCGAGGCCACGTCACAGCGCACGTCGTTGGCCGCGGCGATGACAGCGAACAACTGGACATAGGTTCTCAGGCCCCGGGCGCCGGGCTCGCCGATGGTGATCGTCCGCTGGGTGGGGTCCTGCGCCGCGGTGCGGGTGGCCGAGTGGGCACGCGCCACCGCGAGGTCGATCGACGTCGCCGTCGCCAGCCGCTGGGCGGCGGCCATGAACGCCTCCGCCTCGTGGGTGTTATCGGTGCCCTCGGCCTGGCGCAACAGCGCGGCGATCCGGGCCAACATCCTGTCGTCGGTCATGGCCTCAACCTAGGCCACCGCGCCGACGACCCCGGTCTCGACGGCGTTCCCGCCAGGGGGCTGTCCCCAGAACGGGACTGCTGCACAACCCTCGCTCACCTGGTGACGAAGGTGTTCAGCGCGGCGGTGAGTTGCGGTGACAGCGGGGCCGGCCGGGCGTAGTTGGCGACGTTATCGGTCGGGTCGTCGCGCAGAACGTGGTTGACACCCTTGAGTTCCACCAGGTCGAGGTCGGTGTGCGCCAGCGCCCGGGCCAACGGTTCCATACCCGGGCAGTTGGCCTGACCGTCGGAATCCGAACAGGTGAGCAGTACCGGGGTGGCGTCGGGAATCTTCGCGGCCAGTTCCAGCGGGTCGATGGCGTCGGCTTCGGCGACGGCCTTGACGTTGCCGGGATTGACGATCGCGCCGAGCCCGTCGGGCAAGCTGGCCGGAGCCGTCCCGGAGTCCCGCACCAGCTCGACCGCGGCCTGCCAGGCCGACTGCACCCGGTCGGCCTGCTGCCGGGTCTTGGCACCGGCCTTCACCGCCACCGCGAGGTCGGCGTCGACCCGTCTGCTGATCAGATCGAGGTAGCGCGCGGCGAGCGGTTGCAAGAGTCCCAGCGAGTGGATGCGCGGCGCGCCGGCAGAGGTGTCGTCAGCCAGCGACATGGCATGTACTGCGCCCTCCCCCACCGCGTACACCGAGACCCGATCCGGGTCGGTGTCGGGCTGTCCGGCCAGGAAGCGCACCGCCGACCTTGCGCCGGCGGTGTAGACGGCGCTGCCGACCTCGGCGGGCCGGTCCGCATACGGGCCCAGGCCGGTGGCACCGGTGCCCACCTTGTCATAGCGGAGGCTCGCCACCCCGTGATCGGACAGGAACTCGGCGAGCTGGCGCATGTTGCCGACCGGCCCGGCGACATTGTTGTCACCGTTGCGATCGGTGACCCCGCTCTCGGAGATCAGCAGTGCGGCCGGGCCCGCCCCCGCCCCGGAGAGGTGCCGGTAGGTTCCGTACAGCGTGAGGCCGTCGGCGACGAAACTCACCTCTTCGTCGACCCAGAACCGCTCGGCGGTGCCGGATCGCCCGCACCCGGCCAGCATCAGGCATGCCAGCGCCGCGGCCATCGGGAGGGCCAGCACCCGCCGAATCACAATCGGGCCTGGATCCAGGTCACGACATCGTCGATGACCCGATCACGTTCGGGCTCGTTGAACACCTCGTGATAGAGATCCGGATAGACCTTGAGCTCGCGATCGGTAGAGCTGACACACTGGACCAGCCGCCGGCTGCCGTCCGCCGAAACCAGTTGGTCGTCCTCGCCGTGCACCACCAGCAGCGGGGCGGTGATCCCGGGCGCGCGCTGCGGCATGGTCTCCCCAACAAGGAGCAGCGCCTTGCCGATGCCCGCCGGGACCTTTCCGCGGTAGACCAGCGGATCGGCCTTGTAGTCGGCCACCACATCCGGATCCCGCGAGACCAGGTCGGGGTCGATCGACTCGATCGGCAGGTCGGGAAGGATCGATCCGACCGCCTTGCCGATCACCGCCTTGGCCCTGGACACACCCTCGTGAGCGGCGATCGCCGGCCCGGACAGAACCATCAGGTCGTACTCGTCCGGGTGCTGCACGCCGTAGGCGAAGGCGATCCCGCCGCCCATACTGTGCCCGAGCACGATGCGGGCGACCCCGGGATGCTCCGCGGTCGCGATCCCGACCAGGGTTCGGTAGTCGGAGACGAACTCCTTCATATCGCGGACCCGGACCCGCTTTCCCCCGGCACGGCCGTGGCCGCGGTGATCGAGGGCATAGGTGGCCAGACCGGCCTCGCCGAAACGCTCGGCGACATGGTCGTATCGGCGGGCGTGCTCACCGTAGCCGTGCGCGAGGGCGACCACCCCGCGCACCGGGGCGTCGGGAGTCCAGACGTCGTAGACGATCCGGACCCCGCCCATGCCTTCGAAGGACCGCTCGGTGCGGGTTGTATGCATACGGCGAGGGTAGCGACCGCCGGGGGCCGCTCAACCGATGCCTAAGTCGCCCCGGCGCCCCGGAGCCGAACGACTTCGGTGGCGGGGACTTCAGTGGCGAACGGTGGTGTCCCGGCGGCCGGTGATACCGACGTAGACGGCGATCAGGATCGCGGCGGCGCCGACCCCGACGAGGAACGGCAGGACGGCGAATCCGCCGTTGGCGTTGTGGTAGCCGAACATCCCGGTGACCCAAGCCCCCAGGAACGATCCGACGATGCCGAGCAGGATCGTGATGACCACGCCGATGTTCTGCCGGCCGGGCAGCAGCAGACGGGCCAGTCCACCAATTACCGCCCCCACCACGATGGCCCAGATTATTGCTCCGATCATGCCTACCTCCTATAGTCGGTCTGCCAACTCCGGGGTGGAGTCGCATTCAACAGGTATTCCCCTCGGCAGCCGTCATAACCACCAGCTCGCGATCACGCCGAATCTGGCTGCGGCACTGCGTGATACGGCTGAGGCTCCGCGGTAATCACCCCGTGACAAATGTTGACAGTGGTGCGTGTGTGAATATCGTTGACTGCGCTGGCCCTTCACCGAGAGGCGTATCGTGTCGATCCCCGCGACGGTGGCCCGCCGCTTCGGACGCGTGCTGGCCACGGCGACCGCGCTGGCGGTCGCGCTGTCCACCTGTCCGCCGGCCTCGGCCGCGGACGGCCGGGACCGACTCGCACAAGCGATCGCCAACACCCGCGGCAGCTATCTGGTCTACAACTTCGGCAACGGTTTCCCCGCCCCGATGCTCAACGCGGCCGGCAACTGGTACGAGATGAACAACGGCGGCCATCTGATGATTGCCAAGGGGGCTTCACAGCGCCTGTCGCCACGATTACTGGTCGACACTCATCGTGGCGACCAGGCGCGCTGCGAGCAGACCCCGGGAGCGCGCACCTCGGAGGGCTTGAAACAGGCTTCGGAGACCTACGCCCCACTGCAGGCCTGGCAGGTTCTGGGCCGGCCCTCCATCGCGGTCAACGCCAACTTCTTCGATGTCCGTTCCCAGCAGGGCGGCTCCTGGAAGACCACAGGGTGCAGTTCGCCCCTAGGCGCCTACGTGGACAACACCGGTCAACTCGGCCGGACCAACACCGCGGTGACGGGTACGCTGGCCTATGCCGGCAAGCAGGCGCTATCAGGGGGAGACGAGGTGTGGACGGCGCTGAGCACGCTGATCCTGCCGGTTCGCGGCGCGCCGTCCATCGTCACACCGTCCAGCGCGACGGACTACGACGCCGCCACCCCGGTGATCTCCAGGCTCATGCAGAACGGGACCCGGTTCGTCGCCGTCGCCGGGCTCAAACTGTTGGCCCCCGGCGAGACCGGCCAGCTCAACGACCCCGGGCCCAGCGCCGCCCGGACGGCGATCGCCTATGCCCGGGACAAGGACGAGATGTACGTCTTCCAGGGCGGAAGCTATACCCCGGATCAGATCCAGGACCTGTTCCGCGGGCTGGGTTCGGATATCGCTGTGCTGCTCGATGGCGGCGGATCCTCGGCCATCGTGCTGCGCCGGGACAGCGGCGGCATGTGGGCGGGCGCGGGCTCGCCGCGAGGCTCCTGCGACACCATGCAGGTGCTGTGCGACGCCCGCGAGCGGGCGCTGCCGAGTTGGCTGGCCTTCGACTGAACCGTCAGATCCCGAGCTTGGGCGTCAGGTCCAGCGACGTGACGGTGGTCATCTTGGTGACGCGCCAATCTCGGCCCTCGCGCTTGAGTTCCAGTCGGTAGGACAGGTACTTCATCGACGGGATGTTGTTGCTCTGCGGCGAGGTCGAGGTGGTGTTGGTGTATACCAGCGCGGTGGCCTCGTCCGGCACGGGGGATCCCCGCAGGGACTCGACCGCCGCACCGACCACCTGTGTGCTGCTGGTGACCTTGGCTTGCTTGTTGGTGGCCGCGATGGCGTCGACGTAGCTGCGGTACTGCTCCTCGAACCCACCGGTGAGGTACTTGGCCGAGCGCTCGGACAACCGGTCCATGTCCTCGGGGGTGTAGCTCCACAAAGTGGTGATCGCCTTGGCGGCGGTCGTGGCGACCGCCATCTTCGTGGCTACTGTCGCCCGGTCAGCGATGTAAGGCTGCACCGCTGCCCCGGCGAACGCGCCCGCCGCGACGAAGGAGGCGGCGACGGTCCCGATCACCGCTGCGCGGTGACGCCCGAACCAGTTCCCCCCGCGAGCCCGCCCGGCCGTCTCGTCGCCTTCGGCCCCGTCTGGGGCAGGGGCACCATCCGGGGCCTCATCTGGAGCATCGTCACCCGCCGGGCCGCCCTCCGTCTGCCCGGTGCCCTCCTCAGCGTCCCGCTCGTCGGCGACATCGGCGATTTCGGTGTCCGACGGGTTCTCGACCTCCGGTGTGGCCGGGCCCGCCTTGGTGTCGCCGGTCTCCGCGTCGTTCACAGCACCTGAATCAGGTCGCTGACCTTCCACTGCCCACCTTCCTTGACCGCGGTGACCTCCCAGCGGCTTCCGCTCTCGATCTTCTTGCCGTCCGGCATCTTGGTGGTCATATTGGCCACTGCCACGACGGTGGCGCTGCCATTGGGGTTCCACCGTTCGATGCCGAGTTCCTGCACGGTGCCGAAACCCGGCTCCGCCTGCGCCACCTGGATGACGACCTCGTTCATCATCTCGCCGTATAGCTGGGCGAAGTTGCCGGTGCCCAGTTCCAGCACCTTATCGGCATAGGCGTTGGCGTGGAACGGATCCGGGGAGGTGTACTGGGTGATGAACGAGCGCACGAAGCTCAATACCGCCGCCTCACGGATCTCCGCCCTATGCGTGGCCTGCGCCGCGGCGAAGACCCCCGCGCTGGTCGCCAGGCCCGCGGCGACCAGGACGGCGCCGACGGCCGCGATCAGTCCCAGGCCTCGCCGGCGCGGTTGCGCTGCGGGCATCTCGAAGCTCGCGGCCTCACCCGGATTGATCAGCCGCCGCGGGCTCATCGGCCGGCCCCGCTGGGCTTGGGCGGTGCCAGCACGGTCAATGCCGCGATCTTCCAGGCGCCGGCCGACTTCTCGAAGTCCACCCGGACCGATGCGGTGATGAATCGCTGTTGCGGGGCGGGTCCACGCTGGCCCTGCAGGAGGATGAGCATGGCGGCCCGGTCGGTGGTCGCGGAGAGCACCGCGCTGTTGCTCACCCAGTAGTCGTTGTCGACCGGTCCGGCCTCGCGCACCGCCTTCTGCTGTGCGATCAGTTCGGGGCGATAACCCTCAGTCACGAGTCGCTGCGCGTTCGCGAAGTCCTCGTCCACGGTCTTCTTTGTGTAGCTCAGCATGTCGACGACGAGCCTGGGGCCTTCGGCGGCGATTTGCTCGCCGGCCGCCGCAGTGGCCCTCTCGGGTCGGTAAACACCGACATACCCCAGTGTCGCGGCGGCGACGGCCAGCACGGCGGCGACGGCGGCCAGGGCGGCGACCGGCCGGCGAGCGTCGGGTAGCGGGCCGCCGAAGCGACGTGCCTCGGTCCGGGCCAGGATGTCGGCGAATGTGCGGCCCCGTTCGTCGATCAGCGGCCACAACCAGCCAAGAAACAGCGGAACCGTGTCGAGCAAGTGCGCCAGGTCACGTGCCAGCAGCCGCCACGGACCAGGGCGGCCTTCGGCGGTGACGACGGTGATGCCCATGATCGCCCGGCCGAGGCTCCGGCCGGTGAGGGCCGGCAGCACCAGGCGGTTGACCCCGATGGCCACGACGAGGGCGGCGGCGGGCACGAAGCACAACCACCGAACCAACCCGCCCGGTGGGGCCGCCCATCCCACCAGTAGCAGGCTGAGCACCGCGCCCTGGGCGAAGAGCACGTCGATGCCGAAGGCGGCCGCCCGGGCCCACCAGCCCGCCGGCGGCCCTTCGGGAGCGCCCGGAACATCCAACTCGACACCGTCCAGATCGTCGGCGTCGAGGGCGACGGTCACTTGCTCACCGGTTCGATGTTGTCGATCTTGTAGGTTCCGGCGGAAGGCGCCATCCGCACCCGGAGCCGGTAGCTCAGCTCCTGGCCCTGCTGCTGAATGTTGGACATCGATACCCGAGTCGCGACCAGTACGTCGATCGAGCCGTCGTCATTGTGCTTCTCCGATGCCGCCCGCATGTCGACGATCTTCACCTGGGCGTTGACCGCCTGGTAGGCGTCGGCGAGCAGCCCGCTGTACAGACTCGCCTGGGCCACGTAGTTCTCGGTGGCGCAGTCGATGATCTTGCGCTGACTGTCCTTCATTGCCTTGACGTCGGGGGCCTGGGTGGCGGTGATGCAGTCCTTTGCGGCCGCGACCGCCAGCACGTCGTCATTCGCGGCCGCGGCGTTCTGGCGGTGGCCGAACATTGCCAGGACGCCGGCGCCGGCGAGAAGTACGGTCGCGCACAGAATGGCTGCGATGATTCCCGTCACCCACCGCCTGGTGCCCAGACGGGAATCGGGCCCGTCGGTGCCGGCATCGATCAACTGATCGCTGGTACCAGTCTCCGAATCTACGGCCGGTACCGTCTCGTCAGCTTCCAGTGGCGGGGTTGGGGTCAGCTGACCGGAGCCAGCATCTCCTTCCATCCGTCGTCTCCTGTGGTGGTCGAGTTCTTGACGGTGTACTTCGTACCATCCGGCCCGATGAGCTCACCGCTCGAGGCGTTGTAAGTGGCCGAGGTGTTCGTCGCTGTCGGGGTGTAGTCACACTTGCCGGGCTGCGGCCATCCCGGCTGCCACGGTCCGGCGCACTGGACGGTGCCCTGCCCAGGCGGGGAGACCGGGTCGCTCATCGGCGGTGTGGGCGTCTGCGGCAGCAGATCGGCCGGCAGCGGGTTCATCCCGTTGTTGATCGACGGTGCCGGTATCACGGTGCCGGGGTTGACCGGCTGATCGCAAACCGCTCCGGGAGCCGGGCAGTTGAGAATCTGGTTCGGATCGCCGATCCAGGGGTTGCTGCCCAGCGGGGTGTAGGGCTCCTCGTCGCGGCACTCCATCGGCGACGCGGCCCGCTTGCCCGGCACATCGACACAGGGCAGGTTCCGCGCGCCGCGCACGACGTTGGACGGGGTTTCCTGTGGAATCTTGCAGTACAGGCCGCGCTCAACCGCCTTTGTGCTGGTGTCGGCCGGTGCCCGCCACTCCGCGGCCGGCAGGAAGCCGGTGAGGCACGGCGGGGGCTGGTTGATAGACAGCGCAAGGTCGATGCGCGCCTTGCCCGGGAACGTACCCGCAACAGCCTGACCGTTGATCGGGCCCTGGGGAAGGAGCACCAGTGACTGCTCGACGCCCTTGTGGTAGCGGCTCAGCATCTCAGTGATGATCGCCAGATTCGCCAACGTCTGTGGCAGCCCATCCTGAACATCGACGAACAGCGTGTTGAGTTGCTCGGCAGCCGGTGCGCCCTGGGTGAGGATGTCACTGACCGCCGCGTCCTGCTCCTTCGCCTGCCGGGTGAGCGAATTGAGGTTCGCCGCCCAGACGTAGATCGCATCCGCGGACCGCACCTGGCTGTCGAGGATCGGCGGCGCGTTGTCGACGATGTCATCGATGTCGTCGATGTTTTCCGACAACGCGGTGACGAAGGACTGGGTACCGTCCACCAGCCTCTGCAGTGTCGGTCCGAGACCGCCGACGGCTAGGGCCGTTTCGTCCAACAGGGTGGGGATTTTGGTCGACGGGATTGCCGCCAGCGCCTTGTAGGTGTTGTCGAGGGCGACGCCGACCGGTTGCGGGATGGTGCTCTTAGTGACCACCTGTCCGGGCGTGAAGTACTGGCCGGGGTCTCCGCTCGATACGAAGTTCAGGTACTGCTCGCCGACAGCGGTGACCGAGCCGACGTTGGCACTGGCGTCGGTCGGGATCTTGTACTTGTCGCCGATGCTCAGGGTTGCGCGGGCGCCGGTCTCTGTGGGTTCGATGTCGGTGACCCTGCCGACGGTGATGCCCCGATAGGTGACGTTGGCGGTCTTGTACAGGCCGCCGGCGGCCGGCAGATCAACCTTCAGCTCGTACTGGCCGATCCCCGCAACCGTGGGCAGGCGCAGGAAATACACGCCCAGACCCAGCAGAGCGAGAACAGTCAGGACGACGAAAATCACTAACTGCGTCTTGACGAAGCGAGTAAGCAGCATCAGGTCATTCCTTCACTCACTCGCCGCGCTCGACATACGGCCCGCCATCGGTCATGTTCGGGTGCGGCGTGAAGCGGACGTCCGGGATCATCGTCGACGGATCTCGTCCCCAGGATTGCTCCAGCGCCCTCAGCATGCCGGACACCCCGGTACCGGTCAGCACCGCGTTGTCGATCGAGCTGAGCGTCAGATCCAAGGTCAGCGACAGGTTCATGTAGTCGCCGCGGATCACCTTCGGCACGTTGTCGATCGGGTACGGATTGGTTATGGCCAGGCGCAGCGCATCCAGGAAATAGGGTGCACCCCGGCCCAGCTGGACAAGCGGCCGTTGCAGCAGTTCCAAATTGGTCCGGAGGTTCGCCTGTGACGCCGACAAAGTCTCACCGGTGACCTTGCCGAAGCGGCCGAGGGCTATCACCGCGTCACTGACCTGATCGCGGGCCCCGGCCAGGTAGTTCATCAATGGGGGGAGATCAACCAGCAGGCGGTCGATTGTGGTGTTGCGGCTGGACACATAGGTGAACAGCTCGCCGGTCGATTCGATAGCTCGGGCGATATCGTCGCGCTGCTTGTTCAATTCGGCGGTGAATACGTCTAGTTTGCCCAGGAATGCCCTGATCTGATCGGCATTCCCGGTGAGAAGGTCGTTCACCTCGTTCTGGATGATCTCGAGATTCGGGATACCCCCGCCACGCAGGACCGTCGCAACACTCGCCAGCGTGCGCTCGACGGTCGGGAACGCCGACGTACGGCTCAGTGGGATGGTTGCACCGTTGCGCAAAGGCTCCGAGGACGGATCCGGTGGAGCCGCCAATTCGACATGCTGAGTGCCTAGCAGGCTGCTCTGACCGATCTTGGCGGTTGCGTTGGCCGGTAGCGAAACGCCGGGTTCCACGCGCAGTGTCAGCGTCGGGACCCAGTCCTTCAACTCGATCTTCCGCACTGTGCCGACGAACACGTCGGCCACCCTCACCCGGCTGTTGATATTCAGTGCCAGGGTGTCGGCGACCTGGACGTAGATCGTCTCCGAGCCTGCTTGACTGCCCGGCCCCAGATCCAGCGGCACGGCGGCGATGCCACGCCATCCGCAAGACGTCAGGACCATCGCGGTCACAGCCATGATCAGCCCCCGCCGGCCCAGAACCCGCAGGCCTGAAAGAGACGCGGTCACTGTCCACCCCCTGATTCAGCAGGCAGCGCAGGTCCCATCTGCATCGGTGCCGCGGGCGCCGCGGCCGCCGGTGCCGGAGGTCCGATCTGCTGCGAGACCGGAAGCGGTCCGGGTATGACGTCCGGCGCTGGCGCCGGGTTCGGCGGGGCCGGCGGGTACCACGGCGGCGGGAGCGGATTGCGCTGGTCATAGGAGTCCGACGGCGCGCCGCCCCGTGGACCACCCGGCGGGTACGACGTCGGATCGGGGCCACCCATCAACGCTGCCAGCGAATCCGGGGTGAGCATGTTCGCGGTGAACGGTTGCACTTCAACGCCCTGCATTCCGGGTGCGACGATCCAGCCCGGTTCATGGTTCCCGTGCGAGAACAGGGTGTCACGCGACCAGATACCAGGAACCGTGGTGTCCTTGTAGCCCGGCGGCGGACGCAGCCGCTCCTCGGAGTAGGCGACGTACTTCGGCAGCGTCGATGCGCTGGCGAACTGATTGACCCCGAACGGCGGGTAGTTGAACTTCGTCGCGTCCAGGATCGGGGCCAAGTACTCAGCGCACAGTTCCGCGGAATCCTGGTAGCCAAGCCGGCTGCCGGCCTGAATGGCACTGCAGAGGAACTGCATCGGATTGGCCCAACTGGCGATCGCCGGAATCGAGATGAGGCCGCCATGCGCCGGGTGGTAGATGTTGTTGAGATTTGCGGCCAGGTTCGGGTAGACGTGAAGCGCTGTCTCGAGGCCGTTTCGAGGGCCCGGCTGCATTAGCGCGTTGGTGACGTCGGCGAGGTTGTTGATATCTGTGGCCAGCAGCGAGCCGTTGTCGTCGACGAACCGCCGCGCCGTAGTCAACAAGCTGTCGATATCGACCAGGCCCTGCGCCAGTTCCTGGTCGGAGTTGTTCAGCGAGGACGTCAGGGTCGCCAGATTGTTGTTCAGAGCGACGAACTGCTGATCGCTCTCATGCAGAGCGTTGACGAACAACGCCAGGCTCTTGGTCGTCGCGAACAGATCGCCACGCCCTTCGTTGAGGGCGCCCACCGCGTCGGACAACGCCCGGAAGGTGGTGTTGATCTGCTGACCCTTGCCGTTGAGGGTGTCGGCAAGCGATTCGACAAGGTTGCCCAGCGGACCCTTCGGCTGACTCGGGGTCGGGCCGAGCTCGACGGTCAGCTTGTCGAGTTGATTGCGGATGTCATCCCACTCGACCGGCACCTGAGTGCGCTCCATGGGGATGACAGCGTTGTCCTGTAGTGCTGGGCCACCGGTGTAGGCCGGGGACAACTGGATCACCCGGGAGGCCACCACAGTGGGGTTGAGGATCGACGCGGTCGCCTCCGCCGGCACCTTGTACTTGCTGTCGTAGCTCAGCGTCACCTTCATCTTGTCGCCGGCGGCTTCGATGCTGTCGATCTTGCCGACTGGAACGCCCATGATCTGGACCCGGTCGTCTGGGTACAGCGCCATGGTGTCGGTGAAGTAGGCGATGACCGTGGTTGTGGTGGCCTTCTTGTATAGGTGGTAGCCCACGTAGGCGCCGATCACCCCGAGGATGACGGCCAGCGCGGCGATAACTGCACCTCCGCGGGAGAGGTTTGACAGCCGCAGATTACGGACGGACATCGGTTAAGCCCCTCCCATGTCGGTGGGCGCGAGCGCCTCCGCAGGATCCGGCACGTCCGGCACCGGGACCGTCCTGGCACCCGGCGGGCCGGGGGCCAGCGCCGGACCAGGTGCGCCCGGCACCAGCGGACCGGGCAGCCCGGGGATCGCCGCCGACGGCACGCCGTGGTTCGGCGTGGCAGCATCCGGGTTGAATGGAGCCATCATCACATCCGGGGGTCCGAAGCCGCCCGGGACGGGACCGAAGGGACCCTGGGTCGCCGCCGCACAGGGCAGCGGGTTGTCCGGGGTGCCTACGCCACCGACGCCTGGGGTGTAGGAGCACGGCGAACCGGGAGGCACCGCAGGACCCGGGTGTTCGGGGGTTCCCTCCAACGGGGTGGGGGCGGCCGGCGGTGCGCCGTTACCGTGCGGGGTGCCGTTGGGATCCGGGAACTGGAACGCCGGCAGACCGGCGTTGCGCCAGAACTCCTCGGGGTCGATACCGCGTTTCTTGAAGGCGGCGTCGACGAACGGCTGCAATGCCTGGTAAGGGATCAGGTTGACCACCAGAGACTTGAAGAACGGCCCCGAGCCGATCGCCTCGGCCAAAGATCCCATGAACTGTGCGCCGGTCTCGATCGAAAAGGCCAGATCCTCTTTGTGCCGGGCCAGCATGTCGCTGATGACCTGCAACTGCTCGAGCACATGGGTCAGATTCGGGTTGTCGTTGACGAACCCGGTGAATTGTTGAGACACCGCCGAGACGTTCGACAGCAGAAGGTCCACCTCGGCCTGACGTTGGTTGACCGCGGCCAGCAGGTACTGGGCGTTCACCAGCAGCCGGTTGATCTGTTCACTGCGGTCACCGAGCACGCCGGCAACCTGGTTCGCATGGGCCAGCAGATCCTTGAATTGATCGTCACGCTTGCCGATGGTGTCGGAGAATCGCGCAACGCCGTCGAGGGCCGACTTCAGCTCAGGGGCGCTGGCGTCGAGAGTCTCCGAGAGGACGTTGAGCGAGTTCTTGACGGCTTTGAGATCCCAACCGGCGGTCTCGGTGGTCAGATCCGAGAAGGCGTCATACAGCTGGTAGGGCGTGGTGCTTTGCTCCAGTGGGAGGATTCCGTTCACCACAAGCGGCTTGGATCCGCGGGGTTCGATCTCCATGACGCGCTTGCCAAGGATGGTATCGGTGCGGATGGACACCCGGCTGTCGCTTCCGATCCGGTAGTTGCCGAGGACGAATCCGACCTTCACGCGGTCGCCCTCTATGTCGATCGACTTGAGCTGACCGACGTCGAAACCGCTGATGCGAACCTTGTCGCCGGCGTGGGAACCGGCCGCGTCGGTGAAGTACGCGTAGTACATCGGCTTGGCGAACAACATCGGCACGCTGGCGAAACTCTGGCCGACGGCAACGACCATCACCAGGATCACCAAGCCGAGCAGGCCCACTCGAACGCGGTTCGAGCCTTGCAAGGTCATCATTGCGGCGTGCACCTCCCCGACGGCTGTTTCGTGATCCGCACGGTGCGCACCGGCCCGCCGGGCTGAAGGCCGTTGAGCTTCAGGTTGAGATCACACAGGTAGAAGTTGAAGAAGTCACCGTAAATGCCACCTGCGCGGCCGATCAGGTTGATCGCCGTCGGGTATTCCGTGAGCAACTTGTCGAGCTTGCCCGGGTCGTCGGCGAAGGGCTGTTGGATGGTTTCCAGCTTCGGCAACGTTTCCTGCAACAGAGGACGGTCCTCGGCGAGGAGGCTGGCCAACGTTCCCGATGCGTTGCTGATGTCGGCGATAGATTCACCCAGCGGATCAGCGCGGTTTTTCAAGCCGGTGATCAGCACCTCGAAGTTGTCCACCGTCTGGTCGAAATCCTTGTGGTGCTTGTTGACCGTGGTGAGCACGGTGTTGAGGTTCGTGATCACCTCACCGATCGCCCGGTCGCGGTCGGCGAGGGTGGCCGTCAACTGCGCGGTTTGGCTCAGAATGCTTGCAACCGTGCCGCCCTGTCCCTGGAACACTGTGACCAGGGAGGTGGCGATGTTATTGACCTTGTCCGGATCCAGCGACTTGAACAGCGGCTTGAAGCCGCCGATCAGTGCGTCGAGGTCAAGGGCTTGCTGCGTGCGGGCCAGTGGTATGAATCCGCCCGGAGGCAGCACCTCATCGGCGCCGGCGCCGGTGCCCCGGTCCAGGTTGACATAGCGCTCACCGATCAGGTTCGCATAGCGAATCTGCGCCCCCGTCGATTGGTAGATGGGAAGCGACTTGTCAACGGCCAACTTCACCAGAACACGCTGGCCGTTGTCCGCCAGTGTCACATCGGCGACCTTGCCGACCTCGACACCGCCGGCCCGGACGAACTGACCGCTCTTGAGTCCACTGCCGTTGTTGAACTCGGCGGTGTAGGTGTTGTAACGCTGGAAACGCAACTGCCCGAACACCACCACAAGCATCGCGGTGCAGAGGAGCAGAATCACAGATGCGATTCCCAGTTTGATGGCGGTGCCGGTGATTTTCATGGGTTGATCGTGTTCTCCCCGAACTGACGCCCCCACACATATTCGTTGAGGAGCGGTTGACCGAGTTCGAAATGGTTGTACGGGGCGATGGAGGCGCCCGTGTCGGCAACCAAGGCCGGAGCGGGCCAGAAGTCCCGGGTGACCTTCTGCCAGCACCCCGGGGCACCGCCAGGTCCACCACGGGCGTTCACCCGAGGCAGGTTGTCCGGGTACACGTAGGGGTTCGCCGCTCCGACGGGCACCTCCGACAGCATGTCCAGCGAGTAGCCGTTGCCACCGAACCCGGCCAGCGCCATCGGCAGCGTCTCGGCATAGTTGCGCACCATGCAGAACAACTCGGGGCTGTAGGTGTTCAGCAACTGAGAGGTCGGAACCAGGTCGGACATCACCCGCACCAGATAGGGGGCACCACGTTCCAACACATCGGCACCGGTATTGCCGAACCCGGCCGCGGCCAGCAACACCGCGTCGAGATCACCACGCTGGTTGTCCAGGGTGCGCACGGTGGTCAGAGCATTGTCCAGCCCGTCCCAGAAGTCCGGCCCGGCGTCGGTGTACACCTCGGCGAGCCCGGCCAGTCGCTGCATGCCGTACTGGAGACGGGGCATCCGCGGGTTGATGTTGTCCAGCGCCACGTTGGCGTTGACTAGAGACTGGCCCAGCTTTGCGCCCAGACCGGTCAACGCCTCCGCGGTCGCCGACAGGGTCAGGTTGAGCTTGACCGGATCGATCCTCTCGGCGATACCGGTAATCGTCTCGAACAGGGTGTTGAACTCGGTGGTGACACTGCGCGCGTCGATCACATCGGTGCTGCTGATACGCGCCGGACTGGGATTGGTGGGGCTCGAAAGCGACACGTACTTGTTGCCGAAGATGGTGGTGGCCTCGATATTGCCTACCACGTTCGACGGGATCAGCTTGATGTATTTGGGGTTGACCTCGAGGGAGAGCTTGGCGGCCTCTTTGCCGTCCTGCAGTGTCGGCTCGATCGCCTTGACGCGACCGATCTCGACCCCGTTATAGGTGACCTTCGAGTTGGGGTCCATCACCAGGCCGGACCGGGATGCGACCATGGTGAGTTTGGTCTCCGGCGTCAGCTTCCCGCGAAACTGCAGCAGCAGGAAGGTCAGGACGACGGCCAGGATGATGAGCAGGATGCTGCCCGCCAGCCGTATCGGGGGCTTTCTTGACTCGTTCAGGGGAGCTGTCATGGCCGCTACACCGTCAGGTTGAAGTTGGGGTTGGTGCCGTACAGCGCCAACGAAGCGAACAGGACCACAAACTGGATCAGGACAAGAGACGCACGCATTGACTTGCCGACCGCCTCACCGACGCCCACCGGGCCGCCGCTCGCGTTATAGCCGAAGTAGCAGTGGTTGATCATGACAAAGACCGAGATGATGATCACCTCGACGAACGACCAGAACACGTCGTCGGGCCGCAGGAACGTGTGGAAGTAGTGGTTATAGGTACCGCCCGACTGCCCGTAGAGAACGGTGGTCGTCAACTGCGCGGCCAGGAACGCCATGATCAGCGACATCGCGTAGAGCGGGATGATCACGACGCTCGCCGCGACGAGTCGGGTGGAGACCAGGTAGGAGATGGATTTGATGCCCATCACCTCGAGTGCGTCGACCTCCTCGGAGATGCGCATAGCGCCCAACTCCGCGGTGGCACCGGCGCCCACTGTAGCGGCCAGTGACTGACCGGTGACGATCGGGGCGGTCAATCGGACGTTCACCATGGCGGCCAGGAAGCCGGTGAACGCCTCTACCCCGATATTGCCCAGTGACGCGAAGCCCTGGATGGCGATGAGCGATCCGGCGGACAGGGTGATGAAGCCGACGATGGCGACGGTGCCACCCACCACCGCCATGGCGCCCGCACCCATACCGACCTCTGCGATCAGCCGGATGATTTCCTTGCGGTAGTAGCGGATCGCGTGGGGGATCTCCCGGACCGCCTCGATGCCGAACCAGCCGACCTTGCCGGTGCTGTCCATGAAACGACCCGGCATGCTAAGCCATTTGCCGGCATCGAATTTGGGGAACCGTGAGGGAACCGCTGCCGTCGCCATCTAATGCCCCGTCCCGAATCTCACGCCGATGGTCGTGAAGATGACGTTTACCGCGAAGAGCGCCACCACACACAGCACCAGCGTTTCATTCACCGCGATGCCGACGCCCTTGGCGCCGCCACCGACCGTCAGCCCGCGGTAACACCCGACCAGGCCTGCGATGAGGCCGAAGGCGACGGCTTTCGCTACCGCGATGATGACTTCGGGCAGACCGGTGATGAGCGTCAGTGTCTGCATATAGGCGCCCGCCGAGATGTTCTGGAGGAACACCCCGAAGATGAAGCTGCCCACCAGGCCGATGACGATCACCCCGCCGTTGAGACACACCGATACGAATGTCGCGGCGGCCACCCGGGGAACCACCAGCCGGTGGATCGGATCGATGCCGAGGACCTCGAGGGCGTCGATTTCCTCGCGGATGGTGCGCGCACCGAGATCAGCACAGATGGCCGTGGAGCCTGCGCCGGCCACGACCAACACCGTCACCAGCGGCCCCAGCTGAGTGACCGAGGCCAGTGCCGCACCGGCGCCGGAAACGTCGGCGGCGCCGAACTCGGTCAGCAGCAGATTGAAGATGAAGATGATGAGCACGGTCAGCGGGATCGACATGGCGAACGTCGGCAACAGCGAGACCGTCATCAGGAACCAGCTGAAACTGACGAATTCCTTCCACTGGAAGGGCCGCGCCAGCGCCTTGGCGGTGAGGACGCACATCTTGAAGAAGCCGCCCATGGCCACCATCGGGCCGGTGAATCGTTTGCGGACATAGCCGCCAACGCCGGTAGCCGCGGTCACCGCGGGACCTCGCAGAAGTGGCCACGCCGGTCGAGGCGTCGCAACGGAGAGCCGTTCGGCACGCAACCCCCTTGGCCAGAGCGATAAGTGATCAGGGTCTCCCCACCGTTGGATAGTAAGGAGGACCACAGGAATGTACCTGATCCCTTGTGCCTCATACGCCGCAACCGCACTATTGATCCCCCGCCGGTTTCCCATCGCCACCGAAAAGTGCCCTCAACTGCGTTTTCAGCACCTTGCCCGCTGGGTTGCGGGGCAGTGCCGCGATGACCTCCAGCGCCTTGGGATGCTTGTAACGGGCCAGTCGGTCGCTGAGAAATTCTTCGACGTCCTTCAACTGAATCCCGGAACCGCTGACCGCGACCACCGCCACCGGCACCTCGCCCCACTTCTGGTCCGGGCGCCCGATGACCGCCACTTCGACGATCGCCGGGTGAGCGGCCAGGACGTTTTCCACCTCGGCGCAGTAGACGTTCTCCCCGCCCGAGATGATCATGTCCTTTTTGCGGTCGACGACCCAGATGTAGCCCTCGTCGTCGCTGCGGACCAGGTCGCCGGAGTGGAACCAGCCGCCGGCGAACGCCTCGGCGGTGGCTTGCGGGTTGTTCCAGTAGCCGGCCATAAGCGTGGGGGCCCGGTAGACGATTTCGCCGACCTGCCCGGCCGGGACGTCCTCGAGGTTGTCGTCGACGATGCGGGCCGCCACGGTCGGGATGACCTTGCCCACCGAGCCGAGTTTGCGCAGCGCGTCCGCGCCGCTCAGCATGCAGGTCACCGGCGACATCTCGGTCTGGCCGAACGCGGCGAGGATTGCGGCGCCGGGAAAGGTCTCGGCCATCTGCCGCAGGAGGGTGTCCGAGGCCGGCGCGGCTCCCCAGGACAGTGTCCGCAGGCTCAGCTCTCGCGGCCGGGTCCGCTGCTCGGCGCACACCGCCTGCCACTGCGCCGGGACCAGGAAAATGCCGGTGACCTTCTCCGCAGCCAGTACGTCGAGCAGTTCGCCCGGATCGAATCCGCCGAGCGGGTGGATGACGGTCGGGGTGCCCATCGTCAGCGCCGGGAGCATCCCGCCGATCCCGGCGATGTGGAACAGCGGCACCCCGATGAAACCCACGTCGGAGGCGATGTCGGGGGCCGTGCTGTAGATCGCCGTCAGGGCCTGTCCGGCCAGGTTGGCGTGGGTGAGCACGGCTCCCTTGGGATTTCCCGTGGTGCCCGAGGTGTACATGATCAGCGCCGGGCTGTCGGCGGGGATGTCGACCGTTGGCGCCGGGGCGCCGACCTCAACGAGCAGGTCTTCGTATCCCAGGATCGACTCCCCGGTCTGAGCCTCGGCGACGATCACCGCACTCAGCGCGGGGGCGCTCTCGCGCACGGCCGCAGCGACGGGCGCCAGGGCGGGCTCGGTGATCACGACGGCGGCACCGCAGTTCTCGACCAGGTACGCCAATTCCGCTGCCGTGAGCCGGAAGTTCACTGGGACCGCGATGGCGTCGAGGGAGTTGGCGGCCAGGACGGCCTCCACGAATTCGGGGCGGTTGAGCATGAGGATCATCACCCGGTCGCCGGCGCTGACACCCCGGCGGTGCAGGGCGCCGGCGAGAGCGCCGACCCGGACCTGCAGCTGCGCCCACGTGGTGGTGCGGCCCCGGAACCGCAGCGCGGTGGCCTCCGGCTGCATCAGTGCGTGGCGGGCGAGTTGGGTGATCCAGTTCTGCCGACGGGACAGGTACGGCTGCTCGGTCCCCGCGACGCCCGCTGTAGTCATCTCCGTCAGCTTGCGGCACGACGGCGCCGAAGCGGGGCAAAACGCCGGAGGACTGGAAATCCGTCAGAAATCCGCGGACGTCAGCACCCCGGAGACAACTGCTCCGCGCGAGTCTTGAGGTTGTTCGCAAGATGATCGAGCGCGTCACCGACGAGCTTCTTGACCATCAGAGCCGGCACTACGACCGATGTCTCAACATCGAGGTCGACGGTCAGCAGGCTGGAGGGGCCCATCTCGACGACCGAGAACAGCTGTTCCTGCTTGGTGAACATGTCGCCCTGCTGCATGACGGTCTGGATCTGCGCGGGGCCCGGGTAGTACACCGCCTGGATGTACGTACCGAGATGCCCCTGAATCTCAGTGTCGATCCGCAGCTGGCTGGGCCTGCCGTCGTTGTAGCGGGCCAGGATGTAGACGGCCTTGACCTCGTCGTTCCACTGCGGGTAGGACTCGAAGTCGGCGACGATGCCGAGGATGTGCGCGGCCCCGGAATTGACCTCGACGGTCTTGCTCACCAGTGGCATCAGACGCGCGCCTTTCCGACGGGCATGGCAGGCCCGGCCTGCCCCAGCGGGGATTCCACCCGGGTCGTCGCGTCGCGAATCAGCCCGCGCAACAACGCGGTGCTGAATTCGGCGGCGATCTCCTGGGCGGTGCGCCGACCGTCCGGCCGCAGCCAGCGGTAGGCGCCCATCGTCATCCCGATGTAGCCCAGCGCCACCACGTGGGAATCACACTCGAAGAACTCGCCGCTGGCGATGCCGCGGTCGATGAGGCCCGCGACGTGTTCGTACACCTGCGTCTCCTTCTCGCGAACCTCGGCGACCTGTTCCTCGGTGAACCACTCGGTGATGTAGGGCTGTTCCTGGAAGTACACCGCCGCTCCCTCCGGGTTCTCCGCGATATTGGTCAGCAGCCGCACCGTGTACTGGTAGAGCGCCTCGCGCGCGGTCCAGGACGGGTCGTCGTGCACGGCGGCCAGGGTGTTCTCGGCCGCCCGTCGATAAATGTCGAACAGGATCAGCGACTTGCTCGCGTAGTAGTGGTACACCGTCGCCTTGTTCAGACCTACCACTTCAGCGACGTCATCCATCCGGGTGCCGTGGTAGCCCCGACCCGCGAACAACTTGGTGGCGACAGCCAGCAGCTCTTCGCGCCGGCTGGTGCCGTTCTCCGGTGGCATGGTCTCCTCGCTCGGCTGTCGGTCCCAATCAACTGGTTGGATAGTTTAGGCAATGGCCCGGTTCGGCCGTAGCGTCCGGTCCGAGGGGATAAGATCGGAAACGTCGGACGCACGATGGAGGTTTGAGCATGGATCCGAATCCCGATTACGACGCGACCGACGAGATTGAATACTTCTTCAGCTGGCTGCCGTGGGCCCTTCGTGGCACCGACTGGACCGGCACTCCCTCGTACCCGCCCGTTTAAATCGGTTCACAACGGGCTCCGTGACCGACTGGACGACAACCGCCGCCCGGCCCGATCCGGCTCGGCTGCGACTTGAAACCTACCCGGTCGTCGACACCGCTCAAGCCCGCTACGGCGACATGGACGCCAACGCACATATGAACAACCTGGCCTTGGAATCCCTGCACGAAAACGCCCGGGCCAGCATGAACCGGGCCCTGCTGCCGGCCGCCTACGACACCGGCACCCGCCGGCCGCGGCTGGTCACTTCGCAGAACACCGTGCACTTCTTGGCCGAGACACACTGGCCGGCGACCTTCCAGACCGGCGCGGGTGTCGGCCGGATCGGACGCACCTCCTATGTGGCCTCCACGGGGCTGTTCCTTGAGGGCCGCTGCATCGGGGTGTGCGACACCGTTCTGGTGCTGCTGAACGAAACGGGTCCGACACCGATCTCCGACGAGTTCCGTGCCGCGCTGGAGACTGTTCTGCTGATCGGGCCCAAGCCGTCCACCTAGCAGTTCACAACAAGCCCGCCGCCCGCGGCTTGGGGTCTTCACGGACTCAATCGGCCCGCCAAGACCTCAACAGGTGGGCCATGCTGCTGGCCGGCCGGTCTCACCGGCGTGGGTCAGCCGACTTGGCACCTCGCGCGCCGTTGCCGCCGGCACCGGCTTGACGAACGTCCCGGCCGGCTGAAGAAGCGCGGGTCTGCGCCCTGCTGGTCCGGCTGCTGTCCGGCGTCGTAGTCTGGGCTGGGCCGACGGTCTCCGCGGCACCGCCGCTGACCGGCACCGAGTCGAGACCTGAAACTTCCGTCTCGGTGCTCGACGCCGCCCTCACCGGCGCCGGCAACTCTTGCGGGCTGCTATCGAAAGCCGCCTCACCCTGCGCAGTCGCCGCAGAACTCGCGGGGAGGACTGCAGCGCTGGACGACGCCTTCTGAAGAACCGGGTAGTACCTCTTGCTGCCCAAGAAGCCCCCGTCGATGGCGTTGGCGAAGGAGTTGATCGCCGACTCCGTGGCGAAACGCAGGCTCGGAGTCATACCCGGGAGGGAAAAACCGATAGTCGCATTGATGATGGCGCCGGGGATGTCGGTGGCCCCCGACCCGAGCAGACCGTTGACTGCGGCGTTCCACGCACCTGCAAGATCACCGCTGGTCAAGGCACTCACCGTATTGCGGACCGTCGTTACAGCGGCTTCGAACACCGCACTGGCACCACCGGATATCGCGCTCCAGTAGTTAAGGAGGGCTGTCGGCACCTCCTGTGCGACGTTCTTCAGGTTTTCGAAGACGTTCCCCACCGCAGCCCCCAGCACCGCAACCAGGCCACCCGCGGCTTCCACGATGGGGTCGACAACAGCAGTGGCCAGAGTCTCCAGTGCGCCGAGAATGTCACCGCTGAACAGTTTTTCGGTAGCGCTCACCACCGCTCCGGGCAGCGCCCACACTCCATCGGCCAGAGTGCCGATCGACATGAACACCGCGTCACCGATGCCGTCCACGTAGTTGGACACGTTGAAAACGATCTGAGTCGCAACCGGATTGGCCTGGAAGATCGTCTCCGGCAGCACACCCCAAAAAGACTCGTACGCGGTCATGCCATCGGATTGCACCAACGGGCCGAAAGTTTTGTCGTTCGGATCGAACAGGAAGTCCCAGGCCGCCACCGCGGTATTGGTCAACACGGAGATCGGGTTGTCGAAGCTAGCGGCGGTCAGCACTGTCGGAGACGCGACCAAAGGCACATCAAGAGCCTTGTGTCCCAGATGGGTCGCGTTCACTTGTGCCGAAACGATCGCGCCTACACCCATCACGGCAACGGCGCCGACTACAGAGGGGGAGCGAAGCGAAATCTGCATTTCGAGCCTTCCGTCAGAGGTAGGAGAAAAACGTAACCTCGTCAAGTCGACGCATCCAACGCCATTGGTAACCAAGGAAGAGGACCTAGGTCCTCGGGGTGACGGACGCGCGACCTGGCCGAATCCCCTGGGTGGTTCAGCCCGACACCTCCGGCGGGTTAGAGGGCTTTGAGCTCCTCGATGACCTCCGACACCGATTTCTTGGCGTCACCGAACAGCATCGAGGTCTGTTCCAGGAAGAACAGCGGGTTCTCGATGCCGGCGTAGCCCGACGACATCGACCGCTTGAGCACGATCACCGACCGGGACTGGTCGACGTTGAGGATCGGCATCCCGTGAATTGGGCTGGACGGATCGTTGCGGGCCGCCGGGTTGGTGACGTCGTTGGCACCGATCACCAGGGTGACGTCGGTGCGGGGGAACTCGCCGTTGATGTCGTCCATTTCCTTCATGGCGTCGTATTCGACGTCGGCCTCGGCGAGCAGCACGTTCATGTGGCCGGGCATGCGGCCGGCGACCGGGTGGATGGCGAATTTGACCTCGACGCCCTTTTCTTCCAGCAGGTCGGCCATCTCCTTGACCGCGTGTTGGGCCTGCGCAACGGCCAACCCGTAGCCGGGAACGACGATCACCTGGTTGGCGTAGGCCATCTGGATGGCCGCGTCGGCGGCCGACGTCGCCTTGACGGTGCCCTGTTCGCCGCCGGCGGGTCCGCCCGCGGCCTCGCCGCCGCCGAAGGAACCGAACACGATGGCCGGAATGGACCGATTCATCGCGACCGCCATCAAGTTGGTCAGGATCGAACCGGAGGCGCCGACAATCATGCCGGCGACGATCATGGCGGTGTTGTTGAGCGCCAGGCCGGCCGCTGCGGCCGACAAGCCGGTCAGCGCGTTCAGCAGCGAGATCACCACCGGCATGTCGGCGCCCCCGATTGGGAACACCACGAACAGGCCCATCAGCGCGGCGAGCACGAGTACCAGCACGATCCACCACACCGACAGGCCCGAATTGAGGCCGATATAGACCGCGGCGCCGACGGCTGCGACGAGCAGCACGATGTTGGCAGCCTGGAAGAGCTTGGCCGAGGCCACCAACTTCTTCTCGACGTTCTTCGGAATCGACTCCTGCAACTTCAGGAAGGCGACCAGCGAGCCCCAGAACGAAACCGAGCCGATGATCGCCGCGAACAACGAACCGACCACCAGCGCCACCGTCGGCGACTGCTCCGGCTTGAAGTGCGAGAAACCGTCGGTTTCGATGAACTCGGCCCAGGCGATCAGCGCGACCGTGCCACCGCCGACGCCGTTGAACAGCGCGACCAGCTGCGGCATCGCCGTCATCTTGGTCTTCTTCGCCGGAGGGACGCCGAGGATCACACCGATCGCCAGCCCGGCGACAATGAGAACCCAGTTGACCGCGGCCGTATCCCGGACCTTCATGAGTGTGGCAACGACGGCGATCCCCATACCGGTGGCGGCAATCCAGTTGCCGCGCACCGCCGTCTTGGGGCCGGTCAGACCCATCAAACCGTAGATGAACAGCGCGAACGCGAGGATGTAGAGCACTGGGACGAGATTGGTCACTTGGTGACCTCCTTAGCGCCCGCCGCCGGCACTTCCTTCTTCTTGCTCTTGAACATGCCGAGCATGCGGTCGGTCACCAGGAAACCGCCGATGACGTTGAGGGTGCCGAACACCAGGGCGACGAAGGCGATGGCCCGCACTCCCCAACTGGCGTCGGCGGGCAGATCCCCCAATACCAGCAGGGCCCCGAGCACGACGATGCCGTGGATGGCGTTGGTGCCCGACATCAGCGGGGTGTGCAGCGTGTTGGGCACCTTGGAGATCACGGCGAACCCGACGAACCCGGCGAGCACCAGGATCGCGAGGTTGGCCAGCAGCTGGGTGTACATCAGTTCGGCACCTCGCGTGTGACGCAGGAGGCCGCGACGACCTCGTCAGTGAAATCCGGCGCGAGCGCGCCATCGTCGATGAGCAGTTCCAGCAGCGAGGTGATGTTCTTGGAGTACAACTCGCTGGCGTGTTCGGGCATGGTCGCGGGCAGGTTCAGAGGCGAGGCGATCGTCACCCCGTGCTTGACCACGGTCTTGCCCGGTTCGGTGAGCTCACAGTTGCCCCCGGTCTCGCCGGCGAGGTCGACCACCACGCTTCCGGGCTTCATGCCCTGGACCGCGGCTGCCGTCACCAACCGCGGCGCCGGGCGCCCCGGCACCAGGGCGGTGGTGATGACCACGTCGAAACCACCGATCGCCTCTTCGAGCCGCTTCTGCTGCCGGGCCCGTTCGTCCTCGGTGAGCTCACGGGCGTAGCCCCCCTCACCGGCGGCGTCGATACCGAGGTCGAGCCACTGGGCACCGACCGAACGCACCTGGTCGGCCACCTCCGGACGCACGTCATATCCGGTGGTACGGGCCCCGAGCCGCTTGGCGGTGGCCAGCGCCTGCAGTCCGGCCACACCAACCCCGAGCACCAGAACGGTGGCCGGCTTGACCGTCCCCGCGGCGGTGGTCAGCATCGGGAAGAACCGGGTCGACTCGCTGGCCGCGAGCAGCACCGCCTTGTAGCCGGCGACGTTGGCTTGCGAGGACAGCGCGTCCATTGCCTGGGCCCTTGAGATCCGCGGAATCGCCTCCACCGCGAACGCCTGGACCCCGGCGGTCTTGAGCGCGGCGATCTGGTTGTCCGCATTGCGGGGGTGCAGGAAACCGATCACGGTCTGACCGGACCGCAGTTTTGACAACTCATCGGCGGTCGGGGGGTCCACCTTCACCACGATGTCGCTGTTCCATGCGTCACCGATGGTGGCCCCGGCCGCGGTGTAGAGATCGTCGGGCAACAGCGCCCGTTCTCCGGCGCCGGACTCGACCACCACCGCAACGCCCTGGTTCACCAGAGCGGTGACCGCCTTGGGCACTAGCGCCACCCTGCGCTCGTCTGCCCCCGACTCGGCGACGACGCCCACTGTCGTCTTGGTATCTGTCATGAGCTGTGCTCGTGCTTCCTAGAAACGGCGCCGGACCCGCCCCGGTGCTCGTGACACCCTAATCCGTTCTACGCGGGACCACTAAACCGTCGCCGCCGGGGCCTCTTTGCCGTTGGCCTCTTGCGCCTTCTACCAGGCGATGGCAGCCTCATCCACAGGCTCGTGTGCCCGGACGCGATTCACCCGCCGCGAATCGCAACCGGCCGAATAACCCGTCCACTGATCGGGGGACAGTGGGTTCACCCGGGACGAGGCCTGACCAGTGGACGAGCCCGAAGACGGTTCGCGCAAGGGTAAGAAGCGTCCGCCGCCGGGGAGGACGTCAGCTCAAGGAGAAGATCATGAACGCCCGCCCGTCACGTCACCTGAACCCGTTCGTCGTCGCCGCGACGATCACGAAGAGTGCGGGAAAGGCGGTGGGCCGGGTCGGGGCGCTCGCGGCGGCGCTCGGCGTCGGAAGCGTGCTCGGCGGTATCGGGATAGCGGTCGCCGAGCCCGACGCGAGCACCACACAATCCCCCGCCGCGCCCTCCGCCGACTCGTCCTCCGCAACCTCCAATGACACCGCGATACGCCGCCAGCGTGGCGGAGTGAACCGCGCACCCTCGAGCCAGGCTCCCCGGCAACCGTACCGAGGGCGTGGCGCGGCAGCGACAAACCAGGGCTTGGACTCGGCCGACGTTCCGGTCGTCCAGGGGCGGCAGGCTCTGTCAACGGGGGCGCCCGAAGTGCCCGACCTCAAGGATGACTTCCCGACCGCAGGCTTCCCGGCCGGACCGCAGACCGGGCCGGCGACCGGCCCTGTCGGTAAATCCACGACCACCGCGTCGGTACCGGTGCCCGTCACGGCACCAGTGACGGAAGGACCCGAGCTGACCGTCGAGACAGTCCGGCCTGCCGCGGCCACCGTCGCACAGGCCGGGGCCACCCCAGAGGCCGAGGTGTCGGCTCCGCCGGTCGCGGGACCCGCATCTGCGGTCGCGGCACCGCTGGCCGCGATCCAGGCGGTGTTGGCGCCCTTGTTCGGCGGGACCATTCCCGGGCTGCCGATGGAGTCGCCGCTGTCGTGGGCGGCCCTGGCCGTGGCCCGCAGGCAGGGCCGGCCCGCACCTGCGGCCGCCGTGGCCGGAGCCGCTGCCACAGTGGCCGGCCCGGCGACCGCGACCGCTGTCCCCGGTACTACCACGGTGATTACGTGGAAGTGGGGCACCGATACCGTGTTGGATTTCGACCCGGCTGCCGACCGGTTGGATTTCGGGTGGTTCCAGCCGACCAATTTCGATCTCAGCCAGGTTGGGGGTTCGACCCGGATCGCGATCGTGGGCAACCAACAGACCTACACCCTCGACGGGGTGGGCTTGGGCCAGATGAGCACCGCCAACATCATCGCCCTGGATCCGGCCACCCTGACCAAGTGGAGCCAGGCCATCGCCAACGCCGGCACCACCGACACCGGAACCGACACCGGAACCTACACCGGGACCGACACCGGA
>JACJWN010000001.1 GCA_020637165.1 Mycolicibacterium sp. | reverse complement strand
AGAGCGAGCCCGAGGAGACGATTTGCGAAGGTTGATCCTCCCGTTGGGGGTGCCGAACCGCCGGGATTCTTGCTACCTTCAGGGGAAATCCACCCGTTTTCGGAGCAGACATGACAGACACGGCCCAGTCCGCAGCGACCTCGTACCCGGCGAACGATCCCGCCACCCGGCGTACCGTTCCCGCATCCTCCACACCGCTCGACCCGCAGCGGATCGAGGCGCTCATGGCCAAGGAGTGGGAACGCTTCACCGCTTCCACGCCGGGCTCGGCCGCCCACCACGCCCGCGCCTCGGAGCCGTTGCCGCTGGGTGTCGCGTCCTCCTTCCAACACTGGGACCCGCACCCCTTGGCCTTCAAGGCCGCCAAGGGCGCATGGCTCACCGATGTCGACGACCGCCAGGTCCTCGACCTGTCCATGGGCTTCGGTGCCATGCTGGTCGGTCACTTGAACCCCCTGGTTGTGGAGTACGTCTCGAAGGCGCTGGAGACCGGGACCCTGTTCGTCACACCCTCGCCGACCACCACGGACATCGCCGAGCGCTACCAGAGCCGTTTCCACCTCGAGCAGGTGCGCTTCGCGAACTCCGGCACCGAAGCCGACATGTACGCCGTCAAGGCTGCGCGCGCCTTCACCGGCAAGCGCGGGATCATCAAGATCGAAGGTGGCTACCACGGCGGCTACGACGCCCTGTCGGTCTCGGTGAAGCCCGAGGTCGCCGAGGCCGGCCCGGAGGACGCGCCGGTCCCGGTGGTGCCCTTCGAGGTCGAGGCGGGCATCGTCCACGTGGTGCCCTACAACGACCTGGAGCGCCTCGAGGCACTGCTCGCCGAGTACAAGGACGAGATCGCGGCCGTGGTCATGGAGCCGGTGCTCGAGAACATCGGCATCGTGCTTCCCGACGCGGGCTACCTCGCCGGAGTGCGTGAGGCATGTGACCGCCACGGTGCGCTGCTGGTGTTCGACGAGGTGAAGACCGGGCTGACCGCTGGGTACGCCGGGGCCTCGGAGCGGCTGGGGGTCAAGGCCGACCTCGTGACGCTGGCCAAGAGCATCGGCGGCGGGCTGCCGCTGGCCGCCTTCGGTGGCCGCAAGGACATCATGTCCACCATCACGGACGGCCGGATGTGGCATTTCGGCACCTACAACGGCAACCCGCTGACCATGGCTGCCGCCGCCGCGGTCGACGAGATCTGCACCCCTGATGTACTCGGACACGCCGAGAACATCAACAACGGCGCCCTCGACGCCATGGACGAGATCATCGCCCGCTACGAACTGCCGGCCCACACCGTCGGTTTCGGCGTGAAGGGTGCCGTCACGTGGGCCACGACGCCGGTTCGCAACTACCGCGACTACAAGCGCACCGACTTCGAGGCCGCCGAGTTGAGCTGGCTGTGGGGGATCAACCGGAACATCCTCACCCCGCCCGGACTCGACGAGCAGTGGCTGGTCTCCGTTGCCCACACCCAGCAGGACATGGGACTGCTCGTGGACGCATTCAGCGAGTTGGCGCAGGCTCTGCGCGGCTGATCTCCCGAGGTCCATGTCCCACTTCGCATGATGATCGTGCCCGCCTGACAGGGTTCGTGGGGGAGTCGGGCTGTCGCAGCATGATCAACGTGCGCAGTGGGACATGGTCGGCCGCCAACGCAGTGAGATGGGGCATCATCGCGGCGGGTGACCAGACGGTCAGCGCAGCCTCTTGTTGAGCCAATCGAACACCACTTCTTGAACCACTTGTGGACCCA